>CAXXLC010000020.1:0-16173 GCA_963677345.2 uncultured Saccharicrinis sp.
TGAAGCAAACGATATCCTTCAGCCTGGGCTACTCTTTGAACCGGTATGCCTGTCATCATGGCAACAACTTCAGCAACTTTTTCAATATCTACAGTTTCCTTGTGTTGTTGAAGTTCCTGTTCCCATTTGTTTTTAGCGTTATTTAGCTCCTCTAAATAATTTTTTTCTTTATCTCTGAAGCTGGCAGCTAATTCAAAATTTTGAGCTTTAACAGCTTTAATTTTATTTTCTTTTGTTTCTTCTATTTGTTCCTCAAGGTTTAAAATGGTTTCGGGAACGATAATATTAGAAATATGTACTCTTGATCCGGCTTCATCCAAGGCGTCAATAGCTTTATCCGGAAGGTGTCGGTCAGTAATGTAGCGTTCTGTTAATTTTACACAAGCTTCAATGGCCTCAGGAGTATACTCAACATTGTGATGATCTTCATATTTTTCCTTTATGTTATTAAGGATTTCAACAGTTTCATCAATAGAGGTTGGTTCAACCATTACTTTTTGAAATCTTCTTTCTAAAGCTCCATCTTTTTCTATGTGTTGGCGATATTCATCTAATGTAGTGGCACCAATACATTGTATTTCTCCACGAGCCAACGCTGGTTTTAACATATTTGCAGCATCCAGGGATCCGGTAGCTCCCCCGGCTCCTACTATTGTATGAATTTCATCAATAAAAAGAATGATATTAGGATTTTTAGACAATTCATTGAGAATGGCTTTCATTCTTTCTTCAAACTGCCCCCTGTATTTTGTTCCTGCAACAATTGAAGCCAAATCCAGTGTTATAACCCTTTTGTCGAATAGAACTCTTGATACCTTCTTTTCGTAAATTCTGATTGCCAAACCTTCTGCAATGGCTGATTTACCAACGCCTGGTTCACCAATTAAAATTGGGTTATTCTTTTTTCTCCGGCTTAATATTTGTGCCAATCTTTCTATTTCATTTTCTCTCCCAACAATAGGGTCAAGCTTGCCTTCTTCTGCTGCCTGAGTCATGTCTATACCAAAATTATCTAATACCGGAGTATCGGATCCTTTTGAGCCACTCGAAGATCTTGGTGCATCAGAACCGCCCCCTCCTGATGAAAATGGGCTGTCCTGATCGTCGTCTTCAGGTAAATCAGCTTTAGCTAATGGTTCATTTTTGGTAATAAGCCCTTTTACTTTTTCGTAATTAATTTTTTCTTCTGCCATAAGTTCAGATATAAAACCTCGGTTATCCTTTAATAAAGCTAATAACAAATGTCCGGTATTGATGCTTTGGCTTTTAACAGATCTGGCTTCTAAATATATAAGACGTAATATTCTTTCTGATGATTTCAGTAACGGAATATGATCTGTATGCTCTAACGTAACATTTGTTTTTAACTTTGATTCAATGTTATTCTTTAAACAATCTAAGTTTACATTTAGTTGAGTTAGAATTTCTATAGCAGTCCCTTCTCCTTCTCTTAGGATTCCTAAAAACAAATGTTCAGGACTTATATACGGATTGCCTAGTCTTTCTGCTTCTTCCTTTGCAAAACTAATAACATCATTAATTCTTTGTGAGAAATTTAAATTCATATTAAAAGCATTTAATAAGAATTTTAAAAATACAATTAATTTTAAATTTTCACTATCCTAAGCTTTAAAAATCGTAATAAAATGGCTGAATAACGAAAGATTTGAACTTGTTAATAAAATGTGTTAAAAAACGCTTTATAATTATAGTATTAATGACTAAATTAGGCCGTTCAAAAAAACAGGCTTTAAAGAGCCTTTTTTCATTTGTAAATTCTAATTCATAATTTAATATTAAATGGCTGAAGGAGAGAAAATAATAAAAATCAATATTGAGGAAGAAATGAAATCCGCATACATTGATTATTCAATGTCTGTGATCGTTTCCAGAGCACTTCCTGATGTAAGAGACGGTTTTAAACCTGTTCATAGGCGTGTTTTATACGGGATGAGTGATTTGGGTGTTACTTCCACAAAGCCATATAAAAAATCAGCGAGGATTGTAGGAGAGGTTTTGGGTAAATATCACCCACATGGTGATTCATCGGTTTATTATGCAATGGTGCGTATGGCTCAGGATTGGTCCTTACGTTATCCTTTGGTAGATGGTCAAGGTAACTTTGGTTCTGTTGATGGCGATAGTCCTGCTGCAATGCGTTATACCGAGGCCAGGTTAAATAAAATTGCCGAAGAAACATTAGTTGATATTGAGAAACGTACTGTCGATTTTCAACTGAACTTCGATGATTCAATCCAGGAGCCTACTGTATTACCTACCAGGATTCCTAACCTGCTTGTAAATGGAGCCAGTGGTATTGCTGTTGGTATGGCAACGAATATGCCTCCTCATAACTTAACTGAAATTATCAATGCTACTATTGCTTATATTGAGAATAACGATATTGACATTGATGGTTTATTAGAATATGTTAAAGCTCCTGATTTTCCAACAGGGGGTATTATTTATGGATATAAAGGTGTAAAAGAAGCTTTTGAAACAGGCAGAGGTAGAGTTGTTGTAAGAGCTAAGGCTGAAGTGGAAGCGGAGGCTAATGGCCGTGAGAAGATTATTGTTACTGAAATTCCATATTTGGTTAATAAGGCTGAATTAATTATTAAAATTGCAGATCTTGTTAACGAAAAGAAAATTGAAGGTATTTCTAATGTTAATGATGAATCCGATAGGCAAGGAATGCGTATTGTTGTTGATCTTAAAAAAGATGCAATAGCAAATGTGGTTCTTAATAATTTATATAAGCTAACAGCTTTACAATCATCCTTTAGTGTTAATAATATTGCTTTAGTAAAAGGACGACCTAAATTGTTAAATCTTAAAGGTCTGATAAGCAATTTTGTAGAGCACAGGCATGATGTAGTTATCCGCAGAACTCAATATGAGTTAGAACAGGCTGAAAAAAGAGCTCATATATTAGAAGGGTTAATTATTGCCAGTGATAATATTGATGAAGTTATTAAAATTATCAGAGCTGCTGCTAGTCCGGATCAAGCGCGTGAAAATTTAATAGCAAGATTTGAGTTGTCAGAAATTCAGGCTCGTGCAATTGTAGATATGCGTTTGCGACAATTGACCGGTCTGGAACAAGATAAATTAAGAGCCGAATATGATGAACTATTGAAAGAAATTGCCGATTTAAAAGATATTTTGGCTCATGAACCAAGAAGAATGGAAATTATTACCAATGAACTTCTTGAGATCAAAACCAAATATAGTGATGAGCGTAAAACTGAGATAGTTTATTCTTCAGAAGAATTTAATCCTGAAGATTTTTATGCTGATGATGAGATGATTATCACTATATCACATATGGGATATATCAAACGAACTCCTTTGGCAGAATTCAAAACTCAAAACAGAGGAGGAGTAGGCTCAAAAGGTAGTACTACCAGGGATGAAGACTTTATTGAACATTTGTATCCTGCTACAATGCATAATACTATGTTGTTCTTTACACAAAAAGGCCGTTGTTTCTGGTTAAAAGTGTATGACATTCCTGAAGGAGCTAAAAATACCAAAGGCAGGGCTATTCAAAACCTGTTGAATATTGAAGGTGATGACCAGGTAAAAGCTTTTATCAAGGTTAAAAAACTTAATGATGAGGATTATATTAATAATCATTATATCATCATGGGTACCAAAAGAGGTATTATTAAAAAGTCGTTGCTTGCTGATTATTCAAGACCAAGGGTGAATGGAGTAAATGCAATTACTATTAAGGAGGATGATGAGTTAATACAAGCAAGATTAACTGATGGTCAAGAAGAAATCCTGATGGCAACCAGATCTGGTAGAGCAATCAGGTTTAACGAAACTAATGTAAGGTGTATTGGCCGTACTGGTTCAGGAGTAAGAGGTATTGCGCTGGATACTTCAACTGATGAAGTTGTTGGTATGATATGTGTTAAAGATGATAGCGAGGATATCCTGGTTGTTTCTGAAAAAGGTTTTGGAAAGAGATCAAAGATTGATGATTACCGAATTACTAACAGAGGTGGTAAAGGTGTAAAAACAATGAAGATTACTGACAAAACCGGCGCATTAATTACTATAAAAAATGTTACTGACGATAATGATTTGATGATTATTAACAAATCAGGAATAACCATACGATTGGCATTGTCAGAATTAAGAACAACAGGTAGAGCTACGCAAGGGGTGAAAGTAATTAACCTTAGAAACGGGGATGAAATTGCTTCTGTTGCTAAAGTTTCTGCTTTCAAAGAAGAGGAAGATAAAGAAGTGGTTAGCGATGTTGAAAGCGAAGATCAACAAAACGAGTCATCTCAAGAAAATACAGAAACTCAAGAATAAATTAAATTTTAAGAATCCACACAATAAAACTTAATATGATGAAGAAAATTATTTTATTATTTGTATGTATTATCGCTTTTTCTGCGACATATGCTCAAAAGGGAAAAGTGACAACTGCAGTTACGTTACTGGATCAAGGTGATGTTGATAAGGCAAAGGAAGCTATTGATGCTGCTTTAACAAATGAAAAAAGTGATTCGTGGCCTAAGACTTATATTGTTGCAGCTAAAGTATATACTAAATTAGCTAAAGATGGTAAGGATAGCGAAGGTATTATTAAAGCTTCCGGTTTTTATAAAAAAGCTATAGAGTTTGATAAAAAAGGCGATGAAAAAGGTAAAAAAATAGGTCGTTATAAAAATGAAATCGGACAAGCTTTATTGTTTTTTGGTAATGAATTGACTAATGCAGGTGTTGAAGCTTTTAATAAAGAAGATTTTAGTGGTGCTGTTAAAGCTTTTGAAAGTCTTTTAGACTTGAATAGTAATGAATATGCAGTGGCTATCCAAGGTGAAAAAGTAGATACTGCTATTATTTATAATACTGCTTTAGCGGCTTATAACGCTAAAGACTGGACTGCTGCAGAAAAGTATTTTAACCAATCAATTGACTTAAAGTATGGTGGTGGTGATGCTGTTTTATTATTACATCAGGTGTTAGGCTCAGCTCAGGATTCTGCTAAGATGGGTCCAAATTTGATTAAAGGATTTGAAACTTATCCTGAAGATGATAGAATTTTAACTGAGCTGATTAATTATTATTTAACAACTAAGCAAAACGATAAAGCTCTTGATTACTTGAATAAAGCCATTCAAAAAGATCAGTCAAATCCATCTTTCTATTATGCAAGGGGTGTGTTGAATGATAATAGTAAAAACTTTGACGCTGCTTTAAATGATTACAATACTTGTTTAAAATTAGATCCTCAATATTTTAATGCATTATATAATCTTGGTGTTATGTATTTTAATAAAGGAGTAGAGGAAATGAATCTTGCAAATGCAGAAACTGATTTTAAAAAGTATGAAGCACAAAAAGCAGTAGCAGAAAAAACATTTAAAGAGTCTATGCCTTTCTTTGAAAAAGCTCGTGAAATCAGACCAGAAGAAGCTGCTGTTCTGGAAAGTTTAAAAACTCTTTATTATCGCTTTGAAATGATGGATAAGTATAATGAAGTTGATGCTAAATTAAAAACATTATAATTGGTCAAACAATATGATTTAAAAACCGGGTTTACCCGGTTTTTTTGTTTATGATTAGGGATGAATTAGCTGTCGAGTTGTTAAATCGTCGAGTTTATGAATTGATTAGGGATTTAGGTCATTAGGTTATAAGCTGACAGATGTAGGCGAAAAAAGTTCTTAGTTGCTTGCTCTTAGTTCTTAGCATAGTTCTTAGGCCACAGTATTTCAGGTTGTAACAATTTGCGCAGCAAATACCAATTCGTTACAATTCGCATTTACTGGAGCTGTAAATCAGTTCTCCCCCAATCGGGGGAGTTAGAGGGGGGTTATAATACCAGGCCGGGAGGCCTTGATTTATAAGACATAGCGAGACGCTATACCTAACAAAGGGGAACTAATTTTCTTTCGAGAGAAGGAATCTAAGTGTTGTAATGTAATGCTGTTAAATAAAATGTTTCTCTTCCAAAGGCAACAACTAAGCGCGCTGTAAATCATTTCTCCTCCTTCCGAAGGAGGAGTACCCGAAGTATGAGGGGGAGGTGGTTTTAAACTCAACATACAATCTTTTTTTTCTCGATTTGGAAAAGAAACTAAGTTTAATTGATATTAGGTATGAGTTACAAACTTGAACCGGTGCTTAGAATATTTGAATAAGGTACGAGCTACAAGCTCGCACCAGCGCAAAGGATAAAATAATTCGTGGTAATTAGCGTTAATTAGATGACAAAAAAACACCTGTCTGCTTGTTCTACTGACAGGTAAGCTGTAAGTACTTCATCAAATAACAGGGGTCGAATCCATTTGCCAGTGCCACCAATTTAATATTGTCATTCATCCAGGCTTTCATATAGTTGATTCCTTTCCATGAGCTACCTACTAAATTACCAACTCTACCGTGGAAGCTTCCAAATGCTCCGTTATCATATGTTCCCATGACTTTTAATTTTTATGGTTTTAAGTTTTAATAATATTTCTCTTATGGCTTTTTTTTAGCCGCTGCTCTTTCTGCTGCTTTTCTGACTTTATGCCTTTTTATCCAGTTTGAAATTACAGTAGTGAGAGTTCCTGAAAGCAGGGTGATCGCTGACCTGATCAGCTCTCAGCTCTTAGTTCTTAGTCTTCAGTTTGGTAAATTTTATCTCTGCATGAAAAAAGTCACTTTATGAACTTTCGACTTTCGACTAATTGTTTAATGCTAAATTATGATGAAAAGCAACATAAAAAAATTACAAAAATATTACTGTAACTTTTTTGAGCTGTAAAATACTGAATTAGTGAATGTTAAAATTTTTGACCCATTGAAAAATATACACCCAGCGCGTTATCTGATGCCCTATATTCCGGAAAATCGCAAAAAACACCAAAAATATTCCAGGATTTTGCTGTTTTTGAGCAAAATGATTCCACAAAAAGGTCATTTTAACACATTTTGATTCCATGTCTGTACAACTTCTATACAACTTCTATACAGTTTCTGTACAACTTCTGTACAACTTCTATACAAAACGTATACAACTGCTATGAGAAGTGTACGCCCCTGCTGCGCAACTGCTATGCAATTTTCCACAGGCTCTACACAGACTCTACACAGATTCTATACCATGGTTTGCGAACAACCTGCGTAAAACCTGTATACAATCCGTGGAGTTTTGTGGAGCTGAGTCGGAGCTAAGTCATAGCAGACCCGGAGCTGAGTCACAAACACTTGCAACGGCATCAACAATAACTTACCATTTTACCGGCCATAAATTTGTTTTTTTACCTCCTATAACCATCGGCCATTATGTTAATGTGAAAATAGCAAAAACAGAGTCGGATATTGTTGTTAGTTCCTAGTTAAAAGTCAAAAGTTGAAAGTCTTGGTTTCCTGCTACACATATTCTTACAAGTGGTACTATTACTAGCTCTTAGCTCTTAGTTCTTAGCTCCTAGGCATTAGGCCATAGTATTTCAGGTTGCACCATTTGCGCAGCAAATAATAATTCGTGATAATTAGTTGTAATTCGCATTTATAAAGAATTCGTGATAATCAGCGAAAATTAGATGACTGTAAAATCATTGAGAAGCAATACTAATTCGTGAAATGAGCGAAATTAGTGGATCAACCAGGGTCGACGCATTTAATTTTTTAAAATACTGAGTAAAAAATCATCATCCCATCCAGCCTTTTTTCTTTTAGCTTTAAGGCTACCTTTTGCATTATCCTTCTTTAATAGGTTTAAAGCTATTTTATTTATTAGGGCAAAATTTTGGGCTGCGTTTTTTGTTCTTTTTCTTTGGTAATCTTCATTAAAGGTCATATCCAGAACCCAGTGTAAATTATTTTCAATACCCCAATGTGCTCTAATGTACTTATTCATTTTTTCGGCTGTAACATCCAGGCTACTGATATAATACCTTTCTTCTGTTGTTGTTTTATTGGGCAATATTCTTTCTGAGCTAATTTTTATAATACTTTTTATATTTTCCCATTTCTCAATACCTTCCACTTGTGTAAGATCTGTAATTACATCACAACTTCTTGTTTCTATTCGTCCGTGACCTTTATCTATTTCATGAGAAGTTGAATCCGGTTTTTGTACTTTAAAAACACTTTCAACCTCTTCCTTTAAATTCTTTTGATTTGCTTTTAAAGACAAAATATAATCTGCTTCATTAGCAATTATTTTGCGAGCTATTTCTCTTTGAGTTCCCATGGCATCAATTGTAATAACACTGCCTTTTATATCTAATAAATCCAACAAGGTTGGAATTGATTTTATTTCGTTTGATTTACCTTCACTTTTACATTGTCCTAATACCATTTGATTTTCACTACACCAAGCACTTACAATATGAATTGCTGGGGTGTTATGAAATGTGTCTTTCGACCGTCTGACTGCTTTTCCATCTATGGAAATCACATTAACATCTATATCTCTTTTCACCAGTATTTGCACCCAATCTACAAAACACTTTTCAAAACATTCTGGTTTTATGGAAGATATAACTCTATTGATAGTATCGTGGGAGGGTATTCCATTTGGTAAACATAGAATTTTTTTCAAAAAAGAAATTTTCGTTTTTCCGTAAAGTTCAACATCATCCCATGATTCAGCTCCACACAAAACTGCTATTATTGTTAATACTACAATATCTATTAATAAATGTAGTTTATTTCTATTTAACCTTGTGTCAACTAAATTTCCAAAACCTTTGTGTAATGATGTTTTCATTGTTTTTTTTACAAAGGTCAAGAATTAAATAGTACTTTTAAATTTACTAATATTTGAATAATTAACAATCAACAGAAAGTTATTAGCATTTTGGACAAACAATTTAGTTTTTAAAAATTTCACAAATCCTCCATTGTTTACATCTTGTTTATATCTCAAATAATTTTAAGTTTTTACATTTCATACGTTAGCCCTGGTAAACAAGGAGAATGTTACTTATTACATAAATATAATTAGTATGTTTTTATTTATTTATAGTGAGCTAAGAGCTATAACGCTCTTAGCTCGATGATTATAATTTTTTCTTTCCGGGATAAGCTTCCAGTGCTTTTTCTATGACGAATAGAGCTTTCTTCAAGTCGTCTTCGTTTAAAACATAAGCAATGCGAACTTCGTCTTTTCCAAGATATCTGCTACTGTAAAATCCTGACCCGGGAGCCATCATTACAGTTTGATTTTCATATTGAAATTCACCCAATATCCACTGGCAGAAATGATCAGAATCTTCAACCGGCAATTTGGTCATTGTGTAAAAAGCACCTTTAGGAACCAGAGAACGCACTCCCGGAATTTTATTCAGTCCTTCAACCAGTACATTTCTTCTGCCTAAATACTCATTATATACCATTTCAGAGTAATCATCTGCGGCTTCCAAAGAAGCGCTAGCAGCTATTTGTCCTAGTAATGGCGGGCTTAATCTGGCCTGGGCAAATTTCATTGCAGAATCTATAACTTGTTTGTTACGGCTAACTAAAGCTCCAATACGTATTCCACATTCACTGTAACGTTTACTTACTGAATCGATTAATACAACATTATCCTCTAATCCTTCAAGCTTAAGAGCCGAAATGTGGTTGTAGTCATCGTAGCAAAACTCTCTGTAAACTTCATCGGATAATAAGAACAGATCATTCTTAAGAACTATTTCACGTAGTTGATTCAATTCCTCCTGTGAATATAAATACCCGGTAGGATTGTTGGGATTACAAATAAAAATTCCTTTAGTTTTTGATGTAATCAATTTTTCGAATTCTTCAATAGGAGGTAAGGCAAAACCATCTTCAAATTTTGAAGTAATAGGTTTGATGTTGATTCCTGTTGCAGTTGCAAAACCACTATAGTTGGCATAAAATGGTTCAGGAATAATAATTTCATCTCCCGGGTTAAAACAGCAGAAGAAAGCAAACATAAAGGCCTCCGAACCTCCCGTTGTTACCATTATTTGATCTGTATCAATATCAATATCAAATCTTTTATAATATTTGGTGAGCTTTTGTCGGTATTCTAATAATCCGGCAGAATGACTGTATTCAAGAATATTGCGATCAATATCTTTAACGGCATTTATGGCGACCTCAGGAGTGTGAATATCAGGTTGTCCGATATTTAAATGGTAAACTTTAATTCCTCTTGCTTTAGCTTCATCAGCAATAGGAACAAGTTTTCTAATTGGTGAGGGCGGCATATCAACGCCTCTTTTAGATATAGATGGCATATAATTAAAATTTTAAAATTGGATGCAAAAATAACAAAAAGCTGATAAATGTCACATGGAGTTTGTGGTAAAAATAAATAAAATTCAAAGGGAGTTTATTTAATTCTGATTAGGTGTGTGGTTAATGTTTTTATATTTTATAGATTTGAAACCTATTGAAGAATTATGCGATATAACTGATATATGAGTAACCCAAAAACTGTCATAGGTTCATTATTGCTATTTGTATTATTATTTTCAGGCAATTGTGTTTATTCTCAGGCTATAAGTGGAGTTGTCAGATCCTTTGATGGAGAAAGTATTCCATTTGCATCTATTTATATTAAAGAATTAACTACAGGTACAACAACAAACCTTGAAGGGGAATATATTTTTAATTTGAAGCCTGGTACATACAAAATATCTTTTCAGGCCTTAGGTTTTACTAAAGTTGTTGAAACAATCACATTGGATAATACTGACATTGTTAAAGATATCGTTCTAAAATCGCAGGATTATAAAATTAAAGAAGTAAGAGTATACTCTGGTAAGGAAGATCCTGCTTATGGAATTATTCGTAAATCGATCAGTCTGGCTCCGTATTTTTTACGTCAGGTAAAGCATTATAAGGCTAGTGTATACCTGAAAGGTGGTTTTGATATGAATAAGATACCTGCATTATTCCGAAAGCAACTGAAAGAGGAAGGTGTGGAACAGGGAAAAACCTATGTTGCTGAATCTATAAATGAAATTATATTTAATGCCCCAAATAAATATGAGCATCATGTCATTTCAAAACGTTCTACAATCCCCAATAATAGCGAGGATGAAGTTTTAGGGTACTTAAATTATAGTTTTTACGATTCAGAAAGTGATATTGCTATTTCGCCTATATCCCGTAAGGCATTTTCTTTTTATAATTACAGATATGAAGGTTTCTTTCAAGAGGGAGATTATTATATCAATAAAATTAAAGTAAGCCCTAAACGAAAAAACCAAAAACTGTTTGAAGGTTATATCTATATTGTTGATAATTTATGGAATATTCATTCTGTTGATTTAGTAAATGAACAGTTTTTTGGAAAGATCAGGATTAAACAAGTTCAGGAGCAAGTTAAGGGTAAAGCCTGGCTTCCGGTTAGTCATATGTTTGAGGTGGATGTAAAAACCTTTGGTTTTAATGCGACAGCTAATTATGGAGGGTCAGTTAAGTATGAAGAAGTGTTTTTAGATGAAGATTTGCCTGTTCCAAGTTCTTTGAAAGAGGCTTATGCCATGGGTGAAGATGTTAAAGAAGAAGAGGATGTATCTGCTAATGATTCCTTAAATAGAAATCAGCAGAAAATAGAGGAGCTTCTAAAAAAGGACGAATTAAACAACAGAGAAATGTTAAAACTTTCTCGATTAATAGAGAAGGAGAATGAAAATATTGAGCAATTGGGGAGAGGACTTCAGTTGGAGTCTCTTGATAGCACCTATAAAATTGTTAGGGATACAATTCCATCTGATAGTGTGGATTGGAATAAAATAAGACCAATACCCTTAAGTAAGAAAGAAATTGAGAGTTTGGGTATTAATGATTCTTTAACATTACTGATATCAGGGGTAAAACAGGATTCTATTAAAGTTGAAGAAAATAAAAGCGAATCACTTAGTGTAATAGGAAATATTATAGGCGGAAAAAAATATGTTATTTCAGATAGTGTGCCTCGAATTACTTTACGTCATTATGGGATAATAGATAAAGAATCGTTTTCTTTTAATGCTGTAGATGGATTTGTTTTTCAGCAGCGTATTAATTTCAGGTATTATTTTATGAATGAGAAAAAAAGCCTGTTGTATCTGAGGCCAGATATTAAGTATGCAATCAACAGAAAATCATTTAATTGGAATTTTCATGCACGTTTAGATTACGATAATGTAAAACATACTGCTTTTATATTAAGAGCAGGACAGTGGAGTAAAGATTTTAATGAATATAGCGGAATAGCTCATTATCCTAATGCTGTTTCATCTTTATTATTTAAGGAAAATTATATGAGATTGTATCAGGATAATTATATTAGTTTTGAGTCTAAGACTGATTTGGCCAATGGATTGGTTTTGACTGGAAAGATAAAATACAATGATGCATACAAACTTGAAAATACAACAGAGTTTTCGTTGGGAAACCAGGAAGGCAATTATCATTTAAACAATAATATAGATAACAGATTTCCAACTGATGTTTTCAAAAATAGAAGAGGTATTCAGTTTAGAACTAGTTTGCAATTTACCCCGATGTATTACTATCGTATAGATAGGGGTAGAAAAAAGATGATAGAGTCAAAATACCCAACCTTTACATTAGCTTATGAAAAAGGAGTGAAAAATGTGCTGCAATCGGAATCTGATTATGATTTAATTGAGTTGAGTATTAATCAGGAATTTAAGTGGAGTTTCATGTATAGTTTTAATTATGATATACATGGGGGATATTATGGCAATAGTTCGGGTATGCATTTTTCGAATTTTACCCATTTTAATACCAGTGAGATACCCATATCCTTTAAAGACTGGAAACGCAATTGTAATTTATTAGAAGATTATAAGTATAGCACTGATAAATGGTTTATTGAAGGGCATTTGTGTTATTCAACACCTTATTTATTAGTTAAGAACATTCCTTTTTTACAGGATAAACTTTGGAATGAAAATATTTATATTCATCATTTAACACAACCTGATTTAAAAAATTATAATGAGGTAGGATATGGAATAAATCAAGTATTTTTGATGCTTAATATTGGTGTTTTTGCCGGTTTTAAACAGTTTGAATTTGATAAATGGCAATTCAAACTAAGTTTACATCTTGATAACTAGTGAATAGCGTTGATTTAGAAAATTATTTTATAATGCTTCGTTAAACAGGCAGGATCTTTGTTATATTGATTTGTTTTTACACCAAAATATATTTTTTATTATGAAGAAATTTATACGGATTGTTGCTATCGTTCTAGGTGTTTTAATTCTTCTTCTTTTTTTAACGCCTTTATTGTTAAAAGGAAAGATTGAAAATATTGCAAAGCAAGAAATCAACAATCAACTTAAAGCCCAGGTAAATTGGGATGACTTTTCATTGTCGCTAATAAATAATTTCCCAAATCTATCCGTAAATATGTCAGGTTTAAGTGTTGTCGGAACCCAGCAATTTGAAGGAGACACGCTTTTTTCTATAACATCATTGCAGGTTTCAGTTGATCTACTGTCGGCAATGAGTGGAGATCAACTGGAAATAGAAACAGTATTATTAGATAATCCTTCTGTATCAGCAATAGTTTTAGCAGACTCAACTGTTAATTGGGATATCATGAAGGCTTCTTCCGATGAAACGCAGGAAGAATCAACTGATGCTTCCTCTACAAATTTTGGTATTAAATTACAAAAGTTTGAAATCAGAAAGGCTTCAATAAAATACACCGATGCAACTTCTGATATATCAGCCTTACTCACTAATATGAATTTAGAACTTTCTGGTGATTTTAGTGCTTCTTTGACAGATTTAAATCTCAATACATCTGTTGAAAGCATAGATTTTACAATGGAAAATGTAAGCTATCTAAATGGCTTGTCAGTTTCCTTATCAGCAGAAATGTTAGCCAATATGGAGAAGATGATTTTCACTTTCAAAGAAAATGATTTACTGGTGAATAAATTAAACTTAGGATTTGACGGTACAGTAGCAATGTTAGATGATGGTTATGATTTAAACTTAAAACTAAATACCAAAAGAACTGATTTTGAGGCTATTTTTGATTTGGTGCCTGAAGCTTACCACAGTTATATTGAAGGGATAGATGCCAAAGGAAATCTAACTTTAATATCAACTGTAAAAGGTTTGTATAAAGATGCAGATCATTTGCCTGCCTTTAATGTTTTGTTAAACGTGAATGATGGTTTTGTAAAATATCCTGATTTACCAAAGTCGATTAACGACATCAATATTAAAATTTTAGTTGATAATCAGGGAGGAACTGCAGATAATACTATAAGTGAAATAAATAAATTCCATTTTGAGCTTGACAAAAATCCATTTGATGCCTCTTTAATTGTAAAAACACCGGTAAGTAATGCTCAATATAAAGGAGGACTTCAGGGAATTATAAATCTTAATTCTTTAAAAGAAGCATTACCACTGGATAGCTTTGATATAAAAGGTATAGTTGCAGCAGATATTAATGTGGATGGGGATGTGAAAACTATCGAAGCAGAGGCTTACGATGAAATAAAATCGGAAGGAAGTATCTCTTTAAGTCATTTTTATTATTCGGATAAAGATTTGTCACAGGCTATTGATATTCCATCAGCTGTGTTAACATTTTCGCCTAAAGTTGTTAATCTGGATGATTTTAGGTGTATTATAGGAAAGTCTGATTTTAATTTAAAAGGAAAAATAGAAAACTATCTTCCTTATATTTTCAAAGATGAAACGATAACAGGAACATTAACGCATCAATCAAATCTTATTGATGTTAATGAATTTCTTATGGATGAAACAGAGCAGGATTCAAGCGAGGTAGAGGATACAGCTTCGTTTGAAACAGTGCAGATTCCTAAGAATATTGATTTTGTTTTTAATTCATCCATAAATAAATTGCTTTATGATAAATTAGTTATTGATGATACCAAAGGGAAAATAACAGTTCGTGATGGAATTGTTAAACTAAATGGAATTGAAATGAGTTTGCTTGATGGACAAATTATTATGGGAGGAGAGTATAATACCCAGGATGAGAGTAAACCTTTTGCAGACTTTACTTTTAAAGCAACAGATATAGATATTACAAAAACTGCAAATTCATTTTCAGTAATAGATTCGTTAATGCCTATTGCCAAAAGTTCAAAAGGTAAAATATCTGCCTCGTTGCACTATAATAGTCAAATAGATGAAGAAATGTCCCCTGTGATTTCATCTATTACAGGGGAAGGAGAAATTATTTCACCTTACATAGAAGTGTCAAACTCGAAAGTATTAAATGGTATGGCAAGTCTTCTTAATAATGATAAATACAAGAAGCTAAAAGCTACAAATATTGATGTTAATTTTATTATGCAGGATGGAAAAATTATAGTTAAACCATTTAGTCCTACTGTTTTTGATAAAAAAATAACGGTGTATGGGGAGCAGGGATTTGATCAATCGTTAAATTACGTAGTAAAAACACCTGTTTCAAAAAAAGATGTAGCAGGAGCTTTAGGTATTTTAGGTGATGGTTTTGTTAATTCTGGTTCTGACTATATTGTTGATGTGATTATTAAAGGAACGGCGAAGAATCCTAAAATGAGTCTGGATTTGTCGGCAGCTTCAAAGCAAGTTCAAAAAGAGGTAGGAAAAGAGGCAGAAAAAGCCATTAAAGAAGTTTTGAAGGATGAAAATGTTCAAAAAACGGTGAATGATTTATTGAAAAATTTTGGCAAAAAGAAAAAATAGATTTTAGTAATTTATCTTACATCGGTATTCTAATGTTTTGGATACCGATTTTTTTATGGTTGATATTAGTTATAAATAGTATGTTTTTAAAAGAAGGTGTGTTAATAAGAAGGATTTTGTTGGTATTAATATTTTGGGGTGGTTTAATCAATGTAAAGGCACAAAAAAGAACAGCAGGCGATGAGTCAGTGTTTCATGTAAATAAAACATTAGAGATTCCTTTAACAATTGCTTCGTATGGCTTTAATCTTGGTTATGGGTTTGGTTATTTGAGCGACCAGGATGGTTTGTCAGAAAGTAAGGCTTTAGAGCTAAATAAAAATGACATATGGTGGTTCGACAGAGTAGCAACTCAACAGGATGCCTCTTTTAAAGACAGAGCTCAGGAGTTATCGGATATGCTTCTAAATGCATCTTTGTTTATTCCTGGTATTATAGGCTTAGATAAAGAGGTTCGTGAAGAATGGCTTGATGTTTTGTTGATGTATTTAGAATTAC
>CAXXLC010000021.1:0-239486 GCA_963677345.2 uncultured Saccharicrinis sp.
CTTGTAGGTTCAACAATGATGGAATCCTTATTTAATTTCCCCTGACGTTCTGCGTCTTCAATCATTGAAAATGCAATACGATCTTTTACTGAACTCGCAGGATTATAAAATTCTAACTTTGCTACAACCTGAGCTTCACCTTCGTTTAATTTGTTAATTTGAACTAGTGGAGTATTTCCGATTAGTTCTGTTACATTTTTTGCAATCTTGGTCATGATTATGAGTATTAAATGATTTGCGTTTCAATTACAACACAAACATAAGCTTTGGGTTTAATATCTCCAACAGATTCCAGCCACAATAACCTACTATTTAAGTATTCTTTAATACACAACGCAATCATTCATCACCATATTAACAGCTGAATTTCATAAAGTTAATAAGCAGGGTAATCCCGGATTAAATTAACATACTATAATAATATGATTAAATTCACAACAAGTAATATTACACCCTTATAAAACAAGATTTCACTATGGAGAGAACAATTAACCAACTTATTGTTTTTCGATTTGGATTAGAAATCCATTTTCGCAACACATTGACCATATAAAACAAATCACCTTGCAATGAATGCAGCATCGAAGCTAAGCCGGCTGGAGAAGCCGGAGTTGGTTTTCTGTTGTAGCAGTAACTTCTGCAATCAACAACATTATATCATATGCCGGCCATAGACTGCCGACTGTAGACTATATATAATACATCAAACTTTCGTTTCTATCCCTGAACTCTTTTTGAATATCTGCTAATGTTTTATTATTTAATACGTCAGCCATTTCATTTATAGCCCGATTAACAACCAGCAAAACCGCTTTTTGATTATTAGAATCATCTTCATTAACAGGCAATTCTTTACGATAACCTCCATCCAAAGCCTCATATACCATCAATAACGAAATTTCTTTAGGCAGCAATCGTAACTTATAACCCCCGCCTGCACCTTTTTCACCTCAAGCATACCACTTTTCTTTAAAGTAACAGCAATAGCTTCCAAAATTTCATAGGAATTTTATGTCGCAAAGAAATTTGATAAATCCCCATATACTTCCCTTCAGCTAATTCTGCCAACGATAGCAAGAACCTTAATCCATATTCCGTTTTTTTCGATAATTTCATCTGTATACAATTTATTTTCAATGGTCATATAAAACTCCCAAATAAATTTAATCATCCTATTATAAGAGAATTTAGATCATTAATTTACTGGCTCGTTTCATTGTTTTTATCTTATATCCTGAATGCTGTGTTTTTTAGTTAAATAGTGCTTGCCCGAAAAGTCCAATTTCTTCGTTACGCCCTTTTTGAAAACAGTCATTTACGAAAATAAACTCCTTGATTTTCAAAAAGGCCAAGCCTTGAAATTGAATTTTTCCATTCAAGCACTTGAGAAAAACCTTAGTTTTCTTGCTGACACTAAATATCCATTAACAATATTCGAATAACATGAATTGCTTTAAACACCTTACTTTATAACTAACAAATCAAAATTAAGTTCATCAAAACGCCTCCCCCAAGGTAAAAAACACCCACTATCACCTCTGTTAGTTGAGCCATAATCGATTCTAAAACTCAACTTTTCATTTTCCAGAACACGAAGTCTCAATCCAGCACCTCCCATTAAATGTATCTTATCAAGCATCTTTGAATCAAAATCATGAAAAACATTACCCACACCAGTAAAAATTTCACATCCAAAACGCCACCACAACTTAGATCTAAAGGCTGCCTGAATATATGCACTGTGGTTATCAATATATTTATAAGGATGCGATATACCTCTAAACAATCTTTTCCCTCCGATCTCTGACAAGCGGTAAAAAGGAACTTCCCCCGATGCTGATTTTACAACACTTTGCAAAGCAACAACCTGCTCATGCTTTCCTAAATCAAAATAAGTCCTTACATCCAACATAAAAGTTGAAAAATCACAATCAGAAACAGATGGTAAATATTTTAAATATGAAGTCTCAAGAAAAATTCCCCTGACCGGATAAATCACACTATTTCTATTGTCGTATGTTAGGGATGGTCCAATACCGGCAACCAAAGATTTATCGAATCCTGTTACATCCTGATTAAATACATCTCCGTCTGTATTTTTCACATCATAAGATCCTATATCGTAATTGATACCTACAAACCATTTTTTATCCAACACCTTCATTATCCTTCCGGTAAATTCCAGCTTATTTTCGTCTATATCAGAATAAGCCTCTTTATCTGTCAAATTACCTATCTGGTAAAATTGATCAGGCATATACTGAAACATCCATTTGGTTTGAAAGTACCAATTGCTTTTAGTATAAAATTTTGAAGATGTATAAAACTCATACATACCAGAAGTCGAGAACTCTGCAGACACAGAAATATTCGACGGTCTGAAATATCCGGCACCTTCTTCTTTTCCTCCTAAATAGAATCTCCACGAAGGAAGCAAACCCACACTTAATCCGGTTCTGTTTTCATACCCAACAATAGGTAAAAAGAAAAAGGTAGAATTCTCCCTTTCAATAGTTATTAAATCCATTCCCCACTCCGTTAATGAGGTAAAAGCATTGACCAGTCCTGAAGAACTTTCAGGAGTTGTTGATTGAAATTTGCGCATTGACTCCGTTTGAGCCAATAGGCCACTAATAGTAAAAAACAATACAAAAACAAGAAGAAAGCCTCTGATCATAACCTACAATAATTCTAGTGCCTGGGTAAAATCAGAAATTAAATCCTCCACATCCTCAATACCCACAGAGATTCTTAACATAGTTTCTCTAATTCCCATACCCTGCTTTTCATCTTTACCAAACTCACAGTAAATAGTTGACTCAGGATGTATAATTAACGTTTTATTATCATTTAAGTTGGTTGCTCTTCGTACTATTTTAAGGTGATTTAAAAATACAAAACACTCCTCTTTAGATCCCAGATCTATTGTCATTACAGCACCTGGCTTTCCCGAAAATTGTTTCTCACTCAACTCATAATAAGCATCCGATTTTAAACCCGGATAATTGACTTGCTTTACCTTAGGATGATGCATAAAAAAGTCACCTAACACCTTACAATTTGCCACACAGCGATCCACCCTTAAGGCCAGAATATCCAATCCCATATTTAAATAATGAGCAGTATGGGCAGTCATACACCCACCAAGATGCCTGAATATTTCTTTTCTGATACGAACAACCAAAGCATTTGTACTATTATCCACAAGCCATGATTCCAGAGCAGGTAATACAGACCAATCAAACAATCCATTATCAATCACCACACCTCCAACAGCAGCAGCACCGCCCGACATAAACTTAGTAGCCGACATCACTTCAACATCCACACCAAAATCTGAGGAGGTAAATACATAAGGTGGAGTAATTGTTGTATCTGCAACAACCGCAACATTATTGGCATGAGCAATTTCACTAAGCTCTGCAATATCTAACAACTCTAATTGCGGATTGGTTATTGTTTCAAAAAACAAAACCCTTGTTTTGTCATCAATATTAGCTTTCACAACCTCCGGCTTACTCATATCAACAAACCTGACTTCTATACCCCATGAAGGAAGAGTTTCCTTAAGCAAAGCATAAGTATGGCCAAATAAATGATTTGAAGAAACAATATTGCCACCCTTTTCCACCAGTGCCAGAAGAGTATTTGAAATTGCTGCCATACCAGATGACAAAGCCACAGCAGCATGAGCCCCTGTTAAATCCTTAATTTTATGCTCAAAATAGGCAACTGTAGGATTTGTTGTTCTGCTATAAGCATGTGCAAACACCTTTCCCTCAAATGCATCCCTGATATCTTCAGCCGAATCAAACTCATAAGCAACACCATCATAAACAGGCATATGCAATGCATTATAAGCATCTTTCAGAGGAAGCTCCGTATGTAACGATTTAGTTGTAAAACCTTTTTTTATTGTCATCTTATCCTATTATTAAAACTCTATTACGATTAAAACCATACCCTTAAAACATGATTCTTTAATCGCGAACTCATGTCAAAAGTAATAATTTACTTAAAAGATTAAATAAGCCAGAATACTTATTCTTTTCATTCATAATTATCTGTATATTTAGAGTATTAACAACAAAATACCATAAAAGGTTACAACACAACATTTAAATTCCCTGAAATAATCTTTAAATACAAACAACTCCATTAAACTTACCTCATATTAAAACAGTAGGCTTTTACATGAAGTAAGATTTTTTGCAATAAAAAAACCTTTATTCAACTTATACGTTAACATGAATACAGACCGGATGTTTTTATATATTTGCCGACTGAAAAAAAACAAGCATGACAATAAGATTAAGATTAATTTCGGGAGAAGACGAGGACTTTATCAGAGACATTGAGATTGGAGGAGAGGCAACTTTTTTTGACCTACATAGTTTTATTCAAAAATTATTAAATTTTGAAGAGGGTCAAATGGCTTCTTTTTTCATAACTGATGAAGAATGGAATAAAGAAGATGAAATTACCCTTATGGATATGACGATGGATGAATCGTCTGAAATATTCATCATGGCCGACACCAAAATCAAACAATTTATAACAAAACAAAAGCAAAGATTGTTATACGTATTTGATTTTTTCAATGAAAGAAATTTATTCATTGAATGCTATAACACAACTCTTAATGAGTGCAATCAAATACAGTGCCTTTACTCTGCAGGAAATCCTCCGGAACAACTTGATTTAAGTAATATTTTAGGCGATAACTCTCTTGAGGATAATGAAACTTTTGAGAAACAAATGGGTTTTGATGATGATGACGATTTCAATTATCGTGATATGGATTTTGACAATGATTCTATGATTTCGTTTACAGATAATTTTGATGATCTGGACAATCTGTAAGCATACTTGAAAACATTTAATAATTAATGCACAAATATTTAATTGTAGTAGTAGGTCCAACGGGAATTGGTAAAACTAAAGTCAGCATCGAAATTGCAAAACATTATCAAACAGAAATAATTTCGGCCGACTCAAGACAGATATTTAAAGAATTAAAGATTGGAACAGCCACTCCGAGTGACGAAGAGCTTAGAGAGGTAAAACATCACAATATTGCATCCTATTCAATACATGACTATTATAGCTCATGGGAGTTTGAGCAGGATGCATTACATCTTTCTAAAGAGCTTTTTAAAACTCACAATTACATTGTTCTGACTGGTGGTTCCATGATGTACATTGATGCTATTTGCAAAGGAATTGATGAAATACCAACAATAGAGCAGGAGCTTCGTGATAATATAATGAATATATACCATTCAGAAGGTATCGATTCCATAAGAAGACAATTGAAGCAGTTAGATCCTGAATTTTATAGTCAGGTTGACCTGCAAAATCACAAAAGAGTAATACACGCTGTTGAAGTATGTTTGATGACCGGCAAACCATACAGCTCATTAAGAACAAACACTATAAAAAAAAACGCCCGTTTAAAATCATTAAAGTTGGACTGGAGTTAGATCGTGATGAAATATACAACAGAATTAACTCAAGAGTGGATCAGATGATAGAGATGGGACTAATTGAAGAGGCTAAACAATTTTACCCATCCAAAGATTTAAATTCACTAAACACTGTTGGTTACAAAGAACTGTTTGCTCATTTTGATGGAGAATATGATCTTGACAAAGCAATTGAACTAATAAAAAGAAACACCAGGCGATATGCAAAAAGACAACTTACCTGGTTTAAAAAAGATAGTGATACAAAATGGTTCAGACCAGACGAAATAACTAATATTATTTCACATATTGATCATTTAATCTTACATTGCAATAGCTAAACAAAGATATTTTTTTTCACCGGGCATATTTTTATTTATCAATCTCGCGATTTATTTTTTCTTGCCCGGTGTTTTATTTTTTTCTTACAAAGAAGCTTCAATTACCGTATGATACGAATCCTTGCTCCACGCATCTTTGTTAAAAGCGGCATAAAACTTTACATCAGTGAAAAATTGACTTAAAATCGCACTAAGCTGATCTTTTACTATGGGGAATAAAACAACCTTTTGTGTTTGCTTAGCACCTTCTATTTTAGAAACCAGATGAGTCGAAAACTCAATCTTACTACTTGTTTCGATATAGCGATATGCTCTTTCAAAAATATAATGATCACTCTCTATCGTTGGCAATGATTTAATGTTATTATTTAAAACCCAATCATAATTTACGGTCTGCAATAATAATTTGCCATCTGGTTTTAGCAAACTTCGGGCTGATTCACAAAAAACTCTCACTTCTTCTAGATCATTAAGATGAGCAATGGTATTACCAAAACAATACACTAAATCAAAAACCCCATGCTTATATACATCCCCCATAAGAAGCAAATCGCCCTCTTTAAATTTCACATTTATGGCCTGCGGGCATTTCTCTTTGGCTTTCTTTATCATCTCCCTATCTAAATCAAAGGCTTTTACAAAAGCACTTCGTCTCCCTAGCGCTATCGCCAGGCTACCCGTACCACATCCGGCATCCAACATTTTTTTCCCACCCAAAGAAGCATACATATCCTCAATAAAAGAAAGTTGTTTTATATTAAGAGGAAAAATCTCATCGTATGCATTCACTATATCCTTATAAAAAGACATCCTTAAAAAGCTTTTATAATTTCGATAAACAAATAACTATACTAAGTTACAACTACTTTAATACTTTTTCTATCTGGTATTTATTTCGTTCAGGACTATTTCTTGAAACCAATTCGGCTAAAAAGCCTGCAACAAACAACTGAGTACCAATTACCATACATGCTAATGCGATATAAAAGTACGGACTGGAAGTAACCAATGGCTGCTGTATATGATGATAAACATAATACAGCTTTTTTACACCCAGATACAATGAAGAAAAGAAACCTATCATAAACATTAACGTACCCAATCCTCCAAAAAGATGCATGGGTCGTTTTCCGAATTTAGATATAAACGTAACCGATAATAAATCAAGAAAACCTTTCAAAAAGCGCTCTACTCCAAATTTAGATACTCCATACTGACGTTCACGATGAACAACAACCTTTTCCCCTATCTTACCAAAACCATTTCGTTTTGCCAGTATAGGAATGTACCGGTGCATTTCACCGTAAACCTCAACACTTTTCACTACTTCTTTTCGGTACGCTTTTAATCCACAATTAAAGTCATGCAGTTTAATACCAGAAACCCACCGTGCAGTTCGATTAAAAAACTTACTAGGAATTGTTTTCCCTAATGGATCATGTCTTTTCTTCTTCCAACCGCTCACCAAATCATATCCATCCTCTTTAATCATACGATATAATTCGGGTAGTTCATCAGGATTATCCTGAAGGTCGGCATCCATTGTAACAACCACATCTCCTTGAGCTGCTTCAAAACCGCAGAACAATGCAGCTGACTTACCATAGTTCCTGCGAAATTTTATACCTCTGACTTCTTTAAACTCCGAAGCCAATTTTTCAATTACACTCCACGAAGAATCATTACTCCCGTCATCAATAAAAAGCAATTCATAGGTAATATCGTTTTCCTTTAATACTTTATCAACCCAATCAAACAGTTCTCTTAATGATTCTTCCTCATTAAAGAGTGGTACAACAACAGATAAATTCATCTTATCTTATAATATTAAAATAATAAGGTTAGACTATAACATAATCTAACCCATAATAAATCAGGTGTGCAATATAATTAAAATTCAGGTTCCTGATCCTTTTTTAAAATAGCAGCAATCACCAACGAAAAGATAAAAGCCATAAATACAGTGCTCAGAATATTTGATAAAGATAGCATTCCCGGGCTTAATAATATATTCATAAAAGACTCTGCTTGTTCTAAACCTGCTTCTGTAGCACCGTTTTTCAAAGCTTCCTCTTGAGTAAAAACCACTAATTGTT
Source organism: uncultured Saccharicrinis sp. (assembly GCA_963677345.2). GTDB lineage: Bacteria > Bacteroidota > Bacteroidia > Bacteroidales > Marinilabiliaceae > Saccharicrinis. The sequence goes on from CAXXLC010000021.1 coordinate 7,903, forward strand.
CGTGAACCGAAGGATCAATAATCGTATAAAATACATAGGTAAACAACCCGTTAATCACACCAGCAACTAACCCGGTTAAAGTACCTAAACCTAAACCCTGACTATATTTTAAGTAACCATTATTTTCCTTTTCTTTATAATGCTTGATACCTAAAACCAAAACAACAGCCAGTATTACATACCATAATAATCCTACGACTTTATTACCCATTAGTCCACTATAACTAATTAATAAAGTAAAAAGAATAGAGGCAATTCCAAGATATAAACCCCAGCTTAAAACAGTTGATGATTTTGATGGAGATAATTGTTCCATAATTTTATTTTTAAGTTTTATAATAATCATAGTTCCATTAAAAAATTTATCGAACCAATGAATAGATTATGTCAAAGATAAGGTTTAAACTGAAATAAAATACAATTAAATGACAGGATAAAAACCTCACTCAATACAAATACGATTATAAAAACAAACAGAATGCTGTTTTACCATAAAAATTAATACAAAAACAACTTACTGATAACAAAGCAATTATTAAAACGAGCAAAAAAAAGTTTATTTTTTTTTCATTTTTTCCTTGCAGATAATCTGATTTTATCTACATTTGCATCCGCTAAAGCACGGGTAAGTCCTGTACGACCAGCTCCTATTGAACTCCCCCAGGGCCTGACGGCAGCAAGGGTAGATGGTTGAGCGGTGCGATGCAGGTAGCTTGCCCACCCGCCAATGTAGCTCAGCTGGCTAGAGCAGCTGATTTGTAATCAGCAGGTCGTGGGTTCGAGTCCCTCCATTGGCTCTTTTAGTTTTCATAATGTTGAAAACTTATTTATGTAATGAAATGATATTTTGGGGAGATACCAAAGCGGCCAACTGGGGCGGACTGTAACTCCGCTGACTTTCGTCTTCGTAGGTTCGAATCCTGCTCTCCCCACCATAATTTGTTTTGAAAAAAGCAATGCCAATGTAGCTCAGCTGGCTAGAGCAGCTGATTTGTAATCAGCAGGTCGTGGGTTCGAGTCCCTCTATTGGCTCATTAATTTTGCGGAAGTAGCTCAGCTGATAGAGCATTAGCCTTCCAAGCTAAGGGTCGCGGGTTTGATCCCCGTCTTCCGCTCTAAAATAAAAGCCGTCTTTTTAAGATGGCTTTTTAAATCTGATACAATTTGTTTTTTTGATCATATCATTAAACATTTAAATTTTGCCAATGTAGCTCAGCTGGCTAGAGCAGCTGATTTGTAATCAGCAGGTCGTGGGTTCGAGTCCCTCTATTGGCTCAATATATTTTGCGGAAGTAGCTCAGCTGATAGAGCATTAGCCTTCCAAGCTAAGGGTCGCGGGTTTGATCCCCGTCTTCCGCTCTAAAAAAAGCCGTCTTTTTAAGATGGCTTTTTTAAAATATTAAAAAAAAGAGTTTTTTTCACTATTTTATTTGTTTGGTAAAAAAATACAAGTATATTTGTACCGAAATAAAACAAGAACAATTAGACAATCATAGTTAAAATATAGGGTTAGGTTTGGTTAAAAATGGGGATGCCGCAAGGCTCCCTTTTTTTTTGCTTATATTTTTCATAACTTCTCTTAGTAATATTTCTTTCTTTATTATAATTGTCATCTATTCCTGATATCTAAACTACGAAAGATACAATTCAACAAGTATGAAAGAAAAGCATCCTATAGTAAAAGCCATTGCCAGGCTAATATTTTTATTTGGCAGAATTATTTTATCTGTAAGGTATAAAGTCAGATTGGAGAGAATTGAGGATATTGATCACAAAAGACCGGTTCTTTTTTTACCAAATCATCAGGCTGTAGTAGATCCTATGATACTGGTAAGTTTCTTATATCCTCATAAAAATATCGTACCCATGATAACAAGCACTTATTATGACTTGCCAATAGCAAAATTGTTTTTTAAAAACTGGGGCGCAGTAAGAATAAGCGACTTAGAAAAAGGAAGCAGGAACACTAATGTTTTAAATGAGATTACAGAATCTGCTATTAAAGCTTTTAAATACCAAAAGAGTATTGTAATTTATCCTTCGGGACAAATCACGTCTCAGGGATTTGAGAAAATTCAGAATAAAAAAGGAGCATTTGAAATCGTTCGTAATTTACCCTCAAATGTACAAGTTGTTGGAGTAAGGATTAGCGGCTTATGGGGTAGTCAATGGTCAAAAGCATGGAACGGACAATCGCCAAACTTTGGAGTTAATATCCTGAAAGGCCTGTTTTATACCTTAGCTAACATTCTATTCTTCATGCCCAAACGTAAAGTTTCGCTATATTTTGAAGACATAAGCGATGAAGCCCTAAAATTTTCGTCAGGAGACAAACAAAGGTTCAACCTGTTTTTAGAAAATTTTTACAATGCAAAAGGTGAAGAACCTGTCTCCTTCTTAAAGCATTATTTTTACAGTACTGCCTTAAAAAGAAACCTGCCTGAAAATTTAAAACCAACAGAAGCATCCTTAAAAAAAACAATTCCTCTAAATGACTCTTTCCCTAAAGCTATTATAAAAGAAGTCAATCATATCATAAAAAAACATCTCCAGGTTCAAAGCGATCAAATAAACAAACAAAGCCATCTGATTAATGACCTGGGGGCAGACTCTATTAATATTGTTGAAATAATCAAAGATATTGAAGCACATTTTAAGGTTGAAACCCAAAATGACTTATCTGACATAAAAAGAGTAGTTCATTTGTATCAATTAGCAAATGGCGACCTGCAATCCAAAACTATTTTACCTCCCTGTTCATTTCCTAAAAACAATCTCTTTCATGATTACATTAAAGTTCAATCTGTTGACAATATTCCAAAACTGTTCTTAAAACGTTTTACAAAAAACAGAAATCTGCCTTTCTCCTACGACAGTATGCTTGGAGAAACAAACCGCAAGGACTTCTTTTTAAAAGTTTGTGTTATTTCTGAAATCATAAAAAAGAATTGTAAAGACGAGTATATAGGGATTATGCTTCCTGCATTACAAAGTACCTCATTATTAATTATGGCAACCTATTTTGCCGGGAAAGTCCCGGTAATGTTAAACTGGACAGTTGGGCAATCAATACTGGATCACTGTATCAAAAAATCTGGTGTAAAGCATATCTTTTCGGCAAGTTCTTTTATTAAGAAAATAGACGAGCAGCTATCGGGCAATGCTAAAGACAAACTTATTTTTTTAGATAAAGATATTCAAAGAACAAGCTTTTATATTAAGCTTAAAGGAGCTTTTAAAAGTAAACTCCCAGAATATTTCTTTCGTTTTGATAACATCAAACAAACAGCAGTTATACTATTTACTTCCGGAAGCGAAAATCTTCCCAAAACAGTTAAACTAACACACAAAAATATCATATACGATTTAAAAGGAACGTTAGAGCTTTTAGATCTAGAACGCAACAGGGTATTGATGGCATTTTTACCTCCTTTCCATAGTTTTGGATTCACTGTTTTATCCATATTGCCCCTGATTACCGGTACAAGAACTGTATATTCACCGGATCCTACAGATGGCAGGACTCTTGTAAGGATCATTAAACATACCGGTGCTTCTATTTTAGTGACTACACCGGGTTTTTACAAAAACATATTAAACAATGCCATATCCGAAGATCTTGCTCATATTAAATACATAGTTTCAGGTGGAGAATCTTTATCGCAGGAATTAACCAATTATTCTAAAAGCATCATTCCCCAGGCCTATTTGCTCGAAGGTTACGGTATAACAGAATGCTCACCCGTACTATCACTTAATCCTTTACAAAAACAAAAAAAAGGAAGTGTTGGAAAAATCATAAATGGCGTTGAATGTAAAATTATTGATCTTGAAAGCAATTTACCTCTCGATCATCATAAAACAGGAATGATATGCGTAAAAGGAAAAAGCATTTTTAATGGTTATAACGACCCAAACATAGCATCACCTTTTATCAAAATTGATCATGAAATATTTTACAAAACCGGAGACCTGGGGTATTTAGATCATGAAAATTACCTGTTTATCACCGGCAGGTTAAAACGTTTTATAAAGATAAGTGGCGAAATGGTCAGTTTACCTTTTATTGAAAATCTATTAGAGGAACACTTTGGCGACCACAATGAAAAAATATTAGCTGTAGAAGGTAATGACAAAGTTGAACCACCACAAATAGTTCTTTTTACAAAAAAACCCATAACACAAAACGAAGCTAATGAATATTTAAGATTAAAAAAAGCTCCTTTAATAGCAAAGATTACCAGAATTGAACTTATAGAAAAAATACCATTGTTAGGAACCGGAAAAGTTGATTACAAAATTTTAAAAGATAGGTGCTGAAATATTGTTTATTCACCTTTCTGAACTCTTATTCTGGTTCAAGTTTACAACTTAGTGAGAGGCATTATGTTTTTATAAAAAATGGTGTACACATAGTTGCACCTAATTTACAAGCCCCCTCTAACTCCCCCGACTGGGGGAGAACTGATTTACAGCTCCGGTAAATGCGAATTGTAACGAATTGGTATTTGCTGCGCAAATTGTTACAACCTGAAATACTATGGACTAAGAACTAAGCTAAGAGCTAAGAGCTAAGAGCAAGCAACTAAGAACTTTCTTGGATCACGTACAATATTTGGGTCTGAGAGTAAAATGTTGTTTATTTGCTGTTAAATAGAAATAATAAATAAACATCAAGAAAATTGAAAGACGGACTATCTCAGGAGCTACTAGCTCTATTTCTGCCAGAAGGTATATTAGAACATTTTGAACTTGTATCCTATAGTAAAAGTTCAAGTGGAAAGAGTATTTATGAGTCAAATTTAGAATTATCATTAGAAGAAAAAGATATAATACCACCAGAGTATAAACATTACCAATATAAATCATGTGGATTTACTGAACCAAGGTATATAGAAGATTATCCGATTCGTAATATGCTTGTAAAACTGAAGATAAGGCGGCGTAGATGGGAAATTATCATTGAAGGTAAAAAGAAGGTAACTATTCAGTCATGCCTTAAACTATAGCAATAGCACGAAGCGTATCAAAGGGATTTTGAGAACTCTTGATAGCAGTATCTATAATAGATCTTTGTATTGCATAATGATTTGCACCTTCAAATGATTTGAAGAAACCACTGACTTTTTGTTTTACTTTAAAATTTCTCACAGCCCGTTCCGAAGCATTATTATCAGGAGGAACATCAGGTTGATTTAGGAATGTGAATACATAATCAGCGTATTTTACTAATCTGTTTTTAAAGACAACCACTTCTTTTAATGTTTCGCTTATCTGCTTATTCTGGAGTTTCACAAATGCTTTAAATATTTCTGCTTTAGTTGCCTTATCATCCCAATTATTGTTGTAGATTTTTAGGGCTTTAATAATAAGCGTTTTCATTTTCGATGCCCAGTTGCTTTTGGGATATTTCTGGATAAAGAATTCAAGCTCTCTTAAAAGGTGAGCAGTACACAATTGGTGATTTCCTGCTTGTGTTTTAAAATAAGGTTTCCAACAATCTGTTACCAAAGTATTGTTTTTAAAACCTTCCGGCATAATTTCCTCAATAGCATCATAACCTCGTTTCTGATGAACGGATAAAAAGGTAGATTGTGCATTTTGAAAGACCCATGCCCAATGAAGTTTTCCATTAATATTAGTTCCTGTTTCATCAGCTCCAACAGTACAATGAGAAAGTACATTGTTACGTATTTGCTCGTAGAAAGGAGTTGCTTTTTTAGTGAACTTACCAATCAGATAGTTTAAACCTCCAGTACTAATTTTTAACCCTAATATGGTATTAAAGAATTCACGCAAGCGGTCATAAGGCATATATTGGCGAGTGTACATATAAGCAGCTAAGGCCTGAGTGTTTGTACCATAACTAACAGGTGTATTTACTTGATTAGGATAGCATCCCTTGTTTACCATTCCACAACTGCATTGTTTATGGTAAATACGGTGTTCGGTAATCACTGGTTTAATAGGTGGTATGTCAATTACCTGACGCCTTCCTGCAAATGTGCCTGCAATATCTGAAAGATTATTGCCACAACACTTACAATAATTTGAATAGTGTTCTTGTATAACTGTTGGTTCTTCGACCATTTTTAGTGTATTGCCTTTATGTCCTGATTGCCCTCCTGGTTTTTTGCCTGATTTTTTTCGTAATGATTGTGTTCTAGGTAATTTGGGAAAATCAGATGAAGGTGGTTTGCTGCTATTTCTACTGTTCTTTGGTGTTTCATAATGAGAAAGACGTTCTTTGAGGGTGGCATTTTCCTCGCGAAGTTCCTTGTTCTCTGTTTCGAGTTTATTAACTCTAACAAGTAAGGCATCTAATTTTTCTTCTATACTTTTCTTCTTTCCCATGCAGATGCAAAGGTCGACATACCTACTCTTTACTGAAACTATATTTCATATTCTTTATTCACAATTTTCTTTATTTCAGTAATACTTATCAACATTCTCCAGAAAAATTTATGTTTTTAAAATTTGACTGAATAGTTACAAAAGAAGAAAGTAAGCAGGGATTGGGAAGTTATAGCACAGGGTACTCGGATGAGCGAAGGGTATGCTTCTTTTTTAAAAGAAATTAGTAGATTCTAATGCAATAAGCTGTCAAAGTCTTGAAGTATATTTAGGCGTAAATGGACGAAATTTTCAACGACAATACAAAAATAAGTTGAGTGACTACAATGATTGGAGTCAGAAAGAACATGCTGAAGATTTCCTGGTTTTTCCTAAAAATATCGGATACTCTCTTTCTTTAGATGAAACAGCCATGTCTAATGGTGAATTGTATACAATACTTACTAATAAGGCAAAGAAAGGGAAGAAAGGCTCCATCGTTGGTATTTTCAAAGGAACTCAAGCAAACGATATTATTAAAATTATTAAGGAAAAGTTTACTGAAGAGCAACGACGGATGGTTAAAGAAGTGACATTAGATATGTCTAATAGCATGAATTTAATTGCCACAAAATGTTTTCCCAAGCATACTACAGTTATTGATCGTTTTCATGTTCAAAAATTGGCTTGTGATGCAGTACAGCAGAAACGAATCAACTATAGGTGGGAAGCTATTGATCAGGAGAATCAAGCTTATAAACAAGCCAAAGAAGAAGGGAGAAAATACAAGCCTGATACTTTTGAAAATGGGGACACCTTAAAGCAATTGTTGGCGCGAAGCAGGTATCTCCTTTTTAAACCCAATCATAAATGGACTGAGTCGCAGAAACAGAGAGCCAATATATTATTTAATGTCTATCCTGAAATAGAACAGGCATATGATCTCTCACATCATCTGTATCTTATATATAGCCGTAATATTACAAAACCGGTTGCAATGACATACCTGGCGCAATGGTTTAATCAAATAGAGTTAGCTGACATTGATACATTTCAGGTATTAAAGAGAACATTTGAAACTCATTATAGCAATATCATTAATTATTTTAATCATAGAAGCACTAATGCAGCAGCAGAATCTTTCAATGCCAAAATCAAAGAATTCAGGAGGCAATTCCGAGGTGTTGTAGATGTAAAGTTCTTTCTTTTTAGACTAACTAAGATATTTGCCTAATTAACATAGTGATATTTTAGACCCAAGTTTTATAACTGATCCACTTTCTTCGCCTACATCTGTCAGCTTATGACCTAATGACCTAAATCCCTAATCAAATCAACGACTCAACGATTTAACAACAAATTAATAGTCATCAGATTATTTATTGCTGCGCAATGTATTTTTGGTCATCTAATTTCCGCAAATTATCACGAATTATTAGATCCACGAAACGATGGTTCAATAATACCTTAAAAATCAAATACATGATTATTAATTACACTAATTATCACGAATTATTTTGAATGCGAATTATTTTGAATTACAACTAATTTCACGAATTACTATTTGCTGCGCAAATGTTGCAACCTGCAATACTATGGCCTAAGAGCTAAAAAGAGAGACTAGTACTACTCGTAAACATATGTGTGGCAGGAAACCAAGACTTTTGACTTTCTTTTCACGCAAAGACAAATCCTTACGGATTTTGGTTTTCGTTATGAAATTTTGTTTCTCTGAGAGCTAATCCCTAATCAATTCGTCTACTTAACAATTCAACAACTCGACGAATTAACAACTCGACAGCTAATTCATCCTTAATCCCTAATCCCTAATCTTTAATCACTTCATCAACTCAACAAATTAACGATTTAACAACTGATTGATCGTCATCAAATCATTATTGCTGCGCAATGTTTTTTTTTTCTGGGACAGATAGAGTTAGTGGCTACTTTATATTGTTTTACCACCTCCATTCTACTCCTCCATAAAAATTAGCCGGCTTACCGGGGTAATAGTAACGAGGTTTTGAATTATTAAATGAACTGGCATTAATAAGCAGCATGGATGCATAATGCTCATCAAGTAAATTATTGCATCCTATATAAATATTGCCTTTAACTTTTGTGCAATTGATATCTACTTTTACTTTTAAATCTACTTTATGCCAGGCCGGGTATGATCGATAATTATCATCGGTAAGATACTGACTACCCGCATTTTTATACCTCACGTTAAAAGTTACAGGATGAACAAAGATATTCGTATCAAATGAAAACATATGCTTTGGAATACCGGGTAACTCATTTCCTTGCTGATCTACTCCATCATCAACAAAAGCTTCAAATTTATTTTTAGAAGTAAAGTACCCTGCATTAATATTTATATATCGTTGACTTGTTTTTGGCAAAACATAATACATAACAGAAACTTCTGTTCCATAATGATTGGTTTTTCCGGCATTAACTCCATAAAACACTTCTTCACTTTCTCTTTTAGTGACTAAAAGGTTTTGCATTTTTAAAGCATATATTGTGATATCAAAAAACAAACGCTGATTAAAGCCTGAAAACCTATACCCTAATTCATATCCCCATCCCTCTTCCGGTTCAATTTGTCTATTAAATGATCCATCATACAGCAAAGCTTCCTCAAATGAAGGTGTAGAGAATCCATGTCCAGCAGAAAGAAATATATTTTGCTCATTGCTTAAAGAATAATTAAAAGCCAACCTGGGAGATGCGATCCAATTATAATTAAAACCTACATCATCTAATACCGATTGATAATGAGTTCTGTTTGCATTAATGGATGCTTGTAACAATGTTTTTTTAAAGAGTAGCTTTTCATACAAACCAAAAATATTTATATGTGATCGATTCAGTTTATTAGAACTCAATAACGCATTATAATTTATATCATCCACACTAAAATAGCTAATATGATTACCTTCTACCATAAACTCAAAACCAATATTTACATTATTTGCCCCATTCTTATAAACAAACTTCTCTCTGACTCCAATGGAATGTTTTGTTTCTTTCAACTGGTTAAAAGGTCTTAATTCATTTAATGATGAAATATGCGAAAATACATTCACAGAATTGGCAACCCGGTTACTTAGAGGAACGCCCCATCCCATACTAATCATATGTTTATACGATTTCTCATAACCATGAATCGCAGCCCAGCTATCTGCTGCCTTATCAGGATTAACATAAAAATCTAAACTATCTAATGAACTGGGAATCTGTCCATTCAAATAACGATAATTGTAAAGCAGGCTTATTGTGCTCCCACCTGTTTTAGTACTTCCTCCAAGTGTCAGGTTTGTTCTTTTATAATTACTATTTTGCCGATAACCATCTGATGTTAAATGATTCACATTAAGATTAATGTCTGTTTGATTATTATTCAGAATATTAATATTTGCTTGCTGTAGAAATGTAGAAAAACTGCCAGCCTCACTTTTAAAAAATACATTATCTTCTTTCGCAGATAACTTATAAGGAGATAATAAAATTACACCTCCTAAACCAGAGCCATACAATGCACTTGCCGGGCCTTTTAAAACCTGAATTCTTGAGATATCATTTAAGCCAAAATCTTCCAGTGCTGTAACACCATCGCCATTAGTTATTGGCATATCTCCCCAATAAGCCTTAATACGATTTGAGTTATAAGGCGTTCGTGAACCTATACCTCTTATTGTAATCCGGTTGGTACTTAAAGTCCCTTGTTGCATAAAAACTCCCGGAATAGCATTTACTCTACCCGACAAATCATATCCATTACCTGATTGAAGATTTATAGAGTCAACTTCAAAATAACCTCCAGGCCACTCTTGTTTTGAATGAATGAATAACGGAGCATTTACATTAACTTCTTCTATAACAACAGAAGCAATACTATCATGATTATTATTTTGTGAAAAAGAATATTTAGTAATGATTACCAATAATATTATAACAGATAAAATCCTTATTATCATTAAAAAAGAAGTTTTATTCTATCGGAATCAACTTTAGTATTTTACCGGGCTTTTCAATAGCAACATAAATATATCCATCAGGACTCATCTCCACATTCCTCACTCTACCAATATTTTCTAATAAATTCTCCTGATGTATCACTTTATCGCCATCTAGTTCAACTCGTTTTAAATATTCAAAACGCAAGGAGCCTGTTAAAATATTATTTTTCCAATTTGGGTAACGGTCACCTTTCACAAAAGTCATCCCGCAAGGTGCAATAGATGGCACCCAATAAAGCAGAGGCTGTTCCATTCCGGCTTTAGCCGTATCATTAGTAAATATTGTGCCATTATAATTTATTCCAAACGAGATTACAGGCCAGCCATAATTTTTTCCTGCATTGATGATATTTATTTCATCACCTCCTTTTGGCCCATGTTCATCAGTCCATATTTTACCAGTAACCGGATTCATACAAACCCCTTGTGGATTTCTATGACCATAGGAGTATATTGTAGGCCTTGCTTCTTTATTATTCACAAAAGGATTATCATCAGGTATCGATCCATCATCATGAATACGATGAATCTTACCACAATCGTTATCCAGATATTGAGGATTTCGATCTCTATTCCCCCTATCTCCAACAGAGAAATACAAATATCCTTCATTATCAAATTCAAGCTTACTGCCATAATGATGCCTTTTATTAGATGAAGGTTCTGCTCTGAATAAAACCTGTTGATCAATTAGGGTATTCCCATCTAATCTGGCTCTCATTACTGCTGTTGTTGACAAATCGTTATTATCCTCTTCGGGAGATGAGTACGACAAATACAACCATCCTGTATTCTCAAAATCAGGATGCAATTCCAGATCAAGAAGTCCTCCCTGACCTTGAGCTTTAACCGTTGGAACACCAGCTATTTTAATAAACTGTTTATTGGTTGTAAATAATAAAAGATCGCCTCCTCTTTCAGAAATAAGTAAATCACCATTGGGAAGAAATTCCAGGCCCCAGGGCACATCTAACCCCTCAACCACAGTATCAACTTTAAACTTCTGAACTTGTGATATCTCAATACCCTCTGGACTCTCGTGTTGACTTTCAACCAATGGTACCATTTCTGATAATTCTAAAATATAATCCGTTAACTGTTGGATCACTTTATCACTTAAACCCTGCTCAAAAGCTGGCATTCCATAAGCTACTCTACCTAATTTAATACTATTAAACACCTCATCATTAGAGTGCCCAAACAGCCATTGTCGATCTACAAATGAAGATTTCTTATCATTATGACAACCAAGACAGTAATTCTTATAAATCAGATTTATCTCGTTTTGTGCTGATTCTTTGGCTTGATTCTGCGATGAACAAGAAAAAGAAAGGAAATGCATAACTATAAAACCCAAAGTGTAAAAAAATAATCTAAGTTTTTTCATATCCTCTATATTTTGATTCATATGGTCATATGGAACTTGCCAATCAAATTACATATTTAATCAACACAATGCAACCTTAATGAACACAACTGAGTATTACTACAATAGAACAAGTCAAACAATTATTCAATCAAACAATCAATAAACAGACTTAATATAAATAAGACCATCCAATATATATTGAAGTAATTATATCTACATTATTACATATATTTGAATGTTTTTTTAATTTATTTAGTATATTTTAACTATTAAGAAACAGGCAGCCCAATTAAACAACCTAAATAAATTACCTATGAACAAGGTTATCGTTTATTCAATTGTGATTACAATTTTAGTTATACTGGGAGTAAACATTCTTCACAAAACAGAACCCCTTAATTTTTCGCAGTATGAGTTAAAGCAAAAGTATGCAACAAAACCTACTTCATCTGTAGATCACAGCCAATTTGATATACTTCAACAAGAATTTAAATCTCCTCAGGATGTTACCGAGGCTTGTTTAAGCTGTCACAACAAACGGCATGAAGAAATAATTCATTCGAGTCACTGGAACTGGGAAAGAGTTGCGTATGTAGAAGGAAAAGGAATTTCAAAAATTGGCAAAAAGAATGTGCTGAACAACTTTTGTATCGGTTCCAATTCAAATGAGCAAGCTTGTGCAAAATGTCATATAGGATTTGGTATGACCAGTAATAAATTTGACTTTAACAATGCCCGCAATGTTGATTGTATGGTTTGCCACGACAATAGTGAAGAATACATTAAAGGAGCTGCAATGGCCGGCTACCCGGACAGAAATGTAAACCTTACTAAAGTTGCGCAAGGTGTTGGTCGCCCATCAAAAGTAAATTGCGGAAGCTGCCACTTTTATAGTGGTGGAGGCAACAACGTGAAACATGGTGATCTGGAGGATGCTTTACTGGCATGTGATAGAAATACAGATGTACATATGGCTCAAAACGGACTAAACATGACCTGTATTGAATGCCATACCGCTGAAAAACATCAAATTAAGGGCAAATTATATTCTGTATCATCAACAGATGTAAACCGTTTAAATTGTGAAGATTGTCACACATCACGTCCCCACCTCGATGACCTTTTAAACAGACACTATTCTAAAATTGCTTGTCAAACATGCCACATTCCAACTTATGCAAAAGCTAACGCAACTAAAATGGCATGGAAATGGTCTGAAGCAGGAAAATTATTAAGAGGAAAACCTTACCACACAGAGGATTCATTAGGGAATCACACCTATTTATCCATAAAAGGCTCCTTTAAATGGGAAACAAATGTAAAACCTGACTATGTTTGGTTTAATGGAAATGCACAACATTATGTAGCAGGAGATACAATTGAAAGTATACCCGTTCAGGTTAATAAACTATTAGGAAGTGCTGATGATATCCATTCTAAAATTTATCCTGTTAAGATTCATAAAGGTGATCAGATCTATGATCCAGAAACCAATATGCTCATCCAGCCAAAACTTTATTCTCCTACTAAAGGAGACAGTGCATACTGGATGGATTTTGACTGGAATCTGGCAGCCGCAGCAGGCATGAAAAGAATGGGCTTACCATACAGCGGAAAATATGGTTTTGTGGATACAGAAATGTACTGGCCTGTAAACCACATGGTAGCACCAAAAGATCAATCCCTTGATTGTAACGATTGTCACACTAACAACAACGGCCGATTAGCAGGGATTGATGGTCTTTACATTCCGGGACGAGATAAGAATGACTGGGTGGATCTATTTGGCAAACTTCTATTTTGGGGATCCTTACTTGGTATATTTATTCATGCCTTAGCCCGGTTTATTAATTCATTGCGAAAGCACGAAGTTGATTCAGAAGAGATTTCAATCTAACATATCATTTAAGCAATTATTAATAGCTATGCAAAAAGTATATATATATAGAAAGTTTGAAAGATTCTGGCACTGGAGCCAGGCTGCATTAATTCTTTTTCTTGCGTTAACCGGATTTGAAATACATGACAGTATTCATTTATTTGGATTTGAAAAGGCTGTAGCATTTCACAGGTCAGCATCTTACTTATTATTAGGTTTGATTGCATTTAGTATCTTTTGGCACTTTACTACCGGTGAATGGAAACAATACATACCTACAATTTCTAAACTTAAAGCTCAGGTACACTACTATACAATAGGTATGTTTAAAGGAGAACCACATCCTACCATTAAAACAGTAAGCAAAAAGCTTAATCCTTTACAGGCTGTAGTTTATTTAGCGTTTAAACTTATCATGGCACCTATGGTAGTAATATCTGGTTTGCTGTATATGTATTATAAGTCATTTGACGAAAATGATATTGTTGTTGCCATTGATATCCCTCTGGAATGGATCGCTGTTGTTCATACAATAGGTGCGTTTTTATTAATATCCTTTATTGTTGTGCATGTTTATATGACAACAACAGGACATTCTTTAACAGCTAATATCAAAGCGATGCTTACTGGATGGGAAGAATTAGAAGATACTAAAGATACAAATGAATCAAACGAGGAACAGTTACAAAATAAAAAACAAGGATTATGACAACTGAAAAACCAAAAAAATACATGAATCCATATTTAGCAGGATTCTTTTTGGGCTTTGTGCTCCTGGTTACTATTTATATTACAGGTCGAGGCCTTGGAGCTAGTGGTGCTTTTAAAAGCGTTGTTATGCAATCTGTTGAAACTATTGCTCCTGGTCATGCTGAAAACACGGCTTACTATTCTGATTATCAAAAAGCACAGCCTGACGGACCAATGAAATCGTGGCTTGTATTTGAGGTTCTGGGTGTTATAATCGGAGCTTTTTTGTCTGGCATAGCATCAAACAGAGTGGGTCTAAAACTAGAAAAAGGTCATGGCATAAAGAATTCTACAAGAATCATAGGAGCCATCATTGGTGGTGCTTTGTTTGGTTTTGGAAGCCAATTAGGAAGAGGATGTACCTCAGGTTCTGCATTAAGCGGAATGGCCGTAATGTCATTTGGTGGTATTATTACTATGCTGGCAATTTTTGGCGTAGCCTATATGGTTGCCTATTTCTTTAAAAATTTATGGATTAAAAAACAATAGTTATGGGACCTTTAGTACCAAATATTATAAGTGGCGAATTAAATTATATCATTGCTCTGATTGTAGGAATTGGATTTGGTTTTGCTCTGGAACAAGCCGGTTTTGCTTCTACAAAAAAATTAGTAGGTCTGTTTTACGGTTATGATTTTACCGTATTAAGAGTATTTTTTACTGCAGGGATAACTGCAATGGTTGGCGTATTAGTATTAAATCACCTAGGTTTATTAGATGTTAACATTATATATATCAACCCTACATTTTTATGGTCTGCCCTTGTTGGTGGAGGTATAATGGGTTTTGGCTTTATAATAGGAGGTTTTTGTCCTGGAACCAGTGCTTGTGCTGCTGCTACAGGAAGAATTGATGGTATGGCATTCCTTGTAGGTAGTGTTATTGGTATATTTATTTTTGGTGAAGGATATCCTTTATGGAAAGACATCTATACTGCCGAAAGCTGGGGACCGGTTTTAATGAGTGATCAGTTAGGTATGTCTCGTGAAGCTTTTGGATTGGTTATGATTATAATTGCTGCCGGAGCTTTTATTGCCACTACTGTTATTGAAAATAAAATCAATGGAAAAGAAACAAAATGGTTTAAACCAATGATTATAAAAAATTCTATTCTTATTGCCACACCAATCATCATTGTTTTGTTCGTCATCATAACTCCAACTAAAAAAGAGCTTATGGATAAACGTATTGATGAAAAGATTGCCGCAGGTGAATGTAATCCAAGAATCATGGAAGGAGACAAACTGGCTTATGAATTGATGAATCAATATTACAAGTTCAATGTGGTAGATGTTCGTAGTCCTGAGGAATATAATGAATTTCATATACCAACAGCAATAAATATCCCTTTAGAAGAAATGCATAAATCCTCTAACCTGGGTATTGTTATCCAAAACTTAAAAACCAATATTTTTTATGGAGCAGATAGTCTGCAAGCCCAAAGAGCCTGTATGATTTCTAAATATTTTGGTAAGTCAGATAATTATGCTCTGGGATTAAATGCTGATGAGTTTAACAAACAATACTTTTTAATTACAGAAACTGATCCCAATGGAACAAAACATGAAGTTGATATACAAAACTTTAGGATTGAAGCCGGAAAAAAATTAAAGGAAATTGGCGAAGCTGTTGCCAATTTAGATAAACCTGTAATCAAAAAAGCTACCCGTGTTAGTGGTGGCTGTAGTTAACAGCTCATATTTTGTAGAATACTATTAAAAAAATATGACTAAACAGTGTAATACAATGATGAATAATTAATTAACTATTACATTTTTTAATTTAAATAGTCTAATTTAGCCGCAAACTAAAATCTAAGAATCATGAGTACTGAATGTATTAATCTACCAAACTGCGGATTTTTTAAAAAGTATTGTCAAACTAAGGATCTAGCTTGCAAAGGTTTTATAAGTATGTATTGTAAAGGAAGTAAAATGGAGGATTGTAAGAGATTACAATATAAAAAAGAACACGGCACTCCTCCACCTGATGATATGATGCCCAGCGGACAAATGATAAGATAATCGAGTAGGTAGGGGGATTGCTCCCCCGTCCTCTCACACCACCGTACATACTCTCGTATACGGCGGTTTCAAGTTAATTTTGTAAAAGACTGTATTTAATCGACATATTAAACAAACCTAAATCCTCGAACCATTTCAGGTTCATTGCTTGATGAACTTGTGGACATCCTGATTTGCGCCACCACCCTTTGCCCGAAAGAGCTAAAATCCAACTTTGCCAATTCGGTACTCCTAAACTCCTTAAGAAGCGTTTAAGCGTAATGGCTCGTTTGCACTGTTTCAGGCGATAACACCGTAATTTACGGCGTATCCAAGCATCAAGGTTGCGTAAGAGTTTCTTACATTTGGCGATGTGAAAATAATTAAGCCAACCTCTAAGAACCGGTGTCAACTCCGAAACTACTTGTCCAAAGTTTACTCCCCTGTTTCTCTTGGTTAACTCTCTTACTTTCTCCTTTAACCTTTCCACGCTTTGCTTAGCAATAGTTATAACTCCTGCATCAAGAATGTTATAGCCTAAAAACTTTGTCTCGCTACTTTTGCAAACCTTACTTTTCTGTTCATTTACTTTTAATTTGAGTTTGTTTGTGAGATACGAACAGACAGATTCCATCACCCTCTCGCCTGCTCTTTGGCTGCGAACAAATATGCTGAAATCGTCTGCGTATCGAACAAAGTAATGCCCTCGCTTTTCGAGCTCCTTATCTAATTCATCTAAAACAATATTAGATAAGAGTGGGGAAAGTGGGCTTCCTTGAGGTGTGCCTTGCAGACGTTGGTGGACAAGTCCACCTATCATAACTCCACTCTGCAAGTATTTGCGTATTAGCTTTAGAAGTGGCTTGCAGTGAATAAGTTTTGATAGACGATGCATCAGTCTATCGTGGTTCACTTCATCAAAGAAGCTCTTCATATCCATATCAACAACTACATTTCTTCCTTTCTTAACGTACGTGCTTGCTTGCTCAATTGCCTGCTTCGCATTACGCCTGGGACGAAAACCATAGCTGTGTTTTGAAAATACTTGTTCGTAAATGGGGGTTAATACCTGAGATATTGCCTGTTGTATTATCCTATCCTTTACGGTTGGGATACCTAACTGGCGTACTCCACCATTGGGCTTGGATATTTCTACTGCTTTTACTGCCGAGGGAAGGTATTCGCCCCGAAGTATCTGGTTTACTAACTCGTCTCCTTCTTTCGCAAACCAGTCAGCAAATTTACCCACGGGAATATTATCTACTCCCGATACGCCCTTGTTCCTTTTCACTTGTTTGTAAGCTCTATTGATATTTTCAGATGAGCATACAATACCGATTAATCCTTCTGTAAAGACTCGTCCTTGATTCGTCTCTTTACCTAATTGCCCCGCCAATGTTGTTTTCGCTCCGATTACGTCATTACGATTTCCAAATTGACCAATAGCCTCCTGTTTATGCTCTATGAACATATCTCGTTGGTAAGCTATTTGTTGCTGGTGCTCCATAGATAAAAGTCTTGTCCGACTGCTTCTTTAATTAACTGATTCTGACCTTCTCTCTGCAAAAAAACAGAGTTACTATGTCTTCTGCTGACTTCTCAAAATCTTTCGCTGATTGTCTCCGCTCAGTTTGTTGTTTGTTACAACAGATTTTGAGATCTCTCGGGATAAGGTAACATACTTTCGTCACGTCCTACCTGATTTACCCTTAGTGTTTACGGTTGACTTCGGGGCTTTCCCAATCCATTGCTCGGTTGCCCAACACTATTGAGCCTTATATCAGGTTTCTGTACGTTAGAACCATGACTTTGCTGATGGCTTCCTTCAGATTTGGAGTCACCCCCAACACCCTTGCCAATTGCTAGTTCTTCCTGTCAACTAGGCGAACTCAAGAACATTTCATCTTGATAGCACGTTACCATGCCCGACATACAAAAAAGACCGTTTCAAATACTTGAAACGGTCTTTTTTTATATATAATCTCTTTTTTATTATAGTCCTTCTGCAGTATGATAAACATTGGTTACATCATCATCTTCATCAAATTTAGCTAACATCTTTTCAAATACCTTAACTTCTTCTTCATTTAATTCTTTAGTAGTTGTTGGCATTCTTTCAAATTCTGAGCTGATTATTTCAAATTCATTTTCTTCAAGGTAAGACTGAATTGAACCATAACTTTCAAACTCACCATAAATGATAATATTACCATCTTCCTCAAAGATTTCATTAGCTCCTGAGTCAATCATTTCTAACTCCAGCTCTTCAAGATCCAAACCTTCTTTGTTTGCTACTTTAAAGTGACACTTGTGCTCAAACATATATTCTACACTACCTGTAGTTCCCAAAGAACCACCCGCCTTATTAAAGTAACTTCTAACAGCACCTACTGTTCTTGTATTATTATTTGTAGTAGTTTCAACCAAAACAGCAATTCCAAACGGACCATAACCTTCGTAAACAACTTCTTTCCAATCGTCGGTATTTTTTTCTGTTGCCTTTTTAATTGCTCTTTCAACATTATCCTTAGGCATATTGGCTGCCTTGGCATTTTGAATTAACATTCTTAAACGAGGGTTTGCATCAGGTTCAGGACCACCCTCTTTAGCTGCCATTGTTATTTGTCTACCTAACTTTGTAAATGTTTTTGCCATACCTGCCCATCTTTTGAGCTTTGTGGCTTTTCTATATTCAAATGCGCGTCCCATTTATTTATAATTTACTTACTTACTTTTTTTTGAACTCACAAAACTATAAAAAAAAACAAAATTACCTGACCAGATAAAGCACTAATCTAAATTTTAAAAGCCAGCTAAGAAAAATTAACCCCCTTAAACCGAAACATTTTTTAACATTATATGTAAAAATAAATACATTAATAAGACTTATGTTTTATAATTCAAATTTTTAATTGTATGTTCACCGCGCTATACAACTCAAAATCATTTAAATATTTATGCTATGAAGAAAAGCAGATTAAAATGGATTCCATTATTTAGTACAAATTTTGCAGGAGTTTTAAATGATAACCTGCTAAAAGCTTTAATTGGTTTTGTTGGCGTAGCGTGGATTGGTGAAGAAAACAAAGCTTTATTAGTATCAGCAGCAGCAGCTTTATTGGTTATTCCTTACATCTTTTTATCACCATTATCAGGAAAATTAGCCAAAGAACATCCAAAGTCATTAATCATTCAGTGGGCAAAGTTTGCTGAGATACTGATTATGATTATTGCAATTACAGGCTTTTTTATAAGTAACGTTTACATTGTTCTTTTTGGAATGTTTTTAATGGGTTTACAAAGTTGTATTTACTCACCAAGTAAATATGGCATTATCAGGGACATAGGAGGAAAGGAACTTATTTCTTTCGGAACCGGAGCGATGGAAATGATTACTTTTATTGCGGTTTTATTAGGAACTTTCTTTGCAGGAATTATATCGGATACGCACCAGCATTTTTCCAACCCAAAAACAGAAAGCATTATCATTGCTGCTTCCTTAATGGGAATCGCAATAATTGGCTGGTTAACCAGCATGAACATCAATCCGCAAGAGTCCGAACCCGAAGACGACTCAGATGACACCTTAAACCCGTTATTATATCCTGTAAAATGGTTTAAGTGGAGTAAAAATATAACAGGATTGAATTACACCGTATTAGGATTATCTATTTTTTGGATGATTGGTTCCTTAGTACAAATGAACCTGTATATTTATTGTGATGATTTTTTAAGTCTTTCAAATTCTGCCACAGGAACTATTATGGCCTTAGTTGCCATTGGAATTGGCCTAGGCTGTTATATCGCGGGGGTTGTATCAAATCATAAAGTAAATACACACCTGGTTCCTATTGGAGGTATGGGGATGACCATTTCAATGTTACTTATTTTTTTACTGCAACCAGAACCCACCTTATTTACTATACTTATTTTCATCTTTGCATTTTTTGCCGGGTTCTTCAAAATACCATTGAATTCATTTATTCAGGATCAGGTAAAAGGACGTGAATTAGGACCTGTACTTGCATACAACAATCAAATGGTATTTATTGCCATTTTGATGTCGGCAGGTATATTTTCTTTAATTGAAGGCGCATTTAATGCGCATATTGTATTTTTAGCTGTACTTATTATTACTATTATAATTACAACAATTCTATTTTTTAAGATACCCGGAGCCGGTAAAAGAAAAGGATTATAAAATACAAACTGAAATAATGATTCATTAAATCCAGTTCAAACCAAAAAACAGAACCTTTACCAGGAGAACTTTTAACCAATAGTTCTCCTTCTTTATTTTCAATAAATTCTTTTGTCAGTATCAATCCAAGTCCGCTATCCAATACATCAAACTTATCAAAGAGCATCTGTTTTAAACTTTGAAACAATATAATTGATTGACAAAATAACACGCCTGACTTTTTGGTAAGATAACGCTAATTTTGAGCTGCAAATTTCACATCTATTATCAACTCCTCAGGGTTTTCTTCTTAATTCATGTATGCCAATGCTCCATTTTTGAACATTCTCATGACCCAATCGTCGTTCGTATTCATTGAAAAAACAACAATCTTTATAAATACATTTCACTTACTTTCTTAAATAAACAAAAATATAATCTTTAGGTAACGTATCGCTTTACGAATTATTAAGCCACTATTAACAAAATACACAAGGATTAAGTAATCATTATCAATCACCATCAACATTTAATGCCATAATGACAATAAACATCAATTAACCCCTCATTACCAACCCTTAAACACCATGTAAATATGTCATAACCATAAGCACTATTCTCTAATGCAAAAATACACTATTGGATAAAACCACTGCGAGTTATAACATTGCATCGAAATATCAACCAAAAAATTTTTAAAAAATCATTCAAAATAATTTACCTAAAAAAAATGAAAAAACAACTTAATTTTCTAACCCTGTTTCTTTTTGTATTCACAGCAATACAAGCACAAAGTGGAGCTTTAAAAGGAAGGATTATTGACGAAAACGAACTTTCTGTACCAGGAGCGTATATCTACTCAGACGACCAACAATTCTATGCTGTATCCGATGTAAATGGAAACTATACAATCACAGGGATGCCTGCAGGTGATTATCATTTCAATGTTTCGTACATTGGTTTTATTCCAACTGAAAACACAGTTAATATTACAGAAACCAAAACCTCTGTTTTAAACTTCGAACTTAAAGCTGGTATTGTAGGCTTGCAGGAAGTTGTTGTTTCCAGTTCCCTGCAAGGGCAATCAAAAGCTCTGAACCAACAAAAAACAAGTTCAAATATCACGAATGTAATTGCTGCCGACCAAGTTGGTAAATTCCCCGATGCCAATATTGGAGATGCATTAAAGCGTATTCCGGGAATCAATGTACAATACGATCAAGGGGAGGCTCGTTTTGGAAACATCAGAGGAATAGCTCCACAATATAATTCTGTCACACTTAACGGAGAAAGAATTCCTTCTGCCGAAGCAGAAATCAGATCCATACAATTAGACCTGATTCCTTCAGATCAGGTGCAAGCTATAGAAGTAAATAAAGCCGTTACTCCTGATATGGATGCAGATGCAATTGGAGCTTCAGTAAACTTGGTTACGCTTTCTGAACCTGCAAGCAGAAGAATATCAGGATCATTTGGAGCAGGTTACAATCAAATTTCAGAAAAACCAAATTACACAGCTAACTTGTCATACAGCGATAGATTTGCTAACGATAACATAGGTATGGTACTGGGGTTTTCAATTAACAATAATAAATTAGGATCTGATAACGTAGAAGGTGAATGGGATGTAGACGATAACAATGAAATTTATTTAAAAGAACTACAAATTCGTCAGTACTACCTTCAACGTCTTAGACAAAGTTATTCGGGCTCTTTCGATTTTAAACTTGGAGAGAATCATACAATCTATTTAAAAGGTATGTATAACCGCAGGAAAGACTGGGAAAACCGATACAGATTTGTTGCTGAAGTTGATGAACTGGAAAATGGAGACATTTATAGCGCAGATAAAATAGAGCGGGAAGTTAAATCCGGAGGAAATAACAAAAATGTCCGTTTGGAAGATCAACAAATGATGCAATTTTCATTAAGCGGAGATCATATTTTTGGAAAAATAATAACCGACTGGGGTTTCTCCTATTCTAAAGCCTCTGAAGACAGACCACAAGAAAGATATCTGAACCTTAAACTTGATGAAGATGGCCAATACCTGGTAAATGACTATTCTGACTCTAAAAAACCTTTAATGTATATACAAGATCAAAATAATCAGGAAATAAATAGCAATTGGGAATTTGACGAATTAAGTGAAGAAAATCAATACACTGAAGACATAGATATTGCAGCCAGTTTAAATTTTGAAATTCCATTGGCCAAAGGATCTTTTAAAAATTCAATAAAAATTGGAGGAAAATACAAAGATAAAAGTAAAAAACGCGACAATGACTTTTATGAATACACCCCTGTTGATGAAGGATCATTTATGAGTCAGGCATTAGCCGAAACAAAAAAAATATCAAAGGATAACTTTATGCCTGGTGATAAATATAACGTTGGAACGTTTGTTACAAAAGAGTTTGTTGGTGAATTAGATTTAAATAACTCTTCGGTTTTTGAAAAGGAAGCTGACTATTCTGAATTTGCAGGCAACTTTGATGCCTCCGAAACAGTAACAGCAGGCTATTTGATGTTTAATCAGAATCTTGGAAAAAAAGTATCTGCAATTCTGGGGATTCGTATTGAAAATACAAAAACAGAAGGAGAAGGATATAATTTTGATGATTCAGTTGATGGTCCGGAAGCATTGATTCCAACAGGAATCACAAAAACAGACTATACAAATGTATTACCCAACTTTCATATAAAATACAACGTAAACAACAATACCATAGGCCGATTTGCCTATACAACAACAATAGCTCGTCCCGGATATTTTGATTTAATTCCTTACCAGCAAATTGAAGACCAGGAAGAGATATCCATTGGAAATCCGGATCTAAAAGCTACAACGTCAAATAATATTGATGTTATGCTCGAACATTACTTCAATAGCATAGGTATTATTTCTGGTGGATTCTTTTATAAAAACATTCAAGATTTTATTGTAGATGAAACACATGATGACTACATATACAATGGTTTTGAATATAAAGATTTTTCACAACCAATTAACGGAGGTGACGCAACTCTTTTAGGTGTAGAATTATCAGCCCAACGCCAACTTGACTTTTTACCGGGATTTTTTAGCCGATTTGGAATCTATGCCAATTATACTTACACTAAATCAGAAATTACAGACTTCAACATTGAGGGGCGCGAAGATGAAACATTAGATATGCCAGGCTCACCAAAACACACTCTTAATGCCTCTTTATCATACGAAACAAGTAAATTTACAGGAAGATTATCATATAATTACGCTAGTGATTTTATTGATGAATTTGGTGACGAAGCTGCTTTAGACAGATATTATGACAAAGTAACATACTTAGATTTAAATCTCACTTATGCGTTAAAGAAAAATTATATTATATATATCGATTGCAATAATCTGCTAAATCAACCATTAAGATATTTCCAGGGGAAAAGCAGTCGAACAATGCAAATGGAATACTATGGAATGACAGCTAAAGCTGGAATTAAAATAAACTTTTAATAAATAAAAATTAAGCTACACACATATGAACCATTCAATTATAATACTATTATTAAACACTATTCTATTATTTTCTTCTTGTAACACCCAGAAGCAAAATAACAACAATCAAACAGATATTAACGTAACGGATTCAGCAAGCGTTGCCAGAAATAAAGAAGCCCGGGACGATTCTTTAAAAATGGCTAAAGCCATAAAGATGAAAGATCAGTTTAAGAATATATTAACTGCCGATTATGAAACACCACCTGTACTTTCACAAATTAATGATGATGCTGCCGACGATCCAGCTATCTGGATTAATAAATCTAATACGGAACATAGTTTAATAATAGGAACAAATAAAAAGACCGGCTTACACATTTATGATATCTACGGTAAAGAATTACAGTTTATCGCAGTAGGTAGAATCAACAATGCAGAATCCGGTTACAACCTTAAATTAAAGGACAGAACCATTGATTATGTTGCATGTACCAACAGAACAACACAAACTATTGATATGTATGAAATAGACAAGCAAAAACTTAAACTTAAAGAAAACGCATTGTGTAAAATACCTTCTACTGTTGATGATGTTTACGGTTTCTGTACCTATTTTAATAAAGAAACAAACAAACACTATTTATTTGCAAATGGGAAAAACGGATTAGTTGAACAATGGTTAATCACACCTGATAATGATACAATCCAGGCCAAATTAGTCAGAACCCTGCAAATGCCAAGTCAACCTGAAGGTATGGTAGTTGATGATGTAACAAATACTTTATTTATAGGGGTTGAGGAAAATGCAATATTTGCATATAGTGCATTGGAAGAGGCTGATACAACAAGTATTCGCATCAAAGAATCTTCGATAACAAATCCAAATATTGATTACGACATTGAGGGTTTAACTATTTACCGGGTATCAGAAAACAAGGGTTATTTAATTGCTTCAATTCAAGGAAATTTCTCATACGCAATTTTCGACGTAAACCCTCCTTACTCATACATAACCAGCTTTGTAGTAAAAAATGGAAAATATGATGGCATTGAAGAAACAGATGGTTTAGAGATTTGCAATACACCAATGGGAGCCTCCTTTCCAAAAGGAATGCTTGTGGTTCAGGATGGATTCAACACTGATGGTCAAACAAATAAAAATCAAGACTTTAAAATAATTTCAGCTCAAAAAGTACTTGATCTTCTACAATAACAAAATAATACAAAACAAAAAAAGTGAGGATTACCTCACTTTTTTTTGTTTTATGTATTTTAACAATTATCTACTCTTCAGATTTCGCTTCTTCAGTTTGTGCCTCCGCTGTTGTTTCTTCAGTAAAATTCAACACATCTTTTTCTTGCAGTAAATTATACCACTGAACAACTTTCTTCATATCAGAAACATAGACTCTATCTTTATCGTAATCAGGAAGAATTTCTTCAAAATACTTTTTTAAATCATTAGATGAAACTTTATGACTAATTGCCTGACCACCATTTTCTTTATCTGAAATATTTTTAAATACATCTAATAGTTTAACATCACCATCTTCTGTAAAAATTGAAATATCTTCCAGTGCACTAATACGTGATGTTGCATATGCAGGCATTCTTTTTCCATCGATTAACGACTCAACAATAATGCTATTTTTGGCTTGAGATACAATTTTAAATAATCCTCCCTGTCCTGATACAGCCAATATACCTTTTAACATTTCACTCATTATATTTACTTTTTCCCAATTTTCAATGACGTTGCCAATGCAACTATTTATTTAATTAAAACTGCAAAAATAAGAGATTAGTCTAAACTTAAAATATATTTTAAATATATTTTAAGTTTAGACAATTCTTTTTCTACACCTACATTACAAAACAGAATTTACTTATCACTAATTAAAGCCTCTTTCTTTTTTGATTGATTTAAAAGCCTCATTCACTTTTTGAAATTTCTCTTTTGCAGTTACTTGAAATTCCTCACCTAAATGAGCCACTTTATCCGGATGAAATTTTATAGCCATTTTTCGATAAGCTTTCTTAACCTCATCATCGCTTGCTTTGGGATCGATTCCAAGAATTTTATATGCCGACTCCGTATTTTTGGCATACATATTTAAAAGAGATTCAAAATCCGGAGTTGATAAACCTAAACCTAAAGCAATTTGACGAATTATATTTATTTCACTTTGTGGAATACTTCCATCAGCATTAGCTACACCAAATAGCATATGAACTAATTCAACTCGTGAATTATAATCAACATGATTTTTAATCTGATAACAAACCTCGTTAACAGGAATATTGCGTTTAAGAATATCCCTAAGCATCAAAAGTGCCTGAGCTGATTTTTGTTCTCCCAAAGAACGATACAGGTAATTCTTAACAAAATCCAATTCTGCCTTCACAACCTTTCCATCGGCTTTCATTACTGCAGCTATTAAAACCATTAACGATGCCACAAATCCATCACGTGGATTTACATTTGGGCTCTCAACTTCTTCCGTAGAAATATTATCAGCAATTGTACCTACAACAAAACCCAATACTGCACCTACCGGTCCCAGAAACCACCATCCTAAACCGGCACCTAATAACGACGATCCTGATATTTTAAAATTTTTCATATCAATAAACTAATTGCTTTATTTTATATCAATCCCAGTAGGTTTTCATGTATTTCAATAACCTGAGGAATCACCAATTTTATATCATCACAACATATTACATAATCAGATTGCTTAATTTTAATTTCATCATCCATCTGATTATTTATTCTTGTCAGTACTTCCTCCCTACTCAAACCGTCTCTTTTTACCACCCTATCTATCCTTAACTTTTCAGGTGCAGAGACTGTTATTATTTTATCCACTTGTTTAAAAGCTCCACTTTCAAATAAAATAGCAGCCTCTTTTAAAACATAAGGATATTGTTTATGACAAGTTTTCCAATTCTCGAAATGTTCTGCAACAACAGGATGAATAATATGATTCAGCGCTTCGAGTTTACTCTTTTCTTTAAAAACAATTTCACCAACTCTTTTCCTGTTCATTTTACCCTCCTGATAAATATCTTCACCAAATATTTTTTTTACTTCCGAGACAATATCGGGATGAGTATCACTTAATATCCTGGCTTCTATATCTGAATAATACACAGGTACATTAAGTGTTTCAAATATTTTGCACACCGAACTTTTGCCACTTCCAATCCCTCCTGTAATACCTACATTCATCATTTTGCTTTCTCAAATAAACATTCAACAAAAAGAGGCGAGTAATCAATCTTTTTTACACCTTCAGGTATGGCAATTAATTTAACTTTTAATCGATCAGGGAGAACTGTTGAAGCACTTGAATTATAATCAACTTCAGCTTTAAAATCAGAGGCCGATACCGAATTAAACTTACTCACCGCAACATTAAAAGACACATTTATTTCAGAAGGAAAACATTTTAACTTTAAACTATCCGGAACATTTATGGGGTTTAAAGGAATTTTAATTTCTTTTTGCGTAAATGGCTCAACCGGAATATTAACAACAACTCTGCCCGGATTACAAATTAACTTATCATGTTTAACTACAGAAATATTTCTGATCAAAGAATCACTAAGATCTTCAAAAACTTTTTTCTCTGTATATATATAACTAATAGTATCAATCAATGTTGATGGTCCGGAAATCTCAATACTATCTGGTTTAATAACTATTTCTCCAGACTGGTAATATTGCGGTTTAAACTTTAATTCAGAATTAAATCTGACAGGTATTTTTTTTCTTTCTTTCTTTTCAAACAAAACGAGTAAAGTATCCGGGTATATTTCCAACAGGTCAATACCGTTTGTTAATTTTTTGGTAAAAATATTTTTTAAATCCCGAGTCAACACATATGCCCCTTCCTTATTTCCATTGTGAATTCGCTTAAAACCGGAAACATTAAGAATTTCCGGGGAAATAATTTTCCCAAAATGATAAGGCAGCAAATTATATCCAAGGGAACGTATTTTTATTTGAACCTGAGTTTGCGGATCGCCCAATAAAATAAAATCATCAGGAAAATCACTATACTTAACAGGATACTCAATTGTTGTAACAAAATCTTTTCTTAGCGCATTTAAAAACCACAGTCCGGTAGACAACAATAAAAAAACCAGAAAAACCAACAAATCCCTGTTGCTCTTTAAACCAAGGAGCAAATCCTTTATTTGAGACATATCAGTGTTTAGTTTATTTCTTAATGATTTCATTACCATGATTACGATTTACTAAAATGCTTATAAATACAAAAAGCCAATAACCATCAAATATAGTTATTGGCTTCATAAAATAAAATATTCTTTTATCGTTTTGGCTGTGCATCTGACATATCCATAATAATTGCAGATTTGTCAATTTTAATCACAACGCCATTTGAAATTTCAACATTAATATAAGTTTCCTTAACTTCTGAAACTTTACCATAAATACCTCCGGTAGTAATTACTTTATCACCTTTTTTTAATGCTTCACGATACTGTCTCAATTGTTTTTGACGTTTTTGCTGAGGACGGATCATAAAAAAATAAAAAACAACAATAAGTAAACCCATCATGATAAAGAACTGATATTGTCCTCCTGCAGCCTGTTGTTGTAAAAATAATGCTTGTAAATTCATTTTCTAACCATTTATCTAATTAATAACATTGGCTGTTAGAGCCAATTCTTTCGATTTTTGTTTAATATTGGCATCAACACGAATCACTTTATACTGATTACCTGAAAAACCACTTGTATCAAACCTCACCTCTATTTCACCCTTTTTACCAGGCAAAATTGGTTTTTGCGGATAATTTACCGTTGTACATCCGCATCCTGGCTTTACATTATTAATAATCAAAGGTGCTTCACCTGTATTTGTAAAATCAAAATAACAACCCACGGTCTCACCTTGATTAAGTTGTCCAAAGTTATGAATTAACTTATCAAATTTTATTGTGGTATCTGCTTTTTTATCAATGGTCAATATTTTATTTTCAGTTGCATTATTGCAACCCAAAAACAAAATCAACAGCAGACATAAAACACTTTGACAAGTTTCTTTCATCCCAATTAAGCAAGTCCTTTACCTGATTTTTTAATTTTCTTATCCTGAGTTAAATCAAGGATTGCCTTATCTAATACTCCATTAATAAAAACACCACTTTTTTCAGTAGAGTAATGTTTTGCTATTTCAATATATTCGTTCATTGTTACTTTAACCGGAATATTAGGAAACTGAGTCAACTCTGCTAAAGCAATTTGCATAAGAATCACATCGAGAAAGGCTACCCTGTCAATTTCCCAATTCTTAGCATATTTATCAATAAGCACCCGGTATTCTTCTTTATTAAGAGCTGCTTTTCTAAATAAGTCTTTCACAAAGTCGCGATCTTCCTCATCTTTAAACTCACCCATTAACTCAACAGGCTTACCTTCTTCCATGACTTTTACGGTTTTAACCACCATACTAAGAACAAACTCTATTTCATCATTCCAGTAAATACTTTGGTCTTCAAAAGCCGGATACAAAGGCTCATGATAAGCAATAACCTTTTCTAACAACTTAATAGCAAACTTTTTATCTGCGTCAAACGAAGACTCTTTTTTCGATAAATAATCTTGATATTGCTGTGAATTAAGAATATCGTTATATAAGCTTTTGATTATTTCAGGATAATTAACCCAGTTATTCCCATTTTGATCTATATATTTTTTTAGATCAGCATTCTCAGCCAGCTTACTGAATATTTTATTAGTGACGAATTTTGTATTCGGATTTTTTTCTGCTGATGAGGCAGTTTTTTTGCTTTTTGCAAATTCAATTCGACCAATAGCATAATCTCTTAATTCAAGAAGCAATAAGATATATAAATAATATAGATCAAGAGATTTAGAAATGCTATGAAACATTTCTTTTTCAGAGTTTTGAATAGTAGAATCATTATTTTGATAGTGTGCATAAAGCACTTGCATCACTTTAACTCTAAGTAGTCTTCTGTTTAACATTCTTCAAAGAACTTTTATATTAATCACTGCCGCAAAAATAGGTGTTTTTTATTTCCATACCACAAAAAAATGATTTTTTACATTTTATTTACATCATTATTTTTAATTCTTCACCTCTCAACTCATAATTTAGTTAGATAAGTTAATTTTACAAAATTGTCTTTTTTCAGACAAAACCCTTTAATTACAAGGCCTACATGGTCAAAAATACAATCACAATATACCACAGGTCTATTTACAATTGATTTTTTTGATAAAATTGTAGAAAAATTCAAAAATAATTCCCACTTTTGAAATGCAAACAAAATCAGTAAATTTTTATCAGAATAAACAAATTATTTGATGATGGAAGGATATGAGAAAAGAGACAGCTATGACAAAAGCGACAGAGAAGAAATCTTTTCAAAAGCTGTCAGAGCAGGAAAAAGGACCTACTTTTTTGATGTAAAAGCAACTCGCAAAAATGATTACTACCTAACTATTACCGAAAGCAAAAAGAAATTTGAAAACGAAGGTAAATTTCATTTCGAAAAACACAAAATATTCCTTTACAAGGAAGATTTTGAGAAATTCGCTGATGGATTACAGGAGGTTGTTAATTACATTCGACAAAATCAACCAGAAGTTGATGAGTATAGTGAGGATGATGATTTAGTGGAAGCTATTGGAGCTGAAGAATACACAAACGTTGAATTTGAAGATTTAGCAGAATAACTTTATACACTATATTATTAAAAAGCCACTATTTAATTAGTGGCTTTTTTTATTTCTTATTCTTCTGATTGATCTGTATCTTTTGACCTGTATTCCTGAACCAATTTATCTATTTCTTCAGATTCCAGAATTTTAATATTGGTTACAATAAATGATTCCATTAAAAAATCACCAAGCTCATTACACTCTTTTATAGCACTTGCAAATACATCCTTAATACTTACACTAATCGGTAACAAAACTTTAACCAACACTTTATCTAAATCATATTCAACACCTTCTAACTCTCCGTCTGCTTTTTTCAATTCATAATCCAACTCTTTTCGAATTAAAGATTTTTGCCAATCCAGAAAAGCAAGCTCCTCCCTATTTACTAAAACCAGGAAGTAACGCAGTTTATTCCCCTTACCTCCTAAACCTGTCGATATAAATATAGGAGCATCACCCAGCAACGATGTTTCCAAGACCATTTTAGATTCCTGTATGGCTAATGTAGACCATTGGTTTAATTCTTCATCGCTATTCTCTTTGTAAGTCTCAATAGCTCTAAATGCTTCAGGATGGTCAATCTTAGCCAATGCCGAAAGCAACTCTTTTTTCTTTTCAACAGAAGTAGTCGCTTCAAAAAGCAAGTCTTTTTCTTTCAAAACAAGGTTCTTATCAAGAGTTTTACTAAGCTCTTTGGAGAAATTAAAGTATTCCTTCTGCATTTCTATATCAACCTGCTCTTCTAAAATAGTAACTGCCTGTCCCCTCTTCGAAAGCAATTCCTGTATTTTCTGATATACTTTGTTTAAATCCGGCTCTTGTTTATTCATGTTACAAAAGTAATAAAATGGATTCTTTATTAACAGAAAATACAATTATCTTTAAACCCGTTTTAAATACGGTAACTATTTTTAATAAAAATCCCAACATATAGGTATTGTCCAAATGCTGGTTTACTTATATTTTTGCTTACCATTTATTTTACACTCTATTTTTACCCTTTAGTGGATGAATTTATCTGAATTAAAAACAAGCGAAGAAGCAATCATTGTAAAAGTGAAAGGATTTGGTGCTTTTAGAAAACGCATCATTGAAATGGGTTTTGTTAAAGGGAAAAAAGTAAAAGTAATCAAAAATGCTCCTCTAAAAGATCCTATTGAATATGAAATAATGGATTATAAAGTTTCTCTTCGAAGAAGTGAAGCTTCCATGATTGAAGTAATTAGTAAGGAGGAAGCTAAAGATTTAGCTCCGGCACAATTTGAGGGAGTAATTACTGATGAGATTTTACGTGAATCTGCCTTTAAAAAAAGAAAGACCATAAATGTAGCTCTCATTGGAAACCCCAACTGTGGTAAAACAACTATGTTTAATTATTTATGTGGAACACAAGAACATGTTGGAAACTACAGTGGTGTAACTATTGATTCAAAATCCGGAACATTTTCACGTAAAGGTTATAAATTTAACATCGTTGATTTACCAGGAGCCTACTCTTTGTCGGCCTATTCACCGGAAGAATTATTTGTCAGGAAACACATCTTAGAAGAAGCTCCCGATATTGTTTTAAATGTTATTGACTCGTCAAACATTGAACGCAACTTATTTTTGACTACTCAATTAATTGATATGGATCTTAGAATTGTTGCTGCTCTGAATATGTATGATGAGTTACAAAAAAAAGGAGACCAATTCAATTATAAGAAACTGGGCAGTATGCTGGGAATAAATTTTGTTCCTACAGTAAGTTCTAAGAAGCAAGGTATCGGAAAACTCTTTGATACCATTATTGATGTTTACGAAGACAGACAGGCAAATCAGAGAAGAGTACACATTAACTATGGTCAAATTCTGGAAAAGGGAATCACAAAACTTGTTGAGGAAATACAACACTGCAATTGCGTGCCTAAAAATGTAGCTCCACGATTTGTTGCATTAAAACTAATTGAGAAAGATAAAGATTGTGAACAAACATTTCTTAAAGAAGGTCATTTTCCATCACTTAATGAAAAAACAGAAAAAGTCATTAAGAAGATCGAAACTGATTTAAATGAAGACACAGAAACTTTAATTACAGATGCTAAATATGGTTTCATTGCAGGAGCTTTAAAGGAAACATATAAAGAATCCCCACAGGTTAAAGTACGAAAATCTGAAATTCTGGATACCTTCTTAACTCACAAGCTATTTGGATTTCCAATATTCTTCTTTTTCATGTGGCTGATGTTTCAATCAACTTTTACTCTGGGAGAATACCCTATGGGTTGGATTGAAACAGGTGTTGATGCTTTGATGGGGTTATTAAGTAAAGTCATGACTGATGGCCCATTTAAAGATTTACTAATAGATGGCGTTATAAGTGGAATGGGAGGTGTTATTGTCTTTCTACCCAATATCCTCATTTTATTTTTCTTTATCTCGTTCATGGAAGATACCGGCTATATGGCCAGGGCTGCTTTTATCATGGACAAGCTGATGCACAAAATGGGATTGCATGGAAAATCCTTTATCCCACTAATCATGGGATTTGGATGTAACGTACCAGCTATCATGGCTACCCGTACTATCGAAGACAAAAACAACCGACTGATTACCATGCTAATCAACCCGTTCATGTCGTGTAGTGCCCGATTACCTGTATATATATTATTTATAGGAGCTTTTTTTCCAGCACATTCGGGTACGGTATTGTTTGCCATTTACTCTTTGGGTATATTATTAGCTATTCTGGTAGCAAAATTATTCAGGAAATTTCTTTTCAAGGACAAAGATATTCCGTTTGTAATGGAGCTTCCCCCATACCGAATGCCAACATTACAATCTACAATAAGGCATATGTGGAATAAGGGCGGACAATATCTTAAGAAGGTTGGTGGAGTAATAATGATTGCATCAATCATTATCTGGTTTCTTCAAAACTTTCCTAAGAATGAAGATATCGCTAAAAAATACGACCAAAAGATTGAAGAAATCACAGCTTTACAGCAAAGTTTAAATTCATCAAATAAGCCTGATAGTATAGTTGAGGACATATTTAACAAATACGAGGTTGATAAATTAAAATTAAACAACACCAAACTAGCAGAACTACAACAGGAATCCTATATTGGTACAATAGGAATATTTATTGAACCACTTATTAAACCTTTGGGTTTTGACTGGAAAATGGGTGTCAGTTTATTAAGCGGCGTTGCTGCCAAAGAGGTGGTAGTAAGCACAATGGCTGTTATATATCATCGCGAGAATGAAGGCATTAATGATGACCCAAGCAGTTTAAAAGAAAATATTAAAAGTGCCACAAACAAAGATGGTGAATTAGAGTTTACCCCGGTAATCGCAATTAGCTTTCTGGTTTTTATTTTAATTTACTTTCCATGTATTGGTGTAATTGCTACAATAGGCAGAGAATCGGGATCCTGGAAATGGGCAGTCTTTACTATAGTTTATACCACAACCTTGGCATGGATTATGTCGTTTATTGTATATCAAACAGGTAATTTAATATTTTAAGATATGGTACAGGAAATATTAATGTGGATCAGTGTTGGTGGAGCTTTTGTTTATGCCATATTTTCAATAATAAAGCTGGTTTACAATACTTCAAAAAAAACAAATTCGCTTTGTTCATCTTCAGGATGCTGTGGATGTGAGGCCAAAAGAAGTTTAATTAAACAAATAAAACATAAAGACTTTAGTTCTTTTAAACCATTAACAAATCATTAACACGCCATTGTGCCAATTATTATTTATTTTGCAGCATGATAATACGTGAGGCCTATAAAAAAATATTCACATTTTTGCTACTGCTCTTATTTTTAATAAGTACCAGTGGAGTGGTTCTCTTTTATCACTTTTGTGCTCATGCGCATCAAACTATTTACTCTTTTTATATTGATGAAACAGAAGAGCTTTGTGCTGAAAGTGCAATGATCAACGGCGATATCATTCCTCATGATGACCATTGCTGTAATGAGAATCTGGAACATCACAATCAAGACCATAATAAATGTTGTAAACATCACCAAAGTTTTCACAAGGCCTTAAAACTAAATACAAATTACACAAGCTCAAAACAGTTAAAGTCTCCAAAACCACTGGAACTATTATTACTTTTTGATTCGTTCACTTTAGTATTTGACAATAACGAGTATACGCTGTTAAGAAACACAATACTTGAAAATACGCCACCTGAAGCACCAACCTATTTATTTTCAGGCAAAGACATTGTAACAAACTTCTGCACTTTAAAATTAGACTGTTAAGAATTCAAGTCATTAAATTTAATGGCCTGATATTCATTGAGTACATCTCATTCAAACATTCTAATTTAAAACATCATGAAATCACTATATATTTTAGTTTTTTCGATGCTTATCTCATTGTCTGCTTTTGCAGGTGATATCAAAGGAAAAGTATTCGAAAAAAAAGACACTAAGCAAATTCCTTTAATAGGAGTTAATGTTTATTGGGCAGGAACAACCCTTGGCACAATTACCGACACCAACGGTTCTTTTGAGTTAGCTAAAGAAAAAAGACAAAATTTATTAGTTTTTAGCTATGTAGGATATGAAAATGACACTATAAAAGTAACAAACGACTTTCCTTTAGAAATATTTTTAAATCAAGGTGCAGAATTAGATGAAATCGTTGTTGCTAAAAGAGTGGCTTCAACATCCATCTCTAAAATGAATCCTTTATATGTACAAAAGGTAAATGGCAAGGAATTAGAACGATGTGCCTGTTGCAACTTATCAGAAAGTTTTGAAACCAATGCTTCTGTTGACGTGGCTTACGCCGATGCTGTTTCTGGAGTAAAACAGATTCAGCTTTTAGGATTATCCGGAAGATACTCCCAGTTAACCATGGCTAATATTCCTACTCTGCGTGGAGCGGAGTCGGCCTTTGGAATGGAATATGTACCCGGCACATGGATGGAAAGCATCCAGATTTCTAAAGGCTCTGCCGCAGTTAAAAATGGCTACGAATCTATTACCGGCCAAATAAACATTCAGCTTAAAGAGCCGGCCGGAACAGAGAAAATGCACTTTTATTTATACGGTAACCAGGATGGTAAAACTGAAGCCACATTTGGTCATTCCTTTAACTTAAATAACAAATGGAGCACTTCGCTAATGGTTCAGGGAAGCGGAAACTTT
Organism: uncultured Saccharicrinis sp.; assembly: GCA_963677345.2. Classification (GTDB taxonomy): domain Bacteria; phylum Bacteroidota; class Bacteroidia; order Bacteroidales; family Marinilabiliaceae; genus Saccharicrinis. The sequence goes on from CAXXLC010000021.1 coordinate 43,806, forward strand.
AGAGAAATGGATATGAATGATGATGGATTTTTAGACAAACCTTTAGCTAAAATGGGGAATATCATCAATCAATGGAACTACAAATCGGACAAGTATACTTCTAAATTTGGATTTTCATATATTAACGAAAAAAGAGAAGGAGGGCAAAAAGGTTTTGATCATGATGTTGATCAATCGCTACAATCATTATACGGGATTGAAGTAGATGTAGAAAGATTCAACGCTTTTGCCAAAAACGGTTTTATTTTTAACCGTCCTTCAACCAGTTTGGGTACCATTGTATCATATAATTATTTCGACAGGAATTCGTTTTATGGTAACAACACCTTTAATGTTACCCAACAAAATTTTTATGCTAATATCATTTATCAATCCTATTTAGGAGATACCCGTCATACTTATAATACCGGAGTTAGTTTTGTATACGATAACAACGATGCCACATTTAATGGCAGTACTGATAATGTTGGATTTACAGAAACAGTACCTGGTGTATTTGCAGAATACAATTATATACCAAGTGACAAATTTACCTTTATGGCTGGCTTACGTTATGATTACAGCAGTTTACATGATGGCTTTGTAACTCCAAGAGTTCATGCAAAATATAACCTGGGAGATCATATTACTTTTAGAGCCAGTGCCGGTAAAGGATATAGAACCCCGGATGCCATTAGCGAGAACTCTAATTACCTGGCAAGTTCAAAATCATTTGTGTTTGATGAAGAAATTAAACAGGAAAAAGCCTGGAACTACGGCATTGCTATGGTTAATGAAATTCCAATAGGACAAAAGCATCTTAATGTAAATATTGAATTCTATCGCACCGACTTTGACAACCAACTGGTAGTTGATTTAGATAGAAACAACAGAGAAGTACATTTCTATAATCTTGATGGAAAATCATTTTCTAATATTTTCCAGGTAGAGTCAACTATGGAAGTATTTAATCGCTTTGATCTTACTGCGGCTTACAGAATTAATGACGTACAAAGCACCTATAGTGGCGAGCAGGATGACGTTCCTTTTGTCAATAAATATAAAGGGCTACTATCCGGATCGTACAGAACCAACCTGGATAAATGGCAATTTGATTTAACTGCACAATTTAATGGTAAGCAACGCCTTCCTTCAACAGGAAATAATTCGCTTGAAAACACCCGTCCAAACGAATCAGAAAATTATGTGGTTCTAATGGCACAGGTCACAAAGAACTACCGTAACTGGAGTTTTTATTTAGGTGGTGAAAATATTGGGGAGTTCACCCAGGACAATGCTATTATTGATCCTGAAAATCCATTTGGAGATCAGTTTGATGCTTCCAGAGTATGGGGACCTTTATATGGAGGAATGGTATATGTGGGTATCAAATACAATTTAAGTAAAGAGTAATAAAAGGAGAAAGGAATATGTAGAAAGGAACATATGAATTGACTCCAACATTATTAAACATTAGAAACTAAAAGCTAACAGCCAATGCTCATAGCTTAAAAACATAAACATTATAAAACAAATTACTATGAAAAATTTAAAATTTTTAATTGCTGCAGTAATCCTTTTTATTGGAATTACAACTACATATGCAAAGGATAAAAAATCAGAAGTTAAAGAAGTAACTTACACGTGCTCTGTAGACTGTCATGCATGTAAAGAAAAAATCATGAAAAATATACCTTATGAAAAAGGGGTAAAAAAAGTAGTTGTTGATTTAGATAAAAAGTTGGTAACAGTAGCATTCAGAGAAGATAAAAATACAACAGAAAACATTGAAAAAGCTATAGAAGATTTAGGTTACGAAGCATCTGTTAAAGAAAAAGAAGCACCCAAAAAAAAGTAATTGAAAATAAATATAACAGCTGTAAAGGGCATATTTATTATGCCCTTTTTTTATATAGTGCTTGCCCGAAAAGTCCAATTTCTTCGTTACGCCCTTTTTGAAAACAGTCATTTACGAAAGTAAACTCCTTGATTTTCAAAAAGGCCAAGCCTTGAAATTGAATTTTTCCATTCAAGCACTTGAGAAAAACCTTAGTTTTCTTGCTGACACTATATAGTTATTCTGTTTTTACCTTTTGTGCAAAGAATAGGGATAATACAGCAATCCCAGCTCCTGCAATAAACGGAATTCTCCAGTTTAACATCCATAAGGCTCCTCCTATTACAGGAATCACTACAGCCGAAATATGATTTATCGTAAAACCTACAGCCATTGACGGAGCAATATCTTCACGCTCACCTGTTTTCTGAAAATAAGTGTTTATAGCCATTGAAGCACTGTAAAAAATATGGTTTGATATATACAAAACAATCATTGTTGTACGATCTTCAATAAACGCATAGGATAAAAATATCAGAATTAAGAATATATACTCCACAGATAAGATAACTCTTTCGCCAAACCTGTTAATACCTTTAGCCACAACCGGAGCCATAAAATAATTGATGATATTATTCGCCACGAACAAAATAGCTACGCCTTCTATTTTAAACTGGTATTTTTCAACCAACATAAAAACAGCAAAAACCACAAATATTTGCCTGCGAGCTCCACTTAAGAAATTCAACACATAAAACAGCCAGTACTTTTTCTTAAATATCATCTTTTTTTGTTGCACGGGAACATCCTTTTTAATCGGGTTACGAGTTAATGCAAATGAGGCCACTAACATCACCACAACGCCAAAGCCTATAAACAACTCTGATAATTCAAGATATTTCGACAACAACCAAATGATTCCTCCAACGCATATATTTGTTAAGGCACCAAAACTTTTAATATTTCCTATAACAATGGGCGCCTGTTGTAACGAAAAATGCTGTAAAGTTAAGCTCTGGTTCACCGTTTCGTAATAATGAAAGCCCAGCGACATCATAAGCGTAGTAAAAACCAATCCCAAAAACGAAGGAAAAAGGCCTGTTGCAACAACACCCATTCCCAAAACCAATGTACCTACTGCTGCTAATTTATGTTCTTTAATAATCAACAAGAGGTAAATGACCAACATGGCCAAAAAACCGGGAATTTCACGAACTGACTGGATAACACCTACCTGCAATCCATTAATACCCACTTCATCTACTGCATAATTATTAAACATGGTACGCCATGCCTGAAACCCGGCAGTAATAGCTACGGTTAAAAGCAATAAATACCAATACATTGGATTCTTCCTGATTTCTTTTAGCATATAAAGAGTGATAAAAATTTAAACAAAACACAAATTCAACATGAACTAAAAAACAAAGCCTCTATAAGCTTATAAACAATTCAGGTTCTTTGCGTTCCGAACACATCTCATGTAATTTAGCCGATACATTACGTATAAAGTCACTATCATTATATCGTGCTTCATTAGGACAATATTTTACGCAAGCACAACATAGTATACACAAGTTTGAATCTGTTTTTACATCACCATTTAAACTTATGGCATTTGTAGGACAAACATCTTCACAAACACCACACATATCACATTTATCACCATCAGTAACAGGAGTTACACCAGGCATAACACCCAATTCTTTATAGGGTCTGTTTCCGGGTATATTAATCTCTTTATTAAAATCATTGGCATCCATCAATGCACTCTTTATCTTATTTCCGAATTGTTCTGCTATTTGTAAATCACCGGCATCAGGTCTGTTTACAGCAATAGGAAACTGACCTGTTGAATAAGAATGTTCGCCAATAAAAGTAGCTGCAGCAATAGTTTTAAAACCCTGCTCTTCTGTAATATCTTTAATTTCGATCAATGCATCATCAAAATGCCTGTTACCATATACAGCTACAGCAACAGACTTTGTGTTATTACCCTTAATTTTTCTAAGCTTTTGAGCTACCTCTACAGGTATCCTGCCCCGGTAAACAGGAGCACCAAAAACAACAATTGCATCATTTATTACAAGCTCCTGCTCAATATTTTGTGTTAAATCAATTTCCTGTACCTGCTCCGGGTTGATGCCTTTTGCTATTTGCCTTACAACCTTTTTTGTAGTATTTGTTGGAGAAAAATAAACGCTATATACTTTTATTGCCATAATTCAATTTTATTTTTGGCGTAAAAGTAAGAATATTCTCATTAAAACTGTATAATATTTAGATCCATTGTATCTACTATGTATATTAAAAAAAAGGATAATGCAAAAGCTATAAATGGTGACACCATCCAGACAATAAAAAATTTATTAACAGCAGTCTTTCTAAAAATATTTTTATAGCCCAGTTTAGCAACACCTATACCAATTATTGCCCCTACGTTAAGCTGAACCAGTGAAGTAGGAATACCTTTTATCAAGGATGCAGTAAGTAACAGACTTGCTGAAATAAAAGCGATTATTGCGGCTTCTATCTTTCCAAACAAAACAATTTCTTTTCCTGTATTTTTAACAACAGTATGGCCAAACAATGAACTTCCTATACCAAAACAAGGTGCAATGATTAAAGTGGCCAATATTAAAACATGAACATAATAATCATGAGTAACATTTAAAACATTAAAAGTTAAACTAGCTATAGGACCAACTGCATTAGCTACATTATTTGTTCCTATAGAAAAAGCCACGAAAAATGACATGATAACCAATAAGCTTTTCAACCACAAACTATTATTTAATTGCGCAATACTTGTATACCCTCTTTTACGTAAGGGCTTATAAATATATTTACCTATTAAATAAGAGATTATAAATGCTAAAATTGGCATTACAAACCAGGTTGGTAATATTTCGTAAAATAACTTATGAGTATTTAAAGTATTATAATAAACAGCAGGAGCAGTAACAGCCATAACCGTAGACTGACTTGTAGATTGGGGTATTCCCAAAAGGTTAGCTATTAGTAAGGATATTGAAATTGAAAATAAAATAACTGACACCACAGGGTAGGTCATCAGTTCAGGCTTCAAAATACTTTTCCCTAACGTTCCGGCTGTTTCTTTCCCTCCTATTATAGCTCCCAAAAAAACTGCAATTCCAAACAATCCGGGAATCATACTTTTTTTAATTATACCTGCTCCATAAATAGCAGAAAAAGAAGGAGCCGTTCCACTTCCTCCCATATTGATAGCTAAAAACATTGCTATAACACAAGGAATTAAAAAAGGTATTAGCATAATATTATTCTGAATTTTATAATGAACAAATTTCTGCAGGTTGCCATACTTTTAAATCCACACCTTCAATCAGCACTTTATTATCCTCAACATTAACAACAACACCGGAATGGATTTTTTGCATCATACAATGCTTAGGCAGAAATCGAACTGTTTGTCCGGGCTTTATTGTTTTACCCGAATAACAACCTTCAAAAGCAATAACCATACACAAGCCAATACTTATATACTGAATAGTATCATCCATACGCCTACAAGGGCCTATTAAATGCACCGTTAATAAGTTACCCATCACTTTAATTATCCGTGCATAATGAGTTACAGGACAAGCTAAAGGTCGATATTCAATTATTTCGCCGGCATTTAATTTAATATTAAGAAAGGGCAACAGCACTTCGCGGCATGAGGATTCACCATTTAAAGGTTCCAAAAGAATATCCGCTTCGCAATGATCTATCACACCAACAATTTTTGTTTCCTCATTAATGGGTACAGCAGGCTTTTTAAGTATTTCACTCAATGCCTTCTTTTGGTCTAAAAATCTTTCCTGCGATAAAACCGTGCATTGAAACAATGTAGCTTTACTGTTATAAAGAGCATTTGCAAAATCCTCACAACTTTTATACTTACAACTACCGCAATTAAATCCCGGTAATAATTTTAATATTTGATCTACTTGTTTTATCATTTCATTAATACTTTTTATTCGCCAACATACTCTTGCATTCCATCAATTTTACGCAACAATCCTCTATGGTACTCGCTATTAATACGTTTTTCGCCAACACATAAAGTACATACAGAAAAAGGTGCGTTATACCGCAGCACGTCATTATCGCGAACCAAGAGCTTATTATCCAGTATAAGGTTTGCCAACTCACGACTCCCCTGTCCTGTTAAGCCATTAACTTCAAGAATTTTACAATGCGGGTTGGCTTCTAAAATACGCTCTCTGAAAATTTCTCTTTCAGCCTGCGATATCATATCCCCTTTTGTAATTACTACAATATCAGCACAGCTAAGAAAAGGGCCTACTTTGGTAGGAGTATTAGGACCAGTAGTTGCATCAATAACGCATATTCCCAAAGAGTTTTGGGTATAAGGAGCACATCGGTGGCATAAACCGGCAGTTTCAACTATTAAAATATGAGAGTCATTTTTTTGTGCAAACTGTATCATTTCGTCCATATTATAAATAGAAAAATGATCAGGACACATATCTTTCGACAAGCCCAGCAATACAGGTATTCCATACTGTGCAAACCGTTCATGATCCTTAGTAAACAAACAATCTATTTTAACCACCGCTGGTTTAATTTCCTGTTGTTGCAAAAAAGGTATTGTATGAGCCAATACAGAAGTTTTACCCGAACCGGGTGTTCCTGCAATTATATTTAGTTTCATTCGTTATATTTTATATCATTTACAAACACTGATTTCCTTTAAACCCGGATTATCCACAATATGAATCCGTGCTATTCATACACATTATGAAACTTATTTTTAAAATAATTAAATGCGGCATCATTTATTACCTCTCCGGCTCTAACCCGCTCGCGCAATTTTAATATCTCCTTATCAATATAATTCAACTGTTTGGCTACCTGTAACTCCTGGTATGTTCCAACAATAATATGCTCCATACCCCCATTTTTCATAACAATACGTTTTTGTGCCGACAATGCTAAAACAGGGTCATGAGTAATGACAAGTACAATTTTGCCATGACCGGCCAATAGTTTCAGGGCTAAATTTTTATTTATTCCCGCATTTTCTATTTCATCAATTAATACGATAGGAGATTCGCTAATCATGGCCACATCGGCAACCATCAGAGACCGGGTTTGTCCGCCACTTAAAGTAGTAAGATTGTCATGAGGTTTAATAGGTTCGCCGGTTAATTCATTAGCCACAGAAATAACCTCATGAATATTAACATTATTCTTATTACGGCACTTAGCGTGCAACTGAAGGAAATCAGAAACGCTCATATCTGCCAGGAAATTCATATTTTGAGAAAGCTGAGCCACATTTTTCTTACGCGGATTTGTCCTGTATTCAAAGTCAGGCCTGACACCATTAATTAATATAGATCTTTGCGAAGAAGAATCCTTTTGTGCAGATTGTTCAATATCAGATATCAATTGGCTTTTTCCACTTCCTGTTGGCCCAACAATACCAATAACTTCACCTTGTTTAATGGTAATTTCTCTAATTTTTTCAGGAACAGAATCCTTATCTACGCCTCCTTTTATGGTTATCTCTTGTATAAAACTCATATATCTTTATTTTTAAGAACAAAACAAAGATCATGAATGATGCTTAAGGATTTAATAGTGTAAAAACGTATTTTTTAAATACGCATAAATACGTAGTTTGATAAAACGAGACCTGAGAAGTCAATAAGAAACAGAGAACAGGTATGGCCTGTTTCATTCATCAAGCTACAATTCAAAATACTGATTTTTAATAGCATAAACCACCAGTTCAGCGGTGTTTTTCGATTGAGATTTAAGCAAAATATTTTCACGATGTTTATCAACAGTACGTTTACTTATACATAACGCACCTGCAATTTCGTGATTTGACAATCCTTTACAAATATGAAATAAAACTTCCTGTTCGCGTTTAGATAAGTCTGTATTCATCTTGCCAGGGGAATGATTTCTGTTTAAATTTTTTATGATCAGATCAAGAATATCAGATGAAAAATAGCTTTTACCTTCATAAACATCCATAATTGCCTGTTCGACCTCTTGAAACCTTGAATTTTTCAATAAAAATCCCTTTGCTCCGGCGTCGATCATATCCCTGTAAAAATTTTCTTCGGCATACATTGATAAGGCTATTATCTTTAACGAAGGAATCATTTCGAGCGCCTCTTTTGTAGCCTCAATACCGTTCTTTACCGGCATTTCAATATCCATTAAAACAACATCAGGCTGATTAGTATGAATATTATCTATAAATTCGGCACCATTGGTAGCCTCTGATATAGATGATATAAAACTGCTGCTAGACAATAAGAACTTTAATCCTTCGCGAAATAAAGTATGATCATCAACAATAAATACATTTAAACCTGTCATTATATTTTCAATTCAATAAATACGTATATCCCGTTCCCCTTACTACTTTTAATCTCAATATTTCCATTTAAGGCTCTTACCCGGGACCGGATATTTGTAAGTCCCATTCCTTTATCAAAAGCAGTATCAACATCAAAGCCAATCCCATCATCATCATACATAAATATTAATTTACAGTCATCATGCGTTATTTTAATATTTGCTTTAGTAGCAGATGCGTGTTTGAGGGTATTATTAATCAACTCACAAGAAATCCTGTAAAGAATAACTTCAATATTATTTAGCAATCGCAAACCATTCAGATCAGAATCAACAGTAATAGAAGTAGTGTTATTTACTAAAACGTTCTGAATAAAATTTCTAATTCCCTTTTCCAATCCGTAATATTCTAGAATTTGAGGATTTAAATGGTATGATATTTCTTTTGTTATAGTGATGGCTCCATCAATAGCCGCCTCTGTTTTACCGAGTATGATTTTATTTCGCTCTGCCATTTTTGATTTATCAATAGCCGAAATACTCATTTTTGCTGACGATAAAACAGGACCTAAACCATCATGTAGTTCTTTAGCAAAATGTTTACGTTCTTTTTCTTCGGTAGAAATAATAGCAGCTAATACTTTGGCCTCGTTTTGCTTTCTGAATTCTGTTAACTTATTTATTAAATCAAAAATTTTACGAATATAAAACGAGGCTATAAACATTGTAACTGAAATAACCACAGCAATCCAACTTCCTATACAGGCCTGTACAGAGTCATCTTTAAGGTATATTAAAGCATATAAATCGTTCAAACGCCTTAATGCCATAAGAAAAAACCCTACCGAAATACTTATCCATGCAATATTAAACTTAGTTTTTGAAATAAGCTTAATTGCAATTACAAAAGCGGCGAATTGTAATAAAACCGATATTATTATAAAAACCTGAAGCACCATTGAACAAAGTTAACAGAATTAAAAATGTAATGAATACGTATTTAATCGTATTCACTTTAAGATGAAAGACAAAAGCCCTTCAGGGCGTAGAGCGTAGAGCGTAGGGTATAGGGCACAGTGTTTCAGGCTGCAGAGGCTGGTGGGAGTTAGCAACTCATACCTTTTCATTTACCCTGCGTCATATGGTGAGGTGAGAAGTAAGAGATAGGAAACTCCGATAGCAAAAGAATATACCAGAGCTGTAAATCAATTCCAACAAGGACATAGGGGATATTATACGTCATGCAATCTGCGTCCTGTAAGGACAGCTCAAAACTACTTCCATAAATACTCCTGGTTGTATTCAATACCATATTCATTTAAAAATAAAATATATTCTTCTTTAAATGATAATTTCTTATGATGTTCCTCTTGATTTTGTATGTATCGGTATGTTTTATCATGTAAGGAAGGACTAATAGAAAAACCTCCATATCCACCTTGCCATGCAAATACCCGGTAACAATTATCGTATTGTTTCAACCACCTACTACTATGCCGTTTAATTTCTTCTACCAACTTAGACAGAGTAATGTTTTTTGATAGAATACAAAGTATATGAATATGATCTTTAGTTCCGTTAATCAATATAGGAATTGATTCATTATCCTTAATAATTGAGCCTATATATGCATAGAGTTTGGGTTGAACGTTTTTTTTAATATATGTTTCATTAGAGGCTTTAACATGAAAGATAATATGAACAAATAGTTTAGATAAGGATTGCGACATAGGAAAATGTTTTGAATTAATGAAATACTAATATATAAATAATATTTTTGAGCTGTCCTTTCAGGACGCTTATTATTATTTTCAATCAAAAACCCAACGCGTCACTTCGTTTTGCATTGGGCTGAAATGAGTTGCCCCTTCAGGGCGTGTATTAATTGTTAACATCATCAGCTCTTAGAGCGTAGGGTATAGGGCACAGTGTTTCAGGCTGCAGAGGCTGGTGGGAGTTAGCAACTCATACCTTTTCATTTACCCTGCGTCATATGGTGAGGTGAGAAGTAAGAGATAGGAAACTCCGATAGCAAAAGAATATACCAGAGCTGTAAATCAATTCCAACAAGGACATAGCAAGACTCTACGCCTAACAAAAAGTCTTCAGTTCACAACTTTGCAAACCTGCGCCAACTATAGCAACAAATCAAAACTTTCAACTTTCAACTTTCAACTTTAGACTTTCAACCAGCTACATCACATGATTAAAAATAAAACCTACCACTACGATACCTGCAGCCACTATTGAAACAAAAATGCTGATCAACTGCCATTTCAAAACCTTCTTAAGAATAATAATTTCAGGCAAAGACAATGCGATAACTGACATCATAAAAGCAAGAGCTGTTCCTAGCGAAACACCTTTTTCCATTAAAACACTTACAATAGGAATAATACCTGCGGCATTAGAATACATGGGAACACCTATTAAAATAGCCAAAGGAACAGAGTACCAATGTTCATTACCCAGTAAAGTTCCCATAAAATCTTCGGGAACATAACCATGCGCCCCGGCACCAACTGCAACACCAATAACAATATAAATCCATATTTTACCCACAACCTCTTTAACGGCTCTGTATCCCGAATGTAACCTGTCGGTAAATGATATTTTATGATTCTCTTCTTCAGCCTGATTCGTTTTAACCTGAAAAACCCAGTCTGCCACATATTTTTCAAGTTTTAAAACACCAATAAGCCAACCTGATATTATCGCGATAACTAAACCTGTAAACACATATATCGCAGCTACTTTAACACCAAATAACCCTACCAATAAAACCAGCGCCACTTCGTTTACCATTGGGGCTGCGATTAAAAAAGAAAATGTAACACCAATAGGAACCCCGGCTTCTACAAAACCTAAAAAAAGCGGAATAGCCGAACACGAACAGAATGGCGTTACCACACCTAACAAAGAGGCTAATATATTTCCTGTAAACAAGGACTTTCCTTCCAGGATTCTCCTGGTTTTTTCCGGCGAAAAATAAGTACGTACAATACCTACAACAAATATAATAAGCACTAAAAGCAACAACACTTTAGGAACCTCGAAAATTAAAAAGCGAACTGTTTCTGTTAAATGTGTTCCTGCCTTTAACCTAAACACAGATTCTGTAAGCAGATCTGCCATAGGTTGTAAATTTAAATAAATCATTACCCAAAGAGGTAACATGATTAATGGCAGTAACCACGATTGTTTACTATTATGGATAGCTATAACTTTTTGAATCATCATTTTTAATTTGAAAAAGGAACAATTACAATTGAACTCCAAATAAAATTACAATGGTGTAATAAACACCAACAATAATAAATACCACGGCAACCACCTTACGAAACCAATATTCAAACGATTTCATTTTATGATAAAAGTTACCAACCGTATTTATACTAAAAGCCAGTAACCAGGCAAATATAATTACAGGAATACCGGTTGCTACAGCAAAAACAACAGGCAAATATAAACCTGTAACACTGCTGATTGTTATAGGAATTAACATTCCAAAATACAAAACCCCGCTATAGGGGCAAAATGCCAAAGCAAATACAACGCCCAGCAAAAGAACTCCCCAAAAACTGTTTTTAGATTTTTCTTCAAGCTTGTTTGTTATTTTGGATACTCCCGGAAAATTTATACTAATCACTCCCAGCATAAACAATCCAATGATAATAAGTAATGGACCCAATAATCTTTCGCCCCAGGTTTGCAGCATACTCTCAAATGCAAACTGACTTGCTCCAAAGTAGAACAAAACACCTATAAGTGAATAGGATATTCCACGACCGATGGTATAAACAATCCCGTTTAAAAATACTTTCCCGCGGTTCTCAATATCTTTACTTATAAAACCTATAGCAGTAATATTCGTTGCCAGCGGGCAAGGACTTATTGCCGTCATTAGTCCTAATATAAAGGCCGATAAAAATGGCAATTGTGCATTCTCAAGCAAACTATTCAGAAATTCCATTATTTAATATCTAAATTTTATTTCAATTGCCATATTGAGTTAATAATTACTACAATAAAGGTTTAATTGTATTCACCAATTTTTCAGTCAGTTTTTCGGGATTAGTACGGGCATTTAAAAACGCCTCTGAAGTAAGATCTGAAATCTTGTCACCACAAACCACCAATAATGTTTGTCCGCTTATTTTATACTTCCCGGTTAATACACTTTCCTCCTCGCTGTTTACAGAAAGAAAACCAACCTGATCTGAAAAATTTTGAGCAACAGCTTCTTTTGCAACTTCTTCTACAGCCTTACAAGTGGCACAACGGCGAGTACCATGAAAATAATAAACCTGAACTTTTGTATTAGAAATATCATCAGCAACAATAGCCCCTTGCGATGATTTATCACAACAAGCCGACATACTACAAGCTGATGATGCACTTGATTTCTGGCCTTGTTCAGACTCTGTTTTGGGAGCAGTTGAATTACAGGCAAAAGCTACAACTGTAATTACTAACAATATAGATGCTTTAATTAAATTCATCGTTTTTTTATTGATTGGTTAATAATTTTTTAATTTCATCCACTTTTAATAAAGTCCCTTTAGAAACTACCTTTCCATCAACAACTAAAGCAGGTGTGGTCATTACACCAAACTCCATAATTTTAATAAGATCTTCAACTTTAGTAATTGTTGCATCAATTCCTAATTGGGCAACTGCATCTTTGGTTGCCTGTTCAAGGCTTTTGCACTTTGCACAGCCTGATCCTAAAACTTTAATTTCCATTTTTTAATATTTTAAAAACTCTTTAAATAACAATTGTGCTTCCGCCCAATTTTGTTTATTAATACAATACTTTACCCTGGGAGCTTCTATTTCACCCTGAATTAACCCGACATCTTTTAACTCCTTCAAATGTTGCGATAAAGTAGATTTTGCAATGGTTAGTTCTTGTGATAAATCACCACTATAACAACAGGATTGCCTGGATAACAAATCCAGAACATAAACACGTACAGGGTGCCCCAGGGCTTTGGCATACCTGGCTAACTTCTGCAGTTTTACAGTCTCTGTTTCTAATTTAAAACTCATTTATCAATACTTGTTCGTAATATTGCGAACAAAGATAAATATACTGTTACAATTATCAAATAATTATTGTGTATTTCGAACATACTACTCTAAAACAAGCAACTACAACAAGCCTCTGCCACAAATACCAGCAATAGCAGTATTAACATTTTTATACAATTTAATACAAATGTATAGAGAAATATTTCTATATTAGATTCAACTTATATCTACATTTCTATATGTTTAATAATATATAGAAATAGAACATACAACTTAAAATTTAGACCTATGAAGAACAGTTATTTATCAATTCTTTTTTTATTTATCCTTTCTTCGTCTGTTTATGCTACAGATGGTTATTTTGGAGTAGGATACGGAGCGCAGAATAAAGGATTAGCCGGAGCCGGTATTGCCTGGTACAAAAACTCTTTAATCAACGGAAACCCTGCTGCTCATGTTTTACTAGGGAAACAATATCAGCTGGGTGTTGCATTCTTCAATCCCAACAGACAATACACCATCAGCGGCAATCCTTCAAGGCGGGATAACACTTTTGGTTTAATGACTGGCACTGTAGAAAGCGACTCGAAATTATTTTTAATGCCAAGTATGGGTGCCAATTGGATGATTAATGAACAAAGCAGTTTTTCGGCTACTTTATTTGGCAATGGCGGTATGAATACCGATTACCCTCCTACCAGTATGGAAGAAACTAAAATAGGAACTTTTGGAAGTTCGGGAAGAACCGGTGTAAACCTGGCACAAATGTTTTTAGGACTTACTTACTCAAGAAAGATTGCCGGGAAACACAGTCTGGGAGTGACTGCCTTGCTTGCTTACCAGTATTTCGAAGCCAAGGGACTGGAGGCTTTCTCGGCAATGTCGAGTGCTCCAACAAAACTTACCAACAACGGCACTGATGGAGCTTTGGGTTACGGGTTAAAAATAGGCTATTTGGGAACCGTATTTGATGGTTTAACCCTGGGAGCCAGTTACCAGACTAAAATATTCATGAGTGAGTTTGATGATTATGCAGGTTTATTTGCCGAACAAGGTGATTTTGACATCCCATCGACATGGACAGTTGGTTTGGCATACTAAATCACAAGCAGCTGGGCCTTTATGGCAGATTATAAAATGATTAATTATACCGATGCGGCATCGGTATCTAACAAAATGGATGTAATGAATACGATGCTTGGCAACGACAACGGAAGTGGATTTGGATGGGAAGATATTTCTGTAATAAAAGTAGGAACCGAATATTCAGGAATAAAAAACTGGATATTCAGAGCGGGATACTCGCACTGCGAACAACCCATACCTTCATCAGAAGTAATGTTTAACATATTAGCTCCCGGAGTCATTGAAAACCATATTACCATTGGATGCTCTAAATACTTTGGCCAAAGCGGTAAAGGAATTCATGCTGCAATAGTATATGCACCTTCTACAACTGTTACAGGATACAATCCTTTAGATTACGAGTTAGATGCCAGTAACAACCCATATCCTAACCAGACGATTGAACTTGAGATGAATCAGTTTGAGTTAGAAATTGCATTTACTTTTTAACGTTATAAAATGTAATATTTTTTAAAATCCGAAAATAATTTATTGTATTTTTCGCATGATATCAATATCAAAAATCAGATAAGATGAAGGAAATATTAAATACACTTTTACTGATTATTGCTGTTACTGATCCCTTGGGCTCCATTCCGGTTTACCTGGAAGCAACCAAACAATTTGATCAGAAACACAAACGAAAAATTGCAATAAATGCCTCGGTTACTGCCTTCCTGGTACTACTGTTTTTTATTATAGTAGGTCAAATAATACTCGAAGGCATGGATATTACTTTAGAAGCTTTTCAGATTTCAGGTGGAGTTATTTTATTTCTTTTTGCTTTAACAATGATTTTTGGTGAAGGCAAACCTGAATCTGAAAAGAATTTAATTAAAGATTATCGTCATGTAACTATTTTTCCGGTTGCTGTTCCTTCTATTGCTTCCCCGGGAGCTATCATGGCAGTAGTTTTATTAACCGACAATCATATTTATTCTTTTAGCCAACAATTAATAACCACCATAATCCTTTTGGTAGTTATTATTATTACCTGTTTTATGCTACAGGCTTCTAATGTAATACAAAAAAGAATTGGAGAATCGGGCATTATTATCATCAGTAAAGTGATGGGATTAATACTGGCTTCGTATGCAGCGCAAAGTATACTTTCCGGAATTAAGGAATTTTTTATGAATTAAATACAAATCTTCATCAACACATAACCAACACTCACCACTTATAAAATACTGTTAGTCAAATCACACACGGTATTTACAATTTTTTAACGTTTATTTACCGTTAATAAAAATGCGGACCACTCCTGACCCCTTGAGTTTGCCTGCTGAAGTTGTCATTGAGCGTCCGCTAATGTTTAACACTACAAATTTAATTTTTTTTATGAAAAATTTACATCAATCCAGCATTCCGCAGGATGTTTTAACCGACGTATTAAACAAACTCAATGAGGTTCAATCAGTTCTATCACCGTATCTTTTAAGTATATCTAAAGATGAAAGAAAAGGTTTGGCAAAAATGGGCGACAAATCACTGGCCTTTGTTACAGAAGCCAACCAACTCAGCAAACAAAATCCAACACTACGACCCGCTTTTTCTTCGCAGGAAGATTTTGATATTGATGTTGCTGATGCCACAGGACTATTACCTGTAAGTGCACTGTTAGAAAAACTTTTGAGACAGATTGATGACACAGCTTTAATTGCAGGAAGCGAGGCTTTAAATCATGCCTTGATGTTTTACAACAACACCAAACTAGCTGCCAAAAACGGTATTGCCGGAGCACAGGAAATTACCGATACCTTAGGTGCTCGTTTCTCTCGTAGAAAAAGAAAAACAGAAGCCACCGAGGAATAAAACAAAGCTACGCTAATGAATTAAAAATCCGGTAATACAACTTGCCGGATTTTTTAGTTTATAATCATTGAGTATAAAGTATAAAGACGTAAATATAAAGACATAAGTATAAAGATAAGAGCACTTAAGTTTTTGACAATTTTTAGATATGAATTAACTATTGCAAAGTATTTTATATTTTCAACATTGATACTTTACACCCCAACGTTCATACTTCGAACACCATCATTGATACTTTGGACCTCAACGTTGATACTTTGAACACCATCGTTGATACCTATAGTATAAACCTTGTCAGTTTTTATATAAACTTTGATGTATAAACTGACAAGCTCCATACAAATAACACGACACATTCAAAAAAAAGTACGGAAGACCGCACTTTTTATATGATAGCTCATACTTTTTCAGTGAAGCGTTCTACTTTAAACATCATTATACCCATAAAAATATATGGAACGTGATACTTTTTTAGTGAAGTTCCGATGAATTAGTATCATCATTCTCTGAAATTCATTGAAGCTTGTCAGAAAAACTGACAAGCTTGATACAACCATGCATGAACCTCGATGAAAAAAGTTGAACGCTCCGTACTTTTTTAGTGACGTTCCGTACTTTTTTGGTGAAGCTCCATACTTTTTTAGTGAAGCTTCATAGTTCGTTTCATAAGCTTCCGTACTTTCTTAAGGAGTTTCCGTACATTTTTGGTGGAGCTCCGTACTTTTTTGGTGATACTTCATACTTTTTTAGTGATACTCCATACTTTTTTAGTGGAGTCTGATACCTCTTTCTATCAGTTGTAATACTTTTTTGGAGAACATTAAAACATCAGGTATAAATTATGAAACAAAAACATCAAAACACTTTATTTAAAAAGCCACTTACATAACCATAAGCTTCATCAAACCATGGATAAAACAACCAGTACGGGTGCGGAGTATTGTCAATAGTATGTACTTCGTAATAAATATTATTTTTCTCCAACAAATTCAGCAAGGTATCCCGACCCGCATGAAAACGAGGTAAAGCACTGTTTATATAACAAGTAGGAAGCGAATAATTATCAATATAATTTATTGGAGAGGCTTCCTTCCATAACTCCGGTTTTTCTTTGTACGTAGCTCCAAAAAATCGAGCTGCTGCCGATGGTTTATGCGGATCATTATCCTTTGCACTTTCGTTGGGATCAGTAAAATCGATAACACCATCCATATTAATCAGTGCCTGAACTCTAGTTGAATTTTGTGGATATACCGATTCGGGATCATTAAATTCTGACATCCCTCCTGTTGTAGCCATCAAACTAGCCATGGTAGCTCCGGAAGAAGTCCCCAACACGGCGATTTTTGTGGTATCTATTCCATACAGATCACAATTGTGCTTTAAAAAGCGGATAGCTTCTTTTAAATCGTAAACAGCAGCAGGATACAAAGCTTCGGGCGATAAGCGTTGCTCAACACTTGCGGTAACATAGCCGTCCATAGCCAGCTTTTGTGCCAAAGGAATCAGGTGCGATTTATCGCCAGAAGCCCATCCACCCCCATGAATCATCATAATAGCAGGTCGTTTTTTGCTGGAATACCCATTGGGCACGAAAACATCCATACGCAAAACACGATCCTGACGAACCCTGTAAACCTGATTTGGAAGTGATAAAAACCGACCAGAATCAAATGGCTGAACAGGTGTTATATCAGGGTATTTTTTTAGTAATTTTTTATAAGTCGATTGCACGTTAAAGGAAGTGTCGCGAGGAAACTTATTTTGACTGTAAATTATTGTTGTCAACAATAAAAAGGATATTATAATAGAAATGTGTTTCATAAAAAAAAATATATAATTTATAACTCTTAAACAAACGCTGACAGGTCTTTTATCAATTCACCAAATCATCAAATTATTTATTGCTACGCAATGTTTTTTGGTCATCTAATTAACGCAAATTATCACGAATTCTTTATAAATGCGAATTACAACGAATGATTACGAATTACTATTTGCTGCGCAAATGTTGCAACCTGGTATACTTTGGCCTAAGAACTAATTACTACAAGCCCCCTCTAACTCCCCCGATTGGGGGAGAACTGATTTACAGCTCCGGTATTTTCTTTTGCTAACAGAGTTAAAAAGATGCCAACTGAAGACTGCAGTAAACAAGTGAATACAGGGTAAATGAAAAGGTACGAGTTACAAACTCGCACCAGCATCTGCAAGCTGAAACACTGTGCCCTACGCCCGACTCTCTACGCTCTACGCTCTACGCTCTACGACCTATGACATAAGACCTACGACCTAATAACCTATTGACCTAATAACCTATTGACCTAATAACAGTACCCCCCGTAAGGACATATACAGCAGCAAACCAAAACTTTCAACTTTCAACTGTATACCAACATTTTTGAGCTGTCCTTTCAGGACGCATCTTATTTCTGTAAATCAAAAACCCAACGCGTCACTTCGTTTTGCATTGGGCTGAAATGAGTTGTCCTTTCAGGACGTGTATTTACCCTGAAAATACTTTATTGCCAGCAGGCAACTCTCTTCAGTCCACAGTCTTCACTTAACATCATTGCAAACCTGCGCCAACCTATAGCAGCAAACCGAAACTTTCAACTTTCAACTTTCGACTATTGACTACTGACTCTCAAACGGCGTTCCTCTTTTGCAGAACTGAATGGCAACGCCCCAAGGATCTTTCATCATAATTAACTGACCACCATCAGGTAGGTTCACTTCTTCAACAAAACTTGCCCCGGCAGCTTCTAACTTAACTCTGTCGGCGTTAGGATTTTCGGAAACAAAGGCAAGATGAACGGTTAGCGGGTGCGTGTTTTTAAAATCAAGAACAGCGCCTGCCGGGTTATTATAAATCTCAACCATTCCCCCATTACCATCAGCAATAAAATGAGTAAAGGGAGCTTTATCCATAGCCATTACAATTTTAAATCCTAAATTTTCAACATACCATTGAGCCATTTTTACAGGTTCGGGTACATTTAATGCAAAATGTTCAATTTTCATTATTCCTTATTATTTTGTTTCAAAGTCGAACAAAAATAAGCATAATATGCCGGAACAGCTTATATAAACAGCCTTAAGTTGTCTTACGATAACTAAATATTGCCAATGAAACCGCTACTAATGCATAAATAAGCATAGCTCTGAACTCGGGCCACAAGTCGGCAAAACCAGCACCTTTTAACACTACACTTCTGATAACTATCATAAAATAATACAAGGGATTAACTGCATCAATCATCAAAGCCCAGGAGGGCATATTTTCAACCGCTGTAAAAACCCCGCTCATCAGAATAAAAATAATCATAAAGAAAAAGGCAAGAAACATCACCTGTTGCTGGGTTTCACTCCTGCTTGATAAAACAAGTCCCAACCCCAATACCACCAGCAGGTACAATGTTGCAAAAACATAAAGCACCAATGGGTTTCCATTAAAAGGAACTCCGTACAAAACTCTGCCAATAATCAAACCAACAGTTAGTTCAACCAAACCAATAATCATAAAAGGCAACAACTTACCAATAATAAACTGATACTTTTTTACCGGGGTAACGTTCATTTGCTCCGCTGTTCCAATTTCTTTTTCGCGAACAAGGTTTATGGCTGATAAGAACAAGCCGATAATAGTAACCAGAATAACCAGGATACCCGGAAGCATATAATATTTATAATTCAACTCGGGATTAAACCAATAGTTATCATGGGTTTTCACGTGTTTCTGCTCCGCTAATACAGAAGGATCCGTTTGCCACTCCAGGGCTAGTTTTTGAATAATGCCCGATAAATAACTATACGACAGCTGAGCTCTTTGCACATCAATAGCATCTGTAATTATTTGCAAGGGGGCAGCATCAGGCGTATGCATTTTTTTTGCAAAGGTATTGGGAATATACACCACTACATCTGTTTTGTTTCGCCTCATCAAATCCAGTCCTTTCTCTTTACTCTGTTGTAAATCTCCAACCTCAAAAAACAATGAAGCTTCCAGATCCTGAATTAACCTTTGCGATTGTACCGAAAGATCCTGATCTACCACCGTTACACGAATATTCTTCATATCCACGGTAGCTGCATTAACCAATATAATCAGCTGCACTACAGGTAATGCAAATATGATTGGCAACATGGTTTTGTTACGAAAAATTTGCAAAAACTCTTTTTGTAATAAGTATAATATAATTCGCATAACAATGACAATCTATTCAATTCTAACCTTAAATTTTTTAATACTCAAGCCCACAAACAGGAATATAAATGTCAGCAATATGAGTGTTTCTTTCCACACATAAGCCATTCCTGCACCTTTAAGCATAATTTTTTTAACGATGACGATAAACCATCTCGGAGGAATGATATTACTAATTATTCGCAGGGGCAAAGGCATATTTTCAATAGGAAATATAAAACCGCTTAGTAAGATGGTGGGCAGCATCAAGGCAAACATACTCATAAACATGGCCACCATTTGGTTTTTGGCCACCGTTGAAATAAATATACCCAACGACAAAGCCAAAATAGTAAATAACGTAGCCTCGAACAGCAGTAAAAACACACTTCCTTTAATGGGTACGTGAAAAACCCAATAACCCATGGCTAATATAGATATCGTATTTACCATAGCCATAAAAATATATGGTGTAACTTTACCCAGAATAATCTGAAAAGGCTTAAGCGGAGAAATCAACAATACTTCCATTGAACCAAATTCTTTTTCTTTAGTGATAGATATAGAGGTCATCATTGCCGAAACCAGCATCAGAATCATAGCCATGATACCCGGAACTGACATATAAACACCATCGAGGTTTTCGTTATAAAACATCCTGACCTCGGTATTTATAAATGATGATGTATTTGTGGCTGACAGATTATGACTATTCTGAAAATCATGCAAAATAACAGAAGCATAATTACTTAATATCCTGGCCGTATTGGCATCTGAAGCATCTGTTATCAACTGTACGTTAGCTTCTTTATCGCTATAAAAACGCCTGGCAAAACCCGGTTCAAAAACAACCGCCATTTTAACCCGGTCTCTGTTAAACGCTGTTTCTAATTCGTGCTCGGAGTTTAAATATTTATCCAAACGAAAATACCCCGATGACAACAACTTTTGAGTTGCCTCACGGGTTAATTCATCTTTGGATTTATCTAAAATAGCAATAGACGCATTCTTAATTTCAGATGATATCACGTACCCGAAAATCAATATCTGAACCATTGGCATGGCAAATAAAATGAGCATTGTTCGTGAATCCCTGAAAATATGTAGAAACTCTTTTTTTACAAAAGCTTTAAATCGTTTCATCTTATTTTAGTATAAAGTATAAAGACATAAGTAGTAAGACTTATTTACATTACGTTTAGTTTTAACTACCCACTGCCGGTCGTGCCAGCTTAATAAACACCTCATTCATATTCTCTGCCTTAAATTGTTTTTTCAGATTTGCCGGTGTATCCAAGGCATCAATTCTTCCATCAACCATAATCGAAACACGGTTACAATACTCTGCCTCATCCATATAATGTGTTGTTACAAAAATGGTAATTCCCTCAGAAGAGGCCTGGTAAATCATTTCCCAGAACTGGCGACGGGTAATAGGGTCAACACCACTGGTTGGTTCATCTAAAAACACGATAGCCGGTTTGTGCATAATAGCCACGCTAAAAGCCAGTTTTTGTTTCCAGCCCAGGGATAAATCATGAACCATACGATTTCTTTCCTCCCATATTCCAAGCTCTTCCAATAACTCCTGCCCGCGTTCTTTAAATTGCTTTTTGCTCATTCCGTAAACCGCACTAAAAAATCGCATATTCTCCCAAATGGTCAGGTCTTCAAACAATGAAAACTTCTGACTCATATAGCCAATGCTTTTTTTAATAGATTCGGGATGCGTATTTACATTAAAACCGGCTACCCAAACATCACCCGAAGTAGGTTTTGACAATCCGCTAAGAATTCGCATTGCAGTAGTTTTACCGGCACCATTAGCACCCAGGAAACCAAATATTTCTCCATGATCCACATGAAAACAAAGCGATTTATTGGCTTCAAAAGACCCAAACTTTTTAACCAGCCTATCCACTTTAATGATAGGTTCTTTCATCTCTGTGTTACTATTCATGACCTGCCTCGTTAAATTGGGTTAACTCGATAAAACAATCCTCTATGTCGGGCTCCATATCCTTCACATCTATCTGCAAATGCCTCTTATTATGCAAAAAGGCAATCAGATCATCCTGGTTTGAATGGCTCTCATTGCCAATCCAGTGAAGATATTCACCAAAAGGATATACATTATGCGTATAGGGATAAGTTCTGAGATCCAACAAAGCCTGGTAAATATTGTGAGTTTTAACTCCCTTTATCACATATTTAAACTGACTCACAATATTTCCGGGAGTGTCGCAAGCCAGTACCTGTCCTCCCTGCATTAATGCGACACGATCGCACAAATTGGCCTCATCCATATAAGGTGTTGAAACAATAATAGTAATTCCTTTCGACTTTAAAGACTTCAGCATCTCCCAAAACTCTGCTCTCGACACGGCATCAACCCCGGTTGTAGGTTCATCCAGTACCAAAAGCCTGGGTTTATGAATTAAAGCACACGACAAGGCCAGCTTTTGTTTCATCCCACCACTTAATTTACCGGCTCTACGATTTTTAAAAGGTTCTATCTGTTGATAAATATCCTTAACCAGGTGATAATTCTCTTTAACAGTTGTTCCAAAAACTGTAGCAAAAAACTCAAGGTTTTCTTCAATCGTTAAATCGGTGTATAAAGAAAATTTACCTGGCATATACCCAATAATATAACGAACCTTTTTATAATCATTAACCGGATCCAACCCCCACATCCTGATACTTCCCTCATCGGGAATCATTAAAGAGTTCAACATACGAAGCAAAGTAGATTTGCCTGCACCATCGGGTCCTAACAAACCAAACAACTCACCTTCCCCCACCCGAACAGACACATTTTTAACAGCCTGCACATCCTCAAAGGACTTTGATATGTTTTCTATACTTATCATAGTTAAAACTTCACTTCTCCTGGCATTCCTATTTTTAACCTGCCATCATTTTCAACCAATATTTTCACGGCATAAACCAGGTCTACTCTTTCTTCCTTTGTTTGAATAATTTTTGGAGTAAACTCAGCAGAAGACGAAATCCAAGATACAGTACCTTTAAGCGATTGATTATGATCTTTATCTTTATCAAAAACAACACTTACCTGTTGACCCAATTTAACAGAGGGCAATTGATTTCCGGAAACATAAGCTCTAAGAAACAATGTACTCAGGTTAGCCATTTTAATAATTGGCTTGCCCGATGTTACAAGCTCCCCTTTCTCTGCAATTTTTTGCAATACAACGCCATCAAAAGGTGCTTTTACATAGCAACGTGAAATCTGGTCTTCAATTTCGGCCAATTGAGCATTGATTACATTTATTTCAGAATACACGCTTTGTAAACTAACATCCTGACCCTTTATCTGTCGTGTTAAAACATCTGATTGCCCGCTTACATCGTCAATTTGCTTTTGTGTTGCAGCTTTATCATTAAACATCTTTTTAATGCGATCAAAATCCTGGTCTACAATTTTTTTCTGAGCCACTAAAACCTCTTTTGCCACCTTAACCTGCTCTGCTTTTATTTGAGCAACAGATTTTTGAGCTAGTAATTGGTTTCGTTTTAAATGATAAGGAACGGTATCTACCAAACAGATCAACTGTCCCTCATTAAGCTTCTCTCCTTCTTCAGTATCTATCTGAAGGATTTTGCCGGCAGTTTCTGCACTTATAAATACTTCTGTTGCCTCAAAGTTTCCATAAGCATCAGAATCTTTACTATTAAAACTACAGCTGATTATTGTAAAACTAAATATCAGCGATAAAACAACACTTCGGTACATATCTTTATTATTTACTTGATTATTTATTTTAGACATAAGTCATAGGGCATAGGGCATAGAGCATAGAGCATAGAGCATAGAGCATAAGCCATAAGTCATAAGCCATAAGTCATAAGTCATAAGCCATAAGCCATAAGTCATAAGCCATAAGTCATAAGCCATAAGCCATAAGTCATAAGTCATAAGCCATAAGTCATAAGACATGAGACATAAGTCATAGGTCATAGAGCATAGAGCATAGAGCATAGGGCATAGGGCATAAGACTTCCACCCCTACTCATCAGCTCCTTTAAGATCAACAAGTTCTATTTGTGATTTTATTAACTCCAATTGATGTATTTGTTTTGATAAAACTGCCATACTCTCCATATTTAAATCGTTTAAATAATCAGAAGCAGTAATAGTTCCGTTTTTTAAACGGCTAGTGGAAGCAAAAGTAATTTTTTTGCGCAGCCTGATGATTTCATCATCTTTCTCCATTACTTTTTGCATTTGAGCAATACTACTGTTCACATTTTCAGCAGCCATCTTAATGTTTAAATCGAATACATTCTGCTGTACATCTATACGATTGCTTTGAATTTTCAAATACTGTTTATTATTATCAGATTGTTTCCAATCCCATATATTCCATTTCAACCTGATACCAATCATATAAAAAGGAACAAACTCGTCTTTAAGCATATTAAAGCCCGGGTTTCCATATCCTACCTGTCCATAACCGGCAATATAAGGCAATCGTTCCTTTGCACTTAATTCTTGAGAAATACTGAGCTGTTTTCTTTGGTCATCAAAATATTTGTATTCGGGACGAATAAATATTTGATTTGCATTCAGGCCTAAAGGCATCACAAATTTGTCATCCAATGTAAAACTTTGGTTTGTCAGTGTTTCTAATATTTTTATGGCTGCCATCTTACCTTCTTGCAATTTAACTTTATCCTGCTCTATGGTTAAAGCTTCAACCAAAAGATGATCTGCCTGAGAGGTCAGAGCCATTCCGTTGTCAATGGCACTATTTAATTCTTCAAGCCGCTTATTTATAATATCCACTCTATAGTTTAATAAATCAACCTGCTCATTAATAGATAGAATTAAAAAGTAAGTATCAATAACCTTTGCCCTGATCTTGTATAACTCTACTTCAAGGTTACTTTTTTGAGTTTCTGAGCCCATCAATTCGGCCTCTTTAGCTACTTTGGTTCTTCCTGCATCAAATATCACCTGCTGAAAATCAACCGAAGCTTTATATTGATCCTTTGGTGCTGTTGGAACTTCAAAAGGCAAAGCGGAGGATTCAATATGCGGAACATCATTCTGATAGGTTGCCTGGGCATTTAAATCCAGTGTAGGATAATAATTGGCATTGAGACTTTTTAATCTTAACTCCAATTGATCTTCAATAAATTTAAAATTACCTTGCAAGGGATAATTCACCCTGGCATTTTCAAGACACCCATTTAAAGTTACTGTAGTTTGTGCTTGTACTCCATCATAAAAAAACAGGAGAAATACAATTACGAAAGAATAATATTTATTCATTACCATTTTAGTCAATAATTAATGGTTTTAAAAATTCAAAAATTGTACGCTTTCTTTCCTTTAAGAATAAATCAACAGCCTCTTTGTCTCCTTTAAAAATCATTCTCTCAATTAAAGGTCGGCCTGCAAAGGGAAAAATAGAAAGTGAGATAAGATTAACCAACAATTCCCTTGGATTCATTTTCTTTAACAAGCCCTGATCCATTTTACCCTGCAGGTAGTCAATAATAATATGAGGCTGAACACCACCTTCTTTAATTAAATGTTCTATTCGCTCAGGGTTACTATTGACCTCCGACAAAATAAAAATAGGCAGATAGGGTTTATTCATAAATAAATCCACATAACTACTTATTGCTTGTTTAAAAAAATCCTCCACGCTTCCAGGCTCTAAAATAGATTTAGTTATTTCGGGCCAAAACTCCTTGAATGCCTCCTTAAACACACGTTCAAACAACTTATCTTTTGAACGAAAATAATAATGCAACATGGCCTTATTAATATTTGCCTTGTCTGCTATTTCCTGCATTCGGGCTCCTGCCAAACCCTTCTCGCTAAAAACACTGCGGGCCGCATCTAAAATAATTTTCTCTGTATCTGATTTCAATTCCATGACTAACTATTTTATTTAACCATTTGGTTAATGCTCGACAAATATATTTCAACCAAATGAATTAACCAAATGGTTAGCAATATTTATTTACAGTAAATCATAACTAAAAAGTCATCCTCCCGTATAGAAAAATCAGGTATTATTGTTTGGATGGGTTTTAATGAGGGGAATAACTATATACATACTACTACTTTTCAACTGTAATCTTTTTGCTAAGAACGGTCCCGATTTATGTTTTCAATACATTTCTAAAAAAGAAGGACTGATCAGCGCATACGTTAATACAATAGAAGAAGATTACAAAGGATTTATATGGATTGCATCAAAAGGAGGACTAAACCGGATTATTGGAAAAACAGTAAAAAACTACTATTACACTATTAATGATACAACATCTATTCCTGGGAGTAATATTTGGGAAGTTTTTAATGATTCTGATAATAACTTGTGGGTATCCGGTTATGATGGAGTTTCTATTTACAATGAAAAGTCGGATAATTTTACACCCATCGCATCTCAAAAAGATTTACATGGTTTAAAAGAAACCGACGTAAAAATAATCAAGGAGGATCATAATAAAAGTATATATATGGCCTCTTCACACCGAATTTACACATACAACAATCACTCAAAAAGATTTAATGATATAGTTTATATTCCCAACCAAACCATTCAAGATTTTATCATCACACCAGACAATCAGATCTGGGTGGCTACAGATCATTCGCCCGGGTTATTTATTTATAATCTGAACAACACTTCTAACAAACTGGAGTTACAAAACTTCTTCGATGTTGATTTTGATTTTATTACCCATATCATTCAAAAAAAAAATACTATTTATTTAGGCACTTCGCAAAAGGGAATATACAGCTATAACAAAAACAACAAAAGGGTTATTCATTACACAAACGACGCTCCCGATTCAAACAATATAGTTTTTCTCGGACTTGACAAGTCTGATAACATATGGTTATGTGATTATACGGGTCTTAAATATTTTGATGAAACCCGCGGTACTTTTTTCGGATACTATCCCAACGAATCTTCCAATTCAATCAAGGCCAATGCAACAGGTATTTTTCAGGACAGCAAAGGGAACCATTGGGTATACCACTCTCCTGGCGGAGTAGGCCTGAGTACGATACCCAAAGGATTCAACAATATTACTTCTGACACAAGCCAATACTTTCATACCTCAGGCTATGATTGCTCAAACTTTATACAGGATAAATATGGCAACCTATGGATTGGAAGCTACACCGGAACAATTGATGTTTTTGACAGGTACAGGGAAACAATACACCAATTTTCAACTGGAATGCATGGTTTAGAAAAAGGAAGTATCATGCACCTGGGTAAATCTGTTGATAATAACATATTAGTATGTATATACAACAAAGGTGTTTTTAAATACAATGAAGTCCGGCAACAATTCGAACCCTTTAACTTTAATACTAAAGACAAACTCTCCAATAAAGATATCAGATCAATTGTGATTGACAATGATGCATATTGGGTAGCTGTTCACGGAAAAGGAGTTGATTACATACACAATGGTCATATAACCAACTTCAATTCACAAAACAGCAAACTGAGCAACCATTGGGTCAACCAGATTCTTTTAAGTAAAAAAGGCGATTTATGGGTTGCAACCACCTGGGGCTTATACCTAATGAAAAAAGGAGATTCTGACTTTACTCCATTTTACAGTATTGATCAATCAAACAACGGATTAACAACCAACCATATCACCTGCCTTTTTGAAGACAGAGACAACAATATACAGGTTGGCACCGATAGGGGATTATTTACCTACAACGATAAAGAACAGATCTTTAAACGTTACCTGGAGAACGAGTATATATGTGGCATTACAGATGATATCTATAACAATTTATGGATTACAACCACATCTCATTTAATTCAATTTAACCCAAAAACAAAAACGCAATTCATTTATGATGACCACGACGGAATAAGCGTATCTGAATTTACACCCAAAGCTGTTTATTCAGACCCCGGTAATAGCGATATTTATTTTGGCGGTATTGACGGGGGAGTTTTCTTTAATCCCAAAAAATTATACTACAACCTCACCCCTCCTAACGTAGAATTTACCTATCTGAAACTTTTTAACAGAACAATTAACCATCAGGAAAACCCCGAAATATTAGCTCATGCCATTTACACTACACCCCAAATAAATTTAAAATACGATCAAAATGTATTTACCATTGGTTTTGAATCAAATAATTTTATAAATCAAAGTAAAAATCAATTTAGCTACAAGCTTGAAGGTTTTGATGAAAATTGGAATTTCAACGGTTCAAAAAAAAGAAGTTACTTATACCAATATTGAACCTGGTAAATACACTTTTAAAGTAAAGAGTTGTAATAACGACAGAGTTTGGAATGATATCCCAAACAAAATTACAATCAATATAATTCCCCCATGGTATAAACGAACCATAACTCATTTCATCACCATATTATCTTTGTTTTTATTTATTTTAATTTTAATAAAAGTAAGAACACAACACCTTGAATTACAACAAACGATACTTCAACATGAGGTTAACAAGAAAACGAAAGAATTACAAGAAAGTAACCGTAAATTAAAAACTCAGGCTGAATACCTGACTGATTTGAATAATCGCTTAGAGAAACGTCAGTATAAAATTGAAAAACAGAGTTCTGCAATAAAAAAACAATCTAAAGACCTGAAGATTGCCAATGAAAATCTAAAAATTTTAAACGAGACTAAGAACCGATTATTTTCAATTATTTCACATGATTTAATCAGTCCTTTTCATTCAATATTAGGCCTAACAGAAATACTTAAAGATGAAAATAACTCATTGGATTCAGAAGAAATCAAATTAGTAACTCACAAAGTAAATTCTTCTGCGCAACGAGTATTTAATCTGCTACAAAATTTATTAATATGAACGAAGTCCCAAACAAATACAGTATTATTCGCCCCCCAACCCATTGACTTACGACATATAACAACAGAAACACTGGATGTATTGCAGGAAATTATTAACGATAAGCAGGTAAAGTACAACATTCAAATATCCAACAACATAAAAGTAATGGCCGACCCCGATATGCTCTCTACTATCTTCCGAAACTTAATTAGTAATGCCGTAAAATTTTCGCCCACAGGAGGAGAAATCCATATTACCAGCGAAACTGTTGAAGACAAAGTCAGAATTGGCATTATAGATTCAGGCATCGGTATACCACAGCATATGATTTCTACAATATTCAGCAAAGAACAAAATATGTCAAGAGAAGGAACTTCCGGAGAAAGAGGTTCAGGCCTGGGATTACAAATATGTAAAGATTTTGTAGAGAAGAACAGAGGTGAAATATGGACAGAAAGTAAAGAAAATAAAGGTTCTGCATTTTACTTTACTTTACCCTGCGCGTAACAGAGCATCAAAAATTAGCGACCAAGGTTTTAAAAGCAGTACTCAGTAACCAGACCGAGTACTACAGACTATGCACTGCAGACAAAAGACCCCACCTGTGCTACAATTTAGTAAATTGCAGCAAACAGATATACGACACAATATCATACCTTTCTACAAAGGCTTATACCCCAACGATTCAACCAGTTCCTTAGCCTTAGCAACATCAATATGATCCCCCTGAAGAGTCACTGATTTATCTGCAAGGTTAACTTCCGCTTTATCTATAAAGCTTAATTTTTCAAGATTGGTTTCAACATTTGCCTTGCAATGGTTGCAAGTCATACCATCTACTTTAATAGTTTTAACATCCATAATTGTATTATTTATATTAGCTGTTTTATAATCAACATTTTTCTTTGTAAACAAATATCTCTGAACATATCCATTTATAATTAGTCCGGCCATCAAAGCCCCCGATGCAATTTGCAGCCAACCTATTCCTTCATTATGATGATGATGAAGATGACTGTTGGCAATACTTGTAAACCATTCTACCGGCAATGCATAGTCTATAATCATCCCAAATAAAAGCGCACCTGCAACGATTGTTCCCAAATAAGAAAACAAAGCTTTCTTCCCCATAACTTTTCCTATCATAGTTATTGTTGCAGCATTTGTTGCAGGACCGGCCATTAACAAAACAAATGCAGCACCGGGACTAATACCTTTTAATATTAATATCGCAGCTAAAGGAATTGTTCCTGTTGCACATATATATAATGGAATAGAAACCACTAAAATCAGTAACATTTGTAATATTGGAGGCAAATTAAGCAGCTCAAAGAAATTATTGGGGATAAGTGCAGATATAATTGCAGCCAGCACTAAACCAATTACCAGCCACTTTGATATATCCTGAATAAACTCTACAAACCCATATTGAAATACGTCCAGAATTTTTTGTTTTACAGTCTTTTTCTCAACACTAAGCGATTCCGAATCAGCAACAACAGCATCTTCTGCTGCAGTAATTTTATTGGTAATAACACCTCCGGTTACACCTGTTATCAATGCAGCTAAGGGCCGAATAATTGCAAAAGGAAGACCCAGCAATGAAAATGTGGCCAGAATTGAATCCACACCAGTTTGGGGCGTAGAAATTAAAAACGAAACCGTTCCACCTTTAGATGCACCATTCCGGTATAAAGCAGTTCCGGTAGGTATTACACCGCACGAGCACAATGGCAGTGGAACGCCAAATAATGCAGCCGATAATGAAGACCTGAATGAGTTCTGACTAAAATACTTCTCAATTTTACTACGTGGCATAAAAGCATGAAGCAATCCGGCAAAAAAGAAACCCAATAATAAATAGGGAGACATCTCCCCCAATATGTTAACAAAATCTATAAAAAATGATAGAACAAAATCTTTTACTTCCATAACTCTGTATTTTTATAATACAAATTTCGGAAGATTATCAGAGAACAGAGTTACAGGATTCTTGAAAATAATTATAACATTTTGATATCACACTTCATCCAGTGGCTTTCGCTCCTTATTTTTTAATACTCTAAACTGCGAAGGCGTTAACCCCGTATTCTTTTTAAACTGATTAGATAAATACTGCACACTACTATAACCCAACTGAAAGGCTATTTCCTTTAAGCTTAATTGATCATAAATCAACAACTCTTTAACTCTCTCAAGTTTTTGATTGATGATATATTTTTCAATTGTTATCCCTGCAACAGACGAAAACAACTTACTTAAATAAGAATAGTCATACCCCAATTCTGCAGCTAAAAAATCGGAGAAGTTATTTACATCAGGTATTTCTTTTTGATGATGAATGTTTTTAATAACCAGGGTTTTAATTCTATCAATAACCTGCCCTTTTTTATCATCAATTAATTCAAACCCATTTTCTTCAAGTAAATTTTTAACTTTCAAATGTGTATCCTCATCAATATCCAAAGTCAATCCAACCAATCCTAATTCAATATGTTCTATATCCAGACCTATCTTTTCAAACTCATCTTTGATAACTTTAATACAACGATTACACACCATATTTTTAATATGCAATACAAAGCCCATACCTTTATAATCTTTATGATCGTAATTAAAAAGCCGTTAAATTACTTTGAAAGATTAAAAAAACTAACAGTTTGTCTTAAATTTTCTGCCTGCGATGCCATTTCTTCTGCTGTCGCTGCTAATTCTTCACTTGCAGAAGCATTTTGCTGGGTAACACCATTTAACTGCTGAATGGCATTATTTACCTGCAAAGCACCACCATTCTGTTCCTGACTTGAAGCAGATATTTCCTGAACAAGAGACGAGGTGTTTTCAATTTTTGGCATCGTTGATTCCATAACATCCTCAACCTCCTTCGATATCTGAAAACTCATTTGTGTTAATCCAATAATCTCATCAGCAGCAATCTTACTGTTTTCTGCTAACTTCCTAACCTCCTGGGCAACAACAGCAAAACCTTTACCATGCTCACCGGCACGGGCAGCTTCAACCGATGCATTTAAGGCCAGAATATTTGTTTGCATGGCAATAGAATTAATCACATTGATTTTTTCAGCAATATCAGCATTGGCCACTAAGGCTTTTTGCACTTTCTCAGCCACCTGTTTCATCATAATGTTTGCATCAGCAGAAACCGTTTTGGTTTGATTTGCATTGATGGTATTGTTTTCAATATTTGCAGTGATCTCTTCCATTGTAGAAGAAATCTCCTCCAAAGAACTGGCTTGTTCATTTGCTCCCTCCGACATTTGCTCTGATGTACCACTCATCTGGTTAGAGGCACTTACGAAATTCTCCACACTTTCCTGAACTTCCGAAATAATGTCTTTTAACTTTTTTGACATACTAATAACCGACTGAAGAATACCTTTTTCATTTCCGTGAACATCAAGTTTAATATCAAGATTTCCGTTTGATATCTGATTTGCTATATCTGCAACCACAGCCGGCTCACCACCTAATATTGCATAAATATTTCTTACAATAACAACACCCAATACGGTTGAAATTACAATACCGGCTATCATCAAAAACACCAAGGTATAAATGGCATTTCTGATAGAATTATCTGTATATTCCGTTAGCTCTTGAATTATTTCTGTTACAAGAGGTTCAATATTATGAACAGCATATCGAAGTTGCCCCATAATACCATCTTGTTCACTCAAACCAATAACCACATCTTCATTTGTAACCTGATGAAATGTTTTTTGATAATTTTCAATCAAAAGCAACACTCTCTCCCTATTATTAGCTGAAAGACGAAAATCGGAGCGAATCACCCCGAGTAACTTAGGTATTTCAGAATCAAACTCAGATACATATTTCAGGTCTTTTCTCAGCAAATAGTCCTTTTCATGCTTTCTTAAAGTCAATAAACCAACGCGTGCATTAGTATTTGCTTTCACCTGAATAAAAATATCATCCACCTGGTGTATTGCTTCACGCATTTGCCCAATAAGCCCCCAATCTTTAAATCCCTTATCCTTTATTTTTTCAGCAACCTTAATAAATTCAGATTCATACAAATTCACGAAGGTTTTAATAGAATCCAATTTACCAAGTATTTCATTTTTTGTTAAAAGGTCATCTGCTTTTAAATTCTCAATAATACGATCCAAAACAACCTTATCATCAGAAAATCCGGTTATATATTCACTGTTGCCTGTTTTATAAAATTCAGAATTAACGATATCTCTTGAAAGAAAATCTTTTTCATGTTTTCTGAGTTTTAAAACATTTATATCTATTTCTAATGCCTGTTCATGAATATAACCGAGATCATTAACTTTAATCAGATTTTTATATGAAAAAAAACCTATTACAGATAATGATACTATCATTATTAACAATAACAAATATAATTTTTGCTTTACAGAAAGTGTTTTCATCAGGAGTATAAATTTTTAATTCAATCGGTTAACGAAAAAAGTAAATTGTTGTTTCATTTTTATTTCACACAGTACATTTGTTAACATTCAATTAACACTGGGGTAATATTTAAGTTAATGAATCGACCAAACACTGCTTTTAGTCTAATTAAATTTATTAAAACAACATTTTATTATTAAATAAAAATCAACTATCCCCATAGTATATCAGCACCAATTTTAAATTGTACGATATATCATACAATATCAATCCTACAAATTTGTAGAATGAATGTTTATAAATCCTACATTTTTGTAAGAATAAAAAAAAATGACGAAGCACACATTTCTGATTTATCGCCTGTTATAGTGAATGGCATATTTATTATAAGAATATGACAGATTACTACAATTGACGTCATTGTTTAAAATATAAAATTTAAAAATATGAGACTTAGCGCAAGAAATCAATTAAAAGGAGTTATCAAGTCTATTGAAGATGGCTTAATAACCTCCAAAGTCATTATTGATTTGGGAGGAGGGAACGAAATCGTTTCTATAATTTCAAAACAAGCAATTAAAGAATTGGAGCTAAAACCGGGTAAAGATGCCTATGCTATTGTAAAATCGACTGAAGTACTTGTAGGTGTTGATGAGTAAAGTATAAATTTGCAACAAAAAACACATATATTTTTATTGAATGACTGAAGTTGAATTACACATACACATAAATAAAGACGGTAAACTATTAGTAACCCCTGAACGAATTAAGTTATTAAGATTAATCCATGAAACAGGCAGTTTACTTACCGCATCAAAACAAGTAGGCATTTCGTATAATAAGGCCTGGAAAATGATTGATGCAATGAATAAAGCGTCCGGTAATCCTATCGTGTCAAAACAAAGAGGAGGCAGCGGCGGCGGAGGTGCTGTTATTACTGATTTTGGAAAACTTATTCTAGAGGAATATGCAATCATGGAAAAGGTTGTGGCTGATTTTACCAAAAAATTCAACTCTGAAATAAATATGTAGTTTTTTTTATAAATCGATATCTTTTTATAGATATCCATAAGTTCTAATCAGTTTATTAAAACTATTCAATGAACAAACATATGAAACTAACATTTAAATTATTAAGCTATGCAACCTTAGTTGCCATAATAGCAGTAGCCTCATGCAAATATGCAGGCACATCAAAAAAAGAACAAAAAGACCAATCTATAATGGTTTTTTCGGCGGCAAGTTTAACCGACGTTTTAAGTGAACTTGCTGATTCTTTTGAAGTAAAATACCACGTAAAAGTTAAAACAAATATGGCATCAAGCGGTACTTTAGCCAGACAAATTGAACAAGGTGGAAAACCAGATGTATATATTTCTGCCAGTAAAAAATGGGCCGACTATGTGGATAGTCTTGGATATATTCAAAAAGGTTTTAAAGCAACTATTGCTAAAAACCAGCTGGTATTAATAGCACCCCAAAGTTCAACTACAGAAATTACATCCATTGATAGCACCTTTGATTTTATTTCTTTACTAAAGGATGACCGCCTATCTATTGGAGATCCAAGTCATGTACCGGCCGGGAAATATGCGAAACAATCGCTGGAGTATTATGGCTGGTATAAACAACTAGAAGGCAAAACTCTCCCTGCAAAAGATGTACGTTCTGCATTAATGGTTGTTGAAATGGAAGAAGCTCCGGTTGGTATTGTATATAAAACAGATGCATTAAAGTCTGCTAAAGTAAAAATACTAAATAGTTTTCCGGAAAAATCACACAAACCTATAATGTATGTTTCTGGAGTTATAAATGACAAACAAATTGCAAAAGAATTCTTTGCCTACATACAGTCAGACGAAACAAAAGTAATCTGGAAAAAATACGGTTTTAATTAATAAAATATAAAATGACAGAAGTAGTTAACTTTAACGATACTGAGTTACAGGCCATCTTTTTATCCATAAAAGTTGCAGTATATTGTTCTCTTATATCCCTTCCATTAGCTTTATGGGTTGGTTATAAAATGGCACGCTACGATTTTTACGGGAAATCAGTGATTGAGAGTATCATTCATTTACCATTGGTAATGCCTCCTGTTACAACAGGATATCTATTACTTTTAATGCTCGGATCAAAAAGTTTTATTGGTCAGTGGCTTATGAATAACTTCGGTATAAAGTTGGCATTTACCTTTCATGCTGCAGTTATTGCTTCTGTTTTTGTTTCTTTTCCATTAATTGTAAGATCTGTAAGAACTGCAATGGAAATGGTAGATACTGGTCTTGAAGAAGCCTCAAGAATCTTAGGTGCCGGCAGGGTAAAAACATTTTTTAAAATCACCGTACCCCTGGCTTTACCTGGAATTATCTCAGGTACTATATTAGCCTTTGCAAGATCTTTGGGGGAGTTTGGTGCAACCATAACTTTTGCCGGAAATATTGAAGGAGAAACACAGACTTTGCCTTTGGCTATTTATGCCTATATGCAGGTTCCCGGGAAAGAAAATCCTACTTTAAGACTTGTTATTGTTTCTATAGTTATTTCATTTGTAGCTATGACTCTTTCTGAATGGTATATTAAAAAGATTAAAAATGACAGAGGTTGATATTATACTCCCACGCAAAAATTTTGATGTAATCATAAAAGAGGGGTTCTCTGATGGTATTACAGGTATTTTTGGTCCTAGTGGATCCGGAAAAACCTCTTTGCTCCAATCCATATCTGGTCTCGCTACTCCACAAAGCGGACGAATCACGATTGGAAGCAGAATTGTTTTTGATTCTGAAAAAAAGATTAATATACCTGTTAGCAAACGAAATATAGGTTACGTGTTCCAGGAAGGCAGATTGTTTCCACATATGACAGTAGAAAAAAATCTGCTTTACGGACTCAAAACAACTGGACACAAAAAAGTCAGCTTTGATGAAGTGGTAGAACTACTAAATCTTAGCCATTTGTTAAAAAGTAAGCCAGCTCAAATTTCAGGAGGAGAGCGACAAAGAACAGCATTAGGACGATCTTTACTATCTTCTCCTGATATTTTGCTTCTCGACGAGCCGTTTTCGGCTGTAGATATGAGTCTTAGAAATCAGATATTACCTTTCATTATCCGAATTCAACAAAAAGTAAAGATCCCAATACTAGTTGTCAGTCACGATCTGCCCGACATCTTAAAACTTACATCAACTATTTTTGTGGTTAAAAGGGGTAGCTGTATTGGCCATGGAGAATATTATGATTTATTAAAAGAAAAAGCAATCTCTGATATTTTTGGAGCAGGAAATATTGTAAACTCAATCGATATGACTGTGTTAAATACAAATCCTGTTAGCGGACTTACAATACTCGGTTGGAAAAGTTCACGAAACGAGGTGTTAATTTCATGCGATAAGAGTAAAACAAACTATCAGGAAGGACAAAAAATAAAAATCTTTATCAATGCAGATGACATTGCACTATCTTCTGAAAAATCAAACACAATATCTATTCAAAACCAGGTATATGGAACAATTGATGAAATCATTAGCAAAGGGCCAACCTTACTTTGCATAATAGATGCTGGATTTAAGCTTGTAGTTGAAATCACGGCCGAATCTCAACGACGTATGGGTATATACAAAGGCAGCAATATTTGGTGCTTGTTTAAATCAGTAGCTATTGATGTTGCAGGATAGTTAAAAACTCCTTTCATTACCCCATCATTGCGTATCAAACACAAGTTGTATTGTAATCAAGAAACAAACACCCCGGGTTAAGTCCTTAAACCCTCAATATATTATATCCCGAATAAAGGCTGCTTCATAATTCTATGGGCAGCCTTTTTCTTATTCTTCTTTTTATAATACGAAATATCTATCTTCGCTCCATTATTAATAAAGAATTCGATTCATTATGAGAACATTAATTACATTCAGCACTTGTATTCTGTTCCACTCACTACTTTATGCTCAGGACTACTTTAAGGTTGATAATAAAGTACAATCCTATTCCCACTCATACAGTAACATAGATAAATTATCATATAAAATAAATCAGGACTTTAATACCCCGGAAGAAAAAGTAAGAGCCATTTATACCTGGATGGCATTACATATAAATTACGATGTAAAAACATATTTAAAAGGAACCAAACCTGTTAAATACACGTTTATAAACGAGGAAGAAAAACTACAAAAAGAAAAAGAGATTGAAGATAAATTGGCCAAACAAACATTAAAAACACAGAAAGCTGTTTGTCATGGATATGCTACATTGTTCAAAACACTTTGTGAATTATCTGGTATTAAATGTGTATTAATCACAGGTACATCTAAAACCAGCACTTCTGATATTGGTAAAGAACCGACAAGAACAGACCATGCGTGGAATGCGGTAATGATTAACAATGAATGGAAACTTATTGATGTTACATGGGGAGCAGGATACTTAAATGGGCAAAATATGCGATTTATTAAAGAGTATTCTGATGCTTACTTCTTTACTGAACCTAAGAAGTTTTTTTATAATCATTTTCCGAATGATAAAAGATGGCTTTTAATAAAAAAAGACAGTAACGATTTTGCTGAATTACCTCTTTTCTACAGAACTTATTTAAGTTCAGGTATTGATATTGTAAAACCAAATAAAGGAATTATAAAAGCAAAACGAGGAGGAACAATTGAATTTGTATTACGAAACAATGGAACAAAACCTATTGGATATATATTCAGCAATGAGAAAAATGGCAACGAAATAGAACCGGTAGTAAAAGGGAATCTATCTTATTATAAAATAAATGTAGGCTCAGGTTCATACTTAACAATTTATCTAAATCAAAATGCTTTGGTATCATATAAAATACAATAAATCAACTATATTTTCATTTACCTCATGTCTTCCAACAAACTATTAACTAACTGATGATCCTTATAAAAACCCAAAGACTGCATCTAAAAACTATCGACGAAAAAGATTAATGAAGAAATCATGAACAACAAAAGCAAAGTGTATGTTTATGAAATAAACAATCATTAAATTAGATATTTATAAATCAGCTCTCTAATCACATAACCATGAAATATATTTCAACAATTATATTGCTATCTATTTTCCCTTTAATTACATTTTCTCAAAATCAAACAGAAAAGATGGTTACCGACCGTCCTGATCAAACAGAATCATCATCTGTGGTTCCTTTAAAAGCATTGCAAATCGAAACCGGTTTTGTTTTTGAAAAAGACAATTCCTTCGGGAATGATTATTATTCATACTCCTATCCTACTACTTTGTTTCGTTATGGAATATTTAAGAATACCGAAATCAGGTTAGGATTTGATATTATGGGACAAAAAGTAAACAACGAAGAGCTAACCTTAGGTTTAGGTCCTTTATATATCGGTAATAAAACTAAAATTGTAGAAGAAGAAAACTGTAGACCTGAAATTGCAATTTTAGGAGGTTTGTTTTTACCTTTTACGGCAAAAAAAGAATTTAAAACCAGATATACTGCTGCGGATTTTCGTTTGGCATTTTCTCATACTCTAAATGAACTGTTCTCCGTAGGTTACAACTTTGGCATTCAATGGGATGGTGATAATCCTGCTCCGGGTTATTTTTACTCAGGTTCTTTAGGGATAGGGTTAACTAATGAATTTGGGGTATTTGCAGAATACCATGGAGTATTACCTGAGGCAGGAGACAAAGAACACCTTTTAGACACAGGAATAACTTACCTTGTAAAACCAAATTTACAATTAGATTTTTCTTTTGGGATTGGTGTAAATGAAGAAGCCACTGATAATTTTATTGGCTTTGGTTTAAGTTATTTAATAAGCAAATAATCTCTTTTACTGTTATGTAATTTAACCATGCTCTTCCACTTCATCACACCAAGGTTTAAATGCTGATATTCAACAACATAAAAAACCAAAACAACAAACAATTGTTTTCAAAAAAAATTACAATAATTCATGTAAAAAAATAACTCAATTCGTTTTTTTAAATCAACTATTATTTACATTTGGTTTTTTAATATTCGTATTTAAGGTGCAAAAATAAACGCATGAATATTTGTATACGCAAAGCCAAATCTGAGGATTTATCCTTCTTATATGATCTTGAAAAAGAATCTTTTCCTCTTTTTCAACAAAACTCAAAACAGAGTTTAAAAAAAGGAATTAAAAGTTCATTTCAGGAAATTCTTGTTGCTGAAGTAAAAAACAAAAAGAAAACCAGCGTTGGATCTGTTGTTCTTTTCAAATACAAAAATACACTACGATTATATTCTATTGCTCTGTTAAGAGAGTTTCAAAATCAAGGTTTAGGAGATTACCTTTTAAATCATGTTAAAGAATACGCAAATAGAAATAATTTTGAACGCATTATCCTTGAAGCTAGTGCTAATAACCATAATCTGATTGATTGGTACAAAGACAGAGGTTTTTATCAGAAAGATATTATTAAAGATTACTATTGCGAAGGTGAGGATGCAGTGAAGATGGAATTTAAAACGAACATTATTCCAAAATCAAAGAAAACGAATAACCTAATCGTAATTAATCAACCATTTAAATGGGATAACTCAAATATCAACGCTAATATAATTTCTGTAAAAGAGTATATTAACAATCCACTATACCAAAATAGTAGCGACTTCAGAGTCTTTAACCTTTGTAGTTCATACAAATATCAAAGTTATGGATATTATGTTTCCTTGTTGGCTTCAGCCCGCGGACAAAGAATCATCCCTAGTATTGCAACTATTCGTGACTTCAGAATAATAAATGTAATTCAATCTGCTGCCTACGAAGTTGATGAAATTATTAATCAGTTACTAAGTAAACATGAAGAAAATTCATTTTCACTAAATATATACTTTGGTCAGACTACAGACAAAACCTATAATAATTTAGCAAATAAACTTTATCAGTTATTTGAAGCACCTTTATTCAAAGTAAATTTTATTAAACATGATAAATGGTTAATAAAAGACATTAAGATATTAACACTAAAGAATATACCGGAAGAAGAATCTGAATTACTATACTCCTTTGCGTCAAACTATTTTAATAAAAAAAGATATAACTTCCCTAAGTTAACCAACTATAAATACGATTTAGCGATTCTGGTTAATCCAAAAGAAGTAAATCCTCCTTCTAATCAGGAAGCTTTACAGCACATTAAAAAAGTAGCCAATAAAAAAGGTCTTTATGTTGAGTTTATCACAAAAAACGATGCAGATAAAATCAACGAGTTTGATGCCCTATTTATTCGGGAAACAACCAATGTTAATCACCACACATACGAGTTATCCCGTTTAGCTTATGCCGAAGGTTTAATTGTAATTGATGATCCATGGTCTATTTTAAGATGCTCAAACAAAATATATCAGAATGAGCTATTTAAAAAACATAAAATACGTACTCCCAAAACCATTGTATTAACTAAAAACCTATTTGAGGCCAAACAATTGGAGGACTTTAATTATCCTTTGGTTTTAAAGCAGCCTGACAGTGCATTTTCATTAGGCGTTATTAAAGTTACCAGCAAAGAGGAAGTACTGAAAGAATTACGAAAGCTATTTAAGATTTCCGATATGGTTATTTGTCAGGAGTTTCTGTATTCAGATTTCGACTGGCGAATTGGAATACTGGATAATAAGCCATTTTTTGCATGTAAGTATTATATGTCGAAAGACCATTGGCAAATATACAACTGGAATAGTGAAAGTGGTGAACAAGAAGGTGATTCAGAAACATTAAACGTTGAAGAAGTCCCTGAAAATGTAGTACAAACAGCATTAAAAGCAGCTTCATTAATTGGAGATGGCCTATACGGAGTAGATTTAAAACTTGTTGAAGACAAAGTTTATGTTGTTGAAGTAAACGATAATCCAAACCTTGATTACGGAATAGAGGATGTTATTTTAAAAGATCAATTATATGAAATTCTTATTGATTCAATCATTAATAGAATAGAAATTGCCAAAAACATACGTAAGATTAATTTTACAACCAATAAACTAAACTGATTAATTAACATAAACGAATTTTTACTCCCACATTATGAATATAAAGTTTCATTCAACTGTCCTTATTTGCAATAATCTTGATAAAATGAAATCTTTTTATCAGGATATATTACTTCAGGAAATAGATGTTGATTTTGGGAATTGTGTTGTTTTAAGATGTGGATTATCCTTATAGAAACTGACAGAAGACAATCCATTAGCTAAAAAAATAGGCAGAACCTATCACCATAAAGGCAATAACAATCTGGAAATCTGTTTTGAAACTGAGGATCTAACAGAAGTGATTTATAATCTCAGCAAACTAGATATTCACTACATTCACAAAAAAACAGAAGAAAATTGGGGCCAGTTTACGATAAGGTTTTACGATCCCGAAAACAATATTATTGAAATTGGAGAATCTATTCCTTGTTTTGTAAAACGATTCAATAAACAAGGGTTAAAGGTTGAAGAAATTTCTGAACGTACATCCGTACCTCTTGAAATGGTTAAAGAAATATGCAAATAAATTGCAATTTTAACGATTGAGTTGTTTCTTTAATAAATACAAAAAATGATTATGCGTATGAAACGAACTCGACTGGTTATTAGCCTCATTTTATTAGTAATACTTGTTGTAAGCAAAAATATTATGTCATTACTACATCAGCCTGAAATCTGGGATAGTTATTTCTTTATTACTTTAAAAAATGCATTAATTATTGCCTGTATCTCATGGATTTCAATTGAAGTGGTAGGTATATTAAAATCAAGACTTTTAAAACGGTTTGATATTACAAGTGAGGATAACCTCAAATCCAGAAAACTATATACTCAAATAAACCTTCTTGAGAAAGTTGTTGTATTCATCATTATCATAACTTCAGTTGGATTAATACTTTTTTCCATTGATAGTATTAAAGAAATTGGAATTGGTATTTTTGCATCTGCCGGAGTTGTAGGTATTATAATCGGTTTATCTGCTCAAAAAATAATGGGAGCCCTTTTAGCCGGAATTCAAATCGCAATTACTCAACCTTTTAGAGTTGACGACGCAGTTGTTGTTGAAAATGAATGGGGTTGGATAGAAGAAATAAATCTAACCTATGTTGTGGTTCGCATTTGGGATAAACGACGATTGGTATTGCCTTCAACATATTTCCTTGAGAAACCATTTCAAAACTGGACAAGAACTACAGCTGATATAATTGGAACTGTATTTTTATATACTGATTATACTGTTCCGGTAGAGCCACTTAGAGAAGAGCTTACCCGTCTTTTAAATGGATGTGATTTATGGGACAAGAATGTAAATGTTCTTCAGGTTACAGATTCTACTCCCAAAACCATGGAGTTACGAATTCTTGTTAGTGCAAAAAACTCTCCTACAGCATGGGATTTAAGAGTTTATATCAGAGAAAAAATGATTGAATTTATTCAAAAAAATTATCCGGAAAGTTTACCTAGAACTAGAATTGAAATTGAAAAACAATTAACCCAATGATTGAAATATCCACAGACAAAGACAAACAATAAAATTAACTAGAAAATAATTTAAATCGCTTGCGATATATTATTTTTCCACTATATTTGTATCGTGTACGATATTTTCATTGTAGATATATAAATAAAATAAATAAGAATCATCATGTCGAACAACATTTATCAATTTTCAGCGACTAGTCTTCAAGGTAAAGAAATTAAATTGGAAGATTATAAAGGAAAAACTATATTAATAGTAAATACAGCAAGTAAATGCGGATTAACTCCGCAATACAAAGGCTTAGAAGAATTATATAAAAAATATAAAGACAAAGATTTCGTAATTCTTGGTTTCCCTTGCAATCAATTTGCGAATCAGGAACCCGGAGATGACAAGTCAATTTCGGAAGGTTGTCTTATTAATTACGGAGTAACATTCCCAATGTTCTCAAAAATAGATGTCAATGGCGACAATGCTCATCCTATTTATAAATATCTAAAAAATGAGCTTAAGGGAACCTTTGGAAATAAGATCAAATGGAATTTCACTAAATTTCTTATTGATAAAAAAGGAATTCCTGTAAAAAGATTTTCACCTGTCACAAAACCAGAAAAAATTGAAAAATATATAGAAAAGCATTTAAACTAGCTTCTGATTAACACCCAGAATCAAAGTCCCAA
This sequence comes from uncultured Saccharicrinis sp., assembly GCA_963677345.2. Taxonomy (GTDB): domain Bacteria; phylum Bacteroidota; class Bacteroidia; order Bacteroidales; family Marinilabiliaceae; genus Saccharicrinis. The sequence continues at coordinate 87,544 of CAXXLC010000021.1, forward strand.
ATGCAACTTACTCCCCAAGTAAAATCATTTTGGGACTTTTTTATTATAATATCATTTTCTTAAACAAATAAAGTAACCGACCTTAAGACCAAAATACCTATTTTTGAATTATTGATATATTTATAAGAATATGAGTCACGATCCATTAAAATTAGAAAATCAACTATGTTTCCCGGTATATGCGGTATCAAGATTATTTACACGAGAATATCAACCATATCTTGATAAATTGAATATTACGTATCCTCAATATCTGGCATTAATGATATTATGGGAAAACGATGGCATAGGTGTTAACGAAATTGCGAAAAAGCTCATTTTGAATACAAATACGGTTACACCACTTCTAAAAAGAATGGAATCACAAGGCTTACTTGTGAGACAACGTTCAAGTGAAGATGAAAGAAAAGTTATTGTTAAGCTTACTAAAAAAGGAAAAGACCTTAAAGAGCAAGCACTCGAAATACCCAAAAGCCTCACTCATAAAATATTAAATTCCCCCTTAAGTCTTGACAACCTGATTGACCTAAAAAAGAATCTGGAAGCAATTATACAACATCTAACCAAATAATATGAATACCAAGCTCATCCCTAAATCAATTGAAATGATACAAAACCAAGATATACGATCATTCTTAATTAATAAGGGAGCTGAATTCATAGAGTTTGTTGATATTTCTAGTCTATCCGAAAAACAAAATAAAGAAATTTCACGATTCTCGTATTCATTTCAATACTTGTTTTAACTGTTTTATGATATATATTTTATGAATTCTAAAAACTTCACTTTAATTTTAGAATCCAATTAGCCACTCATAATTCCCTAAATCTATAATTTTTTATAATGAAGTATATAGATAGAGATATTAGCTGGGTAAACTTTAACGCCCGTATTTTACAAGAAATTGCGGATCAATCCCTTCCTCTGATGGAACGATTGAATTTTATTGCCATCTATTCATCAAACCTTGAAGAGTTTTATAAAGTTAGAGTGGCAAGCCATCGATTTGAGCAAAAATATAATGGTGACAAAAAAAATAAATTTGGGTATCGCCCTTCATATGTACTTCAGCAAATCAATACTACGGTAAGTGAACAACAAGAACAGCTCGGAAAGATATTTTACAATGAAATAATTCCTGGAATGGCAAAGGAAGGAATTACATTTCTTCACAACGACCTGTCTGAAGATGATCTAAATCTGGTTTCAGATTACTTTGACATACATCTGAAGAGTCAGTTTTCTCTTATTGATATCACTGATGAAAATAAATTAGAGCTCAAAAACCAGGCTATTTATCTATACTATATTTTTGAAGAAAAACAATATTTGCTCGAGCTCGATTATAAAAAATGGGGACGTTTCATTACGTTATGGAACGACTCTGACAATTACAAAATCATCCAGCTTGACGATATATTTAAATATAACATCAAAAAGTATTTAAATGAAAAGGCTGAGATTTATGCGATAAAAATTTCAAGAGATGCAGAACTATATATTGATGAAGAACAAGAAGACAGCGTTGTAAAAAAGATTCAGAAAAGTTTACAAAAAAGAGAAACCGGACTACCCTGTCGTTTACTTTTTAACGAAAACATCCCTTTTAAACACATCAATAATCTAAGAAAAAAAATGGGGCTGGATATGCCCAGTCTGATACCTGGTGGAAGATATCATAACTATTATGATTTCTTCTCTTTTCCTGTATTTAAAAATAAACCACATTTATACCGGTCAAAGGTTAAAACCATAGATTGTTTGCAATTAAAAAACTCTGACGACTATTTTAAAACAATTTCCCAAGAGGATATTTTCTTAAGTTATCCATATCAAAGTTTTGATTATGTTGTTAACCTGTTAAACAAAGCAGCCAAAGACAATAAGGTTACCGAAATCAACATTACATTATACAGGGTTAATAAAAAATCAAAGGTATGCGAAGCCCTGGAGCGTGCTGCCCAGAACGGTAAAAAAGTATTTGTATTATCTGAAGTGCTTGCACGTTTTGATGAAGAATCCAATATCTATTGGGGAGAAAGACTTGAAAAAGCCGGTGCCTCGGTAAAGTATGGAATTAAAAATTTAAAAGTCCACGCAAAACTCTTCCTTATCAAAAGAATAGAAGATAACAACAGCACTTCATATGCCTATTTAGGCACAGGAAACTTAAATGAAAAAACAGCCAGGTTATATGCTGATCATGGAATATTAACTTCTGATAAAAGATATACCAAAGACATTAACACTGTATTTAACTTTCTAAAAGAAGAAAATTTTAATCCTCAGTTTGAGAATTTATTAGTTGCTCCTTTTATACTTAAAAATACAATTGAAGAATTAATTAATCAGGAAATATCACTTGCAAAACAAGGAAAGCATGCTCTTATGATGATTAAGCTAAATAGTCTTGAAGATCCAATTATGATTGACAAGATTAGAGAAGCTGCAGATCATGGAGTAAAAATCAATATGGTGGTGCGAGGTATTTGTAGCTATTTTCCACTAAATAAAAAACAAAAAGAAAACATTACTATTGTAAGTGTGATTGATCAGTTTCTTGAACACACAAGAATCTACTATTTTAACAACGATGGTAAACCACTTTGCTTTTTGGCGTCTGCTGATTGGATGACAAGAAACTTATATAAAAGAATAGAAGTTGCATTTCCTGTATATAAACAAAAAGATCAAGAACTTTTATACCAGGAAATTATTTACCAACTTAACGACAATATAAAAGGAAGATATATCTCTAATGGCGGGGAAAATATTTATGTAAAAGGCAACAATAATAAATCTTCGCAGTTAAGAATGTATGATTTGGTTAAACACCAATAAAAATGGATAAAATGATAGAAGAGAACTATACGGCGTTGGTAAAAGAAACCCTTTTACTTACCAAACAAAAGATAGAGGAAACATCTAAACCTGAAATTTCATTTCACAATTGGGAACATACATTAAATGTTTTCAATGCTGTAACAGAGATTGCTTCTAATACAAAAAATGTAACTGACGATAAAGTAGAATTATTACAAATTGCAGCTCTATTTCATGACATAACTTCGGGGGTTAATCACGTCAATCATGAGATACACTCAGCTGAACTTGCCGAAACTTTCTTAACACGAAAAAAAGTACCTAAGAACGACATTTCTTTTGTTAAAGAGCTAATTTTAAAAACTAAACTATTTGTTAAACCAACAAATATTTATGAAGAGATAATAAAAGATGCTGACCTAAACCACTTAAGCAATGAAAATTATATTAATAAACCATTTATTGATTTATATAACGAACTAAACAATTGGAAAGAATTAACTCCCAATAAATGGATAAGCGAATGCATTGTTTTTTTCGATCAGAATACCTATTACACTGAGTATGCAAAAAACAAATACAATAGTGGCAAAGAAAAAAATAAAGATATTCTAATTGAACTATCTAAAACAAATATTGAGTCATTACCCGAACTAATAGAACAAGTAAATAAAATTAAGAAGAAAAAAAAGAAAAGAAAATCAAAAGAGAAACCAGATAAAGGCGTAGAGACGATGTTCAGAATAGAACTTCGCAATCACCTCACCCTTAGTCGAATTGCCGATGACAAGGCCAATACTCTTATCAGTGTTAACTCTATCATCATATCAATTGTGCTATCCACCCTATTCCCAAAACTTGATAACAATCCGTATTTAACATTACCCTCTTTAACAATAGTAATCAGCAGCGTCACCACTATAATCATCAGTATTGTATCAACAATACCAAGAACAACGCACGGAATTCTTTCACGTGAAGACGTTGTTAAACGAAGAGGAAATCTTGTTTTCTTTGGAAACTTCCACAGAATGAATATTGATGATTTTGAATGGAGTATAGATGAACTACTATACGACAAGGATTATCTATACAAGACATTAACCAGAGATTTGTATTATTTGGGGAAAGTATTAAATAAAAAATATACTTTTTTGAGAATGGGTTATATTACGTTTGTTTCAGGATTAATTGTTTCTATCATTATTTTTATCTTTAAAATATACATGAATTACAATTACATTGCGCAAATGCAATAAATAAGAAATTAAAAAGGAGGTCGAATTCGGGAATGAAAACGACCTCCGGTACACACAGGAATTGTTGGGAGGAAAATTTACTTTACTTGTGTTTCTTACTTCTGCAGCAAATATCACCCTTTATTTATTCCTCATCATTACCCTTCTGTTACCAATACTTTAATTTATCGAACATTAAACCCGAAAATTTTATCTGCTGTTAACAAAAAGAAAATTCCTGCTTAATATTCATTTATAATACACTATTGATTTACATTTTAGTAAATGAACACCTAAAACAGTTCCAATCATTTCTCCTTATGGTGCTTTGTCATTTTGACATATAAATATCTTCCACTACTGTCATATCGACATAATAACATCTAAAAATAAGACATATTTACCTATTTATATATATGGTATACAAATTGAATAATTCAAATCACAATTAACAATGTAAAAAATACAACAATTTAAATAGGAGGACTTAATAATGACACTAGTTAGAAGAACAAATAGAAATTATGATTCATTATGGAATAACTTAATTAATGGTGATTTTTACATGAACTCCAATGGACTTTATTGTGGAAACCAATCACTACCTGCCGTTAATATTTCTGAGGATGAGAATATGTTTAACATTGAACTTGCTGCCCCAGGCTTGAAAAAAGAAGACTTTTACATAGAAATAGACAATGGGAAACTTACTATTTCTGCCAAAAAGCAATATACAAAAACGCAAAAGAACTATACAAAACGAGAATTTAATTATGCAGGTTTTTCAAGAAGTTTTGCAGTTCCAAAACAAAAAGTTGAGGAGGGAAAAATTACTGCAACATATGAAAATGGAGTCTTAAATATCACCCTTCCTAAACGAGAAGAAGTTAAACCAAAACCTTCTCGCACAGTAGAAATCGCTTAATAAATAAATTTAGACAGAAAATTACAACCCGGAGCTACAACAGTAACTTCGGGCTTTTTACAATCTATTTATTTAGAAATATCTGACAGTAATAACATTTTAGAACATCCTTCTTTTCTTCCTCTTATACTTACTGCGAGATGTACTTGATAAAGGATTAGCCGATTCTGAACACGGAAGGGCAGGTCGCTTACCATTCAACCTCAAACTACCTCGCTGATTAAACTCAAAAATTAAAGACAACTCATGAGCCCCCTGTGCATTCCATCCTAAACCAGATATAGAAACATCATAACTATAGCCTATGCGAAAAGGACCATAATTATATGATAAAAGAGCCACTATAGCATCCTGATTTACACTACTCGCATCATCTGTTGAAACAAACGGCACTCCCCTGTACCACATCCCTATCTCCAAAGGCTCATTATGCCAGTACACGCCTAAATCGGTCTGCGTATTTTTTAGCTGCTTTTGAAAACGATAACTAAAAGAAAAAGACCGGGTAACCCCCTTCATCCTACTTCTTTCTGTCCATATATTCATCCCTCCAAAAAACACATATTTCAGAGACATTTTCATTTCTTCATTCAGAAATGTGTAGTTTGGTTGAGCGAGATGGTCCAGGGTTAATCCAAACCAATATTTTGAGCTATACAAAAAAACCGAAGATGCAAAATCAACATAATTTGTTTTTTCATTATTCAACCTTTGCCAACTTCCAGAACCACCAGTACCAATCATCTCATCTGCAAAATTCAATTTACTAAAATCAATAGATTTATTACCGTAAGTAAACTGCAACCCAGGTATCACCTGCCAATCATCATTTAAAACTAAATTATAGCTATACTGAAAACCAAACTGACTGGTTGTTAAGCCTGCAGAACCGGCCACATCCTGATACATTAAAAATCCTATTCCACTTTTTAAGGAATGAAAATAATTATCGAATGATACAGCATAGGTTTTATATGCGGTACTAACACCCGGCCACTGATTCCTGTAATTTACAACAAACCGTGCCCCATCTGTAGAACCCGCTAAAGAAGGACTCATATACAATGGATTAGCATAGAATTGTGAAAAATGAGGATCCTGTGCATCCATATTTACATACATTGATGTAAATAATATAGATAATAAAGTATATTTCAATATTTTTGACATCCCCCCTATCTTATCAATGTAACATCGCCGGTATACACTTTTACCTGTCCGGTACCAAACCTACAAGTAACCTTCCAGATATAAACTCCCTGGGCACACAGAGTACCATTATAGTATCCATTCCATCCTATTAATATGTCATGGCTTTCAAAAATCAACTGCCCCCATCGTGAAAATATCTGAAGCTTGTATTCTTCAATACCCTCCTGAATTGTTGGATAAAACACGTAATTATTTTTATCTCCATATACATATTCACCACTACTTTCCCCCGACGTATTTGGAGTAAAGGCATTAGGAAATTCGATATCACCGCCTTCTTCTGCTATAATTGGTTCATTTAACGCATAAACATCAGTACAACCATACTCATTACTAGCCAGCAAAGAAACATCATAATTACCGGCAGCAGAATATTCATAAACAGGATTTTGCTCTGTAGATGCATCTCCGTTTCCAAAATCCCAGGCATAAGAATCAGCTTCAATAGATTTATTTGCAAAAGTTACACTTTGACCTGGAATCGTAACCACTTTTGGATATGCCTCAAAATAAGCTGTTGGCTGCGGGTAAACATTCACAATCAAATCATCCTTTATAGTTTGTCCACCAGGTCCGGTTACTGTAAGCGTCACATTGTACTCTCCGGAAGTATAATAAGTATGAACCGGGTTTGAATTCGCAGAAACATTTCCATCGCCAAATTCCCAGAAAAAACTCTCTGCATCTAAAGTCTCACTAAAAAACTCAACTGTTAACGCTGGACAACCGGCAGAAGATGGCCCATATGATACAGACGGAACATTAGGAGCAATCTCTATTTCGTGTTCGATTGAACTCTCACATTGACCACTATAGGCTTTTAATGTAATTATAAAAGAACCTGAATGTAAATAAGTATAAGTTCCTGGTTCAGCCATTGCAGAAGAACCACCATCGCCAAACTTCCACTCGTAACTCCATTGCGTTCCCGCAGTAATATTATCCAGGCTAATTGTTGATTCAGGCATTTGCTGATACTCTGGAGTGACTGTAAAATCGGGTTGCGGGGTAGCAAAAACATTTACTGAAGTATATGATGTATCACTACAACCATAAACAGATGTTGCAATTAGTGAGACCTCATATTCTACATCACCAGTTGTTTTATTTTCAAAAGTATTAAGCCCAAGGTAATTTGCGGATGTATTACCATCACCATAATTCCACACAAAATTATTTGCCCCTATCGACTCATTACCCAAACTAACTTCTAACGGGGAACATCCTGCTCCCGACCCTGTAATTGCAGCTTCAACATTTGGATTTACACTTGTATATCCATCCATTGAATCTTTACATCCAAAACTATTCTCAGTAATCAACCTGATTCTATAGTCGAGCGGAGTAAATTTATCATTATAATAAGTATGTTCTATATTTTGACTTCCATCTGTAACTTCAATTGTACCATCACCAAAGGTCCAACAGGAAGAAACAACACCCTCTGTATAGTTTGTAAACTCAACTAATTTAGGAGAGCATACAGAAAAATCATTTGGCTCAAAATAAGTATCCGGCGAAGGTAAAACTGTTACACTGATATACGCAGTATCACTACAGCCATAGGCTGAACTAGCTATCATACTTACTTCAAATTCCATTGCCTCATCACCAGGGTTTTCAAATATATTAGCACCTAAAATGTTATTAGACGTATTTCCATCGTCAAAATTCCAGAAGTAACTTACTGCACCAATCGATTGATTCCCAAATTGTATTTCAAATGGAGAACAAGCTGTTGTCCCCCCCGAAACAGATGCAGTAACAGCCGGGTTAACACTTGTAAAACCATCCATAGAATCCTTACACCCAAAACTATTTTCTGTTATTAGCCGGATTCTATAATCCTTTGAAGTTAACTCTTCATTTACATAAGTATGTTCAACTTGTTCATTTCCGGCAACTGTCATTGAAGTTCCATCTCCAAAGCTCCAATAAGATTTCTCGATATCTTCAGTACTATTTATAAATAACACCTCTTTAGGCGAACAAATTGCAAAATCATTTGGCTCAAAGCTGGTGGTAGGAGAAGGCAATACGGTAATAACCGTTTCGGTAGTATCCAAACAACCGTATATTGAAGTAGTATATAAAGTTACAGTATATTTTTCTTTACTATCCGACTCATTTATATACGCTTTTACATTTTGATTCACTCCCTGATTTACCTCTCCTTCACCCAGATCCCATCCATATTGAAAAGCACCCGGATCTGCAGTAAATCGAACATTTAAAGGAGAACATCCACTATCCGGACTTGCTACCAGATTAAAATCCTGGTTTGGATAAACTGTAGTAAACAACCTGGATGTATCAGTACAGCCAAAAGTATTTTCAACAACCAACCGAACTCCAAAAGATTGAATATATGTTTCAGTATTATAAAATGTATGCCGGGTATTTTCTGTCGTTTCTACCAGGGAAGAATCCCCGAATAACCATTCATATGTATCTGCACCCTGAGACTTATTTGTAAAATCTGTAATCAACGGACTACATCCAACAGCATTGCTCATTTCAAAATAAGAAACAGGAGCCGGAGCTATTGTAATTGCAGTATTTAGTGTATCAGAACACCCATTCTCTGTTTTTGTTATCAATGTGATATCATAAGACACGGGATTTGGAGTATTGTTACTATAGGTTTGAACCGGGTTCTCTTCTGTAGAAACATTTCCATTCCCAAAATTCCAATAATAACTACCTGCGTTGGTTGAGTTATTTTCAAACTGCATCTCAAACGGAGTACATTCTATTGACGGAACATCGCCTACAATTGCAACAGGAACCTGGTAAAAATTAATGGTTACCGTATCACTTCCAACGCATCCTCCATTATCTTCACTGTATGCAAATTTATATTTGCCGGGAGTATCAACCCGTACTATTGTTGTATCATTTGCAGCATCTGCAAACACAACATCACCTGGCCCTTCAGCCTTAGACCACAAACTCGAACCAACATCTGAAAACGCTATTAATTTCATTGATAATCCACACGTATCTTTATCTTCCATTACGTCAGGAGAAGGAACTTCATAAAAATTGACTAAGATATCAGCAGAATCCACGCATGAATTATTATCCTCTATCCAACGCAAAAGATAACTTCCATAAGAATCTGAGGTGATTGACGGATCCGGCTCATCAAAAGCTGAAAATGCTAAAACCCCACTTCCGCTAACAACTTTCCAGAAGCCATCCCCCAGGCTTGGAGTAGCATTTAAGATTGTATTTAAACCACATTCATTAATATCTACACCTGCATTAGCCGCAGGTTGCTCGTAAACAACAACTGTAATATCATCAGAGTCCTCACAATTTTGCGAATCTCTAACAGTATAAGTAAAAGTGTACGTTCCTGGCTCATCAGTTGTAAATTCAGGGTTCTGAATACCGGAATCAGAAAGCTTATCCACACGAGCACCTGTCCATAAATGATAAATAAAAGATTCAGAACCTCCGGAAGGTGCAGGATTTAACACTAATGCTTCACCCTGACATACATCAATGGTTGAATTTACAAACGAGATATTTACTGCTTCAACATCAATATCAATGGTATCCTCATCAAAACAACCATTATCATCAGTAACCCTGTATACTAACTCGTAAGAGCTAGCTGAAATGGTAGTAAAATCCGGTGTTTGAATTGCTGTATTATCAATATGCGATACATCACCTTTCCACAAATGAATATATGGAGACAATCCACCTGATGGATTACCATCTAATTGAAGATTCACTCCAGGACAAAGGCTTGCCTGATCTCCTTGTAAAATATTTGCAGAAGGACCAGCCAGCACGGTAATATCAACGGTTCCTATATCCGAACATCCATTAGCATCCACAATAGAATAAGCAATGGTATGTATTCCCGGACCTGCAAGACCAGGATCAAATAATGAACTATTAGTATTCGCAATCCCTGATCCACTCCATTGTCCATCACTATCAGCCGCTATTAAATAAAACGGACTATCCGACTCACAGACAGCAGGAACAGTTTGAATTGATGCATCAGGTAAGGCAACTATAAGTGCCATTGCAGTGGTTGTTACCGGAGGGTAATCACCATTTAATATATCTGCAGGAGGCAAACCATCTGAAAGATTTTCGTCATAAGGATTACATACATTCCAGTTTCTTAAAGTAACTTCAAAAAAAGAGCCCACAGGATAATAATCTGGTATTACTATTTCTAAGGAAGTATTATAAGGAGCAACAGGACCCTCTACCGGTCCCGGAATATAATCAATACTGCCAGAATAAGGATAAGATCTAACCGAGCCGCCTACCTGTGCATCAGTTATTGTTGTCCCTCCGGTTCCATATATCCATTGAATCCAACGATCTTCATTATTAATTACATCATTTTCATCTGGTGGAGTACAGTTCCACTGACTATTATCTGTAAAATGAAAAGTAGCACCATTCCCAACACATATTGGATACACCTGAGGATCAATAGCCAACTCTCCCCCATTCCTGTCATCAGTATCCCATACCGTAACTATCTGCTCCTGAACAGAACTTGTACAAACCGTACCATTAACAACAAGAGTAGCCCTTGGATGATAATTACATACATCGCCAGTTGTTGGATAAATATGCGAATGAGTAGCTACATATTCCTTTAGCGAAGGATTTGCAGCATTAAAAGTGGCCTCGATAACTTCTACCGGATTACCATCATCCCAATCATATTGTATTTCAATATTTCCGGTTCCACTATAATTGACGCCTCTGTACGTTACTTCCCACTGTACAGTAACAGGTGCACATTTCCCATCAGGAAATATATCATTTGCCTTCGACAGGTATGCACAATCCTGAGCATACCCAAACGGCAAATAACTAATTGCCAATACCAATAATGCAACCAGGTGTTTTGTTGTGTTGTGTTGATTATTCACCTTGGTTTTTTTTATGTGTTATGGTTTTAAACGATGTTTTTAAAAAATAGTTTTGATTGAATGATGTTTTTTTAAGATGATTGTATTAAATACATTGATAAAAACAAAGCTTAATACTACATTTTAATTATATGATTTATATCAGGAATGCCTTATTCACAAGGGTTTGATGAGATTCGTCATTTTTTTTATTTGTATTTAAAAAGATTTTTACACTATTATTTAAACGATTATTCGTTGATACTTTTAAAAGGAAGATTCTTATAATAACAGTTACTTTAGTTATATAATTTATGAATATGATAAATAAAGCAATAGCCTCAATAATTCCATATTTCCCAAAAAATTTCGTGTGGATTTTTTCTAAAAAATATATTGCAGGAGAAACAATAGAGGATGCTATTTCAGCTTCCAGGAGTTTAAATGAGCATGGTGCAATGGTAACTCTAGATCTTTTAGGTGAGTTTATTACAAACCTGAATCAAGCTGATGATAACCGGGATCAATATCTTCGAATTATTGATGCATTTGAGAATGCAAAAATCAGAGGAAATTATTCTATAAAACCAACCAGTTTTGGTTTATTGATAGATCCTGAAAAATGCTATCAAAATATCAGAACCATTGTTGCTGTTGCTGCCAAGTACAACAATTTTGTTCGCATTGATATGGAAGATGCAGAGTGTGTTGACTTGGAGCTTACCTTATACAAAAGGCTAAAACTTGAATTCCCCGGAAATGTTGGATTGGTAATTCAGGGGTATCTTTATCGTACAGAAAAAGATGTTGATAACCTTTTAAAATTGCATACTCCTGATTCTCCGCTAAACTTTAGACTTTGTAAAGGTATTTATGTAGAGCCTGAAGAAATTGCAATTAAGGATCCTCAGAAGATAAATGAAAATTATTTAAAGATATTAGATAAACTACTTTACAATGGAGTTTATGTTGGTATAGCTACACACGACAAAAAGCTTATTAATGGAGCAAAGAAACTTATAAAAAAATACAATGTCCCGAAAGATATGTATGAGTTTCAAATGCTTTATGGAGTAACTCCCGAATTACGAACTAGTATTGTTGCCGATGGTCACGAAATGAGGGTTTATGTACCTTATGGAAAAGACTGGTTTGGATATTCTACACGCCGTTTGAAAGAAAATCCAAAAATGGCTCAACACATTATCAAATCCATTTTTGTAAAAGGTTAGGTTAATATATTGGTTATGTTTATGAGCGGGCAAGGTCGGGGAAGACCTTGCTCGTTTTTTTTTATTTACCTTTCAATCGCACTTTCACCCCTAAGTTAACAAACCAATACCTATGCTTGTTAAAATACTCTTGATAAGTGCAACCAATCATCGGAGAAAGGTAGAAAATACCTTTCTCCATTATTACAAAATCACCTGTAATTTTTACTTCCTGCCTGTACCTATCTGCTGATTTACTTTCTGTCCAACGATAATTTGCAGCAAAATTCAATTTACTTTCCATTAGACTTAAATCCAGTCCTGCAGAACTTTCAAAATATGAAGTTTTAGGAGACAGAACAGAAGTAAACCCGATTCCATAATTGATTTTTAGATTTTTAATTGGAACACGAATCACAAGAACCTGCCAGTCCAAAGACTTCAAATTATCTGTTTCATCGCACAATACCGAATATCTAAAATCAGAGGCAAATATTCCCCAATTTAATCTTATGGACGGATTCAATGTATTTTCGTTAAACAATGTCGAGCCCCAATCAAAACCTGATTCAAGAGATATAATATTTGGATAGCAATCTCTATTCTCCAAAACACTCTTTTGAGCCTGATAGGTAGCAAAACTTACGCCCTTAACGATTCCACAAAGGATTTCCCCAAATATCCAGTCTCCAAAACTTCCATCATCATCATAAGATGATGATCTGCCAGAAGAATATGATGATCGTGTACTTGTATAAGATTTAGAGGATTTGGATTTTTTATCATTTTTAATATCCTCCTTAATAGTCCTTACCTGACATTGTAAATGGACAGATATCGTTAATAATATAAATATTACTAATAGTTTAAGATTTGTCATTATTACCATTTTGTTAAGTAGTTATAATAATGACAAACAACTTAATTAAAACACATAGAAGAAATTGCGAAAACGATTTTATCAGGCTAATTTAGAATAGACGGCTTTCTTTGCAAGCAAAGTTTGAGACAAGCTCCGTGAAAGCATATACAATAACATGGATAACCAAAGCGCATGTACTCCCAGACTTTTATAAAACAAATAATATGGAATAAAAAAGAAAACTATTGATGAAATTAACATTGTATTGCGCATCGCCTTGGAAGCTGTTGCACCAATATAAATTCCATCCCAAATATACGAAGCAAAACTAACAAGTGGAATAAATATTAACCACCAAAGATATTGACCCGCCTCATCCAGAACATTTTGTTTGTTGGTAAACAATCTTAGAAACTGATCGCCAAAAAACAAATAGGCCAGTGTAAATCCTACGCCAAAAAACAATCCCCAATAAAACAGTTTTCCTGAAGCCTCTGACAATTTAGATTTATTTTTTGCACCAAAGTACTTTCCCACAATGGCTTCAGCAGCATAGGCAAAACCATCTAAAAAGTACGAGAATAAAAACAAAAATTGAATCAATGCACTATTAGCAGCTAATGCAACATCACCAAAACCGGCTGATTGAGAAGTAAAAAATGTAAATACGGCAATAACACACATAGTGCGAATAAAAATATCACCGCTGACATTTAAAAACTTTTTAAATTCAGAAATAACAGCAACAGCCTTGACATTAAAATAATGCGTTACCCAGGTATATTTTTTCAAAAAAAGAATGACTGCCAAAACAAAACCTGAATATTGCGCAATAACAGAACCCATTGCAACACCTCTTTCCTGCATTCCAAAATGCCGTACAAAAAGAAAACTGCAAGCTATATTTACAATATTTATCAACACTGAAATTACCATCGGATATAAAGCATTCTGCATTCCTAAAAACCATCCATTAATAACCATCAGTGAAATGGCCGCAGGTGCCGCCCATATCCTAACATAAAAATAATTCCTTGCCAATTCTTTAACCTCTGCACTTCCATCTAACAATATAAAACTTAACTTTTCTAATCCCGTCTGAAATATTAATAACAGTAAACTTCCTGCCAGTGCGATAAATAGTCCCCGATAAAAAACCATTGACACGCCTTGATGATCATTCCTCCCATAAGCCTGGGCTGCAATACCACTAATACTCATACGTAGAAACGCAAATCCCCAATACACAAAATTAAAGATAACACCCCCTAAAGCAACCGCTCCCATAAAAAGTTCGGAATTCAAATATCCCATTAAATGCAAATCCACCATACTTAAAAGAGGCACGGTAAGATTTGTTAAAATATTGGGAATCGACAACTTAAGAATATCTTTATGCACAACCAATAAAATTTTATGAGCTGCGAAGATAAAAAATTTAAACTTTCTCTAAACATTTTCTGTCTGCAGATGTTTTACTCCTGACTTCAATATATAACGAATTTAAGATTTTGATATCTTTTATTGAAGCAAATAAAATATGTAGAACATTAAATTATTATAATTATGTCATTTGAATTACCAAAATTAGACTATGCTTACGACGCATTAGAACCACATATTGATGCCAGGACTATGGAAATTCACCATAGCAAACACCATGCCGGCTACACGAATAATTTAAACGCTGCAATTAAAGGAACTGATTTGGAAGGAAAGTCAATTGAGGATATTCTTTCAGGAATTTCAGGTCAGCCTGCAGCTGTAAGAAACAATGGAGGAGGATTTTTTAACCACAATTTATTCTGGAAAGTAATGTCTCCTAAAGGTGGAGGTGTTCCATCGGGAGAAGTTCTTCAGGCTATAGAAAAGAACTTTGGTTCTTTCGATGCTTTTAAAGATGAATTTTCTAAAGCTGCTGCAACGCGCTTTGGTTCTGGTTGGGCATGGTTGGTTAAACAATCTGATGACAAACTTGTTATAACTTCAACGCCAAATCAAGACAATCCTTTAATGGATATTGCAGAGGTAAAAGGAACTCCGGTGCTGGCATTAGATGTATGGGAACATGCATATTATTTAAAGTATCAAAATTTACGTCCCGATTATATTAGTGCATTTTGGAATGTAGTTAACTGGGATGAAGTTAGTAAATTATTAAAGTAATTTTCTTTATAAAAATTTAATAGGTTAGTTTGTTTATTTTGTCTGGGTAATGTGGGGTGACTCTTTTAAGTAAGAGTCGCCCCATTGTTTTTTTACTGTTAAAAATAAATGAGGCTAAATTGAAAATCGACGAAGCCAAAGCCTATAACATCATAACAAGGTGGCAGTACCTCCGCTGAATAGCTAAAACAAAATTATCATAGAAAAAATACCGACATAAAGAAAATTGAAAACAAACCTAATATCTATGACCTAAAATTCATTCTTACTACCAGTCAACTTTCTTTCTGCGAACAGGCATGGTCATACACCTTGCACCACCACCACCTCTTGCCAATTCGGATCCATTGATGGCAATAACATATTTTTCGTAATCAGACAAATTCACTTTTCCATCAACAACACTCTGAGCATTAACAATCTCAAATCCATTATTATTCATTTCTTCAAGCGTATACACATTACGGGCATAACCAATTACTTTGCCTGGTCCAACAGCAAAAAAGTTTGCACCACTATGCCATTGCTCTCTTTCCTGAATCCATATATCTTTTTTACCACCACAATATACTGGTTTCAAAGGCATACCTAAATCTCTAAGACAATCCACCAGGTTACTTTGCTTCTCAATCTTTTTAACCTTACCATTATCAATTGTTATTAATATAGTCTGATATTTATTAGGCTGCATTATTATTGGATCATAAACCATACACTTATCCTTATCAAGCAATGTAAACACCATATCTAAATGAATAAAACTTTCTGGTTTTGAGGGTAATTGCTGAACAACAACATTATGTTTCCCCTTATTTTTTTGAATCTTTTTAATCATAAAATCAATTCCCTGCGTTGTAGTCCTTAACCCGGTACCAACGATCAGAATATCCTCCCTGGCAACTAAAACATCCCCTCCTTCTACAGTAATTTCATTTTTATGATGCTTACTTGACAAGGGATTAATTGTTGTGGTTTTAATTTGAGATGAATGATTAAAGATGGCCTCCATAACCATAGATTCACGTTCTCTGACATTGTTGGCCATTTTACCAATTAATACATGGTCATATACAGTCATTGAAGCATCCCTGGTAAAAAAGAAATTATGCAAAGGTCTTAAAGCATTTCGTTCATCAGAAAGAAAACCAGTAAGTGTATTTTTATTCAAAGGTAACCCCTCTATTAAATGCCTTGCCAAATCTTTTGCTTCGAGCTTTAACAAAGAAGACTTAATATGTTTTACTTTTTCTGATTTACAAATTCCAGAAACAAGATCCTCCTTCACTTCCGGAATTTCTAATATTTCTGACAATAAATCTTTTACCTCAAAGGTCTTTGTAATTTTTTTTAGAACACCCTTTAATTGTTTATACTCTTGTTCTGCTACAGATAAGTTTAAAATATCACTATATAAAGCACGCTCGGCATTACCTGGGGTCATATTTTCAACCTCACTACCTGGAGTATGAAGAATAACAGCTTCTATTTCACCAATTTCAGAACAAACCTTAGTTTCTAATATATTGCTCATAATTTTTTATATAAAAAAGGATTGGCTACGAAAATAACCAATCCTCATTTAACAAAAGCTGACAAATTACAGTGGTAATTCGGAATTAAATCTATCCAAATCCCATTGTTCCATTAATGATTGTTGATATATTTTAGCTCTATCGCCATCATTTTTCATGAGTACAGCAGCAACTTTTCCATCTTTTAAATATACATCTCTTACTATAGCACCTTTTTCTTGTGAAATAACCTGATCTTCATCTCCTTTGGGAATGACTGAAAAATAAAACTCATCAAAAACCTCTGTTTTCATGCGATAAGGCTCCACACTAAACACAAGACCCATTCCCATGGCATTTTTACCGGCAATATAGCCTTGTTTTTCAGCAGCATGCCATAATCCTGTAATCTGACCGGTAATATGTTCTGCAACATCACCTGCGGCATAGATATCCGGATCTGATGTTTGCAAATATTCATTTACCAATACACCTGTATTACATTTAAGATCTGCATCCTGAGCTAAAGAAACATCAGGTCTGTATCCCATCGTCAAAATCAAAGCATCATATTCAAAATCTTTACCATCAATTTTAGCCATTAACGTTCCATTATCGGTAACCGAAAAACTTAACTCTGAAACATTAAGTATTAATTCAATACCGGCCTTTTGAATAAACTGTGCCAGAAAATCAGAATATTTCTGATTCAGAAAGCGCTTTAAAACCAAGCCATTTCTATCAATCAAAACAACCTTTTTACCTAACTTAACCAACTGATCTGCGGCTTCCACTCCTTCAACCCCTGCTCCTATAATTAAATATTTATTTAATTTTTGACTAAAACGAATAATATTCTCAACCTGGCGAGCCGTATGTACATGAAACATCCTTTCCTCAGGAATATTATCGTTCAATAATTGATTGGGAACATTTCCTGTTGCAAGAATGAGTTTCTTATATCTTAAATGGCCTCTGTGTTTAAATCCAAGCTCGTGGTGCTCGCAATGAATACTATCCACTCTATCATACAACAATTCAACATGATTGTTAACCAGCCAATCATGATCGATTAAAGCAAAATCGTCTTTACCAAAACCCGAAGCAATATTTTTATTTATTTTGGTACGCTTATATGGCAGGCGATCTTCATCTGTAAGCCAAAGAACAGAAGAGGAAGCATCTTCTTCCCGAATGGCCTTTATAGCCGAAAGGCCGGCTATTCCCCCTCCTATGATAATAAAATCCTTAACAACCATAATATGAATTTTTAGTAGGTCTTTCTTAAAGTTAGTTTATTATATAAAGAAAAGAAAATCAAATTTGTTTAATATTTACATTAAATCTTCAAACCGTCCATTAATCAAGGCATTACATTTTAAACACCTTCCGTTTTTCAGATTTAAAACTTTTGTTTGATAACCATTCCTTTCTATTAATAAAGCATTACATCTGGGGCAATAAGTATTGGTTGCTTTATGTTGCATTACATTTCCAATGTAAACATATTTTATCCCTGCATTTTTAGCAGTATCATATGCCTGCTCAAGTTTACTTAAAGGTGTATCCGGTAAATAACTCAGCTTATACGTACCATAAAATTTACTAAAGTGCAACGGAACCTCACTAAAACCACTTTGTACCAACCAGGAGCACATTTTTTTTATTTCAATTAAATCATCGGTATATTCAGGAATTATTAAATTAGTAATCTCAAGCCAAACACCTTCTTCTTTTAATATTTCTAGCGTATTTAAAACATTCTTCAAGTGAATACCACTTAACTTCTGATAAGTATCTTCATTAAAGCATTTCAAGTCAATGTTCGCTGCATCAATATATTTAATCCACTCCCGTAAAGGCTTTTTATTGATATATCCTGCTGATACTATAATATTTTTTAAACCCTTTTCCTGTGCTATGACCGAAATATCTTTTGCATATTCATAATACACGTTGGGGTCGGTATAAGTATATGAAATTGAATTACATTGGTTGTTTTGAGCAAGTTGTATTATTTGCTCCGGAGAAACATAATCAAACTCCTCTTTATTAAAATCCCGTTGTGAAATATTATAATTCTGACAATTTAAACATCTTAAATTACAGCCGGTTGTAGATAGAGACAACGTATGGCTTGCAGGGAAAAAATGATACAATGGCTTTTTTTCTACCGGATCAACATGAATAGCACATGGATAACCATATACAATCGAAATAAGTTTATTATTTATATTTTGACGAGTCCGGCATATACCTATCTCACCCTCCTCCAATACACAATGATGCGGACAAAGCAAACACTCCACTGCATTATTTAATGGCTTCCAATATTCAGCAACATATTCATTATTATGACTCAACAAGTTCATAATTCTCAGCCTTTCTATAACCTTCTATTTTTATAGAACCAGAAGGAGTAATTGTTACAATACTATAACTACTATTCTCTTTTCCAGATCCTTCAACCATTGCTTTTAATGTATAATATAAAATTCCATTAATCTCATTTATATCACCCTCATGTTTATGTCCCTGAAATACTGCCATCACTTTGCCTGATTCCTCTAACACTTCCCTTACTTTCTTTGAATTATTCACATATAAATCACCTTTTCCATCTAACAATTGGTGTACAAAAACAACTACAGGGAAAGTACTTGAAGAAAGAACTTCGTTTAACCACTGCACCTGCTTGTATGGTATATTGGTATCTTTCCAGCTATAATTATGATGATCGTAATCTCTTCCCGATGAAGTATAACAGGCATCAAGAACCACAAACCGAATCTTATTCCTTTCAAAATAATAATAAGATTTATCCTTATCTATTCCGGTATTTTCAATTTCATTTAAAAATTGTTGTTTAGATAAAGAATCCATATCATGATTGCCTAAAACGTGATATCCGGGACCTTTAAATTCAGTAAATACCCCTTCAATCTTTCTTAAATAAGCCAAAGTTTTTTCTTCTTCAGGAGGTTCATTCTGGTCTTTAAAATCACCTGTTTCTATTACAAAATCAACCTTTTGTTCATTAAACAGGTCGATTGCTTCTTTCAGTTTATAATCACTCTCTCTGAAATATCTTCCCCACTTAATTTCAGCATCTGCATAATGAATATCAGTTACCCAACCAAATCGAAGAGGTGCATCTATAAATCGAAAGGAAGGCAATATTGTTAATCCGGTTACTAAAACAGTTCCGGTTTTAATAAAATGCCTGCGGTTCATTTTTTGTACCATAAATAAATTATTTATCTGAAAATATTATGGCTTCAAAAGTATAAATATCAGCTTCTTTCCACCCCTCCCATCCCATATGAGCTTTATCCTTTGATAAATGCCCCATAAACTCATCTATACCCCAATTTGTTTTTGATGCAACCTGAGGCAAAAAAGTACCTCTGTTCCATCCTTTTTCAATAAAGACACCATGTTTGCCAAGTTCTATTTGGCTTATATCTTCTATTTTCTTTTTAGGAGTTAACACTGATATTTCTATTCTCAAATCATTTAACTCATCAATCTCAACGGGTAAAAATCTATGATCGTTAAATGCAGCAGAAACAGCATTATTTCTTACTAAATCCACTAATTTTAACTCTGAATCAAATTGGCCAATACAACCTCTTAATTTACCTGAAACATACACAGAAACAAATGCACTATCATAACTGGCCAGTTCTCCAGTTGTTGAACAGGCTTTTGTAGTTTCATTAAACAAATAATCCTCAATAGCTAAACGGGCTTCCTTTAACAACAATTCTTTATTTATTTCTGAAATCATATCCTGTTTTTAAATTTCTCGTTGAATAATAATCGACTGATACCCCACAACACGTAATAAATCATGATTCACACAATCACCTGATGTACCGTATCGTACCTTTTTATAGTTTACAGACTCAATATCTTTTGTGATGTGCATTAAGGTTAAAACAGAGGTCCATCCACATAAGCTCGTGAATAAATTAGGAATAGCAAGCTCCTTGTTTTCATTCAGGGTATTCAGTAAATTTTGTGGAGTATTTGAGCAAATAGCTTCAACGGTCTTTTCATCAACTACCCTTGCTTTTTCATCAGACGGATAATGCGACAAATCAGTACTAATCACAAACAAATTTGATTTATTGAAATAGGGTTTTAATACTTTAGCAATTTGTTCTATTACCTGGTGATCATGTGTTCCTATGATTACAGGCACAATATGATTTACTTTTTTTAATTGATACTGCAAAAATGGTAGCTGAACCTCAATAGTATGCTCATCGGCATGGGCAGCAGAAACAAATTCAAAACATTTATTCTCACGAATAAGCTTATTCGCAATATCTAAGTTAACAGTCACTAACCCTAAAGGGGTTTTGTAATGCCCTTTATTATAAATTGAAGCTCCATGTAATGCTACATGATGACTTGAACCTATAACAAATATATTATCGTATGTGGCATCCGGGTTTAACAACGAATAGGCTCCGGCTGCTATTTTACCGGAATAAACATATCCTGCATGAGGAACAATTATGGCTGAAATATTATTTACAGAATTATTAAAACCCGAAAAAAGATCTTTAAGCTGTTTTTTTAATCTATCAGGATTTGAATCGTAAAATGATCCGGCAACAACAGGTTCTCTATCTACACAATTCATATTTCACAAAATTTACATTCTAAAACCAATTACATTACATTAAAGTTACCATATTTTTTTGAAAAAAAATACACAACACAACCATCTCACTTTAAGAACATTTGGACAAACAAGACATAAAAACGCAAAAATATTTTTATTTTTTTCGCTTGTTATGTTTGGTATTTTACAAAAAACCTCTACTTTTGCATCCGCGTTAACGAAATAACAACAGCGCAATAAGGAGATTCAGTAGCTCAGCTGGTAGAGCACATCCCTTTTAAGGATGGGGTCCTGGGTTCGAACCCCAGCTGAATCACTTAAAATTTTAAAAAATAAATTCAAGAAAATTGAATTTAATACCGGAGATTCAGTAGCTCAGCTGGTAGAGCACATCCCTTTTAAGGATGGGGTCCTGGGTTCGAACCCCAGCTGAATCACAAAAATTTGAAAAAATAAATTCAGGAAGACTGGATTTAATACCGGAGATTCAGTAGCTCAGCTGGTAGAGCACATCCCTTTTAAGGATGGGGTCCTGGGTTCGAACCCCAGCTGAATCACTAGAGGAGGACAACATATTGTTCTCCTTTTTTATTAAGATTGAGGAATCCTCAATGTGTTTTGTCCCATGGTGTAATTGGCAACACGTCTGATTTTGGTTCAGAAGAGTCCAGGTTCGAGCCCTGGTGGGACAACAACAAAAAAAAGCCTGAAGTCGATTGATTTCAGGCTTTTTTGTTCACTCTTCTATGCTTTTCTGTTTTATACAAATCACAAGTCAAAAAGGCAGTATTAAATATACAGAATCAGCTGTACAGGGCAATTTGACAGCCAATAAATCTATATTCCACTATGGATTACTTTTTGCTTTTTTATATCAGCTAACAAATTAAGGAAACGATTTAAAATGAAGGTTATGTTTAAAGACAATTTGACAAACTTCAACCTGGGAAATTAAGTTGAGAATTAAGAATCAGAACGTTTATTTAATTGATTTTATTAAAAAACAATTATTATGGACTATAAAGATTATTATAAAACACTTGGAGTTTCAAAAAGTGCCACTCAGGATGAACTTAGGACCAGACGATATAGTTGGGTTTGTTAAAAAAGTTATGTTAATTTTGCATTAAAGAAAACTAACACATATGTCATCACAGGATCTCAACGCACAGTTACTAGGACTATTTTTACCACAAGGAATATTGGATCATTTTACAATAACAGACTTCAAGCAAGAAGCAAGTGGTCAGGATTTATACACAAAGAAGCTTACTATATATTTAGAAGAAAAAAAAGAAATCCCGAAAGAATATAGTAATTATCAATATAAAGCAAGTGGCTTTATGGCACCAAAGGAAATAAAAGACTGTCCAGTTAGGCGGAATTTAGTGACTTTAAATGTAAAATGCAGGCGTTGGGATGTTATGATAGAAGGGAAATATCAAAAGCGAAGCAGAAACTGGAAATCTGTAGCAGACGGCACTCGGTTAGATCCTGAGTATGCCGCTTTTTTAAAAGGAATTGGTGGACTCTAATGCCATAAGTACCGAAAGTCTACGAATATTCTTTGGAATAAATGCAAGTACATTCCAACAACAGTACAAAAATAAACTCAGTGGCTATAGCAGCTGGAATCAGAAGCCCCATGCCGACGAATATTTAGTTTTTCCGGAAAATATGGGAGCATTTCTCTCTATTGACGAAGTGGCATTATCAAATGGAGAATTATATACTATACTAACAAACAAGGCTGCATCTGGTAAAAAAGGTAGTATAATTGGGATTTTCCAAGGCGTTGAGAGCTTTAGCATAATCAGTCTAATAAAAGAACATATAGGTTTTAAACTTAGAGATAAAGTAGAGGAAATCACATTAGATTTATCACCTACTATGAATGCTATAGCTAAATCTTGCTTTAGAAGAGCCAAGCGTGTAGCTGATCGATTTCATGTACAAAAATTAACATATGAGGCTGTTCAACAGATTCGTATTGAATATAGATGGGAGGCAATAGATCAGGACAATTTAGAGATATCACTAGCTCGTAAAAATGATACAGAATATTCTCCTGAAATACTACCAAACGGAGACAGTATTAAACAATTACTAGCTCGTAGCAGACACTTATTATTTAAATCTCCAGAAAAATGGACAGCTTCTCAAAAAGAAAGAGCTACCCTATTATTTGAAAGATATCCTGAAATAAAAAAGGCTTATTATTTATCACAGGATTTAAAGATTGCATATAACCATATGTGCGAGAAAAATGTTGGTTGGCTTAAATTAGCACATTGGTCTGAGAAAGTCAGAAAGAGCGGCTTTAAATCATTTAATTCTATTGCTGATACATTTTTCAACTACTATGATAATATATCAAACTTCTTTAATAATAGAAGTACTAATGCTGCGGCTGAATCTTTTAATGCTAAAATAAAAGAATTCAGAAGACAATTTAGAGGTGTAGTAGATGTGAAATTCTTTCTTTTTAGGCTTACTAAAATATATGCGTAGTTAACATATTTATAACTTAGACCCAATATTTAACGCTGATCCTGAACTTAAAAAAGCCTATCGTAAACTAGCTATAAAATACCACCCTGATAAAAACAAAGGTGATAAAAAAGCTGAAGAACGATTCAAGGAAGTTGGCGAGGCTTATGAAGTTTTAAAAGATCCTGAAAAAAGAAGAAAATACGACCAACTTGGTGCCAACTGGAAGCAATATCAAAACTCAGACTTTGGAGGTTTTGACTTTTCTCAATTCAGAGGAAGCAAGCCGGGAGCAGGAGGTTCTTATCATTTCAATGGAGATTTAGGTGATATGTTTGGTAACTCAGGTGGTGGATTCTCTGATTTCTTTAATGCTTTTTTTGGAGGATTTGAAGGACAACCAGGATCTAATGGCTTTAACGGATTTAATCAAAGACCTCCCAGTACCAAAGGCAAAGATTATAAAGCAACAATGGAAATATCCATTAACGAAGCTTACAATGGTACAAGCAGAATTATAAATGTAGATGGACAGAAGTTAAGAGTAACGATTAAACCCGGTGCTTATGACGGTCAGGAATTAAGAATTAAAGGTAAAGGTCAGGTCAGTTACAATGGTGGTTCACAAGGCGATCTTTACATAAAGATTAAAATCCTACCCGATTCCCATTATGAAATACAGGGGAATGATTTGCTTTATAAAGCAAATATAGATGTATTTACAGCCATAACAGGCGGAAAAACTGAAGTAAATACCATTGCAGGAAAATTAAGTTTAAAAATCCCCAAAGGGTCACAGCCCGGATGCAAACTAAGATTAAGAGGAAAAGGAATGCCATCATACAATAACTCTTCGTTGCATGGAGATTTATTTATTAAACTGAATGTAAATATCCCAAAGGATCTTTCTCAAGAAGAACTTGATTTAGTAAAAAAATTAAAAAATATGCACAAACAGCATAGTAGTTGAAAGTTAAAAGTTGAAAGTCTAAAGCATAATATGACAGATGTAGGCGAAGAAAGCTCTTAGTTCTTAGCTCTTAGTTCTTAGGCTTTAGGCCATATTGTTTCAGTTTGCAACCTTTGCGCAGCAAATTCCAATTCGTATTAATTAGCTGTAATTCATATTAATTAGTATTCATAATAATTCGTGATAATTTGCGTTAATTAGATGACCCAAAAAACATTGCACAGCAATAATAATTTGATGACTATTTGAGAGTTCTTAAATCGTCGAGTTGTTAATTTGATGAATTGATTAAAGATTAGGGATTAGGGATTAGCTCGCAGAGTAAACAAAATTTCATAACGAAAACCAAAATCCGTAAGGATTTGTCTTTGCGACTTTAGTTTTAAGGAGTTTGAATCTTTATTTTAAAAGTTATTTACGGTTTTGCGGGCTTTGCGAGAAAAACAGTAGTTGAAAGTTGAGAGTCTAAAGTTGATAGTCTAAAGCATAATATGACAGATGTAGGCGAAGAAAGCTCTTAGTTCTTAGCTCTTAGTTCTTAGGCTTTAGGCCATATTGTTTCAGTTTGCAACCTTTGCGCAGCAAATTCCAATTCGTATTAATTAGCTGTAATTCATATTAATTAGTATTCATAATAATTCGTGATAATTTGCGTTAATTAGATGACCCAAAAAACATTGCACAGCAATAATAATTTGATGACTATTTGAGAGTTCTTAAATCGTCGAGTTGTTAATTTGATGAATTGATTAAAGATTAGGGATTAGGGATTAGCTCGCAGAGTAAACAAAATTTCATAACGAAAACCAAAATCCGTAAGGATTTGTCTTTGCGACTTTAGTTTTAAGGAGTTTGAATCTTTATTTTAAAAGTTATTTACGGTTTTGCGGGCTTTGCGAGAAAAACAGTAGTTGAAAGTTGAGAGTCTAAAGTTGAAAGTCTAAAGCATAATATGACAGATGTAGGCGAAGAAAGCTCTTAGTTCATAGCTCTTAGCTCCTAGACATAAGGCCACAGTATTTCAGACCGCAACATTTGCGCAGCAAATACTAATTCGTGGTAATTAACTGTAATTCATGGTAATTCGTAATCATTCGTTGCAATTCGCATTTATAAAGAATTCGTGATAATTTGTGTTAATTAGATGACCCAAAAAACATTGCACAGCAATAATAATTTGATGACTATTAGGGATCACGTACAATATTTGGTCTGAGCATAAAATATTGTTTATTTGCTATTAAAAAGAAAAGAGGCTGAATTTAAAATCGACGAAGTCATAAGTTTTATCTAAACATATCATTAATAATATTTTATCATCAACTAACATTTATAAAAGGCTGCTCAATACATATAAATTGAACAACCTTTTATTGATATAAATAATCATGTCAGAATATTATAGGAAGCCCTAATGCCCCCTGCCCTTTGTTATAAAGGTATATGGAGAAATGACACTATAGTTTTTCAAAGACATAAAAAATAGTCGGGATACTATCTTAAGTCCTTAAGCACCTTTACGAAAAACAGATCTTAGTCTTTTCTTTGCTGAATCAAACAGTGATTCATTTTTATTATCATTAATAATTTGAGCTTCCTCAACCTCAATATTACTTCCTCCAACTCCTCCAACTGGAATTTCACGATAATTTACATATTCCTTTTTCTTTGGTATCTGTATTGAAAGCCTGTCATTTTTAAATTTTGCTTTGATATGATCCATATTCATATCTTCCGACAGGCCAAAACTTCTTACAAATGACGATTCACAAAAACTATTATCCTTTGCAAACCATCTACCACCCTTCTCTTTACGATACCCCTGAATGGTTTAAAACGCCATCACTAACGCTTATTTTCAAGTCTTTCTTTTTTATCCCGGGCACTGAATACTCAAGCTGATATCCAGTGGATGTTTCATTTAGTTTTTCCTTTACTGAATCTTCAAACATACAAGGAGACAGCAAACCCAATTCGGGAAATAAACTAAACTCACTAAACGGATTACGATATGTCATTATTGCTCTCATCGTTTTACCCTCCTATAATTAATCAATATTCAATACAAATGAAAAATATTGGCAGCCGTTAATATTCCTAACGGCTGCCTGATAATAGTTATAAAATAGAAATTTGTTTTGCTGGTTTTGGTTTTATTTCTTCACGTTTTGGTAAAGTCAGACAAAGAATACCATCTTGATATTTTGCACTTATCTTTTCCGAGTCAACCAACTCTCTTGGTACATCAAAAGTTCTTTTAAACGACTGATAACTGAACTCATGCCGGGTATACCTTACATCCGGATTAGATTTTGATTCCACATCAGAAGAAATAGACAACTTACCATTATCATAATTAATTTTAAAATCGTCTTTTTTCATTCCGGGTGCAGCCACCTCTATGACATAATCATCCTTAGTTTCTTTGATATTAACTCTTGGCAGAGTAGTATTTGTTGTTGAATAATTTGAATTTGACCAATCCATCATATCATCATCGAAAAACCGATCGAACAATGATGGAAAACTGTTTGAAAATCTAGTAGCTAACATAGCGTATCCTCCATCTTTAAATTAAACAAATTACTTTACAAGGCAGGGCTGGTTGCCCTGCTTAAATACCTTATGAAATTTTAATTTCTTTTACGGGTTTTGGTTTTACTTCATCGCGTTTTGGCAAGGTAATATGAAGTATTCCATCCTCGTATTTAGCTCCAATTTTCTCGGCATTTACAACACTTTCCGATACGGTAAATGATCTTTGAAATGATTGATAACTAAATTCTTTACGAGTTACTTTTTCTCCCTCTTTTTCTTCATGTTCTACCTTGTGTTCTGAAGAAATAGATAACCTGCCATTGTCATAGCTTACTTTAAAATCTTCTTTCTTCATTCCTGGTGCAGCTACATCAATTAAAAATTCATTTTCATTTTCTTTGATATTTACTGCTGGCAATGTAGAATCTTCACCGGCATAATTCCAGTTCATCAAGTCTCCTTCAAAAAACTTATCAAAAAATGAAGGAAACAACTTGTCAGATAATCTTGCTAATGTCATGATTAAACCCTCCATTATTTAGTTAAACATTTTAGTTCATTTAAAACTTTATTTTTAAATCTTACGCTTATTGAATTTCAAATCATATACCATATTTACCTCCCTTTAACCCTCTTTTTTATTTAGTCGCTACTTTTCAATTACTTACACAAAATCACAATAAACACACTAAAAATTGAGTATTACAAAATGTCATTTTTAAAGTCACATTGGCATTATTTACACGATTTAAAATGCCATTATGACACTGAATACAAACACTTTACTCCACCAACAACTCATCTCCTATATAAATAAAATATCTTACCCGTAGGAAAAATTGCTTTACCGTGTCTAACCTGTAAATGATCACAAACAAGATGTTTAATTTAAATAATAAGGTTATGAAAAAGATGAGCAGAGTATTCGTTATGATGGGACTATTAATATCCCAACTTTTATTTGCCACTTCATGTGAGGATAGTGAAACTATTCAGGATCAGTTGACAGAGGAAACAGCAGACGGTAAAGCTGTTGGATTAACCATAGATGAAATCATTGCCAGCTTTGTGGATACAGATGTACTTAATTCTGATGAAACAGCCATGCTTCAATATATGAAGGAAGAGGAAAAACTGGCCAGGGATGTGTATTATGCTTTAGATGATATTTGGAATGCACGGATATTTACAAACATTTCTAAATCGGAAGAAAACCATATAGCCGCAGTAATAAGATTAATAGAATATTATGACTTAGGTTCTACAGAAGTAAAATCACCTGGCGAATTTGAAAGCGAGGAGTTTAAGGTACTTTATGATCAACTAGTAAAAAAAGGTTCACAATCTATTGAAGAAGCCATGAAAGTAGGTGCATTGATTGAGGAATTAGATATTAAGGATTTGCAAGAGAAGCTTGATGCGACAGATAATGAAAATATAACACTGGTTTTTAACAATTTGCTACGAGGATCAAGAAACCACTTACGTGCTTTTAATCGTCAATTGGTAAAATATGGTGTAGAATACACTCCACAATACATCTCTCAGGAAGAATATGATAATCTGACAGCTGTAGACGAAGAAAGCTATTAGTTGTTAGTTCCTAGTTAAAAGTTGAAAGTTGAAAGTTGAAAGTCTTGGTTTCCTGCTACACATATTCTTACAAGTGGTACTATTACTAGCTCTTAGCTCTTAGTTTCTAGTGCCTGGTACTCAGCGCACAGAGCAAATAAAATTTCA
This sequence comes from uncultured Saccharicrinis sp., assembly GCA_963677345.2. Lineage (GTDB taxonomy): Bacteria > Bacteroidota > Bacteroidia > Bacteroidales > Marinilabiliaceae > Saccharicrinis. Next base: position 116,762 of record CAXXLC010000021.1, read on the forward strand.
GAATGAAAACCAAAATCCGTAAGGATTTATCTTTGCGACCTTAGTTTTAAGGAGTTGGAATCTTTATTTTAAAAGTTATTTCCGGTTTTGCGGGCTTTGCGAGAAAAATAGTTCTTAGGTGTTAGACGTTAAGCCATATTGTAATGCTGTTAAATTAAAATATTTCTCTAACGAAGGCAACTACTAAGCGTGCTGTAAATCATTTCTCCTCCTTCCGAAGGAGGAGTACCCGAAGTATGAGGGGGAGGTGGTTTTAAATCTTCTATTTTATTGTTCCTCCTAGTTCTCTGCGTGAACTCAGCGTTTTATGCGGTTTAAAAGATGAAAGATTAGGGATTAAGGATTAAGGAATCTACTGTTAACTGAGTACTGAATACTGTCAAACTAATTTAAACCACCCCGTCAGATACTCGTACCTCGTATCTGCCACCCCTCCTTAAAAAGGAAGGGAAATTTGTCAGGGGGAACTAATTTTCTTTCGAGGGAAGAAATCTAAGTGTTGTAATGTAATGCTGTTAAATTAAAATGTTTCTCTTCCAAAGGCAACAACTAAGCGTGCTGTAAATCATTTCTCCTCCTTCCGAAGGAGGAGTACCCGAAGTATGAGGGGGAGGTGGTTTAAAATCTTCTATTTTATTTTTCCTCCTTGTTCTCTGCGTGAACTCAGCGTTTTATGCGGTTTAAAAGATGAAAGATTAGGGATTAAGGAATTTACTGTTGACTGAGTACTGAATACTGTCAAACTAATTTAAACCACCCCGTCAGATACTCGTGCCTCGTATCTGCCACCCCTTAGTTCTTAGCTCTTAGTTTCTAGTGCCTGGTACTCAGCGCACAGAGCAAACAAAATTTCAGAATGAAAACCAAAATCCGTAAGGATTTATCTTTGCGACCTTAGTTTTAAGGAGTTGGAATCTTTATTTTAAAAGTTATTTCCGGTTTTGCGGGCTTTGCGAGAAAAATAGTCCTTAGGTGTTAGACGTTAAGCCATATTGTAATGCTGTTAAATTAAAATATTTCTCTAACGAAGGCAATAACTAAGCGTGCTGTAAATCATTTCTCCTCCTTCAGAAGGAGGAGTACCCGAAGTATGAGGGGGAGGTGGTTTTAAATCTTCTATTTAATTATGATTGAATAGTTCATAATTTCAGACATAGCAGCATTTTTTGCCGTTTTTTCCTGACTTCGACACTTTTTTGAGTATAAAATCATAAATAGCACATAATCATTAAATTAGTTATTTTTAAAGGGTGATTTTGGGTGTCCCAGCTCAATTTTGGGTATATTTAATATGTGTTTGTCAGAAAAAAGAAAAACAAGAGCGGAGTCATCAGTGTTCAAATTATTGATAAGAGCACAGGGAGATATAGGATGATAAAAACCATTGGGAGTAGTTCCATCCCAGAAGAGGTTGAACATCTTGCAAAGGAGGGTGAAATCTGGATTAAAAATAAGATTGGTCTAAAAGAATTAGACTTTACATGTGAAAGGGATTTTACAGAAACCATACTGGATAATATCGAACAAATAACAGTAGCCGGCACCAGCCTTTTATTAGGAAGCATATTTGATGAGATTGGATTTAATGCTATTGACGACAAGCTTTTCAAACAACTTGTGATAGCCCGTTTGTGCTTTCCAGCCAGCAAACTCAGAACAACTGATTTTCTCTCCAAATATCATTTTCTGTCGGTGGAGCCCCAGCATATCTATCGGTATTTAGATAAACTTCATAGTAGCCAAAAAGAGTTGATACAAGACATCAGCTATGCACATTCGCTGAAAATCCTGAATAATGAAATCAATGTTGTTTTTTATGATGTTACCACACTTTACTTTGAAGTAGATAACGAAGATGAAATAAGAAAGACTGGTTTCTCAAAAGAAGGTAGGCATCAGAACCCTCAAATATTGCTCGGCCTTTTGGTTAGTGTTGATGGCTACCCGCTCGCATATGAAATTTTCGAAGGCAACAAATATGAAGGTCACACAATGCTTCCGGTTATCAATGGGTTTAAAGAACGCTACAGCATCGACAAACTTGTAGTAGTTGCTGACTCAGGTTTGTTAACTAATGACAATATCCAAGAACTTTCTTCCAAAGGATATGAGTTTATTCTAGGAGCAAGAATAAAAAACGAAACTACCTCAATAAAAGCACAAATATTAAATTTTGACTACTCAGAAACAGAGGAACAACTAATAATAAAGAATAACGAGATTAGACTTCTGGTAACACATTCTGAAAAAAGAGCCAAAAAGGATAAATACAACAGAGAGAAAGGACTTGCTAAGCTTGAGAAAAAGATAAAATCAGGGAAATTGACCAAATCCAACATTAACAATCGGGGATACAATAAATATTTAAAAATGGATGGTGAAATAAGCCTAAAAATAGATATGGAAAAGTTTGATTCCGATAGCAAATGGGATGGTTTAAAAGGATATCTCACCAACACGAAAATGTCGAATAATGACATAAAGGAGAACTATGCCCACCTATGGAAAATAGAGAAAGCTTTTAGAATATCAAAACATGATCTTAGAATAAGGCCTGTTTATCACAGAATCCAAAGACGGATTGAAGCTCATATCTGTATATCATTCGTGGCATATAAAATTTACAAAGAGCTTGAAAGACAACTGAAACTTAAAGGGTCTAATCTGAGTCCGGAAAAAGCAATGAATATTGCCAAAACTATTTATGCCATACAGGTAAAAACACCAAACCAACAACATATTGTTTCTAAAACAATTTTAATTACTGAAGAACAAAAAATGTTAGCAACAATGTTTAACTTCTAATTTGGGTGTCCCAGTGTCGAACTCAGGAGTACCCGAAGTATGAGGGGGAGGTGGTTTTAAATCTTCTATTTAATTATGATTGAATAGTTCATAATTTCAGACATAGCAGCATTTTTTGCCGTTTTTTTATCTTCCATCTTTCTATATCCTACTTGTATGATCGGGAATATTGTTTGAACAAATCCTGCTGCATACTGAAATTTCGCCCGATGAATAATCTGTTTCTCTGATGATTTACGTTGGCCTGTGTTAGGCCTGGCTTTCATGTAGTTGATTCCTTTCCATGAGCTACCTACTAAATTACCAACTCTACCGTGGAAGCTTCCAAATGCTCCGTTATCATATGTTCCCATGACTTTTAATTTTTATGGTTTTAAGTTTTAATAATATTTCTCTTTTGGCTTTTTTTAGCCGCTGCTCTTTCTGCTGTTATTCGGGCTTTACGCTGTTTTATCCAGTTTGAAATTACAGTAGTGAGAGTTCCTGCAAGCAGGGTGATCGCTGACTTGATCAGCTCTTAGTTCTTAGGTCTTAGCTCTTAGGTCTTAGGTCTTAGCTCTTAGTCTTCAGTTTGGTAAATTTTATCTCTGTATGAAAAAAGTCACTTTATGAACTTTCGACTTTCGACTAATTGTTTAATGCTAAATTATGATGAAAAGCAATATGAAAAAATTACTAAAATATTACTGTAACTTTTTTTGAGCCGTAAATTACTGATTTAATGGATATTAAAATTTTTGACCCATTGAAAAATATACACCCAGCGCGTTATCTGATGCCCTATATTCCAGAAAACAGCAAAAAACACCAAAAATATTCCAGGATTTTGTTGTTTTTGAGCAAAATGATTCCACAAAAAGGTCATTTTAACACATTTTGATTCCATGTCTGTACAACTTCTATACAACTTCTATACAGTTTCTGTACAACTTCTGTACAACTTCTATACAAAACGTATACAACTGCTATGAGAAGTGTACGCCCCTGCTGCGCAACTGCTATGCAATTTTCCACAGGCTCTACACAGGCTCTACACAGGTTCTATACCATGGTTTGCGAACAAACTGCGTAAAACCTGTATACAATCCGTGGAGTTTTGTGGAGCTGAGTCGGGGCTAAGTCATAGCAGACCTGGAGCTGAGTCACAAACACTTGCACCGGCATCAACAAGAACTTGCCATTTTACCGGCCATGCATTTGTTTTTTTACCTCCTCAAACTACCGGCCATTATGTTAATGTGAAAATAGTAACAGCAGTGTCGGTTGTAGATGTTGGTAGTGAATTCTTAGTTCCTGGTACTTAGTTCTTAGCGATTAGGGATTAGGGATTAGGGATTAGGGATGAATTAGCTGTCGAGTTGTTGAGTTGATGAATTGATGAGTTGATGAGTGATAGTGGATTAGGTCAATAGGTCAATAGGTTATTAGGTCATAAGCTGACAGATGTAGGCGGAGAAAGTACTTAGTTGTTAGTTCCTAGTCAAAAGTTGAAAGTTGAAAGTCTTAGTTTCGTGCTACACACATTCTTACAAGTGGTACTATTACAAGATCTTAGTTCTTAGTTCTTAGCTCTTAGGCATTAGGCCATAGTATTTCAGGTTGCAACATTTGCGTAGCAAATACCAATTTGTTACAATTCACATTTACCGGAGCTGTAAATCAGTTCTCCCCCAATCGGGGGAGTTAGAGGGGGCTTTTAATATCAGGCCGGGAGGCCTTGATTTATAAAGCATAGCGAGACGCTATGCCTAACAAAGGGATGCCAAATGAAGACGATGGACTGAAGAGAGCTGCCTGCTGACAATAAAGTATTTTCATGGTAATTACACGTCCTGAAAGGACAACTCATTTCAGCCCAATGCAAAACGAAGTGACGCATTGGGTTTTTGATTGACAGAAATAATAAGCGTCCTGAAAGGACAACTCAAAAATGTTTGTTTGAATACATTGAGCTGTCCTTTCAGGATGCAGATTAACACGACGTATTATTATTCCCAAGGCGTTGCCATGGGCTGAATTGAGCTGGGCTTACAGCCCGGGATTTTACAGTCCCCTATAACTCCCTCGAATGGGGAAGGACGGATATACAGCTCCGGTATATTGTCTTAGTGTAAACGAAGAAAGTTCTTAGTTGCTTGCTCTTAGATCTTAGTTCTTAGCTCTTAGGCCATAGTATTTCAGGTTGCAACATTTGCGCAGCAAATAACATTCGTGAAATTGGTTGTAATTCATATTTATTCGTTGTTAAAATAATTCGTGAAATTAGTGGATAAAAGAATTCGTGATAATTAGTGTTAATTAGATGACAAAAAAAACATTGCGCAGCAATAAATAATCTGATGACTATTGGTGAGTGTTGTTAAATTGTCGAGTTGTCGAGTTGTTGAGTTGATGAAAGACCTGACAACGTTTCGTAAGCAAGCTGTAAATTAAACCTGTCAGCGTCTATATAGTAGTTCCTGGTTCTTAGTTCTTAGCTCTTAGGCTTTAGGCCATATTGTTTCAGATTGCAACATTTGCGTAGCAAATATTAATTCGGGAAATTAGCTGTAATTCAAAATATCAGGTAAAGGTTGAAAGTTTCGGTTTGCTGCTATAGGTTGGCGCAGGTTTGCAAAGATGCCAAATGAAGACTGTGGACTGAAGAGAGCTGCTTGCTGACAATAAAGTATTTTCATGGTAAATACACGTCCTGAAAGGACAACTCATTTCAGCCAAATGCAAAACGAAGTGACGCATTGGGTTTTTGATTTACAGAAATGATAAGCGTCCTGAAAGGACAACTCAAAAATGCTTGTTTGAATACATTGAGCTGTCCTTTCAGGACGCAGATTAACACGACGTATTATTATTCCCAAGGCGTTGCCATGGGCTGAATTGAGTTGGGCTTACAGCCCGGGATTTTACAGTCCCCTATAACTCCCTCGAATGGGGAAGGACGGATATACAGCTCCGGTATATTGTCTTAGTGTAAACGAAGAAAGTTCTTAGTTGCTTGCTCTTAGATCTTAGTTCTTAGCTCTTAGGCCATAGTATTTCAGGTTGCAACATTTGCGCAGCAAATAATCATTCGTGATAATTAGCTGTAATTAACAATTTAACTTGACATTATATGGTATTGTTGAACTCCTTCGTCGTTTCATTGCAATTCGCATTTATAAATAATTCGTGATAATTTGCGAAAATTAAATGACAGTAAAATCATTGCGAAGCAATCCTAATTCGTGAAATTAGCGAAATTAGTGGATCAACCCATTGCGAAGCAATAAATAATCTAATAACAGATGCTGGTACGAGTTTGTAACTCGTACCTTTTCATTTACCCTGTATTCACTTGTTTACTGCAGTCTTCAGTTGGCATCTTTTTAACTCCGTTAGTAAAAGAAAATACCAAGCTGTAAATCAGCTTCTCCCCTTTGGGGAGAATGAGAGGGGCTTTTAATTCTCCCCCAATCGGGGGAGTTAGAGGGGGCTTGTAAATAAAAATACCTTTCAGGCCGGAAGGCCTTGATTTATAAGATATAGCGAGACGCTATGCCTAACAAAGAGAGCTGCCTGCTGACAATAAAGTATTTTCATGGTAAATACACGTCCTGAAAGGACAACTCATTTCAGCCCAATGCAAAATGAAGTGACGCATTGGGTTTTTGATTTACAGAAATGATAAGCGTCCTGAAAGGACAACTCAAAAATGCTTGTTTGAATACATTGAGCTGTCCTTTCAGGACGCAGATTAACACGACGTATTATTATTCCCAAGGCGTTGCCATGGGCTGAATTGAGCTGGGCTTACAGCCCGGGATTTTACAACCCCCTATAACTCCCTCGAATGGGGAAGGACAGATTTACAGCTCCGGAATATTGTCTTAGTGTAAACGAAGAAAGCTCTTAGTTGTTAGTTCCTAGTCAAAAGTTGAAAGTCTTAGTTTCCTGCTACACGGATTCTTACAAGTGGTACTATTACTAGCTCTTAGCTCCTGGTCCTTATGTGTTAGGCCATGTTGTTTCAAGTTGCAAAATTTGCGCAGCAAATATTAATTCGTGTTAATTAACAATATAATTTAATATTATATGGTATTGTTGAACTCCTTCGTTGTTTCGCCAACCAATATTAATTCATAATAAATCGTTGTTAAAAATATTCGTGGTAATTCGTGTTAATTCGATGACAAAAAAACATTGCGCAGCAATAAACAATCTGATGACTATTGATGAGTTGTTAATTCGTAGAGTTGATGATTTGAAGAATGATTAATGATTAAAGATTAGGGATTATAGATTAGCTCGCAGAGTAAACAAAATTTCATAATGAAAACCAAAATCCGTAAGGATTTCTCTTTGCGTCCTTAGCTTTAAGGAGTTTGAAATCTTTATTCAAATAGTAAACTCCGGCTTTGCGGACTCTGCGAGAAAAACTGAAGCTGAAAATTGAAAGCCTTGGTTTTCTGTTACATATATCCTCATGATTAATACTATTGGCAGAGCTGTATTCAGTTGTTAAATTAATGATATGCGTGATTGAATAGACGAACAAATTAGTATATTTGATTGGTGAACAACAAAATAAATCAAAAGAATATGGCTATATATCCAGAAAATAAAAAAGCAAAAAAATCATAACCAAATATATACAATATATATATATGTTCGTTAAATCAGTTAGTTACAAGGGTTGTTATCTTTGCATATAATATATATAAAGCCAATGTGTTTAGCGAAATGTTACCTGCAATTATAAAAGTTATTTGCTAGGTTGTACATATTTTAAAAACTATCAAATATTCGAAAATTATATTTAAGACTAAATTTAATGAGTGAAAAAAATATAGTAATTATAGGGACTATAGTTATTGCAGTTTGTATTTTTATCGTATTAAGAATAAATGTAAACAATTCTTATAAGAAATATTTTGATGATGTTGATAGAGCAGTTGGAGTAACAACGGAGACTACTCTGAAATCAAATGGTTCAGGAATAAATATCCATTACATGTACAGAATAGGAAATGCTATATACAAGGGTTCTTATAGCACAAAAGGAAAACATGGTATAAAAGTTCCTAAAGGAAAATATTTGGTTGTATTTAGTAGAAAGAATCCTTCTTATAATGCATTCATTCCAGTTACTGTTAATTCTAATCTCAAAGACCTACAAGTAGACTCTATTGCTATTAAGAAAAATTTTGAACTAACAACAAGAGCAAAAATAGTAAACCGATAATGACTGAATTGGTTAGGTTAATAATAAAAAAATAAAAGCAGGTAACAATAAATAAAGGGCATAGGCTGTCAATATAAATTTGGGAGTTTTGCTCTTTTAATAAGTTCGCCGAAGCTTTTGCTTCGGCTAGTAAAAAGAATAAATTTATAACCAAAACAAAAGCTTCGGCTTGGTGGGATTTTGGAGGTTCGGTTTTTCAAATCAGCCTACGGCCCCTTATTCAAAACGTTAGGGCAAATTGAAGAAAAATCCTGCAAACATTGAAAGTTAATGAGAAAACCAATTAAGATAGGTAAACTGACATTTAAGACAAAAAAGGAAGCTTTGGCTCATTTCAAACAGATTCTTAATTCGTATGATTTTAGAGAGAAATTAAACTCTAACGATTTGGAGGATGTTTGCGAACTGTTGAAAATACATGAGAAATCCAAAGAAAAAATTGGAGATGGGATACGAGATATAGAGATAGCAGAAGTAAGATACAATACAAAGTGTTTTAATCTCATTCGAACAGATTCAACCACAGATATTTTTTCTTACACGAAGTGCATTAGCGGAGGATTTACACCATTGACTAAATTTAGCCGAGCTTGTCGAGACTTGATTTATGAGGACTTACGAAACGTAAAGCTTGATTATTTTAAAGCTAATTCCGTAAAAGGGCAAGTTAAGTGTCAAGAAACAGGAGAATTATGTAAGTGGGAGGAATTAAATGTTGACCACCGACAGCCAAACACATTTTCAGTAATTATTGACCGATTTATTGAGATTAAACAACTTGATATTAATCAGATTGAATATGAAGAGGTTATTGACTCTGTATATACTTTCAAGGATAAAGCATTGGCTCAAGGATTCAGAGAGTATCACAAGGACAAAGCAAATTTAAGACTTGTTAAAAAGGAGAGCAACCTTGGGCGTTCATATCAAGCACGGATTGGGAGACAAAAGAAAGATTTGAAAATTGAGTAGGCTATAAAACAAAAAACCTCAGTTTCATCATCTCAAAATGAGAGAGAGGAGTTACTGAGGACTGCGATACAAAGATAAGCATAAATCTTTATATTTGTCAAATGGAGATTGAAAAAATTATTAAAACGGTTTCGCAAGAACGATTTGAGCCATATAGAAAAAGGTACAGTAGTGATTTAAAACGTGGATTTTTACTATATCAAGCAAATATTCAGATATCACAATCTTTTTATTCAAGCCTCTCGATTTTAGAGGTAGCTTTGAGGAATGCTATAAATGATTCATTTCAAGTATATTTCAAAAACGAACAATGGTACAAGGAATTTCCAACTGAATTAAAACAACAAATTGAAGAAGTTGAAAACAGATTGTTAAAATCAAAGAAACCAGCAACTATAGACAGAATTATTGCAGAACTTAATTTCGGTTTTTGGACAATACTATTTAACAGAAAATATGCAAGATACTTTTGGAAACCTTTATTGAAAGCATTTCCGAAATTACCGTCTGACTGTAGAAAAAGAACAATTGTATCAGCAAAGTTGAATCATATCAGAACATTCAGGAATCGAATTTATCATTATGAACCGATTATTTGGGATATTCGAGAAATTGTAAATAAGCGTAAGGATATTTATGAAATATTGGAATGGATTGAACCAGAGACTGAAAGATGGGCAAAATCAATTGATAGGTTTGATGAAACACGAGAGAGGATAAGGAACAACTTGCCCTAATCGAGTAGACAGCCGATAGGCTAAAAGCCTACCGGAGAACCTCTCACCACCGGACGTACGGGTCTCGTATCCGGCGGTTCTCTACATCATCATGGGGAATAGACTGTTAGTTTTATGGAAAAGTTTACTGGTCATTTGGCTGTACATGGAAGCAAGGCTGATATAGCCACGTTTTTGAAGTCGTTCAACCGTAATAGTGGTTCCTAAAATAGAACTCTGGGCAATAGCCCAACCTCCCTGATCTGAGTTTTTTAATGACTAAGAAAAAACAAATACAACGTTTGGCTCTGTGAAGTTTGAAAGTGAATATGGGTTAAACCTCACTTACCATCAGATATAACAGAAAAGTATTTTAAATCTCATTGGTAAAAATAATAATATGTGGTTTGAAAATTTAATGGGGTTTACAGAAAACAACCCAACAACAGTACGGAATAACATTTATATAAATGATAATAAATTAGTTTCAAAAGTAAATCAAAAAGAATATATTTTTGGAAAACTAATCACACCTTCATTAAATGACTTAAGACAAGAGTTTATTTCGATTACAAATTATAATTCAAAAATTACTATCTCTGAAACAGTTGGAAATGTACAATTGCTGCATTGCGACGAAAGCAATAATGGTGCGTTTTTTCAAGCAGCATCACAATTTAATCTGTTAGAAATGACAAGTCCAATGGTTACACCTGAAAAAGGAGTTGGAATATATGAGAATGACTTTACACAAGGACCAGCTTGTGCAATATCCTGTGGAGCTGGAACTATTTATAGAAATTATTTTGCAGATGTAAACGGAAAGATTGGACAGAGTTCGAACAACCAAATTGATTGTTTAGAAAATATTGGTAACGAATTGGGGAATAATAACGATTGCTTATGGAAAATGAGTAATGGTTATGCTCTTGCAACTGAAGCAGGATTACACAAAATAGCAGATACATTAAGAAAGCAATCAGAAAATGAATATGAAAGTTTAAAAGGTAAGTTAAAAATAGGTGTGCAATTAGATACAGAAGTAACTATAAATAACAGTAAAAACATTGTAACACAAGTATATTGTTCTGCCTTACCTGTTGCATACTCAAGTATTAATCAGGCACATTGGGAGCTCTTTGCAAGATTAATATTAGAAGCGACTTACGAAGCAACATTTTACTCAGCTCTTAAGAATTATGAAAAGACAAAGAATAAAAATGTTTATCTCACATTAGTTGGTGGCGGTGTTTTTGGAAATAAAAAGGAATGGATTTTTGATGCCATTAAGAAATCACTGATAAAATTCTCAAAAGCACCATTAAACATAAAGATTGTAAGTTATGGCAATTCTAATCTTGACGTTCAGAGATTTTTACAACATTATAATCAATAAAATACTATTAAACAATCAATAACGGGAGCTAACATCCTGCCGTAGAACCTCTCGCTTTACAAAACACAACGTACAAACTTCCACCAGTCTAACTCCCCTGCTAGAAAAGCGCTCATATCTCTTCAACAAATAAAACCTTTAATGATACCCATGATCATCTACTCTGCAGGCTGCATAATTTCAGCAGTATTATAGCTATATCTATTGAATATTTATTTTTTGGTTATACTTTTGCCAAACAAACAAATTATAAATATAATATTATGACAATACCTGTTGGATTAACGGCTGAAAAAGAAATAACTGTTGAAGTAAATGATACTGCCAAAGTACTTGGTTCGGGTGGATTAGATGTATATGGCACTCCTGCAATGATTGCGCTAATGGAAAATGTTGCTATGACTATGATTGGTTCTTATTTACCCGAAGGCAACGATTCTGTAGGTATTAAAATGAACGCAGATCATATAAAAGCCTCTCCTGTTGGTGCAAAAATTAAATGCACAGCCACTATTTCTGAGGTTGATGGAAGAAAAATATCATATGATATTGTATGCACTGACGAAAAAGGAGATACAATTGGTAAAGCATCGCACGACAGATTTGTTGTTGATGTGGAGAGATTTTTAAGCAAGTTGTAAAACAAGCATCTTATTCTTTATCCCTGTCTCACTTCTGACTTTCCGGACTAAGGCAGGGAATATTTTAAAGATATTAAACTGCCCGTTGCGTGAGGAATAATATTTTAATTCCTAAAAAGTGAAGAATACAGGAGCACGAAGGAAAGATGGTTGCAAATACTATTTTATTATTGATTTTTTAAGATACAATATGGAATTTGCCAAATACTTATTAAAAGATAAAGTGTGTAATAGTTCAAATAAGCGTTTGCTCATTCCATATTGTAATCTTCTACCAACTTATTTTACTCATTAATCGTAATACCCAAAATACAGTATCAGAACCATTAGAACTTTCCTTCGTTTTACCCCTCTATTTAAAAGCACAGCACAAATATGTAAATACTACTGCTCTGTTTTAAGATAAAAAATGGTCAAACAGGCAATATCAAGGTGGGAATTACAATAATAAAGGATGAAATGAGCCATGAGAATCGTGAGATTTACAAAATCAATGAGTTCACACACAACAGAATGATTAATCTGATGAGTTCGTCATGGCAAATGATCATCATTTCAGAAGCACTAATCCTATTCCAAAATAGAATTTTTGATGCGCATCAACCTCCATTTCTTTCTTTAAACTATTATCCTGAAACTGTATACGATTACTAACAGACACACCACAATTGACATTTAAATAAAAATCACCCCACACTTTCTTTTGTAAGTCAGGACCTATTAAAACACCTGATTCAGAAATTCGGTTTAAATCAAGATTTCCAGAATTGTCAAAGCCTGCCATATTTTTTAAACTGCCATTCATAGCTATTCGAAATCCCAGGTCTGTATTAGGATTGATGGCATAACTCTGATGAATAAAAGAAGGGAAAATCATACGTGTAGTATTCCTGTTATTTTTATACGTCATACTAAAAAAAGGTACTACAAAGCCACCCTCCACATAAGAAACATAAGAAGCATAGCCCAATCCAATACCATACTCAAAATATTCATTTGCACGTTTTTGAGCCATCACAGACACATTATATCTAAAATCATCAGAATTAATTTTATCCTTAAAGTCAGACGACAAAATAGGACTTAAATTCACAGAAAAGGTCCAATACTTTGGAAGCATTCTTATAATGCCAACATTATAATTCAGGGTATGAAAGCGATGTAAAGCATCTGAATGTTGATTAAATTCAGAAAAATACTTACTATAAACATACGATAAACTATTAAATAAATAGGTTTTGCGAGACTTCAGAGGTATTGCTGTTTGCAATTTAACGTTATATTCTTCCGTTCTGTATTTAAAACTATGCTCATCCACATCTACTTTAGCATTGGAATAATTAAGATGGCTTACATTGAACAACGGAAATTTTGACAATCTGGTTTTATTGTTTTTTCCTGATTTTTGAGCATGAACAGTTTTGATTCCGATACACAACATAGACAGGAATAATAATTTGGTGATATACATTGCAATGAATTTATATTTTTTAGTGGCATTAATCAACAGCCGGGTAATTCACTAAAACAAGAATGAGATGAATTTACTTCTTACCTGGTGTTCATTTAAATTTATTCTTGTTCTAACCATTCTAAAAATGAAGTACGCTTAGCTCTGCTCACTAGTATTTTATCCTCATAAGGAACATTTAAATTAACCGATAACTTACCTGAAAAATAATATGAAACATCAGCTATAGCATTTTTATTCACTATTGTTTGCCTGTTTGTTCTAAAAAAACTGTCACCGCACATTTTACTTAACTCATCCAATGTTTTAGAAACGTGATATTTTTTACCCTCCATAGTTACTAAAGACACCACTTCCACTTCGATATAAAACAGTGCAACCTGATTCAGGCGAACAGGAAGTATTTTATCTTTATAATACACCAATACAGAACCTGAGCGAGTATCTTTTTTTCGACTTAAAGCATCAATTACTTTATCATAATCAAACTGTTCATGTGCGAAAGCGCTTTTCATATGGCTGTATTTATTAATAGCTTCGCGAACAGAATCCTCATTAAAAGGCTTTAGTATATAATCTATGCTATTGGTTTTAAATGCCTCCAAAGCATACTCATCGTAAGCAGTACAAAAAACTATGGGAGAAGTTATTTTAACCCTTTTAAAAATGTCGAAACTTAAACCATCGCCTAATTGAATATCACTAAAAATTAAATCGGGCAATAATCCCTTTTTAAAATACTCAAGTGCTCCCTTAACAGAATTTAGAATGGCAACAATATTACAATCAGGAACTACTGATTTTATGGTCTGCGATAAATCTAAGGCAGTTAGTTTCTCGTCTTCAATAATAATAATATCCATATTTGATTTTATCTTTTACCTTTATGATCCAATAACTTTATCTTAACAGAAAATGTATTTTCACTTTCTTTAACTATAATATCTTCACCACATAACAATTTATACCTTTCGGATAAATTAGTTAACCCCAGACCAGTAGATTCAGCTGAGATGACTTTCAACTTGAGGTTATTAGATACTTTAATCCAATCGTGTTCCTGCTCTACCTTGATCACCAAAGGCTGTTCATCTGTAAGCTCATTATGTTTTATGGCATTTTCAATCAGAGGCTGTATAGAAAACGAGGGGATGTATGCATTATTTAAAGTATCCTGGAGTATTTTTATTGAACATTGTAAAGATTCCCCAAACCTCAATTTTTGCATATTAATATAATTTTGACACAATTCCATTTCCTCTTTAACTAAAATTACTTTACTGTTATTACTGGATAATGAAGCTCTTAAAAAGTTAGAGAGGCATATCAAATACTTTTCTCCTTCTGCTACATTTCTTTTATATAAGGATTTTAAAATATTTAATGAATTAAATAAAAAATGAGGTTGTATTTGATGCTTTAACAGTTGATTAACAGCTTCTGTATTTGCAGCTCTGAGGTTTGAATTCTCTATATCAACACGATATTTCTCTTCCTGAACCACAACAAAATACTGAAAAGCAAGAATATAAGAATTTACCATTACACCAAACAATGAAAGAAACAATAATCTGAATCCAGAAACGGGGGACTCTACAGTAAACATTAGTCTATGAATAAATATAACACTCCAGGTAACCATAATGGCGTAGAAGTGACTACTTGTAAGAAAACACATTTTGGTTTTTTTATCTTTCCCTCCTTTAAAAATGCCTTTCTGAATCAGTCTGTCCATGATAAGAAACAAGCCGAGATTACCAAAAGAGAGCATTAATAAAAGGTAGGCACTAAGAGTCAAACCTTTATAAATATGAGACATATCCTCAATATCATTGGGATTTAAGAATCTCAATACTACAAAAAACAATATTGTATTTATTGTCAACAAAAAGTTGAGCTTTACAATCTTTTTTACTGGCAATCCTGATTTCATGGTGCAAAAATAATTTGCAATAAAGTTAAACTATATTTTCTATAGGTAAACCTGCTAATATAGAGCCTGAAAAACCATATTGATATACTGAAGTATTATTATTTGCAGAGACTCATTTCAATTAGAATAAACCACTAAGCTTATTTTAATTAAACAAACGTCTGTAAAGCCTTGTTTACTTCATTTATTAATTAGTATATTACAACAAATCAAAACAGACATTAATGATTATTCTGTTTTTACAAGTAATACAAATAATCTCCTTTATTTTTCAGTATGCAAAAGGCCACTAAAGATCTTAGTTTTTATACTTTTTTTACAAAGTATTCTTTAATGGAGGATTATGGATTTACTTCAGGGTTAATCAGCAGATTGTATAAGAAAATTCTTCCTTCTGTGCCGGAAGAAGACACCTTTGAGTTTTTTTTATTTCAAAATAAAAAGAATATTGATTATATATTTAGCACCCTCGACTTTAACATTACCGACAACAACCATATCTATAAAGATCTTACTCTAAGTATAAAAGCCCTTTGTTCTAAAATATCGGCATTTGGACTTGACAGTGATATTAGTTATAAATTTAAAATACTTGAATTAAACCCTCAGCATTTTGAAATATTACTAAATATCATGAATACACTAGACTGCCGAGATGATCAGAAAATAACCTATTTGATTCAACTCTTAAATAAGATTGAAGATAATATTAATGCATTAAGAAAATTTAAAAATAAAATAGGAATCAGTTTGCACCTGACTATTGTTACCAGAAGAATACTGGAATATATAGAAAGAGTTAAAGAATTAATTGATTTAAGTTTAAACATTAACTCTCCAGCTCACTGGAAAAAAATAATTATCAATCATCTTGCGTACACTAAAAGGAAATACAGTTTAAAAAAGTTTATTGTCAGACATCTGGATTTACTCATATTTGAAGCCGTTGAGCACACTTCAAACAAAGGAGAAAAGTATATTGCTGAAAACAACAAAGAATACTGGCGTTTTTTATATAAATCAATGCTTGGAGGGGCACTTATTGCGCTATTTGCCCTCTTTAAAATATTCTTTGGTTCCAGATACCAATTTGATGCGGTAGGAGATGCTATTGTCTTTAGCATAAATTATGCTGTTTGTTTTATTTTGGTTAAACAATTAGGAGGTATCATAGCAACCAAACAACCTGCAATGACTGCATCCACAATAGCCAAGCATATTGATAAAAACAACAACCTGCAGATAGACTCAAAAAAAGAAATTATCAAAATAATAAAAAAAGCACTAAGTAGTCAGTTTATATCTTTAGTGGGAAACTTTACAATGGCCTTAATATTTGCCAGTGCAACGTATTTGTTGTTTGAACAGTTGGGAATACAGAAGTCGCTGGGCATTAAACCTGATTATTTAATGAAAGATATCATGCCCACATTAAGTCTGTTTGGTTATGCCGCTACGGCAGGAGTTTTTCTGGCTCTCTCTGGTATTATTTCGGGATATGTAGATAATAAAATTATCGCATCAAGAGCTGCTCACCGAATTGTGAATACTAAAATATTTTTCAACAGTAAAAAAACAGCTGATTTTATTCTTCATAAAGGCGGGTCTTTAATGGGAAATATTTCGCTGGGTTTTTTTCTGGGCAGTGCTTTTCTTTTAAGCTATATTTTCTCGTTTTCAATAGATATACGACATATTGCCTTTAGCACTTCTTATTTGGGCTACTCAATAATGAGTAAGCCTTTTGAGCTAACTATAATTATTAAAGCTCTTTCAGGCATATTAATTATAGGCCTGACCAACCTTGTGGTGAGCTTTTCAATAACCCTGGTTTTGGCATTAAAATCGAGAGGAGCTACATTTTTATTTATTCCTCAACTATTTATGTATTCAGTAAAGGATTTTTTTAGCAATCCTATTGATTATTTTATTGTAAGAAATAACAATAACAATAACAAGAAATAAGGGAGACTTTAAGTACAAGCCCCCCCTTTTAAACCTGAATTTTGAAGACTATTTTATTAATCGTAACAAAACACTTTACTCAACCTTTAAAAAGACACCTTAAATGCCTTATTATTAATCACAACAAGATACAATCCATGCACATCAAGTTTCTTCGAGTAACTTGAATTCATTGTTTTTTCTAATGACAACAGATTTCCGCTCAAAGAATAAACAGCTACAACAGATTGACCGCTTAAACAAGCCACATAAAGCACCGAGTCGTTTACATAAACACAAAGCTCATTTTCAGGAGCATCACCCACAGCTAAATGTATACCTCCTGTGATTCCTTCCGACAACTCACTCAGGCTTCCATATTCATTTGCAGCACGCACGTTATAAGTATAACTCTTACCCGATTCAGCATCATAATCGGTATACGCAGGTTCGGTTGTAAAACCAACAACCTCTCCATCGCGATATACAACATAACAAATAGCATACTCTGATATATTCCAATCTAAAACATTATTATGTATCGCCAATCCTGAAGGTTGCTCTACTGGTTCAAAATACATTCTGGGATTCCAGTTATCATGACCCGCGAGCACATTATCATAGGTATAATCAGCAGCTTCTTCCTGCGATAACACCGCTTGTAAACCAGAAACTGTTTGTCCTCCTTCACCCTCACTTTCTGTATAAGTAGTCTTTCTATTCGACAAATCAATAAGATTTCCATCCGAATCCACACTATTATACTCAGCAAATAATTTAGGTATCACACCCATATTAGTCCAACCTTCAGCAGCAGGTAAAATATTCATTTTTGTATTAAGAAAAACAGCTATTGGCTCATTATGCCAGGGACGTCCTAATTTCAAATTACCATCTGCGGCTTCTTCATTTCCATCAATAGTACAGTTATTAAAAACATAACCATATTTAGTTCCATTATCATGAGCCGGAGCAACAATAACAGAACCACTGCGCACATTATACAAGGTACATTGATCAATAAACACATCTCCAGCTCCATAAATGTAATCAACTGCACCCTCGAAATAACAATTGTAAGCATAATGTCGATCATTTAAGCCATTGGTTGTATACCATGTATCCTGAAACGATTTAAAATTACAATTATTAAAAGTAAACCGGTCATTGTTTGATCGCATGGCCAGAGCCATTGGGCCTGTCTGATAATCCACACCATAATCATTGACAAATGAAATATTTTCAGCATAAAAATCACTTGCTTCAACAACAACAACAGCACAATCACTCATTCCCCACAGTTCTTTTCTGAAATCCCAACCATCATCTGTTGAACTTGAACTACAGCATATGGCAAAAGAAATGATGGTATTTTCTTTATCCTGACCTATTAAATACATATATGGTTTATCCTCCGGAATTCTAACCAACTCATTATAAGTTCCTTTTTTAATAAAAATCAACCAGGGTGAGGTTTGGTTCGAAGGAGCAGCATCAATAGCCTCCTGAACAGAAGTATAATCACCACTTCCATCTTTAGCCACTACAGCATCATATAACCTGGCTATTGGCTGTGGTCGATTCATGGTGGTAAATGTCAGGTTTAATCCACCAAAAGCATTCCCCGATTTATCCGTTAAAGCTCCATCTGGTACTGTAAAAGTATATTCAGTATTATACTCAAGTCTGGAGTAACTATACGATACAGTTTTTGAACCAAAATCCGGAGTAAGCTCAACTGTTCCAAGCATACTGCTTCCTGTTCCGGCCATCATTGCCTCATCAAAGGTTAAAACAATGGAACCACTGGCCGAAGCATTTGTAGCGCCCCCGGCAGGTACTGTTGATATTAATGAGGGTACTGTAACATCGTTTACAACAACTTTATCAGCAAACACAAAAACATTTGTTATAGCAGTTCCATCCACATCGCTGGCACTCCCAATTTCCGGACTCGAAGTATCTGCAATCCATCTTACAAACACCTTGGCCTGTCCTTCTGCTTCATCAGGCAGTACAACATTTAAATCAGCCCAGGATACCCCCCAGACAGAAGTAAGATCGACATTACCTAGTTGAACGAAGTTTGTGCCATCTAAAGAATATTGAATGGTCATTACTGAATAACCATGATAAGAACCCGAAAGCATAGAGTTAATCTGTATGTTTTCATATCCAACAGTTGAAAAAGAAGTTTGATAGGCTCTTGGCGTTGCAAATTCTGAGGTAGGAGTCCAAAACTGAACACATGAATAACCTGGCGAAAAGGAACTGGAAGTCCGGGCGAGCCAACTTGTAGTTGTTCCATTATTTTTTACAACAGAAAACAAACCTGTATTATCCGTTGCCGAATAAAAATCAGCAGGTCTGTCACTTGTTGGTTCTTTATCTGCAAAGTCCCACCCCACGATAAATGGCACTTCATCAAAACTCGCTGTATAATTTTTATTCTCGTTTACCGATACTGTACGAATCAAGTCGGTTGAATAATCTTCCCAGTTTAAAAAGTGAGTTACGGTAGTAGGCACTGCAGTCATTGTTACAATTGTGCCTTCTTCATATTTACCGTCTGTGGGTTGTGGGCTTAACAAAACCTCTCCCCAGTTACTTCCTGTAATATCTACATGAAAAGAATAGGTAGTTTTTGTTTCAAATACGGCTTTTACACTGATGTTTTCACTAATAATAAAAGTGTAAGGATTTTCAGATGACAACACCTCTCCTGTATTACCATCCTGCCACTCAGTAAACTCATAACCAAAATTATTGGTTGCTGATAATGTAATCTCATCCCCTTGGTTATAAATTCCGGAAGTTGGAGAAACAGTTCCTGCGGCATCTTCTGATAAAAGAACAGTGAGTTCAACCGCTGCTGTTAATTGTTTTAGCCAGCGAGGATCTCCAATAACAGTACCGCTTGTACCGGCTGATGCAACAGGAGATGAAGATAATATGGTAAAATCACCCCCCTCAGCATTTCCAAACCCTATTTCTGACAAACCTAAGCTTTCAAGGGAATGGTCACTGACAGAAGAAGATGTTGCACTTGTTATATTGTATCCACCATAGTTAACCACAAGATTATTCTGTGCAGACAGGTTTCCTCCTGTGGCAACAATTATATTTGGTAAAGTGGTAGCTCCCGGCTCGGCAATAATATTATCCAAAAAATGATAATATGAATTCGTGCTGTACAGATTTCTGACATTACATAAGGCACGACTACTATCCTTAGCCCACTTATACACTGTATTATTAGAAAAAGTAAATTCAAAGTCATTACTACTATCTGATGTTTGAGGATAAAAAAAACTTTCTCCGTTTAAATAGTTATACAGTGTACTATTAGTAACACTTAATGAGTTAACAATATGCTTTGTATAAATAAAGTTCCAACCATTACTCCCACAATCTTTTATGATACAATTATCAAATACTATTGACCCGATAGAAAAACCAGTGTTCTCGGTTCTTAAAAAACAACGGTTAACATTTTGAATTGTAACATTATAAAATGCCAGCTCTGTTATATCACCAATAGTACCACTTATAAAATAATCGGCACCCCTGTCAATAATAACCCCTTCAAACTTCAAACCACAGTTTGTGAGCGCATCGCCCATTGAAATTTGTTGGGTTATTACAACATCGCCATCTCCAGCAGCTTTTAAAGTTAAAACCTTATCGCTTTGAAAATTTATACCTGAAGAATAAGTCCCCGCTTCTAAAAGCAGGATATCCCCATTGGATGCATTTCCCATTTCTGTTTCAATCGTGACAGGACTAACAGAAACAGATGCTGCAAAACTTTGAATTACGGTAAGCAGCAATCCTAAAAATAATAAGTAATTTTTTTTCATTTAAATTTGTTTTTAAGGACATATAAAACTTGTACATTTAGTGAATTACCTGAATTCGACATGAAATTTTAATCACCCTCAGGTTAATTATAAATTTGAACCTAAATGTATATATCTTACTATACCGGAGCGTATTCTGTTTTACAATTACAACAGGGTCATATTGCAAAACACTGAATAAATGCATACTAACCTGAGTTCGACATAAAATTTTGGATTCAGAGCGCCTATAAATAGTGAGGTTCAACTGAAAATTATGAAAGAATAGCAGGCTATTTTGAATAATTTTCAGGAAGAAGATTGCTGTTTAGTTCCTGATCATTGCTTCGTTCAGCATAATCAAAGTAAACTTTGCTTCTGCTCTCACTTATCGCAATAATTATAAGCGAAATCATTATGCTTTACCATAAAAAACTAATCTACTGCGTTAAATTTTTCGAGCTAGCTCGCTAGCCCTGCAAAATTTGCCTTGTAAATCAGCTTTTTATGATAATCTGAATTCTATAATTTTAATCGAACTCAGGTTACTAAAAAAGAGCAGTTCAGCAGAACTACTCTTTTTAAAATAGTGGTATTAAAATTAAGGGAATCGGAATTAATAACTATAAAAACAATTTTAATGATTTACTACAATCTTATTTATAGTGTACATTTTTATCAGGAGTACCAACAACCTTTACATACTTTTTAGCATTAGATACATTTTTAAAGTCAAGATAAACATTACCAGTAGATTCTCCCTTAACAACGACAATATGATGCTCTACATCAACCACCTCACTATCACTAAACTTAACATCATCACTATTTTGAATAATAACAGATTCCGGCTTATTTACATCAAGACTTAAACCTTCGAGTTCTATTCCTTTAGCATACCTGATTAAAACGCCTTCGTTAGATACTATTTTACTATTTTTAATTATAATATTCTGAACCGGCATTTCAGGAATTCCATTAATTGTGATTGCTTTTTCAACATTAAAACACTGAATATCTTCGAAAACAAAATTTCTAAAGCAGGGTGTTTCTTCGCTTACTGGTAAGGTTTTAACTCCAATAATATTACCATTTTCATCTTCTTTAATTTTCCCGCCATAATACAAGTTAAAACGTATTGCATCTGTAGGGATATTCGTCATACGAACACCTTTTATATAAATATTCTCAACAACACCTCCCCGTCCTCTGGTGCTTTTAAATCGCAAACCACAATCCGTTCCAAGAAATGTACAATTTTCAACATACATATTTTTTACACCACCAGACATCTCACTACCAATCACAAAACCTCCATGTCCATGATAAACAATACAATTACGCACTATAACACATTCAGTAGGAACTCCAATATCTCTACCCTGTTTATCTTTTCCTGACTTTATACAAATGGCATCATCACCCACATCAAAAGTACAATTCTCAATAATTCCATATTTACATGACTCTAAATCTATTCCATCGCCATTTTGGGCAAACCAGGGATTACGAACATTAATATTTCTGACAGTTATGTTTTTACACAGCAAAGGATGAATATTCCATGATGGAGAGTTTTGAAAAGTAGGTCCATCCAACAATATATTTTCACATTGAATCAAATTGATTAACTGGGGTCTGAAAAAATCTTTATACTGTTTCAGAGCATTCACATTGTCATAATCCACTTTTCCAGAACGCACTAACTGCTCACCCTCATAATAAGATTCGGAGGGATACCATATTTTCTCGTTATAAACAAAACCTCCACCGGCAACAGTTTCTTTCCATTGCTTTTCGGTTAATTTATCTTTTTTAATTTGTCTCCAGGCACCTCCGTCTCCATCTATAACACCCTTACCGGTAATAGCAATATTCTTTAAGTTTTTACCTGATATGGGATTTTGGCATCTGGGATTTTTCTTCCCTTCATAAAAATTTTCTAAGAGAGGATATAAACTACGATCGCCACTAAACTGCAATAAAGCACCACCTTCTAGATGAATATTAACATTATCTTTTAAAACAACAGGACCTGTTAACCAAACACCTTTAGGAATAAGTACAACACCACCATTATTTTTCGAGCACAAATCAATGGTAGAATTAATAACACCAGTATTTAAAAACTTACCATTTGAGATCGCTCCATAATCTACAATATTAAATGTATCGGCGTTAAATTCAGGCACTACAACCTTCGGCATATCAAATGGCAAATCCAAGCCCCCCTCCTCTGAATCAGAGGCTTTTGCATCAGAACATGAAATAAATCCAATAATGCTTATGAAAAAGCAAAGTCTGTATATATTCTTTAATAAACCCTTCATTGTATAAACTATTTAGTTACTCTAAACCAATCAACATCGACCCAGCCACTATCTTTATGATATAAATGACGATTAATAAACAATCCCATTTTAGCTCCAATCCATTTACCTTCACGTGCTTTAAACGGCTTTCCTATTGTTATAAACTTTTTACCATTAAAACTATAGCTAAACTGACAGTCATTCTGACCTTGCATCGTAACTCTTAAATAAACAGGATTATTATTTTTAATGGTTACTTTATCGTTTATAATCTCACTGTTGCCTTTGTCGGCTTCTTTACAAAAACCCTGAGATAAAACAACACCATCTTTAGTATTTTCCAAAGCTACAACACCATAATCACGACCCATGATCACAAAGCCGGCACGCTCACCTTCAATTTCAGGATTTGGATGAAAAGTCATTTTAACAGTAGCTGTAAATTCAGGAGCCGGTATTTTTTGCAGCAATAAGTTTGGAACATCCCACAGGCTTTTATAATTATCAGGAGTTAAAACCGAGTAAAGTCTCATATTGCCATTAGCAGCATCATTAAAAATCCAGAATGGAGAACTGTTACCATGCCACTGCCATTGAAAACCAGTTTTAGTATCGTTAAACTCATCACTTTCGGCAGGAGTCATTATTGGATAAACTTTACCTACTGCTGGCTTTTTATAGCTTAAAACAGGATCGCCACAACCATCATTATCCTTATCAACACCCATTACAGGCCATCCATTTTTCCATGCCATTGGTTGTAAGTGAACAATACGACCAATTGCTCCCACATCCTGAAAATGAATAAACCAATCTTCTCCAGACGGAGTATCAACCCATGCTCCCTGATGAGGTCCATTAATATCTGTTTTTCCCTGAGCCAAAACTATTTTATCTTCATAAGGGCCATAAACATTTTTAGATTTAAGTACAACCTGCCATCCCGTTGGCACTCCGCCCCCTGGGGCAAAAATATAATAGTATCCATCTTTTTTATAAAATTTAGGCCCTTCAATAGTGGGATGCTTACCATGTCCATCAAACACAATTACACTTTCTGATATTGCTTTCGTGGCATCTTTATTTAACTCACATACCGACAGTACACTTTTAAAGGAAGCTCTGCTTCCTGCCACTCCATGAACAAGATAAACCCGGCCATCCTCATCCCATAGAGGACAAGCATCTATTAAGCCTTTACCTTCTTTTACTAATGTTAATGGACTCCATCGGCCAGCAGGATCTTTTGCTTTTGTCATATAAATACCATAATCCGGATCTCCATAGAAAATATAAAATTCATTATTATGATATCGAATTGACGGGGCCCAGACTCCATTGCCATGCTGAGGCTTTGAAAACACATCGTCAGGTGGCAAACCATTAGGAATTGCTGCACCTACCAGCTCCCAGTTAACCAAATCTTTGGAGTGTAAAATTTGCAATCCGGGAATACAATTAAAACTAGATGATGTCATATAATAATCATCACCTGCCCTGCAAACATCAGGGTCTGAATAATCAGCGTATAAAATAGGGTTTTTATAAGTACCATCTCCCTGGTCAGCCACCCAAACCTCTGAAACGAATTCTGGTTGACTTTGAGCTAATACATCAGCTACTCCCACAAATACTACCAGTGATAATAGTGACATTACTCTTGATTTCATTTTTAAATTCATATGTTTAAATTAATTTTACAACGGCCAGATGGAACTCTCAAATAAATTTTATCATCCTCCTGTGTATAAATTTGCATCACCAAATTTACATGGTCGTTTCATATTATTATTTATATTCATAGATTTTTCAACAAATTATTACTCCACTGATCTGCTTATATACCAGAGGTCAGGTTTGGTCGTAAGCATCACTTCTCTGCATCAACAATATCTGATACTAAAGAATTTATATAAACCTCAATATTATCATAAGCAGTACTTAAATGCCTTCCCTGATTATCTTTCACCTCAGGATTCAGTCCGTTATCGGTTTCCCATTGATCCGGCATACCATCTCCATCCGTATCAATTAAAGCAGTTCCGGGATCTAAAACAGGCCAGGCACTCCAATCATCACCAGCCCCTTCTGGCTTAGTATCATCCTGACTATCGATAATTCCTAATCGGGGATAGTTGGAACTTTTCCAGTTCACATCAGAACCGGGGAAATCAGTACCATAACCATTATGTTCGTTAAGACCTTTATAAGCAGCTGTACCATTTGTCACTTCATCTACGATACGAACATCCACCTCATCACGCACCAATGAACTTCCAGCATAGGCCAGTACTTTATCATATGCTGTTTCAGCATCATGTGTAGTAACTGCATCTGTTTCAACTTCGGAATTCAACTTTAAAAGATCTTCTGTACCTTCAGTAAAACCTTCTTTTTGATAAATATTAATACCGTCCCAGTTATTTCCGGTAACATCACTACTATAAGGAAACATATTTCCGGAGACAAAATAGCGCCCCCAAACACCAATAATTTCTTCAAAATAACCATTTTCGCCACTTACATCAATTTGCATAATACGATTGGCAACTTTGTCGGCAGTAGCTGGTCCTGGTTTATAATAGTTATTCACTATATTTATGTGCATGGCTTCTCCTCCATAGCATCCATTTCCATTCCAGTTATAAAAAACGTTGTTACGAACATCTACTTTATCATCACCTGCATGTACTGCACCCGGGCCAAACCTTGGAGTACGACTATCGTGATGAGCCATTAAATTATGATGAAACGATGCATTTACACCACCCCATATAGCTCCATAACCATGAGGGCCTTTAGAATGCTTTGAAAGCCTTAAACTTTCGGACACGATAGACCACTGAAGCGTAAAATTTTCATTATCATAAAAAGAGCAACATTCATCAGTAGACCAACTCACAGAGCAATGGTCAACGATAATATTCTTATGCTGGCGTCCGCCTAAAGCATCAGCACCATCAGCCACACCAGCATCAAAAACTTTTTTATCTCCCATTCTGAAACGTATAAAACGTATTATTACATTGTCGGCATTAACAGTAACGGGGAAATCAGCCAAAGTAACACCATCTCCCGGAGATGTTTGTCCTGCTATAGTAATATCATCATTATCTATAGATAATGATGATTGTAAATGAATTGTTCCTGAAATATCAAAAACCACAATCCGGGCACCTTCCTGTTTAATTGCATAGCGTAAAGTACCCGGAGAGTTATCATCTTCAAGAGAGGTTACTTTATAAACATCTCCTCCACGGCCACCTGTGGTGTTCATTCCCCCTCCTTCAGCTCCGGGGAAAGCATAGGGATCCTCTACTACTGCATTACTGGTATCATCGTCTGTATTTTTATCTGAATTTGATGAAACAGGACTTTTAGCCCATTTCTCATCCTTTTCGCAGCCAAAAGAAATGAGTATACATAGTGACAGGACAATCAAACTATACAAAATATTTTTCATTTTTATATTCATTTTTCATTAGAGTATTCGATACTAATTTGATAAGAGGGAGAATCAAAAACTCTCCCTCAACCAAAAATTTACTTTACTTTAATTAAACCAACGCATATCACCGGCAACTCCTGTGCCAGCAAAACCTGCATCTTCCTGTATATAGAAATCGCCATTAAGAGGATCTGTAAACAAACCTTCAATACTTAATGGTAATTCAGTAATACCTGTGAGTGGGCGATCTTTAATCAACAAATCATTTGTTTTATAGCTACCAGTATAATAAATCGTTATATTACTATAATCACTATACGTATCATTCAACTCTACTCCTGCGTTAGAACCACTAAAAATACAATCTTCAATAGTAATAGTCGCCGGGTTCTTATTATCAAATCTCCAGAAATGACTCATTGATGTATTCACATTACAAAAAGTAATATTGCTAAATGTAATATCTGTAGAAACACGAATATCGGCAAAACGAGTACTGATTTCTGTTAATGTACAATTAGTTACATCAATGGAATTAATTACAGATCCGGAACCAACATTTAACATACCCCATCCCCCGGTTTCAGATATTAAACAATTATTTACGACAATACTATTTGCCGATCCACTGTTTCTTAATCTCACAATTGAATTAATATCAGATACATTACATCCTTCAATAATAATATCAAAAGCATTTTTATCTCCACTGTCAATATCAATAAGGAAGTTGCCATCAGATGTAGTTGTTAAATATTGTAGATTAATATTGTTAACAGAACTTTCTACTGTAAAATAAACATCCTGCAATGATGTTTTTACTCCACCTTCATCTTCTGAACCAATAAAAGCAATATTATTAACTCCTGTTGGTATGGTAATTTTCCCTCCAATATTATAAACCTGACCGGCAACAAACTCAACATTAATATTTGTATTTCCGGCAGCTACAAGGTTCTCTAAAGCAGTAGTAACAGACTCTGCATTATCAGTATCTAAAACCTGATATAAATAACCATCGGAAATACCACTTGTTAAAACATGAAGAGTACCACGAACTTTTTCTCCGTTAAACATTTTAACAATATAGTTTGTACCCATACTTAGTTCATCAACAACCAAACTTCCGGCGGCCTTTTGCTCATCGGTTAAATCATAATTACGAACCAGCTCATCGTTAATATCAAATAAACTAATATTAGATACCCTGTCGGATATGGTCCACGATAAGGTTATAGAAGTTGATGTTGGAGTATACCCGGTAAAGATTTGCTCTGCCGGAGTTTCGAAATATATTTCAGACCAATTTGATTCCTGTCCGCTTGTTTCATCCACACTTTTCATTCTAACAGAATACTCGGTTGTTCCATCCAGATCATGAATGGTTTCCCTGAATTCATTTTTAGTAATGGTAGATGATGAGGAAAATGGAGTTAATGTATCCGCAGCCATTTCTATTGTTCTGACGATATCTAAAAATTCCAGACTATCCTCACTAAATTCAAAGATATATTTTGTTGCCGATACCGACTGTGTAAATTTTAATTCAACAGCAGTGGATTCAATTCCTGAAACCTCAAAAAGTAACGACTTAAAAAGTCTTTCATGCCCGTCTTCAGTCTCCCAATTGTTGTAATCATCTTCACAGCTAATCCAAATAGCTGAAAGAAGAGAAATACTAAGTATATATATTAATTTCTTCATTTTAATTAACAAGTTGATAAAACAAAATAAAATTTAATAGCCATAAGAGTTTGACAATTTCCCTTTAGATTCATAAATATCTTCATAATATATGGCATAAAAATGCCTGTAATTACAAATACCATTCCCCATAGAATATTGTGACAGGCTTGTTGCTATTTCATCTCCATAGGTTAATGTACCCAAAAAACCAGAATAATCGTAATTAGCATACATTCCTGTTCCGGCCAAAAGTGTTTTTACAGGCCAGTCAATATAATAAGTACCGGAACCACTTTCAGGTTTAGCTGCTCTTTTAGGAAACCAATCGACAGACTCATAATCAGCACCAGGACTAGCACCTAACTCCTCATAATAATTTAATGAAGAAGGATCAATATACTCATCATCTTTAAATTTGTAATATACTGTTTCAGGAAAATCAGAAGGCTGATATGTTTTATCAAATATCTGTACCTGTTGGGTATGGTCAAGCATCAAACATATGGCTTTTTTCATATCTTCAATCTTATCATATAGCAATCCCCAACGCACCAAATCCTGTTTTCTGATAGATTCACATCCAAATTCCCAGGCACGTTCGTTAACTATAGCTTCAAAGAAATCTGCATCATACTGTTGAATTTTAGAAGAACCTGCTCCAAAAGCTCTTTCACGCACCTTTTCCAAAGCCTGACGGGCAGTCATTTTAGCTGTTGCATTCACATTATCCGCTCCGTTTAATGCATATTCTGCTTCAGCAAACATTAAATAAATATCAGAATAACGCATTAGAATCCAGTTAATACCGGTTGCAATACGACTATTAGCTGTTTTATGCAAAGCCAGATAAGCATCAGAGGTCCAATATATACGCCATTTTGCAAAAGTTACATTAAGTGGGTTATTGGATAATTCTTCTACATTATCTTTCGAGTAATTCATCCATGTTAAGGTAACATCCCGCCTGGTATCTTCACGATCAAAAGAATAAAAATAGTATGCCGTTGAAGTTACATAAGAACCACCAAAACCACGAGCTCCATATTTTGTATTGGAAGCTACGCTGTATCCCATTAATGATCCTATATCACCATTATTACCCATACCAAAAGCCACTTCAAAAAGGTTTTCATTAGATGCATTTTGCTCTTGAGCACATACGGTTTTCCATATATCTTCATAATCAGGATCTAACTGATGTGGATTATCTTCACTGCCAATCATCTCTGCACACTGTTGAGCTGCAATAGCATAATACTCTTTCCAGTTCTGAACCCGTCCTACATAATACCCTCCGCTCTCAGGAATAGTTGGATGATGATCAACGGTATTGCTTTCAAACAAATTACCATCTCGTAAAGACCATCCGCCAGCAAACAAGGCTACTTTTGCCAATAAACCTTTCGCATACCCTTTTGAAATACGCTCTGCAGTTCCATAATCAGAATTTTCACCCAACCATGGTAAATAATCTACCGCCTCCTGTAAGTCTGCTACCAAATATTTATAAATAGTATCACGATCTGTTTTAGCCATATAAACATTTGAAAGATCTGATTTTGAAGATTCTGTTTTAAAGGGAACATCCCCCCAATACCGCACCAATTCGAAATATGCCATGGCACGAAGCGTTAAAGCTTCACCCAACATTGGCTTCATCTGAGATGCTGAGCTCTCTAAAATTGGAGAATTTCTGAATCCATCAACTGCTGTGGATGCCAGTTCGGCCATCTCGAAAAGAGATTGCCATTTCGTGGTACTATTATACTGATCGTCATAATAATTACCTGCTCCTTCATCTCTTGATGTAGAATTATAGGTGGTATTATTAAACTCACGGTTTGACTCAATATCGGTAACTCCCTGCCAATTTACCGACAACTTCTGTCCATAAATATAGGTATCGGTCATTTTACCGTAAAGCCCCATAACAGCAGCTTCTGCCATTGATGCGGTTTGATATACCGTTTCGGAACTTAATTTAGAAGGAGAACTTGTATCCAGAAAATCATCTTCACAAGAAACAATTCCCAATGTTAAAATTATTAATAAATAATATATTACTTTCTTCATTTTACTAACGCTTAAAAAGTTACATTAATACCAAACAATAGTGTTTTTGCTTTTGGGTAAGCAGAATAATCAACTCCAGGTGTCAGAGGTGTAGAACGACGAGTATCTACTTCCGGATCCTGTCCGGTATACCTGGTCCAACATTTTAAATTGTTTGCTGTTACATACACACGTAATTTTTTCATCAGAACCTTTTCAGAGATTCGTTTTGGCAAGGTGTAGCCCAGAGTCAGGTTACTCAACCTTAAAAATGAACCATCCTCGATAGCATAATCGGTTAAAATTGTTGAATTGGCCATTGGATGCCAGATTCTTGCATCTTTATTTAATTCTTTTAACAACTCGGGATTGGCATTTTCTCCAAACATTATATTATATCCGGTATTTGGATCTATAGTAGTAAAACGATTATCTAAACTCATTACCGATAACAAATTTTGATATCTTTTAGAACCACTATAGGAAGTAAAATCAATTTTATTGGCGTTATATATATCATTTCCATATGACCAATTAAATTGTGCACCAAAATCAAAACCTTTATAACTGGCATTTAATGAAAATCCACCGGTATGTTTTGGTTGCGCATGACCAATCACTTTTCTATCCTCATCAGGCGAAATCTCTGTACCCTCTCCACTTAACTTTTTAAGTTTCATATGTCCGGGTCCAAAATAATCCCCTGAGTTAGTAAATACAGATGAAGCATCAGCAACACCCTCATTAAGTACCCATTTATTGGTAGTTGCATTAAATGTAAAATCATCAAAAGAGTACATCCCATCAGAAACATAGCCATACATTTCGCCAACAGGCTGTCCAACAACAGCACGATAATCATCACTTCCCAAATTAAGTCCCCAACCTGATGAAGCTATGAGCTCATTTGAACCATCCAGCTCTTCAATTTTATTTCTGTTAAATGAAATATTAAAACTGGCGGATAGTTTAAAATCGCTATTATCAATAATATATCCTGTTGCAGCTATTTCAACACCACGATTAGAAGTACTTCCTACATTTTGATACTGTTTATCATACCCTGAGTTTGAAGGCAAAGCAACACCCAGTATCAAATCTTTTACTTCAGTTTTATAGGCATCAACATTTACTGTTAATCTTTGATCAAAAAATCCTAAATCCAAACCTATATTTGATGAGATGGTTGTTTCCCATGTCAGGTTTTCGTTTTTCAATACAGAAGATGTAACCAATGCGCTTTGTGCCTCATCATTAATATAATAAAGACGCTTGTAACTATCTTCAAAACCATACTCTTGTCGCCAGTAAGAACCCACTCGGGCATTACCTACTGCGCCATAACTTAAACGAAGTTTAGCATTTGATAACCAGGCTTCAAAACCGTCCATAAAATTCTCATCCGATAATCGCCATGCAAATGCTGCTCCCGGGAAATATCCCCACCTGTTATCCGGAGCAAATACATTTTTACCATCAGCACGAAGGGTTAAAGTAAGAAGATAACGATCTTTTAAATTATAGTTTAAACGACCAAAATAAGAGTTTGTACGAGAAGGTTCGCTAATAGTGGTATAGGTAGGCGATGCCGTACCATAATTCCACATGGCCAGTACATCATCGGCAGTAAAATCTGAAGGGAAGAATTTGGACATGACTTCCATTTC
Organism: uncultured Saccharicrinis sp.; assembly: GCA_963677345.2. Lineage (GTDB taxonomy): Bacteria > Bacteroidota > Bacteroidia > Bacteroidales > Marinilabiliaceae > Saccharicrinis. The sequence goes on from CAXXLC010000021.1 coordinate 148,865, forward strand.
CTTGCTTTCTGAACTATACAACTCCTGTCCGGCCAACACTTTAAACTTATGAACCTTATTATTCAGATCAAAATCATAGGTTAATGTATTTTGAATCGAATATTTAAATCCTTTCTCATCATTACGCTGCGCTACAGGTTGCCCTCCGTTTGAACTGGCTTCACCTGTTTTATTAAGCCAGATATTATCTGTGTAATTTTTTTCGTAATCGTAGGATCCTTTAGTTGTAAACTGCAAACCTTCTACAATATTCCACGACAAACTGGCATTATATGTTTGTCTGAACTTATTTTGTTCTTTATACTCATTAACTGTATTAAAGATAGGATCATTCAGTGAACTTAATGCTTCTGCAGAGGTGACATCCTCATTTCCAACCAACTGATCTTCGGATAAATATGATAAACTACGTACCGGGGCATACTTTACTCCATCACGTAATTTTTTACCACTTGAAACACTAGGACCATCAATAACAGTATTAGATAATCTGGAGGTTAACTTAAAAACAAGTTTTCTTCCTATATTTTTTGATAATTTTAATGTTACATAATCCCTTTTATATGCTGAATTTAACATGATAAAATCCTCATCATCACGAGTATAATTAAGATTATATTTAAAATCCTTATCTCCTCCGTTTAAACCTACACTAAGATTTTTTTGAATTCCCGTGTTACCATATAACTGATCCTGCCAGTCGATACCTTCTTTTCCCTTGTAAATATCAATATCTTCCCAAAGCCCATAACTGTTAGTAAAAGCAGAATTAGTACTGGTACTAGGGTCAAGTTCCCTTTGATAATAAACAAATTCATAGGGTGATAAAACATCATTTAAATTATATACATTTTTAATTCCAACATAAGAATTAATATTAATTTCTGTTTTTCCTTCTTTCCCTGATTTAGTGGTTATTAAAATAACACCATTAGCCCCCTGAGCCCCATAAATAGCCGTTGACGAGGCATCTTTTAACACATCAAGCGTTTCAATATCTCCGGGAGGAATATCACTAATACTATTTACCTGAAATCCATCAACAATATACAGAGGTGAGTTATCCTGTGTTATAGAACCTCCTCCTCGTACACGTATCTTAACATCAGCATCCGGAGAACCTTCTGTTACCGTAACATTAACCCCGGCTAACCTACCTGACATGGCCTGCATGGCTGAAGTGGCAGGGATATCACTTAATGCTTCTGCATCAATGGAGGCTACAGAACCGGTAAGATCTTTTCTTTTTGTTGTTCCATAACCTACTGCCACTACTTCTTCTAAACCAATAAACTCATCTTTTAAAACGGTATTAATCACTGCCTTGCCACCAACTTTTACCTCTTGTGTTTTCATTCCTATAAAAGAAAATACCAGTGTACCATCGGAAGGTACATTATTTAATATATAGCCTCCGTTTACATCGGTAATTATCCCGTTATTCGTACCCTTAACAAGGATTGTGGCACCGGGAATTACGATTCCTTTTTCATCCGTAACTTTTCCTGTAACGGTAATTTCACTTACTCCTTGAGAGAAGCCGACCAGGGAATTCATAAAAATTGAAATTAAAACCAGAAATTTCAATTGTTGATTCTTCCATAAGTCAAAGGGTCTCTTTGACAAATAATTTTTCATAGATTGTGATTTAATTGTGAATAATTTTTGGATAAATAACCCTGTTCTTTAATCCATGCCTCGCACAACTGAGTCCATAAATTGGTAGATCCCGGGTTATTACGTAATGCTATAGAATGTTTCCCTTTGGGAAAAATATGTATACAAGACTGAATTCCAGCATCCTGCAATGCCATAAAATATCGTAGACTATTCATTGGATTAACTACCGGATCGTTAGCTGCACAAACAATAAAAGCCGGAGGAGTATGTTCTCCAACATTAAGCTCTCCTGAGAACAATGATTTCATTTCTTCACCCGGATTTTCTCCAAGCAATGCCTCTCTGCTCCCTTTATGTGCATACTGTTGCATACTGATTGCACCTGAAATCAGAATCTGGAAATCCGGAACAAAAGAAAATTGATCAACAGAGTCACCAACACAGCAATAATCATTTCTGATGGTACATAAATTAGATACTAAACCACCTCCAGCAGAACACCCCATCACCCCAATTCTGTCGGGATCTATATTCCACTGGTCTGCATTGGAACGAACAAGTTTCATAGCACGCTGGGCATCCATTACAGGGCCAAATGCAGAATCAGTTAAATCAGGAGAAGTAGGTAAACGATACAATACAACAAATGCATTTACACCAAAAGTATTAAACCATTTAGCAAATTGTATTCCCGCAATATTATAAGTTTCTTTACGATATCCACCCGGAGGGAAAATTAAAACTGCAGCACCAGTGTTTTCTTCTTTTGATGTAAAAAAACAATACATTCCAGGAATATCTATTTGTGTTATTCTTTCACGCTCCTCTATCCTGGGTAATTTTATTCCTTTTGAGTTAGGCATATTATATTTGCTCCACAATGGTATGTATTGCTGCGAAAAAACACATACACTATACAATAATATAACACAACCTAACATCAGTAATCGCATCCGTTTCATTACAATTATAATTTACTGTAACAAAACTATTTATTATATAGCCAGACCAAGGATGGCACATTACAATATATGGGTAGACATTTTACAATATGGCGATTATTAAGTAGATTTAATACTTGGCACAGCAGGACTTAACCGGCAAATAAAATCATTAAACAGGGGACATTTTACAACTTGCACCGGGTCTTTTTGCAATATTAATAGCAATCCTTTTTGTTTAATTAATATGTCTTATTTTTATCTCCCAGATGAATCAAATTATAAACGCATGAAATATTTGAGAACATACTCTATAATTCTTTTTGTTTGCATCATAACCACTGTAAAAACAAATGCGCAAGTTGTTTCTACCCTTAACCATTATTTAGTTGAAGACGGACTACCCCACAATATAATTAATGATATTATACAAGATAAAAAGGGTTTTATGTGGATAAGCACATTTAATGGCTTATGTAAATATGATGGTTATACATTTCATCAGTATCTACCTAAATTATCTGACTCAATAACTTTAAAAACCAACAGGGTAGGAAAAATAACTGAAGATAGCCAGGGACGAATATGGATGGAATCAAAAGCCTTTGGCCCTATAATTAATTGCTTTGATCCGGAAACAGAAAAGTTTTGGGACAAAAAATCGGATAAGGAAAAGCATTTAGAAAACTTCAATGTATCTCATCTCGTGCCAACAAAATCAGATATGGTCTGGCTTCTTTCTGACTCAACAGGATGCATTTGCGTTTCTGGAAAAGATTATTTGGTTAATTATTTCAATTCATCTCAACATAATTTTAAAGCTCAAGGAGTATTTAATGTACTTGAAGATTTGCAGAAAAATACCTGGTTATTAACAAACAACGGGATAACAATGTTTGCGGGGAATAATTTTAAAAACCCCTCCTTTTTTTTTGACAATGAGACTCAAAAAAACAATTCTTTTTACGAATACCTGGAGTTTGATGATGAAATATGGTTTGGTGGTATTTCAGGAATCATTGCCAAATACACTAAATCAAATAAATCGTTTAGCATACAAAAACTGCCTATCGATGGCAATATTATCAAACTAATCCCCTTAAATAACTTTACTGTTTTAGCGGCAACAAACAACAAAGGATTTTGCACGATACATCGTTATTCTAGAAATACCAAAGTTTATAATTCAACATCGTGCCCTGATCTTAATGTAAAGCAATTACACCCTTTAACAATTACCAATGACCACCAGTTTTGGTATTACAACAGCTCAATACCAGGTATAAATTTATTTAATTTTAATGATGACACTAATACCTTTTTTCCTGTTGTAAAAACGAACAACCCAACTTACACAAAACACACAACACCTTATGTTTTAACCAACAGCAAGGGTCAAATTTGGGTACAAGCTCTTGACGGAGGTTTTTCTTTATTTGATCAGGAATCAAATAAACTTATCCCGTTAAAATCTGAATACAGAGAACCTGAAATGACCTTTTCAAATGCATTCAGAGTTGCACTGTTTGACAAGCAGGATAATTTATGGTTTAACAGTTATGCTGCGGGACTGGGGAAAATAGTTTTTAGCAAAAATAATTTTGAAACACTTAAAATCAAAAACACTGTAGGCAATAACATCAGAGCAATATATCAACTAAAAAATAAAAGCATTCTTGTTGCCAATAAAGACAATCAAATATTGGTTTTCGATCAAAATTTACATTTTCAAGGACAACTCTCAACCCAGGGAATACTCTCAAATAATTCTGACTGGGGAAACCCGGCTTATAACTTCCTTGAAGATTCACAAGGTAATTTATGGATTGCCACCAGAGGAAATGGGATCTACAAATTATCACCTCGTAAAAAACAATTTGAGTATTCAGTATCGCATTATAAAAATGAACCTGACAACAATAACAGCTTAAGCAACAACCAGGTATACTCAATATTTGAAGATAGTAACGGGCGTATATGGATTGGAACTCTTGATGGTTTAAATCTGACCAGCATGAAAAATGATTCTATTCAATTTACTAACATTCATAATAGATTTAATATTACTGATATAGGAAAAAGAAGAATTCGTTGTATCAATGAAACTCCAGAAGGACTGCTGTGTGCAGGTTCAATGAACGGACTACTTGTTTTTAAAGCCGACTCTATAAACAATAAAAATATAGTTTGGAAAACGTACAATAAACAAATACCTATCAATAAAGGATTAGGAAGTAATGATATTATTGATATATGTATAACAAAAAACAAAAACGTATATTTAGCTACAGCATATGGTGGTATTTCACGTATTGATTCCTTAGATAACAACGGATATCCATTAATTTTCAAGACATATACAAAGAAAAACGGACTACCTTCAAATAACATTCTTTCTATAATTGAAGATTTAAACGGCAAATTATGGATTACCATGGATTTTCAAATAAGCAGGTTTAATCCTGACAACGAATATTTTGAAACATTCCCTGAAATAAAAACTCATATTCATGGAAAAAACTTTGCAGAAGCTACCAGGTGCTGTTTAAGTTCTGGCGAACTATTATTTGGTTATAGTAAGGGAATAATTCACTTTTATCCTGATCAAATTAAAACCAACAATTATTCGCCATATCTTTCATTATTGAATATCAAAAAGTTTAATAAAAAAGGAACATCCCAAAATCAAATCACAAATTTACAAAATATCGACAAGGGTGAAACTGTTGTTTTTTCACATCAGGAAAACTTTTTTCACATTGAATATACCGCATTAGATTATGAAAATCCTTTAAATATAAAATACGCCTATAAATTAGAAGGATTTGATAACTATTGGAATTATGTAGGTAAACAACGAACAGCTATATACACTAATGTTCCTAAAGGAAACTACCTATTTAAAGTTAAATCTACCAATAGTCAGGGAATATGGTCTGACAACCAAAGAGAATTACCCATTACTGTGTTGCCATCATTTTGGGAAACACCCTGGGCTTATACTCTTTACACCTTTATCATCATCATAATTCTGCTAACTGCAAATTACACATTAATGACCATTTATAAACTTAGATCAAACATTAATGTAGAAAGAAAGATGTCGCACTTAAGACAAAAATTCTTTACTGACATCTCTCACGAAATAAGAACTCCCTTAACAATGATTACGGGCCCTATTGATTACCTTATAAATGACAATCGCACGCCCGAAACCGTAAAAAAACAATTGAGTTATGTAGCACAAAGCTCTTCACGTATGCTTCGACTTGTTAACCAGATTCTGGATTTCAGAAAAGTTCAGGAACTAAAATTAAAAGTCTCTGAAATAGAAATAGGAAACTTTGTTAAAGATATTTGTAACGATTTTATAGAAATAGCAAACGAACAGGATATATCTTTTGCTTTTGAAAACCACGCTGAAGGAATAAAGGTGTGGGTTGACCATAAAAGCCTTGAAAAAATAGTAATGAACCTCCTTTCAAACGCTTTTAAATATACACCTCCGGGTAAATCAATAACAGTCAGCCTTTTTTCCGACGAAAAAAACGTAACTTTAAATGTTAGCGATCAAGGTATTGGAATATCTAAAGAGGTTATAAACAAATTATTTACACGCTTTACTTCCTTTAGCGATGATGAAAATAAACCAAGTACAGGAATTGGACTATCTATTGTAAAAGAAGAGGCTGATAAACATAAAGCCAAAATCACGATTCAAAGTGAACCAGGCAAAGGAAGTATTTTCTCAATACAATTTAAAACAGGCAAAAATCACTTTCCCGACGATATTGAATTTCTCAATATAATACCCTTTAAAGATGTTTCCCCTGATGAGTCTAAAGAACAATTTAACACAACCATAAAGTTTAACAACAATGATGAAGTAAAAGTATTAATAGTTGAAGATGATCAGGAACTAAGATCATTCATTAAGAACATACTGGATCAACATTATCAGATTTTAACAGCTGAAGATGGTGAAGTCGGATTTAACATTGCCATTGAAGAAAGTCCTGATTTTATTATTAGCGATATTATGATGCCGAAAATAAATGGTATAGACCTACTTAAAAAACTTAGAGATGACCTAAGAACCAGCCATATACCCATAATACTTCTCACAGCAAAAACAAATATCGAAAGTAAACTTGAGGGCTTAACTTATGGTGCCGATGACTATATTACGAAACCATTTAGTGTAACCTATTTTAAAGCTCGGATTGAGAATCTGCTGAGTCAGCGAAAAAGACTTCATGAAATATTTAATAAAAGTAACGAACCTGTTTACAAAGATTTTAAACCTAAACCATTCCTGATTACAGATCAAGACGAAGAGATCATGGCAAAAGTAATTCGTGTTATTGAAGAAAACATTGACAACAATGAGTTTTCTATTGAAGATCTTGCCTCTAAAATAGGATTAAACAGAACAACATTGTTCTATAAAATAAAAAGTTTAACCGGATTGTCACCTGTTGAATTTGTTAGAGATACAAGATTAAAAAGAGCAGCCCAATTAATCAAAGATAGTCAATTACTGATAAAAGAAATTGCCTATATGACCGGTTTTCAGGATTTAAAATATTTTGGTAAATGTTTTAAAAACAAATACGAAATGACACCTATCGAATACAGGAAAAGTAACTTGAAATAATAAGTTCTACGCAATAAACAGCAATTTAACACTAAACATACCCAACCAAACTATATACTCCATATCCTACCCATTCTTTAATAATCGTTTTCCATTTCTCGATAATAGCTGTAGATGGATGAAAAATTCCTGCATAATCTGAAGTACCGAATTCTTGTATAAAATCAGTTGAAAAAGGTGTAACTACAATTCCTTGTTTTTTAAAGCAATCAATAGACCGTTTAATATGATAACCGGAAGTAATCAATAAAAACCGCCCTTCATAAATACCTGCAGACTTAAGCAACTTAGAAGTTTCAACTGCATTCTGATGCGTATTAAGTGAATTCCATTCTACTAAAGTATTTTCTTCCGGAATATGAATCGTTTCTAAATATTTCTTTACTACCTGACCTTCTTTAATCTCACCCTTTGATCCCCCGGAAAATATTAAACGATCTGCTTTTCCCATTTTATATAATTCAATAGCTTTAAATAAACGATCTGAACTACTATTATCGAATTTAATTTCACTATTTTGTTGATTATATCCAGCTACTCCTCCACCAAGCACAATTATGCCATCGTAATGCTGTACCAAACTAAGATTTTGACCATGTCCTTCCCACCAACTACTTACATAATAAAAAATAAAAGGATTTGTAAAGACAAATAATAAACCAATAGCAAATGTCAGGATAAACTTTCTGCATTTATGCTTTCTTAACAGAAAGTATGCTATAAAAAGTAACCCTACCCACATTAAAGGAGATATAGCAAAGGAGAGCAATTTTGAAACAGTAAAAAACATAATCACTATTTTTAATATGATTTATGCTTACAAATGACTAACCACAAATCGCCTCATTAACATACTCACCTGGTATTCTGTAAAATAAACATATCTTATATTAAAAACAAGTACTTAAAAAGAGTCTACACTCTGTTGCATAGTTCCACACTATGTGGAAATATGCCTCACATTTTAACAATACTTTTATCTATTCAAAAAAAAATATTTAATCCTTACTAAAAAGACATTTCACTTTTTTACAGCCTGTTAAATTCATGAATTATCGACATAATAATTAACCTTCCTGGGTATTTTATACATATATCCACCTATTTGTAATTAAAACTCCCCCTGTTTTATTTTATTGTTAACAATATTTGTGGTGATAAAGAGAGGTTGAAAATTAAATTTACAATACCCTTTCTATAGACTGTTAGATTAAAGACAAAAGACGAAAGTCTGATTTATATGGAGCTTATTGCCTGTATTTTATACACCTGACAACAAAATACACATACATCTAACAATCAATACATTACTAAAGAACAACAAACTATTGACTTAAGACAGCGATTAAAAAGAAAAATTTAAAAATTATGAAACCACAAAAGTTAAGCGTACTTGAAAAAATTGGGTACGGATCAGGAGATGCGGCAGTAAATGTTGTAATCTCTTCTATGTTTTTAATCATTACCTATTTTTACACGGACGTATTTGGTATTAAACCTACCGACGTTGCTCTCATGTTTTTATTAGTTAGATTAATAGATGCCATAAGTGATCCATTAATGGGTATTATTACAGATAAATATAAATCTAAAAAGTACGGTCGTTTCCGCCCTTATTTCTTATACTTGTCTGTTCCTTTTGGAATTTCAGTATTCTTAACATTCACAACACCGGGATTTGATTATACCGGAAAACTTATTTATGCATATGCCACCTACATTTTGGTAACTTTAATGTTCACCTCTGTTACCATTCCTTATATATCCCTAATCGGGGTAATAACTAACGACCCTAAAGAGCGTTTATCAGCAAGTGGTTACCGTCTTTTCTTTGCCAAGGTAGCCGCTTTTGGTGTTTCTATATTGGTTCCGATCATGGCTAAGTCATTTGGCGCAGGGAATATTGCCAGGGGATATCAACTGGCCATGGGAGTTATGGCTCTTGGAGGCACTCTTCTTTTCTTATTTTGCTTTGTTACAACAAAAGAACGTATCGAACATATTGTAGAAAAAACACCTTACCTGCAACAGCTCAAATACTTGTTTAAAAACGGACAATGGATGTTACTGTTAGGATCATGTTTATCTGGTACTACAGGTTATGTTATCCGTGCATCAGTAGCCATTTATTATGCAAAATATTATCTTGGAGGAGATGAAGTTGTTCAATCAACTTTTATGGGAACCGGTGTTGCTGCAGCTATTTTAGCTATGCCGGCTTCTACTCTAATTACCAAGCGTTTTTGTAAGGTAAAATTATTTTGGATGTCGCAATATGGGGTAGGGATACTTAGTGTACTTATGTTTTTCTTAATAAAACCTCAACCAGAAAGCATGATGTTTGCTTACATCATGTACTTTATACTTTCATTTGTAGTTGATATTCATGCTCCTATATTCTGGACTGCCATTGCTGAGGCTGTAGACCACGGGCAGGCGGAAACAGGTGTACGGGTATCCGGATTGGCATTTGGAGGAATTTCATTTGCACAAAAAGCAGGTATGGGAATTGCCGGAGCTGTAGTAGGTTTATTACTTTCAGGCTTTGGTTATGTGGCACCAACTGAAGAAATTCTTAATCCGGTTCAATCAGAAACTGCTCTTTTAGGACTTTCTCTAATGCTAACACTTATTCCGGGAATATTCCACGTGATCAATGGAATGTTGATTATGAGATATAAGATTACAGATAAATATTACGAAACCATAAAAGCTAAAATTCATATTTAAGATGGCTACAGAAAAAAACGCTCCTATAGTAGAGCAACGTGCTGATCCATTTGTTTATAAACACTCTGACGGATATTATTATTTTACCGGTTCAGTACCTACCTATGATCGTATAGAATTACGTAGATCTAAAACAATTGACGGATTAAAGAATGCTGAAACATTTGATATTTGGTTTAAGCATGAGTCAGGTTCGATGAGCAGGCACATATGGGCTCCTGAAATTCATTATCTGGATGCGAAATGGTATGTGTATTTTGCAGCCAGCGAAGAAGAGGATATCTGGAAACTACGTCCTTATGTTTTGGAATGCAAAGGTCAGGATCCGTTAAATGACGAATGGATTGAGTTGGGACAAATGCAAGCGGCTGATGGAGATGAGAAATCATTTATTGATTTCTCTTTAGATGCCACCATATTTGAAAATAATGGCAAAAGATATTTTTGCTGGGCAGAAAAGACAGGCGGACAATTTGCTGCTTCAAATTTATATTTGGCTGAAATGGAATCGCCAATCAAGCTTAAGACTGTACAGTTTATGCTTACAACACCCGATTACGACTGGGAAAGAGTTGATTTTTGGGTCAATGAAGGTCCTGCTGTAATCAAAAACAATGGTAAAATTTTCATTACGTTCTCTGCCAGTGCAACAGGTGCTTGTTATTGTATGGGTATGATGGAAGCCGAAGAAAATTCAGATTTATTAGATCGAAACTCATGGAAGAAATCAAGATATCCGGTTCTTGAAACAAATTATGAAAAGAAAATTTATGGTCCGGGACACAACTGTTTTACTATAGCAGAAGATGACAAAACACCATTATGCATTTACCATGCCAGGGATTACGAAAATGCAGTTGGTGATCCTTCTGTTGTTCCGGCATCTGACACAAGGGCTCTTGAAGAAATTATTAAAGACCCTCTTTACGACCCAAACAGACATGCCAGAGTGTTGAAAATAAAATTTGATACAGACGGGAGGCCTGTTTTTGAATTATAAAATACACAATAAAGCTTAACGAATTGTTTTCAATAAATTTAGATTTAAAAGGTAGATTAAAAGGGTGTTTCAAAAACGGAGACACCCTTTCTATAAAAAATATTTTTGTTGGTAGCAGGTTAAAAAAAGAGGAGGAAACCAAAACGCCTATGATTCCTCCTCCCCAGAACTAAAAACAGCTTTCTACCATTTATGCTGTAGAGATAATATAAATAATTTAAGTTCTAAACTACAACAAAACCACAAACTATGATTGTTATAATATAACTCGTATTTTCAATTAAACAAGAAGAAAATTTTCAGGAAAAACCTTATATGTAAATATATATTTTCTGAAAAACGCCCCATTATTTTAATAGTAAAACTACTTAAAAATCAATTTAAAGATTAATTGAATCCTGTGAACGGGAAAAAACAGACCGGGAAGTGGGAAAAATAATCTATACAAAGAAATTATATCCGAAACAATTATCTCCTATTATTCATTTCCTTTGGAGGTTTTATAACAATCCTTCCCCTGCAACTACAGATATAAACTTCACATCCAGTACATACAAAACAATTACTACAATTTCGTTTTAAGTCAGAAGTAAGTTTTACCTTTTTACATTTAGGACATATTACTTTAGCTATATTTTTATCTTTTTCCATATATTAAACAAAAATATAAAATTTGTGTTGTGTAAAGAATAAAGTAAAATATTTATCACAACACCCTAAATATAAACCCAATGCCTAAAAAAAGAACAGTATATTAAGAAAGCTTTTCAAATACATGATGTTATTTGGCATCATGATGGGATTTATCTTCCCGGTTTATGCCCATTTCTTTGTAATTTGGAAAGATGGACTATTCATTTATTTCCTAATAGGAAGTGTGATGGCAGGAATCATAGTTGGTGTTGTTTCATTCTCCTTTGTAAAAAACATTCTTATTAAAGAATTGCTTAAAGTTTCTGAAATTGCAAAAAACATAAAAGAAAAAAATATATCAGTAAATTTAGAGCTCAATAGTGATGATGCTGTGGGTGAAATTGCGAATGGTTTTTCTGAAATTATCAAACTACTGAATCGTTTCGTGTCGCAAACACATAAAATCACCAATAATGTAAAACGATTTAATGGAAACAACAATAATAACTCCAATAATGAAATCGCTCATTTAAATAACTCTATTCAGGAAATTAATTTGGTTTCTGAAAATATCACATCATTATCTGACACTATACAAAATGAAATTAACGTTATTCAATCCGCTGTTCTGAAATCAGGAGAAACATTAAAAATAATAGATACTAGAGTTGAAGATTTTTCAGGAAAGATGAATTTATTGCAGGTAAAAACAGGAGAAATAAATACGATTATAAACATCATCAAAGACATTGCAGAAAAAACAAATTTGTTAGCTATAAATGCATCTATAGAGGCTTCAAAAGCCGGGGAGGCTGGAAAAAGCTTTGCAGTTGTTGCTAATGAAGTAAGAATATTATCTGGTAACGTAAATAAATCTGTGGAGCAAATTAATAACATTAGTTCATCTATAAATGACAACCTAAGTGATGCAAATAATATAAACCATGAAATAATGAACCGTTTTAAAGAAAATTTGATTGACAACATCAAATTTTCAGAAATAGTTCAAGAGGTTAAAAATCATACCAACTCAAGTATCAACGAAAATAAAAACCTGGTAACATCCATAAATACATTAAAAAATATAGTGCTGGAAATGAATCATTCGTTTGATATTTTTTACACATCAATATCTAATTTAAACTCCTTTGTTAAAGACTACAAACAAACATAAAATAAAAACACTATATTCATATCGTCATAAAACAAACATATAATTAATAATTAAATGAGATCAGTATTTTTAGCATTTTTTGCATTAAGTTCACTTCTTTCTTATGGTCAAACAGAAGCTACTACAACAAATGGGAAACAGGTTATTTTATACAACGACGGTACCTGGGAGTACAAACAAGAAATTAAACAAATAGAAAACATCGGTTCAAATAATTTAGCTTTAGATAAAAGTATAGAGGGTAATTTAGAAGAGCTATATTTTGCAACAAGCGAAAGACTGGATCGTTTTTTTGGTCATCCGCAAAATAAGATAAGAGGAAAAGCTCAATGTTTCATAGACAAAGGGCAAGCTAAACTGGGATTTACGTGGGAAGTATATTTAGGTGATGGTAATAGGTATTTTGGATACTTGAAAGAAGGAACTCCGCTTTCTTTAAAATTAAAACAGATCGATATTATTCCTTTGACTCTTGATGAAAATATACAAACCGATGTAAGAGAAAAGTATAAGGTTACAATTTTTAAAGGTAACTTCCAATTTAACAAGAGACCAATTAGCTCTCTTAATTCAATACCCTGTTGAATCGATATCTGTTGGATGGAAGAAAAAAGCTGAAGAATACAAACTTGAGAAACCGGAATTCTTTAAGAAATGAGCTATCTCAATTATTGAAATAAAAATTAGCAGGCAACAAGACTTTTACTATTGTTGCCTGCTAATTCTAAGATATTTATCTGATTGCACTTTTAATTTTTTCTTCTTTCGAAACTTCTCCTTCCGAAATATTTATAGCTGTTTCAATTAAAGCCAAATGAGAATATGCCTGAGGGAAATTACCCTAATTGTCGCTTGGTTTCAAAATCTAAAACTTCACTAAACAATCCCAAATGATTGCTATAAACCAATAATTTTTCAAAACGCTCAATAGCTGCTTCCTTTTCACCTATTTTATATAAAGCATTTACCAGCCAAAATGAACAAATTGTAAAAGCACTTTTAGGCAAGCCAAAGTCATCATGATTTACATACCTAAACATCAACCCCTTATGTTCTAATTCCTTTTGAATGGCATAAACTGTTGATTTATACCTTTCATTATTGCCATCTATAAAGCCATAACTCTCCATTAACAATACAGAAGCATCCATATCTTCGCTACCATATGCCTGGGTATATGACTGTTTTGCCTCAGACCATGCATTTTTTTCAATATCTGCTTTAATCTTATCTTCAAGTTTTTTCCACTTCACCATATAGCTCTCCTGCTCAAGCAGCGCTGCAATTTTTTGAGCCCTGTCAATGGCAACCCAACACAACACCTTACTAAAAGTAAAATGCTTACTCTCTCCTCTTATCTCCCAAATCCCTTTGTCAGGCTTCATCCAGTTTCGCTCTACCATTTTAACAACACATTTCTCACCACTGTCCACAAGTCCTCACTAAAATCAAGTGTAGCAGAATAAAGACTAAAAATGTTGATATATAGCATCCATTAAAATACCATATATATCATTTTGTTTTTGTTTATATGCTGCATTTCCTATTCTCACCGGTTTTGAGCCTGCATATCCCGACAGGTGAGGAAGTTCATATTCAGACAATTTCTTTTCCCCGCTGATTCCATACATTATCTGCATTTTTTCATCCTTTTCAGGAAGAATATTTACAATGAAATTCAGGTAATTTTTAGCAACGGTTTTATGCCCTAAATGGTTTAAAATTTTCACCACCATTGAACCATCACGAATCCAACAATAACGATAATCCCAATTTCGCACTTCTCCAATAGTTTCAGGTAAAGAAGTGGTAAGTGCAGCAAGCACTGCCCCTGTTTTCTGGTAACTTAGCAATTTTAAAGTAAGAGCACTTCTGTTGATTTCCTCATTATATTTGCTAAAAGTAGTCGTTCTCTCAGACCAATTTAACCAGTATACCTTAGTGCGCTCCATTTGAAGCTTAACGCGGTGAATATCCTGTCTTAAAAGCTTTTGATTATAACTAACCAACACAAATTTACTTGCCGTAAGAGTTAATTCTTTCTCTTGTATGATATCCTTATAATCAAAATCAGAATACAGGTAAAGAGAATCATAAGCTCCCTTTTTAGTTACTGCTTTAATAAACTTGCTATGTACAGAAACTTCAGTAGAATGAAGACCATATTCTAACTTAGGATTATACTTTAACTTAAAAACCGGAGCACCACTAATTCTGTTAAAAATACGAATCACATCAGGTGGCGCATATGCCCCTGCATTACCTGTTTTATATCGCGGCATAAAGTCAATGACCTCAAAAACGCCGTCTTCACAGACAAAACGAGTACATAAAAGATTAGTTCTTTCGATATACTCCTGACCTATTGATAATAAATTTTTTGGTTCAACACTTAAAGAACCGCCCTTATTTTCATCCAAAAGTTTTGCAAAAACTGATGGTGCATCAAATTTTGGTAAACATAACCAATCGATACTTCCTTTTTCAGAAACTAATGCTGCCGATTTACAATTCCCGATAATCCCGTAATTCAGATTTCCCATATATTACCTATATTAAAAATTATTGGTTAGTTTTGTAATACCTCCAAAAAAAGGAGTAATATTTCTAAAATTCAAATAAAAAACGCTATATCTATGCAAAAAATTCACATTGTTTCAAACAGACTCCCCTTCAGTATAAAAGAAGAAGGAGAAGAAATTTCTCTCGAAGCCAGTGTTGGAGGCTTAGCTACAGGTATAAAATCCATTTATAAAGACTATGGTGGAACCTGGATAGGATGGCCCGGAATAGATAGCGATACTATTTCTGAAGACAAACAAAAAAAGATTGATATTTTATTTAACAATGAAAATTGTTCGTCTGTTCATTTAAACACTGAAGAGATACATTTGTTTTACGAAGGTTTTAGTAACCGTACTATCTGGCCATTATTTCATTATTTCACCCAATTTGCAGAGTTTCACCAAACTGATTGGGAGACTTATAAAAATGTAAACCAGAAATTTGCAGATGCAGCATTGGAGAAAATTGAAGATGGAGATGCTGTTTGGGTTCATGATTATCAGTTATTATTGGTGCCTGAAATGATTAAATCTAAGAAACCCAATGTTACTGTTGGTTTCTTTTTACACATCCCGTTCCCTTCATTCGAAGTTTTCAGGATGCTTCCATGGCGAAAGGATATTATTCAAGGAATGCTTGGTGCCGACCTGATCGGATTTCATACCTACGATTACGAGCGACATTTCTTTAGTTGCATCAGACGATTATTTGGGTATGAAATTTCTTTTAATCAAATTCATATTGATGAAAGAATCATTATTGCCGACTCATTTCCAATGGGTATTGATTATGAAAAATTCACTTCTAATGCACATAACGTCAGCTTAAAAGCCGTGAGTGAAAAATCTGAATTACATAAAGAGCTTGATAAATATTTTTTAGCCTCTCCTGAACGCAAATTAATATTATCCATTGATCGCCTTGACTACACAAAAGGAATCCCCAATCGATTAAGAGCCTTTGCCCGCTTTTTAGAAAAATACCCTGAATTTCGCCAAAAGGTAACACTAATAATGCTGGCAGTGCCCTCAAGAGGACAAGTAGATCATTACCAGTTACTGAAGAAAGAAGTTGACGAACTGGTTGGAAACATCAATGGTACCTATGGTAGCATTAACTATACACCTATTTGGTATTTCTATCGCTCGTTACCTTTCAATAATTTAATAGAATTATACAGTTCTTGCGATGTCGCATTAATTACTCCTGTTCGAGATGGTATGAACCTGGTTGCTAAAGAATACGTCGCATCAAGAATCAATAACACAGGAGTACTTATCCTAAGCGAGATGGCTGGTGTTGCCAAAGAAATGGGTGAAGCTTTAATCATCAACCCTGTTGATGATGAAGATATGGCAGATAGCATTCACCAGGCACTAACAATGACGGTTGAGGAACAAAAAAACAGAATGGCATACATGAAAGAACGGATTCAACGTTATGATGTATTTAAATGGGCCAACGAGTTTATTAAGTCACTGGAAAAAGCCGAGAGTGTACAAAATGACTTTTTAGCAAAAAGAATCACTAAAGTACTTGCTCCTAAGCTTATTAAAAAATATACGAACTCAAAGAAAAGAGCCATTTTCCTTGACTACGATGGTACACTGGCTCACTTCAAGAAAAACCCGCAAGATGCAAAACCAGATGAAGAATTACACTCTATTATAGAAAATCTAACATCTAATAAGTTAAACACTGTTACTATTATTAGTGGCAGAGACAGGTACACTCTTGAAAAATGGTTTGCAAATCATAAAGTAAATTTAATTTGTGAACATGGAGTCTGGTTAAAAATGGTTGATGGAGACTGGAAAATGCTATCAGCTGTAAACAATAACTGGATGCCCAATGTTCGTCCTATCATGGAACATTTTGTGGATCGAACCCCCGGTAGTTTTATTGAAGAAAAGAACTACTCGCTGGTTTGGCATTTCCGTAAAGCAGAACCCGAACAAGGAGAACTAAGGGCAAATGAAATTAAAGATGCTTTAAACACACACCTATCCAATCACAACCTTGAAATTATGGAAGGAAATAAAGTGATTGAAGTAAAAAGTGGTGGAATTAATAAAGGCGTTGCTGCACTAAAGTTTCTTAACAACAAAAACTTTGATTTTATTATGGCTATTGGTGATGACTGGACAGATGAATTTATGTTTCGTGAATTACCCGAAGACGCTGTAACAATTAAAGTTGGAATGAAACATACCAAAGCAGCATATAAAGTTGAATCAGTTGATGCTGTCAGAAACCTCCTTAAACAAATGTAAAATAATCAATTAACAAAACTTTTAAACACAAATTAACTCTCCTTAAACGTACTCATGGAGGCTGTTCAATCTACTATTTTGAACAGCTTCTTTTTTTACCATCCAACAGGGTCACTCTTTAAACAAGCAGGTTATATTAGCTAAATACCATTATAAATCATAAATTCGCACCTTTTACCCATTGCTTCAAATGTTCATATTGCTAATATATCAATATATAAACTTCATTCATGCATTTATACACTTCATTATATTACTATACAGCATATAACTATTTACCAAGTATTTTTGCTAAAGAATAAGATTCAAAATTGAAGAAAAGAATAAATTAATTAGAATAAAAATGAAAAGATTAAGCTTTTTTATCGCGTATTTAATTCCGACAACAGTATTTCTATACTCGTGCGGAAGTAATACACCTATAAACAAAGAAACAGCACGGTACGTAAAAACAACCGAGGTTCGTCCTTCTCACGACAGCAATAAATTAATCTATAACGGTGTAGTTAAGGAACGTCGTGAAGTCACTTTATCATTTAAAGTGAGTGGTCCTGTTCAAGAACTACTTGTAGATGAAGGAGATTACGTACAAAAAGGACAAATATTAGCCAGCATTGATAAACGAGACTACAAAGTTCAGATACAAGCTACCGAGGCACAGTTTACCCAGGCCAAATCAGAATACAAACGTTATCAGGAACTTTACGAACGTAAAAAACTACCTGAAAATACTTTAGACCAATTAAAGGCAGGTTATTTAATGGCTAAAAGTCAATACGATGCTGCAATGAATGCACTGACAGACACCGATTTAAAAGCACCGTTTTCAGGTTATATCAATAAAAAAATGATTGAAAACTTTCAAACAGTATCAGCAGGACAACCTATCATTGAACTTCTTGATTTTAGTGACTTAGAAGTTGTTGTCAGCATACCGGAAGGACAAATAAATGAAATCAACGATTTCACTAAAATAACATGCAGCATAAAAAATGCAGACCAAACAGAAATACCAGCAAAGCTTAAATCTCTAGGTAAAAAAACTGGTGATGATCATATGTTCGAAGCTAAATTTTTATTAGAAAAAGACAATCTTGATAAAGTTAAACCAGGTATGGTAGCCAAAGTATATGTACAGAAAGCCCCAAACAACAATGACAGTTTTTTAGTACCGGTTGAATCAGTTTTTTCTCAGGCTGGTAAAAAATACATCTGGATTATTGATGCAAATATGTGCGTTCAAAAACATGAGGTTTCTGTAATAAAAATTCACGGAAATGGATTAATGGAAATAAACGACCATGTAAAAATTGGAGAAAAAGTAGTGACTGCCGGTGTACACTCTTTAGTCGAAGGACAAAAAGTTAAATTATTACCACAACAAACAGAAACAAACATCGGAGGTTTATTATGAACAAAGGATTTTTAGAAAAAATACTGAACCAAAAGGCTTTTATTTCTGCTCTGTTGTTTGCAGTATTTTTTGGAGGTATGCTGGCCTATGACAGCCTAGGTAAATTAGAAGATGCCGAAATTGCTATTAAATCTGCAGTAATTATGACCCCATACCAGGGGGCTTCTGCTTCCGAAGTAGAATTAGAGGTTACTGATGTATTGGAAAAAGCAATTCAAAAACTCGAAAATATTGATTTTATCGAATCCCGATCGGTAGATGGAATGTCGGAAATCACAGTCAACTTTGACGACTACGTTAACTCTCCACAAATGCCCCAAATATACGATCATTTGCGCAGAAAAATACATGATGCAAAAGGCGATTTACCCTCAGAAGCCAGTGAACCAATTGTGTTAGACGATTATGGTGATGTATATGGTATATTCCTTTCTGTAAGTGCCGACGGATACTCCTATAACGAATTAAACGACTATGTAGAGTACATCAAGCGCGAACTGCTCATGGTTGATAACATTAAAAGAATTGAAATATTTGGACAGCAAACCGAAACCGTTGACATTAAATTTTCTACAGAAAAGTTTGCACAATTAGGTATTAACCCAATGTTAATTGTGCAATCAATCAACGATCAATCTACTATTGTTAATCCAGGCAATGTTGTTGTTGGTTCAGAACGTATCCGCTTAAGTTTAGGAGCGAAATTTAAAAGTATTGACGATATTAAAAATCTTTTGATCCAGGTTCCGGGAGGAGGCTCTTTTGTTTTAAGTGAAATCGCAACTGTTGAGCGAAGCTTTTACACGCCCAAACGAGGAGACTTTAAATACAACGGGAAAAAGGCAATGTCATTGGCTATTTCAATGGAAAGCAAAGTAAACGTTATTAAAGTCGGAGAAATTTTTGATCAAAAAATTTCTGAAATCGAAAACAACCTCCCTGTAGGTATCGAGATTAATAAAATATTTTACCAACCCGAAAGAGTTCAACTTTCAATAAGGGGCTTTATGGTTAACCTGATTGAATCAGTATTAATTGTAATTGTGGTTTTGCTTTTCGCAATGGGTTTACGTTCCGGTTTACTTATTGCCAGCGGTTTGGTTTTTACAATCTTGGGAACTTTTATTGTAATGCTGGGATTTGGATTAGAACTTCAGCGTGTATCCCTTGCTGCTATTATTGTTGCTATGGGTATGTTGGTTGACAACTCCATAGTTGTTGCTGATGGTATCCTTATAGACCTTAAGAAAGGAATAGATCGAAAAAAAGCATTTGTCAATACAGCACAAAAAACGGCAATACCTCTTTTAGGTGCAACTGTTATTGCTATCCTGGCATTTATGCCCCTGGGTTTTTCTGTTGGAAGTACGGGAGAATACCTAAGTTCCTTATTTTATGTATTAGCAATTTCTCTTTTCCTGAGTTGGGTTTTTGCAATGATTCAAACACCGTATATGGCAACCTGGTTTTATAAAAAAGAAACCGCAAAAAACAGTAACGGTGATAATGAACTATACAACAATGGCCTGTACAAATGGTTTAAAAACATTCTTGGTAAAATGCTTTGGCACAAATCGTTATTTATTGGTATTACTGTAGTATTACTAGTAATTTCCTTGTGGTCGTTCAAATTTATTCGACAGGAATTTATGTCAACACTAGACTACCCTCAATATGTAATTGAGTATTGGTTACCTCAGGGAAGCAATATTTACCAGGTTGAAAAAGACCTTGATGAGGTTTATAAAGATGTGAAGAACTGGGAAGGTGTAGACAATGTAACCATATCCATAGGACAAACCCCAGCACGCTATACCTTGTTACGTCCCATGACCAACCTTAACAGTAATTACGGAGAACTCATTGTTGACACAGAAAGTTTTGAAATAGCACAGAAAACATCTGCTGAAATTGTAGAATATTTACAAAAAAAATACCCTCAGGCTTTTATAAGAAGCAGAACATATAGTCCTATTTTTAGTGAATATATGATTGAAGCTAAATTTTCGGGTGCCGACCCTGCCATTTTACGTGATTTAGCAGACCAGGCAAAAGAAATAATGCGAAACTGTCCAATGACTGAACTCACTACAGACAACTGGAAAAACCAATCAAAAGTAATCATTCCTGAATACTCTATTGATCAGGCAAGATTAACCGGAATAACCAGAAGCAACGTAGCCAATTCATTATCAATAGCTTCAAACGGAATGCCGGTAGGAGCTTTGTATCAAGGACAAGATGTTCTTCCTGTTATCCTAAAAATGGAAGAACCTGTGGGGCAAAATATTGAAAACATTGAATCAGTTCCAGTATGGGGAAATACAATGACCAGCACACCACTGGGTCAGGTTATTGATTCGGTTAACGTAAAATGGGAAAACGGAACAGTAAGAAGATATAACGGAGTAAGAGCCATCAAAGCACAATGTAATCCAAAGAGTGAATATACAGCTCCTGAAGTTTGGAATACTATCCACAAAAAAATAGAGGCTATCAAGTTGCCCCATGGGTATACTCTTGAATGGCTGGGAGACCATAAAGACAGTGCTGATTCTCAAAATAATTTATTTCGATTACTACCTTTAGCCTTAGGTATAATGGTTTTAATCGTTATTCTTTTATTCAACAACTTTAAGCAGCCAATCATTGTAATGTCGGTGGTTCCCTTAGCCATAATGGGTATTGCTGTAGGATATCACATCATGCAAATTCCATTTGGTTTTGTTGGTATAATAGGTACTTTAGGGTTGATAGGTATGATGATTAAAAATGCTATTGTATTACTGGATGAAATTAATGATGAATTAAGAAGAGGAATTGAGCCTCTAAAAGCTATCATCAATTCTGCTATTTCAAGATTACGCCCTGTAATGATGGCATCACTAACTACAATATTAGGAATGATTCCTTTATTGTTTGATGTTATGTTTAAAGGAATGGCAGTGGCCATAATGTTTGGTTTATTAATTGGATCAATAGTTACCCTTGTAGTAATTCCGGTAATGTATGCAATTCTTTACAAAGTGGATACTAAAGTTTTACATGATTAACAACAAAAAATGAATAACAAGACACATTCATATATAATGATTTTTATAGCTCTTTTGTTGCCCAACATCGTTTGGGCACAAAAGTCGCTCAGCTTGCAGGAATCAAGAGATTTAGCTTTAGAATTTAATAAATCTTTAAAAATTGCGGCACAACAAAAGCAAGAAGCCATAGCTGAAAAAAAAGAGGCCTTTACAAACTATCTTCCAAATATTGATGCGAGTGGAACAGCTTCATATATGCCCACACTTGACGACATGACAATTCCGGGATTTCAACTCCCTACTGATGCCAGCGGAACAACAGAAAGCAATGCGTATTTTCCGGGGATGACTCTGAATACTGAAAAATTATCAATATTGCAAGGAAGCGTAACTGTTAAACAAGCTATTTATGCAGGAGGCCAGGTTCGTTTAGCTAACAAAATGGCTAAAAAAGGGGTTGAAATTCAAGAACAAGCCTATCAACTTGAGGAAGCTGAAGTTATTTATAACACGGATGATGCTTATTGGAATCTTGCAGCCTTAAAAGAAAAAGTAAAATTGGCAGAATCATATGTTCAGATGCTCGATAGTTTAGAACTACAAATGTCGGATATGTACGACTTGGGATTAAAACCTAAAAGTGAAAAACTTAAAGTTACCGTACAAAAAAATGATGCTGAATTAAATTTACTTCGTGCAAAAAATGGATTCCGGCTGATGCAGATGAATCTATGCCAGGTAATTGGATTGCCACTTAATACAGAAATTATCATCACTGATAAAGCAGATGTAAATCCAAAACTTCCTGACTTTAGTGATGGCTCGCAGCAAGCGTTATCCCAACGTCAGGAACTAAAAATGCTTGAAGGCCAAAAAGATGTTTACTCATATCAAAAGAAAATGGTAAACGCCGAATACCTGCCTCAACTAGGAGCTCAAATTTCGTATGACAAGTACAAATTAAGTAATGATTTATACGATGATGCATCTGTTACGGTAGGAGGTCAATTATCTATCCCCGTATTTCACTGGTTTGAAAAAAAACATAAAAAATCAGCAGCGCAGGCTCGTCTACAACAAGCCGATTTAAACCTAAGCAATTCACAGGAATTAATACAACTGGAAGTTCAGCAAATCACCATCCAGCTACAAGAAGGATATGAGTATATATTATTATCGCAAAAAAACAAAGCTGAAGCCCAGGAAAGTCTGGAAGAAACAGAGGCCAGTTTTGAAGTTGGGTTAAACACAACAACCGACCTGCTTAATGCTCAAGCCTCATGGCAGGATGCTGTTGCTCAAGAGATAGAAGCATTAACACAGTTTGAGATATTAAAAACAAAGTATAAAAAAGTAATTGGTTTATTATAATTAATCATTTTAAAGTCTCGTCCCTATTAATTTTTCTTCAATGTTTCTGGTTCTTTTTAGGGGCGGGCTTTTTTCTTATTATAATACAGGTTAATAGCAGAATTTTTGTTTTGTAGTTTTAATCGTATTTTTGACATTAAACCTACAAAGCTATATGCAATGATAATTTCTATGGCAAAGAATTTTAGCAAATTCGATGAAAAATGTCGTCACTGGCGAAAACTTCATAAAGAAACTTCGGTAACTTTTAAAAAAAGAATTCTTTTTACACTTTTACTTGGGTTTAGTTTTCACTATATCATATACAAGGTTATACTTAACGATGTTGATTATGGATTTGAAGGAGTTATTTTTTCAATGGCAGTATTCTTTACATTTACAGAATCAATACTATTATTCGATAAAATAATTGCCATTAAATTTCCTTGGCATACTTCTATAAAAAAAAGGATAATAGCCCTGTTTATCTTTGCTGTAGTTTTCTTTTTTACAGCTAATATTTACATCCCTAAAATAGAAAAGAATTTTATTAAAGGTATTGTAGACGATTCTGAAAAATACAATCTTATTCTTTTAATTGGATTTTTATATTTAATAATATATGTAATTATTATCATTGCACGAAACCTGCACGAAAGCTTAAATTTTTTCATTTATGAAAATGAAAAACTAAAACAGGATAAAATTATTAGTGATTATAAAGCACTACAAGATCAGCTTAATCCTCATTTTTTATTTAATAATCTTAGTACATTAATAGCAATTATTCATAGCGATAAAGAAAAAGCTATTAATTTTGCCGAAAATTTCACTGATGTATACAGATATGTTTTAACTAAAGAAGGGCAAGTTGCTGTATCTGTTGAGGATGAACTTATTTTTCTTAAAGCATATACAACTTTACATATGACAAGAGTGGCTAATGGATTAAAGGTTGATATTGATGTTGATGAGAATTATCGTAAAATGAAAGTTCCTCATTTGAGTCTCCAGATATTAGTAGAAAATGCCATCAAACATAATATTGCATCTAAAACAAAACCCCTGGTAATTAGAATAGGGATAATTGACGGCAGACTTTATGTTGTTAACAATAAACAACTGAAAGAATCTACTTATTCAACAAAAACTGGCTTGTCTAATTTAAGTAAGAGACTGAAAATTTTAACCGACGAGGAGTTAAAAATCATTGAAGATAATGATATTTACAGGGTAGAAATACCTTTGATTAATTAACGATAAAAGATGTACAATGGCTTTTAATGTTATTATAGTAGAAGATGAAATGCATAGTGCTCAGATGTTGCAAAACATGATTGATGAGCTAAGACCGGAATGGAATATTATTGACATATTTGACTCCGTTGAAGACACTATTAACTGGCTTAATAACAACGAACAACCTAATTTAATATTTCTTGACATTCAATTATCCGATGGTATTAGCTTTTCAATTTTTGATAAAACCAACATAGACTGTGGAGTAATTTTTACTACAGCTTACGACGAATATGCAGTTAAAGCATTTAAACTTAATAGTGTTGACTATTTATTAAAACCAGTAAAAAAAGATTTACTTCTTAATGCCATTGAAAAACTGGAAAATCTTATTAAAAAATTTGAATCCACACAATCTTCATCCATAGATTACAAGGATATTTTAAGTAATTTGAATAAAGGAGCAAATCCATTCAGAAAAAGATTTCTTGTTTCAAAACGAGATGCCTTCTTTTCAATTCCGGTTACAGAGATTGCATATATTTATTTTGAATCAAAATTAACCTATGCAGTTACTTTTGATAAAAAAGAACACATCATTAATTTCACACTCGATAAACTTGAAGAAGAATTAGACCCTTCTATTTTCATAAGAGCAAACCGCCAGGCTATAGTTAATATGAATGCAATTCATTCGTTGGAGAACTATTTCGGAGGTAAGCTCATTGTTAAACTCATGCCTCAATTTGATCAAAAATTTGTGATCAGCAGAGCTAAAGCATCTGTATTTAAAAACTGGCTTGATAGTTAAAAAATAAGTGTATCTTGCATTATAAATTATAACTTTATTTGTTATGGCAAATCGCAAAGAATTAAAAAAGGATATCAACTATTTAGCTTCAGAGATTCTTTCTCAGGCTTACATGAAATTTGCTCTTATTGAAAGTGTAAAAGAAGAGCAAATTCAACCTATCATGGTAGAAGCTATAGAAATGAGAAATGAATTTGTTTCAAGAACAAATCATCCTGACGGGAAAGACAATAAAAAAATTGTTAAGGCATACTATCAAACACTGAGAAAAAATTTAATGGCTAAAACCATTGAATTGCTTAATAAACTTGAAACCATTAACTAATCAAAGTTAATAGTTAACTGATATGGCAATTGTGATTCATTTCCTATCAGGTTTGAAATTGACAATCCCATTAACCTTAATGGTTTATCAATTATAGCATTATGTAATAAAGTACTTGCCAACACGGTAAGTACTTTTTTTTCGTCTATATTTCGCAGTAAGGTTTTACTATAAGTTTGTTGCTTAAAATCATTAAACTTGATTTTTAATGTAAGCGTTCTACCAAATTTTTCAGTTCGGATCATTCTATGCCACAAACCATCTATCAAACACTCTAATTCTCTGTAAATATCTGCGGCCTCTTTTAAATCAACAGAAAAAGTATTTTCAATACCTACTGATTTTCTGATTCGATTAGGAACTACGGGTCTGTTATCAATTCCTCTGCTGATAGAATAAAAGAAATGTCCTGCTTTACCAAAATTCTTTACCAATCCATTTAAACTCCATTTTTGTAAATCCTTTCCGGTATAAATTCCCAATTGATTCATTCGCTCCGCAGTCTTCTTCCCTACTCCATAAAAATTCTTAACCTGCAACTGTTCAATAAACGATAAAACACCATCTGGTTTAATCACAAAAAGCCCGTTAGGTTTATCCTGATCAGAGGCTATTTTTGCTAAAAATTTATTCACACTAATTCCGGCTGAAGCTGTTAATTGTGTCTCTACAAAAATTCTTTTCTTGATCTCCTGTGCAATAAGTGTTGCCGAATTATGATTTTTTTTATTTCTGGTTACATCTATAAATGCTTCATCAATGCTTAAAGGCTCCACCAGGTCACTATAATCATGCAGTATATTCATAATTTGTAATGAAACTGACTTGTAAACATCAAACCTATGTTTTTGAAAAATAAGACCCGGACATTTTTTCAAAGCAACCTGAGAAGACATTGCTGAATAAATACCATATTTACGGGCTTCGTAACTGGCTGCAGCTATAACTCCTCTTTGAGATGAAGATCCTACTACAATTGGTTTTCCTTTTAATTCAGGAAAATCACGCTGTTCCACAGATGCAAAAAAAGCATCCATATCTATATGTATTATTTTTCTTATTAAATGTTCTTCTTCACTTCCCATCAATACATATTCTTTATTTAAGAATCTTTAGTCCAAAAATATAAAAAACTTATGAACCTGAATCCGCTTAAAACTTTATGTCGAGATCGGGTTACCTGGCATTAGCACAATTTCATCTTATTTACACTTTTCTTTTAAAATGGTTAATTCATTAAAAAATCATAAAGGGTCTTGTGGATTCATTTTATTTAGTAATTTTGCCAAAATTTTCTAATTCAATAAATCATCAACATCATGTCATTTTTAGAAGATAGAATAGTATCAGACGGCTTAACTTTCGACGACGTATTATTAATACCTGCTTATTCTCAGGTTTTACCTCGCGATGTAAGCTTAGCATCTAAGTTTACAAAAAATATTACCATCAACACCCCGATTGTTTCAGCCGCTATGGATACGGTTACTGAAGAGCGTTTAGCTATTGCTATTGCTCGTGAAGGAGGAATTGGAGTTATTCATAAAAACATGACCATTGAAGAACAAGCTAAAAAAGTTCAGGTGGTTAAACGTGCTGAAAACGGGATGATTTTTGATCCTATCACCATTAAAAAAGATAAAAATGTAGGTGATGCCTTAGCTATTATGAAAGAATACAAGATTGGGGGTATTCCGGTTGTAGATGATTATGGCTATTTAGTTGGAATTGTTACCAATCGCGATCTTAGATTCCAGGCTGATATGAATCGTGAAATTGCAGAAGTTATGACTTCTGAAAATTTAATTACAACCAACCAAACTACCGACCTGGTTTTAGCTGCTGAAATTCTTCAAAAACATAAAATTGAAAAACTCCCTGTAGTTGACAAAGACAATAAACTAATTGGACTTTTAACATATAAAGATATTACTAAAGCAAAAAACAAACCTCTTGCCTGCAAAGATAAAACAGGAAGATTAAGAGTTGCTGCCGGTGTAGGTGTAACTTTTAATACATTTGAAAGAATTGATGCTTTAGTAAATGCCGGTGTTGATGCTATCGTTATTGATACTGCACACGGACACAGCCATGGTGTAATTGAAACACTCAAACAAACTAAAAAGAAATATCCAAACCTGGAAGTTGTTGTAGGTAATATTGCTACTGCAGAAGCTGCAAAAGATTTAATCGATGCAGGTGCTGATGCATTAAAAGTAGGTATTGGACCCGGATCTATTTGTACTACCAGAATTATTGCAGGTGTTGGTATGCCTCAATTATCTGCAATTTATGAAGTATCTCAGGAAGCAGCAAAATATGGAGTGCCTGTAATTGCTGACGGAGGAATCAGGTACTCAGGTGATATAGTAAAAGCCATTGCTGCAGGGGGCAGCTGTATTATGGCAGGTTCTCTATTTGCAGGTGTAGATGAATCTCCGGGTGAAACAGTAATTTACAACGGTCGTAAATTTAAAACATATAGAGGGATGGGTTCTGTTGAAGCAATGCAACAAGGCTCTAAAGACAGGTACTTCCAGGATGTTGAAGATGACGTAAGTAAATTAGTACCAGAAGGCATCTCTGCAAGAGTTCCTTATAAAGGTACTCTCAACGAAGTTATCTATCAGTTAATTGGTGGATTAAGAGCAGGTATGGGATATTGTGGAGCAAGCACCATAGAAGGACTTCACAATGCTAAATTCACAAGAATCACAAATGCAGGTGTACAGGAAAATCACCCACACGATGTTACCATAACCAGAGAAGCACCTAATTACACCAGGTAATTAAAATTATTACATATTTATAAAGCCCGTAAACTTTTGTTTTCCGGGCTTTTTTATTTTATTTAGCCTCCTTAAAACATAGTAGAGCACAATAATATTTGATTTTACCTGTTTGAGTAGTGATAGTATTTTTTAGTTTAAAATAAATAATAAAATGACACGAATTAAATTTCTGCTTTCTGTTGTTGCTATAATAATTGCACAAACTACAGTTTCACAGAACAACCATACACTACTAAGCATTGAAAATACTAATTACACTATTGACGAATTTGATTTTATCTACAACAAAAACAATAGTTATACAGAAGAACCCAAATCAAAAAAAGAATATATTGAACTTTTTGTAAACTACAAACTTAAGGTTCACGAGGCCATGGCACAAGGGCTGGACACTTTAACTTCATTTAAAAAAGAATATAACTATTATAAAGACGAACTGGCTAAGCCTTATCTTTCAAACAAAGAAGTTACCGAAAGTTTAAAAAGAGAAGCCTACAACAGGTTAACGCACGAAGTTGATGCCAGCCATATTTTAATCCGCTTGTCTCATAATGCAACTCCCGAAGATACTTTAAGAGCATATAATAAAATAAAAACTATACAGGACAGAATTAATAAAGGGGAAGATTTTAACCTACTGGCTCAAGAATTTTCAGAAGATCCTTCTGCAAAGAAAAACAAGGGCAGACTTGGCTTTTTCAGTGGATTTATGATGGTTTATCCTTTTGAATCGGCAGCTTACAACACACCAGTTAACCAAGTATCAGATATTATAAAAACAAAATTTGGTTATCACTTAATTAAAGTTCATGCAAAAAGACCAAACCGTGGTGAGTTAAAAACAGCTCATATTATGATGATGTTTCCCCCGGATGCTCCTCAAAATTTAATAGATGATAAAAAAGCAAAAATTGACTCTATTTATCAGTTAATATTAAAAGGTGATGATTTCGGAACTCTTGCACAAAACTTTTCTGAAGACAGAAATAGCGCAAAAAACAATGGCGAATTACCCTGGTTTGGATCAGGACGGATGATCCCTGAATTTAGTGAACCTGCCTTTAATCTTGATAGTATTGGTGCTGTTTCTAAAGTAATTAAAACACCTTACGGTTTCCATATCATCAAACTTTTAGACAAAAGAGGCGTAAAAAGCTATGAAGAAATGGAAAAAGAAATAACACAGAAAATATCAAGAGACGAAAGAGCTGACAAAGGAAAACAAAGTGTTATCAATAAATTAAAAAAAGAATATAATTTCTTACAAAATGATTCCTTACTAAACCAAATAAAATCAAAAGCCACTGACAAGAACTTTTTTACCGAATTCAACAATAATGATACTATCGCATCTTTTAGCTCAGAACACATTACAATTAAAGATTTATTTGAACACTTAAATAAAAACAAACACTTTATAAGTGCCATAAAAAACAATTCCGTTGAATCTTTAATTAAATCTTATTTTGACGATAGAATAATAGAATTTGAAAAAACACAATTAGATAAAAAATATCCTGAATACAAATATTTATTGAATGAATATCATGATGGCTTATTAATTTTTGAAATTAGCCAAAAAGAAATATGGAATAAAGCAAGTTTAGACAGCTCAGGCATAGCAAACTATTATAACAATCATAAAAACAACTACTATGAACCTGAAAAATTAGTAGGAAAGGCTTATTTTTCAAAAGATAAAAAAACCTATTCTAAACTAAAGAAACAACTGCAATATACACCGGGCATTTCTGCTGATTCGCTAAAATCACTTTTCCCTTCAGATAAATTCAGGTGCTTGCAAGGTGAGTTTAGTAAAGGTGAATATAAAGTTTTAGATAAAGATATCTGGAACATAAAAAATTCAGAAGGCAAAATTGATAAAGATTTTCGCTACGGATTTGCTATTGGAGAAATTACACCAAGAAAATATAAAGAATTAGATGAAACAAAAGGACAGGTTATTAGTGATTACCAAAATGAAATTGAAAAGCAATGGATTGAAAAACTTAAAAACAAATACAATCCTATAGTTCATTTAAAAGCTCTGAAATACTCTGAAAAAAACAAATAATATTCATATGAAAGTTACTTATCCTATTGGAGTCATAATTACTATATTAATGATAAGTTCATGTTCAAGGATTTCTTCAACAGAAACCTCTCCCCCTGTTGCTTCTGTTGATGGAAAAATACTAACAGTGGAAGAGTTACAAAAAGCTATTCCAAAGAATTTAAGCAAAAACGACAGTCTTGCTTTCACACAAAATTATATTTCCAGATGGGTCAAATCATCTTTGCTGTTAAGAAAAGCCGAATTAAACCTGTCACCGGAAGAAAAAGATGTAAAACAAATATTAGAAAATTACCGTGCGTCATTATTAATACATAAATACCAACAAAAATTATTGCTCGAAAAATATTCCCCCTTAATTACCAGTAAAGAAATTGAGGAATATTACAACAACATGAGTGAAAATTTTATTTTAAACGAGGATATTATTAAGGGGATATTTATTAAAATCCCACTAAATGCACCTAATATTAACGAAGTAAAAAAGTGGTATAAGTCAACCAATCCGGAAGATATGGTAACCCTGGAAGAATACTGTTACCAAAACGCTCTGAATTTTGATATTTTTTTAGACCAGTGGGTTACTGTTGATGCCATCTCAAAATTATTACCAAAACCGATTCCAAACACTCCTAATTTTTTAAAATACAATAAATCATATGAAATTTCCGATTCCAGTGCTCATTACTTTGTTTCATTTAACGACTTCAAAAAATCGAACGAAATAGCCCCACTACAATATGTTACAGACAAGATAAAAGCTATTTTATTAAACAAAAAACGTATTGAATTCATTAAAAACCTTGAAGAAGAATTATACCAGGAAGGTTTAAAGGAAAAAGTTATAAAATTCTATTAAATTTGTCCAAAAATAAAAAATATGCATAAAATATTCTACTCACTAATAATAACGCTAACAGCGATTTTTATATCCCCTAATACAACTCTGGCACAAAAAAATGTAATTGATGAAGTTATTGCCGTTGTAGGAGATAATGCGATACTTAAATCTGACATCGAATACCAATATCAGCAAGCAATTATGCAAGGTATGTCGGCAAAAGGAGATTTAAAATGTCAATTATTTGAACAGCAATTAATTCAAAAATTAATGCTTAATCAAGCTGTTTTAGATAGTGTGGAAGTAAACGAAAACTCAGTTATCAATGAAGTAGATCGTAAAATGAATATGTTCATTGACAGAGCTGGTGGTAAAGAACAACTTGAAGAGTGGTTTAAAAAATCAATTATCCAGATAAAAAAAGAACAAATGCAGGTTGTGCGCGATCAGATGATGACACAAACAATGCAACAAAACATTACTGAAGGTATAGAACCTACACCATCACAAGTAAGAGCTTATTACAGAAAAACCGAACAAGATAGTTTACCAATGGTTCCTGTGCAATATGAAATTCAAAAAATTGCGATATATCCTAAAATTGACCAAAAAGAAATTGATCGTGTAAAATCACAATTACGCGATTTCCAAAAGCAGGTTGCCGAAGGAAGAGATTTTGCCACCCTGGCAGTTCTTTATTCAGAAGATCCGGGAAGTGCCAGCAGAGGTGGTGATATGGGTTGGGCAACACGTTCCACTTACGTTCCTGAATTTGCCAACGTAGCCTTTAATATGCAAGAAAAAAATAAAGTATCTAAAATTGTTCAAACAGAATTCGGATACCATATTATTCAATTATTAGATAAAAAAGGCGAAAGAATTCACGTTCGTCACATCCTGATTAAGCCTAAAGTTTCTGCTGAAAATAACAAAGCTGCCATTAGCAGGCTAGACTCTATAAAATCATTAATTGAAAAAGACAGTATTTCATTTGAAAATGCAGCCTTATATTGGTCAATGGATAAAGATACCAGAACCAATAACGGTTTAATGGTTAACCAAAGAACACAATCATCTCAATTTGAATTAGCCGAGCTATCTTCTATGCGATTGCCTTTAATTGCTAAAGAAGTGCAAAAATTAAAAGAAGGAGAAATATCAGAACCATTTAGCATCAAAGATGAAAAAGGACAGGATGTATATATTATTATTAAACAAAGAAGAAAAATACCACCACATAGAGCTAACATGAGTAACGATTATCAGCTGATTCAAAATATTATGACAGAGAAGAAGAAGGCTGACGCTATCAATGAATGGATTAAGGAAAAACAGATGGATACTTATATCACGATAAGAGACGAATGGGCAGGCTGTAATTTTGAGTATAAAAATTGGATTAAGTAGTTATTTTAACTATTTTGTAAAGGTTTTTGAAGAATGGAGGATGATTTGTACAGGGTTAAAATATTTTTTCATTACTATTTGTTTCTTAATAAACATTTCTTGTATAAGAGAGGCTTATAATATAACAGGAACAGCTGTTGTGGTAGATCAAGAAACATTAATTCCTATTTCTAATTCCTCCGTTCAGTCTCAATGCTTCTTTCAACTTAACATTGATGAAAGCACTAACGATTTTTCAAGCTTAAAAACAGACAGCTCAGGCGTATTTCAGATAAACTTTAAAAAGGGTTATAAAATTTGCATGACCATTGACTCACCAGATTACATGAGCAACTCCTTGCAATTTAACCCCCAAAAAGAACAAATGCCTGACACAATCTATTTAAAGAAGAAAATATTTTTTGAAAGCTCCACGGCTCAAATACAACCTAATATGTCTCCGAATAATAATTTAGAATAAAACTTCAGAATTTCTATATTCGCATTCGACAAGTATTTTTAATTTCGTTTTAAATTATTAACAGCAACAAATTCAAATAATGCAAAATCATATCAGCATTTTAATAATACTAATGTGCTATTTTTTAGGAGGCTCTATTTCTTCTATCGCTCAAAAAAAAATCAATGTAAAACATGCTGACACCTTAAAAGGGAATAAAGAAATATATGGCGAAGACATTAATGTTTTAATTGGTCATGTAAAGTTTACTCACGAAACAGCAACCATGTTTTGCGATACTGCATATTTAAACGAAAAAGAGAATAAACTCAACGCTGTAGG
The DNA here is from genome assembly GCA_963677345.2 of uncultured Saccharicrinis sp. Taxonomy (GTDB): domain Bacteria; phylum Bacteroidota; class Bacteroidia; order Bacteroidales; family Marinilabiliaceae; genus Saccharicrinis. Next base: position 182,527 of record CAXXLC010000021.1, read on the forward strand.
AAATATTCACATTATACAAAACGACACCTTACATTTATACGGAAATAAACTAAACTACTTCGGAAATACCGGAATGGCTGAGGTAAGAGAAAATGTTAGGCTTATAAACAAAGATGTTGTATTAACAACTGAGTTTCTAGATTACGACAGAAAAAACAATTTTGCATATTATTTTAACAATGGTAAAATTGTAAATAAAGACAACACCTTAACCAGCAAGACGGGGTATTACTATCCGGATTCAAACACTGCTTTCTATAAAGACAGCGTTGTTGTAACAAATCCCAAATACACCATGCTTTCTGATACGCTCAAATACCATACTGTAACTAAAGTGGCAACCATACAGGGTCCCACTTTTATTATCAGTGATAACAATACAATTTATGCCGAGGCTGGTTTTTACGATACACAAAATGATATCGCTAAATTAAAACAGCACGCTTATGTTCAAGGAGAACAACTTTTAAAAGGAGATACCATATATTATGACAGGAAAAATGGTATTGGTGAAGTTTTTAACCATATGGAACTGCATGATACTACGAATAACGTGATTATTGCCGGGGATTACGGTTTTTACAATGAAATTTCACAAGATGCTTTAACTACCCAAAACGCCGTTTTAATGCAAATTTACAATGCCGATACACTTTTTCTTCATGCGGATACTCTTTTGGCTGTTCCTTTAGAAAACCCGGAAGAAAAACTGATTAAAGCATTTAGAAAAGTTCAGTATTACAGAAGTGATTTACAAGGTCGGTGTGATTCAATGGTTTTTGACTCCAGAGATACTACCAATACATTTTATTACGACCCTATCATGTGGTCTTTGGGCAACCAATTAACTGCCGATGAAATAAAAATGTACACTAAAAATGAAGTGTTAGATAAAGTTGACCTGATTGACAGGGCTTTTATTATTTCTGAAGAAGATTCGGGAAAATACAACCAGATTAAAGGGTCATCAATGACTGGATTTGTAAAAAACAACGAGATATATAAGATTGATGTAAATGGTAATGCGCAATCTATTTATTACCCGATGGATAAAGAAGCTGCTCTTGGAATGAACAAAGCAGAGTGTAGCAACATGATTATTTACCTGAAAGAACGAATGGTAAGCAAAATTAATATGCAGGTATCTCCAACCGGTAAAATGACCCCAATACTTTTAATTCCTAAAGAAGAACTGGAGCTACCAGGATTTCACTGGCTTGACATATTTCGCCCTAAAACAAAGGGCGATATTTTCAAATGGAAGGAATTACCGGAACTAGATCGTGGTGAAGATAAATCTGAGTATAATCTTGACAATACTTACGACGACCTGAAGAATTAATAAATCAAAAACACCATATAAAATAAAAAAAGCTGTATCAAACGATACAGCTTTTTTTCTCTTTAGCCCTGGCTAGTACTAATATTCATCTTCGTTAAAGAAAAAATCATCCTTACTAGGATAATCAGGCCATATATCTTCAATACTTTCGTAAATATCTCCTTCATCCTCTATTTCTTGAAGATTTTCAATAACTTCCAATGGTGCTCCGGAACGAATCGCAAAATCGATTAATTCATCTTTTGAAGCCGGCCAGGGAGCATCTTCTAATTTTGATGCTAATTCTAGTGTCCAATACATACCCTGAAATTTAAAATATTACTTTGGTTAATATTTGTTTGTTATTTTTTGCGAATATAAAAAAAAACTAAACACCTACAACTCGGGAATCCAAGGAATTTCATTTATGTTAAAATGTTTTGATAAATGCCTTGATAACACAAACAAATAATCAGATAGTCGATTAACATATCTGACTACCCACGCATTTACTTCCAAAGTCTCCCCTACCTCCAGTATTCTTCGTTCTGCACGCCGGCATATTGTTCTTGAAATATGACAATAACTAATACACGGATGTCCTCCTGGTAAAACAAAATATTTTAACGGAGGCAATGCTTCTTCCATTTTATCCATGGCTTCTTCCAATTCTTCAATAACAGAATCATCATAGTTCATTTTATCCCGTAAATCTGCAACATTTGTATCTGTTGCCAAATAAGCTCCAACATCGAAAAGTCGTTTTTGAATTTCAATAAGCTGCTGTTTACTTTGCTCATCAATTTCAAAAGACCTGATCATTCCTATAAAACTATTAAGCTCATCAACAGTACCATATGCTTCGAGCCTGACATCATTTTTTGGAACACGCGTTCCTCCTATTAAACTGGTTCTACCTCTGTCACCTGTTTTGGTATAAACTACACTTTTTGCCATTTGTTATTTTTTTTGATGATGAAACGAACATATGAAACATTGTTTATCCTAAAAAGTTCGTAATACTTATCAACGATGTGCTAATAAAACATTTTCATTCACCATATCCGACTCAATATAACCATCCTTTAATCTGATAATACGATGAGCATGTTGGGCAATATCCTCTTCGTGTGTTACAAGGATAATTGTATTTCCCATTGCATGTATATCCTGAAACAAGTTCATTATATCAACTGATGTTTTTGAATCCAGGTTACCCGTAGGCTCATCCGCCAAAATAATAGAAGGATTATTTATCAAAGCTCTGGCCACTGCCACGCGCTGCCTCTGCCCTCCGGATAGCTCATTGGGTTTATGCAAAGCCCTGTCTTCTAATCCTACTTTTTTAATAACCTCTTCTCCCCTCTTTAACCTTTCATGTTTTGATACACCGGCATATATCAAAGGAAGCATTGTATTTTCTATAGCTGAATAACGAGGCAATAAATTAAACGTTTGAAATACAAATCCGATTTCTTTATTTCTGATATCAGCCAGCTGATCATCACTTAAATGACTAACATCATTTCCATTTAATATATATTTTCCAGCTGTAGGTGAATCTAAGGCTCCAATTACATTCATTAAAGTTGATTTACCCGAACCCGAAGGCCCCATTATGGCAACATATTCACCTTTATTAATCTGCAAGTCTACTCCTCTTAAGGCCTTAACCACTTGGGTACCTACCTGGTAAAACTTTGTAATTCCCTGAATCACAATAACACTTTCAGTCATAGCTGATATCTTTGGTTTAAACAAAGATAATTTTTTACTGAATCTTTCACCAATAAGGATGAATTATTATGGCCACTTTACAATATAATGTTGTTTTAATACTTCTTTATTAATGATGGCTATTCCAAATCTAAACAAATCAAAGGATACAGAAACCCTATCATCTTTTATAATTTCACTCCATGCCTCATCCATACCTTTTGACCAATGAATATCGTCAAAAATAAATAATGCAGATTCAGATGCTTTTTGTAAACACATTTTAAAATATTGCAGCGTGGCATCATAATCATGGTGACCATCAAAATAAACCATATCTACCTGATCTGTTATTTTTAACACCTCAGGCAATTGAGATTCAAAACTCCCCACCAGCTGCATTACATTCTTCAACCCTGCTTTTTCAAAAGTATTTTTGGCCACAGCTGAAATATTAGAACAGCCTTCTATGGTATACACCTTGGCCTTTGAATCAGGTTTAGCCATATATAGTGTACCTAAACCCAACGAAGTGCCGAGTTCAACAATACTACGAGGCTTAAATTCAACAACCAGCCTGGATATTAATTCTCCCTGTTTTTTAGGTGTTGAATTATATGTAACAATATCCTTTATCCTCCTGGAGTTATTTCGAAACTTTTTTGATCCGGAGCCCAAATCATCAACAGCAATGCGAACTCTGCTATTTAAAAGATCTTGCCTTATTTGCTCTATTTCTTCGAAATGATAGTAAGGATGATTTTCATAAAAAATATGGCGCACCAAATCAAACGCAAAAGGAGGATGAATCCTATGACCTTTTTTATACTTAGCTACTTTTTTATACTTAACAAAAGCCTTTAACTGAAACCAATTCACTCTATTTTTTTTTGCAAATATAAGAACAACATTAATTAATCTACTATATAGATTTATAGAGAGATATAAACAATTACTATATATCTATACAAAATATCTATTTGATTTATATAGTTACTTCAGCCATCTTTGTAATAGAAAATTAAACAAGTAAACAAATTAAAAAATTAATATCATGAAAAATTTAATAGGATTAGAACAGGAAAAAGTAAAAGTATTAGCTGAAAAATTAAATATTCTTTTGGCAAACTATCAACTATTCTATCAAAATCTACGCGGTTTTCACTGGAACATTAAAGGACGTGATTTTTTTGAATTACATGCCAAATTCGAAGAGTATTACAATGATGCCGTATTAAAAATTGATGAAGTAGCTGAAAGAATTCTTACTCTTGAAGCAGAACCTTTACACACTTTTACTGATTACTTAAATACCTCTTCGATAAAAGAAGCTAAGGGAGTAAATAATGGTATTGATGCCGTAAAAAAAATCGTAGCTAATTTTTCGATACTGGTACAAATTGAAAGAGAAATATTATCACTTGCCAGTGATGCTGAGGACGAAGGTACTGTTAGTTTAATGAGTGATTATATTTCAGAAACTGAAAAAACATTATGGATGTTGAATTCATATCTAAAATAAAACAACCATTTATAGTTGATAGTCCGGGTTAATTAGATTTAATCCGGACTTTTTTGGTTAAAATAATAAAACTACTTTTGTGCCTTAATTTATTATAAGCAAGTTAATTCATCTATTTACAATGAACACTTTATCATGCACCTCTATTGGCACCCCTTTATCACCATCTGCTACAAAAGTTATGATGCTGGGATCGGGTGAGTTAGGAAAAGAAGTAGTAATCGAATTTCAACGTTATGGTGTTGAAGTCATTGCCATTGATAAATATGCAAATGCTCCTGCCATGCAAGTAGCTCATAAAAGCTATATAGTATCTATGCTCGACGGAGAATCTTTAGCAAAAATTATCAGGGAAGAAAAACCGGATTATATTATTCCCGAAGTAGAAGCTATTGCCACCGATACATTAATCGCTCTTGAAAAAGAAGGTTTTAATGTGATACCAACAGCCAATGCCACTAAACTAACAATGAACCGTGAAGGCATCAGAACATTAGCGGCTGAAGAACTTGGTTTAAAAACTTCTCCTTACAAATTTGCCGGAACAAAAAAAGAATTTGAAGCTGCAATTAAAGAAATTGGTTGTCCTTGCGTAGTAAAACCAATTATGAGCTCATCAGGCAAAGGCCAAAGTGTAGTAAAAAGTGAGGCTGATATTGACTATGCCTGGAATTATGCATTAGAAGGTGCCAGAGGAAATAGCGACAGGGTAATAGTGGAAGGCTTTGTTGATTTTGATTATGAAATTACTTTACTCACTATTAGTCATGTTGGTGGGGTTTCATTTTGCGCTCCAATTGGTCACAGACAAGAAGGTGGCGACTATCAGGAATCATGGCAACCTCAGGCCATGAGCAACAAAGCCTTAAAAGATGCTCAATACATTGCCGAAAAAGTAGTTAAAGCTCTTGGTGGCAGAGGATTGTTTGGAGTAGAATTTTTTATTAAAGGCGATACCGTTTACTTTAGCGAACTATCTCCTCGTCCTCACGATACTGGTATGGTAACTATGATTTCGCAAGATTTAAGTGAATTTGCATTACACGTCAGAGCGATTCTTGGATTACCAATTCCAAATATTGTACAACACGGAGCTGCAGCAAGCAGTGTAATCATGGTTAATGGAAACTCTGATCAAGTATCTTTTACCGGTTTAGAAAATGCATTAGCACAACCCGACACTCAATTACGCTTATTTGGAAAACCCGAAGTTGTGGGAGAAAGAAGAATGGGCGTTTGTTTAGCAAGAGCAAACACGGTTGAAGAAGCTCGTGATAAAGCTAACAAAGCAAGTGCATCAGTAATTGTAAAGCTATAATTTAATAATTTATTTGTTTGATATAAAAATATAACGAAACAACTATTTGCATATCAAATAATAAAATAGCATTATTGTTACGCTTTAAAAATAATTAAAGTATTTTTTGCAGATTAATATTCAAACACTAATTAGCCCTTATGTTTGTAATTGTATAACGCATAAGTTTCTGCCCACTAATTTAACTTAGCAGGTAAAGAAAAAAAAAGAAAGTTATGCATAACCAAAATTACAAATTAGATTTTACGGGAAAAGAAATTTATGCGGGAATTGATGCCCATTTAAAATCGTGGAAGATATCCATAATGAACAATGGCCTTTTGTGCAAAACATTTTCACAAAATGCGGATGCCAAAGAATTAAAAAACTATCTTGAAAGCAATTATCCCAATGGGACATATTATTCAGCATATGAGGCTGGTTTTTGCGGGTTCGCACCTCATCGAGAATTAATAAGCCAAGGTATTAAAAATATTGTGGTAAATCCTGCAGATATACCAACAACAGATAAAGAAAAAAAGCAAAAAGAAGACAGCAGAGATAGTAGAAAAATAGTACGTTCATTATATAATAAAGAGTTGGTTGCGATACATGTACCAAATATAAATATGGAAGGGTTAAGGTCGATGATAAGATACCGAAGTACAATTGTAAAAGAGATCAGCAGGCATAAAAACCGGACGAAGTCCTTATTGTACTACAACGGCATTAAAATTCCTGCCGAACTATCAAAGGGCTCTGTTCATTGGTCAAAACGTTATACCCTCTGGCTTGAAAAAGTTGATCTGGGAACCGAATATGGCAATGCAACATTAAAGCATATTATTGATACAGTTGAACATCTAAGAAAAAAATTACTTGAAGTTGGGAGGTGTTTGAGAAAGATTGAGAAAGATAGTGAACATTCAAAACTAATAGCTTTGTTACGTACGGTACCAGGCATAGGGTTGATCACAGCACTGACCATCTTAACTGAATTGAATGATATAAAACGCTTCAGGAGTATAGACAAATTGTGTTCATATGTAGGTCTTGTTCCCAGGACCAATTCTAGTGGAGATAACGACAGGACGGGAGGCATTACCCCACGAAGCAACAGACAGTTAAGGAGTATGTTGATAGAAAGTGCTTGGATAGCAATAAGGCACGATCCAGCCTTAATGATGAAATACGGGGAACTGTCACAACGAATGGACAGTACTAAGGCTATAGTAAACATAGCTAAGAAGCTATTGAGCCGAATAAAACATGTTTTAATAAACGAAACGCCTTATGTTAAAGGAGTTGTCAAATAATAATGGTAACCGAAAAAACAATCCAAAAGCAATGGGACTACCAACGGACTCTTGCAGCAATAAAATTGACTGTTTTTTTTAGTCTGTAGCCCATACTATAAATAATTGAACAAGGAAATGCAGCATTTAAAATGACTGTTGATAGAAGGTTGTTTTTATAGGGAAACCATTCATTATATAACCAAGAGTGACCGACGGTGATTGTTTATACCGGAGTCAAAATGGAAAATCGGTATGGGTATCGAACCCATACCGATTTTAACCAAGAGATTCCCTCTAGCTCATAATTACCCGGTGTAAAAAGAGTGTATATGACAGAATATCAACAGATAAGTATTCTGTAATATGAAATTTAGAAAAAAAAGTGTGCATGAAATTTGGATTACAACATAGAAGAGTCCGTCTATAAACTCTGCATTTTTTAAGAGTCTTGTTCAAAAAGTTCGAGAACAAGGCTTGCGAAATTTTGAAAATCAGGGAGTTTACTTTCGTAAATGACCGTTTTCAAAATGAGCGTAACGCAGTTATCGGACTTTATGGACAGACTCTAATTAATCTGCAAAAATCTCCCTGAAAAGGAAAATTACACTTACCTCAATTATATTTTTTGTAACTGAACAGCCTTAAAACACCGGCAATGCTCCTTTTTACAAAGCGAACTTGTATGTAACAAGGGCGAACTACTATACATTTAGTGAGAACTGGCCATTGATAAAACAGAACAAAAAATAATATTGCATCATTAGGTTCATTCTACTATTTTTGAGGCTCTATTTTTATCAATGTCAGATTTAGCTACAAGAGATATAACCTATTTGCCCGGAGTTGGTCCTAAAAAAGCCGACCTGTTGCGAAATGAATTAAAAATTCAATCGTATGAAGATTTGTTATATCATTTTCCATACAAGTACATTGACCGCAGCAGAACTTACAAAATCAGGGAAATAGACAATACAGCATCACACATTCAGCTTAAGGGAAAAATTGTAGGTTTAAACACTGTTGGTTCAGGAAAATCGCAGCGCCTGGTCGCTAAATTTGCTGATGACACAGGCGTAATTGAGCTTGTTTGGTTTAAATTTTTAAAACAAATTAAATCAGGTTTAGATGCTAATGTTGAATATGTTGTTTTTGGTAAACCCAGTAAATTCAACAATACATATAACATCGTTCATCCTGAGATGGAGAAAGTGGATCCGGGCAAACCTAAGATTATTTCAGGATTACAGGCCTTTTACCACACTACCGAAAAGATGAAAAACAGCTATTTAAGTTCTAAAAGCATTCAAAAGATGCAACAGAATATTTTTCTTTCTTTTCAGGGATCCATAACAGAAACATTGCCTGCTTATATCATTCAACAATACAAGTTAATGATATTAGACCAGGCCTTAAGAACCATTCATTTTCCAAACAACAGTCAGGAATTACAACAAGCGCAATTCAGACTCAAGTTTGAAGAACTATTTTATATCCAACTAAATATCTTACGATTAAAAAGTCAGCGCACCAAAAATATTAAAGGGCATATATTTTCAACTATAGGAGATTATTTCAATCATTTCTTTTATAACAACTTGCCATTTGAACTTACCAATGCACAAAAAAGAGTGATTAAAGAAATACGAAATGATGTAGGTTCAGGAAGACAGCTGAACAGACTTTTGCAAGGTGATGTGGGTAGTGGAAAAACCATGGTTGCTCTAATGATAATGCTCATGGCACTGGACAACAATTACCAGGCCTGTTTAATGGCTCCAACAGAAATACTGGCAACACAACATTATGAATCCATCTTGTCTTTACTTAAAGGAATGGATTTAAACGTAAAGCTACTAACCGGCTCAACAAAAAAGAAAGAACGCGAAATTATTCATACAGAATTACAATCAGGCAATTTACAAATTCTGATAGGAACACACGCCCTTCTTGAAGATGCAGTACAGTTCAACAACCTGGGAATGGTTATTATTGATGAACAACATCGTTTTGGAGTAGCACAAAGAGCCAAACTTTGGAAAAAGAACAATATTCCGCCGCATATTTTAGTGATGACAGCCACTCCTATCCCTCGCACATTAGCAATGACTGTATATGGCGATCTTGACGTATCTGTCATTGATGAACTTCCTCCGGGAAGAAAACCAATTGAAACAAAACATTATTTTCATAACCGTAGAAATAACTTAAATAAGTTTATCAAGGCCGAAATCATAAAAGGCCGCCAGATATATGTTGTATATCCTTTAATTGAAGAATCAGAAAAAATGGATTTCAAAAACCTGGCAGAAGGATATGAATATATGCAATCAGTATTTCCCGAATACAAAACAACTATGGTTCATGGCAAAATGAAGCCGGCAGAAAAAGATGCTGCCATGCAGGAATTTGCATCTGGAAAAGCTCAAATTCTGGTTGCCACTACTGTAATTGAAGTGGGTGTTAATGTTCCCAACGCCTCTGTTATGATAATTGAAAGTGCAGAAAGATTTGGTTTATCTCAGCTTCATCAGCTAAGAGGTCGCGTAGGACGAGGTGCTGAGCAAAGTTACTGTATCCTGATGACCGGGCATAAATTGGGCGAAGACACCAAGAAAAGAATGAACATCATGGTAGATTCAAATGATGGATTTGAAATTGCTGAAGCTGACATGAAACTACGTGGCCCGGGAGATTTAGAGGGAACACAGCAAAGCGGCCTCCCCTTTGAATTAAAAATTGCAAATATAACAAGAGACTCCCAGCTACTTCAACATGCAAGGAATGTGGCTAATGCCATTTTAGATAAGGATTCTACACTTGAAAAACCCGAAAACCAGCTTTTAAACCGCCAGCTTACCAAATTAGCCCGTCAGAAAATGAATTGGAGCATGATTAGTTAAAGCTATATGACAGAAGTCTGATGAGATAAAACTACCCTTTCCAATAACTTACTAAAACAACAGCACTAACTTTATTGTTTAGTCTATTATGAATAAATTTTGTTAAAATAATATCAAAACAGCGGTATGTGCTCGCACACAACGATAAAAATTAGTATTTTATGCTCAAATAATTAAAGAAATTTTTCTTTATAACAACCAAACTATCAATACTTAACATGATATATTTCACTTTTTTTTACAAAAACAAAAAAAAATTTCATTGCTTTTGTAAAATTGCCATCTCTACTTTACACTAATCATCAGGGTTTTGCAATGTAGATATAGCAATTTTCTTTATTTATACCAATTACAAATAGCAAAATTAACTTTCACAAACTACCTTATTAATTACATTTGTTCAGAATTTTCTCAGAAAAATCATGTCGGAAGTAAGATTAGTAGAGCATACAGGATACGTCGAAGAGGTAAATTTGAATCAGGTTAAAATTCGCATTATTAGCGAATCAGCTTGTGCTTCATGTCATGCAAAAGGTGCATGCACTGCCGCAGATATGAAAGAAAAAGTGATTGACATTTTTACCCATAAAAGTTCAGAGTATAAACCCGGACAGAAAGTCACTATTCAAGGAGAAAAGTCACTTGGGTTAAGAGCTTCTCTTTTAGCCTATATCTTTCCTTTTATTATCGTTTTTGTGGTTCTGTTCATGAGCTACGCCATTACAAAAAACGAAGGAATTGCTGGAATAATATCACTGGCAATGCTGGTTCCATACTTCTTAGTAATCAAATACATATCGCCCAGATTACAGAAAACTTTTACGTTTAAAATAAAAGAGTAGAATTAAATCATATAAAATGAATGTAGTTATTATAACAGTTTTAACACTTGCTATTTTGGGTACTGTAGCAGCCCTGGTGCTCTACTTTGTAGCACAAAAATTTAAAGTGTTTGAAGACCCGAGAATTGATCAGGTAGAAGAAGTATTACCTGCAGCAAACTGTGGAGGTTGCGGCTTTCCTGGATGTAGGGCTTTTGCAGAAGCATTGGTTAAAAGTGACGACATATCGGAACTCAATTGTCCGGTAGGTGGGGCAGAAACAATGAAAGCAGCTGCCGGCATTTTAGGTAAAGAAGTTGCCGAGTCAGACCCGATGATTGCTGTGGTCAGATGTAATGGCTCTTGCGACAACCGTCCGAAAACTAATAAATACGATGGTGCAACTTCCTGTGCCGTGGCAGCCTCATTATATGGGGGTGATACCGGATGTAGTTTCGGATGCTTAGGCTGTGGCGATTGTGTTGAGGCCTGTTCTTTTGATGCCATTCATATGGACGAAAAAACCGGCTTACCAGTAGTTACTGACAACTGCGTGGCTTGTGGTGCTTGTGTGGATGCTTGTCCTAAAAACATTATCGAGTTAAGAAAAGCAGGTCCAAAAGGACGCAGGGTTTTTGTATCATGTATCAATCAGGATAAAGGAGGAATTGCTAAAAAAGCTTGTTCTGCAGCCTGTATTGGTTGTAAAAAATGCCAGAAAGAATGTCCGTTCGACGCCATTACTGTTGAAAACAACATTGCATACATTGATTACAACAAATGTAAACTATGTCGCAAATGTGTGGCCGTTTGTCCAACCGGAGCCATTCATGAGGTGAATTTCCCACCTAAAAAGGTAAAGCCGGCAACAGAAAAACCAGCTGCTACCAAAAAAACAGAGGCTACATCAAATGAAAACAAAACATCTTCGGATATAAAAAATAAGGAGGAATAAATCGTGCTTAAAACATTTTCGCTTGGAGGAATTCATCCTCCTGAAAACAAATTTTCGGCAGGTAAAACCATTGAAGCATTGCCGATTCCTACACAAGTAGCTATTCCTATTGCTCAACACATTGGAGCACCCGCAAAACCTATTGTGAAAAAAGGAGACCAGGTTAAAGTTGGTACATTAATAGCAGAAGCTGCCGGTTTTGTTTCAGCAAATATACACTCATCTGTATCTGGCACTGTATTTAAAATTGACGATATTGTTGATGCCAGTGGTTACAAGAAACCGGCCATCATCATTAATGTTGAAGGCGACGAATGGGAAAGCTCAATTAATCAATCTAAAGATTTAGCGAAAGAGATTTCTGCTTCACCTGAAGAAATTATAAAAAAAATTGCAGCTGCTGGAATCGTAGGTTTAGGAGGGGCTACATTCCCGTCTCATGTAAAACTATCAGTTCCCCCGGGGAAAAAATGTGATGTACTTATATTAAATGCTGTAGAGTGTGAGCCTTATCTTACAGCCGACCATCAATTAATGTTGGAAAAAGGAGATGAGATCATGGTGGGTACTCAAATTCTGATGAAAGCTTTAAGTGTTGATAAAGCCATAATTGGAATTGAAAACAATAAAAAAGATGCCATTCAACATCTTACTCAACTTGCTTCTTCTTACCCGGGAATCACCATTGAACCTCTTAAAGTTCAATATCCACAAGGAGGTGAAAAGCAATTAATTGATGCTTGTATCAAGCGACAAATACCTTCAGGAAAACTTCCTATTGAAGTTGGTGCTGTAGTACAAAACGTTGGTACAACAGTGGCTGTATATGAAGCTGTTCAGAAAAACAAGCCTCTCTTTGAAAGAGTAGTGACTGTTACAGGAAAATCAGTATCTAAACCATCTAATTTCCTGACAAGAATTGGTACTTCTATCAATAGCTTAATTGAAGCAGCGGGTGGATTACCGGAAGATACCGGTAAAATTGTTGGAGGTGGACCTATGATGGGTAAAGCTCTTACTACAACTGAAGTTCCGGTTACAAAAGGCAGCTCTGGTGTATTGATCATTAAAAAAGAAGAGGCGAACCGTAAAAAAATGCAAAACTGCATTAAATGCGGAAAGTGTATTTCTGTATGTGCTATGGGACTTGAGCCTTACTTATTAATGACTGTTTCTCAAAAAGGAGTATGGGACAGAGCAGAACAAGAAAAAATCATGGATTGTATTGAATGTGGTTCATGCAGCTTCACTTGTCCATCACAAAGACCTTTACTCGACTACATCCGTTTAGGAAAAGGGAAAGTAGGTCAAATCATGCGTAGCCGTACTAAATAATTTAAGTAAAGAACTTAGACAAAAAATAAGATATGAGCACATTAACTATTTCACCTTCACCGCACGTTCACAGTGGCGACAGCGTGAAAAAAAATATGTATGGAGTGGTAATTGCCATGATTCCGGCTTTACTTTTCTCTGTATACAACTTTGGAATTGGATCTCTGTCTGTAGTCATAACTTCAGTTTTAGCATGTGTTATTTTTGAATACCTTATTCAAAAATACCTTTTAAAGGGAGATGTTACAGTAACAGATGGTTCTGCTATTATTACCGGATTATTATTAGCCTTTAACTTACCAGCCTTCATGCCGGTATGGATTGTCATTATCGGTGCATTAGTAGCTATTGGCATTGGTAAAATGTCATTTGGAGGCTTGGGAAATAACCCATTTAATCCGGCTTTAGTTGGTAGGGTATTTTTATTAATTTCATTCCCTGTACAAATGACAGCATGGGTTAAACCAGGAGCTTTTCCTATGTCGATAGCCGATATCACTTCAGGAGCAACACCTCTGGGTATCATGAAAGAAGGTTTGGCTACCGGAGCTACAACAGAACAATTAATGCAAAAATTACCTAGCTATACAGATATGTTCTGGGGTTTCACAGGTGGTAGTGCCGGTGAAATGGCAGGAGCCGCAATACTGTTAGGTTTAGCATTCTTGTTGGTTCGTAAAATCATTACATGGCATATTCCCGTTGCAGTTTTAGGAAGTGTATATATTTTCTCAGCACTATTACATCTTGCTGACGCTGCAGTATATGCTCCTCCAACATTCCATTTGTTATCAGGAGGTGTATTATTAGGAGCTGTTTTCATGGCAACAGACTATTCCAGTTCTCCGATGAGTAATAAAGGAGGAATTATTTTCGGAATTGGCATTGGAGTATTAACTGTTATTATTAGGGTTTTTGGAGCATATCCAGAGGGTATTTCATTTGCAATTTTAATTATGAACGCCTTTGTTCCTTTAATTGACAGATATGTTAAACCTAAACGTTTTGGTGAAAAACCTGCAGTTGTAAAATAAGTGTAAATCATGGCAAAAACAGAATCAACATTAGTAAATATGGTACTTGCATTGCTTATAATTACAGCAATTGCAGGAGGAACGCTTGGTATGGTTTACAAAGTAACTAAAGAACCTATTGCCATAGCAAAACTAGCTAAACAAAAGAAAGCTATAGAGCAGGTAGTTCCTGGATTTGACAATAATCCAACAGACGAAAAATACGAGTTAGAATCTAAAGAAGGCTACAAATTAAATGTTTTCCCTTGTAAAAAAGGAAACGAACTTTTAGGTGTGGCCATCTCATCTAAAACAGATAAAGGGTTCGCAGGAGAAATAAAAATCATGGTTGGTTTAAAACCTGATGGAACAATCATTAACTACTCTGTACTTGAGCATCAGGAAACACCAGGGTTAGGGTCTAAAATGAACGACTGGTTCAGAATGGATAAAGGCAACCAATCTATCCTTGGTAAAAATCCGGCCAGCACTAAAATGGTAGTATCAAAAGATGGTGGTGATATTGATGCCATCACTGCTGCCACAATTAGTTCCAGAGCTTTTTTAGATGCAATAATGGTTGCTTACAATACATATAAAGAACAAAACGACAGCAGTGATGCCAGAACCGGAGCAACTGTTAAGAAAGGAGGTCAATCATGAACCAGTGGAAGAATTTTTCAAAAGGCTTTTTTAAAGAAAATGCTGTTTTTACATTATTGTTAGGGATGTGTCCAACCCTGGGTGTAACATCATCTGCCATTAATGGACTTGGTATGGGTTTAGCCACTACATTTGTTCTTATCATGAGCAACCTGGTAGTTTCTTTAGTTAAGGATTTAATTCCTGATAAAGTTCGTATCCCTGCATTTATCGTAATTATTGCCTCTTTTGTAACAGTGGTACAATTATTAATGCAAGCATACCTACCTGCTCTATTTGAGTCATTAGGTCTTTTCATCCCTTTAATTGTTGTAAACTGTATTGTTCTTGGGCGTGCCGAAGCATTTGCTTCTAAAAATGGATTCTTTTCATCGATGATTGATGGAGCAGGAATGGGATTAGGATTTGCAATGGCCCTATCAATTCTAGGAAGTGTAAGAGAGTTTTTAGGTAGTGGTAAAATATTTGGTATCACCATCTATCCTGAACAATATGGAATGCTTGTATTTGTTTTAGCTCCGGGTGCTTTTATTGCATTAGGATATTTAATTGCCATTATTAACAAATTAAAAAAAGCCTAAAAAATGGAATACGTATTAATATTTATATCGGCCATATTTGTTAATAACATAGTATTGGCCCAATTCTTAGGAATTTGTCCTTTCCTTGGAGTTTCGAAGAAAATATCTACTGGTATTGGTATGACTGGTGCAGTTACCTTCGTAATGGTAATTGCAACTATAGTTACCTACTTACTACAAAAATATATTCTTGATGTATTTAATGTTGGATATTTACAAACCATATCATTTATTCTTGTTATTGCTGCATTAGTACAATTGGTTGAAATCATCTTAAAAAAAGTCAGTCCTCCATTGTATCAGGCATTAGGAGTATTTTTACCATTGATTACAACAAACTGTGCCATTTTAGGTGTAGCCATTATGACAATACAAAAAAACTTAAACTTATTACAAGCCGTAGCTTTCTCTACAGCAACTGCAATTGGTTTTGGTCTAGCATTAATCATCTTCGCTGGTATTCGCGAGCAACTTGAATTAGTTGACTTACCTAAAGGTATGAAAGGAACACCTATTGCTTTATTAGTAGCAGGTATTCTGGCTCTGGCTTTCATGGGATTTGCCGGATTGGTTTAATGACCCCTATGGACTTATTGAATTGAGATATCTTTCTGGATGAACAGAAATTAAAAAGCTGCATTTATTGCAGCTTTTTTTTTGCATTTTTTTTGCGTAAAACGTAACTCACTCTATAATGCCTGTTAATTACGATATATTTTTTATTAGTTTTGCATAACAATGGGTAAACCTGTTTTCATTGAAAAAGTAAATGTTTCATAACGAAACAATACATATTTCATTCAACTTGTTATAATACCTGGTTATCAATTTCATTTTATAAATGATTTAACAATAAATAATGGCTGAAAATAAAAATCAAGACCTTAAGAACTTAGGCGAATTTGGATTGATTGATCATCTGACAAAAAATATAAAAATTAAACATTCAAACACCATTAAAGGTGTTGGTGATGATGCTGCTGTTCTTGAAAACAGTAATAACCAAACGGTTATTACTACCGACCTTTTACTTCAGGGGATTCATTTCGACTTGATATATACTCCTCTTAAACACTTAGGATACAAAGCTGTAATTGCCAGTTTAAGTGATGTATATGCCATGAATGCCACTCCTAAACAAATCACGGTTTCAATAGGTATAAGTTCACGAATGACATTAGATACATTGGAACAATTATATGCTGGTATTGATTTAGCCTGCGAAAAATATAATATTGATTTAATTGGCGGTGATACCTCAACCTCATTAACAGGACTAACAATTAGCATAACAGCCATTGGTGAGGTTAACAAAGAAGATGTTGTATACCGAAGCGGTGCTAAACCCAATGACCTTATTTGTGTTTCAGGCGACTTAGGTGCAGCCTATATGGGTTTACAATTACTAGAAAGAGAGAAAAAAGTTCATGAAAACAACTCCGGTGTTCAACCTGATTTATCTGGATATGACTACATACTTGAACGCCAGCTGAAACCTGAAGCTAAGAAAGAAATTATAGAGTTCTTAAAAGAAATTGGAGTCAAGCCTACATCCATGATTGATTTATCGGATGGACTTTCTTCTGATATCATGCAAATATGCAAAAGTTCAAAAACAGGATGCAGAATTTATGAAAATAAAATTCCTATTGACCATACAACTTCTTTAATGGCTGAAGAACTAAATATAAACCCTATTGTAGCAGCTTTAAATGGTGGTGAAGATTATGAATTACTTTTCACAATATCCATTGATGATTATGATAAATTTACTAAAGAAACTGATCTAAAAATCTATACCATTGGTCATATCACGGAAGAGAGTAAGGGTAAATATTTGGTTACAACAAGCGATCAGGAGGTTGAACTTCAGGCTCAGGGCTGGAACTCAACAAATAACTAATTCAATCTTTTAAGCCATAAGTTCATCAATACACTCAAGAAAATTTAAATATGCTAGAATATATAAAAGGTCATATCATTGAATCCAGTCCTGCTCATTGTATAATAGAAAACAACGGAATAGGTTATTTTATAAATATTTCATTAAACACCTATAGTAAGCTACAAAACCAAAAAGAAATTCAAATATTTATTTTTGAGCAGATAAGAGAGGATGCTCATAATTTATACGGTTTTTACGATACTACAGAACGTAATATGTTTATTCATTTGATATCTGTAAACGGAATTGGAGCAAATACCGCCCGAATGATGCTATCATCTATGTCTCCCGGTGAAATCCACGATGCCATTTCATCCGGCAATGTAAACTTATTAAAAGGTATTAAAGGTATTGGAGCAAAAACTGCTCAAAGAATCATTGTTGACCTGGCTGATAAATTAGGAAAAGAACCCATAGATCAAAAAATATTTGTCGAAACGAACAATACATTAAAAGATGAGGCGTTATCTGCTTTAGTGATGTTAGGATTTGTAAAAAACAGTGCACAAAAAGTTGTTGATAAAATTATATCAGCAGACCCAACCATAAAAGTGGAAGAGCTGATTAAAAAAGCACTAAAAATGTTGTAGCTGTGATATATTTTATCCAATCACCAATAATAACCATTAATAAAGTTCAAACTTGAGAAAAGTTTTTAAATATATATTCAAGTATCAATTTATTTTAACTATAGTATTTCTTTCAGGATATCATCTCCTGAATGCTAAAACTATATACACACCACTATTGCAAGAACCGGATTCTTTGCAACAGGAAACAAGGTACCCTTCTATAGATGGAGAATCGAATAATCCTTTTCTCAAAAAAGAGCAACAAAGTGCTATCCAAATACAGGAATCGGAAAGTTTCCAATATACGTCAAGCTACAACCCGCAAACAGGAGAAGTATCTTTTTATAGAAAAATTGGCAATATCAATGTTCGGCTGCCCTACACCATGACTTTAGAAGAATATCTTGATGAAGATGTTCGCAATTCAATGCTTGCCTACTGGGAAGGCAGGGCACGTACTGTTGATACTGATGATAAGTTTTCAATATTTCATCCATCATTAAACTTAGGTAGTGAATTTGACAACCTGCTGGGAGCAAACTTAATAAATATCAAACCTCAAGGTAGAGCTGAATTAAAAATCGGCGTAAATCAAACTACTATTGATAACCCTACTCTTCAGGAAGATCTTCGGAAGACAACCACATTTGATTTTGATGAAAAAATTCAAATGAATATTCAAGGTACTATTGGTGATAAACTTAAATTAGGCATCAACTACAATACTGAGGCCACATTTGAGTTTGAAAACGAAATGAAACTCGAATACGAAGGTAAAGAAGATGATATTATTCAATCTATCGAGGCAGGTAATGTTTCTCTTTCACTGCCAGGTACCTTAATCACCGGAAGTCAAAGTTTGTTTGGTATTAAAACAGATCTTCAATTCGGAAAACTAAGCGTGAGTGCATTAGCTGCTCAACAAAAAGGAGAAACAACAGTGTTAGATGTACAAGGAGGAGCTCAACAACAGGAGTTTGAAGTGGCCATCAATGAGTATGATAAAAACAGACACTTTTTCCTTTCAAATTTCTTTAGAGATTTATATAATAACGCACAAAGCTCCTACCCTATTAATTCAAGAATAAGCATTCAGAAAATTGAAGTTTGGGTAACCAATACTGCAGGTGATTATGATGATGCAAGGGATATTATAGGCTTCATGGATATTGGCGAAAACAATAACAATATTTATAACACGAACTTATGGTCTCAAACATCCGCAGATAGAAATCCCTCTAACTCAACAAACAATCTATACAATGAGATGAATACCACTTACTCCGCAATCAGGGACATCAACCAAGTTACTTCAACACTTAAAAGTTTAAGCGGAAATGGTTTTACCAGTGGACAAGATTATGAAAAAATTGAAAATGCACGACTGCTTTCATCTTCAGAATATACATTAAACAGCCAGTTGGGTTTTATCTCTTTAAACAGTGCGCTTAACAGTGACGAGGTATTAGCAGTTGCTTTTGAATATGATTATAATGGCCAAACATATACAGTAGGTGAATTTACTAACTCAGGTAATGAAGCCAGCACATCCTTATTTCTTAAGTTATTGAAAAGTACCAACCTTACCCCTAAGGTAAAGCCAACATGGGATCTGATGATGAAAAATATCTATTCTTTGGGTGCTTATCAAGTAAATAGCGAAGACTTTGAGATGGATATTGCATATGTTGATGATTCAACTGGAGCTTATATTAATTACTTACCTGAAGACGACATTTTCGCAAATCAGGATGACAGCATCCCTCTGTTATTAAGAATTATGAACCTGGATCGTTTAAATGATATACTGGATCCCATTCCCGATGGTGTTTTTGACTACATCGAAGATCAAACAATATATCCCGAAAACGGGCGAATTATCTTTCCTGTACTAGAACCTTTTGGATCTCATCTTAAAGATGTAATCAACAGCAGTACTGCCATTTCATCATCAAGGAAAAATGAACTTATTAACAAATACGTTTACCAGGCACTCTATGATTCAACGCAAACCAATGCCACTCAAAGTTCAGAAAAAAACAAGTTTTATTTACGAGGTACATATAAATCAAGCATTAGCAGTGAAATCTCATTAAATGCTCAGAATATCCCCCAAGGTTCCGTTGTTGTTACCGCAGGAGGTATAAAACTGACTGAAAATGTGGATTATACCGTTGACTACACTTTTGGTACAGTTAAGATTATTAATTCAGGATTACTGGAAAGTGGAACACCTATTAAAATTTCTCTTGAAAGTCAGAGTTTATTTAATTTACAAACTAAAACACTACTAGGAACACACTTAAACTATCAGTTCAATGATAATTTTAATATTGGTGCTACTGTTGAATACCTGAAAGAACAACCTCTTACTCAAAAAGTTAATATTGGAGATGAACCTATTGCCAATACCATATACGGCTTTAATACATCTTATTTCACAGAATCACAATGGCTTACTGACGTATTAAATAAAATACCTGTGCTTCAGGTAACCGAACCATCAAGCATTTCTTTTGATGGAGAATTTGCTCAAATCATACCTGGTAGTCCTGATATAATTGATGGAGAAGCTTACCTTGACGACTTTGAAGGAACAGAGACTTCTATCGATTTACGTAACTGGACTGCCTGGAGTTTAGCCAGTGCACCACAAGGACAGGATGAATTAATTCCAAATGCCGGTAACATTGATGATTTAACATATGGTTATGATCGTGCAAAATTAGCCTGGTATAATATCGATCCTCTGTTCTTTAGAAATAATCAATATACTCCATCACATATTGCCAATGACTTAGATGAACAATCAAACCACTATGTCAGAATCATATACGAAGAAGAAATCTGGCCGGAGATGGAATCCGAATACGGACAGCCAACAAACATATCTGTTCTGAACCTTGCATATTATCCCAAAGAAAGAGGGCCTTATAACTTTGATATAGATTTGGATGAAGATGGAGAATTAAATACGCCGGAAAAAAGATGGGGAGGTATTCAGAGAGAAATTGAAACAAACGATTTTGAAGCTGCCAATGTAGAATTTATTGAATTCTGGATGATGGATCCATTTATCTACAATGATGACCCGAATAAAGCCGGAGAGCTATATTTTAACCTTGGTAATGTTTCTGAAGATGTTTTAAATGACTCAAGAAAATTCTTTGAACAAGGCCTACCCGGCCCTGATGAATCAACAGATGTTGATCAAACCGTTTGGGGTAACATCCCTACAATTACAAGTCTTGTCAGTGCTTTTAGCAACGATGCAGATACAAGAATAGTGCAGGATATTGGTTTTGATGGTTTATCTGACAATGAAGAAAAAACATATTATGAAGATTATATCAATAAGATTAATAATTTATACAATCTGGGTCAATTAACAGAGGAGGCATACCAAAAGATTATGACTGATCCCTCTGGCGATGACTTTCATTATTTCAGGGGAAGCGATTTTGATAGCGATAAAACAGGAATTCTTGATAGATATAAAAACTTCAACGGCCCTGAGGGTAATTCCGTTCCATCTGAATATTCTCCCGAAAGTTATTCAACTGCCGCAACATCAATTCCGGATCAGGAAGATATTAATGGAGATAATACTTTAAGTGAAACAGAAAGTTATTATCAATATAAAGTAAGTTTAGATCCACAAAAAATGGTTGTTGGCGAAAACTATATTACTGATGTTCGCACTGCATCTGTTAACTTAAAAAACAATACAACCGATGAAGTAAAATGGTATCAATTCAGAATCCCTATTTCCTCACCAGATAAAACAGTGGGTAACATTTCTGACTTTACTTCTATTCGTTTTATGAGGATGTTCTTAAATGGTTTTCAGGATACAACGATACTTCGTTTTGCAACACTGGATCTTGTTAGAAGTGAATGGAGAAAATACGAAAACGATTTAGTTGAAGACGACGAAACTTTAATTGAAAATGAAAACACAACATTTACAACCGGTGTTGTAAACATTGAAGAAAATGCAGAACGCACACCTATTAACTATGTTCTTCCTCCTGGAGTAGACAGGGTAATTGACCCTGCAAATCCGCAAATCAGGCAACTAAACGAGCAATCAATTACTCTTAACGTAACTGACTTACCAAAGAATGACAGACGGGCAATATATAAAACAGTAAGTCTGGATCTGCGTCAATATGGTAGATTAACCATGGATGTTCACGCAGAAGAAGTTAACGAAGGGGCCATTGGTGACAATAATGTGAGAGCTTTTATTCGGTTAGGTAGTGATAGTAAAGACAATTATTACGAATACGAAGTACCACTGGAAATGACAGCACATGGAGGAGCCATGGATGAAGAAGAAGTTTGGCCGGAAAATAACAAGTTTGACTTTGCATTAAGTCTTTTTCAAAATGTCAAACTTGAACGCAACGAAAATTCGGCCTCTACAAATGAAGTATATATTGTTCAAGACGGTAATAACTGGGTAAAAATAAAAGGTAACCCCAATTTAGGAAATATTAAAACCATATTACTGGGTGTAAGAAATACATTATCAAGCCAATCTGTTTCTTTTGAAACCTGGTTTAATGAACTCAGGGTATCTGATTTTGAAGAAAAAGGAGGATGGGCCGCAAACGGACAAATGAATATTAAACTGTCAGACCTTGGTAATGTTTCAATTGCAGGAAACAAATCCACCATTGGTTTTGGCAGTGTAGATCAAAGTGTTTCAGAAAGAAACCAGGAAGATTATCATCAAATTGATTTTGCCACGAGCTTGGAACTGGGTAAGTTTCTTGGTCCTAAATCAAGAGTTTCGGCACCATTCTACTACTCTAAATCAAAAGAAGTTACCACTCCTGAATATTATCCGCTTAACCCGGATATAAAACTGGATCTGGTTTTGGAGAATGCAAAAACAAAAGCAGAAAGAGATAGTATATTAAATTTATCGCAAGATGTAGTTGAAAGAAAGAGTGTCAATTTCACCAATGTTCGTCTCAAACAAAAACAAGATAAAAAGAAAAATAATTTCTACGACATCTCAAACCTATCAGCCACCTACGCTTATAACGAAACAAAATCTCACGATATTAACACTGAAAAAGAATTAGATAAGGAATTTAAAGCTGTTGTTGCCTATAACTTTAATAATCGCCCTAAAAATTACCAACCTTTTAAAAATAGTAAATTATTAAAAAGTAGTGCTTTTAAAATACTTAAAGATTTTAATTTTTACTTAATGCCAACTCAGGTTTCTTACAGAACCGAAATGCTCCGCGATTATAAAGAAACACAGTTGCGTAATGTTAATAATCCCGACTACAAGATTCCTATTACCGTAAGTAAAAATTTTAATTGGAACAGGTATTTTGACCTTAATTATAATTTTACAAAGGCCCTCAAATTTGATTTTAGCTCCACAACAAATGCCCGTATTGATGAACCTGAAGGTGTTGTTGATAAAGACGAGTATAAAACAGAATACGAGTTATGGAAGGACTCTGTTCTGACTAATATTTTAAATGGGGGAAGAATTACTAACTACCAACACAACTTTAATATCAACTACAACCTCCCAATCAATAAGCTTCCTTATTTGAACTGGATTAGCTCAAATATTCGTTATACAGGTAAATATAACTGGGAAATTGCAC
This sequence comes from uncultured Saccharicrinis sp., assembly GCA_963677345.2. Lineage (GTDB taxonomy): Bacteria > Bacteroidota > Bacteroidia > Bacteroidales > Marinilabiliaceae > Saccharicrinis. The sequence goes on from CAXXLC010000021.1 coordinate 206,105, forward strand.
CTTCTTCCACCAATGAAGATATTGAATGGGGTAATACCATTACAAATGGTAACAATATTCAAGGAACGGTAAACCTTACAATGAGCACCCTGTATAATCAATCGAAATATTTAAAAGGATTATCCCGAAAATATTCCGGAAGAACAGCTAATAAAAATCAAAACCAAAAACGAACTGTAAGGTATAACAAAGAAGATATCAACCTAAATAAAGGGGAGTCATTTATTATCAATCACAAACTAAAAACCAATGACATCAGAGTTCGGATGTTCGACAAAAACGGCCGTACTGCCAGGGGTAAAATAGTGCAAATTAACGACTCGAAGACTGAATTTATTCCTGAAGCTGATTACGAAAACGCAAGGGTCATGGTAACCGGAACTGTAATAGATAAAACCACTGTATTGAATACAATAACTGATTATTCGGCCATGGTTTTAACGGGCATAAAAAATATTAGCTTAAGTTACACCGAAACAAATTCAACTTCATTACCAGGATACCTTCCCGATTCTAAATTTTTAGGAACATCAACCTACAATGGTTTTAATGCTCCCGGCTATAATTTTATCATGGGTTTTCAAGATAGAGACTTTGCTCAAAAAGCAGCCAATAAAGGATGGATAACTGTTGATACCATTAACTATCCATACATTATGACCCAGTTGCAGGATCTTACTCTAAAAGCTTCTATTCAGCCTGTTAACGGATTAAGAATTGACTTGAGTTCTAACAGAAGATACGCAAATAATATGCAGGAGTACTATTATAAAAACGGAAACTCTTTTAATGCCTACAACACACGTGAAAGCGGGAGTTTTTCAATGACTTATAATATTATTGGTACAGCATTTAAAAAAGTAGGCAAAAATGGGTCCTACGAATCCGAAGCATACAATCAATTCTTACAAAACAGATCAAAGATTGCCGACAGGCTGGTTAAGAAAAGACTGTCGGCTAATCCTAATTACATCAATAACATCATTGCTTCTGATCCTGAAAATCAAAATCCCGATGGCTATGGACTAAATAACCAGGATGTATTAATACCGGCCTTTTTGTCTGCTTACAGTGGTACAAATCCGGATAATATTTTTACAACCTTATTTCCATCAGCTTTCCTGATGCAACCAAACTGGAGAATAACATATAATGGCTTATCTAAAATTAATTTCTTTAAAAAGTATATACGCTCTTTTGATGTAAGCCATACTTATAAATCAACCTATACCATAAGCTCCTATTCAACAAACTCAGACTATTCTGAAGATATGTCGGGGATAAGTTGGATTAGAGACACTCAAGAGAATTTCATTTCGCAATACCAGGTAAATTCAGTAACTCTATCTGAATCATTCCAACCTCTTATTGGCTTTAATATTACCTGGAATAATAGCTTGATTACAAAGATTGAAGTTGCTAAATCAAGAGGTTTAAGCCTTAGTTTAACAAGTAACCAGTTAGTGGAAACATATGATGATAAATTCACTGTTGGACTTGGTTACAGGTTTGACAAAATGGATATGATTCTTGGAAAAGGAAGAGGAGCTAAAAAAATGTCGAGTGACCTGAACCTTAGCCTTGACCTTTCTGTAAAAGATAATATGGCACTGATCAGACAAATTGAAGACAATACAAGTCAGTTGACTTCAGGTAGTAAAATAACAGCGATTAACTTTACTGCGGATTATGTTTTAAGTGATAAATTTAGCATGCAGGTTTATTACGACAGAACAGTCAGTAATCCATATATATCTACATCATATCCAACCACTACCAGTAACTTTGGCGTTAGTTTTAGCTTTAGTTTATCGCAATAAGTTTGTTAAGACAGGTTAAATAAGAAAACAGAAAGTAGAAAACACTTACATTTGCGCCTTTTAATACTTTTATGAGAAACATTTTTACTCAAACATATTTCCTGGCAATAATAGCTTGTTTACTATGGTCTACTGCATTTGTAGGAATTAAGATTGGATTACAATACACCTCTCCTTTGCAATTTGCCGGAATCCGTTTTTTTATTGCTGGTTTACTTATTCTGCCGTTAACCAAGAATTTTTCAACAATAATAAAATCGGTAAGGCAATATCCTTTTCATTTTTTAAGAGTATCTTTTTTTCAAACTATAGTCTTGTATTCTCTGTTCAATACCGGAATAAGTAAAGTACCCGGGGCAATTGCTGCAATTATTATTGGTTCACAGCCTTTATTTGCAGCATTGATTTCTAATTTCATGCTAAAAAATGACAAGATGAATACCAAAAAACTAATTACCATTTCGCTGGGAATTATTGGAATTGTATTGATTGCATATAACAGAGCATGGGATGATGACAACGGAATACAACAGTTGTGGGGTATCCTGATCTTAACTCTTGCCAATATATCAAGTGGCATTGGCAATGTATATGTATCAAAATTGAAAGGAATGGTACCCCCTGCTGTTTTAAGTTCAGCACAAATGTGGTTTGGAGGCTTGGTAATATTTATACTTTCATTTTTTATTGAAGGTTCGTTTAAAGGATTCAATCAACCATTACCATACTTTTTCTCATTAGGTTGGTTAAGCTTTTTATCGGCAAGTGCATTTACCATTTGGTTCTTTTTATTGCAACGTCCTAATGTTAAAGTATCTGACCTCAATATATGGAAATTTATTATACCCATTTTTGGAGCAATTTTAAGCTGGATAATCATCCCAAATGAAAAACCTGAGATTATACCTATTGTTGGAATGATTATTATTGCGACCTCTTTAATACTGTATAGTATTATAAATAAAAAAGCTAATAAGGTTTTATAGTTCGATAAGTTTTGTTTAATTAACGATCTATTGATGATTAATTACGCCAAATAATCGTTTCTATTAATATAAAAACAAAACGTTGTTCCTTTTTTAAACTCTGACTTTACAATAATATCTCCCCCAAATAAATCCACTAAATTCCTTACTATACTTAATCCTAATCCCATACCCTCATAAATTTTTTTCTTATTCTGGGCTTTTTGAAAAGGTTCAAAAATAATTTTCTGGTCTTCCTCTTTTATTCCTATACCGGTATCTTCAATGATAAATAAAACAGGCTTAAAACCTGACTTTATTACTCCATTCAAAGAAAAACCATAATCTCTTAAAATGTCAGCATCAACTGACTTAACTATAATCTTCACAAAACCTTCAGCTGTAAACTTAAAGGCATTTCTTAAAAGATTGGAAATAATTTGTTTTAAGCGGTATCGATCGATGTACAGGTCTAGTTCATCTTTTGCAAGTTCATAGGTTTGAATAAACTTGAGGTTATCACTTTTTTTCTCAAACAACAGTTCATCTATCACTTCCATAATTAATTTAGGAATATGAGTTTCCTGTTTTACCAACTCAATATTTCCTGTTTCTATCCTGGAAATATCAATGATATCATTAATTAAAGCTAATAAGGACTCACTACTTTGGTTTATTACTTTTACAAAATGCTTTTGTTGATCCATTTCAAACTCACCTGTTAATAACAAGTTTGAAAAACCAATAATGGCGTTCATCGGAGTTCTGATCTCATGTGACAGGTTAGCTAAAAAAGATGTTTTTAACTTATCTGATTCCTCAGCTTTACGCTTTGCTTTTTCCAGATCAGAAGTTCTTAAGTCAACTATTTCTTCGAGGTAGTTACGATGAATTTCAAGTTCGGTTTTTTGATTAAAAATTTTATTTCTTGATTCCTCCAACTCTTTCGTGGCAATGGTCAATGCTTCTGTCTTTTCATTAACATGGGCTACCAATAAAGCTTTTTGGTTCTTTTGCCACAAGGCGTTTATCTTAATAATTAACAAAACCAGAGTTAAAATTAACAATACTAAAAATACTTTAAAAATACTGGTATCTACTAATTTTGCTTTTACATTAACCATTAAAACTGCCTCATCGTTACTTTCTACTCCATCATTATTAAAACCTTTAACACGTAATGCAAACCTTCCTCTTTTCAGGTTTGCATAATTCATCGTATTATATACACGCCCTTCTTTCCATTCTTTATCGTAACCTTCCAGCTTCCATTTTATGGTATTGTTGCTACTCAATGAGTAATTAACTACCGAGGCATAAAATTTCAGGTCAGAATCCCCATTGACTGTTATTGCTGAATCAACATTATACCTTACATCATCAATAATCTCTTCACCATAAGTAGTTAATTTATTATCCTCAGAATACGAACTGATATGAATGCGCGGCACATATTCATTTTTGTAAATATTATCCGGGTCAAATTCTATAAAGCCATTCATTCCTCCAAACAAAATATTACCATCTAATGATTTATAATATGATTCATCATTAAACTCAGAACAAAAAACACCATCCGATTTACTATATAATAAAGTACTCTTATCCCTTTTATTCAAACGAACAATACCTTGATTTGAACTAATCCAAAAGTTTCCGTTATCATCATCTATAATCCCGTAAACATAACTTTCCAATACGCTCTTTGCCAATTCATTAGAAACACTGTTTAATTTTTCTTTATATAATAATAATCCGTTTCCAAAAGTGGCCATCAAAACATTATCCATAGAGTCAACGGCTAAATCTAAAATAATACAAGGTTTATATTTGTCATCAAATATTTTCCTGATATTAATCTTTTTATAAGTCCTGTTTTTAATATCAAATTTATACAGCAAGCCACTTCTTGAGCCAATCCATATGTAATTATTATCAACAGAAAAGTGAGTGGATGTATATCTATCCTTTGTAATATGTTCAGCATCAGAAATGGGCATGACCTCATATTTCTCTGTAATAAGATTAAATTTTATCATTCCTGCCCGTGACATTAACCACAAAACACTATCGCCTTTAACATTAGCATAGTCTGAAACAAAATTCAGATCTTCTTTAGCAAAACTTTTATATTTAAAACTGATAATCCGATATTGATCGTGTAAAATATCATATCTTATCAAACCTTTATCGGAAAGCATCCAGAGACATGAATTTGCATCCTCATAAATTTTTAAAATTATACGATCGCCTATTTCCTTAACCCTTGAAAACTTTGATGCACCACTAGATTTTTTATATAAGCCACCGGCTCCCCTTACCCAGTAATTACAATAAGAGTCTTTGGCAATAGCATAAACAAAATTCAGTTTATTATCTGTGAGTTCGTCTATATCAAATTGCAGAAATTTTGATTTATGATAATCGTATTTGGCTATCCCATCTCTGGTTGCAACCCATAAAACAGAATTATCCTGACAAATTTTTAAATCCTTGATAATATCATTGGGAATAGACTCTGAATCTTTATATTTTCTATAATGGACGGTTTGTTTGTTTAACTTATTATAATAAATTAACCCCTGATTTAATGTCCCTAACCAATAACCATTATCATCCTTCTCAAAGCATGAAAAAGATGAACTTTCTGAAGTCTGAAATAACAGATTCAACTTATTTTGAAACCAGTTATATAAATATAATTTATTACCTGAAATAAATTCTATACTATTTTCATCAATTTCTTTAATCTGCAAAACAGGAATTCCCTGTTTTGGCGATTCACTTTCAAAGTGATCTCCCTGAAAAAAATAAGATTTTAAAAACTCAGCATGATGCGTAAATTGCAAAACACCTTTTGATGTACAAATCCACAAATAGTGTTTGCCTTTAACAATTTTATATATGGTTTCGGGAAATTCAGCTTTTTGATGGCAAACCTCCTTCAATTTTCTAAAAGTCTTTTGTTGGGCATTGAAAAAATAAGCCCCCTGAGATTGAGTTCCAACAATAAATTCTGAAGAATCAACCTGACATATTGAATTAATTGTAACAAAGCCTTTGGTATTTGAAGAGTCCGGTTCAATATAAAAGTTAACACTATCTTTTCGGGTAATATCAAACCTGTTTACCCCACCAATAGTAGTTCCAATCCATAAATATTTAGCATTAATATCTTCAACAATACAGTTAATGGTATTATCTGTCAGTGAACTTGAAAATGAATTCTTTTTGCTGAAAGCATCAAAAAACACCCCGTCTGTACGTATTAATCCGTCGGTAGAACCAAACCATATATAACCTTTACTGTCTTCTAAAACAGTATTCATCCCTGAATGGAAAATGCCCTGGCTACCTCCATAAATATCAAACCCCCCATAAGACAACTGACCGGTAACTTGAACACTCAGGCTAAAATATATACCAATTATAATTACATAACGAATGTGCTTAAACGCTCTCCTGAATTCATCCATACCTAATCCATATTATCCATATTATCCATTGTTTCATTTTTATACTCCCCGAAGCTAATAAATGTTCAATACCACACACCAATGTCTAAAGCAGTACTTTAGACATATTCCAGTTTCGCACTTTTCCAATAAGAATAAAAGGCAAATAATGATCAGGGCCTCAAACGGCATGTACAAAACCGGCTCAGGCTGCTGTTAAAATCAGTACTTGTAATTCACTTGTCATTTATAACTCAAGGCTTACCAACCAGCATACAATATAAAATTGTAATAAAACTCCGGTTGTTATGTTTATATATCTTAAAAATATCTTTTTTTTATTTAATTTAAATACTTTAATAAACTTTTATTTACTAAATATCTATTTCAACAATCGTTATTCCACTTCCTCCATGTTGTATATGCTCATCTCTAAAACTCTTCACATGAGGCATTGTATTTAGCATCTCACGAATCATTTGTCGCAAAATACCATTACCTTTTCCATGCAGCACTTTTACTGTAGACACTTCGCACATTACGGCATCATCAATATGATTCATTACATTATGTATAGCCTCTTCAGTACGTTGCCCACGAACATCAATATCGGGTTTAAACACAAGTTTTTTAGTACGAACCTTATCTGCTAAAGTTGCTCCCAGACTTTGTTGATTTAAATTACGAAGGGCTTGCTTCACTTGTTTATTGCTAATTTTTTCTAATCGTGTAACTTTTACATTAGTCATTAGATGACCAAAAGCAACTAAAGCATTTTTGCCATTTAGCTCCATTACCTCACCAGGTAAAGCTTGTCCTTCAAGCTTCACTTTATCACCCTTTCTGATAATTCCATCATCTTTAACCTGTTTTTGTTGAAAATCTGAATGTACCTTCTCCGTGTTGGCAACCCGGTTTCCGTCAGAAGAATCCATATCACTTTCAACAACTTTTTCACCCTTTTTCCTTTGCCTGTTTTTTATTTTCTCAATCTCTCTATCAATCTTTGCCTTCTGCTTATCATCCTGGTGATCCAGCTTATTTTTAAAGTTAGATAAAGATGCTCTTACCTGTTTTGTACGTTCTTTTTCTGCCTGGCTCTCTTTTATTTCCCGTATGGTACGTTCGATTTTTTTATTTGCTGTAGCCATTAACTCCTCAGCTTCCTTACGGGCTGATTCGATAATTCTCTGTCTTTCTTTTTTTGTCTTCTCTAATTGCTCTAAATATTTATCATAAACATCTTCAAGCTGCTTATCTTTTCGCCTGATATTATCCCTCTTCTTTTCCCAGTATCTCTTATCACGAGCAATCTCCCTAAGATGCTTATCAAAATTAATATGCTCCTCTCCTATCCGGTTTTTAGCTTCATCAAGTAAATTTTCAGGAAGTCCTATTTTACGGGCAATCTCAAAGGCAAACGAACTACCGGGCTGACCAATGATTAATTTAAACAAAGGTTTAATCTGATGTGTATCAAATTGCATGGCTCCGTTTTCAATACCTTCAGCACCAGAGGCATAATGTTTCAAATTTGTATAATGAGTGGTAATTACCCCGTTTAGTCCCTGCCTGTTAAATTCCTTGAGTACAGATTCAGCTATAGCTCCTCCCAATGCAGGTTCTGTTCCTGTTCCAAACTCATCTATCAATATCAGTGTTTCCGGATCTCCGTTCTTAAGAAAATATTTCATATTCAACAGGTGAGAACTATACGTACTCAAATCATTCTCTATCGATTGCTGATCGCCAATATCAATAAACAAATGCTTGTATACCCCCATTGTACTTCGTTCATCCATAGGCACAAGCATTCCACACTGAAACATATATTGCAACAGACCAACCGTTTGCAAACATACAGACTTACCCCCTGCATTTGGTCCTGAAATCAAAACAATACGCTGTTCCTTGTTAAGTTGAATATCTAAAGGAATCACTTCTTTTCCTTCTGCCGAATGCTGGAGGTACAATAATGGATGGGTGGCATCTTCCCAGTTTACTTCAGCATGATGAACCATATTAGGTAAACAGGCATTAATTTTCAAAGCCAGCTTAGCCTTAGCCCTGATAAAATCCATAATACCTAAAAATTCATACGAAAAAACCAAATCATCAATATAGGGTCGTATGCTATCTGAAAAAGCAATTAATATACGGCTAATCTCCCTTTTCTCGGCATATTGCAATTCCCTGATTTCATTATTAATCTCAACAATCTCAGTAGGTTCTATAAATGATGTTTTACCGGTAGATGATTCATCATGTATGATACCATTTAACTTTCGTTTATTACCAGCCGGAACAGGAATAACAGCTCTCCCATCACGAATAGCAACATTGGCATCAGCTTCAACCAATCCTTCTTTTCGTGCAAAACTTAAAATCGAAGCCATCTTACGCGAAACACTGGATTGTTTTTTAACCATTTCACTTCTTATCCTGGCCAACTCCGGTGATGCACTGTCTTTTATCTTTCCAAACTTATTTAAGATTCCGTCTATACGCTCAAAAATATAAGGATACACCATCACTTTTATTGCAACTTCTCTTAAATACGGGTATTGATTCGATTCCTCTTTATTTTTAAAAAATCGTACTATATCTTTTACCGAAGTTAATGAGCGACGCAAATCGAACAACTCACGTTCTTCCAAAAACAAACCTTCAACTTTAATTCGCAGCAAAGGACCGCGAACATCTATATAGTAACTGGTAGGAAATGACGCTTCATTGACACATATTTGTTTAAACTCATTGGTTTGGTTCACCCACCTTTTAATTACATCATGCAAGGTAACAAACCTCATCTCATCCACTCTCTCCTTACCTAAAGAACTTAAACATTGCTCTTTTAACAACGCTCTTACTTTAGTAAATCTTATCTTATCTTCAAAGAATTCCGGGTATATCAATGTTCTGTATTTTTATTGTTTCAACAACTATCTCTACCGGAATTTTCTTTTATCCGGTAGCTGCTTTTATCTAATAACCTGAGTTCGACATAAAATTTTGGATTCAGAACGCCTATAAACAGTGAGGTTCAACTGAAAATTATGAAAGAATAGCGGGCTATTTTGAATAATTTTCAGGAAGAAGATTGCTGTTTAGTTCCTGATCATTGCTTCGTTCGGCATAATCAAAGTAAACTTTGCTTCTGCTCTCACTTATCGCAATAATTATAAGCGAAATCATTATGCTTTACCATAAAAAACTAATCTACTGCGTTAAATTTTTCGAGCTAGCTCGCTAGCCCTGCAAAATTTGCCTTGTATATCAGCTTTTTATGATAATCTGAATTCTATAATTTTAATCGAACTCAAGTTAATATTAAAAACGCACACAAAATTAGTAAAATAATATGGCTTGTAATAAGCTTAATATATTCGGCAAAATCTTTTTAGTTAAATATTTAAACTTTTACTTTATCAAAATAAGTTTATTCAGTAACTTATGTAAATAATACTTAAAGCATATGTTTACCCCCGACCCCCAAAAAATATTAATTGTTGATGACTCTCCTACTAATTTACTTATTTTACAGGATTGCCTGAAAGAATACAGCTGTACAACAGCCCTGTCAGGAAAAGAAGCCTTGTCTCTGATACAAAATGAATATAAACCTGATTTGGTTTTATTGGATATTATAATGGAAGGTATGGATGGATACGATGTTTGCTCTGTACTCAAAACCAATAGTGAAACCAGTAACATACCTGTTATTTTTATTACCGGAAAAACCGACCCTGAAAGTTTAGTCAAAGGTTTTGGCGTTGGTGCTATTGACTTTATAACAAAACCTTTTAACCCCAAGGAACTCAAAGTGAGGGTATCTACCCAATTAAAATACAAAAAATCATTAGAAGACAATGCCAGATATTTAAAATCTATTGAAGACATTTATGATACCATAACCGATAGTATGTACTATGCCCAGCGAATTCAAAACGCCACGCTTCCCCATAAGAATTATCTTGATAAATTAATGAATGACTATTTCGTTTTTTACAAACCAAGAGATATTGTAAGTGGCGATTTTTATCTTGCCTACGAAATAAAAGATAAACTTGTTTTAGTAGCTGCAGATTGCACCGGACATGGCGTACCCGGTGCTTTGATGAGTATGATGAGTATGGCATTTATAAGGGAAATACTATCGATGGAAGAAATCAAATCACCAAATGAAATTTTAAATGAATTAAGAGACACCATTATATCAACTTTTTACAGTCCCGGTACGGATGAAATCTCTGATGGCCTGGATGCGTCTATTGTATTTATTGATAAAAAGGCCAACAAAATTCAGTTTTCAGGCGCTAACCTTCCTATTTACCTGATCAGAAACAACGAACTCATCGAAATCAAAGGAAACAGGATGCCGGTTGGATCCTACCCGCGGCAAAACCCTTTCACCTGCCATAAAATAAACCTGCAGGCAAACGATTGCCTCTATCTGTTTTCGGATGGTTATGCTGATCAGTTTGGTGGAGCAGAAAACAGAAAAATGATGAACAGTCATTTCAAAGAGGCTTTAATAAAATATCATAAGTTACCCATGGCAGACCAAAAAATCAAGTTAAAAAACTTTTTTAACCTTTGGAAAGGATATAACGAACAAGTAGATGATATACTTTTGATGGGATATAGATATTGTTAACACTTAGAGCTACTTGACAGACTTTGTACGCTCTTTGGCAAATTTTGGTTGGAGCGTGGCTCGTGTGACTTGCCAATAGACTTACAAACAGGGTAGGCTGTAACACTATCCTTTCACAGTTTTACCTAATACCTCTAAAAGTTGCGGATTATCTTCCAATCCAATCTTTGCTACAGCGTAGAACTCGCTCATCATATCGGTTTTCTTACACTTGCCTACAAGTACGAGCTATGAGCAACGACCTCAAAGACTAATTTTATTTAAATTCAATCCGTCTGTTTGAATACCTCTGGCATATTTTACGGCAGGAAAGCCAAAAATCATAACATCACCAATAACATGATCTTCAGGAATTCCCAACTTTTTCCTCAGGTTAAGATCAATATCATTAACGACCCATTTTAACATACCATTCCATAAAGTACCTATTCCGTATGTATTTGCAAGTAAATCAAAATAACTCATAGCAATTAAACTATCCTCTTTAGGCGTTACATTTCTTTCTGCAGATGTTGTAATAAGTACATGAGGAGCATCTCTTAATATTACATCAATCTTTTTACTTATCCACAAACGTCTGAAATCATTTAGCATTGGTAAATATGGATGCTTATGATTTTGCTCAAAAGCTTTACCTATCGATTCATAAACAGCATCTCTGAATTTATCACGATCCTCCTTGTTATCAATAACAGAGAACAATACTTTATTATTATTGTGCCCTGTAGGAGCATTGGCTGTACCTTGTAATAACTTATTTATTAACTCCTTGCTAACTTCTTCATCTTTAAACTTACGAATTGATCGTCTTGTTTTAAACAAATTTACCATCGAATCTGAAGATGGTATTTCCTCTTTAACAGAAATACTATCATCGGGATTTTTACCTAAAATTGACAAAGCGCCAGTTGGACAAATAGCCAAACAATGCTGACATTTAATACATTGTCCCTCTTTCCCATCTTTAATACAAGGAATTCCATTTTTGCCGTCAATAATTAACATAGGGCAATCCTTGGTACACAATCCGCATTGAGTACATTTACTTTCATCAATTTTAAAACTTAACATATCTGCTCAAATTCTTCTTTTAAAGGCGCAATTTTACTAATTTATTGTGGATTGATCCGAAAATCACATGGTATTACAAAACATATCCTTTAAAATAACCAGAGTTCTTTGTAAAGTTTAGATGACTTAACTATCTGATATTTTACTTAATCCATACCAGTGAACCATAAATTCATTCTTAAATAAATTTGGTTTAGAGGAGATAACCGTATCACAAACTATATAATGCTTGCCCGAAAAGTCCAATTTCTTCGTTACGCCCTTTTTGAAAACAGTCATTTACGAAAGTAAACTCCTTGATTTTCAAAAAGGCCAAGCCTTGAAATTGAATTTTTCCATTCAAGCACTTGAGAAAAATCTTAGTTTTCTTGCTGACACTATATACTTGCTTCGGGACTGCTTCGTACCCTGGTCGTAACTGCTGCGGGAATACCTCACTATTCCTTCACTATTCCCTCACTATAGGTTCACTATTGGCTCACTGTTTAGTGATGATGATATGAATAATATATGTAGAATATATGTTTGATATCTGTTTAATATCCGTAAGAGTTACGAAGCTGCTACGAAGCAGGTATATAGCAGGTATACTATGAATATGCTTATTAATCTAAGTTACCAACTCCCCAACATTAAAAAAATCATTAATTAGTGCTTGCCCGAAAAGTCCAATTTCTTCGTTACGCCCTTTTTGAAAACAGTCATTTACGAAAGTAAACTCCTTGATTTTCAAAAAGGCCAAGCCTTGAAATTGAATTTTTCCATTCAAGCACTTGAGAAAAACCTTAGTTTTCTTGCTGACACTAATTATATATACGTCTAACAAAATCAATATTTAAACATTCGTTAACAATAATATTTTCATATAATTAAGGCTTCCTCATTAATAATATATATTTTTGCCCTCCTTTTAAATGACAGAAAAACATTTAATTAAATGATTACAGTATCGAATTTAAGAATTCAGTTCGGGAAAAGAACCCTATTTCAAGACGTAAATTTAAAGTTTACACAAGGTAACTGCTATGGTATAATTGGTGCCAACGGAGCAGGTAAATCTACATTTTTAAGAATATTAAGTGGAGAACTTGACTCAACAGGAGGATCTGTTGTATTTGGACCAAATGAAAGATTATCAGTACTTAAGCAGGATCACCATGCTTTTGATGAATTTACAGTTTTGGATACTGTAATGATGGGACATACACATCTTTGGGATGTAATGCAGGAAAAAAATGCATTGTACGCTAAACCAGATTTTTCTGACGAAGACGGTGTTAAAGTATCTGAATTAGAAGAACAATTTGCTGAAATGGACGGATGGAATGCCGAGAGTGATGCAGCAAACTTACTTAGTGGATTAGGCATTAAAGAAGAACTTCATTACGCTCAGATGAGCACTTTAAGCGGTAAAGAAAAGGTAAAAATTCTTTTGGCCAGAGCTCTTTTCGGAAAACCGGATAACCTGCTACTGGATGAGCCTACTAACGACCTGGATTTAGATTCAGTGAGCTGGTTAGAAAATTACCTGTCGAATTTTGAAAATACAGTATTAGTAGTTTCTCACGACCGTCACTTTTTAGATGCAATTTGTACCCATACGGTAGATATTGATTTTGGTAAGGTTCAGTTATTCTCAGGAAACTATAGCTTCTGGTACGAATCGAGCCAGTTAGCACTTCGTCAGCAACAACAACAAAACAAAAAAGCTGAAGAAAAAAAGAAAGAACTTCAGGAGTTTATTGCTCGTTTTAGCGCCAACGTTGCTAAAAGCAAACAAACTACCAGTCGTAAAAAGATGCTTGAAAAATTGAACGTGGAAGAAATTCAACCTTCAACACGTAAGTATCCTGCCATTATATTTACTCCAGACAGAGATCCTGGTAACACCATTCTTGAGGTAAGAGATTTAAGTGCCAGCATTGAAGGGGATGTTTTATTTAAAGATGTTTCTTTTAATGTTGAAAAAGATGATAAGATTGTTTTCCTATCTAAAGACCCTAGAGCAATGACCGCTTTCTTTGAAATCATCAATGGTCATAAGCAGCCTGATTCAGGTGAATTCAGATGGGGACAAACCATTACAACAGCTTATCTTCCTGTAGAAAACACAACTTTCTTTGATAAGGACATGAGCATTTTTGATTGGCTTTGTCAGTTTTCGGATGATACAACAGAAGTCTTCATCAGAGGATATTTAGGTAAGATGCTTTTTTCAGGTGAGGAGATTTATAAAAACTGTAAGGTATTATCCGGAGGTGAAAAAATGCGCTGTATGATCGCTCGTATGATGCTTAGAAATGCAAATACAATGATATTAGATACTCCGACTAACCACCTTGATCTTGAGTCTATCCAGGCTTTCAATGAAAGATTAACGCAGTTTAAAGGTAATGTTCTTTTCTCAAGTCATGACCACGAATTTATTCAAACGGTAAGTAATCGTATTATTGAATTAACTCCTAATGGCATTATTGACAAACAAATGGAGTATGATGATTATATTACCGACGAAGAGATACATCAAAGAAGAGAAAGTATGTATAATTAATACACTTACTTGAAACAAAATACGATGCCAATCTATCTTTTTAGATTGGCATTTTTTGTATCTGCTGTTTAACAACCAGATGAAACTCTCAAATAACTTCGCCGGTATCACAATTCCCCTGACTTGTTTCCAGAATATTGTTTATTATTAACCTAACTCTTGGATATATTAAATATTATTTATTAATTGTAATCATAAACCTACTAATATTCAAACAATAACAACAATCTTATGCTAAAATTTAAAATCCTCACCTACATTGTATTCTTTTCTTCTATCCTGACAAATAATCTGCTAGCCGAAAAAGTGTATATGAAGTATGGCAAAATTTCTGAAGAAGAAATAGCCATGACAGTATGCCCCATTGACAGCAATGCCAGTGCCGTGGTACTGGGAGCCATGGGACAGAGTGAATTTAAAATTACAGAAACTGACATTACACTCTTATTTCAAAAACACCTCAGAATAAAGATTTTAGATAAAGAAGCCTTTGACAAAGGAAACTATAAAATATACTTGTATAAAGGATCTGGTGGAAAGCGTGAAAAAGTCACAAATATTAAAGGTGCAGTTTACAATATAAAAGAGGGTAAACTGGAAAAATCAAAACTTGGTAATGACAACATTTTTAATAAAGAATTAGACGAAAATCATGATGTCATAAATTTATCCTTCCCCGATGTAAAAGTTGGTTCCATAATTGAATTCTCATATCAAATAGAAAGTCCATATATTTTTAATCTTCAGTCATGGAGATTTCAGGATGATATTCCAACCTTACACTCAGAGTACAATGTTAAGATCATTGAATGGTACAATTATAAAAACTGGATGGAAGGATATATTCCAATAAAAAGAACTGAAGTAAAAAGAATGCAAAATTTCAGTTTTAGAACAGCTGCAAAAATTAACACAGGAGCAGTCCATGGTCTTGAAAACTCAAGAACACCAGGAAAAACAGTAAACTTTAATGCAGAAGTTAGCATAATAAACTACTTAGCAACAAATGTACCTGCTTTCAAAAATGAACCTTTCATCACCACTCCAAGTGATTATATATCATCCATTCAATTTGAATTACAATCCAGAAAATACCCTTGGTCGGGATATAAAAGCTACACCACATCCTGGGATAAAATCAACCAGACACTACTTGATGATGAAGACTTTGGACTCGCATTAAATGCAGATGGACATTTAAAAGATATTGCTGCCGAAATTAACTCAAAAGCTTCTACTCCTGAAGAAAAAGCTCGTTTAGCATACGAACATATTATTCACAAGATAACCTGGAATAATTCTTTCAGAATCTACACCTCAAGTAATTTAAGAAGACCATATAACGAAGGCAGTGGTACTTCTGCCGATATAAACCTTAATTTAATTGCGCTTTGCAAACTTTTAAACCTTGAAGCATACCCTGTAATTGTAAGCACCAGGAAACATGGCATGATCAGACCGGGCTTAGTAAGTCTCACTCAGTTTAACCATGTAATAACAGCTGTGGTTATGAATGGAAAATACTTGCTTATGGATGCCACAGACAACAATTGTCCATACAACCTGCTACCTGATTATACATTAAATGACAAAGGGCGTCTGGTAAGACCAGGCTTAGGCGATTGGATTGATTTATATACCCATACCCCAAAAACAGAAATGTATATGGTAAATCTATCCATAGATAAGAACTTAAATTTAAAGGGAAACTTAATCTACCAGGGAAAGAACTATGCTGCAATAAATGCCAGAAGCGCTTACAAACAAAAAGAAAGTAAAGATAAGTTCATTCAGAATATAGAAAATGAGCTTCAAAATGCCGAAATTAGTGATTTCACCATAGATAATGTTGACAGCATTTACAAACCCATTGTTATTAAATCAGATTTAGTTCTTAAAGATAGAATTTCACAAGCTGGAGACATGATATTTCTTAACCCCAAGGTAATTAACCGAACTGTAGAAAACATTTTTAAACGAGAAAAAAGAACTTACCCTGTTGATTATAATTATCCAATTAATGAACAATTTTATATCAACATAACCATTCCTGATGAATATGTTATTGATGAATTACCACAACAAACCTTAACATCACTACCTGACAATAAAGCCCGTTATGTTTTTTCTGTAACAAAAATTGGAGAAAAAACAATACAATTAACAAATCAATACCAGATTAACCAAACTATATTTTCCGGGATGGAATATCCCGATTTGAGAAAATTCAATGAATTAATTGTTGCAAAAGAGGCAGAACAAATTGTTTTAAAAAAAGTACTTTAACCCATCTATAAAGAAGCGTCATTATGATTATGATGCTTCTTTAATTTAAATTCACACCTTCAAAAAAAACTATACATGAAACATTTTTTTGGTCTGGCCTTAGTCTTCTTCATGACTATTAATTTATATTCAAAAAAAATAAACCCCGCTTACATCGCTTCTTCAATACCTGATTCATTAAAAAAGGAAGCCAGTGCTGTAATTATTAATGATGATAAAACTGTTGAGATTATATCATTGTCAAAAGTTGTGATAACCGTTCATAAAGCCATCACTGTACTTAAAGAAAGCGGAGAACGTAAAGCATGGGAAGCAGTACATTATAACAAGAATACTAACATACTGAATCTTAATGCCAAAATGTATAACGCAACGGGTATTGAGATAAACAACTGGAAAAAAAATGACTGGAATGATGAAGGTTACGACTCCTATGGAACAGCATACTCCGATCTAAGACGAAAATCTTGCTTTCCGGCCAATAATACCTATCCCTATACCATTGAGTATGATTATTCGTATGAAGAAAACAATACTTATGGTATTGAAGGATGGTATCCAATCTGGGAAGACAACCTTTCTGTTCTAAATAGTACGTATGAATTAATTTGCAATCCTTCAGTCAAAATTAAGTATAAAGAATATAATTTCTCTGATGGAATTAATAAAACCAGCCATGACAATATAACAAAATGGGAGATTCGTAACATATCTGCTAACCACAAAGAGCCCTACAGACCATCCAGGTATGAATACGAACCTTATTTAAGAGTTGGCTTAGAACATTTTAAATACAACAACTACGAAGGCAGCACTGATTCATGGAAGGAATATGGAGAGTTCTTTTCAACACTAAATGAGGGTCGCGACAATCTTCCTGAAGATCGTATTGCTGAAGTAGATGCTATTTTAGATACTTGTGAAGATGATTTTTCTAAAGTAAAAGCTCTATACAAATACATGCAATCTCACACCAGATATGTAAATATTTCTATTGGAATTGGAGGAATTCAAACTTTTCCGGCAGCTGTTGTTTCTGAAAATGGTTACGGCGACTGCAAAGCACTCTCAAACTATATGACTGCATTATTAAAGCACGCTGGCATAAAATCCTACTTCACATTAGTAAAAGCGGGAGCTTATAATTATAGTTTTGACCCTAATTTTATAACACACCAGGCAAATCATGCCATCGTTTGCGTACCTTTGGCTAATGATACTATCTGGCTGGAATGCACCAGTCAAACAATGCCTTGTGGTTTTTTAGGTGATTTTACAGATAACAGGCCTGTATTATTAATCACTGAAAACGGGGGTGTATTAACAAAAACTCCCAGATACAACAAAAACACAAATAAAATTGTAAGAAATACATCTGTTACAATAAATGCAAGTGGCGATTGTAAGGCTGATATCAATTCTAAATACACAGGTCTTGAGTACGATGAAAAGCATCGACTTACAACACAGGATAAAGAAACTCAATTAAAAATGCTATACAATGATTTTAAAATTCCGAATTTTAAAATTAGCAGTTTTGATTTAAACCCTATCTATAACAGAAATCCTATTCTTAATGAAAAAATAAATATGGAATTAACAAAATATGCATCAAGAAGTGGCTCCCGTTTATTTGTACCATTAAATATGGCAAGCAGGTGGAATCATGTTCCTCAAAAAACAGATCACCGAAAATACAAAATTTACAAAAATGCCGAATTTATAAATATCGATACCGCACAATACTCATTACCTGAAGGCTATCAAATAGAAGTATTACCCCAAAAAAAAGAGATAAATACCAAATATGGCAAATACTCTATTAACTGTTATTCAAAAAATAACATAATTTATTATACTCGAAGATTAGAGGTCAACAGCGGAGTGTATCCTGCTCAGGAATATAATGATTTTGTAGCGTTTTTTTCAGAAATAAATAAAAATGATAATGCGATGGCCATTCTGAAACAAAATGAATAATCCATATATATAAAGCACGAAGGTTGAATTAATATTTTGATTCAACCTTATTTTCAACAGCTGCTTTATTTGCCAATTCTATCACTTCTAAATCTTTAATATCACCCTTATCCAACACAAACCGAATTGCTGTTCTCACAGCATGAAAACCGCTTCTCCCGGCAGCTCCTGGATTTATATGCAATAAATTCAGCTGATCATCGTAAATCACTTTTAAGATATGCGAATGACCGGCAATAAATATTTTAGGAGGATTTTTATGCAATTCATATTTCACTCTTCGATCATACTTCCCGGGATATCCGCCAATATGTGTAATCCAAACATCAACACCTTCACAATGAAACCTTTCATGCTCATTTAAACATCTGCGAATAACAGCATCATCAATATTTCCAAACACAGCACGAGTAGGCTTAAAATCTTTCATCTCATCCAAAACCTTAATATCACCAATATCTCCAGCATGCCATATCTCGTCACACGTTGCAAATAATTCTTTAAATTTAGGATCAAAAAAAGAGTGCGTATCTGATAAAAGCCCTATACGTGTCATTTCGTTTTTTTATTGCACAAAACTACTTTTTTTAGACAAATGTATAAAGCAATAAGACAAAAGACTTAACTGTATCTTAATTAAAAAATATATTCCGGGTGAAACACAAACCATTTGTTTACCTTTCGATCTGATACTATTATCTTTATTCTTTCATCATTAAACTTTATACTAATAAAATGAAAAAACTAATATTAGTCCGCCACGCTAAAACAGAGCAGCTCTACGATTATAGTAAATCTGATTTTGAAAGAAAGTTACTCCCCAGAGGTCATAAAGATGCCGCTCTAATAGCCGGGCAATTAAAAGCAAAAAATATAATTCCTGATTTATTTATCTCCAGCAAAGCCAAAAGAGCAAACCAAACAGCTAAAATATTTGCAGAACATCTTGGTTATAACTCTGATAATATTATTAAAGAACAGTTTCTTTATGATGGATATACTACCGGAGAAATTCTTTACTACCTTGAGAAGTATGACTCTGATTATGACACAATCATAATTTTTGGACACAATCCTGACATTGCAAGCCTAACAACACGTTTAGTTACCTCTGACTTATGGCATTTCCCAACCAGTTGTACCACTGCTATTAACTTTGATATAGATAGTTGGAAAGACCTTGAAGTAGGTACCGGTAAACTGGAATTATACCTATACCCTAAACTGCTAAAAGATTAATAGCTCTTCTCATCTCCCCAATGGGGAGAATCTAATTTACGGCTTGGTCTGACTTACACCATAGCAATTAACTCTTAACACTACCTTTAGGATTAATCATTAATCACCTTGTTCCATGCTCCTTTCTCCTTGTTGGTGATTAACTAATCACTCCGGAGCCTATCAATTCATCCTCTACATACCAAGCAGCAAACTGACCTGCTGTAATTCCTCGCTGAGGCTCATCAAATACCACATACATTCCATCTTTTCGGCGATGTATAACCCCTTGCTGTAATGGCTGACGATAGCGAATACGAATTTGAAGTCGACGAGATTCTCCAACCTGCATTTCCAAATCCGGGCGTACCCAATGCAACTCACTGGCAGTCACTTTTAGTACTTGTCGGAACAATCCCTGATGTTGTTTTCCCATACCCACATAAATCTGATTGTATGGGATGTTGGTACCAATGATAAATAATGGTTCGGGGAAACCTCCGATATTTAATCCTTTACGCTGACCAATAGTATAAAAATGTGCTCCACCATGCTCCCCTACCCTTTTGCCATATTTTGGATGAAAGACATAAGGATGAGAGAGTTCTTCCAAAACCTCATCAGAAGGATTATCAATAGCTTGTTGCCAATCCCTCTTAAAAAGCTCACAATCATTATCAATGATAAAAACTTTTCCTTTTTTTGATTCCAGCTTTTGCTGAAGAAAAACAGGCAAATCAACTTTACCTACAAAGCATATCCCCTGTGAATCTTTTTTATGAGCTGTGATCAGGTTTAATTCATTAGCTATCCTGCGAACTTCGGGTTTGACTATATCTCCAATTGGGAATAATGCTTTAGCCAACTGCTGTTGCGATAACTGACATAAGAAGTAACTCTGATCTTTATTACCATCACTACCGGCTAACAAACGATGATATTCTTTACCCTCTTTAACAATGGTATCTTTTCTGCAATAATGCCCTGTTGCCACATAATCAGCCCCAAGTTCAAATGCTTTATCCATAAACACATCAAACTTAATTTCACGATTACATAACACATCGGGATTTGGGGTTCTTCCTTTTTCGTACTCACTGAACATATAATCTACCACACGGGCTCTATACTGCTCGCTTAAATCCACATAATGAAAAGGTATATCCAGTTTTTTAGCTACAGCCATAGCATCAAATTTATCTTCGAGCCACGGACAATCAGCTTCTAAAACTCCAGTTGTATCATGCCAGTTTTTCATAAACAGACCAATCACTTCATACCCCTGTTCTTTTAAAACATAGGCTGCCACACTTGAATCAACTCCTCCTGATAATCCGATAACAACTTTCTTTTTTTGCATTCTGTTCTATAAAATAATGATGAGCACTAAAATAAGCGCACAAAGATACATTATTTTATGTATTATATAAAAACCTGTTCTCATTCACTATAGATGTTAGATATAAAGACAAAAAATATATCATTTGAAAGAAATTATTTTTCATACATTAAAACCATTCATCATTATAAACGTATATCAAAAAACGTATAACACTATCTAATAAATAAGGATGAAACGAGCCATGATAAAGAGTTATTACACATTTGAATGACTAAATTGGCGAGTTCCATATAACCATATAAATCAAATTATAGACACATGAAATTACTTGTTATTGCAATTTTTACGATGCTAATTCCATTTAGCGCTTTTTCTCAAAAAACCTGGACTTCAAGAGATTCCGCCACTGTTGAAAAATTTAAAAAGACTATTGCCCTGACCGAAGCTAAAGTTGCTAAAGCACAGGTAAAAGTTGATTACGCTGATTCTTTAATTGAAGTTGGCTCATCGCAATTAGCAGA
Source organism: uncultured Saccharicrinis sp. (assembly GCA_963677345.2). Taxonomy (GTDB): domain Bacteria; phylum Bacteroidota; class Bacteroidia; order Bacteroidales; family Marinilabiliaceae; genus Saccharicrinis. The sequence continues at coordinate 227,971 of CAXXLC010000021.1, forward strand.
GGGCAAGTCCTTAGCCAAACAACTAAAAACAGAATCAAAGAACCTGAACAAACAATACTCAGCCGATCGTAAACAATTTGTTAAAATCACTAAATCAAAAAACAGAGATGAAGCAAATGAAGCTAAAGCTGAATTAAAAAAAGTAGATACCCAATTTAAAACTGACTCCAAAGACCTATCTAACAAAATTAAAGCGAACGATAAATTAATCAGTACCGGGCAGCGCAATCTAACAAAAGGAAAAGGATATATCAAAGACTACCAAAGAAGCCTAAAAGAAGCTCAGGCCAGCCTGGATTATTCTAAAGATGAATTAGAATGGACACTGGAAGATTTAAATGCAATAGATGAACCCAAAGATTCAAAAAAGAAGAAAAAGAAATAAAAACAGGCAAAAATAACTCGAATATTGAAGCCAGCTAACTATCGTATTAACAAGCTGGCTTTTTACTTTATATAACTACAGCAACAGTAACCCGTTTAAAATTCAGGAAACTGTTAAACAAAGATTCGTTGTGAAGTAAAAAAGAAAAAGGCCATGTTTGGGGAAACAACGGCCTTTTCATCCTCAACTAACACAACACACAATATTCATTTGTAATTATAACACACAACACTAAACAAATGAACAGTTAACATTTTAAACTTATCTTTAAAATCATTTAGCAAGATAAATATAATAGATTCAAAAATCAATTTTTTTTTTAAAATATTAAAATAATAAACATCTAACTATCAGTAATTCACTCATCTTCATGGTTCATAAAACCTTGTTTTTGTAACACATCAAGTAAAATTTTACTAAACGTAATATTATCTTGTTTTTTATATCTTACATCCGTAAATACCTGCGCCAAAGATTCCTTTCCATTTTCTTTTACAAATCCTATATTTTCAGATAACTTCTCTTTATAAGAATAGATTTTTTTAATATCCTCATCAGAATAATCTTTATACTGTTCGTAATGAATAACGCCATCCAAAGGTAAGCGATCTACCAATTCAGGTACTTCCTCAGGGTACCCTAAGGTAACGGTAGTAACTGGTATTACGCCTTTAGGCAACTTTAAAATATCAATAATTTTATCTGCGGTATAAGTGGTTGTTCCTAAGTAACATATCCCTATCCCTTTACTTTCAGCAGCGATACATACATTTTGTGCCACCAATAAAGCATCAATAGCGCCTGTTACAAACGACAAAAAATTATCATAACCAGGTTTTGCATTACTCAGTTCGCACCACTTATTAAATCTGTTATAATCGGCACAAAAAGTTAAAACAACTGGAGCTCCTTTCACCATAGGCTGGTTAAAGTGGCAAGGCGACAATTTTTCTTTAGCTGCATCATCCTGCGTTACCACCACACTATACACCTGCATATTTCCTGTTGTTGAAGCTCTTACACCGGCATTTAATACATCTTCCAACACTTCAGGTGCAATCTTTTGAGAAGTATATTTTCGTATTGACCTGTGGTTTAATATTGTATCCATCATTTTATTTTGATTTATTTTTAAATACACAAAGATATACTAAAAAACAAAAAGGCCTTTCAAAACCGAAAGACCCTTTGCATCATCACCAACAAAATATAAAATTATTTAATCCATAACAGGATTATATTTTTTACTAAATAACAGACAATGCTTTTAGTTCATTGACCAGATTTTGTCTGTTTTCTTCAAGCATCTCACATAAGGGTGCTCTAAAAACTTCAAGCATGAATCCCATTTCAGCCAGTGCTGTTTTCACCGGGATTGGATTGGATTCAACAAAGCATAAATCCATTAATTTCTGATATTTATAAAAAAGTTCACGAGTAGTTTTCACATCTCCATTTTGCGATGCTTCCATTAAAACATGAAAATCTTTAGGGATAATATTAGCCACAACAGAAATACAACCATGTGCCCCCAATAAATTAGCCGAACAAGATAGGAAATCATCACCACTATAAACTAAAAAATCTTCAGGTACACCCGCCAGGATTTCTGTAATATAAGACATTACCCCGGCAGCTTCCTTAACTGCTACAATATTTTCAAAATCATTGGCTAACTGAATCACAGTAGCGGGCTCCAATCCTGCACCGGTTCTGGAAGGTACATTGTACAAAATCACAGGAATATCAACAGCCTCTGCAACTGCCTTAAAGTGACTATATATACCCTTTTGAGTAGGCTTATTATAATAAGGTACTACAACTAAAGCAGCATCAGCACCTAGCTCCTTAGCCTTTTGAGTTTTTTCTATAGCTGTTAAAGTACAATTACTACCACTCCCTGCAATTACAGGTATTTTTCCTTTTATAAGTTCTACAGCCCTAGCAATTAATGCTTCATCTTCCTCATCTGATAATGTAGGTGTCTCTCCAGTAGTTCCACATACCACAATCCCGTCTGTATTATTATTTAGATGAAAATCAATAATTTTATCAAACGCATCCCAATCTATCTCGCCTGATTCTAAAAACGGAGTAACAAGGGCAACTATTGATCCTTTTAGTGTAAATGCCATGGTAATCTATATCTTAAAACATTTAAATTCGATACTAAAGTAATGCAATTTTATGTACTCCAGTATATCGATACAAATATAATTCTGATTTAATGAATTGAAAAATTTATAAATAAAAAAAACCATTTTATAACATCATGTTAATTTTTTAACATTTTGTATATTTGCCAAAAACATTAAGCACATGATTACTATTCCCCAGGCAGTTGAAATGGTTATTAAAGTAAAGCCTTTTTTATCAGAAGCATTATCTGATGGTATAATTAACATATCTGCTTTAGCCAGAAAGATAAAACCTGATATTGAAAAAATTATTTCGAAAGAAGCTAAGCATGGAGCCATTGTTATGGCATTAAACAGATTATCACCTCAGATTAATTTTTCAATAAACAAAAGTATTGATAAAATGAGAACCATGTTGGGGGATATTATTGTAAGATCAGATTTAAAGGATTATACATTCAAAAACAGCAATACACTGATACGCTGCCATATGAAAGTCATTGAGTCGATTGCTGATTTTCCGGATATTTTTTACACGTTTGTAAGAGGAGTACATGAATCGAACCTGGTTATCACCAATCATTATTCTGATTTTGTAGATAATTATTTTGCAAAAGAAGAGTTACTGCACAAAACGCAAAATTTATCAGCTATCACTGTAAAACTTCACGAAAGCAACTCACAGGTACCTGGTTTTTATTACTATATATTAAAATCTGTAGCCTGGGAAGGAATAAATATTACGGAGGTAATATCAACCACTAATGAATTTACTATTTTGGTAAACGACGAAGATGTTGACAGAGCTTTTTCTGAATTAAAAAAGATAAAGAAACCCGGAATGCTATATAATATTTAAATAAAAAACTCACTATCATAATTAGATGTACAACATTAATACACGTTATTATTTTGTTTTATACTGTTTTAGTAATATTTTTAGCTGCTGGTTTTAATGTAAAATTTATAAGATTTAATCAGTTAATATTTTATATTTATCATTAAAAACTGATAATTATGTAACACTATTAAAAAAATAACGTTACAGGAATTATATTTTACCGGAGAATAACAAAACTATCATTAATATATATTGTAATTTAAAAATTATGAAAAAAGCATTCGTCATTGTAGCTACTGTTGTGTTTTTTATTGCCTTGGGTTTAACATCTTGTAAATCAACACAAGACTGTCCAGCATACAGTAAAGTTAAAGTTGAAAAAAATACTGAAAACGCATAAGCTAATAAACCTGTTTCAGGGTTAGCCCAAGGAGCATTCACACGAATAGCTCCTTTTTTTATGCAATCATCTACTCTACAACACCTTTCAGCAGGTTTTTACATTTTTTAATACACATTTTATAAAATCACCTCTTGTTTTTTTGACCAATTGTCAATGATTTTATACTTTTGTACCTCATTTTTAAGAGAGTTGTAAATTTTATTTCTAAAAAACCTATAAAATGTCAAAAATCAAAATTGGTATTAACGGATTTGGCCGTATCGGTCGTTTCGTATTTCGTCAGGCTGTTGCCAAAGGAACTATTGAAGTTGTAGCTATCAACGACCTTATCGACGTTGACTACATGGCTTACATGTTAAAGTATGACTCTACTCACGGTATTTTCAACGGTACAGTAGAAGTTAAAGACGGTAAGTTAGTAGTAAACGGAACTGAGATTCGTGTTACAGCTGAAAGAAACCCTGCTGACATTAACTGGGGTGCTGTTGAAGCTGAGTACGTTGTTGAGTCTACTGGTTTATTCTTAACAAAAGAAAAAGCTCAAGGTCATATCGACGCAGGTGCTAAAAAAGTTGTAATGTCTGCTCCTTCTAAAGACGATACTCCAATGTTCGTTATGGGTGTAAACAACACTTCATACACTAACGACATGAACTTCGTATCTAACGCATCATGTACAACTAACTGTCTTGCTCCTATTGCAAAAGTATTAAACGACAAGTTTGGTATTGTTGAAGGTTTAATGACAACTGTACACGCTACTACTGCTACACAAAAAACTGTTGACGGTCCTTCAATGAAAGACTGGAGAGGTGGTCGTGGTGCTGGACAAAACATCATTCCTTCTTCTACAGGTGCTGCTAAAGCTGTAGGTAAAGTTATTCCTGAATTAAATGGAAAATTAACAGGTATGGCTTTCCGTGTTCCAACTCCAGACGTATCTGTTGTTGACTTAACTGCTCGTTTAGCAACTGAAACTACTTACGAAGCAATTTGTGCTGCAATGAAAGAAGCTTCAGAAGGTGAATTAGCTGGTGTATTAGGATATACTGAAGATGCTGTTGTTTCTAACGATTTCGTAGGTGATTCAAGAACATCTATCTTTGATGCTGGTGCTGGTATTCAATTATCTCCAACTTTCGTTAAAGTTGTATCTTGGTATGACAACGAAATGGGTTACTCAACTAAAGTTTGTGAACTTATCGAGTACATGGATTCTGTAAAATAATTTCATTTTACACTATAATATTAAAGGCTCTCCTTATGGTGAGCCTTTTTTTATTGAAATAACCGTATAAATTTACCAGCTTAACCCGGAATAACGGGATTTTTTATTTTTCTGAACCTCTGAACAAGGAATCGCTTTATGTTTGAGGTTATTACATATTACATATTTTAAAACCAATTGATAAGCACTTCCAAAATCCATTTGCGCTCCTGTTAACCCTAATTGCCATTCAACTCCAAAACTTATTCTATGGTAGTTAACACCAATGGTAGTTCCCAAGCCCAGACTTTTTCCATATTCATGATCCATTGTTCGCCTGTAAGAAACCAATCCCCATAAAGCATATTCAGGATCCATAGTAGGAAATACACCTTTCAAAGTCAGATCCAACTTTCTATCATCACTGGAATTCTGACGATACATTACTATGGGTTCTACAAATATGCCGATAGAAGATATCTTATATAACGAACTTAAAAACAAATTGTAGTCGGTATACAAACCGGGTTCATCATTGGATAAGTACAATGGATTATTTTGATTTAGCATATTGGTAACAGAAAAACCAACCTGATAGTCATTATACTTGTATAAAATACCGCTACTGGTATTATAACCCCATCCTGAGTAAATTCCACCATTAATGACTGGGTCAGAAATTGCCGTTGGATAATTCAAAAAATCACTCTCATCAATTTTACTTTGTTGCAATGAAAAAGCTAAACCGAATGACAGGTAAGATATATTCCGTTGTGTTTTTTTAAGTAATATCTCATACAATAAAGCCTGATGTAATCCAAACTCCTTCATATTTCCATTTCGATCATTATAAATATAACTTCCCATACCGAGCCCCTGTGTAAGTGGAGCCTGAAAGTTTAATATTTGTGTAGTTGGAGAATCATCCATTCCTAACCATTGGTTTTGATAGAATGCACTAAAACTATAACAGCTTTTATCCGCTCCTGCACTAGCAGGGTTTAACAAAAACATATCATACATATATAAATTTGTTATATAATGCTTTTGTGCACCTGCCAACAAACAGAAAAAAAACAATATCGATAACGTGCCTTTTTTTCTCATAGAACCAAATTCGACCTTACAAAAAACTACAATTACTTAACGTTTTAATGTGATATGACCTTTTAATATTTTATTTGTATTGGCGAGCTCAATAACATACCAATAATCATCAGTAGGTACCGGTCGGCCTAAATAACAACCATCCCACCCCTGATCTGAACCAAAATATTTAATCAATAATTTTCCATAACGATTATAAATCTTTATCACACTATCCGGGAATTTATCAATACCTACGATATCCCATCTATCGTTAGAGCCATCTTCATTAGGCGTAAAAAACGGAGTAATCACAATATCCAGCATACTCTCAAGCTCTATTGAAACTATTGCATTACATCCATTGGCATCTGTTACAAAAACCTCATGCAACCCGCTTTTCAGATTTTTAAATACATTTTCTGATTGAGGAATCATTCCATCTAAAGTATACAAATAAGGTTCTGTTCCATTAGCAGCTAAAACCACCAGTTGACCATACACCGTGAGAATCCACAGATACAATTACCGGCTCATTCCAAAATACAACCTGAGCAGTATCCTGATAAATAAAGCAACCATGCCGACACCTGAACAGAATACTCTCCAGGGTGCATCCACCTCTTTAAAAGAACTTTCATCTCCATCATTCCACAAATAACTTAAAAAAACCGCCTCCAATGTCAAACACATATTTTTCAGAAGCGCAAACACTTGTATCTGAACACAAATTCAAATCAGGAGTTTGTTTATATTTTACGGTCTGACTATCAAAACCGTTGCAAACCATATTGATCGGTAACGACAACGGTGTTTACAGTATCCATTAAATCAGCGATAATTGTTCGTGAAGTTGCACCTGAATGCCATAAATATGAACTGTATTTAGCTCCGGCATCTAACTCCCATATTTTCCAGCGGACAAATAATCACATCAGGCCCTAAGTTCACCTCTGGCACATTTCGCCATAAAACAGAAAACATCGGCTTTAGCAGAACAACCATTTGCATCCCTTATCTGAAGTGAATAATCACTCTTCAGATACTGTTATGGAAGAAGTTTTTTGAGACCCCGTACTCCATAAATAGCTCCAAAACCTGTAACCTGAGGTCCTGATAATACCACCGTTTCTCCGGCACATACAGTATCATTTTGAAGTGTTTAAATCCGGAATATCATAAATCATGACATCAATCTTTGCTGAATTATAGGCAACCATATTCATCCCAGGCCTCAAAAGTATAAGTACCTGATTGATCCACTGTAATTTTATTTGAATTTGAATTTACATCTCCATTCCACTGAAATGAGTATAAGTTAGTATCTGCGCCAATGGGTTAATTCTGTTGTTTTACAGGCATACCGGATCACCCAATATAGAAATATCAGGTAATGGAATTAAATGAACATCAATATTATCTTCATTAAAGCATCCATTTGCATCTTCTATTTGTAATTTATATGTTCCGGCCACTGAAACCTCAAGAGCCTGATTACTTACCAATAAATCCTCCGAACCCGGCATTAACACGATACCATTGATAAGCCAAAGCACTTGCGACCGGATTTTCCAATAATACTTTATCATTAGTACAAATTTTTACAGGATCGCCCAGGTTTAAAGATTGAGACTCCACACTCTCTATGATGATATTATCAGAAGCTTTGCACCCATATTCATCAACAACAGTCACTGAATAAGTAGCAGGATCATTTAGAGAAAGCTGAGCGGTAAGCCAATCTGAATACTGTTCTGTTTCATTATTATCCCAATACAAATAGGCAAAAGAAGCTCCTTCATCCGAGTGATAATTATCTACCACAATGTTCACTGTTTCACCTGGACACAACTGCTCCTTACCCGATAAGGAAACAGTTGGCAATCCATGATCCACGACCTCAATCTCCTGAGTAAAAACACAAGAACCAATAGTTGCTTCAAGCTTATACAATCCCGGTGTATTAATTCCATCAAGCAGAGTCTGATCATCAAAAGCTGATAAATGTACTACTGCCGTTATACCACCTGTAAGAGTCATAACCATTAGAAGCTAAAATATCAATCGTCTCTCCCCGACAAAGATCCTCTGTCACTTTTAACTCGGGAGGAGCAGCTGTATAAAATGATATCCTGACATTATCGGAAACTTCACATCCATTGATATCTTTTGCTTCAACATAATACACTCCACTATTTGAAAGTTGAGCATCTTGTATCAAACAAACATTCTCTTTTTCAGGATTAACAGAAACATAGGCACCTGGATTAGAAGCAGGCTCAAAGCTCCAGTTATAGTTTGTATAATCATCATTCCCCCACCAATTGAACAGAAACACCTACACACTCATTTTTTATCCTCACCCAAATCAAGACCCATGGGTTTAATATAACTTAACGAAGCCTCAGCTCTGCCAGAACAACCATTTGCATCAGTCACCTCCACCCAATAAGTTCCTGCGTGATTTAATGCGATATTCACCGGGTTGTTTCACCAGTACTCCAATAATATGAAGTAAAACCAGCAGGACCATTAATATCAACTAATGTTCCTGAACAAGCGGTTTTTTCATCAAGTGAAATTTCCGGTAAAGAATGAACTGTAATATTTATTTCTTCACTAACCATACACCCATGCCGAAGTCCATCCTGTAACAGAATAAGTTCCACTAACTCCGGGAACAATCCAGTTTTGTGTTTCTACAGTATTAAGCACTTCCCCATTAAATATCCATTCATACTTTACAAAATCAGACAATTTATCACGCTGTTTTCCCCTGCAAACCTCTGTTTTATTCAATTGAACAGAAGGAATAGCATTTACCATTACATTGATAGAATCATTTACAACACATCCATTTTCATCTGTAACAGTAATGCCTAATTTAATAGCACCTGTGCTGTTTGTTATAACTTGTGTGATATGATCACTATCTCCATTACTCCAATGGTATGAACTATATCCATCATCAACAGACAGCGATAAAGATCATTCTGACAAACAAAAACTTCATCTGCCAACAAGTCTGGTTCAGGCCATAGATAAAACATCAATATAATCAGTCGCTTTACAGCCATACTCATCAACCACTGTAACAGAATACCGACCTTCATTGTCAACAGGAAAAGAAGCTGTTCTCCAATCGCCATAATGAACACTCTCAATATCATTCCAATACAAATAACTAAAAATACCATTACCTGACTGAAAATTTTCAACTGCCAATTCTGTTTCCACACCATGACAAAGCATTACATTTTCTGGTAATGTAACCTGCGGTAAATCATGATTAACAACTTCGATTTCATTCTGAATCACACAAGCACCTTTTGTTGCTTCAACCCTGTATATTCCGGCAACATCAATATTATTCAGTTGAGATAAACCGGCATATTCAGTTTGTTCAACACCATTCAGATACCAGTTATAAGAATCATAACCTGTTGTAGCTGTGACATCAATGGTTTCACCCTGGCATAAACTTTTTGTAGTACTTAATAATGGAGGGCTTGCAGAGTAAAATATCAGCTCTACCTCATCACTTACAGCACAACCATTTACATCTATAGCATTTACATGATATATTCCACTTTGAAGAACTGTAGAGTTTGTTATTTCATAATGATTAGATGACGAGATATTCTTACTTTCCAATGACTCCGAAGACGTAAATATCCATTCCCAGGAGTGATGCTGATCATCCCCCATTAATGTAATTGAACTACCAATACAATCTTCTTTATCTTCACCTAAATCTATTGCTATTGGTTTAATAAAAGTGACTTTAGCCTCATCCTTTGCAACACAACCATTTGCATCTGTAACTTCCAATGCAAACACTCCTGCATTATTAATTTCAATATTGAGGGTGGCATCACCTGTACTCCATAGATATTTTTCAAAACCCACAGGAGCAGACATAGTAATTGTTTCGCCTTCACACGCACTTTGATCATCAATATGAACCGTTGGAACCGGATGGATGACCACATCTATTTGATCCTGAGCTGAACAACCGTTTGCATCCCACACAGTAAGTTGATATGTTCCGGGTTGCTCAACAACAATTTGACTTGAGTTATACCCGGGTGTGTCATTCCATTCATAATTCAAATTAAGATCGGGCGATACAGCAAACAAGGTTGTTTGTCCACATTCTTCAGTATCTCCAGAAATTTCAACCTGAGGTAATAAATTTTCATTCACTACAACCTGATCTGAAATATAACACCCATTTGCATCTGTAACTTTCAACAAATAAGTTCCGGAATGATTTACATCCAATGATGAATTTTGAATTAACAACTCTTCACTTGAAGCACTTAGCAAATACCATTTATAATCTAATGCTCCTGCAACAGGATTCTCAAGAGTAATACCTGTATTCTCACAAAAACTCCGGGGTAATCCCAACTCTAAAGTCTCCGGAATAAATGCAGATACACTTATCTGATCCGAAGCCTTACACCCGTTACCATCAACTACTGTAACACTAAAATCACCTGATTCAGATACCTTAAATCCAGTATTTTGCCAATCACTATATCTTAAATTATCATTATTATTCCAATACAAGTAATCCAGAGGAACGCCATTTACAGCAGTAAAACTTTCTATTTTCAATATACCTGTATCACCCTTGCATATTGAAAAATCATCTGGTAATTCAACTGAGGGTAAGGAATGACTTAGAACCTGAATTTCTGATTTTTTAACACATACCCCCCAGGGTCGCTTCTACGCTATAAATACCTGGCGTAGCAATATCTGCAAGCTGATTTAAATTATCAGAAACTGAAATATGAGTTCCATCATGGTACCAAGTGTATGTATCATAACCTTCTGAAGCAAAAATATCAACCACTTCACCTTGACATAAATTTTCTGTCAATGCTAATTCCGGTGGAGAGCCTGATAGGTAGTAATGATTACTTCATCAGAAACCTTACATCCATTTTCATCTGTAGCTTCTACTCTGTAAGTACCATTATCAGATAAACCCGCATCGGATATTTCATAAACATTTGAAACCACCGGATTCAGAGTTTCTAATGCTCCTTGCCCTATAGGTTCGAATGTCCAATTATAATCATTAAAAGTCGGGATTCCCTGATAATTGAATATTTACTCCAGTACATTCTTCCCTGTCCGGACCTAAATCAATCACAGCAGGTATATGATAAATTAAGTCTGCCTCCTCTCTGGACTTACAACCATTTTCATTGCTTACTTCCAACCAGTAACTGGTAGTTGTATCCAGTTCTATATTTTGAGTAGTAGCACCCGTACTCCATAAATAACCTGAATATCCCGAAGGTCCTGACACAGTAACTGTTTCACACCTGCACAAGCACTAATATCTTCCATACTAAATGAAGGCAAAGCATAAACTGTAACATTAACATCTTTTGATACCAAACAACCATCCTTTGTCCAGGCATTAATGGTATACAATC
>CAXXLC010000022.1:0-120868 GCA_963677345.2 uncultured Saccharicrinis sp.
GAGGATGATACCAAAGAAAGCTACCAACGTAAACTATTAGATTTTTAAAACAACTACACCTTTCTCCCTATGAACAACAAGCTAGATATATACCACAGCATACTTTTTCTTAAGCTACGGCCACTAAGAAATAGAAATGTGCCCCAGATAAAAATATAAAGAACTTCTCAAAGAAATAAAGGCAGAAAGCTATCAATTCCAGCCTTGTTATGAAGTTGATTTCTTTCCGCCCCATACCGAGATGGCAAAATACTATCGTTCATTGATTAAAAATGAAGCCATACGCTACTACAATCACACATGCAGTTTAATCAACGAATCGAGTGATAAACGATGTAAAACAACTTTGGGTAAAATCAACCCTCAACGATATTCTCTCAGATAAGTTTACTGAGGTCGCTTCGGAGATAGAGCGTTTGAACTATTCAATTTCTCATATAGACCCCAAGCAGAACCATAAACTAAAAGACATCACTTTAAGTCAGGAAACATATGTCTACCAATATCTAAAGTTTCAATTAATACAACTCTATTTAGACATCCAGGAAGCCTTTGAATCTTATTTGATAACTGACAAACTATCGGAAGAGGATATTCATCTGCAATTTTTTAAGGAGCCTAAACTAGACCAACTCTTCATAAAAGAGTCTGAAAAAATTGAGATGCCAATTGTAACCAACACGAAGAAAGAAAAAAGCTCATTCAAGCCAATCTATGAGGATATTCAACCTATTCATAATTCAAAAGCAGATTATTCCATAATTTATAATCAACAGCTATTTGGGGAAGTTGAAGCACAACTTTATGAATACGATATAATTGGCATAGACTACTTCTTCAAAAAAAGTAAAAAACACTCAAATCACACTTTACTGGCAGCAACTTTTAAAGTACTTATTGAGAATAATTATTTCCGAAGAAACATCATTGGTTCGCATCAAAAACTAAAAGATACAGACATTAGAAAATATCTCGATGAAAGATATTCTGTAGACACCTCGCAGCAATTCAGGAGAATAACAGACGAACAAATTGAACAAGCTAAAATTAAACTCCCCTGGCTAGATAAAATAAGGCGTATTTCATAATATGGTATTAAGTGCCGATTATACCATTTTTCTTCTTTAGATAATACCACTAAAAATCATTAATAAGTTATCTGACAGGTGGCTTAGTTGGTATTACTGTGTCAATACCATACTACCTTTTCATTCCCTATACCTTGCACTTGTCATTGATAATCAATGATGTCTTCACCGGTGAAGTCCTATATCAATTTTAATAACTGATATTATGGACTCAGTAATTTTAAAAAAGTTAGAGAGCATCGAAAAGATGCTTACCGAGCAGAATACGCTCAAAAAGGAAGTAATAAGTTTTAATGAAGCTGCTATCTATTTAGAGTTGTCGCATTCACACCTCTATAAACTAACGGCTGCAGGTTCAATTCCGCATTACAAGCCGAATGGGAAGAAAGTTTATTTCAAACGCCTTGAGTTGGATAGTTGGTTGCTCCGCAACCGCACCGATTCCAAGGAAGAAATAGACCAAGCAATTACTGATTTTCAACTTAAACAAGGGAGGAATCAGCTATGATGGAAGTAATGCAAGCACTCCTGAAACTATCTGGAGAACTAAAGGAAATAAAAATATACCTGCAGCAATTTTACAAAAACACGTTTTAGAGAAATTCTCTGAGGCATGGATTGATGGTCAGGATGTAATGCAAGTTCTACATATAAGCAAAAGAACTCTGCAAACATTGAGGGATAATGGCTCACTGCCATACAGTCGTATCAACGGCAAGTTTTATTACAAGCTATCTGATATTGAAAATATGCTTGAATCCAATTACTCACCCTTAAAAAAGCGTAGTGATGGAGTTAGATGAGCAAGCCATATTAGATAAAACAAATTATGGATTAAATATATACTCGCATATTCTGCGAGTATATTATCCTAATGAAGTTGTCCTTCGACTTTCAGGCAAAGAATGTAGTCCGGCAAAGAATCCATTTAATGAGAATAAGCTTACGCTTAAACTCATTAATGTAGATTGGATGTTTTTGTACAACGATTTAGAGAAAGAAGATTTCAAAGGCAATCCTTTTGAATTTGCTGCACTACATTACAAGTTAACAGGCAATGAACTACTGGAAAAACTAAATGAGGAACTGCATTTGCGAATTGGAGAACATAGGGATTTCTACGGCAATAAAAAACTGTCAGAGCTACCCGAAGAAGAGGAAAACAAACCTCTGGTTCATATTCCTAAGTTTAGCTATTTCAATGCGCCTGTAAGCAATATCTACCCAAAGAGCACGGTAAGCTTGGTTTGAAGTGTACGAGTTGATTAAATCAACCCAAAACGCTTCAATTACAGAACAACTAAGGGCAAAGCAGACAAAAGATGAAGCCCGCAAATTCAAAGCTTCAAAATTTGATTACGTTACTTTTTCAGGTGTATTTACAAAGCGAAACGACAAAGCATTACAGAATCACTCAGGATTGCTGACTATTGATTTTGACCACATTGAAAACCTTCAGCAATTGAAAAATCAATTACTGAATGATGAATATTTTGAAACGGAATTACTCTTTATGTCGCCATCTGGCGATGGCTTAAAATGGATTATCCCCATTGATATTACCGAATCAACGCACCAAAACTTTTTTAATGCTATTGCCAACTACATTAAAGAAGTGTACCAACTAGAAGTTGACAAATCGGGCAAAGATGTTTCACGCGCCTGTTTTCTACCCTCAGACCCTGAGGCTTTTATTAATCCGAAATACTTATAGTGATGACCGATAAAAAGAAATTCGATATAGATTACTGGTTGAATAAAGGTAAACCAACCAAAGAACCACAACAAAAGCAAGTAATCAATACAAAGGTTAAAAAGCATATAGAAGCCCCTGCACATAACGATGTTGAAATAATTATCAAACGACTGGAAGAAACCCATACCGATATTACCGCCAACTATTCAGACTGGCGAGATATTGGTTTTGCACTTGCTGAGGAATTTGGAGAACCTGGGCGCAGTTATTTTCATAGCGTTAGTCGTTTTTATGCAGAATATTCCCATACCGTTTGTGATAAACAATTTAATAAATGCTTAAAGGCAACAGGTCATGGTGTAACCATTAAAACTTTCTTCCACCTTGCACAGAAAGCGGGTATCAATTTGGTAACTACGCCGCCACGTACAAATTCTAATAAAGTAAGCGCACCTAGCTCCAATAGAAATAGCGAAAACACAGAAGAAGCCAACGAAGTAACTTTTAATACACCACAAATCCCAAGCGAGATTTACGAACAATTACCCGAGGTGCTTCAAGAAAGTGCTAACATGTTTCAGGATGCTGTTGAAAAAGATGTATTTCTGATTGGTGCATTATCGGTTATAAGTGGTTGCTTGCCAAATATCGAAGGAATCTATTTCGATGAGCCTGTGTCGGCTCACCTCTATTCTTTCATTACTGCTCCTGCAGGTTCTGGAAAAGGTAAGTTGAAATGGACAAAATACTTTGGTATGAAAATTCACAAATCGGTAGTTGAGCAGTCTAATAGAGCCAAAGAGGAATACGAATACGAGTTAGAGAATTACAACAACCTGAATAAAAATCAACGTCAGGGAGCTGAGAAACCGAAAGAGCCAAAGCGCAAAATGTTCTATATTCCTGCCAATAGTAGTTCAAGTGCATTTATCCAGGCTTTATCAGATAACGATTTTAAAGGAATCATATTTGAAACTGAAGCAGATACACTGGCAGGTACTTTAAAACAAGACTGGGGTAACTTTAGCGATGTGCTTCGTAAAGCATTTCATCACGAAAGCACCAACATGTTCAGGCGTAAGGATAATGAGCATATAGAAGTGGAAGACCCTCATTTAGCAATAGCTCTTTCGGGTACGCCAAAGCAAGTACATAATATGATGCCCGATGTTGAAAACGGCTTATTCAGTCGATTTCTTTACTATGCTTTCGAAGATTATAGCGACTTTAAAAATCCTTTTGTCTCCCATCAAAAAGTTAATTACACAGAGTTCTTCGAAGAGAAAGGAAGCCAGATTTACGATTTTACATCAAATATTAATCGACCAACCAAAGCCAATACAATCTTTGCTTTACGGCTGAGCAGGGCGAAATATTTACC
Organism: uncultured Saccharicrinis sp.; assembly: GCA_963677345.2. Taxonomy (GTDB): domain Bacteria; phylum Bacteroidota; class Bacteroidia; order Bacteroidales; family Marinilabiliaceae; genus Saccharicrinis. The sequence continues at coordinate 4,166 of CAXXLC010000022.1, forward strand.
GAGCAGTTTAATGCTTTGTACAAGCGTAACCGCATGTTGCTGGGTAATGATTTCAACGCCAATAGTAGACGTTTAGGTTTAATCACTTTTCGCATTGCTATGGTGCTTCGCACCCTGCGCATACTGGAAGATGGCGACTATTCCAATCCTTTAATATGTAACGAAACAGATTTTAAAACAGCCATTCAAATAGCTTTCACACTAGAAAAACATGCTATCGCTGTTTTTCAGAATCTGCCAAACAACGACTTAAAGGGTGTGAAACTAAAGTTTTATAATGCTCTACCCGATGATTTCAACCGACAAGGCTATTTGGCTGTAGCCAAAGAACTTGGTATTAAAGATAAGACAGCAGAAAAGTACATTGGGCAGTTTAAAGAGAATAAATTACTAAATCATTCACATAATTCTTATCAAAAACCTAAATCTTAAAAAAGTTGAAACGAGCTAAACGAGTATCTCAATTTAACAGAATTGGTAAAAAAGCGAGTTCCATCGAATACATTCTGAAATAAAATTGATTGTGAGATGAAATTTTTGAAAATAATTTTTATATGTTCCACTAGGATACACAACCCACACATATTCAAATAAATAAAGATATACTAAACGAGTTTATTTGTTGTAAATAGCAACAAAATTACAAATTCGAAACACTGTACTAATTGTTTTTGTTTGTTTTTTATTGTTTTTATTTCAATCTTTGTATTGAATTAGAAACGATGTACGAAAATAAATACATGAAGTATAGATTAAACGACATAGCGCAAATTTATTATGGCCCTTACGAAAAGGCTGAAACTAAAGGTATGATAAAATACTTGGTTTCCAGTCATTTTGACGAGTTCTTTGAGCCTTCGTTGTTTAAAGAATCATACATTGATACCATAAAAGATGCTGATAAATACATCTTACGCCCCAATGATATTATTGTAACGGGTAAAGGGCAGCGAATATTTGCTTGGGCATATAAGGAGGAATATGGCGAAGTAATACCATCTTCCCTTTTTTACATCATCAAGATTAACGATTCGAGTAAACTGATTGGTGAGTATTTAGCCAATGTATTAAACTCTCAAAAAGTCAATCACAAACTAAAGTCTTTAAGCGGTGGTACATCTATTCCCTCAATTCAGAAAAAAGAATTGGGGCAGTTGAGTATATATATACCATCTATTGAAAAGCAACGGCAAATTATTGATATGTCTAAGCTACTTGATAAGGATGTTGAACTGGCAACGAAACTATTAGAAAAGAAAAAAGCCTTGAAAACAGGCTTACTAAATATGATTATTAATAATACTAAATCAAATGGCGGATAAACAAAAAAGCCTTAATAAAGTGGTCACTTATTAAGACTTCTTTTGGCGTATCGTTAGTCTCAGGGGCTTATCACCCGACTGATTCAACACACCGTTTAGCAACACAAAAATACGCCAAAATCGACACTTTTCAAAAAGGAAAGTGTTTGACCAGGCTAAAACTCCTTAATCCTTTAAAATATCAGGAGTGTGTTTAAATAATATATAATGGCAAAGACCAGACACGTAGTCCCAAATTCAGATGGAGGTTGGGACTCTAAAAAAGGTGGAGCTTCAAGAGCTTCAAAACATTTTGAAACAAAAAAAGAGGCTGAAAAATACAGTCGTGAAGTGTCTAAAAAGGAAAGCTCTGAATTATTCATTCATGGTAAGGATGGAAAAATACAGAGGAAAGACTCACACGGCAACGACCCTTTTCCGCCCAAAGGATAAAGTTTATTTGAGTTGGCAGTAAAGTAATATACTGCCAGCTCATTAATCAAATTGAAAATAAAAGACTAATAATATGAGCAATAAATTATCTCAATCAACCATCAATAGTACAGTATGGAATGCTTGTGACTCTTTTAGAGGAACACTTGACCCTGCGGGATACAAAGATTACATCTTAACGATGCTCTTTGTAAAGTACATCTCCGATGTACACAAAGAGAAAAAAGAAGAGTACGAAAAAAAATACAAAGGTGATGCCGTTCGTATCGAACGAGCCTTAAAACATGAGCGTTTTAAAATGCCGGAAAAAAGCTCTTTTGACTTTTTATATGAGCAACGTAATGCAGATAATTTAGGTGAGCTTATTAATGTTGCCTTAGAGAATATTGAGGAAGAAAACAGAGCTAAGCTCGATAAAGTATTCCGTAATATTGACTTTAACTCAGAGGCTAATTTAGGTCAAACAAAAGACCGAAACAGAAGACTTAAAAATGTATTAAATGATTTTGCAGTTTTAGACCTTCGACCTTCAAATCTGGACGATAACGATATTATTGGCGATTCTTATGAATACCTGATTGAAAAATTTGCTTCTGATGCCGGTAAAAAAGCTGGCGAATTCTATACACCCAAAGGTGTTTCCATATTGTTAGCAAAGCTGGTTGAACCCAAAGAAGAAGCACGTATCTACGACCCCACATGTGGTTCAGGTTCATTGCTATTAAAAGCAGCCAAAGAAGTGGGCAGCACCAACTTTTCATTAAGCGGACAGGAAGTAAACGGAAGTACATGGGCATTGGCTCGAATGAATATGTTTCTACACGGACGCGATAATGCCATCATTGAATGGGGAGACACCTTAAATAACCCATTACACAAAGAAAACGACCATTTAAAAAAGTTTGATATTGTGGTTGCAAATCCTCCTTTCTCATTGGATAAATGGGGAGCTGACGATGCATCAAGCGACCAATACGGACGTTTTTGGCGTGGTGTACCACCAAAGAGTAAAGGCGATTATGCTTTTATCTCTCACATGGTAGAATCCTTAAACGAGCATGGTCGTGCTGGTGTTGTTTTGCCACATGGTGTATTGTTCCGTGGTAGTTCTGAAGGTAAAATTCGCAAAGCGCTAATCGAAGAAAATAAACTAAAAGCAATTGTAGGATTACCAGCAAATTTGTTCTATGGTACAGGTATCCCTGCATGTATATTAATCTTTGATAAAAATAAAGGGGAAAATACAGATGTACTCTTCATTGATGCCAGCAGAGAGTTTGAAAATGGTAAAAACCAAAACTACCTACGTGTTGAGGATATTGAGAAAATATACAAAACCTATCACAATTGGGAAACCATTGAAAAATATTCTTACATAGCATCTAAAAAGGAAATTGCTGAAAATGACTACAATCTAAACATACCTCGTTATGTAGATACTTTTGAAGAAGAAGAGCCTATTGATATTGCAGCTACTCAACAGGAAATTGCGGCCATTAAAACTGAAATGTCAGCCGTTGAAAAACAAATAGCTGCTTACTTAAACGAATTAGGTTATTAATATGGAAGCAGTTACTGAAACAAAACAAGGATATAAAAAGACTAAAATTGGTTGGATTCCAGAGGATTGGGAAAATATACCTTTCTCAGATGTTTATTCATTTCTAAAAACATTTTCTTTTTCGAGGGATAAATTATCTAATGAAGAAACTAATGATAGAATAAAGTATATCCATTATGGAGATATTCATACAAAATTTTCTAGCTCCTTGTTGGATGCATCCCGTAATGATATACCCTATCTTCACGATAATATTATTGATATTTCTGATTTTGAAGAGGAAAAATTCCCCAACTTAAAAAATGGAGATTTAATTATTGCAGATGCATCGGAAGATTATGAAGGAGTTTGTGATTGCACAGAAATTTGCAATTTAACGAATGAAAAAGTCATTTCAGGACTTCATACATTTGCAGCCAGACCTAACAAGATTGGAGTTGCACCAGGTTTTGGAAACTATATTCTAAAGAATAGTGGTGTAAAAAAGGAATTAAAAAGAATTGCAACAGGAATATCTGTTTATGGGGTTTCCAAAAGTAATTTAAGTAAGGTATATTTATATCTCCCCCCACTCCCCGAACAACAAAAAATAGCTCAAATCCTATCCACATGGGATAAAGCCATTGAGCAAAATCAAAACCTTATTGAGCAGCTTAAAAGCCGTAAAAAAGGATTAATGCAACAATTGCTTACTGGCAAAACAAGGTTAAAGGGCTTTAGTGGTGAGTGGAAGGAAGTGAAATTGGGTAAATACCTTGTTTTTTATAAGAACAAATCTAATAGTTCAGATACTTATCCTGTATTTAGCTCATCTAAAAAGGGGCTAATCATGCAATCTGATTATTATGGTGGTGACAATAGAATAACATCAAGAGATATTGATGGTTTTAATATCATTCCTCCTGAATATGCAACTTATCGGTCAAGAAGTGATGACGGTGTTTTTTACATTTAATTCAAACAATCATGGAATAACAGGTGTGGTAAGTAAGTATTACCCTGTATTCAAATGTATTGAATCAAACCAAAACTTTATTATCCAAACGCTAAATTATCATCACTATAAGGTAAGAAGATATGCAGTAGGAACTTCTCAACTTGTTTTAAGTGAAAAAGATTTAAAGCAATTGAAATTCAATCTTCCTTGTCATGAAGAACAGAATGCTATTAATGAAGTCCTAACCATAGCAGATAAAGAAATAAAAACACAGGAAACTTACCTGCAACAATTACAAGACCAGAAAAAGGGATTAATGCAACAGTTGTTAACGGGTCAAAAACGTGTAAATGTAAATAATTAAGCCTATGCCTGCACCATCATTTTTAGAAGACCATATATCTCAAATACCTGCACTACAGTTGCTCATTAACATGGGCTACCAATACGTCACCCCTGCTCAGGCTATGGAGTGGCGCAAGGGTAAAAACTCTGTGGTGTTATTTGAGGATGTGTTGTTTAGTCAGCTTCAAAAGATAAATAGTTTTACTCGCAAAGGTAAAGAGTACGAGTTTTCCGATGCCAATATCAGCTCCGCTGTTTTGGCTATCAAAGAATTGCCTATTCACGAAGGGGTAATGAATGCCAATGCTGCCTTTTACGATTTAATAACATTAGGTAAAGCATTTGAGCAAAGCATCGATGGCGATAAAAAGAGCCACTCATTGCAATACATCGACTGGCAAAATCCAGAAAACAATGTATTTCATGTAACAGAAGAATACAGCGTTGTGCGTGATGGCAGAGCAGACACCTACCGCCCCGATTTAGTATTGTTTGTTAATGGTATTCCTACTTGTATTGTAGAATGTAAAAGCCCTGCATTAAGTGGTACTAAAAAACCTGTAGAACTGGCAATAGAGCAGCACGCACGAAACTTTAGTGCTGATGGCATTCGTTCGCTTTATGTATATTCCAGTCTATTATTAAGTACTGCCACCAACGAAGGCAGCTACGCTACCACCGGTACACCTAAAGAGTTTTGGGCTAAATGGAAAGAACAATTTCCATCAAAAGCTAACGAAACAAACTATTGGAGCACCTTAACAGAGCTTAAAAACAAAGCGCTCAACAAGGCAGACAAAGACAAACTATTTTCGGATAGATTCAAATATGTTAGAAACTATTTCGACAGTTTAGAACAGGAAGAGCGACAATTGACTAAACAAGATGAATTATTGTTTAGCTTATGTACACCAGCTCGAATGCTCGATTTTATCCGCAATTTCACCTTGTACGATGATAGCATAAAAAAAGTAGCTCGCTATCAGCAATACTTTGCGGTAAACGAAACCCTAAAACGGGTTTCTCGCTTCGATGATTCAGGCAAACGAAAAGGCGGTGTTATCTGGCATACGCAAGGAAGCGGTAAATCATTAACAATGGTAATGCTGGCGCAACTACTTGCTGCAAATAGTAATATCCTGAATCCTAAAATCCTTTTGGTAACTGACCGTATCGATTTGGACGACCAAATCTCCGACACTTTTAAAAAGTGTCAGAAAGAAGTTCGTCAGGCAAAAACGGGCACGCACCTTGCTGAATTGATTAATGATAATGACGATGCCATTATCACAACCATTATAAATAAATTCGAGGCAGCTGTAAAACAATGCAAAGAGCCTTTTACATCGCCAGATATTTTTATTCTGATTGATGAAGGACACCGTACCCAATACGGTAGTTTTAGTGTAAGTATGCAACGGGTTTTCCCCAATGCTTGTTTTCTGGCGTTCACAGGCACACCTTTAATGAAAAAGGAAAAGAACACAGCAAAAAAGTTTGGAGGCTATATCGGAAAAGCATACACCGTAACCGATGCAGTTGAAGACGGTGCCGTTGTTCCGCTTTTATACGAAGGACGACACAACCTAATGAGCATTAATGAGAAACCTCTAAACACCTTTTTTGATAAGGTTTCTGAACCGCTAAGCGATTATGGCAAGGCAGCATTAAAACGCAAATTCAACACAGTAAATGAGCTCAATAAAGCCGACCAAATTGTATATGCTCGCGCGTGGGACATCAGCGAACACTACACAGATTTTTTCCAATCCAATAACGAATCATACAAACCCAAAGCGCAATTGGTTGCACCTTCCATTAAAACAGCTTTGCTGTATAAACACTATCTGGATGAAATAGGGCAAATTTCTTCCGAGGTGGTTGTAACTCGTTCCGACCAACGAGAAGGAACAGAGGATTCCTTTTATAACGAAAACGAAGAGAAGCAACGGGAAGATGCTTATTTCTCAGCAATGGAAGATAAGTATGGCGACTTAAAAACATTTGAGAAAAGCATCATTAACCAGTTTAAGAAAAGAGATGAACCCGAAATATTAATTGTGGTGGCAAAACTCCTAACGGGTTTTGATGCACCAAATAATACTGTTTTGTATTTATGCCGTAGCTTAAAAGAACACACTCTACTGCAAGCAGTAGCAAGGGTAAACAGAGTTTATCCAGGCAAAGACTACGGGTACATTGTGGATTACTACGGTAATCTTGAAAACTTAGACAATGCACTGGATACTTATTCGGGATTAGAGGGTTTCGACAAGGAAGATTTGGAAGGTACGCTAACCAACATCAACGAAGAAATTAAAAAGCTACCTCAGGCACATGCCGAGCTTTGGGATATTTTCAAAAGCCTACAAGGAAAGAATCTGGAACCAACGGCATACGAAGAATTGCTTTCAGCCGAAGACCTTAGAAATAAATTCTACGAGAAATTATCAGTCTTTGCCCGAATGCTTAAACTGGCTCTATCATCGGTCGATTTTGTCAACAATACCGAAGAGGATAAAATCAATACTTATAAAAACGATGCCAAGTTCTTCCTAAAACTGCGTGTTGATGTAAAACGCCGTTACAACGATGATATTTCCTACAAGGAATACGAGCCACAAGTACAGAAGCTCATAAACAAGCATCTTTCAACCGATGGTGAGATTCTAAAAATTACCGATTTGGTAGACATCTTCAATAAAGAAGAACGGGAAGCCGAAGTTGAAAAGATAGTTGGAAAAGCAGCACAAGCCGACCACATTGCGAGCCGTACCATAAAAGCTATCAATGTAAAAATGCAGGACGACCCAATCTTCTATACCAAGTTTGCCGACTTAATTCGTCAAACCATCGAAGATTACCACCAAAAACGCATTGATGAAGCAGAATATTTAAAGCGAGCAAAGCAGTTTGATAAAGATTTCTTTGAAGGTAACAGAGACGATGCACCGGAAGAATTGGAAAATAACGAAGTTGCCTTAGCTTTCTACAATTATAGCAAATCGGTTTACAAAGATGTGGAACTATTAAAAACTAAGTTTCATATTGAAATGGGCTTATTTATTGACCAGTCGGTTAAGAATCATATTTACCTCAATGATAAAAAGATTGTGGATTGGCACAAGAACGTGGATATCACAGGAAAAATAAACATTGAGTTAAGTGATGCTATTTACGACCTATTACAAAAGTTTGATATTGATACCAATTGGGATGATATCGACCATTTGATTGAAGAATGCTTGAAAATTGCAATTCATAAATACAAGTAAATGGTGAAGGAACAAATAACATATGGCACTTCTATAATTGAATATTCCTTGGTTTTTGCTGAACGCAAAACCTTGGGCATAAAAGTTTATCCCGATAAATCGGTGCATGTTATTGCACCTATCGGCACAAGTACCGATAAGGTTTCAGAAAAAGTGCATAGCAAAGCTGCATGGGTATTACGCCAACAAGATTTCTTTTTGTCATTTCATCCGATTACCCCACCACGCAGATTTATTAGTGGTGAAACTCATTTGTATTTAGGCAAGCAATACCGCTTAAAGCTAGTTGAGGCTGATAAAGAATCGGTAAAACTTCATGGTGGCAACATCACTATATTCAGCAAGGACAATAGCAACAAGAACCGAATCGAAAAACTATTGAAAGCATGGTTAAAAAATAAAGCAGACCAACATTTCAATAAATTATTTCAAGAGCTGGCACCATTGGCAAAACCTTTTTTTTACAGGAACTCCAACACTAAAATACAGGTGGATGGATAAGCGTTGGGGTAGCTGCAGTCAGAAAGGCGAAATACTTTTAAATACTGAACTAATTAAAGCACCTAAGAAATGTATTGAGTATGTGATTATACACGAGTTGTGTCATTTGGCACATTTGAATCACAGTGAAGCATTTTACGAACTACTTGAAAAGTTATCTCCCAATTGGAGGAAAACAAAATACGAACTAGAGAAACTAATGGTATAAAATATAAATAGAGTACAGAGGAAATGTAGGAAATAGAGGAGATGAATCCTACGTTTCCTACAAATCCTACATCCTAAATAAGAAATAAATGACCTTAAAACCTAATATATTTAATTTTGCTACTAGCGAACTTAGTCAAGATGCTATTTTAGTATGGTTATTAACTTGGGCAAAGCCGAAATATAAAGAAACCGATAGTGTCTTGCATAAAATTGGGCAATCTTTGCTACAAGCATTCTTAGATTCAAAAAACATAAAGCTGTCAACCATAGGTAGTCTTGAAATAAAACAGCAATTTTATAAGATTGATGTTTTTATTGAGCTCCATTTGAAGGGTAAAAAAATTGGTATAATCATAGAGGATAAGGTCGCTACTTCAAGTCATTCCAATCAATTAGAAATATATTTAAATCGGATTAAGAAATTCAATTATGATACAATTGTGCCAATTTACTTAAAAACTGGATTTCAATCTGATTTTTCCCACGAAATTGGAAATGGTTATCACCCATTTACTTTACTAGATTTATTAAAGGTTTTGGACTGCAATGAAAGGTCATCCATCACGAACAATATCTTTACTGACTATTACCTGTATCTGCAAAATTTACGAATTCAATACCTAAAGGATAAAGCTGAATATGAAAACTATAAAGACACTCTAATCTCAAAATGGGGTTGGTGGTCATGGGTTGGCTTTTTCAATGATAACAAAGAACGTTTCTCAGCTGGAACTGGGGTTGTTCCAAATCCAAGGGAAAACCTTCTTGCATTTTATTTTGGGGGTGAGAACCTAGAAGTTATTTACAATAGCAACAAGTATATATTTGAGCCTTACATTGATATTTTGTTTTCTAATGGTAATTATAAAATTAGTTATCGGTTAGGAGTGAAAAATCACCCGGACGAAGACAAGACCATTAGGGATTATATTATTAACCTTTTTGCTCCAACGTTAAATTCTTATAATATCGACTATACTAAGCCTAGATTTAAGAAAGGTAAAGAAACCATTCGTTTATTGGAAGTGAAACATTCTTCAAGCGTAAAGTATCATAACGATTTGATTATGTTTTTGGATAATATACAAAAAGCATTAAAGCTTTTTGTATCAAAAAATAAGGTAAATTTATAGTTTAGTAATTTCATTTATTATCTATGCAAGAACAAGCTCTAATCCTAAATATTCTCAATTTCAATCACGCACAAAAGCCTATTTCATGCTCATTTTTTAAAGAGCAACAATCAGGCTTTAGTTGCTTATCATTGCATGAAGCACCTATTGAACTAAAGGAACAAACGCAAAATAATTCAGAGCTAAACCATTTATACACCAATTTTACCATTTCTGACAATGCCGATTTTCATGCCGAAATAGATTTAACGCGCAGTGTAAGATTTGCCAAGCATTATTATTCTCACTTAATACGTCAATACTTCAAGGATAAGGTAGATATAGTCAACCCTAATTTTATCAATGATATCCAAGTCTGGATTCATGAAGTAGAAAAATCAACCGAGCTTTACAAAGCATATCGGGTATTTGGTATTCGTGTTCAGATGGCAAACATTACAAATAAACCGGAGTTGGTTATTTATCACAATGGCATCAGTCGAATATTAAATAATAGTATAAATGACCTTTGGGAATTCAGTAAGGAGACTTTTTCAAGGGTACTGTATAAAGGTGAACTATATCACATGGATGATTTACCGGAAGAAGCCGAGTACAATCATCAAGAAGTTTATCCCATTGTAAATAAAGACTTGGAGATTCATTACAAAATTTCAAACTCTACTAATCCCTTTGCCAATCGCTATAAAGACCTACTACCTCGACTTAATAATTTCATCTTAAAATACTTTGATAATGATGAGTTCAAGCAGCTCATAAATCTAAAATCTACCGACTTAATTGATGTTCCTAATAGGTGTATTCACTCCACTCGTTTAGAAAGTAATTTTATCCAACTAGGTTTAGAAAACAAAGTGCAGGTATTTACGCCAAAAGAAAACCTAAAGGAGCATGGACCATATAAACTACCGGAAAATACCAATGTAAAATTCATTGTTATTTATCACAAAGACGATAAAGACCATGCCAATCAGCTTTTCATGTATATGAAAAAGCTGTACAAAAAGCCCAATGGCCAAATGATGACAGACCTATATGGAACTTCTCTATACGATTATATTAGAATAGGTTTTGATTTGGATAAAGAACACTCCATAGCCTTTGAAGATAAGTCAAACCCATACGAAGCTGTACATAACTTCATCGACAACACGGATATTGATATTGAAAAGCATCAATACGTTGCTATTTATATTAGTCCGTACAATAAAGATGAGGAAGATACCGAAAAGAAAAAGATTTACTACAAGGTTAAAGAAACCCTACTTAAACACCACATTACTTCGCAAGCAATTTATCGCGAACGCATTTTTGAGAAAAAATTCAAATCATATTACTACGCTAATATAGCAGCTGCAATCCTAGCTAAAGTGGGCGGTATTCCTTGGCGTTTAGATAGCCCGGTTAAAAACGAATTAGTAGTTGGAGTAGGTGCATTTAAATCTCAGGAGTTTGGCATCCAATATATAGGTAGTGCTTTTAGCTTTTCAAACAACGGAGAGTTTCAGGAATTTAGCTGCACCTCAAAAGGTGATTCATTTCTTTTGGGTGCTAAAATTAAGATTTACATACAGGAATACCTTAAGAAGAATACCAATATTGAACGCCTGGTTATACACTTCTATAAGGCCATGAGCAAAGAAGAAATAAAGCCAATTAAAGACGCCCTCTTTAATTTAGGCTACAAGGATATTCCAATCTACATTATCAATATAAATAAAACCACCGCAAAAGATTACATTGCGTTCGATACCAATTTCGAAGGTCTAATACCATATAGCGGTACAATATTGGATATTGGCAAAAACCAGTACCTACTATTCAACAACACAAGGTATCGCAATGCAGGTGCCGATGATATAGAAAGCTACCATTTCCCTATTAAGTTAGGCTTTCAATGTACACAGCCGGAATTGCTAAATAATAAGCTTGCTATCAAAGATATGATAGACCAGATTTATCAGTTTAGCCGCATGTACTGGAAGTCTGTTAAACAACAAAATCTCCCAGTCACAGTCAAATACCCTGAGATGGTCGCCAAGATGTATCCCTATTTCGAAAGTGAAGACATCCCCGAATTCGGTAAAACAAATATGTGGTTTTTGTAAAATGCATCTGCTTTTTCAGTTGTAATTACATAGTAAAACCATGGCGTACAGAACTATTGTATTAATATTTAAAGTATTTATATAATGTATTTTACAATTTTTTATTAAATTGTATTACTTTTGCAAGCGTTTATTTCAATATACTATTCAGATAATTAACTAATTATTAGGAAATGGAAAAAGTAGATATTTCAAAGATTTTACAAGAAAATTACAAGTTAAATATCTCAAAACTAAAGATGAACGATGTTAAGGAAATCATTCTTACAACAAAGAAAAAACAAGAAGAGGTCTTAAAAACACGCATCGTTGATAAAGAAAGCCTAAAGGCTATTGTGCAATTTTAAGTAGTTTATTGTGCAAGTACTACCTTTTTCTAATGATAACCTATCTATTTCATTATCTAATAAGTATACATCTCCTAAATCAATAAATCAAAAAAAACACTTTAAGTTTCTGTTAGCTTATCTTGGTTCGACGGGCTTAAATACCAACACAATTGTAATTGAGGAGGACTATGTAAGTAAGGATTTTTTACATGATTATTGTGCTTATTACGCTCAATGTTATGAGGAATATCCAAAGCGATGTAAGAGAGTCCATTTTTTTAGTAATTCTTTTACACATGCTGAATTTTGTGATGTAATAGTTGATGAAACTTTAAATCAACAGGAGTTTTGGGATTGTTACCTTGGATTTATCGTGGTTAAACCAATACCACTAACCGTAATTGGTTATACTATTCTTAAGACATATTCTAATGGGGATGATTTTAATGGGCGCAATTTTTGGGGATTGCGCAATTACAATGTTCATATATATGGGAACGAAATAAAATTACCATCCCTTGCTTTCCAGGAACAAGATAGTGTCTTAGCAGCCTGTGCTACAACAGCAATATGGTCGATGCTTAATAAAGCAGCTAATGATTCTCATACAATACTAAAATCACCTAGTCAAATAACGAAAGATGCGGATAAAGTTTCATTGGATGGTAGCAGGTTGTTTCCAAATAAGGGGCTAAGTATAATTCAAATATGCCAAGCTATCCAGAATTCTGGTTTAGTATCGGAAATTAAAAGAGATAATTTTGTAGTGAAAGATGCTGATGGAAATATTGTATATCACGTCAGTTCTAATCAATACTTAAAAAAAATATTAAACGCATATTCCCAAATTGGCATTCCTATTATCCTTGTTATTTATGTGCCTAATGGGGGTGCTCATGGATTACATGCTATTACAGTTTCCGGTTTCAATCAAAAAGCCCCAACATTAATTGCACCTAAGGATTCGATTAGCTGGTTAGCTGATAATATTGAAAAAGTGTATGCACATGATGACCAATGGGGTCCTTTTGCAAGAATAACTTTCAATGGGGACGTTGGCATAAATACTCCTTGGTCTGAGGAATCAGGTATCGATTCCTATGTGAATAATATTGTAGTTCCACTTTATCCGAAAATTCGCATTTCATATGAAGATATTGAAGTTATAGCATTTGGGCTAGATAGTATTTTTAAGCTGTTTTTTGGTAAAGCTACAGTTGCAGACCTGGTTTGGGACATTAAATTATTGTATAGCGAATCATTTAAAACCAACTTAAAGGAGTCATCTCTGACCACAGAAGAAAAATTAGCTCGTATATCTCAGCACATGCCTAAGTATTTATGGGTTATAACTTGCTACATTGGTGAGAATAAGATTTTTGATTTTTCGTTTGACGCAACAGCAGTAACGCATGCAATGTATGCTAAAGATTTTATTTGTTATGTAACTCCAGACATAAAGTCTAAATTAAATGAATTCCTAAAAACAAATAGAGGGCTCTTATTAAACCTGTTTAAACATTCTGCACGTTCAGAATATTACGATTTCCTTATTGAAGAATCTAATAATTAACAGGTAAAGCGGTGTTCGTCAGTCGTTCCGTTTTGTTCCACTAAAACATACCGGCAAGGGTAAACAAGCAGCAATTGTTTGTTTGATTTTTAATTGTTATTGCTGCCCTTGCCTGTAACGCTCACTTACCATTTTGCTTGCGCTCCGGTAGGTGCTCACAAAATGCCGTTCACTTGTTTTGCTACACACACTCTCTTCCTCCTCACTAGCAGCTACTCTATCCCCCAAACCCAATAAGGTGTTCGTTCCTCACGTTTTCTTTTATTGGGGGCTATCGCTGCATAATGTTAGGCTCGCCTGCGGGTCGCTTCGGGCTGACCGGGCTGTCATGCTTTTTGTAGGTTGGCCTGTGCCTGCAGTCGCTTCATTTCTTTCTCTCGTTCCTCAATCTTTCAATTCAGCCACTTTCAGCACCCCGCACAAGAGTAGCTCATTCTCTCCACTGCATTAATCTTCCTGCAATTCCATTCCACAATTTGCCAACAAGCTTCCCTCAAAAATGCCACCACATATTGATGCCAAAATTATTTCATTACATTTTTCCTTCGCACCCATTCCGTTTCTTTCAATCGTTACCCTTGTCTTTTCCCTCGCAACAGCAAAAAATCACGCCAGCCCTGCCGTAAACGGTAGCTGTCTGCAACCCTCATTCTTCGGGCTTTTGCATCCACCACCCTTGCTCCACTCGCAGTCGGCTCGCGCACACAGCTACAAAACTACATTCCGTTCCTCCATTTCGTTTTTTCGCTTTTCCCGACGCTAGCTCAAGGCTGTTTTACCTGACTACGCTATTTCTGACGCTATCTCATACCTTATGAGATAATTATTTATTCAAAAATTTATCTGTTGACCCATTTCTGATATTTAATCCAAACCCTCAACCAAACCTTTGAAATCGAATCAATAGCATCAACCAAAAGAAATTTACTATAATCTTCAAATGTATACCCGGTATCTAATGCTTTGAAACCATCCCAATTCATGTTTTCTGGTGTATTATCAATCGGTATCATTTTATAGGCAGTCAAATACGAATATTGAGTTATTGCTGACATGAAATCCCAAGTGTTGCCATTACCTGTTCCCCAACTAAGGCTAAAATCTCGTTCTATTATTTCCTTTTCTATCCATTTAGCTAGTTTATTATCCTTCTTTTCTAAGGGATAACCGTCTGGATTGTAGAAAAAACGCTCATTATCAAAGTCAATAGAATAACAACCTCGCACCATATCATCCCACTCTTTTTCGATATGTGCGTGTATATTATCTTCATCAGAAAAAGCACGACTATCGCAGTGCAAAGGCATATGTGCATCTGCAATATAATGACTGAGCATAAAAAATATAGTCGCTACATGGTTGTCTGTTGGACTAATTGGCGAACCTTTATCCTCGCTCTCTTGCATCTTCAAATTATCAATGATTGAATGCGCCAAAGATTCACACCTATCGGGTAAATTACCTCTGTCGATTGAATAAGGTTGCCTATAAAACTCCGATTCTTTACCAATCTTGTATAGGTGATAGGTCTTCGGCAGCTTTCTGAAGGTCTTTGTTTTAGATAAAGCATCAGGGGTATACTTTAGGATATGACTGCTTGCCATATCTTTTATCACAGAATCAGGATACCAGGCACCTTGTACAACAAAGTCTCGATTGTTCTTAAACCACTTGATTAAAGAATCAGCATTTTTACGATAATTACGTGAAAGTTCGGCCTTCTCCAATCTTTTCATAGCCATGAAAGCCAGCCAAGCATGTGTATATTGTTTCATAATTTGGATTGTTTAATTTTTTCAATTTACAGCTTTTCTCAGACTATGCCACAGTCTTAATTGATTGCTAAAACAAATTTAAAGTCAGGCATTTCACTCCCAAAAGACTACGGCATAAAGCCGCTACGCTTTTTATTCCGTTTCCTTTTGTGCGTTTCATCCCTTCCGTTTTATTGGTTGTTTACGCATTCAAATAAGCCACCCCTGCACTTCCACTGACAAATTGATACTGTGACAGAGTATACTGATGCATTGAAACGCATAAGAATCTGAAACCATACGACTGTACAGTTATTGATATACATTCCCTGAAAAGCTAGGATTATACCGTACCAAGTCCGTGTCAAGTCCAAGCAAAAGAAAGATTGTTTCATTTAAATATTTAAATAATGGGAAAGATTAATCAGGGTATCTTAGGAGGTTTCAGCGGTAAAGTAGGAAACGTTATCGGTGGAAACTGGAAAGGAATTGATTACATGAGAGTAAAACCTGCAAGTGTAGCCAATCCACAAACAGAGGGTCAGGTTGACCAACGAACAAAGTTCTCAACTGTCTTAAGGTTTTTACAACCAATGACCGATTTTATAAGAGTAGGGTATAAATTATACGCTACAAAGATGACACAGTTTAACAGTGCCATGTCTTACAACCTTAAAAATGCCATAGCGGGAACATATCCGGATTACACTATTGACTATGCTAATGCATTGGTAAGTAGAGGTAATTTAACAGGAGTGTTAAATCCAGCAGCAACTTCATCTAGTCCAGGCGAAGTAAGTTTTACTTGGGACAATAACACTGGGAATGGTAATGCACTCGCTACCGATAAAGCACTATTGGTTGTACACAATGCATATAAAGGAGTAGCGGCTTATGAAACAGCAGGAGCAGGAAGAAGCAATACTTCGGACAGTATCACTGTACCTGCCGATTTTTCAGGTGATACAGTTGAGGTTTTCATTGGCTTTATCTCGGAAGATGGGAAAGAGGTTTCAAACAGTGCTTATGTTGGTTCAGTTACTGTTGCGTAAATAAAATCAATTTCGGATTTCTTTTAAAAGCCACTTCTTAGGAGGTGGTTTTTTTATGACATTTTTCCAATTATTTTCTCTTTAAGGCTAAATGGTATTTTTTTCATATCAGAATCAAGCTTTTGTATATCTAGGTTCTCTTTAAGACTCTTTTCATTAAGTCCTTCTAGCCGTTCGTCAGTTAACAATGAACTTCGATTGTGCACGAGGTCAGTTTCAAGACGCTTGCTAAATGACTCAATATCATTTTTTATAGTTTTAACCTCATCTTTCTTTGTTAACGAGAACCTAAGCATAATTTCAAAATATTCCTTTAGAGTTATCTTTCTGGAGTTATCAAACCGTCTCTTAAAATAAAACTTAAGCCATTTGTTTAATGTCTCTTTATCTATACCGATTTCTTTTGCAATCCGCTCTTTTGATGTGACATTGCTGTTTTCAATCCATTTAAATGCTCGCCTTGATTTTCCATTAGAAAAAGGCAATAAGTCCGAAATTGTTTCATCAGTTGCAAAATTCTCGAAATAGTGCAGTAGCATGTCTATTTCTTGATTGTTCATACCTGCTAACACTTTTTTTGCTCTTGGCTTAATGCAGGTCAGTTCCTGAAATAAGGATTTAAAACCTTTAACTTTAAGTAACGGTTGAAAGATTGCAAAGAACTTATCCAAATACATTAATTCCAGAAGGGCTGTCATCCCTTCATCAGTTAATACTCCATCAATGGCTAAACTGGTAACTATTTCCTTTGCTGCCTTCTCAGAACCAAACCGTATGATGGTTAATCTTTCAAAGATTGTGACATTTCTATCCGCACTAAACTTTTTGTACTTTTTCTCGATAAGAGTCTTAAACATGGATATCTAATTAAATCACAATAATAACTTTTTTAAAATTAATTTCAATATGCATAAACTGCTGAATAATAGGCGTAATATAGCATTAGTGGTTTCGGCTATTTTCAATTATCGGAGACTTTTTAGAATGCTAATATTGAGCATGTATACATTTGTCTTAAACATTTTAAACAAATTATTATGAGTAAGAAAATGACAACATCAGCAGCATCAAGAATTCAATCATCAACATCGAAATCTTGTGGTAAAGTATCTAAAGGAAGTTTCGCTTCTAGAGCACAAAGTTCCGCTGCTAAAAATGGCAAAAAGTAAACCTTGACTGCCGCTGCAATTATTGTAGCGGTTTTTTTGCCTTTTCCTTCCTATTATCTATGATTTTGTATGTATCTGGTATGTATCAATAAAAAAAGCGCCCACGGTGGAAGCCCGCAAACGCTTTATTTTCAATGTGGAGAATAGCGGAATCGAACCGCTGACCTTTTGACTGCCAGTCAAACGCTCTAGCCAACTGAGCTAATCCCCCAATTATTTCGAGATGCAAATGTAAACTATTTTCTTAAATAATTATCTTAATGAAAAAATAATTTTAAAATAAAACTGCTCCATAACATAGGTAGCGATTTTGCAGACTAAAAAACGATTTAAATAAACACAGGAAGTAAAAAAAAAGTTCAAAAACATACGTTTTTTACAATAAAGTTCTATTTTTATGCACTCAAATATTACTTAAGCATTATTAAAAGTGAATAAATTGATAAGTCATTTAATAATGACTAACTTTAGGCATCAAAATTAAATTTATTATGGAAGTAAAAAAGTCGCCAAAGGCAGATCTGGAAAATAAGAAAAGAATTTTCATGCAGATCGGTTTAGTAGTGGTTTTGGCTCTTGTTTTTGCAGCTTTCGAATGGTCTACTACTGATGTTAGTAATGATACATTCGAAATGGTTGAAGACGTAGAGGCGGAGGAAGAAATTGTTCCTATCACCAGACAGGAAGAGGTTAAACCACCACCACCACCACCACCACCACAAGTAACAGATGTATTAAACATCGTGGATGATGATGTTGAGCTTGAAGAAGAGCTTGATATTGAAGATACAGAGATTGATGAGGATACTGAAGTGGAATTTGAAGTAGCTTTAGAAGAAGAAGAAACTGATGATGCACCTGTATTTTTTATCGTGGAAGAGATGCCTCAATTCCCTGGAGGTGACACTGAATTAAGAAAATTTATTGCTCAATCAGTAAAATATCCTGTAATTGCTCAGGAAAACGGTATTCAAGGACGTGTTTACGTTCAGTTTGTTGTAGGTACTGATGGTAGTGTTAAGGATGTAAAAGTAGCTCGTGGAGTAGATCCAAACTTAGACAAAGAAGCGATCCGTGTGGTTCAGTCAATGCCTAAATGGAAACCTGGAAAACAACGAGGTAAAGCTGTTAAGGTATCATATACTGTACCTATCAACTTTGTATTACAGTAACAAATAATGTTATCATATTAAGGGGCATCTTTTTAGATGCCCCTTTTTTTGTATCTTTGTGCCCTTAATTATTATAAATGGGAGAACAAATATCTACTAAAAAAGAACTTGAGAAAGTAATACTTGTGGGAATAAAAACTCCTGGTATTACAGAACCAATGTTAAATGAATATTTAGATGAATTGGCTTTTCTGGCAGAAACAGCCGGGGCAATTCCTGTGGCAAGGTATACCCAGAATTTACCTATGCCTGATAATAAATATTATGTTGGCAGTGGGAAATTAGAGGAAGTACTTGAAGGTGTTAAGGTTTATGAAGTCAACTCCGTTATTTTTGACGATGAATTGTCTCCTTCGCAATTAAGAAACCTGGAGCGAGTTTTAAAGGTAAGAATACTTGACAGAACCAATCTTATCTTGGATATCTTTGCAAAAAATGCAAAGACTGCAGCTGCTAAAACCCAGGTTGAATTGGCTCAGTACCAATATTTATTACCCCGGTTAACCCGTATGTGGACTCACCTGGAGCGTCAGCGCGGGGGTATTGGTATGCGTGGACCTGGTGAAAAAGAGATTGAAACCGACAGGAGGATTATTCGTGATAAAATTGCCAAGTTAAAGCAGGATCTTGAAAAGATTGATAAGCAAAAAACTACCCAGCGTAAAAATAGGGGTAAGATGGTTCGTGTTGCCCTGGTTGGATATACTAATGTTGGTAAATCAACTTTGATGAATACATTGAGTAAATCCAGTGTTTTAGCTGAGAATAAGTTGTTTGCAACATTAGACACTACTGTTCGTAAAGTTGTTATAGGTAATTTGCCTTTTTTAGCAGCAGATACAGTGGGTTTTATCCGAAAATTGCCTCATCATTTGGTGGACTCTTTTAAATCAACCTTAGATGAAGTGAGGGAGGCTGATATATTGGTTCATGTTGTTGATATTTCACATTCTGGTTTTGAACAACAAGTTGAAATTGTTAATCAAACCTTACAGGAGATTGATAATACTGAGAAAAAGATGATTATGGTCTTTAATAAGATTGATGCCTTTAAATATACACCTAAGGATGAGGATGACTTAACGCCGGTGCAGCAGGAGAATTATTCTTTAGAAGATTTAAAGAAGACCTGGATGGCAAAAGATTTGGATACTGTATTTATTTCAGCTCGAAATAAAGAAAATTTAGAGAGTTTTAAAGAGTTGGTATATAATGAGGTTAGAAAGATTCATACCGCTCGCTTTCCATACAATGACTTTTTGTATCCAAATATAAATTTTGATGAAAAAGATTTAGAGGACTAAGTATAAAAAAGGCTACCTTTGAGTAGCCTTTTTAGTGATATAAACTTGAGGTTTGTACTAAACCAGTTTTTGCTCAATAAGATATTCTGCAATTTGAACAGCATTTAATGCAGCTCCTTTCTTAATCTGATCACTAACACACCAAAATGCTATACCATTAGGATTTGACAGATCTTTGCGAATCCTTCCAACAAAAACATCATCTTCTCCTGCCAAATTAAATGGCATTGGATATTTATTTTCTGCAGGAGTATCAATTACAGTGATTCCTTTTGTTTTTTCACATTCAGCTCTGAATTCTTCCGGTGATACAGGTCTTTCTGTTTCTGCCCATACAGACTCTGAGTGGGCTCTAATTACTGGAACTCTTACAGTTGTTGCACTGACTTCTATATCTGAATGCATAATTTTTTTAGTTTCCTTATACATTTTCATTTCCTCTTTTGTGTATCCATTGTCGGTAAAAACATCAATATGAGGAATTACATTGAAAAGCAACTGGTGTGCAAATTTTTCAACGGTTAAATCTTTATTTTCAGCAAATTCCCTTGCTTGCTTTTCTAGCTCAGCCATTCCCATTGCACCGGCACCACTGGCAGACTGGTATGTTGAAACGTGTACTCTTTTTATGTGAGATATGTTTTCCAATGCTTTAAGGGCAACTACCATTTGTATTGTTGTACAGTTTGGATTTGCAATAATATTTCGTGGTGTATTTTTACAATCTTCAGCATTCACTTCAGGCACAACTAAAGGAACATTTTCATCCATTCTGAAAGCACTTGAATTGTCAATCATAATGGCTCCATACCTGGTAATAGTTTCTGCAAATTCAATAGAAGTTCCTCCACCTGCAGAAGTTAAAGCAATATCAATATCTTTAAAATCATCATTGTGGCAAAGTTCTTTTACTTCCAATTCCTTACCCTTGAACATATATTTGTTTCCTGCACTTCTTGCCGATCCAAATAATACCAATTCATCCAGAGGAAAATTACGCTCTTCCAGAACTTTTAAGAATTCTTGTCCTACAGCGCCACTAGCACCAACAACTGCTACTTTCATACGTTTCTTTCTTTTCTTTTTTGTTGTCTGAAACTTATTAATAATTCTATTTGCTGATTTAATTTTCAATAGAAATAGTAAAATAGTTCCAATTAATTAAAATATTATTATAAATTTAATGTGTAATAAGACAATGCGTTAACCTTGTCTTAAGTTGGTGATGATGATTATTATCATACAAAAATATAGTTTTTATAATTAACCAGACACTATGACCAGGTATTTTTTAATCTTTTTCTTATTTCCCTTAACAATTTATTCTCAGGTTACAGAAAACTGGACACGGGTCAGTTTAAATGAATCTCCGCAATGGATTGGTAAATCGGATATGTTTTTTGTTAATACAGAATTAAACAGACTTGATCTACGTGCGCCCGAAGAATCTTCTTCCGCTTTTTTATTTACCACTTCGGAGTCGATATCTAATGCTGAATGGAATTTCTCTGTTACTTTGGATTTTAATCCTTCATCATCTAACTATTGTTTGATTTACCTGTGTTCTAATCAGTCAGAAGTAAATGAATCACTTGAGGGTTTTTATGTTAAAATAGGAGATACTTCAGATAATGTTTCTTTATGGAAACAGAAGGAAGGAGAACTTGTAAAATTAATAGATGGAACAGAGGGATTACTGAATTTATCAGGTTTTAAATTAAATGTTAAAGTAACTCGTGATGATAAAGGAAATTGGAATTTGTACTCTTCTTTAAACGACAATGAATTTTTATTGGAAGGAGAGGTTTTTGATGATGATATCTATTCTTGTGCGTTTTATGGATTGTTCTGCAAATTCACAGCAACAAGAAGAGATAAATTTCATTTCGGATCAATTCGTGTTACCGGTGATCCTTATTCCGATTTTGTTCCTCCTGAAATAGTAACTCATAATCTGTATCAGGGAAAAGTTCTTCAATTAGCGATGAGTGAAAATGTAAATACGGAAACTTTAAAAATAAAAGTTAACGATGTTACGGTTGCAATTGATGGTGTTAGTTCTAAGGGTGATAGTGTTGAAGTTGAGTTTAAAGATAAATTAAGAGCGGGTTCTAATGGCTCTATAGCAATTTCAGGCATTAAGGATTTATATGGTAATACGCAGAGGGATACAGTTTTGTGTTATTCATATTTTAAGCCGTGTCGCTATGATGTTGTTATTTCTGAAATACTTGTTGATCCGAATCCGGTAGTTGCCTTGCCCGAATGTGAATTTGTTGAACTATATAATCAAACCGATAGGGATATTCATCTAGACCTGTTTCATCTTGTTATTAATGATAAGGAAGTTTTACTTCCTGAATATACTTTAAAATCTCATGATTATACGATTTTAGTAAATGAAACCAAGGCAGGTTATTATGATATGAATAATGTTATACCCGTGCATTCTTTTCCTGTTTTAAATAACAGCGGAGGTACTATTGTAGTTGTTAATAATGAAAATTCTATTACAGATGCTGTTGAATACCCTTTTACTGGTATATCTTTGGGTTTTAAGGGAGAAGGAGGGTGGTCTCTTGAAAAAATGGATTTAAGTAATCAGGATTTAAGTTCTTATAACTGGGGTTATTCGGTCGATTTAAATGGTGGAACTCCCGGTTATGAGAACTCAAATAAAATGATAAATGAAGATATTTCAAATCCTTTGGTAACATTTATTTCTTATAATGATGAGTACAGTTTTACAATCAATTTTAGTGAGGCGATAGACACGAGTTGTATGCAGCTATCGAACTTTGAAATAGCTCAGCATTCGGTTCGTGATATTGAGATTGATAGTGTATTCTTTACATATTCTACATTATATCTGAATCAACCTTTAGATAAAAGAACAAAGACTGGAATTTCGATCAGCAATACTAATGTTGTTGACTTAAACGGGAATCATTTAAGTGATGATTATTTATGGAAAGTAGGAGTGCCGGAAACGGTTGATTCTTTTGATTTGTGTGTGAATGAAGTATTGTTTAATCCTCAATCAGGTGGACAGGATTTTATTGAGATTTATAATAGGTCTGATAAAATTATTTGTTTAGATGATATTTATTTAGCTAATATTCTAAATAATATTCCAGAAAAGTTATATCCGGTTAGCTCCAATCATCAGTTGTTCTTCCCTGGAGAATACTGGGTTTTTTGTGAAGATGCTTCTGTTTTGGCATTGCAATATGATATAGTTGAACAGCAAGTGGTGGAGTGTGAGCTGCCTTCGTTAAATGACGATAAAGGTAATATTGCTATTGTGGCCAGGGATGGACAGATTATTGATTTCTTTGAATATACAGAGAAAATGCATTATGAATTACTGAATAGTCAGGAGGGTGTTTCTTTAGAAAGATTAAGTGTTGAGGCACCTACAAATAATTCTAATAATTGGCACTCTGCATCAACTGAAGTAGGTTATGCTACACCTACTTGTATTAACTCACAGGTTTATAGCGATAATAATTTTGTTAAGGATAAATGGATCTGGTTAGAGGAAGATACTTTTAGTCCCAATTCTGATGGGGTTAAGGATTTTATTTTGATAAATTATAAGATGTCGGAAGCAGGTTATTTAGGAACTGTAAGGATTTATAACAGAAACGGAATGCTTGTGCAAACATTATGTGATAATAGCTTGCTAAGTGCGGAAGGGTTTTTACAATGGAATGGAATTCAATCCAATCATTTAAAAGCACCTATGGGTATATATATAATTTATGCAGAAGCTTTTTCATTAAAGGGTGATGTAAAACATCAGAAGATGGTTTGTGTTGTAACAAATGGTTCTCGTAAGTGATATCGTAAAAAAAAGCGACACAGAAACTGCATCGCTTTATGATATGTATAATATTGTTATTAAATTATTTTATTATTCCTCTGTGTTTAAGCATTGGTGTGATATTTGGTTTTCGTCCTGTGAAATTTTGATACATTAAATCAAAATCTTCAGTGTTTCCCCTTGAAAGAATCATATTTCTGAAACGATCTCCATTTGTTCTGGTTAATCCTCCATTCTCATTAAACCATTCAAAAGCATCATTATCTAACATTTCTGCCCATAAATAGGCGTAATACCCGGCAGCATAACCATTACCCCAGATGTGAAGAAAATATGTTGAGCGATATCTTGGAGGAATTTCATCGCTATTTAAATTTGTGTTATTCAGAGCCTCAGTTTCAAATGTACTAGCATCATTAATTTGTTTGTCTGCTGAAATGGTATGCCATTGCAGGTCAAGCTCTGCAGCAGCAAGCAATTCTGTTAGCATATATCCCTGGTTAAAGGTTGATGCATTTTTTATTTTCTGCACTAAGCTTTCAGGCATTGGTTTTGCTGTTTTATAGTGAATAGCATAGTTTTTAAATACTTCAGGATACATTGCCCAATGTTCATTGAACTGAGAAGGTAATTCAACAAAGTCTCTTGCAACATTTGTTCCTGAAAGAGTTATATATTTTTGATCTGCAAAAAAGCCATGTAATGCATGTCCAAATTCATGAAACATAGTAGTAACATCGTCATAGCTGATTAGGGCAGGTTCACCCTCAGCCGGTTTTGTAAAATTACATTCGTTGTAAATAACAGGCTTTGTTCCTATAAGAGAGGATTGCTCAACAAGATTACTCATCCATGCACCTCCTGATTTGTTATCTCTTTTAAAGTAATCGCAGTAAAATAAGCCGATAGTCGAGCCATCTTCGTTAAATAGTTCAAATACTTTTACATCGTCACAATATACGGGAATGTCTGTTCGCGGTTTAAAAGTTATACCGTATAGTTTTTCAGCTGCGAAGAATACTCCTTTTTCTAAAACAGTATATAGTTCGAAGTAGGGTTTTATTTCTTCTTCATTTAAATCATATTTTTCTTTGCGAAGTTTCTCTGCATAGTAATTCCAATCCCAGGGTGAAAGTTTAAAGTTTCCTTTTTCCCTGTTAATTAGTTTTTGCAGTTCTTCAGCTTCTTTTTTTCCATTTTTAATCGATGCAGGAACTAGTTGGTTTAAGAAGTCTAATGCTTCTTTAGGAGTTTTTGCCATTTGATCTTTTAAACTCCATTCTGCATAATTATCATACCCTAATATATTTGCTTTTTTAGCTCTTAGTTGAGCAATTTTAACAATGATGGCCCGAGTGTCGTTTTCATCCCCTTTTTCTGCTCTTGACCAGGATTGTTTAAACAGCTTTTCTCTTGTAGCTCGGTTTTCAAGGTAAGTTAAGTAGGGTTGCTGTGTTGTATTTTGAAGAGGAAGAAGATATTTCCCTTCTAAATTGTTTTTAGTTGCATTGTTTTTTGCTGCCCTGATTTCTCCTTCTGATAAACCTTTTAATTCCTCTGCGCTATCCACAATAAATGCAGCTTTTTTTGCCGCACTAATTAATAAGTTTGAGAATTTTGTTGTTAGTTGTGCTATTTCAGCGTTGATGGCTTTTAATTGCTTTTTATCTTCTTGCGATAAGTTAGCACCCGACAATATAAAACTCTGATAATACTCCTTAACAAGTTTTCTAGATTCTGCATCAAGGTTTAAACTGTTAAGTTGATTATATATGGTTTGTACTTTTTTAAATAAGGTGTCGTTTAAGAATAATGCATCAGCAAGAGCCGACAGCTTAGGTGCTAATTCTTCTTCCGCTTTTTGTATGGTGTCATTAGTATATGCGCCACTGAGCATATTAAAAATGCCGTTTACCCTGCCAAGTGTTTTTCCTGATTTTTCAATTGGTATAAATACGTTTTCGAAAGTAGGAGCGGATGGGTTTGTGGCTATATCATTAATTTCACCAAGTTTTTCTTTTATGCCATATTCCATTGCAGGTAAAAAATCACTGCTTTTGATTTTTGAAAAATCAGGCACACCATAAGGAAGATTACTTTCCTTTAAAAGATAGTTATTTGCCAATGTGTTGTTTTTTTGTTTAGATGTTTGACAACTTGTAATTGCAATAAAAAGCAAAAACAAGTAAAAGTGGATTGCTCTTGATCGTTTCATTCTGTATTGAATTGTTAATGAGTAATGAATTTTGTTTTGTTGATAGAAGTTGCAAGATAGAAATTCCATGTCAAGAACAACTTTAAAAAAGAATAAAATATGTAAAGCAGCCTTTTTTTTATAGGGGAGGAGCGATATATTGTGTGCTTTGGTGAGTTTTTTGGTTTTTTAAAGGGTGTTAGGTTTGTTTGTAAATGTTTATTGGTAGTTATCAAAAGGATCCCCCGTTGGAAACCCTTTCGCAAGCAAGATATTATAAGGAAGCTACCAACTCCTTTATAATATATGTCATTGTAGGTTCAGCTTTAGCGGCGATTTCCTGAACCTCTTCATGTGATATTTCAACAATCTCTCCGGGAACGCCCGAATCTGTTACTATTGATACCCCAAAACAAGTCATGTTCATATGTCTCGCCACAATAACTTCAGGCACTGTCGACATTCCGACAACATCAGCACCTAAAATGCGGAACATTTTATATTCGGCAGGAGTTTCAAATGTTGGGCCTGAAGTTCCAACATAAATCCCTCTTTTTAATTTGATGTTGTTTTTGTAAGCAATTTCAAAGGCTTTGTCGATTAGGTTTTTAGAATATGGTTCGCTCATGTCGGGGAATCTGGGACCTAATTCATTAATATTTTTGCCAATTAAAGGATTCGTTCCAAACATGTTGATATGATCATCAATAATCATTACATCTCCTACTGCAAATTCTGGATTCAGACCACCGCTGGCATTACTAACAAGTAAAGTTTCTATTCCCATCTTTTTCATTACACGAACAGGAAATGTTACTTCCTGCATATTGTAACCTTCGTAAAAGTGAAAACGTCCTTGCATAGCAACAACTTCTTTTCCTCCTAAAGTACCAAATATTAATCTTCCATGATGTCCCTCAACTGTTGATACCGGGAAGTTTGGTATGTCATTATAATCGAGGGTGTAATTAATGTCAATCTCCTCTACCAGACCGCCCAAGCCCGTTCCCAGAATAATACCAATATTGGCCTTTGTGTTTGATTTCTTAAGTATGAAATCAGCGGTTTCGTTTATTTTGCTTAACATAGTTAACAATTTTGCCTAAAAACTCTTTTTGTTGATTATTTAATATTTTAATCTCAATGGGAATGTACCATATGGCTTTTGAAATGTGATCTTCAGGATTTAGAATTTCTTTAAGCCTTACTGCATCTTTTTCTGTGGTCAATATGATTTTGTTGCTTCCATTGAGCTTGTTAAAATGATGAATAATTTTTTGTAAATCAACTTCTTTAAATTGATAATGATCGGCAAACTGAATTAATTCAACCTTGTTGGTTTTTGAATTTACATATTCTAGTAAAGGTTTTGGATTTGCAATTCCTGTTACAAGTAAGATTTCAAAATTATAAAGATCTGTTTCAGTAAGCACTTTGTTATTGCAAAATAACGAAATACAATCTTGATATCCAATAGTTGAGAAATAAACCGACTGGTCGGTGTTTAAATTTAACTTTTTAATAATATTGGTTTGTTGTGGGATACTTAGATTTTCGGGGCATTTATTAACCAGAATAATATTTGCTCTTTTTTTTCCGTTTATAGGTTCGCGTAGTTCCCCGGCTGGAAGCATGAAATCTTTCCATAAGGGACGGTTATAGTCTGCAACTAGTATGCTAAAGCCGGGTTTTACGTATCTGTGTTGATATGCGTCATCCATTAAAATTACTTCAGGTTTGTTGTCAAGTTCCAGCATTTTATCTATTCCTGCAACTCTTTTTTCGGCAACGGTAACCAGTAAGTCAGCAAATTTTGATTTAATCTGGAAAGGCTCATCTCCTATATCTTTAACCGAGCTATTGTTGTCAGAGATGATTACTCCTTTTGTTATACGTTTATAGCCACGACTAATTAGAGCTAGTTTGTAATTTTTGATTAAAGTTTTAATAAGAAGTTCAGTAAGTGGTGTTTTACCTGTTCCACCAACGGTAATATTTCCAATTGAAATAACAGGTAAAGAATACTTTTTTGAGTAAAGTATGCCTTTGTCGAAAAAGTAATTACGGGTTTGTATTATTAAACCATACAAGACCGATATTGGAAGAAGTATTAATCTTATGTATTTTAATAGTTTCATAAACGGAAAAAAAAGGCTACTCGTTTAGTGAGTAGCCTTTATTGATACAAATGTAGTAAAACTTAATTTATTTCAATGTCGTATGGTAATCTCGCCTGAATAGGTTCAATTTCTTTAATTTTATTGATTAACTCAACCTCTTTAAGGTTAATACCAAGAAAAGTTTTTGCAGCATATGCTCTTGCTTCACTTTTCATATCTTTGAAAATTTCTTGCAAAGGCGATAATTTTTCAGGCATTTCTTTTATTCGGTAAGTTTCTAAACCTGCTTTTTCTTTTGCAATTTCAATAGCTGTATTTAAACCTCCCATAACGTCAACAAGATTGATGTTGGTTGCATTTTCTCCACTCCAAACACGACCTTGTCCTATTTCGTCAATTTTATCTGTGGTTGTGCTTCTTCCATCTGCACATCTTCCAATAAATACTTTATAAAATTCATTTACGTAAGTCTGAAAAATTTCTTTTTCATCATTTGTAAATGGACGGGTTATACTGGGTAGGTCTGAGAACTTGTTGGTTTTAACACCATCAAACGTAATACCGAGTTTCTGGTTCATTAATTTCTGAGTATTAGGAATCATTCCAAAAACACCAATTGAGCCTGTAATAGTGGATGGATTAGCTACAATGGTATCTGCAGCACAGGCAATATAATAACCACCAGATGCTGCAACATCACCCATAGAAACAATAACAGGTTTGGTTTCTTTACAAAGCTTTACTTCTCTCCAGATAATATCAGATCCACTTCCTGAACCACCAGGCGAATTTATACGTAATACAACAGCTTTGATGCTACTGTCTTTTCTTGCTTTGCGAATGGTTTTGCTTAAGTTTTCAGACTGAATTCCATTATCGTCAGAACCATCAATTTCACCTTCGGCATAGATAACTGCAATTTTATCTTTGATTAAGCCTTTAGTCTCTTTCGGGAGATATACATAATCGTAGTCTGTTAGCGTAACTTGTTCAATATCATCAGACTCTTCTGTATTTGTTTGTTCCTTTAGCTTTGCAATGACTTGATCTTTATATATGAGTCCGGATAAAATGCCTGCTTCCACGAAAGTTTCATTACTCTTGAACATTGTTCCTTCATCTGCTAATTTGTTGAGTTGTTCAATACTGATGTTTTTTGTAGCAGAAATATCGTTGATAACATTATTCCAGATAGAAGAAGTATATGCAATTGTTTGTTCTTTAGCGGGGGCACTCATTTTATCAAGGATAAAAGGTTCTACAGCAGACTTAAACTTACCATGTTTAAAAATCTGAACTTCAACGCCTAGTTTTTCAAGAGCACCCTTGAAAAAAGTTCTTTGGGCACTTAATCCTTTAAAATCAAGCATGCCGTGAGGGGGTAAGTAAATTTCGTCAGCAACAGAGGCTATGTAATATCCTTTTTGACTGTAATCAGGTGCAAATGCTGTAATAAACTTTCCTGATTCTTTGAATTTTATTAAGGCAGTTCTGATTTCACTTAATGAAGCATATCCTGTAACCGGATTCCCACATTGTAAATAGATGCCATTTATGTTTTCATCTTTAGATGCCTTTTCAATGTTTTTTAGGATTACATTTAATCCAATAGCATCCTCTCCAAAAGGAGATTCTCCCATTAATTCTGTTAAAGGGTCAGAAACAGTTCTGTCTTTAATTACTTTATCTAAATCTAAAGTAAGTAAAGTGTTTTCTTTAATTTTAACTTGTTTTTCACTGCTTGAAGCAATACTTGCAATTACTATAAAAACTATTAAGACGATAAAAAGGGATGTGAAAATAGATCCTAAGACAGTGAATAATAACGATCTGAAAAATTTTGCCATGAAATATAAGGTTAAATTATGATAATTGAATTGTAAACAAATGTATTAAAAGTTTTAATTTGCAGCCTTGTTTTTTGACAAAAAAGGAATTTTTCACAAGTTTAATTATTGATTATTATAATTTATGCATAGGTTTTTATTATTGATCGGGGGTAATGAAGGAGATAGAATTAAAAATATCAATTGTTCAAAAAAGCTTATTGAAGAATATATTGGTACAATAATTAATCATTCAGGAATCTATGAAAGTGAACCGTGGGGGTTTGAACATGCTCAGAATTTTTTAAATCAGGTTATCGAAATACAAAGTGAAAAAAATGCATTTGAGGTTTTGAGTTTATCAAAAAAAATTGAAAAAAAATTAGGTCGCAAAGTAAAAACTTCAACTGAATATCAAGGACGAAGTATGGATATTGATATTTTATTTTATGATTCTGAAATCATCAACACTGATGAATTAATAGTGCCGCACCCTCGTTTACATGAGCGTAAATTTACGCTTCTTCCTCTTGGAGAAAAATGGAAAGAACTCCTTCATCCCGTTTTCAATCAAACCATAAGTGAATTGTTAATTGCGTGTGAAGATGAAGGTTGGGTTCATAAATGTAAATAGAAATTATAATTTACTTCCAAAAGCTAAGTCTCCAGCATCGCCTAATCCTGGTATGATATATTTTTTATCATTTAACTCTTTGTCTACAGCACCAATCCATAAGGTAATATTGTCATTTCCCATATGTTCTTTTACATACTCGATTCCTTCTTCACTACCAATAATAGAAGCAATATGAATGTGTTTTGGATTTCCCTTGGTTAATATTGCTTTATAAGCAAGCTCCATAGAAGCGCCGCTGGCAAGCATTGGATCTGTTAGAATTACAGTTTTCCCATTAAGTGAAGGAGAGGAGATATACTCAATATGAATATCAAAATCACCTTTTTCATTATATTTTCTATATGCTGAAACAAAGCAATTTTCAGCACTGTCAAAATAATTTAAAACACCCTGATGTAGTGGTAATCCGGCACGTAATATTGTTGCGATTACTACATTTTCCTCGTAAACAAATTCATGAGAAACTCCAAGGGGGGTTTGGATATCAATACTTTTATAAGTCAACTCTTTACTAATCTCATAAGCAAGGATTTCTCCCATTCGTTCAATATTTTTTCGGAACCTTAGAGGGTCTTGCTGAATTTCTTTATCTCTTATTTCAGCAATAAATTGATTAAAAAGTGAATTTCTTTTGTTGAAAATATGGATATCCATCTTGTAAAAATTATAATTAAAATTTATTTATTGTGTCAATAATATATTCAATTTCAATATTCTTAAGTGTTGAGTAAATGGGTATACTAACAACTTGATTGTGTATTGCTTCTGTTATAGGTAATTTTAATGATGAATATTTTACCAGAGCTTCTTGTTTATGAGGCGGAACAGGATAGTGAATCATTGTTCCAATGCCATTTTCTTTCATATACTTAATAAACTCTTGTTGATTATTACATCTGATTACAAATAAATGCCATATATGTGCCTTATTATCAGAAACTGTTGGCAAAATTATTCTTTCATTTTTAATTTTTGAAAGATAAATATCAGCTATTTCTCTTCTTCTTTCAGTCTCTACATCTAAATATTTAAGTTTAACTTCTAATAAAGAAGCCTGAACTTCATCCAATCTTGAATTAATTCCAATATACTTATTTTTATATTTTTCATCAGAACCATAATTACCCAATGCTCTGATGATTTTTGCAAGAATAGGATTGTTGGTTGTTACTGCACCGGCATCTCCAAGAGCTCCCAAATTTTTGCCCGGGTAAAAACTAAAGGCAGCAGCATCTCCAAGAGCTCCAGATTTTACGCCATTACATTCAGCTCCAATAGCCTGAGCATTGTCTTCAAGTAGTAAAAGTTTATTGTCTTGGCATATCTTTTTTATTTCTTCTATTCCAGAAATCTGGCCATACAGATGCACTGTTAATATTGCCTTTGTTTTTGTGGTTATTGCCTCCTTGACTTTAATTGGATCAAGGTTAAATGTACTAATGTCAGGTTCTACAAAAATTGGAGTGAAGTTGTTTTCAATCACAGATAGTATGCTTGCAATGAAAGTATTGGCAGGCACAATAATTTCATCACCTTTTTTTAGGATACCAAGCTCTTTATAACCTCTTAAAATTAAAGATAATGCATCAAGACCATTTGCAACTCCTACGGCATGATTTACGTTTATGTATTTTGCAAGGGATTCTTCAAATTGTGCCACTTTATCACCTAAAATAAACCATCCGGAATCAATTACTGATTCAAAAGACTGTAATAGTTCTTCTTTATACTGAATATTTTGGCGTTTAAGATTTAGAAACGGTATCTGCATTGTTTTTACTACTAATACTAAACTATCGTGGTGTGCGTTATATTATTTATATTTGAATCAAAGATAAGAATTCTATTATGGATAATGAGCCTAGGATTATTGAACTTCCAAAAATTAAAGATTTTCGTGGAAATTTAAGTTTTTTGGAAGATAATAATCAGATTCCGTTTAAAATACAACGGGTTTATTGGATTTATGATGTACCAGGAGGAGAGGAGAGAGGCGGCCATGCCTTCAAAAACACAGCTGAGTTTATTTTACCTTTGTCTGGAGGTATTACAGTTGAAACTTTTAGAGGTGAAGTACATCAGGATTATCATCTAACAGAAACGCATAAAGGATTGCTCATTCCCCCACACACATGGAGGAAAATCAAAGGCTTCTTATCTAACAGTATTTGTCTTGTAATTGCTGATACAAAATATGAGGAGAGTGAGTATATGAGAGATTTTGAAGAATACAAAACACATTATAAAAATTTACTTATTTAATAATTATGTATTCATTAATTAAGAAAACGCTTCATATAGTAGTTCCTAAATCAATAATATTTAAGCTGGAGCCTTTTTTAAGATTGTTTCATTATTGGATATATAAAGGTAGTTTGTACAAATGTAATATATGTAATAGAGGATTGTCCAGGTTTCAGATTAGTGGTGATGATAAAATTTGTCCTTCATGTGGAAGTCTGGGGCGAAACAGAAGGCTATGGTATTTGTTAACTAGCAGATTCCAAAAGGAAGGACAGAGAGTTCTTGATTTTTCTCCTTCAAGATGTATTTATCGAAAGCAGAAAAAAGAAAATATAAAATATTTTCCAACTGATTTATCCGGGGATTTTATTGCTGAATATAAGTATGATATAACAAAGATAGAAGCTTCTGATTCTTATTTTGACCTAGTTATTTGTTATCATATTTTAGAACATGTAATAAATGATATTCAGGCTATGTGCGAGTTGTTTAGGGTATTACAAAAAGGTGGCGAATGTTTGATTCAAACCCCATTTAAAGAAGGGGATATTTATGAAGATGACTCTATTGTTGTTGATAATGAGCGAAGAATACATTTTGGACAAGAGGATCATGTTAGAATATATTCAGTTGAAGGATTGAAGAAAAGGTTAGAAAGAGTTGGTTTTAATGTGGAAGTTTTGCAATACAATGAAGATGACGATAATCGCCGTGGTTATGATACAAACGAAGTGATATTGGTGTGTAAAAAATAAGAGATGAGTTCAATAAGTAACTGTAGAATTATTGATATTCCAAAAGTTGTTTCAATGCGTGGAGCTTTATCATTTTTGGAATCAGAAAATATTATTCCTTTTGAAATAAGAAGAGTTTATTATACCTATGATATTCCTTCTGGTGCAGAAAGAGGGGGGCATGCGCATAAAGAACTTTTTCAACTTATTATACCAGTAAGTGGAAGTTTCAATGTTTTAATTGATGATGGAAACCAAAAGGATACTGTTTTTTTGAATAGCCCTGATAAAGCATTATTAATTACTCCAGGAATCTGGAGAGAGTTAAATAATTTTAGTACAGGAAGTGTTGTATTGGTTTTAGCATCTGCAGAGTATGATGAAGCTGATTATTTAAGAAACTATAGTGATTTTATTGAGAATTATGCTTGAAGTTGTAAGATATACTGATGATAGGAAGGAGGAATGGGATGCGTTTGTTGACGTTTCAAAAAATGGTACGTTTCTTTTTAAACGTGACTATATGGAATATCATAAGGATAGGTTTAACGATTTTTCATTATTGCTTTATGAAAATAGTAAATTGAAATCTCTATTTCCCGGAAATATTATTAAATCAACCTTTTATAGTCATCAGGGATTAACTTTTGGTGGAATATTATCTTTAGCAGAGACAGATACATTAACCTATATAAAATATTTTAATGCATACAATTTATATCTAAATAATAATTGTATAGAAAAAGTGGTTTACATTGCAATTCCCCAGATTTATAAAAAATGTTTTGGTGATGAGGAGGCTTATGCTTTGTATAGAGTAAATGCTGGTTTAATAGGTTGTAATCTTTCTTCGTGCATTGATCTTAGAGTCCCGCTTAAGTGGTCACGCAATAGAAAAAGAAATTATTTAAAATCTGTAAAAGAAGGGGTTGAAATAAAAAAATCTGACAGGTGGAAGGATTTTTGGGTGATTATGGTTCAGAATCTTAAAGAAAACCATGATGTGTTACCTGTTCATACCTGTGAGGAGATGATGTCTTTAGTCCATAATTTACCAGGTAATATTGAATTACTCGAAGCTAAATGTAGAGGTGAGATCGTAGGGGGGGCAGTCTTGTATAAATATAACAAAGTTCTTAAAGTGCAATATGCACATGCTTCTTATCTTGGGAAAAAAGTTGGGGCTATAGATAGTATATATTATTATCTTACTTCGCAGCTGAATGATTCATTCAGCTATATAGATTTTGGAACCTCTAATTTAAACAAGGGGTTGTGTATTAATGAAGGGTTGTTGAGGCAAAAAGAGGGATTTGGAGCCAGGGGAGTCGTTTTTAATGAGTATCAATATTTAACAAATACTATAATTAATTAGAACGTTAATCTTATTTTACATCATTGAATAGTTAAAATAAATGAATATATATAATTGGTTATTAAAAACATTGAATCTAACAAATAAAGAGTTTTTAGGATTATTTTTTATTGTAGTTTTAGGGTTGATAATAAGGTGTTTTCTAATGTTTTCGTACAATTTTCCCGTGTTTACACCCGATAGTTATTCGTATATTGAGTTAGCAAGATTTATTGTAGAAAATAAGTTAAATCTTTATCAAGGCTGGCGTACACCAGGGTATCCATTATTGTTGTTTTTTTCTGTTGGTCGATTTTATGAGATTGTTGTGGGTATGCAAGTATTTATGGATATAGTTGTAACTTATTTTATTTATGACCTTATTAAGGTCTATTCGAAAAATGTGGCATTTTTTAGCTCAATTTTCTTTTTCACTCTGTTAAAGCCGGTATTTTACGAGTTGAATATCATAACAGAAACCTCAACTCTCTTTTTTGTAACTTTAATATTCTGGACTATTGTTAAAACTAAAATCATTTTTAACAAGGCAAACTATAATCAAGTAATTTGGTTGGCAAGTTTGCTTACCTTTTGTTTTTTAATCAGGCCAATGTTTATTTTCATGGCTCCAATTTTAGCATTTTTCATGATATGTAATCTGAAGAGAAAAAGGATAAAACAAAATATTGCAAAAGTTTTAATTATAATTATCTTCCCTTTTTCTGCATATTTTGGATGGTCCTATATAAATTATTTAAATAATAATTGGTTTACAGTAACAACATATAGCGGAATAAATTTAGCTCAAAGAACTGTGCGTTTTTTTTATAAAGCTCCGGATAAATATAAAATAATAAAAGATATTTATCAGAAACATATTGATGAGTCTGGCTTGATAATTAAAGGCGATTTATCCTTGACTAATTCAAATGATAAAGAAATATATAGTCGTCTTATATATAATCCTAACAAGAATATTATCGAAGCTTTTTCAATATGGAGAGCATATGAAGAACTATTAAAAGAAACATTATTAACAGGACCAGAGTTGTCTAAAAAATTATATCATATAAGTAAAGGTTTAATTCTTAACCATCCTTTAGATTATTTAGAAGGTGTAATATCTTCTTGGTTCTATTTTTGGTTAAGTAATGATTATCCTATAAATAAAAAATATTTCATAAATGAATATAGCAGCAAAATTAGTTCTTTTCTGTTTGTTGCTCAAAATGTTGCTATTGTTTTTATTAATATTCTCCTATTTCCATTATTTATATTAGCGATAATTAAAGCTATTAGATTAAAAAAATTATTTAATCCAAATACATTTTTAATTTGTATTGTTTTAGGATCTTCTATTTTGCAATCATTAGTCACATATGGAGGTAGTTCAAGATTTTACTTTCCTGTTGTTTCTTTGATTATAATTTTTGAGAGTTCTTTTCTTGTTTGCATTGTCAAGAATAATAGACCTGCAAGAATCAACTTTTTAAATTTTAAAAATTAGTAATGTTATTTAATTCTATTGATTTTGCATTGTTTGTTCCAATAACTTTTATTTTATATTGGTACGTATTTAATAAAAGTATAAAATGGCAAAACTTATTTGTAGTAATTGCAAGTTATTGGTTTTATGGAGTATGGAACTGGAAGTTTCTAGGGTTAATTTTTTTTAGTACAGTAATTGATTTTTTTTCAGCCAGGTTTTTGTTTAGGTATAGTAGTGAGTTTATAAGGAAAACTATATTGAGTATTAGTATAATAAGCAATCTGGGTTTTTTAGGCTTTTTTAAATACTATAATTTTTTTATTGAAAATTTTAATGAAACTTTTACGCTTCTAGGATTAGAATTACACTTGGCTTCATTACAAATTATTTTACCTGTAGGTATTAGTTTTTATACTTTTCAAACTATAAGTTATACTTTTGATGTGTACAGAAAGAAATTAGAACCAACTTCTGATTTTATTGCTTTTGCTGCATATGTCAGTTTCTTTCCTCAACTTGTTGCCGGACCAATCGAAAGAGCGGTTAATTTTTTACCTCAATTTTATCAGCAGCGTATTTTTAACAGGGAAAAAGCAGTGGATGGATTACGTCAAATATTATGGGGGTTATTTAAGAAGATAGTAATAGCAGATGGATGTGCTTTTTATGTAAATCAAATTTTTAATAATTATACAACAAATAATGGCAGTAGTCTTTTATTTGCAGTTGTTTTATTTAATTTTCAGCTTTATGGGGATTTTTCTGGATATTCAGATATAGCAATAGGGACAGCCAGGTTATTTGGATTTAATTTGCGACAAAATTTTGCTTTCCCTTACTTTTCACGAAATATGGCCGAATTTTATAGGAGATGGCATATTTCATTATCATCCTGGTTTCGTGAGTATTTTTATATACCAATGGGAGGTAGTCGAGGTAGTAAATTAAAAATATTAAGAAATACATTTGTTATTTTTATTGTTAGTGGCGTTTGGCATGGAGCTAATTGGACATACATCATTTGGGGACTCATTAATGCATTTTACTTTTTACCTTTAATATTTAGGAAGAAAAACAGAAAGTATATGGATGTTGTTGCCTTTGATAGGAAATATCCTTCGTTTAATGATGTTATATTATTAAGTACAACATTTTTTTTATCGGCCTTTAGTCGAATATTTTTTCGATCAGAATCTGTTTCCAAAGCAATAGAGATCTTCAACAAGATTTTTTCCTATTCTTTGTTTGAATTACCCGATTATGAGCAAAAGAAAAAATCAATAATAATCATCTTTTTAGTAATTGTTTTTGTTTTTATTGAATGGTTAGGGAGAAGAAATAAACATGCCTTGGAGATACTGCCCGTAAACATGAAAAGAGTATATAGAAGGGTATTTTATTATGGATTAATACTAATTATATTTTTGTTTGGAGGTGAGCAGCAGCAATTTATTTACTTTCAGTTTTAGTGTATGAATAAATTTTTAAAAGATTGTTTGAAATTTGCATCATGGATTTTTATAATTAGTTTTTTATTAGAAGTTTCGCTGAGGTCACTACCCAATGATTACAAAGTAAAAAAAAATTATTTGGATCTTAATTCTAATAAAATTCAAACTTTAATACTTGGTACATCACATACTTATTATGGCATTAACCCTGATTATATAAATAGTAATGCTTTTAATGCAGCATATGTGTCACAAACATTAAATATTGATAATGAGATTCTTCTGTTATATAAAAATAGGTTAACATCTCTTAAAACAGTTATTCTTCCAATATCTTATGCTTCAATATTTAGCCGTTTGGAATTAGAAAAAGAGCAATGGAGAATTAAAAATTATCAAATTTATTATGGGATTAATGTGTTAAATGGCATAAAGTATAATAGTGAAGTATTGGGAAATAAACTGTATTTAAATTTGGTAAGGATTTATCATTTTTTATTCAACAAAAAGGAATTACTTACCTGTTCTATGTTGGGGTGGGGGCAAAATTATCAGTCAAATAAAAGTCAGGATTTAAAATTATCTGCTGTTTTTGCTGCCAAAAGGCATACTCAGAGTAATTTTAATTATTGTAAATTAAATACGAATGATTTTAAAAAGATAGATAAAATCTGCAAGGAGAATCATATTAGATTAATTGTAATAACATGTCCAACTCATTTGGCTTACAGAGAGTTGTTAAATCAGGGGCAATTGTCTAAGATGTACTCTGTTTTAGATAGTTTGCATATGGAGTGTAACTTCACTTATATTGACTTTTCAAAAGATAATCGCTTTATCGATGAAGACTTTTATGATGCTGATCACCTTAATGAGAAAGGGGCAAAAAAGTTGTCTTTAATGTTAAATGAGTATATAGATTAGCTCAGGTTAATTTGAAAAGTATCTTCAGTATTGTTTATAATGTCAATAACTGTATTTTTATTTAAGGCTTGTATAATGTATATTGCTACAATATTGTCAGGGCCGTTATTAATTGTAACTGTATCACCTTTTTTCTTGATTGGAAAACGTTCTAAAATATTGATATCATTACGGAGTTGTTCATAAACAGAATTAAACTTCCCATCTTTGGACGATCTTAAAATTAATTGAAAAATATAACCCTTAAATTTATTATTGGGTACTTTAATAGTTTCTCCAATAGCCAAATTTAGTGTTAATTTTGCTAGATTTATATTGCAAAATCTTTCTATTGTTTTAGGAATGTAGTTTCCTCCAAATCTTGGTCCAAGTTCAATAAAGTAAACTTCATCATTATTTCCAATTCTTAATTCAATATTTAATCCTCCTTGATTATAGTCAATTAGTTTTATAAACCTTTGTATTTCAGAAATGATTTTATCTATTTGAGAGGAGTTTAATGAAGTTGGAAATAAAGTTGAAATAGGTTGAAATTTTTGTTCATCTTTTCCGAAAAATTGATCTCCCAATTGGGAAAAAACTATTTTCCCATTTTGAATAATAGCATCTCCATGTATTTGATTGAATTTTGTTGATATATAATCTTCTATAATTACTTTTTTTGCAAAAGAATAAGACAATGATCTAGGGAGGAATTTAATTAATTCAGAAAGATTATTTATGACATATACACCCTTACTTCCTGCTCGATCAATGGGTTTTATAATTGAAGGGTATTTTACATTAAGGGTTTTAATGTTGGTTGAGGATGAAATAATATTAAATTCTGGGGTGTTAAAATTATGTTGCGATAGAAATAATCTAAATTTTTCTTTATTTGACATGATAGAAACAGATTTATATAAACTTCCTGGTAATTCTAATTTGGAAGCAATATGAGCTGCAGCAATTGCACCAATGTCGGTACTAAATGAAGAAACCGCTGTAATGTTTTCTTCTATTGATAGTTGTAATAGTTTTTTTAAATCTAGTAAGCTAATGT
The DNA here is from genome assembly GCA_963677345.2 of uncultured Saccharicrinis sp. Classification (GTDB taxonomy): domain Bacteria; phylum Bacteroidota; class Bacteroidia; order Bacteroidales; family Marinilabiliaceae; genus Saccharicrinis. The sequence continues at coordinate 44,184 of CAXXLC010000022.1, forward strand.
TGAGTGATTTATCTCCATATAAATGTCCTGTGTTATCAGGGTTATTATCGCAGGTAATAACATGATAACCTTTTTTTTGGGCTTCGTTAATTAAATCTATATGATCCTGTAAGGCAGGAAGAATAAGTATTTTTTTACTGTGTGTTGTTTGTTTTTGCATTGTGCAAAAGTAATACTATGTAAATCTATATTTTTTATAACAGATTAAAAATATCAATGAATTACAAGAAAGACAAAAAACATTCGTTAATAGATTATATTTGGTAGATATGAAGGTATTGTTATTAGGTGATTATAGCGGTTTTCAATATAATTTGGCGCAGGGCCTGAAAAAAATAGGAGTCGATGTTACTTTAGCCTCAACAGGAGATGGATGGAAAAATATTCCCAGGGATATAGATATTAAGCAACCTGAAAAATATAAGCGGTTAAGGTTTGGTTATAAACTTCTTAAGAATTATCGAAATTTTATAGGTTATGATGTAGTTCAGTTAGTTTCCCCCAATTTTATTATGTCTTCACCCTGGTTTACTAACAAGTTTTTTAATTTGTTAAAATACGGGAATGATAAATTTTTTGTTTGTGCTACAGGAATGGACTACCATTATGTTAGTTATGCTTTGACAGGAAAGTTGAAATACTCTGTCTTTTATTCTCCTGTAGCTGATAGGGATCAGTATGTTAGTGATATGAAGAAGCTAGCTAATAATATTCCATTAAAAAAGTTAGAGGAAAAAATCTGTAATTTTTGTAGTGGAATCATTTCTACATCTATAGGATATCAAATTGCATATGAAAACTCGTTTCCAGAAAAGACAAAGTTTATTCCACTTCCAATAAATACTGATGAATTTAAGTACTGTAGCTCAATTGCAAAGAACACTAAACAAATAAATTTTTTTTTAGGTTTAATGAAAGACCGTATGCGTATTAAGGGGACTGATAAAATATATAGCATACTGCAACAGCTAAAGAAAAGATATCCAAATGATGTGAATTTATCCGTTGTGGATTCTGTTCCTTATAAAGAATATATAAATATGATTGATTCTTCACATATTTTATGTGATCAACTATATGCATATGGTATTGGAATGAATGGATTAATTGCTCAATCCAAAGGTTTAATAGTTGGAGGAGGTGCAGATGAGGATCTATATTCTGCTTTAGGTGAATTTAAAAATAGACCAATATTAGATTTGAATACTTCTGACAAGGAAATGTTTAAAACATTTGAAAATTTATTGGAAAGTAGAAATAATTTAATTGAACAATCATTAAATAGTAGAAAGTTTGTTGTAGATAATTACGACTACATTAAAGTAGCACAGCAGTATTTGGATTTTTGGAAAAGTAAATGACGTGAATGATTTTATTCAATATATATTAAAAAAATTGCAAGAGAATAATTTTTTAAAGATTTCAATAAAGAATTTTTATCAGGTTTTGTTAAGATTCTTCATTGGGATTCTTAATATTAAAATTATGTCAATATGGTTAGGTGCAAATGGTTTTGCATTGATGGGACAATTTGGAAACTTTGTTCAGGTTGCAGTTAGTCTTGCCGGAGGAGGAATTAATCAAGGGGTTACCAAACTTATCAGCAGTTTATAGTAATACTAATAAAAGAAGTAAAATAATCTTAGGTAATAGCTTAATGATAATATTTTTATTAAGTTTTATAGCCTCATTCTTGTCTTTTTTTATTTGCAGGTAAACTATCTAAGTTAATACTTAATAGTGTTGATTATAGTATCTGGTTTAAGGTTGGAGGGATACTATTTTTGTCTATTTCGCTGTCTAATGTTTTGCTGGCCTATTTAAATGGAAAAAGAAAATATAAAGAATTTGTAAAGGTTAATATAATCACTACTATAACAAATGTAATAATTAGTGTTCCAATGATTATTTGTTGGAGACTGGAGGGTGCTTTAGTTAGTCAATTTATTACTGCAATTTTAAATATGGTTGTTGTATTTTTCTATTGTAGAATTGATGTGATGGCGGTTTTTCGAAATTTTTCTCCTTCTTGGTATACCATCAAAAGAGTTTTAGGCTTCGGATTAATGCTTTTGGTTGCATCTAGTATATCACCTGTTGTTTCAATAATAATTCGAAGAGTAATAATACAACATTACTCTTTGAATGATGCTGGATTATGGGAAGGAATTTCAAGGATTTCAAAAACGATATTTGGCCTGGGTGTATCAACATTGAGTTTATATTATCTAACCGTTAGTATCTAGCGTAGTATCAGGAAAACAAATTCACAATAAGATTATGAGTACAATAAAAGTTGCTATACCAATTATTTTTGTAGTTCTTTTGTTAATATATATCTTAAGAGCGTATATTGTGGATATTTTATTTACTCCTGAATTTTCAGGCATGGAGGAATTGTATTTGTATCAGAATATTGGAGATTTTATTAGGTTGTTTAATTGGTTTTTTTCTATAACCTTTATTGTTAAGGAAAAGATTAGTGTTTATATTTTTAGTGAAATTTTTTATGGCTTTAATTTACGTTGGATTAGTATATTTAATAATTCCAACTATGGGAATTCGAAATTGTACTTTACCGTATATGTTAAATACAATTGTTTATCTAGGTTTAAGTCAATATCTCTATAGAAAATATATCTTATATAAAATGAATTTGAGAATACCGGTTGTATACTGTTTTAATGATGATTTTACGCTCGCGGCCGGCGTAAGTATATATTCATTATTAACAAATGCAAATCCAGATAATATTTATGAAATTTATATTTTGTATGGTAATAATTAGATTATCAGATGATAATCAAAAAACTATTAGTACTCTAGAAACTATTTTTCCGTATGTGAAATTTCATTTTATTAATGTAGGTGATAAATTCAATTCTGCTTTTGAGATTGACGATTTTACAGTGGATGTTTATTTAAGGTTATTGATTCCATTAATTATTCCTAATTACGAAAAGATAATTTATCTTGACTCAGATACCATTGTTAAGAATGATATTTCTGAATTATTTCATTTTAAAACCTTAAATTTTTCAATTGCTGCTGTTAAAGATGCACTGGTCTTTAACTAATCCAAATTTTCAAAAATATATTAAAAACAATAATCTGGATCCTTTAAATTATATTAATTCAGGAGTCCTTATTTTTAACAATAGTAAGATTAGAAAGTTAATCGAATACCCTAATTTGATCAATAGTTTAGCAAAACAAAAATATAATTACCCGGATCAGGATATGTTAAATTTAATATTTAAAGATGATATCTGTTTTTCTTCCATCAAGATTTAATTATTCATTTCAACATTTATTAAATGGTGAAATGGTAGAACCATTAATTATTCATTTCATTAAGAATAAACCATGGAAATCAGTATGTCCATTTTCTGATGAATGGTTCAATTATTATAAAAAATCGCCTTTTTATTCTGATGAATATTATTTTTTATTCAATATAGATATTTATGAAATCTACGATAAATATTTAACAATTGGAAGATTTTTGAAGAAGACAGGGATACTATCTTTTATATCGATATTTAAAAGGTTTGTCTCTTAATTTTATACAATTAAACCCTCATCAGCAAAACTAAAATACCCTTCATCAGTAATAATAATATGATCTAAAACGGGGATGTCCATTGTATTTCCAGCATCCTTTAATTTATTTGTTATAGATTTATCTTGCTGACTGGGAAGTTTATTACCTGAAGGGTGATTATGACAAAGAATTATTGAAGAAGCAAGTTGATCAATACCAGCTTTCATTATTAATCTTGTGTCAATAACAGTTCCTGATAATCCGCCTTGACTAATTTTTTGAGTAGTAATAACTTTGTTTGCTCTGTTGAGTAAGATGATCCAGAATTCCTCGTGGGGTAAATCTGCAAGTACTGGATGCATTAATTCATAAACATCGTTGCTGCTTTTTATTTGAGGTTTTATCTGGATGTCGCTGAGTTTTCTCCTCCTTCCCAGTTCCAAGGCGGCAATAATTGTAATCGATTTTGCTTCCCCAATGCCGTTATATTTTTTTTGTAATTGTTCAATTGTAGTTTTTCCTAATTGATTCAAATTGTTATTTACGTCATGTAATATTCTTTTGGAAAGATCTACTGCTGATTCGTTTTTATTACCAGAGCCTATAAGAATCGCAATTAGTTCGGCATTTGATAGGGAGGATAATCCTTTTGAAAGTAATTTTTCTCTGGGGCGATCTTCAACAGCCCAGTTTTTAATACTAAGTTTTTTGGTAGGTCATGACAATGTGTTAAATATATTAATAGAGATTACTCTAAAATAACTAATATGTTTAACAATGCCAAATAGTATCAAAATACAATAGCCCCCATGTTTATCATGGAGGCTTTTATTGTAGTCCGTAGGGGAATCGAACCCCTGTTACCAGGATGAAAACCTGGCGTCCTAACCCCTAGACGAACGGACCATCGAGTAAGCTATTAAAGCTTATTGATATGCTTAGCTAACTTTGATTTTAAGTTAGAAGCTTTATTTTTATGAATCACGTTTCTTTTTGCTAATTTATCAAGCATAGCAGCTACTTTTGGAAACATTTCATTTGCTGTTTCTTTTTCGCTAGTATTACGTAATTTTTTTACTGCGTTACGAGCAGTTTTAGCATAATACTTATTGTGTACTCTTCTTTTTTCTGCTTGACGAATTCTCTTTAACGCCGATTTATGATTTGCCATCTTACTATCGTTATTATATCAACCTTTTTACTTTGTACTCCGTAGGGGAATCGAACCCCTGTTACCAGGATGAAAACCTGGCGTCCTAACCCCTAGACGAACGGAGCATTTTGTTTTGATAACGTTGTTACCTTTTCAAATGCGGATGCAAAGATATATCAAAAATGATATACTCCAAATATTTTTTCAAAAAAAATTAATAAAAAAATAATTAGTCCAGTAAATCAGTGTTTTATATTTTAATAAAAAATGTATTTTCTTTAATCCTATTGTATTTGCATGAAAATTTATAAGCATTTATCTACAATGTATTTATTCTTTTTATAATTTTACACTCAAATTCTAAAGGATAGTGGATGGATTTGACTGATTGCAACCACTCTAAAAAAGTGCTAAAATGCATATCTTTCCTTTTCTATCCTCATTATTTTTATTCATTTAAATTAATATATTAATAGTAATGGGATATTTATTTACATCAGAATCTGTATCTGAAGGACATCCGGATAAAGTTGCCGATCAAATTTCAGATGCATTATTAGATGAGTTTTTACGTCAGGATAAAGAATCTAAAGTAGCTGCAGAAACATTGGTTACCACAGGGCTTGTTGTTTTAAGTGGAGAAGTAAAGACAAATAGTTATGTTCCTGTTCAGAATATTGCCCGGAGAGTAATTGACAGGATAGGATATACTAAGTCAGAATATATGTTCGATTCCGGCTCGTGTGGTGTGATATCTTCTTTGCATGAACAAAGTGAAGATATTAACAGGGGGGTTGAACGTGCTGATGAAGAAAATCAAGGAGCCGGTGATCAAGGGATGATGTTTGGTTATGCATGTACTGAAACTGCTGAATATATGCCATTCCCTTTGCATTTATCTCACCTTCTTTTAATAGAACTTGCAGCTATCAGACGTGAACAAAAGGTAATGACGTACTTACGTCCTGATTCCAAATCTCAGGTTACAATGGAATACGGAGATGATAACAAACCGGTCAGGGTTCATACTATAGTTATTTCAACCCAGCATGATGACTTTGATGAGGAAACAACCATGCTGCTAAAGATTAAGGAAGACGTAAAGAATATTCTTATACCTAGAGTAAAATCTAAATTGAGTGCAGAAGAGGCAAGTTTAATAGATGACAATTATATATTGCATGTTAATCCTACAGGAAAATTTGTTATCGGAGGGCCTCATGGTGATACTGGATTAACAGGACGTAAAATTATTGTGGATACTTATGGTGGTAAGGGTGCGCATGGTGGCGGTGCTTTTTCAGGTAAGGATAGTTCTAAAGTAGATAGATCCGCAGCCTATGCTGCTCGTCATATTGCAAAAAATATGGTTGCAGCAGGAATTGCCGAAGAGGTGTTGGTTCAGGTTGCTTATGCTATCGGGGTAGCTGAGCCCGTAGGTTTATTTATTAATACTTATGGAACATCAAAAGTGAATCTTACGGATGGGCAAATAGCCGAAAAGATAAATTCTATTTTTGATATGCGTCCGGCGGCAATTGTAAAACGTTTTGGATTAAAAAATCCAATTTTTGAGCCTACTGCTGCTTATGGTCATGTTGGAAGAACTCCTTATATAGATAAAGTGGTTGTTAAAGAGAATGGCGTTGATGTAGAAAAAGAAGTTGAATTCTTCACTTGGGAAAAACTTGACTTTGTTGATGCAATTAAATCAGCCTTTGGTTTATAATTAAATAAGTATTTGATTCAGAGGTTTTTCGTATTTCGAATAGCCTCTGAATTCTATAAGGAAATCGGTCGGTTAACACGCTTTAACTTTTTTTTAATCGTGTTCACTAAATAAACGCTTACATTTGCAATGTAGATTTTTTTTCATAGATTTAGATTTGGTTAACAAAGCTGATTTTAAGGGTAAAGGATAGATGTTTCATCTATCCTTTTTTCGTTTATATTGCCTCTCATAATAAAAAAACATCTAAATAATCGCCAATAACATTTTCTATTGAACAATGTATCCTTAACTTTATTGTTTCTATACAAAGGATGGAATATGACATCAATAGACAATTCGGGAAAAATAGTTAATAGTATAAGGCCTTCGAAGATTATTTTACCAATTTTAATCGGGATTGGAATTTCTGGCTATATGCTGTTTAATGAATATACCCCTGGAAGTTTTGACTTGATGCACTTTAGTTGGTCTACTTTATTTTGGTTGTTTCTTTCCTTTTTTTTAATGGCAATACGTGACTTTGGATATATAATCAGGATAAGATTATTGTCTCAAAATCAACTTTCGTGGCGAAAAGCATTTTCGGTTGTGATGTTATGGGAATTTACCTCAGCCATAACACCTTCTGCTATTGGAGGAACAAGTGTTGCAATCTTTTTTTTAAATAAAGAAGGGATAAGGATTGGGAGAAGTACTGCAATAGTAATGGTGACTTCCTTTTTAGATGAATTGTATTTTATTATCGCATTCCCTTTGATATTGCTTATCATCGGGCGTAGCGATATTTTTGGTTTCGGGGTAGATGGTTTAGAAAAACTGCCGTGGTATAGGAATCAGTTTTTAGTTTTTGCCTTAACCGGTTACGGACTGAAGTTTTTATATACTTTAGTATTGATATATGGATTGTTTATTAACCCAAGAGGACTGAAATTTTTATTGCTTTGGGTTTTTAAATTACCCATTATACGTAAATGGAGACCCGATGCCAACGAATCGGGTTCTGATTTAATTATTGCATCAAAAGAGTTTAAAAGCTGGTTGTACGTAAATTGGTTTAAAAGCTTTCTTTGCAACAATGTTAAGTTGGACCAGTCGTTACTGGGTGGTTAATACCATTATTATCTCATTTTTTGGATTTAAGTTTATGAATTTTGATAATAATCTGCTTGTGTTTGGTAAACAATTGGTCATGTGGATTATGATGTTGGTGAGTCCCACACCAGGGGGGAGTGGCTTTGCTGAATATGTTTTTAAAGAATTTTTAAACGAAATAGTTCCCTCAGGAACTGGGGTAATGCTTGCCTTTGTGTGGCGGGTACTGAGTTATTACCCTTATTTGTTTATTGGAATGTTTATTGTTCCGCGCTGGATACGTAAACACTTCATAAAGCGTTAGTTATATTTGATTAAACCTTAGATTTTTGTGACCAATCACTGCAGGTGGTTTTTAGTTTATCCGTAACTTGTTTTACAAAATATTCATACTAATATTTAGTGTCCCCCTTTGTTTAACAACTGGCTTTGTTTTAAGGTTTTAATTAATTATTGTAACGTGAGGAATATAATATTTATCATTATTGCTGTACTCGTTGGCTCGTGTAAAAACCAAGGTAATAACAATGGTGAAATAGTTGAAACAAATAAAAAAGAGATATTAATATACTGCGAAAATGTTATGATTCCTGCATTGAAGGAATTAAAAGACGATTTTGAAGCAAAAAAAGAGTGTGTCGTAACTTTGCATAACGATTGTTCTCAAAACTTAGCCAGTTTAATACAATATTCTTTAAAAGGGGATATATATTTACCTGCATCTAAAGAAGGTTTCAGGAAATTACAAGGAACATCTAAATCATTTATTATCGATTCAGTTTTTATAGGCTTTAATCCTTTAGTTGTGATGGCTGTAAAAGGAAATCCATCCGGTTACAATGGAGATTTAAATTCTTTGTTAGATGAAAAATACGCCTTGATTATTGCCAACCCCGAAACATCATCTTTAGGTTTTGAAACCAGAAAATTACTTAGTAAAAAGAAGATTTACGAAGACCTCATCTTTAATGTTGTTGCTTTAACAACCGATTCAAGAGGTATAGTCAAAAGTTTAATGAATAACGAAGCACAATTAATTATCAATTGGCAAAGCGACTTGTATCATAATGGAAATTTTAACGAGGTAGATATCTTTCCGATCTCAGAGGAGGATTCTCCATCGGCAGAAATTTATGCAGGAATGCTATCAACAAGTAGCAATTATGATTTAGCCAGGGAGTTTATTGATTATGCCACAGGTAAAAAAGGAATTTCTGTATTTAGAAAGTATGGAATTAATAGGAGGAAGTCATTAATTTTTTAAATTTATACTCGATTTTATAAAAATGGATGACGAGTGGCTAAGGATAAAAATAAAAATAGGTCAACAAAAGTATTTGACGAATCAATTGTCGTTAAATTATATCTGTTATTAGCAATATTTTTGTTGACAATTGCTGCAATAATGGTTATTGAAAATTATTTCGATCAGGCATATATACTTCGTTATCAAAAAATAATTCATAATCAGGAACAAAAACAAAAAATAGATAAGGTTCTGCAAAAGAATATATTAAAGCTTAATTTACTATATAAAGGATTTACAAATATAGAACACCCGCAAGCGCTTAAAAATACTCAAAATGATATTGCCTCTCTTATTTCAGAAAGTTTTGATATTGTTGAGATTTTAGATAAAGGTGGTACTTTAAACGAAGTAAAGCCTGTAAATCTTCAGGATACGGAGCAAATTACAGAAATTATTGTTCACGAAATTGATAAATTCACTGGAAGTATTCCCGAGATAAGAGAATTAGCTCCTAAAATTGGAGACCTGGAGTTGCTTGCCGATAAAATAGGAGGTATTATTTCGTCAAATCTTGAGAATCCAGTTATGGATAGAGAAAACTATCTTCAAACAATTAATTTTTATATAAAACAATCAGAGTCTCTGTTTGCAAGAATTAATGAAATAGAAAATAAAATTTCGTATGATATTAATAAAAATGTTGTTTCTCTGAATAATGCCAGCATTAATATTATTAGTAAATACAATAATATCAAGTATATTATTTTATTTGTTTTTAATCTTTTGGCTATTGTTGTGACTTATTATTTGATTGTACAAATCAAAAAAGTGATTTTAAACAGGAAAAGAGCTGAAGAAAATAATGAGAAATTATTACAGGCGGTAGAGCAAAGCCCCATGTCAATAATGATTACCAACACCAAGGGTAATATTGAATATGTGAATAAAGGTTTTGAAGAAATTTCAGGGTATCAAAAGTCAGAGGTTTTAAATAAGAATATTGATGCTTTTCATCAATTCAATGACAGTGATTCACCGGTATTCTGGAATACTGTTCAAGCCGGAAGAATCTGGACAGGAGAAATAAATAATAAAAAGAAAAGCGGTGAGGATTATTGGGAGAAAGTGCTAATTTCACCGGTGTTAAGTAAAACAAAAGCCATATCATCTTTTATTGCTATTAAAGAGGATATTACCGAGAAAAGAAACTTAACCTTATCACTGGAAGAGTCTATTGAATCCATGAAAACAATCATCGAAAATCTTCCTGTGGGTATACTGATTGTAAATAGTCAAAAGGAGATTATCCAGGCAAATGATACAGCTGCTCAAATTATGGGATATAGATTTCCTAAGGATGTTATTGAAGCCAGTAAAAATCAGGAATACGAGGAGGTTTTTATTACCCAGAAAGAAGAGCACATTTCTGATCCAACCACACGAATTGTTATTTCTGTGTTAGAAGAACAGTTAATTGTTCAGCATAATAATATCTCCCGCTCTATATTGAAAAATATTATTCCTATAAAGCTCAATAACGAAGACTGTTATTTAGAGGCATTCATGGATATCAGTGCGCAGAAGGAAGTACAAAAAAGAGAAGCTGATTCAAATAAAGCCAAGTCTGAATTTCTTGCCAATATGAGTCATGAAATCCGCACTCCGATGAATGGGATTATTGGTGCAACAGAACTTTTAGGAAATACAAAGCTCTCTAAAGAGCAAAGTAATGTTGTATCTATCATTGGCCGTTCTTGTGAGAATCTTCTAAATATTATCAATGACATTCTGGATTTCTCAAAAATTGAAGCCGGTAAGATGAAGATTGAACCTTATCCTTTTAATTTTAGATCGACTATCGATTACTTAATGGATCAAATGTCATTTAAAACAAATGAAAAAGAAATAGAACTCATTAGTAGTGTAGAGCAAACTATTCCTAATATTTTAATTGGTGACGAGAGCCGGTTGATTCAGGTGTTAATTAATCTTTTAGGAAATTCAGTGAAATTTACCTCTGAAGGTGAAGTTGTTTTAAAGGTTGAAGTTAGTAAGCAGATTGGCTCGCAGGTAACCTTGCATTTTGCAGTTGAAGATTCCGGTATTGGAATTCCAAATGATAAGCTTGAAAAAATATTTGAATCTTTTACACAGGCTGATGGATCTACAACACGCAAGTTCGGGGGAACAGGTCTTGGTACCAGTATCTCTAAAATGCTTATAGAATTAATGGGGGGTAAAATATGGGTTGAAAGTCCAAATCCTAATTTCGCCTGGAGTGCCGAAAACCCGGGTTCTATTTTCCACTTTATATTGCCTTTTGATATAGATAAAAATCAGGAAACAAATGAGCTTCAAGAAGGTCGTTTTAAAGGTATTAAAACTTTAGTTGTAGATAATCATAAAACTAACCTGCTTTTATTAAAGAAAACTTTAAATAATTGGGGTATAGTATCTCAAAGTTGTTCGGATGAAAAGACGGCTGTTGAATTTGTAAAAGAAAAAACAGACCTGGAGTTAATGATTATTGATTCTCATATTTTTAGCAAAAAAGAAGATGACTTTGTAGCAAGCTTAAAACAAATTAATGATAAAGTAAAAGTTATTTTATTTACTTCCGATTTACGCTGGAATCAAAAATATGGTTTTAAATCAATAGACTTTGTTTTGCATAAACCTATTAAGCATAAACAGTTGTATGAAGCTGTTAAAGAGATGTTTTTAAGTACTCACGGGGATGAAGAGGGTAGCAAGAATGATAAAATTCCGTTTGAAGAAAAAATAAAAAATAAAATTATCTTACTGGTCGAAGATAATATGATTAATCAAAAGATTGCTGAAAAAATGCTTGATAAAATTGGCCTTAAATTAGCCATTGCAGGTAATGGTAAAGAAGCATTGGATATGGTGCTGAGTGGCGATGTTACTTTTGATTTGATTTTAATGGATGTGCAAATGCCCGTGATGAACGGTCTGGATGCTACTAAAGCTTTAAGAGATAATCATATTGACATTCCTATTGTGGCTATGACTGCAAATGCAATGAAAGGTGATAGGGAGGTATGTATTGAAGCTGGGATGAATGATTATATCGGCAAGCCAGTTAAATTGGATGATTTGGCTCAATTAATGGATAAGTGGCTATAATATGTTATTAAGTCTTTGAATTTATATTGTTTGTTTTTTCAATTAATTATTTAACTTCGCATATACTTTTTTAAGGGGTGCCTAAAATTCAGGCTGAGATCATACCCATTGAACCTGTACAGGTAATGCTGTATAGGGATTATGTGATTTCTACACGATGTTACCGGCACCATATTTTTTAAATAATAACTCAATAGAGTAAAATTAAATTGTATGGTAATTTTTGTAAACGACGAAAAGAAAAGGTGTCAGATAACCTGATTCTTTCTAATCTATTAGTGAAATAGGATTAATTTCTTCAACTAATGGTATCGCTATTGCAATCAATGAGCAATTAGTGCTGCAGAGTCGATGGAAGTCGACTATTCTTTCTGAAAACGATAAGGTTCTTATCATTTCTGCAACTAAGGGGGGGTGATATCGTCTCTATAATCCGGGATTAACTCCTAAACTGAGTTCGAAGTGAAATTTTAATCGAACTCAGTTTCATACATGAAGCAGGTATAAATTATGATTGGGATAATGGGTCTGGTTGTCCTCAGGCATAGATTTATGATTTGTAGTTTGTTCCAGCTCCTGTATATCTATTATTCGCATTACGGATATAAATCAATATGAAAATATTAAAATGAATCAAAAAAAGGATGTGCAAATTACAACAGGTTCCTTTCCTAAATCGAAAAAGATTTATGTAAAAGGACATCTGTTTGATATTAAGGTTCCAATGCGCCAGATAAAATTATCGGATACAATTACATCTAAAGGCGAAAATGAAAAAAATGAACCAATCACAGTTTATGATACATCAGGACCTTATACTGATCCGGATTATAAAGTTGATTTAACCCATGGGTTGCCAAAAATTAGGGAATCCTGGGTGATCGAAAGGAGTGATGTTGAGGAGTTACCAGAAAAAAGTTCGGAATACGGTAAGAAAAGGTTAGAGGATAAATCACTTGATACCATCAGGCATCAGCATCAACGATTAAAACCTTTCAGAGCTAAAAAGGGGAAAGTTGTAACTCAATATTATTATGCCAAACAGGGGATCATCACCCCTGAAATGGAATACATTGCTATTCGCGAAAATCAAAATGCAAAAGAATATTACCAGGCTATTGGTTTAAGAGAAGAGCAATTAGAGGCTATTCCTTTTATCACGCCTGAATTTGTACGAGATGAGGTGGCAGCAGGAAGAGCAATTATCCCGGGTAATATTAACCATCCTGAAGCTGAACCAATGATTATTGGGCGAAACTTTTTAGTTAAGATCAATGCAAATATTGGTAATTCGCCAACTACCTCAAGTATTGAAGAGGAAGTAGAAAAAGCGGTTTGGGCATTTAGATGGGGTGCTGATACCATTATGGATTTATCCACCGGCGCAAATATCCATGAAACCCGAGAGTGGATCATCCGAAACTCTCCTGTTCCGGTGGGTACTGTTCCTTTGTATCAGGCTTTGGAAAAAGTAAATGGTAAGGCAGAAGAATTAACATGGGAAATATATAAGGATACTTTAATAGAGCAATGTGAGCAAGGAGTGGATTATTTCACTATTCATGCTGGTATGCTTAAAGAGTTGGTAAAGAAGACTGAAAAAAGAAAAACAGGCATTGTTTCGAGAGGTGGAAGTATTATGGCGAAGTGGTGTATGACTCATGCTCAGGAGAATTTTACCTATACACACTTTGAGGAAATATGTGATATTCTGGCACAATATGATGTGGCAGTTTCTTTAGGAGACGCTATGCGTCCGGGAAGCATCTATGATGCCAATGATGAAGCTCAGTTTGGTGAGTTAAAAGTGCTCGGCGAATTGACAAAAGTTGCCTGGCAACATCATGTTCAGGTTATTATTGAAGGTCCTGGCCATGTTCCAATGCATCTGGTAAAAAAGAATATGGAGGAGCAATTACGTCTTTGTCATGAGGCTCCGTTTTATACTTTAGGTCCTTTGGTTACAGATATTGCCCCGGGTTACGATCACATAACAAGTGCAATTGGTGCTTCAATGATTGGATGGTTTGGAACTGCAATGTTGTGTTACGTTACTCCCAAAGAGCATTTGGGCTTACCGAATAAAGATGATGTAAGAACTGGAGTTGTAACCTACAAGTTGGCAGCTCATGCAGCTGATTTAGCAAAAGGTTTTCCTGGTGCCGACATTAGAGATAATGCAATGAGTAAAGCTCGCTTTGAGTTTAGATGGCGAGATCAGTTTGCACTGGCTTTAGATCCTGAAAAGGCTATTTCCGATCATGATGAAACACTACCTGATGAGGAGGATAAGGTTTCGCATTATTGCTCAATGTGTGGAGAGCATTTTTGCTCCATGCGCGCAAACAGAGAGGTTAGAGAAAAAATTGAAAATCAAACTGCTGCGTGTAGTGCAGGAGTTCAATAAAATATTAGCAATGGATACACTTAAAATTGCAGACAGAGAATTTAAATCAAGACTATTTACCGGGACAGGTAAATTTAATTCTAACCACATGATGGCTGAAGCTATTCAGGCTTCAGGTTCGGAATTAGTAACAGTAGCCTTAAAGCGAGTTAATATGAAAGGGAATAATGATGATATGATTGATCATTTAAATATTCCAGGTTTAAACTTGCTTCCTAATACCAGTGGTGTTAGGAATGCAAGGGAAGCTGTATTTGCTGCTCAACTGGCTCGTGAAGCTTTAGGTACCAATTGGATTAAGCTTGAGATTCATCCTGATCCTAAATATTTGTTACCAGATGGTGAAGAAACTTTAAAAGCATGTTACGAGCTGGCTAAAGATGGTTTTGTTATTCTTCCCTATATTCATGCAGATCCGGTATTGTGTAAGAAGCTTGAAGATGCAGGGGCTTCGGCAGTTATGCCTTTGGGATCGCCTATTGGTACTAATCAGGGACTTAAAACTCGTGATTTTTTAAAGATAATTATAGAACAGTCGAATTTGCCTGTGGTTGTTGATGCTGGAATTGGCTCTCCTTCGCATGCAGCTGAGGCAATGGAGCTAGGTGCTGATGCTGTATTGGTTAATACGGCTATTGCTGTTGCTAAATATCCTATACAAATGGGAAAAGCATTTAAAATGAGTGTTGAAGCTGGCAGAATTGCGTATTTATCAGGTTTGGGAAAAGTGCGATTTCACGCTGAGGCGAGTAGGCCCGCTCACAAACTTTTTGAGTTAGGGTTAGTAAAACCACCTGAAATCTGTAAGGATTTATGCTTTGTAATTCGCAATAAAGAGCTGTCTGCTTTTTTAAGTGAATAAAAATCTTTGAGGTTATGTTGATGGGCGATATAAATAAAGAAATCTTTGCGGATTCGGGTAGTAGAATAAAAATGTTGTATCCACCAGTAAGTAAGTTTGGATAAAATTGCAGCAGATACCAATATAATGCTTGTAACCAATGGCGAATGTTGCGGAAGCACTTTCCTTTCATTGCAAAGCACTCTGAAAGTGATACAAAGTATATCTGCATTGGCCTGAAGCGTTCTGCAAGTGTTGCAAAGCACATTTACATTGGCCGGAAGAGGGATTACATTGGCCGGAGAAGCATTTGCAGAACCTGGAAGGTTACTTACAAAGCCCGGAATAGCATTTACAATCATCGGAGTGACATCTGCAGAGCCCGGAGTCATTCTGCGAGCATTACAAAGCATACTTACATTGCCTGAAATTGTTTTGCAATGCTTACAACCAACAATAATAATAAATAGTTTACGATGAGTTTTTATTCAATACACAATCAATATAATTGGGAGGAAGTTAGAGCTTCTATTTTATCAAAAACCAGCAAGGATGTAGAGCGTGCTTTAAATTCTGATAATCCGGATATGGAAGATTTTAAGGCTTTAATATCACCTGCTGCCGAATCCTATTTGGAACAGATGGCTCAAAAGAGTTTTCAGCTTACTCAAACTCGTTTTGGAAAGACCATACAAATGTATATTCCTTTATATCTTTCAAATGAGTGTGCAAATGGCTGTATATACTGTGGATTTAATTGTAAAAATCAAATTAACAGATGTACATTAACAAAAGCGCAAATACTTGAAGAGGTGAAGCATATTAAATCAATGGGTTTTGAGCATTTGCTTTTGGTAACAGGAGAGCATCCTAAAAGATGCGGTGTTGATTATGTTGAAGAAGTTTTGGCTATGCTGAAATCTGAATTTGCAAATCTATCTATTGAGATTGCTCCCATGGATTTGCAGGATTATAATCGACTTAAGAAGCATGGCTTAAATACGGTGTATGTGTACCAGGAGACTTATAATAAAAATAAATATCCTGAATATCATCCCAAAGGCAAAAAAGCTGACTTCAGGTATAGATTAGAAACCCCCGATCGTATAGGGCAAGCTGAAATTCATCGTATTGGTTTGGGGTGTTTATTAGGTTTAGAGGATTGGCGAACAGATAGTTTTTTTACAGCATTACATTTGAATTATCTGGAGCAAAAATACTGGAAAACAAAATACAGTGTCTCATTTCCAAGATTACGACCTCATGCAGGTAGTTTTGAGCCTAATCATCCGCTAACAGACCGGCAATTGGTTCAGTTGATATGTGCTTACCGTATTTTTAACCACGAACTGGAAATATCATTGAGCACCAGGGAAAATGCCAATTTCAGAGATCATATGATGGGTATTGGGGTAACCAGTATGAGTGCTGGGAGTAAAACAGAACCTGGAGGATATAGTAATCCGGATAAGGAATTAAAACAATTTGATGTTTCTGATGATCGGACTTCTGAAGAGATAGAGAGAGTTATTTATGAAAAAGGATTTGAGGCTGTTTGGAAGGATTGGGATCAGTGTTTAGTTGTGTAATAGCCATATTTCGATAAAATTTCATTTCGAACTCAGGTTTAATAAATATGAATAGTGCATTATGAGTATTTTGAGTAAAGAAAATCAGGAACGGTACAGCCGGCAAATTATATTAAAAGATGTAGGCGAAGAGGGGCAGTTAAAATTAATGAATGCAAGGGTGTTGGTTATTGGAGCCGGTGGTTTGGGCTGCCCGGTTTTACAATACCTGGTGGCTGCAGGTATTGGTACAGTTGGTGTTGTTGATAATGATGTGGTGAGTATATCTAATTTGCAACGTCAAATACTATACAGCGAGGCTGAGTTAGCTTGCTCAAAAGCTCAGCTTGCAAAACAAAAATTACAGAACCTGAACCGGCAAACAAACCTGCAGGTTTATAATACTTTTTTAGATGGTAGTAATGCTGGAGCTGTGATTAAAGAATATGATATTGTTGTAGGGGCTACAGATAATTTTGAATCACGCTATATTATTGATGCGGCTTCGAAAAAGTTGGCCATTCCATTTGTTCATGGTTCAGTAGAAGGGTTTGAAGGGCAGTATTCTGTGTTTAACTACAAAAATAAAATATCCTATACTGATGTTTTTCCGACTTCACCCGTGTTACCCGAAGATCATGTTGTGGGTGTGATGGGAGCCTTACCTGGTATTATTGGTTGTATGATGGCCATGGAAGTCATTAAGGTTTGTTGTAATTTGCCAAATGTAGCATCCGATGCCTTGTACATTTTCAAGGCATTGAATAATAAAATTATCAAATTAAGCTATGGGGAATAAATTTATTTATTTCCCCATGGAATTTGATATTCAATAATGTAGGTAAAACCTAGATTAACCCCTTTACTGCCTCTTCCGTATCCTGGTATTCTATAAGCTTCTAAAACCTCGCTGTTATTTGACGAAAGCTTAAATCTAAGACTGGCATAGAAATTAAAATATAGGTTGTTGAGTACTTCGGTTCGTAGTCCTCCAACTAATTCTATCCAATGAGAGTTTAAAGTGTATGAGCTAACTGAGCCGGTATAATCACCCCAGTATTCGTTGCTAATAGTAAATTGATCAGAGCCATGGTCCTGAATGGCAAAACCATATCTTAAACCAAATAAAATATTATCGTTGTTGTTGGGTTCATCAACTATAAAAATGTCGTAATCAATACCCACCCGTGCATACATTCCATCTGATTTGTACTGGTATGATTTGTCATCAAACGATACGTTTTCATAGCCCAGTGAACCAACTAAAAAAGCCCTCTTTTTAAAATTAGTTTTTATGTTGGCTTCAAATGCATAGCGATCGTTATCCAGCACCGGGATAAAAAAACGACTGATATCTATACCTATTGAAGTTCCTCTTTCTTTTTTAGGATAAGGAAGCTTTTCTTTTTTTTGGCGTGGTGTTTCTTCTTGATTTTGATTGTTCTGATTGCCTTGCGATGACCTGTCTTGCTCCTGGTAATTTTGAGCATGTATTAGGATTGTACATCCTAAAATTAAAAAACTAGTAAAGATATATCTTAACATTTGTTGCACTTTCGTTATATTCTATTGATGGATATTCTATAGATACAGAATCTATAAAAGAAATATTGGTAAACAAAATAGTATCTAACTCAAATTTAAAAATGAATCCACATTCCTCCGAAATAAAATCCAGTTCTTTTGAATGAACAAAGCGGATTGTATCTTTCTGATTTAAAATTTGAATAACATATCCTGTCGTGTCACTCATCATCGATAATGGAAGAAAACTTTCAGAAATCTCTTCGGCATTATATACGGTATCACCTTGGTTCGTGGATAATGGGAGAATGGTAACATCACTTACCGTCGAGTCTTCATTCGTTTCTGATGAATAAAATAAAGCTTGTACGGATTGTTGATTCGATAAGCAAAAATCATCGTTGTTACAGGAGATTAATACGACTATGATAAAGATGGTTATAGCCTGAAAAAATATTTTCATCTTTTTAATATATAAGCTTTAATATTTCTGTTTTAGATATATATTGTAATCATCTGATACTATATCTTATTAAATAAAATCAGTGTATATGAATATTGTGTTCTTATGGTTTGCAATATTAACAAAAATAGAACCATTAGCTGAGTTAATCCGGTGGTTTTATTTAAAATGTAATTATTATTCCTGATTTTTCAGTAATTCCACTTATCTTTGTCATCGTTTTTGGGGTGCCTTAAATATTACGGGCTGAGATCATACCCTTTTACCAACAGTGGCGGTTGGTAATGAACCTGATCCGGGTAATTCCGGCGTAGGAAATTTGCGGACTAACTTTTCGCCTTTTGATCTTAAAAATACCTCATTTTATTATTGTTTAATTTTAACTTTTTTAAAATGATTAAAAGTGGGAAGAACTCTGTATTTTATAGAGTTTTAATTATGTGTGGCGTTTTATTTTTAAGTTTTTCAGTTTATTCTCAAAATGTGGTACGTGGTAAAGTGACTGATGAGGATGGTAATGATTTGATTGGAGCCTCTATTGTGGTCAAGCAAAGCTACCTTGGAACTGTTACAAGTATTGAAGGAACTTACCAATTTTCAAACCTCAAAAGTGATAATTATGTTTTTGAAGTTTCGTATATTGGTTACGAATCTGTTCAAAAAACGATTTCGATTACAGGATCAACAACGGTGAATTTTACTTTAAAACCATCTAATGTTTTCACGGATGAAATTTTAGTTTCTGCTACCAGGGCGGGTAATAAAGCTCCTGTTGCGGTTACCAATTTATCTAAAGAGGATGTCAGCAAGCAAAATACCGGTCAGGATATTCCTTATCAATTAAGCCTTTCGCCTTCCTTGGTTGAGTCTTCAGAAGCTGGTAATGGTATTGGTTATTCTGCTTTGCGAATCAGAGGGACGGATGCTTCCAGAATTAATGTTACGGTTAATGGTATTCCTTTAAATGATTCAGAGTCGCAAGGTGTGTTTTGGGTCAATATGCCTGATCTTTCTTCGTCAGTAGATAATATACAAATTCAAAGAGGGGTTGGAACATCAACAAATGGTGCTGCTGCTTTTGGTGCTACAATAAATTTTCAAACGCAAACTGTTAATGCAAAGCCTTATGCCGAGATTCAAAGTGTGGGAGGTTCATTTAATACCTTTAGAAATACATACAAAGCTGGTACTGGATTAATTAATAACAAGTTTAGTTTTGATGCCCGTTATTCAAAGTTAAAATCAGATGGTTTTGTAGACAGGGCTTTTACTGATCAGGAGTCTTTTTTTGTGAGTGGTACATATTATACCAAAAAAGGAATGTTCAAGGCTAACGTGATTAATGGAGAAGAACAAACAGGAATTAGCTGGTGGGGAAACCCGGGGATTGTTGTTGAGGATCCTTTGGATAAATTGTCCAGGACATATAACCCGGCAGGAGAGTACTATGATGAGGATGGTAATGTGCATTATTATAAAAATCAAACAGATAATTACAAACAAACACATTACCAGTTATTTTACTCCCATGAATTATCCAAGAGCTTGAATATGAATGGTGCTCTTCATTATACTCAGGGACATGGATATTATGAGCAATACAAAGATGATGATAGTTACTCTGATTATGGCGTTGCAAATCCGATTTACAATGGTGTTCAGATTAGTGAAACAGATTTAACTCGTCAGAAATGGTTAGAAAATGATTTTTACGGTTTTACTTATTCTTTGAATTATAAAAAAAACAGAGTAGATGCTTCGTTGGGTGGAGCATGGAATAAGTATAAAGGAGATCATTTTGGTAAAATACTTTGGGCACAATACGGAGGTATAGATAATGGTTACCAGTGGTATTTTAATGCTTCAGAAAAAACTGATTTTAATGTTTACGCGAAAATAAATTTTGATATAAGTGAAAAACTGAGTGTTTATGGTGATGTTCAGTATCGTTATATTGATTATAACATGAATGGTACTGATGATGATTTAGAAGATCTGATACAGGATCATCAATTTAATTTTATTAATCCCAAGTTTGGAATTTACTACGCTTTAAATCCAAATCAGAATATATATGCATCCTTTGGACTTGCTCATAGGGAGCCAACAAGAGCTAATTATAAAGATGCAAAATTGGATCCGACATCATTTCCGGTTGATGAATCATTGTTTGATTATGAATTAGGATACGAGTTTAAGTCGGCTAAAGCTACATTTGCAGCAAATATTTATTATATGTATTATCGTGATCAACTCGTTCCAACCGGCGAAAAGAACAGTGTAGGATATGATATCATGACTAATGTTGATGAAAGTTACAGAGCTGGATTGGAACTGATCTGGGGTGTGCAGATATGTTCTAAACTAACATGGGATGCTAATCTTACCCTGAGCAGAAATAAAATCATGGATTTTATTGAGTATTCTACTTATTATGATGTACAATGGAATGAAGAATACAAAGGAAAGAAGCTCGGCGATACTGATATTAGTTATTCTCCCGAAGTAATAGGGAGTAGTTTGTTTACCTATCATCCTTTTGCAGGTTTCGAAGTAAGCTTTATTAGTAAATATGTGGGTGATCAATATTTTGATAACACATCCAGTGCTGACAGGATGATTAAAGCTTACCATCTGCATAATCTTCGTTTTAATTATAACCTTCATCCTTCGTGGATGAAGGAGATTGGGTTTCATCTTCAGGTAAATAATATTTTTGATGCCGAATATGAAAATAATGCCTATGGAGGCAATTGGTATGAGCAGGGAGATGAAAAAACCTGGCGATACGATTATCCCCAGGCAGGTACTAATTTCTTAGGTGGTGTAATTTTGAAATTTTAATTATATACTCCCGGAGTGTAATTAACTCCGGGAGGAATCATGTGTTATATTTGTAATTATTAGAATGTAAAGTAAAGATATGAATTGGATTGTTGAGAATTTTGTTGAAATCATCGGAACTATTTCCGGTTTGGTGTTTTTATATCTTGAAATTAAGCAAAACAAATGGTTGTGGCCTGTTGGATTGCTGACATCATTAATGTATATCTATGTGTTCTTTGTAGCAAAACTATATGCAGATATGTCATTGCAAGTTTATTACGTGGTAATAAGTGTATATGGATGGCTTTTATGGTCGCAAGGAAAAAGTAATTCAAAAGAAGATATGCCCGTGGTTAGTCTGGATAAAAAGTTGTTTTTTGTTTTGCTTTCATCCAGTGTTATTATATATTCTTTGATATCGTACGTTCTGGTGAACTATACTGATGGAGCACTTCCATACTGGGATGCCTTTACTACCGCATTAAGTATTGTTGCCACCTGGATGTTGGCTAAAAAGATTTTAGAGCAATGGTTGGTTTGGATTATTGTAAACGGGGTATCCCTGGGATTGTATGTTTATAAAGGACTTTATCCTACCTGTGTATTATATTTCTTATATATGTCGCTTTCTGTTTTGGGTTATGTACAGTGGCGTAAGAGTTTAAACACGGAGGCACGCACAGTTGTTGTTTCAAATTAAAAAATCGGGCGGAGGTAATTATATGAGCAAAAAGGCAGTGGTTTTGGCAAACGGAGCTTTTCCTACAAATTCAAATGCTTTAGACCAGTTAAATAATGCAGTGTTTATTGTTTGTTGTGATGGCGCTGTAAATAAGTTGGAGAATACATCGTTTGTGCCCGGTGCTATAGTTGGCGATTTGGATTCATTAAAACAGGAGTTAAAGCTAAAGTATCATGATAGGTTATTTCATTTTAGTGATCAGGATACAAATGATTTAACAAAGGCCGTTAAGTGGTGCGCGAAAAATAATTTTACTGAATTAAGTATAGTGGGTGCAACCGGCCTTAGAGACGACCATATGATTGGAAATATATTTTTATTGTCGCAGTATTCGCAAATGCTTAAAGTGAAAATGTATACCGATCACGGATCATTCACTGTTGTTCAAAATAAAATGTCTTATCAAAGCTATAAAGGTCAGCAGGTTTCTGTATTTGCTACCAATCCTCAAATGCTTATCTCCACGTCTAACTTGAAATACAAGCTTCAAAAACAAAATTTACCCATGTTGTGGCAAGGTACTCTGAATGAATCATTGGGTGAAGTTTTTGGGTTAGAAGTTTCTGGTGGTGATTTGATCGTGTATCAAGAATATTAATAGCTGGTTAATCTGTTCGTAAATGAACACAAAAGTAATGGGAGGTGTTCGAAATGGAACATTTGTATAAAATGGTTTTGTAGCTTAAGTTGCAGATTATGAGGTTTAAATTATTGTTGGCATATAGATTGATTACTCAGACCATCAGATCTTTTTGTATAAACTTAAAATAATTTAAATGAGAAAAATTGAAAACCTGCTAATCCTTGCCTTGTTGCTAGTGAGTTTTAGTGTTTCTGCTCAAATGAAACCGATTCAATTTGAGGAGTTTGATCTTGAAAATGGCCTGCATGTTATTCTACATCAGGATAATTCCACTCCAATAGTAAATGTTTCAGTAATGTATTTTGTAGGTTCAAAGAATGAGAATCCCAAGCTTACCGGATTCGCTCATTTTTTTGAACACCTGATGTTTGAAGGTTCTGATAATATTCCGCGACATGAGTATAGTAACTATGTAGAAAGAGCGGGAGGTACATTAAATGCAAATACAAGTTTTGACAGAACCTACTACTATGAAATTCTTCCATCCAATCAACTGGAATTAGGTCTTTGGCTGGAATCAGAAAGAATGCTTCATGCCAAAGTCGACTCAATTGGAATTGCTACACAAAAACAGGTGGTTATTGAAGAAAAAAAGGAACGAACAGAGAATACCCCTTATGGAGATCTTCTTGAAGTAACTTTTAAAAGAGTTTATAAAGATCATCCATATAAATCTTCTGTACTTGGTGATCCTAATCACATACGAAGTGCAAAGGATCAGGATTTTGTTGATTTTTATAAAACTTTTTATGTACCAAATAATGCTTGTTTAGTTATAGCGGGTGATATTGATAAGGTTAAAGCGAAGGATTTAGTAAGTAAATATTTTGCTGGTATACCAAAAGGAACAAAAGAAATACCAAGACCTACAATAGTAGAGAAACCACAAACCAAAGAAGTCAGAGATACTGTTTATCGAAATGTTCAATTGCCGCTAATTATTCAGGCCTACAAGATCCCAGCTTTAGGTGATGATGATTATTATGCTGTTGATTTGTTAAACAAAGTTCTTTCAAAAGGACAGAGTTCCAGGTTGTATAAAGAATTGGTCGATAACCAGCAAAAAGCAATGCAGGTAAGTTCTTTTTCACTAGGCTTGCAACAGCCAGGTGTAACTTTAGCTTTTGCTCTTCCAAATGCAGGAGTCGATAATGGCGAGTTGGAGCAAGGAATGATTAATGAGGTTGAGAAACTCCAAAATGAATTGATTAGTGAAAAAGAATTTCAAAAACTAAAAAATCAGGTGGAAAATGACTTTGTTAATAATAGTCGAAGATTAGCCAGTGTAGCAGAAGACCTGGCATCTGATTATACTTACTTTAAAGATACAGAGTTGATCAATAAAGAACTTGGTAAATATTTGGCAGTGACAAGAGAAGATATTCAAAGAGTGGCTCAAAAATATTATACTAAGGAAAACCGTGTAGTTATTTATTATCTTCCGGATTCTCAAAAAGCAAACTAACCATAAGAAACAAATTTAGACATATGAAACGATTTTCATTTTTAATATTATTTGTTCTGTCTGTAACAATGTGTTTTGCTCAGGTAGACAGATCAAAAGCTCCTGTTGCGGGACCTGCTACAAAATTAGATTTGGGAGAATATACCAAATTTGAACTTAAAAATGGTTTAAAAGTAATTGTTGTAGAAAACCATAAATATCCTGTAGTTACTTACTCTTTGTCTTTAGATATTGATCCAATTTACGAAGGAGATAAAGCTGGATATGCAAGTCTGGCCGGAGAACTCTTAAGAACAGGAACTCTTAATAGAACAAAAGCTCAAATTGATGAAGAAATCGATTTTATTGGCGCAACATTAAATACATCAAGTAAAGGAATTACAGCTCGTTCATTAACAAAACATCAGGATGAATTACTTGATTTAATGACCGATGTATTGTATCATCCTGCTTTTATCCCGGATGAACTGGATAAAGCTGTCAAACAAACACTGTCAGGATTGAAATTTCAGATGGATGATCCGAAATCAATAACCTCAAACGTTACATCTGCTTTAATGTTTGGTAAAGAGACTGCTTATGGTGAAGTAATAACAGAAGAAACAATTAATAATGTTTCTATTAATGATTGTAAAAATTATTATAATAGTTATTTTAAACCTAATGTTGCTTATTTAGTAATTGTTGGAGATGTTACAGTTAAAGAAGCTAAGAAAACAGTAAAGAAATATTTTGGAAGTTGGGAATCCGCAGAAGTTCTCACACATGAGTTTGTGAAACCAATAGAGTTAAAGGAACCTGTTTTTGCCGTATGTAACAAAGATGGAGCTCCTCAAACTTATATTTCAGTTTCGTATCCGGTTGATTTAAAGCCAGGGTCTGATGATTATATTAAAGCAAGAGTGATGAACCAGATTTTTGGTGGTGGAGGATTTAGTGCTCGTTTGATGAAGAATCTTAGAGAAGATAAAGCCTGGACTTATGGAGCATATTCAAGATTGAACTCTGATGATCATATGGGATATTTCAGAATGGCTTCAAATGTTAGAGGTAATATTACAGATAGCGCTTTTGTTGAAGTACAAAAAGAAATGAACCGAATTCTGACTGAAGATGTATCTGAGGAAGATCTTGATTTAATTAAAAATGTTTTAGCAGGAAGCTTTGGTCGTTCATTGGAAGATCCTGCAACGTTAGCTCGTTTTGCATTAAATATTGATAAATATGGCCTTCCGGTTGATTATTATGAAACTTATATGGAACGGTTGGCAAAAGTAACCGTTCAGGACGTTAAAACTGTAGCTCAAAAATATATAAAGCCTCAAAATGCAATTTATTTTGCTGTTGGAGATGTTAGTAAAATTGATTCGTTGATGGCTAATGTTTCTCATGGTGATCCAATAGTTGAATATGATCATTATGCTAATAAAGTTGTAAGAACAGGATTGCCAAAAGGATTAACTGCGCAAAAGGTGATTGATCATTATATCATGGCCATTGGTGGTGCTGATCAGTTAAAATCTGTTCATGATCTGTGCACAAAATGCACAATGTCGATTCAGGGAATGAATCTGGCTATGAATGTTTATCAAAAAGTACCAAATATGATTTCAATAGAAACATTAATGGGAGATAATCTGCTCAGTAAACAGGTATTTGATGGAACCAATGGTTCTATGATGATGCAGGGGCAAAAACAGGATCTTCAGGGGGATATGTTAACGGCAATGAAATATCAGGCTATTTTATTTCCTGAATTACAGTATGATGAACTGGGTTATACTGTTGAATTGACTGGGAAAGATAAAGTTGATGGAAATGATGCGTATAAACTAACTGTTACTGATCCAACTGATAAGAGTACAGTCGTTTATTTTGATACAAAATCAGGATTGAAAATTAAGGAAGTTACTACTCTTCCTCAAGGTCAGGGAACAAGTGTTACAACAATTGCTGAATATAAAGATGTGGATGGAGTTAAATATCCTGTTGTGATGAATCAAACCGTAGGTCCTCAGTCTATCGATATTAATGTTGATGAGGTAATAGTTAATAAAGGTATTAGTAATGAGGTGTTTTCAAATTAATACAATGGAATATGTAAATATTTTGTTCTAAATTGTTAAAATTTATACTATTATAAGGTTGATCCTGAAAAGGGTCAACCTTTTCTTTTTGTTTATGTTATTCATAGAAACATTAATCAAAAGGGAGGAGTGTTATGAGAAAGTTATTCTTGTATTTTATTTTTATTGCAGGCCTTGTTTTGGAAATTAATGCGCAGCCTAATACTGTGTTTTTTATGACGAGTGCAGCAGTTAATGTTACCGAAAAAGATTATACCATAGGGCACACTCTACCTGATTATAACAACATGACTTTGTATAAAGCAACAACGACGAATGACTCAATCCGCCTGTTCCTGTCGCATGAAACCGAGATGCTTGATCTTTATAATAACATTGATGCCCACAATATTTTATTTTATGTTCATGGTTATGGTAAACAATGGGAAGATGTATATAAAAGAGCCTTATTAATACAGAATACTTATAATGTTACAGTAGTGTTCTTTTTTTGGCCGTATATGACAGCTAAAGAAAAACCATCTAACCTCTTTCAGTCTCATGAAATCATTGAAAAAAGTTTACCAGTTTTTGATAGATTTATTTATTTGGCTCATCAATTGAAGAATGATAATAAGCACGTGAACATTTCCTTCATGGCACACAGTTTAGGTAATTATTTTCTTAAATTGTATTCTATGAACGAAAATCGTGATAAAGAACAGATATTTGATAATCTGATTTTAAATAGTGCTGCAGTCAATGATAAGAAACATGGTGTTTGGTTGGGCAGGTTAGAGTTCCAAAAACGCACTTATGTTCTGTTTAATAATCATGATTTTCTTTTAAAAGGATTGCAATTATTTACCCGGGCTAAACGTCAATTGGGAAATAAAACAAATCGTTATAAAATAAGCTCAGTGAACTATATTGATTTGTCTGGTATAATAGGTTTTAGATTTCCGGTAAGAGACACTCATTCTTATTTTACAGGCGATATATTAGACGATCTTGAACCGGTTAAGCATATGTATAGAATGATTTTACGGGGAGAACAGATGAAAGCTTCTGATTACTATGCAATAGGATTGTAGCTTTAGGGGTGCTGTATTTTGAACATTGTTTAAAATAGTTCTAAATAAACTTTGCCTTTAGGTTTCTTTAACATATAGTATTAATATCTAGTTAGATTTTATTTTCTTTGCATGTTGTTAAAATAACCTAGTGTGTAATAGTTTATAAATATGATTAACCTAAGTGTTGAGAAAGACTTGACAATTGAACTTGTTGAGGAGATCTTATTTGGGAATCAAGACATAAAAATTGATTCGGATACCAAACAAAAAGTGAAGCAAAGCTATGAGTTCCTTGGAGAATTTGCCAAAAATAAGGTCATTTATGGTATAAATACCGGCCTTGGTCCAATGGCTCAATATCGTATTGAAGACGATAAGCTTGTTGATTTACAATATAATTTAATTCGTAGCCATTCAGCTGGTGCAGGACAAAAAATTCCTGATGTATATGCAAAAGCAGCTATGCTTGTTCGTATGCGAGCTATCATGCAGGGTTTTTCCGGAATTCATCCTTCTACAATTGAACTGTTAGAAACATTAATTAATGCAAATGTTTATCCCTTCATCCCTGAACATGGAGGTGTTGGAGCTAGTGGAGATTTAGTTCAGTTGGCTCATTTGGCCTTGGTTCTGATTGGAGAAGGTCATGTAACCTATAAAGGTGAGCTTAGAAAAACAGATGAAGTTTTTAATGAATTAGGAATTAAACCTATCAAGGTTAAACTTCGTGAGGGACTTTCCTTAATTAATGGAACTTCTGTAATGACTGGCGTGGGTTTGGTTAATGTAATCAAAGCAAAACAGTTGTTGAACTGGTCATTAATCGCATCAGTTATGATGAATGAGATTGTGATGTCTTTTGATGATCATTTCTCCGTGACCTTAAATTCTGTAAAAAAACACCAAGGGCAACAAGAAATAGCAAAAGGAATGCGCCTGTTACTTAAAGATAGTAACTTGATTGCTCGTCGTGAAGAACATTTCTTTTCAGGCGAAGTGGATGAGCGTATTTTTAAACGTAAAGTACAAGAGTATTATTCATTACGTTGCGTGCCTCAAATTTTAGGTCCTGTTTACGAAGCTGTAGAATCTGCAAAAAAAGTTGTTGTAAACGAAGCAAACTCTGTAAGTGATAATCCTATTGTTGATGTTGAAAATAAAAATGTTTATCATGGAGGTAACTTTCATGGTGATTATATTTCAATTGAAATGGATAAGCTTAAACTTGCTGTTACTCGTATGTCAATGCTTTCTGAGCGTCAAACAGCATTTCTTTTTAATAGTAAAATAAACGAAATACTCCCTCCTTTTGTAAACCTGGGTACTTTAGGTCTTAATTTAGGACTACAAGGGATGCAATTTACAGCAACATCAACTGCTGCAGAAAATCAAACGCTATCGAACTCCATGTACGTTCATAGTATCACTACAAACAATGATAACCAGGATATTGTTAGTATGGGAACAAATAGTGCGTTAATTACAAAACGTGTTATTGATAATGCTTATCAGGTTCAGGCAATTGAAATGATGGCCTTGATACAGGCAGTTGATTATCTTCAGGTTTCATCAAAGTTATCTACCCACACTAAGCAGGTTTATGACAAACTTCGCACGATTTTCCCTGTGTATATTGAGGATAGACCATTGTACGAAGACTTAGCTATGGTTGTAGATTATCTGTTTAATAATAATATAGAAATACCACAAGAATAATATCTGATTAATATTGAAGATCTTATTTTTGTGCTATTAACACGTTGATTTTATGAAATATGCATTAGTTACAGGAGGATCACGAGGCATTGGAAGGGCTATTTCTGTACATCTGGCTCAACAAGGTTTCTATGTTCTTGTTAATTACAGATCAGCTCACGAAGAAGCTCAAAAAGTAAAAGAAGAAATAGAATCAGCCGGAGGTAATGCTGAATTACTTCCTTTTGATGTTTCTGATTCAGAAAAAGTTCAGGAGGTTCTTGGTGGTTGGATGAAACAAAATAACCAACATATTGATGTGTTGGTTAATAATGCTGGTGTTACAAATGATAATCTGATGGTTTTTATGACCGATGATGAGTGGAATAAAGTAATATCTACGAACCAAAACAGCTTTTTCTTTGTTACTCGACAGGTACTTGAAGGTATGGTTGTTAACAAATGGGGAAGAATTATTAATATTGTATCTCTTTCCGGTCAAAAAGGACATCCCGGACAAGTAAATTATTCAGCATCTAAAGGAGCTGTAATTGCAGCAACAAAATCTTTATCAATGGAAGTTGGTAAAAAGAAAATAACTGTAAATTGTGTGGCTCCGGGTTTTATTAAGACAGAGATGACTGAAAATATTAATGAAAAGGAGTGGAAACGTCATATACCATTAAATCGTTTCGGTAAAGCAGATGAAGTTGCAAGTGTAGTTGGTTTTCTTGCATCTGACGGAGCAGCTTATATAACGGGTGAAACAATAGCCGTCAATGGTGGTATGTATAGCTAATGAGACTTTTATAAAATGGAAAGAAGAGTTGTGATTTCCGGTATGGGTATTTATTCTGTACTGGGTAAGAATTTAGAAGAAGTTACTACATCATTATACAATGGGAAATCAGGTATAGGTTTAGATCTTAATCGTAAAGAAGTAGGTTTCAGATCTATGTTGACAGGTATACTTGAACGTCCGAATTTAAAAAAGCTATTAAATCGTCGTCAACGTGTAGGGATTCCTGAGCAGGGAGAATATGCATACATGGCAACTCTTGAGGCATTTGAGAATGCCAAAATAGATATGGATTTCCTTGAAAAAAATGAAGTAGGGATCTTATATGGAAATGATAGTTCGGCTATTCCTGTTATCGAGTCAATTGACAGAGTTAGAGAAACAAAGGATACTACTTTGTTAGGTTCAGGTTCTATTTTTCAGAGCATGAACTCAACCATTTCAATGAATCTTTCTGTTATTTTCAAACTTAAAGGAATCAATTTTACCATAAGTGGCGCATGTGCAAGTAGTTCTCATGCAGTTGGGATGGCATACTTTTTAATCAAACATGGATATCAGGATATCATTCTTTGTGGCGGTGGTCAGGAAATAAACCCTGAATCAATGGGTAGTTTCGATGGGCTATCTGCATTTTCTGTTCGTCATGATGCGCCGGAAAAAGCCTCAAGACCATTTGACAGAGACAGAGATGGTTTAATTCCAAGTGGAGGAGGTGCATCATTAGTTGTTGAGAGCCTTGAGTCTGCATTAAAAAGAGGAGCTGATATTGTGGCTGAGGTTAAAGGTTATGGATTTTCTTCAAATGGAGATCACATTTCTGTTCCTAACGAAACTGGTCCAACAGAATCCTTACAACGTTGTTTGAAGGATGCCAGAATGGCTGCAAAAGATATTGATTATGTGAATGCGCATGCCACATCAACTCCTGTTGGTGATTCAATGGAGGCAAGAGCTTTACATACAGTATTTGGAGATTGTAAAACGCCTATAAGTTCAACAAAATCTATGACCGGCCATGAAATGTGGATGGGAGGAGGAAGTGAATTGATTTATAGTTCAATTATGATGCATCAATCGTTTATGGCTCCAAATATAAATTTTGAAAATCCGGATGAGCAATCTGCAAAACTGAATATTGTTAATAAAACAACAGAAAAGGAATTAAATACTATCCTTTCAAATTCTTTCGGATTTGGAGGGACAAATTCAACAATAATATTATCTAAATATAGCAAATAGAGAAAAATGGAAAGAAGCAAGATTAAAGAAATCGTTGTAGAGTTCTTGGTTGATGAGTTCGAAATTGATGAAGATGTAATTAGTGATGAGGCACATCTAATTGACGATCTTGGTTTAGAAAGTCTTGATTTTGTGGATATAGTTGTTATCATTGAGAAGGAGTTTGGATTTAAAGTGAAGCGTGAAGAAATGAAAGATATCCGTGTTCTAAACGACTTGTATAACTATATTGAAAATAATTTAAAATGAGTAAATGGACGGGTAAGTCAAAAGGTTCGCCCTTAGGTTATCGAATATTCATTGCCTTAATAAAGGTTGATGTTCGTTTGGCCTATATGTTACTAAAACCCGTTTCGTTTTTTTATTTAATATTTTCAGATAAAAAATCCATAAAATATTTCTATAAAAACAGAATGCATTATGGAAATCTAAAAACCATAGTGAGTATTTATAAGAACTATGTTTTTTTAGGTAAAGTGTTGATTGACAAGATTGCGATTCTTTCAGGACAGAAAGACCAATATACATTTAACTTTGAAGGAGAAGAGTTCCTTCATCAATTGGTTAAAGAAAAAAATGGTGGATTGTTACTTGGAGCTCATATGGGTAACTGGGAAGTAGCTGGTGAGTTGTTGGAAAGAGTAGATTCGGTCATCAACATTCTTATGGTAGAATCAGAACATCAGAAATTAAAAGATGTGATGAAAGACGCCATTGGAGATAAGAAAGTTAATATCATTCCTATTAAGGATGATATGTCACATATTTTTAGTGTAATTGAGGCTTTTAAAAATAAAGAACTTGTAGCCATGCATGGTGACAGGTTTGTGGAAGGAAATCAGACGGTAAAAATTCCATTTTTGGGAGAAGAAGCTGAGTTTCCAATAGGTCCAATGGTGTTGGCAAGTAAATATTCAATACCTGTAACTTTTGTGTTCAGTGTAAAAGAAACCAATACCCACTATCATTTTTTTGCCACAGAAGGCAAAGTATATTCTAAGGAACGGAAACCGGCCTTAAGAAATGAGTCAATTAAAGTAATGTTAACCGATTATGTAAATCATTTGCAAAAGATGGTCGAAGCCTACCCGTTGCAATGGTTTAATTATCACCCTTTTTGGGAAAACGAAAAAAAATAATCCTAATGTCTGTTACCTACGGAAAAGATAACAAAACGGCCCTTCAGGCAAAGTACGATGCTCAAAAGATAGCATTCGCACCAATCATGTTTCAAGCTGCGCTTTCATTACGAAATCTTGGAATTCTTGAACTAATTAAGAAGAAAAGAAACGGTATTACCATTGAGGATATCGCTTCAGAACTTAAACTATCGGTTTACGGAGTTAAAGTTTTATTAGAAGCAGGATTAAGCCTTGAAATGGTAACAGTAGAAAATGATTTATATAAACTTACCAAAACGGGCTGGTATATTCAGAGTGATGAATTAACCAGAGTTAATATGGATTTTACTCAGGATGTAAATTATGAAGGAGTATTTACGCTTGAGGATTCAATTAAGGAAGGAAAACCTACCGGATTAAAAGTTTTTGGTGATTGGCCTACCGTTTATGAAGGATTAGCTCACTTACCAGAAAAGGCTAAAAAAAAGCTGGTTTGCATTTGATCATTATTATTCTGATTATGCTTTCCCCGAAATTATGCCTTTGGTATTTAAAAATAATCCAAAGAAAATTCTTGATGTAGGTGGTAATACTGGTAAGTTTTCCATTCAATGTGCAAAGTATAACGAGGATGTAAAAGTTACTATTCTGGATTTACCAGGACAATTAAATGTGGCTTATAAAAACATTGAAGAAAATGGTTTTAGCGACAGAGTGGATGGTCACCCAATTAACTTATTAGATCATTCAAATCCATTCCCAAAAGGAGCTGATATTGTTTGGATGAGTCAGTTTTTAGATTGTTTTTCCCAAGAAGATATTTTGCAACTTTTAGTGAGATCTAACAATGCTCTTGATGAAAATGGTAGAGTATATATTCTTGAAACATATTGGGATGATCAGGAATTCCCTGCATCTACTTATAGTTTACATGCAACTTCATTGTATTTTACAAATATTGCAAATGGCTGTAGCCAGATGTATCATACTGAAGATATGTTAAAATTAGTAGATAAAGCTGGATTAGAAGTAGAAGAAACAGTGCGACATATTGGTGTAAGCCACACACTTTTAATTTGTAAGAAGAAATAATTCTGAATAAAATTATATTTTGATATGATGCAATGGACAATTGAAGAGTTAATACCTCAGAGACCTCCTTTTATTTTTGTAGATAAAGTAATGAGTTTTTCAGAAGGATCTGTAACTACATCTTTTGAAATAAAGCAGGATGGTACTTTGGTTTTTGAGGGTTCTTTGCAAGAAGCTGGATTAATTGAAAATATTGCTCAGTCAGCAGCAGCTCTGGAAGGCTGTAATGCCAAAAATAATAATTGTGCTGTTAAAGTTGGATTTATCGGATCAGTAAAGAAATTAGAGATCAGCAGGGCGCCAAAAACAGGCGAGATATTGGAGACACAGGTTAAAATTTTAACCAATGCCATGGGAGTAAATGTTGCAGAAGGAATCGTATCTTCTTCTGATGAAATTATTGCAAAATGTGTACTTAATATTTTTTTAAAAGAGGATTAAGGATCTTTTATAGTTGAAAAGCTATGAAACTATCTTTACGAATCTTGTAACCTAAAAGATGATAATTATGAAGAAAATTTATTTAATCGGATTGATGTGTGTCTTGTTTATAAGCGCACAAGCACAAACAACAAAAGATCTTTTTACTGACAATGACTTTCAGTATTTTTGGTTTGGTGTTGACTATACCAATGTAAAACTAATTGGTGATTTTTATGCCACCAATATGGGAGATTCAGAGCCGCTGCATTTTATAAAAGATAACTATTATAAGGCTTGGAATGACCTTATAAAAAATGAAAGAAGGAAATTTAGCGTAGAAAATATGCTAAAAAAATCAGAGGTTACCTATGATATCATGATGATGAAGGCTTTAAATCAAACAGGGGGATATGATAACCTGGAAGCTCAAAAGGGAGAGCAATTATCTGATGAGGTTCTTACTAACGCTGTTAAAAATTACGATTTGAATTACGATAATGGTGTTGGTGTGGTAATCATTGCTGAATATCTTGATAAATCAATAGCAGAAGCATCTTATGTACTTGAAATTTTTAATATTGCTACAAGAGAAAAATTAATAGAGGAACGCTTTGTTACAAAACCTGCTGGTTTTGGAGTAAGAAATTATTGGGCGGGATCTATATATTATATTTTTAAAGATGTTGCAGGAAAAAGGTATAAAGCTTGGAAAAAAGAAAATAAATAAAAGTGAAGGAATTAGTCAATATAACAAAGGTAAAAGTTCGATTTAGCGAGGTGGATTCTATGCATATTGTATGGCATGGAAATTACGTTAAGTTTTTGGAAGATGGACGTGAAGCTTTTGGTTCTCAATATGGCCTCGGGTATTATGATGTTTACGAGGAAGGCTATATGACTCCTATTGTGAAGGTAGATATTGACTATAAAAACCAGGTTAAATATGGTGAAGAACTTGAGGTTAAAACCATATTTGAAAGTGTTGATGCAGCTAAAATCTGTTTTAGATATGAAATTTCTAAAGTGTCAGATAAAGTAGTAGTTGCAAAAGGAAAAACGATTCAGGTATTTTTAGATAAGGAGGGTCAGCTGCAATTGACTAACCCTCCATTTTATATGTCCTGGAAAGAAAAATGGGGATTGTTATAAATGATAGTATTTGGAGCAAATAATATTATTTCGCCATTAGGTTGGACTAGTGAGGAGAATTATAGAAATGTTGTTGCAGGAGAAACCGGAATTACGATTCAAACAAATACTGAATTGTCTGATGTTACTTTCCCTGTTGCTTCAATTCACGATGATATATTCCAAAAGAAATTAGAAGAAAATCCAGATTTAGAAAACTATTCAAGACTGGAGCAACTTTCAATTTTATCTTTAAAACAAATCATCTCTGAGGTTGATGTTAAAGATGCTAAAACAGGATTTGTTTTAAGTACTACTAAAGGGAATGTTGATTATCTAAAGAATAAAAAGTCTGATAGTGGGCTTTATCTTGGCAAGACAGCACAGAATATTGCTGATTACTTTGGGTTTGTTAATACTCCGCATATCATTTCAAATGCCTGTATTTCCGGATTAGCAGCCATAGTGTTTGCTAAAAGAATGATTGTTTCTGGTGTTTATGATAAAGTAGTTCTTTTAGGAGCTGATATACTTTCAAAATTTATAGTTTCAGGATTTCAGTCTTTTCAATCATTAAGCCCGGAGCCATGTAAACCTTATGATGCAAATCGTGATGGTTTGTCATTAGGTGAAGCTGTAGGTTCAGTAATTCTTTCCAACGAAGATGATTCAAATAGCACTGGAAAGATTGAAGTTGTAAATGGAGCTATTAGTAATGATGCTAATCATATTTCCGGACCTTCCAGAACCGGAGAGGGCTTATTCAGGGCTATTACACAGGCCTTAGGTTCTGATGCTAATATCGATGTTATCTCATCGCATGGTACAGCAACTCCATACAATGATGATATGGAATCACATGCTATCAGCAGAAGTGGTTTATCAGCAGTTCCAGTTAGCGGATTAAAAGGATATTTTGGTCATACCTTGGGTGCGGCAGGAATTATTGAGTCTATTATTTCAACGATAGCATTAAAAGAAAATACCATTATTGCAACTAAGGGAATAATAGAACAAGGTGTTGTACAACCCATAACAGTTGCAAAAGAAAATATACAAACTTCAACAAAGGAGTTATTAAAATTAATGTCGGGTTTTGGTGGTTGTAATGCTGCCGTATACTTTAAAAAGCATGAGTAAGGTAATCAAAGAACTGGTTATTGAACAAGGTTCAGTACTGTTAAACGGAGAGGTGTTTTTTAAAGGAGAAGAAAAAGAAATAAATCCGTTTCTAAAATCGTTATACAAGCATTTAAATCTTAAATATGGAAAGTATTTTAAGATGGATCTGTTAAGTAAGCTTGGTTTTTTAGCAACAGAGATTTTAATTAATGACGTTGAGGATATAAAACCCGAAACTGATGAAGTGGCATTAGTGTTTGCCAATAAATCGTCATCGTTAAATACTGATGCTAATTATCAAAATAGCATCGCTGAAATTCCAAGTCCTGCAGTATTTGTATATACGCTTCCTAATATTGTAATCGGAGAAATCAGCATTCGTCATAAATTTTACGGGGAACATATGTTTTTTGTTCAGGATGAATATAATAAAGAGGAGTTATTGAAATACACCGATTGCTTGTTTAATGAAACAAACACCAAATATGCAGTGGTTGGTTGGCTTGAAGTTAACATGAATAATGAATATAATGCACAATTAATGTTGTGTTCTGAATAATTTGTAAAAATTTAAACCATGAGTGAATTAAAAGAAGAGTTAAAAGCAAAATTAATAGAACAGTTGAATCTTGAAGATTTTGAAGTTGCTGATATCGATGATAATGATCCTTTATTTGCTGATGAAGGTTTAGCATTAGATTCTATTGATGCTTTAGAAATTATTGTTTTGCTTGAGAAAGAATATGGCATTAAGTTAGACGATCCTAAAAAAGGAAAAGATATTATGATGTCAGTTCAAACTTTAGCTGATTTTATTGAAAAAAACAGAAAATAAGTTTTTGAGGTAATACGAATAATCTATGTCAAAAAGTATTGTAGTAACCGGTTTTGGAGTCATTAGTTCTATCGGAAACAACGCTCAGGAATGTTTAGATTCCTTATTAAACAAGCGTTGCGGTATTGATAGTATTAAATATTTGAAAACGGTTCACAAAGATTCTTTTAAGTTGGGTGAAGTTAAGTTAAGTAACCATGAATTAATGGAATTACTTGGTCTTCCTTCATCTGAAAATTATAGTCGTACTACATTGTTGGCAATGGTAGCTGCAAAAGAAGCAATTACCTTGGCTAATGAAGCTAACGGACCAAAGGAAAGAACAGGAATTGTTTCTTCTACAACCGTTGGAGGTATGGATGTTACTGAAAGTAAATACTTGAAAGAAACAGCGGATTATTCGTATTTGTATACTCATTCTTGCGGTGATTCAACTAAAAAGGTGGCTGAATATATTAATGCAATAAGTTATTATACCACACTAAA
The DNA here is from genome assembly GCA_963677345.2 of uncultured Saccharicrinis sp. GTDB lineage: Bacteria > Bacteroidota > Bacteroidia > Bacteroidales > Marinilabiliaceae > Saccharicrinis. Next base: position 81,665 of record CAXXLC010000022.1, read on the forward strand.
TACCGCTTGTTCTTCTGGAACCAATGCCTTGATTCATGGAGTCAGGCTATTAAAACATGGTGTTCTTGACAGAGTTCTCGTTGGTGGAGTTGATGCATTGACCATGTTCACTTTAAATGGATTCAACTCGTTAAAAATTCTGGATACGGATTTTTGTAAACCATTTGATGCAGAACGTAAAGGTTTGAACCTTGCTGAAGGAGCTGGTTATATTGTTTTGGAAAGAGAATCAGAGACTAAAAAAGCCTTTTGTAAAGTCAGTGGCTATGCGAATGCAAATGATGCATACCATCAAACAGCATCTTCGCCTGATGGTAAAGGAGCTTACTTGTCAATGATGGAAGCCTTGGGAATGAGTGGTTTAAAGCTTGAGGATATTGATTATATCAACCTCCATGGTACAGGAACTGATAATAATGACTTTTCTGAGGGGACAGCTTTAAATCGTGTTTTTGGAATAGGTAATGTGCCACCATTTTCATCAACAAAATCGTATACAGGGCATACTCTTGCAGGAGCTGCCGGAATAGAATCAGTTTTCTCAGTTTTAGCAATTGTAAATAATGTAATGTATCCTAATCTCAACTTTAAAACACCTATTGAAGGTTTGGATTTGATTCCATTAACAGAAGTTGTTCGAGATAAGGATGTAAAAAATGTATTGTCGAATTCGTTTGGGTTTGGAGGTAATAACTCAACTGTGATTTTTTCTGAATAGTTATGGATATTTATATAAAATCATCTGACTCTATTAGTTCTCAATTGAGCTTTGAGAATGGTTTGCCTGCAACTCATGAAACAACGGAGGAGGCATTTTATTCTTGTATTACTCCGGAATATAAAAAATACATTAGTCCTAAATTATTACGACGAATGAGTCCAATAATCAGGAATGGTGTTGCATGTAGTCTATCTGTATTAAAGAAAGCAGAATTGGAAAAACCAGATGCGATTATTGTAGGAACTGCATTAGGATGTTTAAGAGATACAACCAGTTTTTTAACTCAGCTTATTGAGGAAAACGAAGAATTACCAAACCCAACATATTTTATTCAGTCTACTCACAATACTATAGCTGGACAAATTGCCTTATTGCTATCTTGCCATAGCTATAATTTTACTTTTTCGCAGATGCATAATTCATTTGAATCATCGTTACAGGATGCTCAAATGTTAATGTTGGATGAAAAGGCAAACAGTGTATTGGTAGGTGGAGTTGATGAAATGTCAGAAAATACCTTCAATCTGATTAAAGATTTAGATTGTTATAAACAGACAAAACCCGGAGAGGGGGCAGGTTTCTTTATCTTAAGTACTGAAGAATCTCCTGTGAAACTTGAAGGAATTAAGATTATTAATGGAGAGAATGTAGATTTTGAAAAAGAATTAAGTCAGTTTTCAATAAAACCTGAAGATATTGATATTGTAATTGGTGGCGATAATTTCACTGATGATAAGTCTTATTCATCATTCCATAAAGCCTTTGAAAGCAAGCCTTATTTATGGTATAAACCATTCATGGGGGAGTTTGGTACAGTATCTGCTTTAGCTCTTTGGATGGCAACTAAAGTGCTGGAAGAAAAACAAGTTACTGATTGCTGGATTAAAAATGGAGTAAAACCAACCAGTTTCTCTAATATTTTAGTATTTAACAGTGTCGGAAATGAGCATAGTTTGATGCTTTTATCAGCTAAGTAATTTAAGCTAACAGAACTAAAAAAGTGTATTATGAAGTTTAGAGTATTCTTATTCATATATATAGGTGTTGTTTTAGGCATTTTATTTTTGAATTTAGATACTCAAGCTACAATTACATGGATTGTTGCAGCAACCATATTCTTTAGTGTAGTAACTGTATTTGGCGTTTCTGTAATGCGATTGAATTTCTTTGTTCAGTCAACTTCCAATTTCTATACTGAAAAAAATGAAATTGCACTAACCTTTGATGATGGACCAGATCCTGAGTTTACCCCCAAAATTTTAGATTTATTGAAAGAATATAATGCTAAGGCAACTTTTTTTTGCATTGGAAGTAAAGTAAATGGACAGGAAGCAATTTTAAAAAGAATTGTTCATGAAGGTCACTCAATTGGAAATCACACTTATGAGCATGCAAATTCGTTTCCATGGTGGAGCATCAGTAAAATAAAAAGTTCTATTTCAAAAACAGATAATGCTTTTACTGAAGCTGGATTGAATTCATCAAATATGTTTCGTCCCCCGTTTGGTGTAACCAATAATTTAATTGCGACTGCCATTAAAAAAAGTAACAAGAAATGTGTGGGCTGGAGCATCAGAACAAAAGATACTTGTAAAACAGTTGATCAGGTAGTTTCTAAAGTAAAGAAGAAATTAAAAGCAGGAGATATCATTTTATTACACGATACAAACCCAAATATTATAGAAGAGTTAAAGGAAATTTTGGAGTATTGTAAATTAAAGGGCTTTAGGCCGATAGCATTAAGTTAGTTTTAAAAAGAATAAAGAAATATATAACTATATCATGATTAGGAAAATAGTTTTTGGAATATTGGTTTTGTTTGTTTCGGCACTTGCTGTAGCTCAACATGAGGGAAAACCTATAAGCGTTGAGGAACTTCAAAAAGTGATGAAAACAAAAACAGCAGGAGTTAATACTATTTGTTGTGATTTTGTACAGGATAAACATATGGAATATCTTGAAACAGTTATTACTTCAAAAGGTAAATTGTACTTTGACACAAAGAATCGTTTACGTTGGGAGTATAAAGAGCCGTTTGAATATTTAATTACCATAAACAATGGTAAATTCAGTATTAAAACCGATGGTGAAACCAATAACTACGATATCGAATCTAATCAAATGTTCTCAAAAATCAGTGATCTTATTATTAGTTCTGTAAATGGAACTATTTTTACAGATACAAATTTTAATGTGAAGGCATTTGATGGAGAAAGCCAATATGTAATTTACCTTGAACCGAATGTTGCCGAGCTTAAGGAAGTATTGAATAAGATAAAAATGTTGATTGATAAAAAAGATTTTTCTGTAGATAAAGTAACCATGTTTGAAATGGATGATAACTATACAGAAATCAGCTTTATAAATAAGAAATTTAATGAGAGTTTTTCTGATAATCTTTTTACTGCTAAGTAGTTTAAGCTTTTTTTCTTGTTCATCGGCTAAAGGCTTTAGTTCAACTGATAGTGATATCCAGCAACCATTAACCGGAGGGAATAAATCAGCTTTATATAAGGCAAAAATGAAAGTATATGGTAACTTCTTTTCCGGATTGGTACTGTTTAAATACAATAAGGATAAGGATGATTACAATGTTGTTTTACTTACGGAAGTTGGATTGACTTTGTGTGAATTTTACAGTAAAGATAATCAGATAGTAGTGAAAAAGGCCAGCAGCTTGTTTCAAAGTAAAATGGCGCAAAAAACATTAGCTGAAGATTTTGGCTATCTGATTAATGAGCTGGGGAAAGTTAAGGAAGTGTCTGAGAATATCTTCAAAAATGAAGATAAAGTAAGATTCTCAGTAGATTCTAATAAAAAGATTAGCAACATTAGAAAACGTAGGTTAATCAATGGGATTATTATTGATCTTGAAAACTATAAGCAGTCTGTTCCTTCTAGTATCAAGTTTAAGCATCGTGGAATAAAGTTTAATATGGAGTTATCTCTGTTAAAAGTAAGCTGAAATGTTATTGAATGATTTTTTTAAATATAAAGTAATTAGCAAAGAAGACGAACGTTGGATTTGTGAGATCGAGGTTAATGCAGATCACGAAATTTACAAAGGGCATTTCCCGGGTCTTCCTATTACTCCAGGTGTTTGTCAGGTGCAAATTGTACAAGAAGTAATTTCAGATGTTCTTGGTTCTAAATATAGTTTAAAAAGTGCAAGGGATATTAAGTTTCTGAACTTTATAGATCCACAAAAAACTCCAAAATTAAATCTTGAACTGACAGTTAAACAAAAGGATGAAGAAAGTTTGTCTGTTTCTGCATTGATGGTTAATAAGGGTGTGAACTTTTTAAAAATGCGATCTGCTTTTGCTAAAAAATAATGAGTGAGGAAGTGAAAAATATCAATTGGGCAGAGGAGTTTGATATACTGAAGTGTTGTGTAATTATTCCAACTTATAATAACGAGCAAACACTTGCTAAAGTCATTGATGATGTAAAGTGTTATACTTCAAATGTTATTGTTGTAAACGATGGAAGTACTGATTCAACCAATGAAATATTACGAAAGCTTGAAAGTGTTGAGATCGTTCATTACACTAATAACAAAGGAAAAGGTTATGCTATTCGTCAGGGCTTTAAAAGGGCTCTTGAATTAGGTTATGAGTATGCAATTACTCTTGATTCTGACGGACAGCATTATGCAAAGGATCTTCCTGTTTTTATTGAAGAAATAAAAGAAAATCGCAACAGCTTGTTGATTGGTTCTCGTTTTATGGAAGGGAAAGATCAACCTAAATCCAGTGGTTTTGCCAATAAGTTTTCAAATTTCTGGTTTAGAGTTGAAACTGGAATTAAACTGCCTGATACTCAATCCGGATATCGTTTATATCCTATCAAAGCCTTAGAAAAAAGAAAGTGGTTTTGCAATAAATACGAATTTGAAATTGAAGTTATTGTAAGAGCTGCATGGCAAGGTATCAATGTAAGTTGTGTTCCCATAGATGTATACTATCCTAGTCAGGAGGAGCGAATAACTCATTTTCGCCCCTTTAAGGATTTCTTTAGAATCAGTGTTTTAAACACCATTTTGGTAACACTGGCTTTCTTGATATTTCGGCCTAAAATGATTTTTAGGGAGTTTAAAGGTAAAAGCATAAAGGAAATCTACAATACTCATGTAAGGGATGCCAATGATACAAGGGGAAAGATAGCTGCAGCTATTGGATTTGGTGTTTTCATGGGAATCTTTCCGGTTTGGGGTTATCAGTTGCTGATTGGTTTTTTACTGGCTCATTGGTTTAAGCTGAATAAAGCCATATTTTTTATTGCAGCCAATATTAGTTTGCCTCCTATGATTCCATTTATTCTGTACCTGAGTTATGTAACCGGAAGTTACATAATGGGACAAGGTAGCTGGAAAGTAGATATGGATTTAAACATTGAGGCGATATCCTCAAATATTAAACAGTACATCTACGGAGCTATTGGTTTATCAATTATAATGGGAGGTGCTTTTTATTCTATCTCTTATTTTATTCTCTCACTTTTTAAATCGTCGAACAGACAAAATGCATAAGTTCTTTTCACTGATATATTCTGGATTGGCAGGTAAAAGTAGATGGATGATTTCATCTATTTTGATTTTAATTGGGGTGCTTACTTATTTTATCTATCAGGTAAAGTTAGAGGAAGATATTACATCCTTAATTCCTATGGACGAAAGGATTTCAGAGATGAGTCAGACCTTTGCCAATTCAAAGTTTGCTGATCAGTTGATTTTTACGGTATCAATGAAAGATACCAATGAGGTTAATGAAAGAAAATTAATATCAGTCCTTGATTCTTTAAGTGCATTCTTATCAAAAGACAGCCTACTGGTTAAAGAAGTACGGAATAATGTTGATGAAGCTGCAACGACCAAGGTGTATGATTTCTTTTATCACAATCTGCCAATTTATATGACAGATGCTGATTATGCTTATTTGGATACTATTATTTCAGCTGGGAATTTAAATGCATTAATGCAAAAAAATTACAAAACTATTGTTTCTCCAACAGGTTTTGGTGCAGGTAAGTACATATTAAAAGATCCGTTGAGCTTGGTGCCAAGATTTCTTAAGAAGCTGGAGTCTTTTCAACTTGATAAAAATTTTACCTTATATAAATCGCATATCTTCACTAAGGATAAGAAGCATATATTGGCTTTTGTTGATCCTCTGTATTCATCAAAAAACACAAAGCAAAACAGGCTATTAATTGAACAGGTGGATACTTATCTTCAGAACTCAATTCCCGAAGATGTACATGCCGAGTATTATGGTGGGACTGCAGTTGCTGTAGCCAATGCAAACAGGGTACAAAAAGATATTATTACGACCATAAGTATTGCCGTAATATTGTTGCTGCTACTTTTTGTCTTCATCTTTAAAAACATAAAGATCCTTGCAGTATTGTTTTTTCCTGTTGTTCTGGGAGTTGGTATTTCAATAGTGCTGCTGTCATTTATGTATGCAACTATTTCTGCCATTGCCCTTGGAGTTGGTGCCATTCTAATTGGAATATCCATTGATTTTTCGCTGCATTATTTTTCTCATGTTCGATACGGTCACAGTCCAAAGGATATTATCAAAGATATTTCCGATCCGGTAATCATGAGTAGTTTAACTACAGCAAGTGCATTTTTATGTTTGAATGTAGTAAACTCTGAAGCCTTAAATCAGTTGGGATTATTTGCCGGGATGAGTGTATTGGCATCTTCTATTCTGGTATTAATTATTCTTCCATTAATATTTAAAAGGAAAGTAAATGTTCAGCCCAAACAACATAACACTATAATAGACAGGTTTGCTGGTTATGAGTTTCATAAAAACAAATACTGGATTCTTGGCGTAATTTTATTAACTGTTGTTTTTTCGATTGCAGGTAAGTCCATTACCTTTGATGCAGATATTGCCAATCTGAACTATCTTCCAAATGAATTAGCTCAAGCCGAGAAAAACCTCAAGAGCATTAGTTCTGAAGCCGCCAGTGCCATTTACGTTGTTACTGATGGTGCCACATTTAATGAAGCACTGAATAAGCTGGAAGGTCATACGCAATTATTTCAGGATCTTGAAAATGAAGGAATAATATCATCCTTGAGTACTGTGAACTCCTTACTGGTATCTGAAGATTTGCAAAAAGCTAAAATTGAAAAATGGAATCAGTTTTGGACTGAAAAAGGAGTTGAATCCACTATTGATGTTATTGACGAAGCCGGTGCAAATAATCATTTTAAATCTGGTGCATTTAAATCATTCTTTAAAGTAATCCAGAAATCATATTTAACAATTAGTCAGGCAGATATTGAGTTAATACGAAAATTGTTTCTGTCTAACTTAATTAATGAACATGATTCAAAAGTTTCTTTGGTTTCTATTTGTAAGGTTGATCAATCTAAAAAAGAGGATTTTTTCAAAGCTTTAAGTGGAAACAAGGATTTATTGGTTTTAGATAAGCAGTTTTTTACCAATCAGTTTTTCGAAATATTGAAAGATGATTTTAATAAACTGATTAATTACTCCATGATAGTAGTTTTCTTAATTGTACTAATATTCTGGGGAAGATTTGAATTGGCAGTAATTACCTTTATTCCAATTGCCTTAAGCTGGCAATGGACTATTGGTTTAATGGGACTCTTCAATGTAGAGTTTAATATTTTCAATATTATAATCTGTACTTTCATTTTTGGTTTGGGGATAGACTACTCCATATTTGTAATGCAGGGAATGATGAATAATTATAAGTATGGAGGTAAAAGTATTCTTCCTTACAAAGTGTCTATTATCCTTAGTGTTACAACAACGCTTATTGGTGTTGGGGTATTGATCTTTGCTAAACACCCTGCTTTAAAGTCTATTGCATTGGTAACTATATTTGGTATCTTTTCGGTAATCATAATTACGTTTACCATTTTACCATTCCTATTTAATTTATTGACTCACACTAAAAATAAAAAGCGTCAGTTCCCAATTATTTTGGTTGATGTAATTGTCTCGTTTGTCTCGTTTGCAATCTTTTTATCTGGGGTAATCTTTTTATCTGTTTTAGTTTTGCTGTTTAAATACACACCTTTCTTCTCAGATGCGAAAAAGAAGATTATTCACTATTTGCTGTTTCTGAACTGTAAGTTGGTTGTAGGAATTAACTTCCTGTTTAAAAAGGAATATATCGATCAACATAAGTTCAATCTGGAAAAACCTGCAGTTATTGTATGTAATCATCAATCACATTTAGATATTGCATTAATTCTGTTGATGAGTCCTAAAATATTTGTATTAACAAACGAATGGGTTTGGAAGAATCCTTTCTATGGTTTAATTATCAGATATATCGATTTTTACCCTATTTATACCGGGATTGATAATGGATATGAGAAAATTAAAGAGAAGGTTAATAAAGGATATTCTGTGTTGATTTTCCCGGAAGGAACCCGAACAAAAGACGGAAAGATCAATCGTTTTCATCAAGGGGCGTTTAGTTTAGCTGATTATTTAGGATTAGATATATTACCAGTTCTTTTACATGGGGCTTATGATTGTATGCCCAAAACAGAATTCTTTTTAAGAGCAGGACATGTAACACTTAAGTTCTTTGACAGAATTAAAGTAGAATCTGCTGATGTTGAAAAAGGAATTACCTATCGTCCTCAGGCTAAAAAGATGACTGCTTTTTACAGGGAACAATATGCTTTGATGAGGAACGAAAAAGAAACAGTAGATTTCTTTGCCAGAAAGTTAAAGAACCAATACGTGTTTAAAGGTCCCGTTCTGGAGTGGTATTTAAGAGTGAAAATATCATTAGAGAAAAATTACCGTTTTTATGATGAATTACTTCCAAAGCAAGGGAAAATTGTTGATGTAGGATGTGGTTACGGTTTTTTATCCAATATGCTAAGTTATACGGGTGAGGAAAGAGAAATTGTGGGATGGGATTATGATAGCGAAAAGATTGCTGTAGCTAAAGAAGTAGCTGATTATTCAGATAGAGTTTCCTTTGCAGAAAAAGATATTGTAACAGAAAACTTTGAGTCTGCAGATGTTTTTGTGTTTAATGATGTGCTGCATTATTTCTCTGAAGAACGTCAATTGATCGTACTTAAAAAGGCTTATCGAAATTTAAATGATGGTGGTTCAATTGTGATTCGTGATGCGGATACAGAGCTAAAAGAACGAACCAAATTTACAGCTTTAACAGAGTTCTTTTCTATTAAATTATTAGGATTTAATAAGATGGAATATGAATTGGCATTCTTCTCATCTAAGAATATTGAGCAGTTTGCGAAAGATCATAACATGAACTTTGAAAAAGTGGATAACGCAAAGTACACTTCTAATCTAACTTATATATTAAAAAAGAATAGTTAGAATATGGCAAAGTATGATATAGTTGTAATAGGTAGTGGATTAGCTGGTTTGCAATGTGCATATCTTTTAAGTAAAGAAGGATATCATGTTTGTGTTGTTGATAAAAACGATCGAATTGGTGGTATGATGCAGTCCTTTGCCAGGGATGGAGTTGTTTTTAATACAGGTCTTAACTATACTGAGAGCCTGGGTGAAGGGGAGGTGTTGTATCGGTATTTTAAGCTTTTTGGACTAATAGGCAATATCACATTGAAGCAGCTTGATATAGAACACTCAGACTTCATTACTTTAGGAGATAAAGAATATAGTGTTCCTCAAGGTCATGAAAACTATATTGAAAAACTGAAATCTTATTTTCCTGCTGAAGCAACAGGGATTGAGCAATATATGAACAAACTGGAAGAAGTTTGTAACTCATTTCCATTATACAAGTTAGAGGATAAGTATACCGGCTTTGCAATGGATAGTCCTTATATGGCTATGTCAGCATCAGGATTTATCAATGAAATGGTAGAGCATCAGGATTTAAGAGGATTATTAGGTGGAACCAATATTCTATATGCAGGTCAAAAAGATATCACTCCTTTATATACACATTCCTTAATTGGTTATTCATTTATAAAAAGTTCCTGGCGTGTTCAGGAGGGTGGTAGTGGTATTGCCAATGTTTTAGCCAATGGTGTAAAACAAAATGGAGGAACAGTTTTACGAAATTCAGAAGTAACTAAGTTTAAAGTTACTGATGGTCAAATTACCAGTTTGGAGCTTAAAAACGGAGAAGTGATAGAGGGTTCTAATTATGTTTCAAGTTTGCATCCTAAAACAATGATCCCACTAGTTGAAGAAGGGGGATTTAAGAAGGTTTTCAAAAAGAGGATTCTTTCTCTTGAGGATTCAATTGGGATGTTTTCTGTATATGTAGTTCTAAAAAAAGGAACGGTAAAATATCAGAACTATAACCATCATTATTTCAAAACAAATAATGTTTGGACAACAAATGGGAATGATCGGCCGGAGAATTTCTTACTCTATACCCAATACAATAAAAAAACAGGGGAGTATGCAGATGGACTGACCATCATTACATACATGAATTATAAAGAGGTTGAGAAATGGAGTAATACGACCATTGAAAACAGGGGGGAAGATTATTTACAGTTTAAAGAAGATAGAGCTCAAAAATTATTGGATCTGGCAGAAAAAAGGATTCCAGGATTAAAGCAAAATATACAGTCTTACTATACCTCAACACCCTTAACTTATCGTGATTATACCGGTTCAGCAAATGGATCTGCTTATGGATTAATTAAAAATTATAATAATCCAACCTATTCAATTTTGGTTCCCAAAACACGATTGAAAAACCTGTATTTCACTGGTCAGAATTTAAATATGCATGGTATTTTAGGCGTTTCAATTAGTTCTGTGTTGACCTGCTCAAGCTTTTTAGGTGAAGAGTATTTATACAATAAATTAATAAGAGTTTAGAAGAAATGAATCAACATACTTTTGACATAGCAATAATTGGAAGTGGACTGGGAGGATTGGCTTGTGGTAGCATTCTAAGTCAAAAAGGCTATAAAGTATGTGTTCTGGAACAACATTATCAAATTGGTGGTTGTCTACAGGATTTTAAACGAAAGGGTGTTTTGTTTGATACCGGAATGCATTATATCGGAAGTTATGATGATGGTCAGATATTAAACACGCTTTTTAGATATTTTGATATTTACAATAAAATTGAAGTCTCAAAATTAGATCCCAAAGGTTTTGATGTCATCAATATTGCAGGAAAAGAATTTGCGATTCCTCAAGGCATCGAAAATTTTAAGAAGAAGTTAAAGGTAAATTTCCCGGATGAAGCTAAAGGTATTGATGTCTATTTTAATAAGCTGCAGGGTATTTATGATTCGGTAGATGTTATAAATCTAAGAGATCTTCCTACTGATGATTTGCCACGTAAAAAAGGACTGGATGAAAATGTATTTGACTTTGTTTCCTCCATAACAGATAATACAGAACTCCAGAATATTTTGTGTGGGTTGAATTCGTTGTATGCAGGTAAAAAGGAGTCTGCTTCTTTATTTATTCATTCAATAATCACGTTGTTTTATCTTCAAAGTGCCTATCAGTTAAATGGTGGAGGGGGACAGATAGCCCGCGCTTTTCAATCGGTTATTGAAGAAAATGGAGGAATTGTAAGAATAAAGGCTAAAGCAAAGAAGTTACTTTGTGATGAGGGAGAGGTAAAGTCACTGATTCTTGATTCAGGCGAAGAAATTAAAGCTCAACAATATATCTCTGATATTAATCCATTGACTACAATGGAAATGTTGGAAGGTGCCAATATCCGTAAGGTCTTTCTCAAAAGACTCAGAGAACAGGAGCAAACAACTTCATGTTTTTCAGTTTATATAAAATTGAAAGAAAAGACCTTTAGATATTTAAATGCAAATTATTATTATTACGATGAAGGTAATGTTTGGGCGTTAGATGAATATTCTGAAGAGAATTGGCCTAAAGGATATATGATCTATTCCAGTGAGAGTAGAGAAGATAAAGGTTATGCAGAAAGTATTACCATCCTAACGCCAATGGATTATGAGGAAATGAAACCATGGGAAAATACTGGTATTGAGAACAGGGGAGAGTTATATTTAAAAATGAAACAACAAAAAGCTGAGCTTTTAATACAAATGGTTGAAAAAACTTTTCCTGAAATCAGGAACTGTATAGATGATGTATATACTTCTTCTCCTCTTACTTATAGAGATTATACCGGTGTAAGAAGAGGATCTATGTATGGTGTTTTAACAGACAGTCGTAACCCTTATGATTCTCAAATTATGCCAAAAACAAGGGTTAAGAATTTGTTTTTAACAGGTCAAAATGTAAATATGCATGGTGTGCTTGGCGTATCGGTTGCAGCACTTTTAACCTGTGGAGAGATATTGGGAATGAATAACATCATGGCCGATTTAAGGACTCATGTAAAAAATTAAAAAAGAAAGTAAATGAAGGTTTTAAAATATATACTGTTATTTTTTGTATTACTTATTGCAGTGATGTACTTCTGGTTCAGATCAATGATAATGACTCCTCCAGAGATTCAGGATAAATCTGTATTGGACTTGGAAGTGAATCATATTTCAGATAGTCTTTCTGTTTGTGGTGATAGTTGGTTGCACAAAGACGATGGAGGGATTTATGAGTTGATGATTAGCGGTAAACCCTTTGAGTTAGGAGTAAAAAACGGAAAGCTTACTCAGGAATTAGCAGGTAAGCAAGAGGAATATTTCTTTGATTTTATTAAGTCTTTGATTCCTTCTGAAACTACATTACATTACCTTAAATATTTTATTACTTATTTCAATAAAGACCTTGATGAGTATATCCATCCTGAATATTTAGAAGAGATTTATGGTATCTCGCAGTTTGCTTCTGATGATTATGATTTTATTGGAGATAAGTATCACAGAGTGCTGAACTATCATGCAGCTCATGATATCGGCCACACCATTCAAAATATGAACTTAGTAGCTTGTACTGCTTTTAGTGTGCAGGATGAGTTGACTTGCGACAGTACCATTTATGTTGGAAGAAACCTTGATTTTTCTGCAGGAGATGATTTTTCTCGCAATAAAATTATTGTTTTCTGTAAACCAGATAATGGATATAAGTTCGCTTATATTTCATGGGGAGGTATGATGGGTGTTTTGTCCGGTATGAATGAGTATGGTTTAACCATTAGCTTAAATTCAGCCAAGTCAGGAATCCCATTATCAGCCAAGTCACCTGTTTGTATTGTTTCTCATGATGTTCTGCATCATGCAAAAAACATTCAGGAGGCATATAAAATCATTTCTGGTTACGAGACTTTTGTATCAGAATCTTTTTTAGTGAGCTCGGCTGTTGATCATAAAGTTGTTGTGATTGAAAAGTCGCAGGAAAGAACAGCAATCTATGAATCTGGTAAATCAAAACTGGTATTAACAAATCATTTTCAAAGTGATGAATTAGTCAATACCGAACTAAATCAAGAGTCTATTCATGAGGGGTGTTCCTTATATCGCTTACAACGAACCCATGAGTTATTAGATAATGATTCCGCCTATGATCATCAAAAAGTAATTGACATACTTCGCGACAAAAACGGACTTGGAAACCAATCGATAGGTATTGGAAATGAATCTGCAGTAAACCAGTTAATTTGTCATCATTCAGTTGTATTTAATCCTGAAAAAAGATTAATGTGGGTTTCAGAGTTTCCTTATCAGGAGAATGCATTTGTAGCTTATGATTTAAATAAATTATTTAATGATGAGTTTGATATAAAATCCGATAGGATCATAGTGGATAGTCTTAAGGTGGAAGCAAGTGATTTTTACAAGAACGGAGGAGTAGATAAGGTTTGGAAATACAGGGCCAGAATTGATTCAATAAAGCATATCATTATTCCGGATAAATCTATTATACTGGGAGCTGGATATGTTGACCAATTAATTAATAAGAATCCTGATTTCTATTACGGTTATTATGTCGTTGGATTATATTATAAAGATAGAGGTGAGTTAAATAAAGCACTTGAATATTTTAATAAAGCATTGACCTTGCAATTTCCACGTGTGGTAGATAGGGAGCAAGTTGAAAAACAAATTGCGGAAATTGAAGAGCTTAAAAACCAGAACTAAAATATATAGGGATCATTTTATGATACAATCTAAAAACAGTATTTTTTTATTATTACTTTGTTTCATTTGTCAGATTTCTTTGGCACAAAGGGATTGTAGTGAGAAAAGATTTTTGCCAAAACCTACTGGTAGTTATTGTATTGGAACTAAATCTTTTACATTACAAGATACCACCAAGCTTCAGAAGAATAAGGATGCGAGGATATATATAAAAATATGGTATCCGGCCAAAGTCTCTGAAAGTAACCATCAATATAATAAATACATTGAAGGGTATGATTTAGATGAGATCTATACTAATTTTAAATCTAAGGGAGTTAGTAAACATGATATTGAAACTCTTTCTAATTATTTAACTTATTCAAAAAAGGGGATTGAGGTTTCAGATAAAGAAGATGAGTATCCGGTTATTATCTTTACTCCGGGATATTATTTTGGGTTAAGTGATATCTATTCGGCATATATTGAAAACCTGGCCAGTAATGGTTATATCGTTTGTGCAATTACTCATATCAACCAGCAAATTTCTGTTAAAGGAAATGCTGATGAGAATAACTCCTTACATACAGCGCGATCAGCGCTGCCTTTTCTTCAATGGTGGTGGGCCGATAAGTTAAACTTCAAAGACCCCTTGAAATCAAAAAATCAGGCTTCAATGAGTAAATACTTTTTAAGAAAATTGAAGCGTTTTGATAGGGTTTTAGATTCATGGGAACAGAGTACCCTGTTCTTTATTGATTATTTAAAAACAGAGAAAAAGAAAGGGCAGGATGATTTGTTTTTACATATGAATCTTACCGAAATAGGTGCCATGGGACAGTCTTTCGGTGGTGCATTGTCAAATCATATGTGTGTTACTCACGATTGTATCAAGGCCGGGGTAAATATGGATTGTTTTCAATTTGGTGATGTTATTAATACTTATACTAACAAACCCTTGATGCTCATTGAAAGTGAACAGCAAATTAAGTGGAGAATTGGCAATGAGTTTATTTATAAAGACTTTAATCATCTTGAATATGCCAGGATAAAGGGTGGCCTTCATTTTTTATTTACTGATTTACCCTATTACAATGTAGTTCTTGATGATCAGAAATTAGACGAATTGATTGGAAAAGTAGATGGACAAAATATTATGGAATGGATGAATTCTGTAATTTTGTCTTTTTTTGATGGAAGCCTTAAAAATCAGCATAAAGCCCATCTCATTGAGAGTATTGACAATAAAGATCTTTTATATCAAAAATCAAACAAATGTATATACCTGAAATAGAATTAAAACCACAATCAGAGATTAAGAGTTTTCAAGAAGAAAAGTTACAGGGTTTGTTAAAATATTTAAATGAAAATTCTGTTTATTACCAACGCTTTTTTAAGAAGCACCAGGTTGATATTAATGATATAAAAAAGTTAGAGGATCTTCAGAAAATACCAACTACAACAAAAGATGATCTTCAAAATTATAACAAGGATTTTCTTTGTGTTCCATCTAACAAAATCATTGATTATTTAACCACATCTGGAACTGCTGGTGATCCTGTAGTTTTTGCCGAAACTGAAAATGATTTACAAAGGTTGGCTTACAACGAATATATTTCCTTTGTTTGTGCAACAGCAAAACCTGATGATATTTTCCAGTTAATGGTTACCCTTGATCGTCGGTTTATGGCCGGGATGGCTTATTACGAAGGAATCAGGAAATTAGGCGCAGGTGTGGTTCGTGTTGGGCCTGGTAATCCGGGGTTGCAATTTGATACCATTGCAAGAATCAAACCTACAGCTTTAGTTACAGTACCATCTTTTTTACTGAAGTTGATTGATTACGCTGAAAAACACCATATTGATTATAAAAACTCAAGTATTAAAAAAGCTGTATGTATTGGTGAAAGTCTGCGTAATGATGATTTTTCATTAAATACATTAGGACAGCGTATTAAGGAGAAATGGGATATAGAACTATATTCTACTTATGCTTCAACTGAAATGGGAACTGCCTTTACTGATTGTGAGTATGGAATGGGAGGCCATCATCATCCAGAAATGATTATCGTCGAGTTTTTGGATGATAATGAAAATCCCGTTGCTCCAGGTACGCCTGGTGAAGTTACCATAACAACTTTGGGTGTTGAAGGAATGCCGTTGCTTCGTTTTAAAACAGGGGATATATGTAATCACTTTGTTGATAAATGTAAATGTGGAAGAACAACAACAAGGTTAGGATCTGTTATCGGAAGAAAAAATCAGATGATAAAATATAAGGGAACAACCCTTTATCCACCCGCTTTATATGATGTTTTAAATGATATTGAGAATGTCGATAACTACATGATCTGCATCACTCAGAATACAATTGGAACCGACGATATTGAAATTAAAGTAGGCACCAGAAACCCGGGTGATGTTCTGAAAAAAGAAGTAAAAGATTGTTTTAGAGCCAAACTTCGCGTGGCGCCGGATGTTACTTTTTATACCCCGGATGAAATATTAAAAATGCAGTTCCCTGAAATGAGCAGAAAACCAATAACGTTTGTTGATAACAGAAACTAGATTATGATTGAATTTGAGAAGGTTTATGAGGAGATGAGGCCTTACCGGGATGAGGAAATTAGCGAGGCCATGAATAGAATTTTAAAGGAGCAGGCTTTTTATCCCGTTCTTAAATATGTTTTCCCAAAACGCTCTATTGAAGAGTCACTTAGAGAAATGGCATCAATAAAAACCATTTATGATTTTCAAATGAAATTTAGTAAATGTGCCGTTGAAGAAGTTTTAAATAAAACAGCAACAAAATTTACCTATTCCGGAGCAGAAAATCTTGATCAGGAAACATCATATCTATTTATTTCTAATCACAGGGACATTGTTTTGGATAGTGCCATTTTGCAATGTGTATTGAGTTATAATGGTCATAGAACCACGCAAATAACCTTTGGAAGTAATTTGATGAGTAGTCAGTTTATTATTGATTTGGGAAAGGTCAATAAGATGTTTACCTTTTATCGCGGTGGCTCAAGGGTAGATATCTACCGTAATGCCCTGATCCATTCAGCCTACATTAAAAAAAGTATTGACAGAAGAAAAAGAATCTGCATGGATTGCACAAAGAGATGGACGCACCAAGGATGGATACGACAAAACCCAACTTTCGTTGCTTAAAATGTTAACTATCAAAGAAAAAGATCATATTTCATCATTGAAAAAGTTTAATATTTGTCCTGTTTCTATTTCATATGAATTAGAACCATGTGATATATATAAAGTTCGGGAACGTCTGGCTGCAGTTGAACAAGAGTATGTAAAGGAGAAAGATGAAGATTTTAAAAGTATATTAAATGGTATAACAGGTGCTAAAGGTAAAGTGCATATTGCATTTGGAAAACCAGTTAATAATTACATCGATGACAATTTAAATGATCTGGATAATAACAATATCCATGACAGAGTTTGCGATCATATGGATCGGGAAATCTGGCTCAATTACCAGTTGAACCCGTATAATTATATAGCCTTTGATATACTGAATACCAGTCAGCAAAATCTTGACATTAATTACTCAGAAAAGGATATAGATAACTTTTATTTATTATTGGAGCAGAGGGTTGCAGATGAAACAGATCAGATTAAGATAAAAAAACAAAAAGATGGATTGCTGCAAATGTATGCAGCTCCAGTAGAAAATTATTTAAAAGTTAAAAAAGAGCTGGAAGGCTAAATAGAGCCTGTCTGTAATGTCAAAGATTTTTGAGAGTCTTGTTCAGAAAGTTCGAGAACAAGGCTTGCGCAATTTTGAAAATCAGGGAGTTTACTTTTGTAAATGACTGTTTTCGAAATAAGCGTAACGAAGTTATCGGATTTTATGGACAGACGCTTCTATGTTGTAATCCAAATTTCATGCACACTTTTTTTTCTAAATTTCATATTACAGAATACTTATCTGTTGATATTCTGTCATATACACTCTTTTTACACCGGGTAATTATGAGCTAGAGGGAATCTCTTGGTTAAAATCGGTATGGGTTCGATACCCATACCGATTTTCCATTTTGACTCCGGTATAAACAATCACCGTCGGTCACTCTTGGTTATATAATGAATGGTTTCCCTATAAAAACAACCTTCTATCAACAGTCATTTTAAATGCTGCATTTCCTTGTTCAATTATTTATAGTATGGGCTACAGACTAAAAAAAACAGTCAATTTTATTGCTGCAAGAGTCCGTTGGTAGTCCCATTGCTTTTGGATTGTTTTTTCGGTTACCATTATTATTTGACAACTCCTTTAACATAAGGCGTTTCGTTTATTAAAACATGTTTTATTCGGCTCAATAGCTTCTTAGCTATGTTTACTATAGCCTTAGTACTGTCCATTCGTTGTGACAGTTCCCCGTATTTCATCATTAAGGCTGGATCGTGCCTTATTGCTATCCAAGCACTTTCTATCAACATACTCCTTAACTGTCTGTTGCTTCGTGGGGTAATGCCTCCCGTCCTGTCGTTATCTCCACTAGAATTGGTCCTGGGAACAAGACCTACATATGAACACAATTTGTCTATACTCCTGAAGCGTTTTATATCATTCAATTCAGTTAAGATGGTCAGTGCTGTGATCAACCCTATGCCTGGTACCGTACGTAACAAAGCTATTAGTTTTGAATGTTCACTATCTTTCTCAATCTTTCTCAAACACCTCCCAACTTCAAGTAATTTTTTTCTTAGATGTTCAACTGTATCAATAATATGCTTTAATGTTGCATTGCCATATTCGGTTCCCAGATCAACTTTTTCAAGCCAGAGGGTATAACGTTTTGACCAATGAACAGAGCCCTTTGATAGTTCGGCAGGAATTTTAATGCCGTTGTAGTACAATAAGGACTTCGTCCGGTTTTTATGCCTGCTGATCTCTTTTACAATTGTACTTCGGTATCTTATCATCGACCTTAACCCTTCCATATTTATATTTGGTACATGTATCGCAACCAACTCTTTATTATATAATGAACGTACTATTTTTCTACTATCTCTGCTGTCTTCTTTTTGCTTTTTTTCTTTATCTGTTGTTGGTATATCTGCAGGATTTACCACAATATTTTTAATACCTTGGCTTATTAATTCTCGATGAGGTGCGAACCCGCAAAAACCAGCCTCATATGCTGAATAATATGTCCCATTGGGATAATTGCTTTCAAGATAGTTTTTTAATTCTTTGGCATCCGCATTTTGTGAAAATGTTTTGCACAAAAGGCCATTGTTCATTATGGATATCTTCCACGATTTTAAATGGGCATCAATTCCCGCATAAATTTCTTTTCCCGTAAAATCTAATTTGTAATTTTGGTTATGCATAACTTTCTTTTTTTTTTCTTTACCTGCTAAGTTAAATTAGTGGGCAGAAACTTATGCGTTATACAATTACAAACATAAGGGCTAAATAATATATTTTCAATCGTCAAGAAGATAATACTTATTGTTTGATTTATGATAAGAAGTGGTATAATTTAATTTAAATTTATTAAGTTAGCTTGCAATAGTAA
Organism: uncultured Saccharicrinis sp.; assembly: GCA_963677345.2. GTDB lineage: Bacteria > Bacteroidota > Bacteroidia > Bacteroidales > Marinilabiliaceae > Saccharicrinis. The sequence goes on from CAXXLC010000022.1 coordinate 100,968, forward strand.
TTTGGAATTTATCACTTAGATACTTGAGTGAATTTTGAATAAGGAAAAGGATGAGCAACAAATTTAAATTTGGATTATGGATAGAATTAGTGTTTTGCATTATTTCTATTGATCTATACGCACAAAGAGATATTAGTTTTGATTCTTTTCTTCAAGAGAACGGTTTGCCTAATAATCAAGTACAATGTATTTATCAGGATAGCCAGGGTATGATATGGGTTGGAACTAACCATGGTATTAGTAGATTTGATGGATACGAATTTGAAAACTTTCTCGAATCGGATATCGACAGTTTTAGCATAAAAGGAACGATCGTTAGAACAATAACTGAGGATTATAAAGGAAATCTTTTGGTTGGATTAGAGAGTGGAGGCTTAAATGTATTTGATAAAAAATTAGAGCGTTTTACACAGCCTTTACGACAGCATCCTCTATTTAAAGGAAGAGAAGTTTCTGTTAATGATATCATAAAAGATGATAAGGGTAATATTTGGTTAGCAACCAGTATTAGTGTTATAAAAATGGATTCCTCAGGAAAACTTAGCAGCATCCCCTTGCATGAAGGAAAAGATGAATTTGTAAGAGTCCTGAAGTTTGATAACAGCGGGAAGCTATGGGTAGGAGCCAATAGTGGCTTGTTTGTATTAGATACGGCTACCAGTGAATATGAGTCTGTAAAACTCCCCTTTAATGAAGATTTTAATCGAAATCATGAAATCTGGGAGATCTTTTTAAATGATGATGGAACCCTTTGGGTGGGTACCTATACCAGTGGAATTATGATTGTAAATCCACAAACAAAATCAGTTCAACCATTGGAACTTAAACCTGAATTTGAAAGATCAAGAACCGTAAGATCTATTCTATCTAAAGAAAAAGGAAAATATTGGATTGGAACAAGAGCCGGCTTGTATTTTTATGATCAGACAAAAGGTTCAGTTTCAATTTTCAGGCATGACGACAGGGAGCCAAAGAGTCTTGTCAATAACTCTGTATTAGATATGTTTACTGATCGTCAGGGGAAAATTTGGATTGGAACACGCGGAGGATTAAATCTCATTTCAAACAGCACACAGGTTTTTCACAATTATAACGCCCATCCTTCAGATAGATCTGGCAGATATTTGAACAGTAGTGTTATCTATGCATTTTGGGAAGATCATAAAGGTAATATTTGGGTAGGAACAGAAGATGGAGGTATTAATATCTATGATCAGAAAGAAAATAAGTATAGGTATATTAAGGTAGATGAAGGTAATCCCAATAACTCAATATCAAGGAATTGTATTAAGGCTTTTAAGGAGGATAAAGACGGTAATTTATGGATTGGAATGTTTTATGGAGGAATAAGCGTTCTAAACCATAAAACAGGTAAATATATTCATTACAGAAACGATCCGAATAATCCAAAAACCTTGTCAGATAACCGGGTGTGGGATATTATGAGGGATCATAATGATGATATTTGGGTGGCCACAACAAGAGGTATTGATAAATTTGATGATCAAAAAAAGGAATTTATTCATTATCCTCAATTGGCGCGTGAACAAGTGAATTGGATTGATATTGATTCTCATGATAACATCTGGCTTGGAACGGCCGATGAGGTGGTTATTTATAATTTGAGAACTAATGAAATTGCTAAATTTAAAGAACATTCCAGAGATTTTTTAGAGGATTCTAAAGGTAGATTTTGGGTTGCTACCTTAGATAAAGGCATTGTTCAATATTCCCGCTTCGAAGGTCCTACCCGCTATTATCAGTATAAAGATGGCTTGTGTAATAACCAGGCATTATGTCTTTTAGAAGATAATATGCAAACATTATGGATTAGTACTTCAAATGGCTTATCTAATTTTAATCCGGATATAGAGGTTTTTCGTAATTTTTCGAGTAAAGATGGTTTACGGAATAATCAATTTATGTATGGAGCAGCTTATAAAACAAAGGATGGAAACCTGATTTTCGGGGGTATATCCGGCTTTAATATTTTTAACCCTGCAGAAGTTACATCCGATCAAAACGAGTATCCAATAGTATTTACTGATTTAAGAATCTTTAATAAAAAGGTGAAAATTGGTTCGGGTAAAGATGCTGTTCTTAAACAAAGTATTCTTGAAACCAATCATATTGTTTTAGACTATAAAGAAAATGTTTTTACACTTGATTTTGCAGCTCTAAATTATACCAACAGTGAAGGTAATTTGTATTCTTATTATTTAGAGGGATTTGATCAGGAATGGAGTGAACCTAATAATATTCGAACAGTTACTTATACTAATCTTAATCCCGATGATTATGTTTTCAGGGTTAAAAGAATAGTTCCAGGAGCACCTGATAGTAAAGAGTCTTCGATTTTAATCACCATATTGCCACCTTTTTGGAAAACGTTATGGTTTAAACTTACTATACTGCTGGTAATTATTGGTTTGATATATCTTTTAATTCAGTTTGCAATCTTCCGACAAAAGATTAAGCATGAAGTTATTTATGAAAGAATGAGCTCTAAGCGCCAGCGTGAATTAGAAGATCTTAAAATGAAGTTCTTTACAAATATTTCTCATGAAATACGTACCCCACTTTCATTAATTATTACTCCTCTGGAAAAACTGACCTCTCAAAAATTATCGAATGAGGAAGTCCACTCTCATCTTGAAATAATGAAAAAGAGTGCTGTTAAACTCAGTAAGTTAATTAATCAATTACTTGATTTTAGGAAATTAGAATCGGGTAGCCTAAAATTACATCTTAAGCAAGGAGATCTTATTCGTTTTATTGGCGAAGAAGTTAATTCATTTAGGAGTTTTGCCAAAGAACATGGAATTGAGCTGTCCTTTAATTCTTTAAAAGATAAACTGCTTACTTGTTTTGATGCAGATAAAATTGAAAATATTTTGAATAATTTATTATCAAATGCTTTTAAATACACCGAAAAAGGGGGGAGTGTTGCTGTAAATCTTTCATTGGTATTTAAATCTGTTGATGAGGTTGATAGCATGATAAAAGAAGATAAGGAATTTGTTAAGTTAGTAGTTAAAGATACTGGAACAGGTATATCTCAAAATAGTATTCAGCGTATTTTTGATCGTTTCTATCAGGCTGATGATAGAAACATAAAAAAAGGAACGGGTATTGGGTTATCTTATGTAAAAGAATTAGTTGAGCTGCATAAGGGTACAATATCGGTAGAAAGTAAACCTGGTAAAGGAAGTGAATTTATTGTTCATATACCTTTGATAGGAGACTGTAACGAAGAGCTGGCTAAGATTGCTGAACCTGAGAGTACGATCGTAGATCAAGAAAAAGAAGTGGAAAAAGAGAGTGGTGACCTGAAATCAAAAGCAAAGTATATGCTTATTGTTGAGGATAATACTGATGTAAGAATGCTTTTAAGAACGCACTTTGAAACCAGTTATAATGTTGCAGAGGCGAATAATGGAATTGAAGGCTGGAATAAAGCTATTGAAATAATACCTGATGTAATCATTAGTGATGTTTTAATGCCTGATATGGATGGCTACGAATTTTGTAAAAAGATTAAAAAGGATGAGAGAACTTCGCATATTCCTGTAATTTTACTGACAGCTCTTCATTCAAAAGAACATGAATTTAAAGGCCTTTCTGCCGGTGCAGATGACTATATCACTAAACCTTTTGATTTAACTATTCTTCAGACTAAAGTTGAAAATTTGCTTATACTACGCAAATCTATGAAGAAAAAATTCTCAGATGAAGTATCTTTGCAACCTAACAATGTTGCAGTTTCTTCTCCTGATGAAAAGTTTTTGCAGAGAGCCATTAAAATTGTTGAAAAGAATATTGCTAATCCTGAATTAGATATAGAAAGTTTTGCAAAGGAAGTGGGAGTAAGCAGGATGCAGTTATATCGCAAACTCGATGCCCTTACTAATATGACAGTAAAGGAATTTATCCGTAACATCAGGTTAAAACGAGCTGCTCAACTTTTACAGCAGGACAAAATGACTGTTAACGAAATAGCTTATTCTGTTGGATTTAAAGATGTTTCTCATTTCAGAAAATGTTTCAGACAGTTATACGGTATGAATGCAACGGAATATAAACAGCAACAGCATAAAAAAGGAAACTGATATTAAACGTATTTTTTCCACTGTTTATAGTTTGTAACTCTTTATGTTGCTATACAATGGTTCTCTATTAAGTATAAGATTTCATATGAATCGTATATATGAACAAAAATGATGAAGAGCTGTATTATTTAGATAGTGAAACATAATTTTTGTTTAATAAGTATATGTATTCAACCCAAAAATTAGCTTTACATATAAAGAAAGAATAGATGAAGTATGCCCCACTTGTATCTATGCTCATACTTGTGAATTGTTGGTGCTTTACCAGTTGCCAACATTCAAAAAAAATTGAGCATAATCAAAGTAAGATAGTTGAACCTGATTTTAAACAAATACCAATTAATTGGGTTGGTTTATGGGAAAAGAGAGTGAGTAAGAGAGATTTGATGAAAAGTGTTATTCGTCAGTTTGAAGTTGAGAATCAGCATTTAAAGGTGAATTTCAAATTTAAGGAAGAGCTTGATCGTGAATTTAATGGCTATAAATATGTTATTGAAGACTCGCTTGTTTCTATGATAAAATCAGGGAATTATGCCTGGGATATTTTCCCTGTTACAAGAAATACCTATAAAAGTGTTGCTAAAAAACTAAATGACCCTGAGTGGGGTGATAAATATCTGGTAAACTTTGATCAGTATGAGTGGTATCATCAAAGTCATATAGATCATGTTTTTCATGTATCTTCCATACGTGATGGTTATGGTGGAATTTATGCAGGCCCACTTATCTCAGGGCGTAATTATGCCTTATGGTATAATGAAGAAACAGCAAAAAAGTTAGGTCTTGAAATCAAGCAGACAGGAATGACCTTTGATGATTTTTTGGGTTACTGTAAAACGGTATATGAATATAACCAAACAGCTACTGAAAAAATCATTTTTATGCCTGATTATAAACTTAATCAACAGGTAAAGGATATTTTTAATAATCTGGTTCTATCCGAACTGGGATCATACAATAAGCAGGTGCCAAATTTAACTAAAGTCGAAAAGGCTATACAAAAAAGTTTAAAGGCACTTGAAATGCTATCTGCTTATAATCCTGTAAATACAGATGTTGTTATTGATAAAGATTTTCAGCATATTCTTAATGGACAAGTGCTTTTCGAGGAAAAGCCTTCCTCATGGTTTAACCAGTGTGAAACGGAAGATGCTGGAAAATCCGTACATCTGATTCCTGCAGAATTGCCAATTTTTGAACAGTCTCCATTTTTGTACCCTGGAACATATCAATCGGTTTGGGCTGTGTTTAAAAATGCCCCTCATAAAGATCAGGCGGTTGAGTTAATGCGTTACTTTTCAACCAACGATGTGGCTGAACGTTGGTTAAGTCTTACTTATAATCCAACAGGCTTAAAAGTAAAGCTCAAATCGTCGGATTTTGGTCAAAATCAAATTGAGATCTTCAATACTTATATTGACAAAAAATATGGCGAAAATTTAAGAATGTATGATTTAGGAGAAGTATTGTACGGCGATAAAAAAATCGTTATAGAACCACAATCTGTATTTAAAGGTGAAATCAGTGCAGAGAAGTTCTATAAAAAAATAAAGAAATAAATAAAATTCACATATATGTTTTCAAAAGATAGCCTACTGTTTAAAATTGGATTTTATGTTGTTAGTATTGAGGTAGTAATATTTATTGCCATAGGTGTTGTGCTTATTAACTATTTTAACAGCGAACAAAACAGCCGTTTTGAAAAGCAACTTTTATCACCTTCTGTTTTAATGTCGAAAGGACAATTAAGATATGAAGCAGCAACAGATTATGAAACACTTCAAAAAATGATTGGCGACTCTATCATTGATTGTATGGTGATAGGTGCCAATCACAAAATATATTATTCTTTAAATTCCGATTATAATAATAAACGCATAAGTGATATTGAATCTGTTTATCAATTTGATGAATTTAATGGAGATATTAACGAAGCTCGTTTTATAGAAAAGAATGATGAAATATTTGGCGTAGCACCTCTGTATTTTAAAAATGGAAAATTCCTTGGGTATTTTTATATTAAATCCTCCACAGGAAACATCCAAAGCGCCCGGAAAAATATAATATGGTTATTTGCTGTAGGTGCATTTTTGGCTATTGCTCTTTTATCCTTGTTATTATTATTTATATTTAAAAAGTATATTGCATCAAGAATCATTACACTGGTTGAAACTTTTGAGGAGTTTGAAAAAGGTAACCTTGCCTTTACTAAACTGGATGAAAAAGAGGAAAATGATGAGTTGGGTAGGTTACGTATTGTTGTGAATAAGGTTTCTGGTCGGTTCAGAGAGGTCCTTAATCAAATAAATCATAATGCAGATGTTTTATTAGATACCAGTGCCCAATTGAATGATGACTCAAATAATCTTGCTAAAGGTTCTTCTGAGATGGCATCTATAGGTGAGGAAGTTGCTTCTTCAATGGAAGAGATGGTTTCTAATATCATGCAAAATGCTCAAAATGCTGGTCAAACAGAAAAAATAGCCATCACAGCTTCTGAAAAAATGGCGAGTGCGGGAATGATGTCAGGTGAAAGTTTAAACCACATTCAAACTATTTCACAACGTATTTCAATTATTAATGATATTGCTTTTCAAACTAATATCCTCGCTTTAAATGCCGCTGTAGAAGCTGCCAGGGCAGGTGAGGCTGGTAGAGGATTTTCTGTAGTGGCAACTGAAGTCAGAAAATTAGCAGAAAGAAGTCGCCAGGCTGCTGAGGAGATTAATAATCTATCTGAACAAAGTGTATCTTATACTTCCAAAACAAGGGAAGAGATTACACACCTTGTTCCTGAGATACAAAAAACAAGTGAACTTATTAAAGAGATTTCTGTGGCTTCGCAAGAGCAGCAATCCGGGGCTGACCAGGTGAATAATGCTATTCAGCAATTAAATTCAGTAACTCAAATGAATGCCTCAGGAGCTGAAAATGTTTCAGAAAGAGCTGACTCAGTTTCAAAACAGGCACAAAATCTAAAGGATGCTATTTCATTCTTTAAAATTTAGGAGATAATGAGCAGCCTATAAGGGTGACTTGTGATGTTTTCATGTGTTTATAATTTGATTTAAATGGTCGTATGGTGTGAGATATAAGCTCGCCCTGGCTGGCGATTTAAAATAATAGGTATTGTTGATTATGAGTGTGCCTGTGCCTGTGCCTGTGTTTGGCCTGGCTTTTATGTAGCTGATTCCTTTCCATGAGCTACCTACTAAATTAACAACTCTACCGTGGAAGCTTCCAAATGCTCCGTTATCATATGTTCCCATGACTTTTAATTTTTATGATTTTCAGTTTTCAAAATAGTTCACTATTCCTGCAAACTGAAAATCTCCACTTCACTTTTTCTCTTTGCTTTTGATGCTCTCATAACGAAAATTTATGAATACATCAGGCTAGAGTAATTGTGCATCAGGCATTTTCATTGTACCTAAAGTACGCGGTGAACCGATGTTTAGTCTACTACTCTCAGCTCTCAGCTCTCAGCTCTTAGCTCTCAGCTCTCAGCTCTTAGTTCTTAGCTCTCAGTTCTTAGCTCTCAGTTCTTAGCTCTTAGCTCTTAGTTCTTAGGTCTTAGCCTTCAGTTTGGTAAATTTGATCTCTGCATGAAAAAAGTCACTTTATAAACTTTATGAACTTTATGAACTTTCAACTTTATGAACTTTCAACTTTTGACTTTCGACTTTCGACTTCCAACTAATTGTTTAATGCTAAATTATGATGAAAAGCAATATGAAAAAATTACTAAAATATTACTGTAACTTTTTTGAGTCATAAAATGCTGAATTAGTGCATATTAAAAATTTGACCCAATTGTAAAACATACACCCAACGCGTTATCTGATGCCCTATATTCCAGAAAATCGCAAAAAAGGACAAAAATATTCCGGGATTTACTGTTTTTGAGCAAAATGATTCCACAAAAAGCCGGTTTTAACACTTTTTGATTCCGTTCTTCGCAGGTTCTTCGCAAATCCTCCACTACTTCTTCGCATTTCTCCACTAGCTCTCCACTAATCCTTCACACCTGCTCCTATACCGCTTCGGGATTGCTTCGCCCCTGCTCCACCAGTCTCCACAAATTCTTCACATGCAGGTCACTATCTGTCCACTATAGATTTTGCGAATAAACAGCTAAGCAAACTAAATGAAACTACAAACCAGTATCGACTTTGGTATGGAGCAGACCCGGAGCTGAGTCACAAACACTTGCACCGACAACAACAATAACTTGCAATTTTACCGGCCATGAATTTGTTTTTTTACCTCCTCAAACTACCGGCCATTATGTTAATGTGAAAATAGTAACAGCAGATTCGGATGTAGTTGTTAGTTCCTAGTTAAAAGTCAAAAGTTGAAAGTCTTGGTTTCCTACTGCATATATCCTTACGAGTGGTACTATTACAAGCTCTTAGATCTTAGCTCTTAGATCTTAGTTCTTAGCTCTTAGGCCATAGTGTTTCAGGTTGAAACATTTGCGCAGCAAATATTAATTCGTGAAATTGGTTGTAATTCATATTTATTCGTTGTTAAAATAATTCGTGAAATTGGTGGATAAAAGAATTCGTGATAATTAGTGTTAATTAGATGACAAAAAAAACATTGCGCAGCAATAAATAATCTGATGACTATTGGTGAGGTGTTAAATTATCGAGTTGTCGAGTTGTTGAATTGATGAAAGACCTGACAGCGTTTCGTAAGCAAGCTGTAAATCAGCTTCTCCCCTTTGGGGAGAATGAGAGGGGCTTTTAATCCTCCCCCAATCGGGGAAGTTAGAGGGGGCTTGTAATATCAGGCCGGGAGGCCTTGATTTATAAGACATAGCGAGACGCTATGCCTAACAAAGAGGATTAGCTCGCAGAGCAAACAAAATTTCACAATGAAAACCAAAATCCGTAAGGATTTGTCTTTGCGCTCTTAGCTTTAAGAAGTTTGAATCTTGAATCTTTATTTAAATAGTGAACTCCGGTTTTGCGGTCTTTGCGTGAAAAAAAGTCATACGTCATAAGTCATACGTCATAAGTTATAAGTTGAAAATTTCGGTTTGCTGCTATAGGTTGACGCAAGTTTGCAAAGATGCTAAGTGAAGACTGTGGACTGAAGAGAGCTGCCTGTTGACAATAATGTATTTTCATGGTAATTACACGTCCTGAAAGGACAACTCAAAAATGTTTGTTAGAATACATTGAGCTGTCCTTTCAGGACGCAGATTAACACGACGTATTATTATTCCCAAGGCGTTGCCATGGGCTGAATTGAGCTGGGCTTACAGCCCGGGATTTTCCAGCCTCCTATAACTCCAGCAAATGGGGAAGGACGGATTTACAGCTCCGGTATATTGTCTTAGTGTAAACGAAGAAAGTTCTTAGTTGTTAGTTCCTAGTCAAAAGTTGAAAGTTTTAGTTTCCTGCTACACATATTCTTACAGGTGGTACTATTACTAGCTCTTAGCTCTTAGCTCTTAGCTCTTAGCTCTTAGGCTTTAGGCCATAGTATTGTAGGTTGCACCATTTGCGCAGCAATAAATAACAGATGCTGGTGCGAGTTTGTAACTCGTACCTCTTTATCTATTCTGCGTCCAATGATGAGGTGATGAGTGAGAAATGAGAGGTGAAAGTCAGTAAATCCTGTTTGCGAAAATACTTTTCAGGCCGGGAGGCCTTGATTTATAAGATATAGCGAGACGCTATACCTAACAAAGGGGATAAAGGATTGTGAAATTTTACAATTGCTTTTAGAACAGGCCTATTCGTTTCAAACAGTGAATCAATCGGTAAATGCCATAAAATTATATTATCAGGGTTATTTAAAACGTGAATTTGAATTACAGGATGTGATACGACCTAAAACAGGCCGGCAATTACCCAAGGTGTGGAATAAAGAAGAGATGCGTAAAATATTAAAAACCAGCGATTATTACAAGGAGTTTAAACCCAAAGAATATTTATTTGAAGGTCAGTTTGGGGGTAAGTATTCAGCCACCAGTGCAGGTAATGTATTATCCAAAGCAATAGAAAAGAGCGGCGTACCCAAACGAGGTGGATTACACTCATTACGACATAGTTTTGTCACACATTTATTAGAATCGGGAACCGATTTGCGCTATATACAAGAGCTTTTAGGACATAATTCATCAAAAACCACCGAAATATATACCCATGTAAGCAACAAGTATTTACAGCAGATAAAAAGTCCATTAGATGACATTAATATTTAAAATAATAACTATTTTAGCAGAAGTTAATCCCAAATACAAAGACGAAATAAGTCCAAGTATCTTGGGATTACTGAAAAGTTAGGCGGCATGGCCGTTTTGAGAAAATGAAGTGAATTGCTTAAGTTTTATAATTCCACAATCGAATACTTTTAATTATCTTTGTGAAAAGTATTTGATTATGAATATACAGGCTGAAAAACTCGGATTAATAGAATGGATTGCAAAGCTTAATGATATTTCGGTTATTGAAAAGCTTAAAAAAATCTATGAAGAGAATTCACAGACTTCAGATTGGTGGAATAAAATTTCATTATCGGAAAAGGAATCGATAGAAAGAGGATTGAAGGATATTGAAAAAGGAAATGTTCATTCACATGAAACTGCTAGAAGAATTTATGAAAAATATTTATAAATTAATCTGGTCGGATGAAGCATTAAAAGGTCTGAAGAATATATTTGATTATTTAGAATGTAAATTCTCGAAAAAGGATATTCAGAAGTTTGCTAAGAAACTTGATAAACAATTAGATATTTTACAAAAGTCGCCAGAAACATTTTCCTACTCTGATAACTCGAAGAAAGTAAGACGAACAATAATTGCGAAGTTGACTTCTGTGTATTATCAAATTGAAGGAAATGAAGTAAGAATTATCTCGATTTTTGATAATAGACAAAACCCAAATAAGTTGACATTGTAATCCACGACCGCCTAACATTAAATAAACAAAATTGCGCGGTGACGTGTGTAATCTGGCTAAAATACACTATTTTCACACTTCAGCGGTTGGACAGATAATGAAGCTTTTAAAAACGCAACTTTGTCTATTCGTTCCGTTGGCAACTATACAAAGAAACCTACTGCAAATCAAGAAAGTTACTTTTAAAAACACTATTTGTTGTTTTTTATGCTTATTTTTGTAAATGATTTACAAAATGCAACTAAAAAATGATAGTAAATTTCTTAATACAGAATTTTCGCTCGATTAAAGATAAGATTCACTTGTCTTTTGAAGCAACCAAATCAGATGATTTAGAAGAGTATTATGTCAACAATGTTGGTACTGATAGGAATATAAGATTATTAAAACTAGGATTGATATATGGTGCAAATGCTTCAGGGAAAACAACTGTGCTTGAAGCTTTGGACTTTTTAAGAGATTTAGTAATTGACCCTTTTGAAAAGAAAACAGAACAGTTTAAGTATAAACCCTTTTTGTTTGATGATAAAACAGTGGATGAAAATACTTTTTTTACTATTGAATTTATTCAGAATAACATTAAGTATTTGTATGAAGTTGAATTGAATGCTAATGCAATTGTTAATGAGAAAATGTATTTCTATAATCCAAACAAAGCTTTAGTTTATGAACGTATTACAGATGAATCAAAACAGTTAGCAAAAATTAACTTTGGTAGTAAAATAAAAATAAACAAAGAACATAAGTCAATTCTTGAAGCAAATACTTTATGGAATAATAGTGTTTTAGGAGGATATTTAAAAACAAATTTTGAGTCTAAAGAACTTCAAGAAACTACGGACTGGTTTGAGAGTAAACTCAAACCATTAATAAAACCAAGAACTGATTTATTTGCATACGTATCAAAAAGAATTGAAAATGAAGAAATAAACAAGGTTAATGTAATTAACTTGTTAAAAAAGGCAGATTTTAATATATCTGATATTATAATTAAAAAAGATACTAAAGAAGTTTCGTCTGAACTTATTGAGTTTATTTCAAAAACAGTTCCTATTTCTGACGAGGTAATTTCAGAAATGAAAGAATCAGGTACTATAGAAGGTAGGGATATACAGTTTCAACACACTTTTGATAATAATAAATCACATTTTCTTCCTTACAAATCTGAATCTTCTGGTACACAGCGATATTATCAGTTTAGTGGACTTATTGATATAATGATTAGAAATGAAAGTGTTTTTCCTATTGATGAGTTAGAATCATCATTACATCCTGATTTGTTTAAGCATTTTTTATTAACATTCTTGGTAAATAGCAAAAACTCACAGTTAATTGCATCAACTCATCATCGTGAATTATTAATGGAAAAAGATATTTTTAGAAATGATGTAATATGGTTTACAGAAAAAGAACCTGATGGAAGTACTGATTTGTTTTCTTTAATGGATTTTGATTCATCTGTTGTTAGAAATACTAGCTCAGTTTATAATGCTTATAAAATAGGCAAGTTAGGTGCGGCTCCAAATTTAAATGATTACTATATTGATATTGTAGATGAAAAGGAATCATAAACAAAGAAAAGGAGCTGGGAAAAAGGCTGTTTCAATCGTGGTGGATGGAAAAACTGAGATTTGGTATCTCCAAATGATGAAAGAACATGAATCTTTAAAATCTATTAATATTAAGCCGGAGCTACCAAAGAAAAAGAAACTTGAGGAATTGTTTGAATATGTGATTGAGAATAGCAAAGATTATAGTCAGGTTATATGGGTAATAGATTTTGATACTATTCTTAAAGAAGAAAGAGAAAGAAAAGTTGGCTCAAAATCAAAAATAACTGAGTTGAAAGAATATCTAAGTACAATAGAGCCTATTGAAAACGTTTCTGTTTTAGTAAATACTCCATGCTTGGAGTATTGGTATCTTCAACACTTGAAGGAGTCTGGTAAATACTATGAGAATTGTGATAAGGTATGCAAAGAGTTTAAAAACACGATTCTTGAAGACTATGAGAAAACTGAACGGTATTACAAGCGAAAGAATGCTGATATTTATCAAAAATTGAAACCATATAAAAACCTTGCAATAAAGAACTCAAAAAAGCTAGGTGACTTTAATATTGATTTACCACAGCAAGGAAAAGCAGAGCTGTATAAAATATTTGACCTGTTGAACATCAGCTAATGAAAAAGTACAGTTGGCAACACTTAGCCTCTAATGTAGGGTTGCTTGCATACCCTACAGATTGGAGGGTTTGTTGAACTAAACAATATTCCAGCAACTAATCTGTAAGGTGTTAATACTGTGATTTTTACTTATAGTGTTTTAAAAGGCATTTTTATAGCTTTTTATATGGTTTTATCATTGTCATTTTTGTGGTATATCAGAAAATAATGAACCATTTTATTAATTTATTGCACTTGACAGTAATTTATTGCACTTGTTATTTAATTGTAATATTGTTTTTTAACCACTATTTTGACAAGAGGATATAGCATTCCCATTTATGCTTAATGACATATTCTTTAGTTTGTTGGTAAATAGAGACTTGCTGCAAATATTAGTAAGCAGGAGGAGCCCTTTTACCAGGGTAAGAAAGTATTAAAGCCAGCTCACCACCACAATCTTTACAACTAAGACTGGAACGTTTCCCAAACTTCATTTCAAGTACCTGAGCTCTTGAAAGTTTTCGTTTCAGATTTATAATTATCCTTTCTGTTGCACCATTTAAAAGAAACATGAGTATCAGTTACTTTTAAAATACGAGCATTAGAAATTGCCACCCGATGTGAGTATCTACCCAAATATTCCACTACCGAATGGGGCGATCCAAAGGCTTGTTTGGCATACACAACCCAGGGTTCCGGAATTAAATTGCGAGGCACAAACTTGTTTATTTTACCCTGCTGCTTCAACTTACGTAGCTTTTTAGCAAAAATGGCACTAAACTTATTCGACATTTGTTTTACATCAAACAAAAATTCGCCGTTTTGTTTGGTTGTTTTCCATTGGCCATTTTTATCCATACCACCTGCTGGAATAATATAATGTATATGCGGATGGTAATTCAGTTGCTGATCCCAGGTGTGCAAAATAGCAATGGCTCCAGGTTGAGCACCTAAAAGTTTCGGATCACGAGCAAAGTGACTAATAGTTTCCCATGATTTTTCAAACAAAAGGTTGTACATGGTTTTTCTGTTAAACCGAAATAGTTCTAACAGCAAATGAGGAACGGTAAACACTACATGATAGTACTTAACCGGAAGCAGATCCTGTTTACGATCTTCAATCCAGAGCTCCTTGTCAATTCCCTGACACCTTGGACAATGCCTGTTACGACAGCTGTGCATTACATAATGAACCGAACCACAAGAAGAACAAGCCAATACCGAACCACCCAGTTGAGGTGTTCTGCACGAAGCCAAAGCCCTCAAAACTTTGAGTTGATGTTTGGTAAGTCCTCTTAATTTTAAAAGATCCGGTAAAAAGCGTCTGATTATACTCCCAATATCATTGCGGTTAAACATTGGGATATATTCTGCTTAAAGGACTAAAACCAGCATTGGGCGAAGATTGAGCAATATGCAGATACATCATAGTAGTTCTGATTTCAGCATGTCCCAACTGGTTTTTAACACTTACAATATCCAAACCCATCTCTAACAAATGAGTGGCATAACTATGTCTTAGCGTATGAATACACACATTTCCTGTTGCGAAAAAACCACAGGTAAGGCTTTACTTCCTTTAATAGAAGGAAGAGCCAGGTACAGCTCCTGATTTTTAAACATGGTAAACAAAGTTCTTAAACCATAAACCAGATGTTTAAACGAACTTCTACTGGGTTTTTCATTAAGTTGAATTTCATACAAATATTCTTCCATCTGGTCAATGGAAAGTTCCAAAGGCGAGCACTTAAAATGTAAAACCATTTTAGAAATCTGCATCAGGTAATTCCGTGTGCAAGATTCCGATTTACCGGCAATGGTATACTTTCGAAGAAATTGCTCACTAATGATTTTGAATTCAGGAACGGCATTACAAGCCTGTTGAAGGTAAGATTCTCTACTCATTATCTTTATATTTAAATTAATAATGGTAGAAGATGTAAATATCTTACGAATTTTGTTAGTTTTAGCCTAAGCTCCCGCTTTGCGGGTTTAGTTCAACACGGCATCATAAACCATGCGGGGTGCAGTGATTCGCGAAGTTGCGGAGATTTTAATAAGTCCGCCCAATGCTTTTAAGTAAACTATTTATTATTAATTTTAGTCTCCATAAAACCATTGGGCTCTGTGCGATGAAAGAAGGGGCGTACAATTTAAATCCCCGCACGGTTCATATGCCCAATCCGTTACCTGCTATATCAAAAAAACAATATCGCATAATATGAAATTCTTATATCATACCATATTTTTTATTTTATTTCTCTCTCGTTGTGGATTTATAAAAAATACACAAATGATTTCCGTTCTGGTCCAAATGAATGAAGATAAAGAGCTATCTAATAATATGGAAAATAATGATTGTGAGGAAAATATTGTGGACCTCATTGCGATGAAACGAATATTTGAAGGAAAATTTCTTACCGATATAGAAGAAATAGAGAATTATGATACTTTATTAACAATAGATGAATTTACAGAACAGGAAAAGGTTGATTTTCAAAAAGAAATCGATGAATCCATAAGTAAATGTCAAGAAAAATACAATTCAATAAATTTAAATTGTTTTAGCCCAGACTCTATGGAAGTTAATTTTATAGGGATTGAAGACATTGAAGAAGATAAAAAGTTTCAGTATCGTAAAAATTGGCTCATTATTATTAAGAATAATTGTGATTATGAAATTAAACATAGACATATTAAAATGAAATTGTTAGATAAATATCAAAAGGTAATTTTTACAGAGAAAGATTTTGATAAATTATTAGACAATTAAGATACAGCAGGTAACACAAAACTTAATTTATAAGGCGTTTGTGGGATTTTGGAAGGTTGTATGGTATTTGAGCACCGCCGAAGCTTTTGCTTCGGCTATAGTAGAATTAAGGTATAACCTAAGCAAAAGCTTCGGCTTACTTGTGGTCAGACAGTTTAGCTTTTTAAAGTGCCTTACAAATCAAGTTTTCACCGTTATAGCCTATTAAACAAACATTATGATTAAAAAAGTAAATTTTGCAGTATTTGTAATATCAATAAGCTTATTAAATTTAATATTTAATGGTGTTGACCAAGAATTACTGCGCTTATCGACATCTGTATTTGGAATTGTTGGAGCAGTGTTTCATCTATTGAATAAGAAATGGGCGACTTATATTTTACAGATTTGGGCTTATTCTCAAATAATAATAATTGAACCATATTGGGACAATTCACAGATATTTAATTTTGCATTTGGGGTTTCGTTCGACTCTTTTGGAATTAATATAAGTATTCTTGGATTGATTTATAGTGGAATAGTGAAGTTTATTTTTTTGAATCATTTAATTGGAAAAGAAATAGGATTAACCCCATTTAGAAAAGATTCTTTTCTTGCAGAATCTTTACCTGGAAGATTTATTTTTGAAAGAATTGTGAGATTAGGAGAAGAAAAAGATTGGTTTCTAGTTAAAAATATAGAATCATTAGAATATGCTCTTGTGAAACCTAAAAATAAAGAATCCTTAAAGGTAAATAAAGTTGGACAAATTCTTCAATATAGAGTGGTTTCAAATGTTAACGAAGTTGGAAGCATGAACAAAAAAGAAGACTTCAAGACTGGAGATTTTGTGAAAATAGAGAATTAACAGGCTATAACAATGGCTAATAAAGCATAAGTGAGCCGACTAACTTTGGAAGATTTGTAGCTCTGGCTACAATCGCCAAATCGTTGATTTGGCTTTTAAAATGAAAAAGATAAGACAAATACAACGTTTTGGCTTTGTGAAATTTGGAAGTGATGGTTGGTTAATATCACTTACGCTTCATAGCCGTAACGTTGTAGCCAATTTGGCCTCAAGAAGTTATTATCAAAAATTAATACAATGACTAAATCAATTCTTATCTTGATTATTTTCCTTGGATTTCAAATAGTTAGTTATTGTCAGGAGGAGGTTCAGATTACAACATTGTCTGATTCAGAAATTAATAATAGCTATGCTTCAAAATTGATTTATTTAGAAAATAATGATGAAGCAGAAGAATATGCGGCTAAAGATATTGAAAATAAGACCCCATTCCTTTTGATTAATGGAGGTGTTGCACCTTCTTTTTCTATATCTCAGATTGATTTTGAAAAGACTTATAAAGTTTATTATTACAGGTTTGGATGTTCGTTCCCAGATTCTGAAATTGCCAGAACATACAATTATTTTATCCTTGATTATATAAATGATAAATACGGTGAAGATTGTATTAAAAGCATTAGTAATGATGTTTTTAACCTAAAAGAATGGAAGAAATTAACAAAATAAATGGGGTTATCCAACCATGAAATCAAATAGATTTAGAAAAATAATTTTTATCACGTTAGGAATACTTGGAATATTATTCATATCCTATCCATTTTATTATGCTTTTTCCCCAGAGATTACAAATTTTTTCAGTAGACAAGAATTTAATTCAGAAGAATGGAAAAATTGGAATGAAGAAGAAAAAAGTCTTTGTCTTAGGTGGGATATGACACATGATTTGATAAAAAAGCACGATTTGATAGGATTATCAATTGAGGAAATTATCGACTTGATTGGTGACCCTGATTATAGAAATAAGAAAGAATTAAGTTATTATTTAGGAATGTCAAGACATGGTATTGATACAGGTTCACTTATTCTAATAATAGAAAATGATTTCGTAATTGATTATAAAATTTGGCATGGATAGAAAAAACTGGCTACAACATGACGCTAAATCCAAAGTGCGCGCGACGTGCGTGTTTTAGCCAAAAAGTTATAAATTTACATCGCAACGGTTGGATAGATAATTAAGTTGTTAAAAGCGCACCTTGGTCTAGCGCTGGCCGTTGGCGGTAATGAAATCCATATATACTAAAGAAAATATGAATAATCATGAATTCTAATCTCTTAGACATATTTGAGCAGTATTTAAAAATTGAAACTAATTATGCTGTTATTCTGAATGGTAGTTATGGTATTGGTAAAACACATTTCTTTAAACAAGAACTAAGTCAAAAAATTAAGGAAATATCATTGCCTAAAGATGAAAAAAAGAAATATACTCCGATACACATCTCTTTATTTGGTTTTAAAACACTTGAAGAAATACAAACTGCGATTTTTGTTGAGCTATTTCCGATATTAAAGAATAAGAATATCAAGTTAGCTGCTGGTATTGGTAAGTCAATTATTAGGGGCATTGCTCAACTCAATAGAGCTGGAGATATTGATAAGTATATTGGAGATATAACGCAAGATGCAAATGACTGGTTAAATTATGATGAGTTAGTTATTTGTTTTGATGATTTAGATAGAAAAAGTGAAGCTTTAGATTTACGCGATGTTTTTGGTTTTGTAAATTCATTAGTTGAAAACCAAGGCGTTAAAGTTTTATTTATTGCAAATGAAAAGCAATTAATACAAGATAATAATTACTCCTCAGAGTTGAGGGAAAAAGTAATAGGTGTTTCAATTCAGTATATACCTAATCCTTCAACAATCTACTGTCAAATAATAAAAAGTAGATACGAATCTGCAAATAAGGTATATTTTGACTTTCTTAAAAAATATCAATCTGAAATTATATCGGCAATAGAGAAAAACGAAAATAATTTCAGAAATCTAATTTTCTTTTTGGAGCATTTTAAAACAATTTTCTATCCAGTTAAAAAGGAGTTCGAAGATGATGCTGAATTTGCACTATTAAAAGAAGACAAAGAAAAAGCGATATTATACTTCAGTTTATCAATTGCTATTGAATATAAATTAGGGCATTTGAACTCAACCAATATTAATGAAATAGAAAGAATAAAAAACAACTCCATTTCAAATATTGATTTTACCAAACTGCTTACGTCAGGCAGTAGTAGTAAGGAAGAACAGAAGGAAAGAAAACCATCTTATATTGAGGTTTTTAAGAAGAAATATTATTCGGAAGAATCATTTTATTTCTTTAAGTCAATTTTTGATTATATAACAGGTACTGGTGCTTTTGAATTAAATAACCTTAAAAGTGAGCTAGGTAATTATTTTATAACAGAGGAAGGGGAAGTACCTAAACAAGAAAAATTGTTGAAACAACTCGCTTATTTAGATTGCTTGGATTTAAATGATATTGAATATAGGAGTTTAACTACGAAGATGCTTCAATACTTAGACCAAGGCTTATTTCCATTAGCGCAATTCTCAACGGTCTTTCATTATGCAACTAGGTTTGATAATATAATGGGGTATAACCTTGAGAATTTAAAAAGAAGAGTGAAAAAAGGCATAAGAAAGGGTAAGGCAAGATATAAATATCAACAAAATCTTGATTTTTATATGTCAGTAAGTAGCGATACTGAGTTTAAAGAGGATTTACTTGAAATTGTAAGATATTGCCTAACCATTAATGATTCTTTAAAGGAAGAAAAGGAAGAAATTGATTTGGAGAATTATTTCAAGTTATTCCTTGAAGACTTTGACAAGTTTGACTCTACCGTTAGAGAACCAAATAATGAAATACAATTTACTTTATTTTGGACTCGTTTTGACATTAACAAGATATATTGGAGAATTAGGAAATTGAATAATTCTCAAATTTGGAGGTTTGGGCATTATATTACGAATAGGTATAGAAGAAATATCTTTGAAAGATTATATCCAGAAAAAGACTTTGTTGTTCAGTTATATAATCTAATTGACAATAAGACTAAAGAACGCCAAAAGAACAATCTTCAAAA
>CAXXLC010000023.1:0-132807 GCA_963677345.2 uncultured Saccharicrinis sp.
GATAAAAGGTATGTTGAGTCAAACAAAATCTGTGAATCCGGCAGGTTATCTAAGAATACAATTCATGAAGCATTTTGCTGAAAAATAAAGATATTATACTACCATTGTTAAAAAGACCTTTAATTTATTTTAGAGGTCTTTTTATATTTGTACAAATTTAATTTATGAGTTATATTGACGATTATTACATCCAAGATCCACTTAAAGAGGGCGTTGATTACATAATGGATCCAAGAGGTTTTAGGATAATGACCAAAGAATATCTTACGAAAAGAGGATATTGTTGTGGCAATGGTTGTAAAAACTGCCCGTATTTCCCTAAACATCAAAAAGGAAACAGAAATTTAGAATAGTAAATTTTACAAATGATAAAAAAAGAAGATTTAAGAATTGTATTTATGGGTACTCCGGAGTTTGCCGTGGAAAGCCTGAAAGCTTTGGTAGAACATAAATACAATGTTGTAGGTGTTGTAACTGTTCCGGATAAACCGGCAGGGAGAGGACAAAAAATCAAAACTTCTCCTGTTAAAGATTATGCTGTGCAGAAAGGAATCAAGGTATTACAACCAGAGAAACTTAGAGATGAAAATTTTCTTAGTGAATTAAAGGAATTAAATGCTCACCTTCAGATTATTGTTGCATTCCGTATGCTTCCGGAAGTTGTTTGGAATATGCCTCCCATGGGGTCATTTAACCTCCATGGATCGCTCTTACCTCAATACAGGGGTGCAGCTCCAATTAACTGGGCTGTAATGAATGGTGATAAAGAAACAGGAGTAACAACATTCTTTTTAAAGCATGAAATAGATACTGGTAATATCATTGACCAGAAAAGAATGCCCATTGAACATACTGATTCGGCAGGTTCGGTGCATGATAAAATGATGGTATTAGGTGCTGAACTAATTCTTGAAACAGTAAAAAATATTTGTAACGACAAGATAAAGCCTGTAGCTCAGGATGATTTTTTAAAAGAAAACATTACTTTAAATCCTGCTCCTAAAATTTTTAAAGAAGACTGTAAAATAGATTGGACTCTTGATGTAGAAGTAATTTATAATAAAATAAGAGGTCTAAGCCCATACCCTGCTGCCTGGACTGAAATTACAGACTCAAATGCCAAAACCTTAGGTCTGAAAATATTCGAAACAGAAATAATAAAAAATAAAACACTGTCGCCAGGTCAAATTGAAAGCGATGAAAAAAAACACATTGTTTTTTGGGTGTACTAATGGATGTTTAAAAATTAATTCATTACAACTCGCTGGAAAAAAAAGAATGACGGCAAAAGAGTTCTTAAACGGTTTTAAAAATCCGGAGGACTGTAAATTAAATTAAGACTTAAAAAATCAGGGATAGTAAACACATCCCTGATTTCTATTTTATTACTATCGTCTCTGTAAAAACTTCTTTTCCTACTACCGGCACCTTAATAGTATATCCCGACAGATTTATTCCTACTAATTTTTCTATTTCTTCAATTACAGATTTAACTCTCAATAAACTTAATGCCGGATTAAAGCTTTGTTCACTTGTTTTATAGTGATCAAAATCAACTTTATCATCAGGTAACACCTTTGATAAAGATGTAGAACCAGGATCAGCATAACCCTTAACAGAAAAACAATATTCGTTATCTCTTTTAACAATCATTAAATCCACTCTTCGTGCATTTACATATTCTGGTTGATTCTTTTTCGTAACATAGTCGGCTTGTTCTTTTACTATAGCATTAATAAAAATTGAATCAATTCCCATTGCTACAAATGACGTTTTAATATTATAATCCTGCCTTTTTAACTCCCTGGCAATACCCAACAACAAAGCAATATCTTTTTCGTTAAATAAATGATGAACCCTGTATTCATCAGGATTAAAATAAAATGACTTTACGAACAAAGTATCTGGTTTATATATCACAGGATTCTTTTGATGAAGACTATTTACTCCTCCGGTAACATTAACATACAACTGAACCTCATCTTTTTTATCGCTGTATATTGAATACGATGCAGCGAGTAATTTAACTGTTATTTTTTCCTCCTGATCATTTTCATTATTTAAAATTAAATCCTGGGTCTTTGCATTAAAAACAGTCCCATCCTCAAACGTAAAAACAGAATCCTTAACAGTCCAATTCTGAATATTTTCACCCAAAACAGATTTCATTTTAAACAGTTCTTTTTCTGCTATATCTATTTTCTGATACTCTTCACTTATTTTCTTGTGGAGAGAAGCTAAACGTTCTTTCTTAACACTCAAATTACTTAGATTAACCTCATTTTTTCTAAATCTCTGTTGAATTGCATTTAGATTTGGATTGTCAGTTTTTTTAATCGAATCTATCTCTGCATTTAATAAATCAATCTGAATTTGAATTTTATCTCTTACATTTGCTTCACGTTGATAGATACTCAACAAGCCACCATCTTTATTAAGCTCAAGCAAAAGGCGATCTATTTTACGTTCCTTGAACTCATCCTGTTCATCAAAATAAGAAGTCCCTTTAGACCAATCTTTATCAGGAGAAAAATCCAGGTTGCCAAACAACAAATACGAACGATCACCTCGTTCAATAACAACCAAAGGCTTTTTTGACCAATCCAATCCCCATAACGACAAATGCAGCAGTGTTGGTTCATCCAATAAAAGAGGAATACTCGATTCTGTAGTTGATTCTAATTGCAGGTTACCCTTTTTTACACCTACCTTGTATGTAAATAATCCTATCCCTTTACCTGTTCCTGTACCAGTATAGCCATCATCAACCTGCTCATATTCTTTAAGTAAACCAGAAGAACCACTCCCCTCTCCTACAGCCAGTAAATTTCCTGAAAAATATATTTTCCGGTTAGCCAGGCGCTCAAAGTACTCATTTGAATTCTCATCTACCAAGCCCTTAATCATTTTATACCATTTTTCGAAGAACAGTTTTTTTTGCGACGCATTGATGTTTTTCACACAGGAAAAAGCTTCAGTTTTACGTTTAAAATTTAAGCTGGGATTAATAAGTTGATATAAAACCGGTTGGTACTTTGGCTTTAAATCAGATACTGTGGTCATTTCTGAAGGTAAAAATGAAATTGCTTTTTCATAGATTCCACTAGCCATTTTGTTCCCGGAGAATTTGGGAAACTCTTGATAACCACTTTTGATATTCGAATAAATTTCCCAAAGACTTAATTTTACCGCAGCCTCAGCTAACACTCCAGGCGATGCCGTACTTATTCCTTCCCAATTAATAAGCAACACATTCTGATCACAGACAATACTATGCTCAATAGAATCCCATAAAGAAACCTGATAGCCAACCTGTTCCTTATTAGTAAAATAAGGTAATTCAGAATTTAAAGAAAACGAACCCGTATAAGTAAAATACTGACCAATATTATTTTTAAGACAAGGAGATTTTTCAACAACTCTAAATAACCAGGCTTTTTGCTGAGGAGTAAAATCCTGACTATATGCACGATAAAAAAAACAAAATAAAAAAACAATCAAGCCACGTAACACATTCATGCTTTTTTCTTCTTACGTAGTTGAATCAACTGTCCCTCCATTATTTTATCACCTTTAGTAAGCTTATTAATCTTATATAATCTACTCATTTTAACACCATACTTTTGTGATATATAATGCAACGATTCACCAGATTTGACCCTATGAACCCGATGTTTACGGTGAGCTTTATTTCTTTTAGGCTGAACATACAAATATCTTTGCTCATGAATATCAGCGTTCTTGTCTAAATCATTATACGCATATATTTCCCATTCTTTTAACCCAAATTCATTACAAATATCATCAAAGGAATCCTGATCCTGAACAGTTATATATTTGATACCATTATTTAAACCTAATTTATGAGAAGCAAATGCCTCAAGGGTAAAATTATCAACACTTTTTTCTGAAGAAGCAGAAGCCCCGGCATGATTAGAATCATTTCTTGAATCTCTGGCAACAACCCTCTTACCAGAATCAAAGCGATGCAAATTATTTGCCTCTATAATTTCAATAAGGCGCTTGGCATACCTGGGATCGGTGGCATAACCTGCCTTTTTTAACCCGTGAGCCCAGCCCTTGTAATCGGTGGGTTTAAGAAAAAACAATGAAGCATATCTTTGTTTTGTAGCTAAAAAATCAGAATGATCAAGGTATGACTCGTAAACATTTTTATACTTTCTGAAGCATTCACCTTTGCTATCATCATCATGATAAACTCTTTTTCCATCCCAATCATTATGACATTTGATTCCAAAATGATTATTTGATTTTTTTGCTAAAGTTGAATTTCCATTCCCCGACTCTAACATCCCCTGAGCCAATGTAATACTCGCAGGAATACCCACTCTTTTCATTTCTCTTATTGCCAGGTCTGCATATTTATCAATATAATCTTCCCTGGTATAATTTTGTGCTTCAAGTTGAAATACAGAAATAAAAATCCAAAATAAAATAGCAAATACTCTCATAACAACATCATCTTTTTTTCAGTAAGAGACAAATATAAAAAAATGGCTTAAGATTTTTTGTATATCCATGAAAACAGATGAATGTTGACTTTGAAAAAAAAGATTAATTTTACAAGCAAATCAAAACATTAACCTGAATTTGACTAAAATTCCAGCATTCATATTAATAAAAAATTAAAGGCCAGATAATTTATCAACAGCAATGAAAAACATCGAAATAAAAACACAAATTACTCAGATTGATCACATCGGGGAATTACCTTCTGATGAACAAGAATTAATATTAAAAGCAAGGGCTGTTTGCAATAATGCCTATGCTCCCTATTCTGAATTCAAAGTTGGAGTCGCTCTATTATTAGATAACGGAAAGATAATAACTGGCACCAACCAGGAAAATGCAGCTTATCCATCAGGACTATGCGCTGAAAGAACTGCTATTTTTTGGGCAAATTCACAATTTCCGGATAGTGCAATTGTTAAAATGGCCATTTCTGCTTATAATAAAAACCATCAGACACCAAAATTAATTACACCATGTGGTGCCTGCCGACAGGTAATGGTTGAAACTGAGATAAGATTCAAAAATTCTATTAAAACCATACTTGATGGAGAAAATCAACTTATGATAGTAAATAAAGTAACAGACCTGTTACCTTTATACTTTGACGGCGGCGAATTAAAATAAGCCACAAGCTATATCACAAGCTTGCAGCCAGTATTTTACATTACATTTGCAAACTCATCCCAAAGATTTTCTTCTTTGGGCACAGGTGCTGTAATAACTATTTTTTCTTTCTTAACAGGATGAATAAATTCAATTTTGCGGGCATGAAGGTTAATACCTCCTCCTTTTAAGGAACGCTGCGCCCCGTATTTTAAATCGCCTCTGATAGGACATCCTATCTTGGCTAACTGACATCGAATTTGGTGATGACGACCTGTTTCCAGATCAACTTCTAATAAATGGTAATTAGCACTACTCGATACTAGTTTATAATTTAAAATAGCCTCTTTTGAATTTTTCTTAGGAGAATCATATGCACTGGACCTGTTCTTTTCCTGGTTTTTGATCATATAATGCACTAATCTTCCCTCATCATTGTCAGGTAAATTCTTTACAATAGCCCAATAAGTTTTTTTCACTTCCTTATCCTGAAACATCTTACTTAACCGTGTAGCAGCTTTACTGGTTCGTGCAAAAATAACGACACCACTAACCGGTCGGTCTATCCTGTGAACAACACCGAGATAAACATCTCCGGGCTTCTTGTATTTACGCTTTATATATTCTTTTACTTTATCACATAAAGCATCGTCACCAGTTTTATCGCCCTGTACAATTTCCGAATTACTTTTATTGACAGCAATAATATGATTGTCTTCGTATAATATTTCCATTTCAGTTATTAAAAATTATATTGATCAGTACTAATCACCTTTTCAAATTACACACTTGAGTACATCGGTCATTTTTATCCACCCCACTCCAAAAACTCATCTCTCAACTCAACGCCCAATGCCTAAACAATCAATACTGTTCTCTTTCACTTGGGAAGTCAACAGACTTTACGTCATGAATGTAATTTTGAACGGCACCGGTCATTTCTGCATATAAGTTATGATAACGTCTTAAGAACCGGGGAGAAAATTCCTGATTGATTCCTAACATATCATGAATTACCAATACTTGTCCATCAACACCATTTCCAGCCCCAATACCAATAATAGGAATTGTTAATTCCTGTGCTACCTGAGCAGCTAATTTTGCAGGTATTTTTTCTAAAACAATAGCAAAACATCCTGCTTCTTGCAATAATCGAGCATCTTCTATTAATTTATTAGCTTCTTCCTCCTGTTTTGCC
Source organism: uncultured Saccharicrinis sp. (assembly GCA_963677345.2). Taxonomy (GTDB): domain Bacteria; phylum Bacteroidota; class Bacteroidia; order Bacteroidales; family Marinilabiliaceae; genus Saccharicrinis. The sequence goes on from CAXXLC010000023.1 coordinate 6,335, forward strand.
CTAACTGTATAAGTGCCAAATTTATGAATAGATTGCGGTGTTAATCCCAAATGACCCATCACTGGAATTCCTGCTGAAAGAATGCGTTTTACCGATTCAATAATCTCTTCTCCACCCTCAATTTTAACAGCATCTGCAGCTGTTTCTTTCATTATTTTAATTGCTGATGTAAGTGCTTCTTTTGAATTACCCTGGTAGGTACCAAATGGTAAATCAACAACCACTAAAGCACGGTTTACAGCCCTTACCACTGACGCCCCGTGATAAATCATTTGATCTAAAGTGATAGGCAAAGTTGTTTCCCATCCGGCCATTACATTCGAAGCTGAATCCCCTACTAATATCACATCTAATCCAGCCTGATCCACAATTTTTGCCATTGAATAATCATAAGCTGTTAACATAGCAATCTTTTCATTATTATGTTTCATCTCGCTCAACACATGAGTGGTCACCTTTTTTTGGCGATTCATCGCTACTGACATAATCCTTTGTTTTAGTATCTTGTTATATTGGAAATTATCCTTTAAAATATGTTTAACTTGGCAAAGTTAGTAATAACAATTAGAATTAACCGGGATTATGTATCATAAGTTTACAACCAACCCCAAAAACCCTACAAACTAACACATTAAACATCTATAAACAAACCTGGTCAGACTCACTGAAAAACAAAAACAGGATGCAATTCAAGATGATCAATATTTTTTATCTCAAATATTTCTTAATTTTACACGTTAAACTATATGAATCAATTAACACATTTAAATTTTTATTCAATGAGAAAAGTATTATTCTTATTTAGTTTATTGGTAGCATTTAGTGCTAACGGATTTAGTCAAACTCTACTTGCAGGAGAACAAACTATTGGCATTGGCATTGGTGTTCCTTCAATCCCGTCATACGACGTAGACTCACGAACTCCATCATTTAATGCTTTTTACGAATATGGCTTTAGCGATAAAATTGGAATTGGCCATATTGGAGGTGGTGCTGTTTTATCTTTTGCTGGTGCTGATTATAATGGAGGTGATTATAGTCATACCTTAATTGGTCCCAGAGCATCATACCACTTTGACATGACTGATATTACAGGCGATAAAGCCTGGGATGTGGTTGATGTTTATGCAGGTGTAATGTCTGGATTAAGATTTGAGCATTATAAATACACTTACACTGTAGGTGGTGTAAAGCATACAGATAAAGGCAACGACACAAGCCTTATTACAGATATTTTTGTAGGAATCAGGTATGCTTTTGCTGATCAATTTGGTGTTTATGCAGAAGCAGGTTATGGAGTAAGTTATTTTACGGTTGGTATTAGTTACAGATTTTAATTGTATTGATTAATAAAAGATAAAAAAAAGTCGTCAATAATGGCGACCTTTTTTTTTGCAATAGAATTCAAACCATACCCACTCTAAAGGTGAATTATATATTTTTCATTGCATAATCAAGCACCCTTCTCCTACCCTTCTCCGGTTCAAACCTGGACCACGTTAGCAATTCCACGCAGGTTCAATGCAGGTTCTACACAGATTCTTCGCACTCCTATGGCAATAAACCTGTGTTGCCCCTGTGTAAAAAGGCGAACGTGGTCCATAGATGGTCCATCTAAAACCCGAAGCAGGTGCATAGAAAGTGCATACAGTATGCATAACTTATGCGAAGCCGATGCGAAGAATTGCGAAGAAAGTGCGAAGAATTGCGAAGCATATGCGAAGAACCTGCACAAAAAGTACGAAAAACATTAAAATCGGAATCGAAAATGGCCCATATTGCCTAAAAATGGAATCGAAAACAGTCATTTTTGGGCAAAAATGGGATTCTGAGCCATTTTGGGGTCAAAACAAAACAGAATAGAAATGCCAAACAAGCCATTGGATCGCCCCATTCGGTAGTGGAATATTTGGGTACCATAAGTAAAAATCACAGTATCAACACCTTACAGATTAGTTGCTGGAATATTGTTTAGTTCAACAAACCCTCTAATGTAGGGTATGCAAGCAACCCTACATTAGAGGCTAAGTGTTGCCAACCGCAATTTATTCTTTCAATTTCTTTGCTATTACTTCTTCATCTGGCAAATACTCTTGAAACTCTTCTGGTAAATCTCTGGTCAACTGATATTCAGCAACTCCAATTGGCTTATTGGCAATTCTTAATGCATACTCAACTTCTAATGAATCTTTCTCTGCACATAATAAAATACCAATTGAAGGATTCTCATTTTCCGTACGCTCTGTATTGTCTAACACTTCTAAATAGAAATTTAATTTCCCTGCATACTCAGGTTTAAACTCTCCTGTTTTCAATTCTATAGCTACTAAACATTGTAATTTCCTGTGATAAAACAATAAGTCGATATAGTAATCTTTGTCTCCTAAAGAAACTTTGTATTGATTTCCTAAGAATGCAAATCCAGAACCAAATTCCATTATTACATCGCGAATTCGTTCTATCATGCGATTTTCAAGCTCCCTTTCTTTTACTCCTTCCTGTAAACCAAGAAATTCTAAATTATATTCACTTTTTAACGCTTCATCTGCTTGTTCTGATAAATATTCTGGTAATGCTCTATCAAAATTATGTGATTTGTTTTCACTTAGTGCTCTTTTATAAGCTTGAGCTTTAATTTGATTCAATAACACATTTCGGCTCCAACCATATTCTGATGTCGCTTTTAAATAATACTCAGCCTCTTTATCATCTTTTATTTTTGAAAGGATTACCAAATTTTGTCCCCATGGAATTTCTGCGACAAGCTGTCGCAGTTGTTCATTTTCTGCATACCGAGTATAGAAACGTCTCATATCCCATAAATTTCTTGCTGAATATCCATTACTATCAGGATAATCAACTTGTAAATCTTTTGATAATTTCTCTACTACTGAATTCCCCCATTCTTTTTCTCCTTGCTTCTCAACGATTATTCTTCCAATATTGAAGTAATGAGCAATATGTTCTCTTGTAATTTTTTTAACAACACTAATTCTTGCTGTCTGAATTTCTGCTCGAATCAGTTCTAGTGTCTTTCTATATTCCTCGCTCAACATGGTATACCTTTTTAATTCACTACAAACTTAAAATTTTTCAATTAATAGTTTGTTTTTGCTGGGCAAAATCGGTTTATGGTTGGCAACGTCTCGAATAAGGGGACGTAGGCTGATTTGATAAACCGAACCTCCTAAAACCTACCAAGCCGAAACTTTTGTTTTAGATATAAATTTATTCTTTTCAATAGCCGAAGTATAAGCTTCGGCGAACTTATTACAAGACCAAAACTCCCAAATTTGTGCTGACAGCCTATGCCCTTTATTTTTTTGTTGAACTAAACCCGCAAAGCGGGAGCTTAGGCTAAAACTAACAAAATTCGTAAGATATTTACATCTTCTACCATTATTAATTTAAATTTCTAAAATGGTTCTGCATTTTAAGTGCTCGCCTTTGGAACTTTCCATTGACCAGATGGAAGAATATTTGTATGAAATTCAACTTAATGAAAAACCCAGTAGAAGTTCGTTTAAACATCTGGTTTATGGTTTAAGAACTTTGTTTACCATGTTTAAAAATCAGGAGCTGTACCTGGCTCTTCCTTCTATTAAAGGAAGTAAAGCCTTACCTGTGGTTTTTTCGCAACAGGAAATGTGTGTATTCATACACTCAGACATAGTTATGCCACTCATTTGTTAGAGATGGGTTTGGATATTGGGAGTATCATCAGACGCTTTTTACCGGATCTTTTAAAAGTAAGAGGGCTTACTAATAATATTATTCCCGCAGGTGGTATGGATAAAAATGGCCAATGGAAAACAACCAAACAAAACGGCGAATTTTTGTTTGATGTAAAACAAATGTCGAATAAGTTTAGTGCCATTTTTGCTAAAAAGCTACGTAAGTTGAAGCAGCAGGGTAAAATAAACAAGTTTGTGCCTCGCAAGTTAATTCCGGAACCCTGGGTTGTTTATGCCAAACAAGCCTTTGGATCGCCCCATTCGGTAGTGGAATATTTGGGTAGATACTCACATCGGGTCGCAATTTCTAATGCTCGTATTTTAAAAGTAACTGATACTCATGTTACTTTTAAATGGTGCAACAGAAAGGATAATTATAAATCAGAAACGAAAACTTTCATGAGCTCAGGTACTTGAAATGAAGTTTGGGAAACGTTCCGGTCTTAGTTGTAAAGATTGTGGTGGTGAGCTGGCTTTAATACTTTCTTACCCTGGTAAAAGGGCTCCTCCTGCTTACTAATATTTGCAGCAAGTCCCTATTTACCAACAAACTAAAGAATATGTCTTTAAGCGTAAATGGGAATGCTATATCCTCTTGTCAAAATAGTGGTTAAAAAACAATATTACAATTAAATAACAAGTGCAATAAATTACTGTCAAGTGCAATAAATTAATAAAATGGTTCATTATTTTCTGATATACCACAAAAATGACAATGATAAAACCATATAAAAAGCTATAAAAATGCCTTTTAAAACACTATAAGTAAAAATCACAGTATTAACACCTTACAGATTAGTTGCTGGAATATTGTTTAGTTCAACAAACCCTCCAATCTGTAGGGTATGCAAGCAACCCTACATTAGAGGCTAAGTGTTAGGGCTAGTTATTAATCTAATTCATTGTATTTCTTGCTATTTCCAAAGCTTTTGTCAATCGGATATTTCTTGTCATTTTTATCAATCTTTTTTTCTACCGCTTTAAGTAAATCAACGTTAAAGTTTTCCGACAAATAGGTTAAAAAGATAAAAATATCAGCAAGTTCGTCCTCAATCTTTTCCTTGTCAATTTTTTCTATTTCCGATTGATTTTTCCAAAGAACAAGTTCCTGCAATTCTGCAAGTTCAATATTTAGTCCGAGTAACAAATCTTTAATTGTATGAAATTGCTTCCAATTTCTGTCCTCCCTGAACTTAATTATTTTTTCTCTAATATTTTCAAAATCAATCTTGCTCATTTCTAAATTCAAATTTTCTACTAATCAAAGCCTCTTTTGAAGGATAATCAGCTCTTGATTTTGGCAAGTTAATAGTTTTACCTTGAAAACTTTTGTAATAATCGCCATTAATCAACGGGCTTATTTCAATTTTATAATCTTGGTTTATATACAAAAGTCCATTATCATAAAGCTTGTGAAAGTCAACTCGTAATAGCAATCCATTTTGAACGTGGTTAGAATTCTTATTCAAGTAGGGCTGAATGTGAGCGGCTTCAACTAGTTCTGGAGTTTGCTCGCCAGTTATACAGCATGCGCCATTATAAGCTTTTGATATTTTAGCTCTGAATGAACTTTGTCCCTTACGCTCTACAACTTCTCTTGTTTTCTTATATTTTTCCGTTGAATCTTCAACTAAGTCAAATCCGTTCGTCAGTGGTTTATAGTAGTTTGTATCAAAAGGATTTTCTTGATTAAAATATTTGATTTTTACAATGTTCGGGGAAAAATCTACCTCATATTTCTCCAAATCAATATATGATTCAGTATCCCAGAATTCTACGTTTTCAAGAACAATACAACCTATCTCACTTGTCAAAACACTCTCGGTATTGGTGCTTCTTTTATTTTTATATTTATCAAGTCGGTCAACTAATTCTTGCTTTGATTTACATCCATTTTTTTTGCCAAATCTATTCCATGCAACCGATAATGGCATATTTACATATTCCTTAAACTCACCAAATCCACCTATTTTTCTAATCGGTGATTTAAGCATGAAATACAATCTATCACTTGACTCTAACCGTGTAATATTCCACGGAGTTGGAGTCCAGAAATTTATTTCACTGTTAAATCCTGATTCTCTCAGAAATTCAAACCAATCTATATCTGTCGGTGAAATTGCAAACATGCTGTGTCGTTTTTTTAATTAGCCCTAACGTTTGGAATAAAGGGTCGTAGGCTGATTTGATAAAATGAACCTCCAAAACCCCACCAAGCCGAAGCTTTTGTTTTGGTTATAAATTTATTCTTTTCACTAGCCGAAACAAAAGCTTCGGCGAACTTATTAAAAGAGCAAAACTCCCAAATTTATACTGACGGCCTATGCCCTTTATTTTTTGTTGGGCACTGGCAATTTTTACTTCTGCATTTTATAATTCTACTTTTTTCCAATTGTCTTTTCAAGGATGAATTCATATTTCTGATTATTTCGATAAACTTCAAGCTTCATTGAGTTTTTCTTTTTATAAAGTGAATCACCAGGTTGAAGAAAATCATCAAGGTCATATGGTTTTAAATTATAATTTCTTGTTGTCGAGATATAAAAGATGTCATTGTTCTTAAGTCGTAAACTAATAGTTCCTCTATTCTGTCTAGCAGAAGAAACAATGCCTGAAATTTCACAATAAGGCAATTGTCTGTTGTTCCAAACCATTTCTTTAGAACTTTTATTGTCAATTTCTAGAGTTAAGAATACGATTAATGCACCAATTATTAAAAATGGAATTGAAGCCCATTTTAAATTCTTATTCTCTTCTTTTCTATTCTTACTCGCCATTTTTCTTTTGAGCGTTATGGTTAGCTTGTGCCCAACTTTTCAGTAATCCCAAGATACTTGGACTTATTTCGTCTTTGTATTTGGGATTAACTTCTGCTAAAATAGTTATTATTTTAAATATTAATGTCATCTAATGGACTTTTTATCTGCTGTAAATACTTGTTGCTTAGATGGGTATACATTTCGGTGGTTTTTGATGAATTATGTCCTAAAAGCTCTTGTATATAGCGCAAATCGGTTCCCGATTCTAATAAATGTGTGGTAAAACTATGTCGTAATGAGTGTAATCCACCTCGTTTGGGTACGCCGCTCTTTTCTATTGCTTTGGATAATACATTACCTGCACTGGTGGCTGAATACTTACCCCCAAATTGACCTTCAAATAAATATTCTTTGGGTTTAAACTCCTTGTAATAATCGCGAAGTAGTACTAAAAACGATTTTCCCAATATTGTATATCTGTCCTTGTTGCCTTTTCCTCCTAGTACACGTATTTGCATTCGCTTGGAGTCAATATCGTTGAGTTTTAAATTTAGGGCTTCACCAATACGTAATCCGCTACCATAAATTATCGATAGTAAAGTTTTATGCTTAAGGTTACAATCGCTGGTTTTTAATATTTTACGCATCTCTTCTTTATTCCACACCTTGGGTAATTGCCGGCCTGTTTTAGGTCGTATCACATCCTGTAATTCAAATTCACGTTTTAAATAACCCTGATAATATAATTTTATGGCATTTACCGATTGATTCACTGTTTGAAACGAATAGGCCTTTTCGCCCAACATCAATTGATGATATTCGTTAATTACAGATGCCGAAAACATATTAATTTGAGATATACTGTTTTGTCGGTAACAATTGATTAGCCGTAAAACAAAATAGTAATAGGTTTTTATGGTATTAATGCTATACCCTCTTTGTTAGGCATAGCGTCTCGCTATGTCTTATAAATCAAGGTCTCCCGGCCTGATATTAAAAGCCCCCTCTAACTCCCCCGATTGGGGGAGAACTGATTTACAGCTCCGGTAAATGTGAATTGTAACAAATTGGTATTTGCTGCACAAATGTTGCAACCTGAAACACTATGGCCTAAGAGCTAAGAACTAAGCTAAGAACTAAGAGCAAGCAACTAAGTACTTTCTTCGCCTACATCTGTCAGCATATGACCTATTGATCTAACAAACTATTAACCTACTAACCTATTGACCTATTGATCTAATCCTTAATCCCTAATCTTTAATCAGCTAAGAACTAAAAACTAAGAGCTAGTAATAGTACCAATTGTAAGAATATGTGTAGCAGGAAACCAAGACTTTCAACTTTTGACTTTTAACTAGGAACTAACAACAACAACCGACTCTGCTGTTACTATTTTCATATTAACATAATGGTCCGGAGTTTGAGGAGGTAGAAAGCTGAATTCATGGCCGGTAAAAATTGCTAGTTATTGTTGTTGCCGGTGCAAGCACTTCCGACTTATCTTTGGGTCTGCTCTGAACCTTCTCCTACCCATCTCCGGTTCAAACCTGGACCACGTTCGCAATTCCACGCATATTCAATGCAGGTTCTTCGCAGGTTCTTCGCACTCCTGTGGCAATAAACCTGCGATAAACCTGTGTTGCCCCTGTGTAAAAAGACGAACGTGGTCCATAGATGGTCCATAGTAAATCCGAAGCAGGTGCATTAAAAGTGCATACAGTATGCATAGCTTATGCGAAGCCGATGCGAAGAAATGCGAAGAGAGTGCGAAGAAATGCGAAGCATATGCGAAGAACTTGCACAAAAAGTACGAAAAACATCAAAATCAGAATCGAAAATGGCCCATTTTGCCCAAAAATGGAATCGAAAACAGGCATTTTTGACCAAAAAAGGAATTTTGAGCCATTTAGGGGGTCAAAACAAAACAGAATAGAAATCGCCACTTTCCCTACAACAATAACTGTTAAGCTTTTACAGCTCTAAAAAGTAACAGGAAAATAACTGTTATTTTTTAATTTACCTTATTGATCTAATTTAGTTTTCGAAAGCTGGGACATAGATTTAGAGTTTATAAAATCAAAAGTCAAAAGTCGAAAGTCAAAAGTTTATAAAGTGACTTTTTTCATGCAGAGATCAAATTTACCAAACTGAAGACTAAGAACTAAGAACTAAGGACTAAGAACTTTATAGGTACTAAAATTTCAGCCGATACCATGTTTAACCCGATCCTCTATATTATCTGATCAATAATGGAGGGGATTACAAAAAAGACAAAAGAATGGAAAGTAAAAATTTATTTAAAATATACATACCTTAATGACTATTGCTATCTATCGGATTTTGAAATGACACATTCATTTATGTACGATATAAACGTATCCATGCGGCCTGCTACATATTGTTAACAAAGTTATGACTACTTAGCTTTGATTCAAAAAATAAGCATGAAAGAATCAGGTTACAGGAAGTCAATAGAAGAACAAGAACAATCAAGATTAAACGTTAGAGATTTTTGTGCCAACCAAGGATTTGCAGTTTCAACTTTCTACAAATGGAAAAAGACTTTGCAAGAAAAAGAACAAGCTCATTGTTTTGTGCCTTTAGTAATAGAAAAGAAGAAATTTACAAAAGAAGTACCGATTGCAAGAGATGAAAAAACAATTGATAATAACACATTTGAGTTTAGCTTTCCAAACGGAACAAAGCTAAAGTTCACTGGGGAATTAGATTTATCAGTGCTCAAAGCAATTATTCATCTTTAATAAAACCGGACTATGTTTAATTTACATGGGAAGCTTCAGTATTTCCTATACCCGGCACCGGTAGATATGCGCAAGAGCTTCTATACACTGAGTGGCATTGTTAGTTCCGTTATGAAACGTAATGTTCAGGATGGTGAGGCCTTTATTTTTGTTAATCGAAATATGAGTATAATGAAAGTTCTTCATTTAGAACATGGAGGATTGGTTATTTACCATAAGAGACTTGAAAATGGCACTTTTACATTGCCGAGATTTGATGAAGATATCGTGTCGCAGCAAATTTCCTGGCAGGAATTAATGATGATTGTTGACAATGTAAAACCCATAAAAAGAAGATTGAAAAAACGTCAAAAATCAATCTAATATCCTTGCATAAATTAGGCTGTATCCCTTGATTTTACTATCTTTAGGCATCTAATTGATCAGGGGATAAATGAGCCAGTTTTCAGATAATGATGATTTCATACAAGAACTACTTCAGCAAAGAGATGAACTCTATGCCGAAGTTTCTCGTTTGCGTGAAGTTGAGAATGGCGGCTTAGATAACCTTGAAAATAAGAATAAAGAATTAGAACATCTTGTTAAGCAACAATCAGAAAAGATTGATAAGCTATTAGATCAATTAGCCTGGTATAAACGTAAAATATGGAGTCCTTCCAAAGAAAGGTATATACCGGAGAATCCAGATCAAAGAAAAATTGATTGGGACGGATTGGACTTATTACCGGAGGAAGAAAAACTGGCAAAAGAAGCAGATAAAGAGATAATCGCTTACGAACGTCGCAAACCACAAAAAGAAAAAAAGAAACCTGTTCGTTTACCGCTACCTGAAGATCTTAGAAGAGAAGAAGAAGTTATAGAGCCAGAAGGTATAGATGAAAATTGGGTGCGCATTGGAGAGGAAGTTACAGAAGTGTTAGAATTTAAACCGGGAGAAATTTATGTTCGTAAGATAATACGTCCAAAATATGCAGCAAAGCCGAAATTACAACTTACAGAAGAAGAATCAAGTGTTCGTACTGCTGCACTACCATCATTACCCTTACCACGAAGTAATGCTGATGCATCAATACTTGCCGAGCTATTAATGAATAAATATTATTATCATTTGCCTTTTCATCGTCAATTAGCCATGTTTAAACAACTCGGTCTTACATTATCGGCATCAACAGTAAACGGATGGTTTAAGGATGTTTGTAATTTATTAAGGGCTTTATACGACAGGTTAGAAGAGGTTGTAAAAGATTCTGATTACATTCAAGTTGATGAAAGTACAATTCCTGTAATAAACAATGAAAAGCATAAGGCTGTAAAATCTTATTTGTGGATGGTACGATCGGTAATGAAAAATATGGTCTTTTTTCATTACGACAAAGGTTCCAGAGCACAAAAAGTCGTAGTAAACCTTCTTAAAAATTACAAAGGAGCTATTCAAACAGATGGCTATCAGGCTTACTCCATCTATGAGCAAAAAAAAGATGTTTTGCTTCTAGGATGCTGGGCTCATGCGCGTCGTAAATTTGACGAAAGTAAAAAGGAAGACAAAAAAGGTGCAGAATATGCACTAGCTCAAATTGGGAAACTTTATCAGGTTGAAACCATGGCTGACGAACAAAAGCTGGATTATAAACAAAGGGCAGAACTTCGTAAACGGTTAGCATACCCAATTATGGTGGCTTTTGAAAAATGGATTGTGAATTATTATCCTAAAGTTTTACCCAAAGGGAGAATGGGTAGTGCTTTGAAATATACATATTCTATTTTTCACAGATTATCTCGTTATCACTTGGACGGACGTTACAAAATTGATAATAACCTCGCCGAAAATGCCATAAGAGACCTGGCTTTAGGGCGTAAAAATTATTTGTTTTGCGGAAATCATGAAGCAGCAGAAAACGCTGCAGTAATATATTCCTTAATGGGATGTTGTAAAGCGGCCAATGTCGATGTCAGGAAATGGTTAATCGATGTTTTAACCAAAATCCCTAGTTACAACGCTGATTACTCAAAAGATTTAGCGGATCTACTACCTCAAAATTGGAAAAACCTTAATAAAAGTGAGAAAATTCCAACTTATTCTCAGAATTGTTAGAATTTCTTACAAATCCGTAATAATTGTTGAATTACCGCATAACTGCAGCCAAATTTTTGGGTATGTACCAGACCGAATGCATACATATAAACAACAAAAAAATTAATAGAGTTCCATTTTCAAAATATCATGTTTATGAATATAATATTAATCAGGAAAGCCAAAGAACTGGAAAAGACATAATGGAATTTAATATTCTCAAAACCACAAATAATAACTTTAAATCAGAATTCTGGAAACAAAAAGACATTTTCGAAGACTTACAGTACTCTTTTCATAAATTAAGGAATGCTGATATTTTATCAAAATGAACTTATCGTAAATTTTAACTGCCATCGCCTAATAATTTAATAGTAAAACTACTATTTAGCATAGAGAAACAATTATTTATATATATTTTTATTTCGCACCCAGCTTGCGCAGATTTATAATCCGACTAAAAAATTAATTAATCTCTATAATATATTAGTTGAACAAAAAATATTGACTATACACTTATATAGTTGTAAATTAATTCTTTCAATACTCTGAAACATTTAATCAAATACAAACTATATATGAAACTTGTATTCATTCTGCTCACCATACACCTTTATGTTTACCCATGTTTTGCGCAAAAAACCGATTACTATAAAAAAGCAGAAGAATGTATTTCCTCAAATATCGATTCGTCTTATATCTATATCAATAATGCCATCAAAAATGCCAACCCCAAAAAAGAACTGGTAGCATCCCTTATTTTAAAACAGCAGATTGCAAATATTATTGGAATGCCGGATACCGTAGCCAGTTTATTCACAGATATATATTCAATACTAACAGAAATATCAAATGATTCAACAAGAAGTTTTTACCATATTCAAACGGCCAATATGGAAGCCAACGTTTTTTTTAGCAATGGCAATAATAGAAAAGCAGACTCTTGCTGGAACTTTGTAAACGAACTGTCTGTAAAATATAAGTTAAGTCAATTTCAAATACCTACCCTTATAAACCTTGGATTATTAAAAAGATCAGAAGGAAACTTAATTGAATCATTTAACTATTACCAACAGGCATTATGTTTATGTGATAGTTTAAAAAACTTTGACATGAAGTTTTCTGTATTAAATATGATGGGGCAAATATTAATTGAAGTTGGCAACCCGGATAAAGGTCTTGAGTATTTTAATGACGCAGGGAAATTCGAGGACTCTGTATCTTTTATTGGATATATATCAGAATGGAAATCGGATATTGGATATGCCTGGTTTAATAAAAATGTACTGGACTCCTCCTTGTTTTATTATAAACAAGCATATGACATTGCACTAATACACAAATTACCATTATATAGAGCTTTATCATGCACAAACATAGGAGAGATTCAACTTAAAACTAACGATACCGAGGCTGCCAAGATTAATATTGAGAATGGTTTAAGATTATTTGGAGAGCTTCACGCAGCCTATGGTGAATTTTATGCCAGAGGACTATTGGGAGAATATTATTTTATAAAAGGGCAATATAGCAAAGCTGAAAAATGCTTTACTGAATCGGAAAAGCAAATTGCACAACTAAATGTAATTGTTGAATTACAAAAACGTCACTATGAACGAGTATACAAATTGTATAAAAAAACCGGTAACTACAAAATGGCTTTATCTGCTTACGAAAAATACAAAGGTGCTGAATATGCCATCCAAAACAAAGAAGTTGTATGGAAAATAGGCCACCTGGAGAAAGATCTGGATCTTGCTAAAAAGGAACAAATCATTGAAGACCAAAAACAAAACCTGATAATCAAAGACTATAATATCAAACTAATAAAAAACAAGGCTTACATCTATTTAATGGCAGGATTTTCTATTTTACTAATACTTATTTCATTCATCATCATAAATACAATCAAAAGAAACAAGGACAAGCAAATTTATAAATCCGAAGTAGAGCAACTCATAACCAGATATAAATTACAAAACATTCATTCTCAATTGTCGCCACATTTTATATTTAATGCCTTAAATAATTTCTGGCATATAATAGAAAGTAAAAACAAAGATTACACTTATAAATACCTTACCAATTTGTCGGGTCTTTTACGCACCGTTCTTGTGAATTCTGAAAAAACAACAATTACCCTAAAAGAAGAACTTGATTTTATAAAAAACTTTTTAGATCTGGAGAAAATCAATCAACATAACAAATTTGAATATAGCATAGATATTGCAAAGGATATTAGTATTTACACACCAATAATTCCAATGTGCATTCAAACTCATGTTGAAAATGCATTAAAACATGGAATCAACCCAAAGCCCACCAAAGGAAATATTTTAATTTCCATACAAAACAACGAGAACCATATGCTTGTACGCATAGAAGATGACGGGATCGGAAGGGAAAAATCGTTGGCAAACAAAACAATATCAACAGGTATTGGCATACGATCTCAAAAAGAGATTATCGATTTATTTAATACCAAAAACCTGTCAAAAATCAACCTTAATATCATTGACTTAATGGAGGATAACAATCAAAACTCAGGAACTCGTGTAGAAATTAAAATACCTTTCAGATACTCTTATTCATTCAATTAATTCCACTCAACAAATTGGCCATGAACCTTCTTTTTCAGGACAAAAAAATTCTTAACAATAGCATCAATACGCTTATTGTTGATGATTCAAACAGAGCAATTGAAAATATTAAAAATTTACTCGTAAACAATGAGGATATTAACATCATTGCAACTGCCAATAATGTGAAAGAAGCCATACGAATAATATTAAAGTATAAACCATCATTGGTGTTTTTAGACGTTGAGATGCCTATTCAAAACGGATTCGATTTAATATCCGAGTTACTAAAACTCAATATAGAATTACCCAAATTTATTTTTACTACAGGATATGATCATTATGCCATTGAAGCTTTGCGTAATAACGCTGTTGACTTTTTATTAAAACCTATTGATCCATTAGAGTTATCACTTGCGATCCAACGATATAAAAAAACAATGAATAAAACGTCTGAAGATCTGAATTTAAAAACGCTTGTACAAACAAAAAGAATACTTTTACCTACAATAACCGGATTGAAACAGATACCTTTAAATAATGTTTTGTACTTTCAAAAAGAAAACAATTCAACTGAAAATGTATGTGTCTGTTACAGTTCTTCTAATAAGGAAACTATTCCCGGACATTTATCGATAAAACATATTAAAGAATTGCTACCGGAAGATGACTTTTTTCAAATTGACAGATGCACTATTATTAATCTTGACTATCTTACAGATATAGAAACAAAGACCAGGACATGTTTACTTTGCAAATGTGACGAGACAATAAAATTATCCATCTCCAGAGCCAGATTAAAAGTATTTAAAGAAATGCATAACACAATATAATACAATCATTATGAATGCAACACTTACTATAATGCGCACAATTATATTAACGTTAATGATGTTAATACCTATAAAAAACTTCGCTCAGAATAATTCTGAAACAGTATCTTCAGCCATAAATAATTACAGTGTTAACTTATACAAAAGCACTTTAAATGCTAATGACAACATCTTAATTTCACCCATAAGCTCATATATTCCCTTAACAGCCATTTATGAAGGTGCTCAAGGGAAAACACAGGATGAATTAAAAAACGTACTAAACATTAAGAGTCAAGCCCATAGCCTCCAAATCGATTCTCTCACAAAAAAAATAACCGCTTCTAATGCGACCTTAACCATTTCAAATGCTGTTTGGTTAGACAATTCATTTGAACTTAGGGATGCATTTAAGAACCTTTTAACTGAACAATTCTCCGCTGAGTTCACAAATATTGATTTCGGGAATCCTCCAAAATCAGCTTCTACGATAAACAACTGGGTAGCAGACAAAACAAATAACTATATTAAAAAAATCATATCACCTAATAACATAAACAATGAAGCTGCAATGATTTTAACAAATGCCATTTTTTTTAAAGGAGAATGGAAAGAAAAATTTGACAGTACATTAACAAAACCTGATCGCTTTTACAGCATCAGTAAAAGTAAAACAAAAATAGATTTTATGCACCAGACAGATATATTTCAGTATGCTGAGATCGAAAATGCACAATTTATATCCATCCCCTACAAAGACAATAAAAACTATTTTTGTATACTTCTGCCGAAAAAAAAATGTGGCATTCATCAGTTAGAAAAAAAGTTTAATAACAACCTTTTAGACAGCATTATTTCTTCAACCACAAAAATAAGGACAAAACTATCTATCCCCAAATTTAAACTAGAAACCGAATGTGATTTAAAAAAACCGCTACAAGAATCCGGAATAAACACTGTATTTACACCTCAAGCTGATTTATCCGGCATATCCGATCAAAAACCTTTATTTATTAGCGCCATTAAGCATAAGACCTTTATTTCACTTAACGAAACCAAAACTATTGCTACCGGAGCAACCGCTGTTTCCATGGCGTTGACTTCTTTCAATCCCAAGTCTTCAGAACCCATTGAATTTAAAGCAGACCATCCTTTTATCTTTTTCATCTACAACAAAAAAACTGATACAATCCTTTTTATTGGAAGGTATGTGAAAGTGATGAAATAAGATTGTCATAAAGCTTACCTGGATAAACCGGGATAGATAAGATATTTTGAGATAAGAAACTTATTTACATCTTCTAAATATATTTAGTTTATAGATTTTTATGCAAGCTGCAAGTTCCTTTCTCCTTGTTCCCTGTTCCTTTCTTCTTCTTGCCCAAAATATTCTGCCAAAAAAAACAAGAATATTTGGGGTAAGGGACTAAGGTATCACCTAAAGAAGGATTGGAAAAACGATTGGATATACCTACAACATATATCACAAGTTTTACAGCATCCTGTCAAAGAATAAATTACTGCTGCATTTTCAACAGCTTCAAGAGTAACTATTCAGTCGAGCCTTAAACTATAGCAATAGCACGAAGCGTATCAAAGGGATTTTGAGAACTCTTGATAGCTGTATCTATAATAGATCTTTGTATTGCATAATGATTTGCACCTTCAAATGATTTGAAGAAACCACTGACTTTTTGTTTTACTTTAAAATTTCTCACAGCCCGTTCCGAAGCATTATTATCAGGAGGAACATCAGGTTGATTTAGGAATGTAAATACATAATCAGCATATTTTACTAATCTGTTTCTAAAGACAACCACTTCTTTTAATGTTTCGCTAATCTGCTTATTCTGGAGTTTCACAAATGATTTAAATATTTGTGCTTTAGTTGCCTTATCATCCCAATTATTGTTGTAGATTTTTAGGGCTTTAATAATAAGCGTTTTCATTTTCGATGCCCAGTTGCTTTTGGGATATTTCTGGATAAAGAATTCAAGCTCTCTTAAAAGATGGGCAGTACACAATTGGTGATTCCCTGCTTGTGTTTTAAAATAAGGTTTCCAACAATCTGTTACCAAAGTATTGTTTTTAAAACCTTCCGGCATAATTTCCTCAATAGCATCATAACCTCGTTTCTGATGAACGGATAAAAAGGTAGATTGTGCATTTTGAAAGACCCATGCCCAATGAAGTTTTCCATTAATATTAGTTCCTGTTTCATCAGCTCCAACAGTACAATGAGAAAGTACATTGTTACGTATTTGCTCGTAGAAAGGAGTTGCTTTTTTAGTGAACTTACCAATCAGATAGTTTAAACCTCCAGTACTAATTTTTAACCCTAATATGGTATTAAAGAATTCACGCAAGCGGTCATAAGGCATATATTGGCGAGTGTACATATAAGCAGCTAAGGCCTGAGCGTTTGTACCATAACTAACAGGTGTATTTACTTGATTAGGATAGCATCCCTTGTTTACCATTCCACAACTGCATTGTTTATGGTAAATACGGTGTTCGGTAATCACTGGTTTAATAGGTGGTATGTCAATTACCTGACGCCTTCCTGCAAATGTGCCTGCAATATCTGAAAGATTATTGCCACAACACTTACAATAATTTGAATAGTGTTCTTGTATAACTGTTGGTTCTTCGACCATTTTTAGTGTATTGCCTTTATGTCCTGATTGCCCTCCTGGTTTTTTGCCTGATTTTTTTCGTAATGATTGTGTTCTAGGTAATTTGGGAAAATCAGATGAAGGTGGCTTGCTGCTATTTCTACTGTTCTTTGGTGTTTCATAATGAGAAAGACGTTCTTTGAGGGTGGCATTTTCCTTGCGAAGTTCCTTGTTCTCTGTTTCGAGTTTATTAACTCTAACAAGTAAGGCATCTAATTTTTCTTCTATACTTTTCTTCTTTCCCATGCAGATGCAAAGGTCGACATACCTACTCTTTACTGAAACTATATTTCATATTCTTTATTCACAATTTTCTTTATTTCAGTAATACTTATCAACATTCTCCAGAAAAATTTATGTTTTTAAAATTTGACTGAATAGTTACACAATTTTAAATCAGAATTCTGGAAGCAAAAAAATACTTGTAAATACTTATCTTATTCATATACAGAACTAAGAAATGCGGATATTTACTAAAAATAAATTAATTCACAACTTTAACACTCTTCTGGTAAAACTTACAATATTCCTGCAAGCCACATTTTGAACACTTTGGTTTTCGGGCAATACAAACATATCGTCCATGTAATATTAACCAGTGATGTGCTATGGGTAGTAATTCCTCCGGAAAGTATTTAACCAATTGCTTTTCTGTTTCTAATGGTGTTTTTGAGTTTGTTGTTAAGCCAATTCTTTCTGAAACTCTGAATACATGAGTATCTACAGCCATTGCAGGTTTTTCAAATACTACACTTGCAATAACATTAGCCGTTTTACGTCCTACTCCTGGTAATTTCTGAAGTTCTTTTATATCATCAGGCACCACATTATTAAAATCATTAACCAACATCTTGGCCATTCCAACCAGATGCTTGCTTTTATTATTGGGATAGGTACATGAACGTATATAATCAAAAACCTCTTCTGGTGTTGACTCAGCCAATTTATCCGGTGTAGGAAAACGTTGAAATAAATCAGGAGTAATCATGTTTACCCTTTTATCAGTACACTGTGCCGACAAAATTACAGCAACCAATAATTCGTAAGGATTAGAATAATGCAGTTCAGTTTCAGCAATAGGCATATTTACCTTAAACCATTCTATTATATTTTCAAAACGTTCTTTCTTTGTCATAACTTATAAAACAACTTCATACAATACTCTTACAACAGACTATTGATTAATTACAAATTCCATCAAGAGTTGAAAACTCTTTCGTAAACACCCAATACCCTTAGGGATTTCATCCCTAAAACCCTGACTTACTTTCCTTTTCTTGATAAAAGAAAGTAAGCAAAGAAAATCAAGACTGCGCCTGCTTCGTTATAAAAACTACGGTTTTCTGCTCTAAATCACTAAAAACTCACACCTTCCTGCGTCAGGTGTTCAAACAATATGCGATTTTTCGACCCAAAAACCTTGTTTTTATACTCACCAGACGAGGTCTATGATGTATGCGAAGCTGTAAAACAACTTTTCAACCCTTGATCCGCATTACAAATAGAATAATAAATTGATTAAAGCAATTTTTGGATACCACCATGTAAATCAATCTTTTGTCTTACGTCTTTTGTCTAATCATCTATTACAAAAACATTAATAAACTAACTGCCATAACCACCATTCCTGCAAACAACCCATAAATAGATAAATGGTGTTCGCCATATTTTTGAGCCGCCGGTAAAAGTTCATCAATACTAATAAACACCATAATTCCTGCTACTCCGGCAAAAATAACCCCAAACATGGTGGGTGATAAAAACGGCATTAAAACCAAGTAACCAACTATAGCACCAATAGGTTCAGCTAATCCCGATAAAAAACTTAATCTGAAAGCTCGTCTTCTGCTGCCTGTTGCAAAATACACCGGTACCGAAACGGCAATACCTTCCGGGATATTATGTATCGCAATAGCAACTGCAATGGCAATACCTAAATTCGGATCAGTTAATGCAGCTGTAAAAGTGGCTAAACCTTCCGGAAAATTATGGATACCAATAGCCAAAGCTGTAAAAACACCCATACGCATTAAATGACTGGCTTTTTTACGCTTCTCCTCTGTCATATCCTCAATTTTCTCCATCTCATGAGGGTTTTCTGCTGAAGGAATAAACTTATCAATAAGTGCAATCAATAACATCCCGGCAAAGAAGGAAATTACAGTTAACCAGGTTCCCCACACCTCATCATATGATTCAACAAGATTATCTTTAGCTTTTACAAAAATCTCAACAAAAGAAACATATATCATTACTCCTGCTGAAAACCCAAGCGCAACAGATAAAAATTTCGTATTTGTTTTCTTTGCAAAAAAGGCCATTGCACTACCAATACCCGTTGCTAAACCAGCAAATAAGGTGAGTCCGAATGCCATTAAAATCTGATCAAAGGAAATTTGACTTAAATCCATAATAATATCTTCACATATAATAATTAACGGGAAACTATTTCACACGACAAAAAAAACGAAATGTTACTAATAATACTAGTATTATCAATGTATATTAACAAAAAAACAAATATTAGATGGTATTCGTGTAATAATACTATTGATAGTTCAATAAATCATTTATTTTTGCGTCAAATACTTAGCATAGAAAATATTTGAGAGATATGAATCACATAAAAAGGTTAATACTTTTTTTAGTGTGTAGCTTATATATAATAAGTGCCTTTGCACAAGAAGCACCCCCATTAAAGACAGCAATTCCCCTAAAGGGAGAAGGGCTTTATTCCTTTATGGTCAGGAATAATCTCAACCCCGATAAACACACTCAGCAATTTTTGGATTTAAACAAAGGGAAATTTGGTAAAAACAATTCATTATTACTGGATGTATCCTATAAAATACCTTCAACAGAAACCTTTTTATATGAACCTTTATATGGTACCGAAAGAGAAAAATTCAAATTAGATTCTGATGTTTTAAACG
Source organism: uncultured Saccharicrinis sp. (assembly GCA_963677345.2). Taxonomy (GTDB): domain Bacteria; phylum Bacteroidota; class Bacteroidia; order Bacteroidales; family Marinilabiliaceae; genus Saccharicrinis. Next base: position 26,660 of record CAXXLC010000023.1, read on the forward strand.
ATGCCGTGTTTTATCTGGTTAGTGGTCATGGAGGGCCTGACCCAGGGGCTTTAGGTAAATATGGTGATAAAACTTTAGCTGAGGATGAGTACGCATATGACATTACACTCCGCTTGGCAAAGCGACTACAAGAGAATGGAGCAAAAGTAAATATGGTAATTCAGGACAAGAATGATGGTATAAGAGATGACTCATATCTTGAACTGGATAAAGATGAAGTCTGCAATAATGAAGAAATTCCTTTAGAACAAATTGACAGGTTAAAACAACGTACAAATTTTATCAACCAGGAATATATAAAAAATAAACCTGCTTATCAACGTTGTATTATCATACATGTGGATTCCAGAAGCAAAGGAAAAGCTATTGATGTTTTCTTTTACCATTCTCCCAAAAGCAAATCAGGAGAAAAAACAGCACATGAATTAGTAAAGGTATTTGACGAAAAATACAATCAGCATCAACCATCAAGAGGGTATTCAGGAGTTGTATCTCCAAGAAATTTATTTCTTTTAAGAAAAACATATCCAAGTGCTGTTTTCATTGAACTTGGTAATATTAGAAATTACAGAGATCAACAACGTTTTATTATTGAAAACAACCGACAGGCTTTAGCCAATTGGTTATATGAAGGTTTATTGAATGATTATAAAAACAAACAATAACGTATAGCTGACAATCCAAAATCAAAAGATAAATTTAAACTCATGGCAAATTAAATATTGACAAACAAGCTTATACTGTTTTTTGTCTTTATTCTTTTGTCTTTATACTATTTACAATATGAAACCTACATTATTAGTTCTGGCAGCAGGAATGGGAAGCCGTTATGGCGGATTAAAGCAACTTGATTCCCTTGGACCAAGTGGCGAATCTATTATCGATTATTCCGTTTATGATGCCATTCAATCCGGATTTGAAAAAGTTGTATTTGTCATACGTCATTCGTTTGCAGATCAGTTTAAAGAACGTTTTGAACCAAAACTAGCAGGTAAAATTGAAGTAGAATATGTATACCAGGAGTTAGACAACCTACCTGAAGGATTTAGCGTTCCTGAAGGACGGGAAAAACCATGGGGAACAGGTCATGCCATGCTTATGGCTAAAGAAGCCATAAAAGGACCTTTTGCAATTATTAATGCAGATGATTTTTACGGCAGAGAAGCCTACCAAACTGTTGTTGACTTTGTTCAAAACAGTAAAAACGACCATGAATATGCCATGGTTGGCTATGCATTAAACAATACCTTATCTGAATACGGAACTGTATCAAGAGGGGTTTGTGAATCCGACACAAACAACAACCTTGTAAACATTATCGAAAGAACAAAAATTGGTTATCAGGACGGAAAAATTGTTTACTGGGAAGATGAAAAAACTACTGAATTAACAGGAAAAGAACCTGTTTCGATGAATTTTTGGGCATTCAAGAACTCATTTTTCCAGGCTCTTGAAGATGGATTTATCGAATTTTTAAAGACAAAAGGTACGGAGCTAAAATCGGAGTTCTACTTTAATGCTTTGGTGGATAAAATGATTAAAGCAGGAAAAGCTTCTACTAAAGTTTTAAGCAGTGATGCAAAATGGTTTGGTGTAACCTACCAGGAAGATAAACCTATTGTACAGGAAAGTCTGAATGCTTTAATTAAAAAAGGTGTTTATCCATCTAACCTTTGGGCATAATATAGAATAACAGTAGGTAGTCTTCAGCCCTCAGTACGTTATAAACTGAAGACTGAAAACTGTCAACTGTCAACTGAGTACTGAAAACTGTAAATTATGACAAAACCAGAACACGTATTTAAATATTGTCCCAAATGTGGTTCTAAGAAATTTAATTTTGAAGGAGAACGCTCATTTCTTTGTTCCGATTGTGGATTTCATTACTTTATTAATTCTTCGGCTGCAGTAGCTGGATTGATTCAAAATAAAGAGGGGGATCTTATGTTGACAATAAGAGCTTTCAATCCGAACAAAGGAATGCTTGATTTACCCGGAGGATTTGTGGATCCAATGGAATCAGCAGAATCTGCCCTGAAAAGAGAAATAAAGGAAGAACTAAACCTGGATGTGATTGAGATGAAATATTTAACTTCATTTCCTAATGAATATATCTTTTCCGGATTCTCAGTCTTTACAACAGACATGGCTTTTATATGCAAAGTTGATGGTTGGGAAAATATGCATATTGAGGATGACATAACAGATATTGTATTTGTAAATCAACAAAACCTGGACTGGAATCAGGTAAGTGCACCCTCAATAAAAAACATCATTAAAGCATTTTGGCAGCAATAATATTTTACTTTAATAATAAGAAAATACACTAACAACAGTTTAACAACTAATTACAAACCTAAAAATCTGAAACTTATATCAGAGATAAACATTTTTACTAAAAAAAAAGCAAATTGAATATATAATGGGCATTTTTTAGCAATTTTGTACGAGTGTAAAAATAATAGGTAAACATATTAAATGACAAAGTAATTTTAATGATCCTTTATTTTCTGATTCAGGATGATTAAATTTATTAAAATCACTTATTCAAAACTGAAAACTTAAAACAGATGAATCCGCAAGCACAAGAATTAAACGAGGTAATTTTCGCAAAAAATCCTGCTGTTTATGACTTATTAAGTGAAAAAGGAAAAAACATTTTCTTTCCTAAAAAAGGTATTTTAGGTCAAACTGCAGAAGCAAAAGGAACAAAGATTAACGCCACAATCGGAGCTGCTATTGAAGATGATGGTACCCCTATGCGTTTGGAATCTATCGCCTCAAAAATTGATTTGGATCCATCTTTATCCTTTCCTTATGCTCCAAGCTTTGGTCGACCTGACCTGAGAGCTAAATGGAAAGAAATGATCTACGAAAAAAATCCTGCTCTCAAAGGCATAGAATTAAGTTTACCAATTGTAACAAGTGCCCTGACTCATGGTATCAGTATGGCTGGTTACCTATGGATGGATGAAGATCAGGAAGTAATAGTTCCTAATTTATTTTGGGGAAACTATAACCTGGCATTATCTAATGCCTATGGTGCTAAACTTGTTAAATTTAACTTATTTAAAGACAACAAATTTGATGTTGATTCCTTAAAGGAGTGTTTATTAAGTGATGGCGAGAAAAAAGTTGTTATATTAAATTTCCCTAACAACCCAACTGGTTATACTCCTGCAACTGATGAAATAAAAGCTATTGTAGCTGCAGTTAAAGATGCTGCTGATGCTGGAAAGAAAATTGTAGCCATTACCGACGATGCATACTTTGGGTTAGTATTTGAAGAAGGAGTTGAAACTCAGTCGATTTTCACTTATCTATCAAACATCCATGAAAATGTATTAGCTGTTAAAATCGACGGTGCAACCAAAGAAGATTATGTTTGGGGATTCAGAGTTGGTTTTATTACCTATGGAATAAAAGGTGGTTCTGAAGAATTGTATCATGCCTTAGAAATGAAAACAGCAGGAGCTGTTCGTGGTAATATTTCAAACTCATCGAACTTAAGTCAATCTTTATTACTACACGCTTTTGAAGCACCAGACTATGCAGAACAGAAACATAGCAAGTTCATTATCATGAAATCCAGGTATCAGGCAATCAAAGAAGCTTTACGTGAAGATAAATATGCAGAATTCTTTACTGCTCTTCCGTATAATTCAGGATATTTCATGTGTGTGCAATTGAAAGAAGGACTAGATGGAGAAGCTATTCGCGAAATCTTAATTAACAAATACAGCATTGGTATAATTAATTTAAATAATATTCTTAGAGTTGCTTTTTCAGCCATGGCAGCTGCTGATGCAAAAGAATTATTTGAAGGAATATACAATGCCTGTAAAGACTACAAGAATCAGTAATTATAATTAATTCAAAATATAAAACCGCATCACAAAATGCGGTTTTTTTATACATTTTTCTTTCATAAGATAATAATTACTTATAGCTTTAATCCATAAGCGTATTGTTATGGAAACCAAGGATCTTTATTTAAAAGAAAGAAAAGAGGTAGCTCGTTTTATGAGAAAGCTTTATAAAAAAGGGCTTACAACTAGTTTAGGAGGTAATATCAGCAAAAGAATTGGCGATCATTTTTTAATTACGCCAACTGAAATTGACAAAGGAACCATAAAAGCGAAACATATCATTATCCTGGACAGAAATGGTAAAAACATAACATCATGGCTTAATCCCAGTCGCGAAACAAGTATGCATCTCCAGATATACAAAGATCACCCTACTATAAATGCCATTGTACATTGCCATACTATTTTTGCTTCTGCTTTCTCTGCAATGGACATACCCATAAATGCACATTTAGTTGTTGAATCACGAATGATTATTAAAGATCCGGTAATTGCACCCTATGGACTCATCGGAACTCTGGAATTGGCTAAAAATGTAAGTGACACTTTTGCTGAAAACAAGGTTTTGATTATGGAGAACCATGGAGTTACAGCCATTGGATCAGAGATGATCAAAGCTTTTGATCGTATTGAAGTACTGGAAAATGCAGCAAAAATGACTTTCATTACACAAATGATGAACGAGGTAAGATCATTATCTGATGATCAATTGGAACAAATTGATCATTTATGATTTATGGTTTACTGGATGGGAAAAATAAAAACAAGATCCTTTTCCCAATTGGCTTTCCAACCATATTTTTCCTCCTAACAATTCCACAATGTTTTTAGCTATAGATAAACCCAACCCGGTTCCTCCCATATCAATACTGTACTGTTCTTCCTCTTTAAAAAACCTCTGAAAAACCATTTCCACCTTATCTTTCGAAATCCCTTTTCCAGTATCCAATACACAAAATTTATATTCTGAACCAGATCCATTTAGCTTTACTGAGAATTTCACCTCTCCTTCATTTGTAAATTTAATGGCATTTTCGATAAGGTTACCAAGAACCTGCCGTATCCGGTTAAAATCAGTATAAATATATTCCCCTACTCCTTCTTCTATAACATAGGAAAAGCGAATACTCTTTTTCTTTACGGATTTAATCCTAATCTCAAAAACCTGATATAAGCTTTTAAAAAGTTCTGGTAAAGAAACTTTTGTTTTTTCAATTTTTATTTGACCAACCTGAATTTGTGAAATATCAATTAAATCAGAAATAATATGCAGTAATTGATTAGAATTGTCTTCAATTAAATCAAGATAACTCTCTTTATCTTCCTCACTTACTTCCTGATACCTAAGTAAATCCACAAACCCAACAATTCCATTCATTGGCGTTCTGATTTCATGAGACATATTAGAAATAAATGATGTTTTTAGCTTATCGCTCTCCTCTGCCTTTTCTTTAGCAACAGATAATTGTTGGTTGATAATCTCAATATGCTCATTGTGCTCACGAAGCATCGTATTTTTTCCTTTAAGATCTTCATTAACTTCCTGCAACTCTTTTGTACGCTTTCTTACCTCCTTCTTAAGTTTCCTGTTAAATAAAGAAAAATATAGTGTGACAAAAGAAATAGCAATGACAATAAACACGAGAATTTTTAAATTTCGATATAAAGCATTTAAATTTTGATCTTTATAATCTTCGTATAAAAATCCATCCAACGAATAGTTTTCTCCCAACATTCCTAATTGCACATATGATTCTGCAATATGCTTCCAACGTTCTTTGTTGGTATGACCAATTTCAACAAATTTCGGAAGAACCAATTCTTCCATTTTCATTGCTTCATACATTAAAACCTCATAAGCCAAATCGTTACTATATTTATTTTGTATAAGTCTAACAATTTCCTCTTTGGTATTCATAGCGTAGCTCCATCCTTTAAGACTGGCTCTTACAAATTTTTGAACAGTTTCAGGATTTGACTTTAAATAATCCTCTGAAGTAAAAATACAATCTCCATAAAAATCAACTCCATAAGCATATGGATTGATAACAACAGGTAACTGACCTAATTGACTTAATACAAATGGAACATCAGTAACATAACCATCTATCACTTCATACTTACCATTTATTAAACCACCAACCCTGTCTCCATAAGGAATTTTTTCAACCAGACTATCTAAGCCCTTCTTTAACAACAATGATTTGGTAGATATAAGAGTTCTGTTCGAGATTCTTAATCTTTTATTTTTTAAATCTTCAACTTTGGTAATTTTATATTTAGAAAGAGTAATAAAGGCTTCCGGAGAATGTTGAAAAATAGTAGCTAACACCACTACTCTTTTACCATTGTTACGAGCAACTAATAAGCGGGGAGATTCCACACCAAACTCAGCCTTTTGCTCTAAAACATTATCTATAAAGTCTGACTTTCGACTACTATCTTCATTACCCTGAATAAAATCAACATAAAGGCCTTCGTCTCTGTAATAACCTAATTCCTGAGCAGCATAATAACCGGCAAACTGAAATTGATGAGTCCACTTTAATTGCAGCTTCAATGTATCTGGTTCCTCAGCATTATTGTACTGAAAAAAAAGACATAGAAAACATATAATTACAACTCTTTTCATTATCAATTTTCAATAAATTAACCAAATATAATGCATTAAACCTCACATTACAAACTTGCCCAAATCCTTGCTAACGAAGCTCCAGGAGCATCAATTTTCAAATCTAAAAAATAACCAAATGGAGTTTGATAAACTTCATAACCGGCATTTTCTAATCTCGATTGCCCAGCACGAAACAAGTCAACAGTAAAATGGTATGAAGCTTTGGATTCGGACAAATGAGCAAAAGAATGCAATATTATTCTTTTAGTATTATTCTTTCTGGCCGTCCACTTCAAATGATTCACAAGTTTTTTCTCTCTACTCTTTAAATCTTTTTCCTCATCATCTGTCTCCACCTGAATAAAAGCCAATATTGCATCGTTTACTTCCCTACCCTCATCAGGTTCATCAGCAATATCTACATTCTTAATTCCGGGTTTATACTCAAAACTATTCACATAAAAAACCAGCACTTTCATTATTAATTTTTCTGTTTAACAAATAAGAAAAAAAACAATAAACAAAAAGCATGAAAGTTATTACCTTCATGCTTTTGATAAATATATGAATTTTTAAATAATTATGGCATTCTATCCAATATTTTAAGTTCAAGTTCTCTGGTCTTACGAACAATTTCCTCACCCTGGGTCAATATATCATTTAAAAATTCTTTATCTTCCAGATCTTTTGCATTTACACGAACATTTAGCCAGGCTCCTAAAACCCCACCCCTTGCACTTATAGCTCCTACACCAGCATCAGTTATAGAATTTGGATTTCCAATTTCTACCATTGCTTCCATAACCATCATGGATTCATAACATAATTTCATCGTATTAAACGGCACTAAAATAGCTTCCTTTGTAGCTTGTTCTATAGCTTTCTTTCGCATTAACTTTTCCTCATCATTACCTTTAGGCAACTGGAAAGCCTCCATTATACAATTAAAAGCATCGGTATCTTTATCCACCATTTTCAAGAGCTCATCATGATAGTATTTTCCTTTTTCAGCCCATCCTGAAAACTCTTCTGTTCTATGATCCCATCCTCTTTTATGAGAAGACAAATTTGCAACCATGGCACCAAGTGCTGCACCTATAGCTCCAAGGTATGCAGACACAGATCCACCTCCAGGAGCAGGTGATTCACTGGCTGTTTCAAAAACAAAGTCTGTTAATGAAAGATCAACTAGTTTTCTCTTTCCTTTTAATGCTTCTTTTTCAAGGATGTATTCTATAATTTTTTTATCAGGATCAAACGGATAGAGCTCATCCAACCCTAAAGATTTAACAGCAATTTTAATAATCTCTTTATCTGAAATTCCAGTAGATCTATTTTGTTTCTTTAAAAAATATTTACCTGCATCTAACATTGCTTTTAAAGGAACAACGCCAACCAACTCAGAGCCGGTAACCCTTAATCCATGAAAAGTTGCTCTTTCACAGGCTACATCAAAAGCCTTATGCATACTTGTTACAGAAATATCCGTAAGATTAAGTGACAACTGCGCTATTCCATACTCTTCAATATACCAACCAATCCCTTTTACCGACTTCAGCAGTCCTGGTTCATTAACAGGATTCCCATTCTTATCAGTTACCATCTTACCTGTTAACTTACCTCCCTCCCTCTTCACTCTTCCTCGCTCTCTAATATCAAATGCAATAGTATTTGCCCTGCGTGTACTTGTTGTATTTAGATTTACATTATAGGCAATTAAAAAGTTACGAGCTCCTACTGCTGTTGCACCACTTTGCTGCACCTCTTCGGTAAAAACCGATGGTCCATAATCAGGTTTCCATTCTTCAGAAGTAATTCGTTCATTTAATGCCTCGTACTCACCTTTTCTGCATTCCGCTAAATTTTTGCGAATAACTTGTTTTGCAGCAGATTCGTAACAATAAATAGGAATATTAAGCTCCCGCCCGATTCTTTCTGCCAATTTATGAGCATAAACCACAACCTCTTCCATCGTAATATTTGAAACAGGGACTAAAGGACAAACATCTGTAGCTCCAAACCGGGGATGCGCTCCTTTATGCATGCGCATATCAATTAACTCTTTAGCTTTTTTTACAGCCTGAAATGCAGCTTCCACAACATCATCGGGAGTACCAACAAAAGTCACCACCGTTCTGTTTGTAGCTTTTCCCGGGTCTACATCAATTAAACTTACACCTTCCACTTTTTTTATTTCTGATGTAATTTGATTGATAACATTCATATCTTGTCCTTCACTAAAATTCGGAACACACTCAATTAATTGTTGCATATTATCAAGGTTTTAAACAATTCAATTTATTTAACTCAAAAATTACAAGATATTGTAACATTAAGAATTACTAAATGATAAGCATCAGGTAATGATTATGATTTAAAACAGCCTACAGCCAGAATGTAAATGTTAAAAAATGATAAAATAAACACTTACCGATAAAAAAACATTGACAAGAGATAAAATGCGTTGTAATTTGTCGTTAGTAAAAATGCTCTCCTGGTCCCCAATAATAGGAACATTCAAAATGTGTGTGAGGTTTAGGTTAGTTTTTTTTAGAATGTTTCCGTATGCCTGTCTAATCTCAGACAGGCTTTCTTTTTTTATAGTGGCTATAAAAACAAATCAATAACCAACAAATAATGCTATTCCTCCGTAAAATCTCCTAAGAATAAAGCAGAAAACGTACTTAAAACAGTTAAAAATTAGCAGTATACAGGAAAACAACTATTTTTGCACAAATTTTAAAATCATAGAGATAATGCTGTTCGAAAAATTAGGAGTTGATAAGAAGTTCTGTAAAGCCATTAAGGAAATCAAAATTATTGAACCAACAGAGATTCAAGCACAAGTAATCCCTGCTTTACTACAAAACAATACCGATTTAGTAGCCCAGGCACAAACAGGAACAGGTAAAACTGCAGCCTATGGTTTGCCATTGCTACATCGTATTAACCCCAATAAAAAAGCAATACAGGGATTAATCCTTTGTCCAACAAGAGAACTCGGACAACAAATTGCTAAACAACTCTTTAAGTTCACAAAATATTCAGACAAAATATTTACTGAGGCCATTTTTGGTGGAGCACAAATAGAAAGACAAATTAGTGCTTTACGAAGACCAACCCATATTATTGTTGCAACTCCCGGAAGGCTCATTGAATTACTACAACGTAAAGCTGTTGACCTGAATCAGGTATCTACCCTTATCCTTGACGAGGCAGATGAAATGTTAAGTATGGGATTTAAGAAAGAGCTTGATCAGATCCTTAAGCACCTCAGCAAGATAGATAACAAATGGTTATTCTCTGCCACCATGCCTGATGGAATTAAAAAAATTGTGAACAATCATCTTTCTAAAAATGCCATTAAAATAGAGGTCAGCAAAAAAAGTATTGTTAACAAAAACATTGACCATCAATTTTTAATTTGCGAAGAAGTTGAAAAGCTAAATATTCTTTTACAGCTTCTTAAGATTGAAAAAGGAAACAGAGGAATTGTTTTCTGTAAAACCAAAGTTGCTGCCACCACGTTAGCAAAACAATTAAACGCTAAAAACATAAAAACAGATGCTATTCAAGGTGATTTAAAGCAAATAGAACGAGATAAAATTATGCGTATGTTCAAAAAAGGAGATATGCAAATTTTAATAGCCACTGATTTGGCTGCAAGAGGTATTGATATCGAGGGTCTTTCTTTTGTAATTCATTATCAATTGCCAGACAAAGACGAATATTACACGCACCGAAGTGGAAGGACTGCAAGAGCAGGCAAAAAAGGTTATTCACTGGCATTAATAACATCTAAAGAAATTAAATCGATCAGACATTTTGAAAAAGCGTTAAAAATAAGTTTTAAACAAATCAGAAGGTCTAAAAATTAATTCCTATGTAAATCCAAGAGAAATGAAAATTCAACTTGCGGAAAAACTGTATCATGGTAAAGAAGGTTATAATTGTGCTCAAGCTATTCTAAAAGCTTTTCAGCCGGAGTATAACGTAAGTGAATGTGTCATTGATCAAGCTTCAGAAAAAGGTAGAGGTAAGGCCGAGAATGGAATATGTGGAGCTTTATACGCTGCGCATCATTTAATAAAAGAACATTCTACAATTAATACTCTTAACCAGGACTTTATTATTAAAGGTGGAAGTATGGAATGTAAAGAGTTACGCAAAAACAGGAAGCTAAGCTGTAAAGAATGTGTAAAATTAGCTGCATATGGCATTCAAAACCATTTATCTAAATAAAAAAAAGGGATAACACAAATGTTATCCCTTTTATATATCTGGTTATTTAAATGACTAGCAATTAAATAATAATTCACGATATTTTGGCAATGGCCATAATTCATCGTCAACGATTAATTCCAGTTTGTCGATATGATAACGAATATCATCTAAGAAAGGACGAACTTTCGCATCGTAAGCAAATGCTTTTTCAGCACCTTCTTCAAGCTTATTACATTCTTTACGAGCTTCGATCATCTCTTTTCTCTTAGTTTTGATATAACGAGTATGACTAGAAATCTCTTTAATTAATTCAATACGAGCACTTGCCAATTCATTAAATTCTTCCTCAGAAAATAAGTCTTTTAAACCTTGAACATTTTGAATTAATCTGGTTTGATAAGCAACTGCTGTTGGAACAATGTGATTAATTGCAAGATCTGCAAGAACTCTGGACTCAATTTGGATTTTGTAAACGAATTTCTCCATTTCAACTTCAACACGAGCTTCCAGTTCTTTTTCACTCATAATTCCACCATCAACTAAAGTTTTCTTGGCAGCAGGCTCTAGATACTTAGTTAACGACTCAGGCACACTGGTAATATTAGTTAAACCTCTCTTAGCAGCTTCTTCTTTCCACTCATCAGAGTAACCATTACCATTAAATTTGATAGGCTCACATTCAATGATTAATTTCTTAAGAACCTGGAAGATAGCTTCATCTTTCTTAACTCCACTTTCAATTAAAGCATCTACTTCAACTTTAAATTCTCTTAATTGAACAGCTACAGCAGCACTTAATGCAGTTGTAGAAGCAGCAGCGTTAGCTGAAGAACCTACAGCACGGAACTCGAAACGGTTTCCTGTAAATGCAAATGGAGAAGTACGGTTACGGTCAGTGTTATCTAAGATAATTTCTGGAATACGACCGATACCTAATTTAAGAGCTGTTTTTTCATCAGGAGTCATTTTGTGATCTGGTACCTCAGCTACAATTTTATCTAACATTGCTGAAACCTCAGTTCCTAAGAATGCAGAAATAATTGCCGGAGGAGCTTCGTTAGCACCTAAACGGTGACTGTTAGATGTTGTTAAAATAGATGCACGTAATAAATCCTGGTTTTTGTAAACAGCCATTAATGTGTTAACCACAAAAGTTAAGAACTGTAAGTTACCTTTAGGATTTTTACCTGGAGCATATAATACAACACCAGTATCTGTACCTAATGACCAGTTATTGTGTTTACCAGAACCATTAATTCCAGCAAATGGTTTTTCATGTAATAATACACGGAAGTTATGATGACGAGCAACACGCTTCATCAAATCCATGATAATTTGGTTGTGGTCATTACCTAAGTTAGCCTCTTCATAAATAGGTGCTACCTCGAACTGAGAAGGAGCTACCTCGTTGTGACGAGTTTTAATAGGCATACCTAATTTGTGAGCTTCAACTTCTAACTCAATCATAAATTTAGATACACGCTCTGGAATGGAACCAAAGTAGTGGTCATCTAATTGTTGATCTTTAGAAGAAGAGTGCCCCATTAAAGTACGACCAGTTAATACAAGGTCTGGACGAGCCTGGTAAAGAGCTTCATCAATTAAGAAATACTCTTGCTCCCAACCCATGTTGGTATGTACTTTAGTTACATTTTTATCAAAGTACTGACATACAGCAGTAGCAGCTTCATCAATAGCAGATAACGCTCTTAATAAAGGTGTTTTATAATCTAACGCCTCACCAGTATATGAAATAAATACGGTAGGAATACATAAGGTAGTTCCTACGATAAAAGCAGGTGAAGATGTATCCCAAGCTGTATAACCACGAGCTTCAAAAGTTTGACGAATACCCCCTGATGGGAACGATGAAGCATCCGGTTCTTGTTGTGCTAATAACTTACCAGAAAAGTTTTCAATAATGCTACCATCATCGCCATAATCGATAAAACCGTCATGTTTTTCTGCAGTTCCGTCAGTTAATGGTTGAAACCAGTGAGTGTAATGAGTAGCTCCTTTTTCAATAGCCCAGGCTTTCATACCTGATGCTACACCATCTGCTTGTTTACGATCAATAGTTCCCCCTTTTGCATTTGCAGCAGCTACTGCAGCAAATGAATCCTGAGAAAGATATTTTCTCATGGTATCAGTATTAAATACTAATTCACCATAATAATCAGTTACCTTGTTTGAAGGTATGCATACTTGTTTAGGTGCTCTGGAAAGCAACTCATTTAATGCTTGAAATCTTAATGTTGCCATAATTACTAAAAAATTTTATTTTTTTTTCGAGTTAGCGAAGCAAAAATAAATAATTCTAATTTAAAACCTTTTCTTTTCATGATTTTTTTCATAAAAATTAACCTTTGAAATACAAAACCCCATATTTTCAGATTTTTCTCCCATTTTTTTAGCTCTATTCTCAAATTATGTTGAAAAAAATATATTTTTCAACATCAACTCACCTTCATTAAAATAAATATTAAAAGTAAAAAAGAAGAAATATTTACAATTTATAAGCACTCAACCCTTAATTCCATCAATCAATAAACACCCTCTCCCCTTACCAACTTTAATATCAACATATACCCACACAATCAGGGACAACATTTTTGACATATCGCATCTTTTCAACAATACACTAAAACAAAAAGCAGGTTTTAAAACTCAAAACCTGCTTTACAAACTGTAAGTATTTACTTAACTCTACTTATTATATAACTCTACGTAATATTTATAGAAATGCGGAATCGCTTCAATTCCAGTATAAAATTGCTCCAATGGAAAATTTTCATTTGGAGAATGAATGGCATCTGATTCCAAACCAAATCCCATCAAAATTGATTTTACACCTAACACCTCCTCAAAAGTGGAAATAACAGGAATCGACCCTCCACTTCTTACAGGAACAGGTTTTCTATTAAATACTTTTTCATATGCTTTTTCTGCAGCTTGATATGCGGGTAAATCTATCGGACAAACATATCCTTGTCCACCATGCAGAGATTTAACAGAAACCTTTACTGATTTAGGAGCAATGGCTTCAAAGTGATTTTTAAATAGTTCTGCTATTTTTATATGATCCTGATTTGGCACTAATCTGGAAGAAATTTTTGCATACGCTTTAGAAGGCAATACTGTTTTTGCTCCTTCTCCGGTGTAACCACCCCATATACCACACACATCAAACGATGGTCTGATACCTGTACGCTCCTGAGTTGTATAACCTTCTTCGCCATGAAGTTCCTCTACATCCAAAGCTCCTTTATAATGCTCTTCATCAAAGGGAGCCTGAGCCATCTTTTTACGCTCTTGCTCTGACACTTCAATAACATCATCATAAAATCCAGGAATTGTAATCCTCCCCATATCATCTGTCATCTGAGACACCATTTTACACAGCACATTAATTGGGTTAGCAACAGCACCTCCGAACAATCCCGAATGTAAATCTTTATTTGGACCTGTAACTTCCACTTCCCAATAAGCCAGGCCTCTTAATCCCGTGGTGATTGAAGGGATCCCCGGAGCAATCATTGATGTATCTGAAACAATAATCACATCACTTTTAAGCATTTCTTTATGCTCTTTACAAAATTCCGGAAGATGAACAGACCCAATCTCCTCTTCTCCTTCAATTAAGAATTTCACATTACAAGGCAATTGATCTGTCTTAACCATAAACTCAAAAGCCTTTGCATGCATAAAACTCTGTCCTTTATCATCATCTGAACCTCGACCATAAATTTTCCCGTCGTTAACAAAAGGTTCAAAAGGATCTGAATTCCATAACTCAATAGGATCAACTGGCATCACATCCATATGCGCATACACCATTATTGTAGGTAAAGCTGGGTTAATAATTTTTTCAGCAAATACAATTGGATTACCTTTGGTTTCATAAATCTCAGCTTTATCAGCACCTGCATCCAGGATAATTTTCTTCCACTGCTCTGCAGCCCTATACATATCAGGCTTATGCGATTCTACACTACTTATTGATGGTATCCGCAATAAATCAAAGAGTTCTTTTAAAAACCGCTCTTTATTTTCTCTTATATATATATTTAATCCTTCCATATTTTAATATTTAAATAAAAACGTTACAAGGTACAAAAGGTTTTAAGCTTAATACATGAAATAAGTCACACACAATATTATATATGTGCAATGAACTAAATTTTCCTGTGATTGAATGAGTAATTATAAACAAATCAAAATAAATACAGCAAGTAAAAACTCAGCCATCAAAACAAAAAAAAGGTCATAACTTATAAATTAAGTCACAACCTCATATTCTTTTAAACTGATAGTTATATATTATATCAACTTTCTGGCCTGATGTATTCATGAATTTTCGTCATGAGAGCATCAAAAGCAAAGAGAAAAAGTGAAGTGGAGATTTTCAGTTTGCAGGAATAGTGAACTATTTTGAAAACTTAAAATCGAGCATTTGCTTTTTATCAAGGGTTTTGAGGCTTACAGTAGAAGTATTTATGAATAATTCAGGCTAGATCAAGCCTCTTTCTTTTAATATCTTTTCTGATTCAACCATCTCATCATAAAAAGCCTCTCCATATTTTCTTATCAATGGTTCTTTCAAAAACTGATAAACCGACACTCCTTTTTCCTCTCCTAAGATACAGGCATCACTACAAATGGGCCAAACGTCATAATTCAATGCCTCTCCTTGTGTTAGTTTTTTTGTTCTGATAGGATATAAATGACAAGAAATAGGTTTTCTAAAGTTTACAAGTCCTTGTTTCCATGCCATTTCAATAGCACAATGTACTCCACCTTTAGCATCAAAGTATGTATAAACACATTCTTTTCCATGAACAATTGGAGTTACCAATTCCTCTTCAAAATCAATTACCGAAGTACCTTCCTTTTCAATTACTTCAATTGATTCATCAGAAAGCAAATGTTTTATTTTCGGATAGATTTCTTCTAATTCTTTAGCTTCTTCTTCTTCCAAGGGAGCTCCAGAATCGCCTTCCACACAACAAATCCCTTTACACTTTGCTATATTGCAAATAAATTTTTCCTGAAAAACTTCAAGACTAATTATCTTATCATCAATTTGAATCATTCTGCAAATAAATTCATTCAATAATAAACAAAGCAGCAATCTAAAAAGATCACTGCTTTATTATATATATATATTAACTATACTTTTAATTACTTGATATCAATAAGGCATTCACCTGTCATGTCTTCAGGTTGAGCAACACCCATTAATTTTAAAATAGAAGGAGCAACATCAGCTAAAACTCCATCTTTAACTTCACCCTGACGTTCAGTTACCCACACAAATGGAACCGGATTTAAAGAGTGAGCAGTATTAGGTGAACCATCTGCATTTACAGCATTATCCGCATTACCATGGTCAGCAATAATGATAGCTTCATATCCATTAGATTTTGCTGCTTCAATAACACCTTCGACACATTCATCAACTGCTTTTACCGCTTTTTCAATGGCTTCATAAACACCAGTATGCCCTACCATGTCACCATTTGCAAAATTAAGTGCAATAAAATCGTATTTCTTGTTATTTAATTCTGCAATAACCTTATCCTTAACTTCATACGCACTCATTTCAGGCTGCAAATCGTAAGTTGCAACTTTTGGTGAGTTAACCAAGATACGATCTTCTCCTTCAAAAACAGCCTCACGACCTCCCGAAAAGAAGAATGTTACGTGAGCATACTTTTCAGTTTCTGCAATTCTTAATTGCTTTAAACCAGCATTAGATACTACCTCACCAATAGTATTTTGAACATTATCCTTATCAAATAAAATGTGCATTCCTTTAAAAGTTGCATCATAAGGAGTCATTGTACAATAATGCAAAGGAATAGTTTTCATTCCTTCTTCCGGCATATCCTGTTGAGTTAACACAACAGTTAGCTCTTTTGCTCTATCGTTGCGGAAGTTAAAGAAAACAATTACATCACCTTCTTCGATTTTACCAACCGGATTACCATCAGCATCAACCTGAACAATAGGTTTAATAAATTCATCTGTTACATTATTATCGTATGAAGTTTGAATAGCCGATAACAAATCTGTAGTTGAAACCTCTCCTATACCTGCAACCATGGCATCGTAAGCAATTTTAATACGCTCCCAACGCTTATCTCTATCCATTGCATAGTAACGACCTGTTACAGTAGCAACCTTACCTACAGTTTTATCCATATGAGCTAATAACTCAGTCATAAAACCTTTTCCACTCTTAGGGTCTGTATCACGTCCATCCATAAATGCATGAACAAACACATCACTTAAACCATAATCATTAGCTACACTTAACAAAGTATGAATATGTTGTTGTGAACTATGAACTCCCCCCTGAGACATTAAACCCAATAAGTGAACTTTTTTATTTTTCTCTTTTGCGTAGTTATATGCTTTTTCTAATTCAGGATTTTTTGCAATAGATCCATCAGCACAAGCTCTGTTAATTTTTACCAAATCCTGGTAAACAACTCTACCAGCACCAATATTAAGATGACCAACTTCAGAATTACCCATCTGACCATCAGGTAAACCAACATATTCACCAGAAGCATTTAGTTTTGAATTAGGATATTTTGCAATTAAACTATCCCAATATGGAGTTTCTACATTAGAAATTACATCTGATTTCGACTTGTCTCCAAATCCCCATCCATCCAAAATAACAAGAATTGTTTTCTTATCCATGGCTATTATATTATTTTTAATTATATTTTGTGTCTAAATAAGTAGTGTAAATCGAGGCGCAAAAATACCTAATTATAAGCTAAAAACAAACAGATAAGACATTAACTTAATTTAAATTAACTTACAAAAGTTATCATTTTTGTATATTACCATTACATTTGTCGATGTTAATACACCCCGTTTTTTTATTACATAAACATATTTAATTGCTTTTGGTTTTGTAGATGTATGAAATAAGATATGACTAACGACAACAAAAAAACGAACTATCAGAATCTGGAGGAGGAACTAAAATCACTTCGCCAAAAATATATTGCAATATCTGAAACTACTTTTGAGGGCGTATTTATTATTGAGGATGGATATTGTATTGAAGCTAACAGTAGAGGCTGCCAGATGCTCGGTTATTCTCATACGGAATTGATGGGCTTTTATGCTCCAAACGTTACAAAACCTCAATATCGGGATTTTGCGATTAAAAGACTGGAAGATACAACAGGTGATCCTTACGAGGTTGAATTAGTTCGAAAAGACGGTTCTTCTTTTGATGCACAAATCATCAGCAAGAGTCATTTCTACAATCAAAAACACGTTAAAATACTTTCCGTTAGAGATGTAAGCGATTTTAACAGAACAGTTAAACAACTAAAAGCCAGTAAAGCTAAATATAAGGCCATTTTTGAAAATGCCGGAGATGGAATTTTAATAGGAAATCGAAAAGGTGAAATTATTGACGTTAACAATAGCTTTCTGAACATTTCAGGATACTCAAGAGAAGAGATTTTAAATAAACCTATTACAGTTATTTTTACACCCGAGTCTCTAAAAGAAAAACCTATGCGATTCGACTTAGTTAATATAGGCCAGGTAGTTATTTTAGAGAGGGATATTATTGGTAAAAATGGAGAGGCTATTCCTATTGAGATGAATTCTAAAAAGCCGGATGAAAATCATTATCTGACTATCATAAGAGATTTAAGAGAAAGAAAAAAAGCTGAAAACGAATTAAAAGAACGTAATTTTGAATTACAAAGCGCCATTCAAAAAGCAGAAGAAAGCGATCGCCTTAAATCTTCTTTCCTTGCTAATATGAGCCACGAAATAAGAACCCCAATGAATGGGATTATTGGATTTTCAGAACTATTAAAAAACCAAACTCTTAATCCCGCTCAAAGAGAAGAATATTTAAATTTAATTTTATCTAGTGGTCAACAGCTATTAGATATCATTAATGATATACTTGAAATTTCTAAAATAGAAACAGGTCAAATTGAGGTTTCAAAAACTTCTTTTGATATTATGGAGCTGTTGCATACAGTAAAAAGCTTCTTCGCACCCATGGCTGAGCAAAGCGGAAACTCAATCAATATCATCACCAACAAATGTAAAACACTAAGAATATCTAACGACAGATCTAAAATTCAACAAATACTCACAAACCTCATTAACAATAGTCTTAAATTCACACATGAGGGTTCTATTGATATCTTAATAGAAGAGAAAAACAATCATCTTATTTTCGAAATTAAAGACAATGGAATAGGAATACCTCAAAATGACCTATCTAAAATATTTGACCGTTTTACTCAAGCATCAAATAACAATCCAAATACAAACAAAGGTACAGGCCTGGGACTTTCTATTTGTAAAAAACTTGTGGAAATATTAGGCGGAGAAATATGGGCTGAGTCAAATATCGGCATTGGTTCTTCATTTTTCTTCACAATACCATTATAATATAAGTTTTCTTAAAACAAAAAAAGACCAAAAGAGTAAATCTTTTGATCTTTTTTGTGGTACCACCTGGGATCGAACCAGGGACACATGGATTTTCAGTCCATTGCTCTACCTACTGAGCTATGGTACCCCTTAATGAGGTTGTATTAAATACAATATTTTGAAATGTGGTACCACCTGGGATCGAACCAGGGACACATGGATTTTCAGTCCATTGCTCTACCTACTGAGCTATGGTACCATTTCTTTTCAAACTTTTTTATCATACCATCACTTTCAATGGTGACTCCTTTTCTTTAAGGCGGTGCAAATATACACAAAGATTTTTTACTGCAAAATCATTTTTCAAAAAACTGTATTAATTTTTCGACATTATGATTGAAATACGTTGTTCTTTAGTACTTTTGCACTCCAATATTTTTTTCATGGAATTTGACATTTATACATTAAAAAACGGAATCAGAGTCATTCATAAGTATGAAAGCTCAGAAGTAGGTTATTGCGGTATTATAATAAATGCAGGTTCAAGAGATGAGCAAGAAGAAGAACATGGTATGGCTCATTTTATTGAACACGTAATATTTAAAGGCACAAAAAAAAGAAAGGCTTTTCATGTTTTAAGTAGATTAGAAGATGTAGGAGGAGAATTAAACGCCTATACTACAAAGGAAGAAACATGCATCTACGCTTCATTTTTAAAGGAAGATTATGAAAGATCAATGGAATTGATTGCAGATATTTCCTTTCATTCTATCTTTCCCGAAAAAGAACTCGAAAAAGAAAAAGAAGTAATTATTGATGAAATAAACTCATATAAAGACTCTCCTGCTGAATTAATATTTGATGATTTTGAAGAACAACTATACCCGGAGCATTCTATTGGAAGAAATATCTTAGGTGATGAAAATAAACTTAAATCCTTTACAAAAAAGGATATTCAAAAGTTTATGGACGAAAACTACCATACCGATCAAATTGTATTCTGCTCTGTTGGAAGCCAAAATTTTAAAAAGATAATTAAACTTGCAGACAAATATTTTGGCGATATTCCTGAAAATCGAAGAACAAAAAAAAGAGAAGATATACCCGCATCAAATCCTACTATAATAAAAGTAGACAAAGACACTTATCAAAGTCACATTATTTTAGGATGTACAGCATACGATTACAATCACCCTAAACGACTGGGCTTACACCTGCTAAATAATCTTTTAGGTGGACCAGGAATGAACAGTCGCCTAAATATGTGCCTTCGCGAAAAAAAAGGCATCGCATACAATATTGAATCATCTTATACACCATTCTATGGCACTGGAGTATTTTCTATCTACTTTGGTACAGACAGGAAAAATATTGACAAAAGTATTAAGATTATATTTAATGAACTCAACAAGTTACGTAACAAAGAACTTGGGAGTATGCAACTTCATAAAGCAAAACGGCAGCTAAAAGGACAAATTGCTATTTCCTCAGAGAACAAGGAAAGCTTAATGCTCAATATTGGCAAAAGCTATTTAATGTATAACAAAGTCGATTCCCTTATCGATGTTTATCATAAAATAGACAATCTTACAGCCTCAGATTTACTTGAAATTGCAAACGAAACATTTAATCCAGAACATTTATCACAACTAATTTACCTGTAATACAAAAACATGAATAGCACATCCATAGAACTTGAAAAATACATATTAGACCACATAGACCCCGAAGATGAAATTTTATATGAGCTCAATAGAAAAACACATCTACATATTTTAAGGCCGCGAATGCTATCTGGGCATTTACAAGGCCAAATATTAAAAATGCTGTGTAAAATGATTCAACCTAAAAGTATTTTAGAAATTGGAACATACACAGGCTATTCGAGCATTTGTATGGCTCAAAGCACATCTGATGACACATTTATTGATACTATTGAAATAGATGATGAAATAATTCCTTTTACACAATCCTTTTTTTATAAAGCCGGGGTTAGTGATAAAATAAAAATACACCTTGGTGATGCTGTTGATATAATTCCTACTTTAAATAAAAAATATGATCTGATATTTATGGACGGAGACAAAAGACAATATCCTCATTACTATAAACAGGTGTTCGACTTATTAAATCCGGGAGGATATATATTTGCAGACAATATATTGTGGGATGGTAAAATTATTGAACCGGTTCATCCCAACGACAAATACACACAAGGAATTTTAGAGTTCAATAAAATGGTTAAGGAAGACCAAAGGGTAGAAAAAGTTATTTTCCCATTCAGAGATGGAATTTTCATCATAAGAAAAAAATAAAGTAACATCTTGAACTAAAAATATCATTCTACGTTCTTTATTGAAACAATTAACATAATTACAATGAGTAAAATCGGTATATTTTACGGATCGTCAGTAGGCAACACACGATGGGTTGCTGAAAAATTACAAGATCTTATCACAAATGCAGATCTTATTGCTGTTGAAAGTGCAAGCAAAGATGATATTGAAAAATATGATTTCCTGATTCTTGGAACATCAACCTGGGGTATTGGAGGCTTGCAAGATGACTTTGAAACCTTCGTTAATACACTAACAGAATGTAATTTAAAAAATAAAAAAGTGGCACTCTTTGGCTTAGGTGATCAATATACTTACCCCGACACTTTTTGCAATGGAATGGGCAAACTATATGACATTATAAAAGACAAAGGATGTATTTTTACTGGACAGTGGCCTATAGATTCTTATGACTTTTCTGAATCATTAGCTGTTATAAATAATAAATTTGTTGGTTTGGCTTTAGACGAAGACAACGAACCTGACTTAACTGATTACAGATTAAACGAATGGGTTAAGATTCTTAAAGCAAATTAGATTCTTATTTTATCCATATCTTTTTTATCAAACAAAGTAGGATAATCATCAAGAAAATGATCCATAATTACTCTCATAAGAGTTTCACGCATAAACTTGGATTTATTTTTGATCTTATTTTTTTTACAGTAAGATTCAATGGCTTCTTTTTCTTTATCATTCAACAAAAATGCCGTTCGGTGACTTCTCTTCAAAGAGTTTTCTCGTGAAATTTTCTGAAGTTCTGAGGTGTTGTTTTTTTTATATTTCTTAGCCATTAATCATTTACAATAATAAATATGCCCAAAAGTAGTAAAAATAGCTTTAATACAATATGTCAATCACTGCAAAAGGTTAATTTATTTAAACTTATACCTACTATAATCGTGAACTTACTGCCAACACATTACATTAACAAGCTTTAACTTTAATTGAAAAATTTTAGTTAGAAAAACACTTACATTTGTAGTGTAGATTTTTTTTCATAGATTTAGATTTAACAAGACTGATTTTAAGGGTTAAGGATAGACAATTGTCTATCCTTTTTTTTTGCTTACACTTCTTCAGATTTTACTTGTTCATCTGACAATTTCTTACTATATTTTGAGAAATAACCTAAATCAAGTTTTATGGAAAATGTATTCTTAAAATATATGCGAGAACGGGTAGGAAGACAAGATGATCCTATTTCCGTACAATCAGAGGGTCCTGTAATTACAATTTCGAGAGAATATGGATGTCCCGGTAAAAGAATTGCAAAATACCTTAGCGAAGTACTTACTGAAAAATTAAAAGCCCAAGGAAGTCAAAATGAATGGAGATGGATCAGCAAGGAAATCATTGATGAGTCAGCCAGGGAACTGAAATTATCACCTCAACTCATTAAAGATATTTCGGAATACAAAAACAGAAATTTCTTTGATCATTTGGCTCTGTTTTTTTCTGATACTTATTATCCCGGAGATGTAAAAGTAAATAACACGATTGCAAACTTTATTCACACTGCTGCAAGCGAAGGGAATGTTGTGATTGTAGGTAGAGCTGCAGAAGCCATTACCAAGAACTTTAAAAAATCTTTTCATGTTAAACTCATGGCACCATTGCAATGGAGAGCGGAAATCATAAGTAACACCTACGGAAAAACCATTTCTGAAGCAAAAAAAGAGGCTCAGGAAATGGATAGACGAAGAGAACAATTCAGACACTATTTTGAAAAAGATGTTCCAGATGTTGAGTTTTATGATGCTTGTTTCAATTGTAAAGAAATGACTGATGATGAAATTGTAGAACTCATGGTCATTATTGCCGAAACCAGGGGATTTATATAAAAAAAAGGGAGCTAACAACTCCCTTTTTTTTTATAAATAAAACCTGATTAAATCTATCATCTGCCTGTAATAGATATTACCAAACAAGTTATAATGATTCATTACATGATATAAAAGATAAATATTTTCTCTATACTCATAACCGACTGGCAAAGGATATACTTTTTGATACGCATCATAAAACTCCGCAGTAAAACCTCCAAATAATTTTGTCATTGCCAAATCAGTCTCACGATCTCCATAATAAACAGCAGGATCAATAAGCACAGCATCACCATTCTCATCAATCAAGTAATTTCCTCCCCATAAATCACCATGAAGTAAAGAAGAAATATTAACACTATCCCTTAAAATATAATCTATCTTTTTTTCTAGTTTAAAGAACAGTTTTGAAAGCTCAGGCGTGGCTCTTCCTTGTGTTTGAGCCAAATTATACTGAAACAACAATCGGTTATTAAAATAAAATTCAGTCCAACTATATAAATGTGTATTTTTTTGAACAGATGCTCCTATGAAATTATCTTCCTTAAAACCAAACTTATCAGAAGTATAACGATGTAAATTCGCTAATTGAAAACCAAAATGCGCCATCGAATTACGGGTTTTAATTCCTGAATTAATAAACTCTAGCAATAGAAAATCTTCACCCTGCAATATTACTTTAGGTATCCGTATACACTTAGCTTTCGCCAATTCTTTTAATCCATTAGCTTCACATTCAAACATTCCATTTGAAAAACCGTGCTTTAAAAAGTATTTATTCCCTTTATCTGTATAAATTATTCCTGATTGTGCAATACATCCCCCTCCTACTGACGAAGCTTTTAAAACTTTTTCTCCAAGTTGATTATATATTGAATCAAGTATATTATTCATTCTCCATTTTATTAATCAAACCTTCGCAAGCATCTTCCAATAAATCCAGCACGAGCTCAAAACCAGAAGCTCCTCCATAATAGGGATCCGGAACTGAATCATGAACATATTTTGAACAATAATCAGTCATTTTGCTAATTTTTTTCTTATCTTCTGGATATTCCGCCAAATTATTCAGATCTTTGATATTCTGATCGTCCATCCCAATAATATAATCAAATTCTTTAAAGTCATATCTTGAATCCACAGGGCGACTAATACTTGTTAAATGATAACTTCTACGCATCGCATGCTGTTTCATCCTGGAGTCAGCAGATTCCCCTGCATGATAACCGGTAATTCCAGCGGAGTCAACAAAATATTTTTTTGTCAACCCATATTCCTCTAATTTAGCTTTCATTACTGCCTCTGCACTTGGTGAACGACAAATATTGCCCAGGCAAACAAATAATATCTTTTTTTGATCCATACCTTATTACGTTTTTTAATCAATGTTACACAAATTAGTTGTTAGTTCCTAGTTAAAAGTTGAAAGTTGAAAGTCTTGGTTTCCTGCTACACATATCTTTACGAGTAGTACTATTACTAGCTCTTAGCGCTTAGCTCTTAGTTCTTAGCTCTTAGTTCTTAGTTCTTAGTTGGCAGTTTCTAGTGCCTGATACTCAGCGCACAGAGCAAACAAAATTTCAGAATGAAAACCAAAATCCGTAAGGATTTATCTTTGCGACCTTAGTTTTAAGGAGTTTGAATCTTTATTTTAAAAGTTATTTCCGGTTTTGCGGGCTTTGCGAGAAAAATAGTTCTTAGGTGTTAGACGTTAAGCCATATTGTAATGCTGTTAAATTAAAATGTTTCTCTAACGAAGGCAACAATTAAGCGTGCTGTAAATCATTTCTCCTCCTTCCGAAGGAGGAGTACCCGAAGTATGAGGGGGAGGTGGTTTAAAATCTTCTATTTTATTTTTCCTCCTTGTTCTCTGCGTGAACTCAGCGTTTTATGCGGTTTAAAAGATGAAAGATTAGGGATTAAGGAATTTACTGTTGACTGAGTACTGAATACTGTCAAACTAATTTAAACCACCCCGTCAGATACTCGTGCCTCGTATCTGCCACCCCTTAGTTCTTAGTTCTTAGTTTCTAGGGCCTGGTACTCAGCGCACAGAGCAAACAAAATTTCAGAATGAAAACCAAAATCCGTAA
This sequence comes from uncultured Saccharicrinis sp., assembly GCA_963677345.2. GTDB lineage: Bacteria > Bacteroidota > Bacteroidia > Bacteroidales > Marinilabiliaceae > Saccharicrinis. Next base: position 52,052 of record CAXXLC010000023.1, read on the forward strand.
GGATTTATCTTTGCGACCTTAGTTTTAAGGAGTTTGAATCTTTATTTTAAAAGTTATTTCCGGTTTTGCGGGCTTTGCGAGAAAAATAGTTCTTAGATGTTAGACGTTAAGCCATATTGTAATGCTGTTAAATTAAAATGTTTCTCTTCCAAAGGCAACAACTAAGCGTGCTGTAAATCATTTCTCCTCCTTCCGAAGGAGGAGTAACCGAAGTATGAGGGGGAGGTGGTTTAAAATCTCCTATTTTATTTTTCCTCCTTGTTCTCTGCGTGAACTCAGCGTTTTATGCGGTTTAAAAGATGAAAGATTAGGGATTAAGGAATTTACTGTTGACTGAGTACTGAATACTGTCAAACTAATTTAAACCACCCCGTCAGATACTCGTGCCTCGTATCTGCCACCCCTTAGTTCTTAGTTCTTAGATTCTAGTGCCTGATAATCAGCGCACAGAGCAAACAAAATTTCAGAATGAAAACCAAAATCCGTAAGGATTTATCTTTGCGACCTTAGTTTTAAGGAGTTTGAATCTTTATTTTAAAAGTTATTTCCGGTTTTGCGGGCTTTGCGAGAAAAATAGTTCTTAGGTGTTAGACGTTAAGCCATATTGTAATGCTGTTAAATTAAAATGTTTCTCTTCCAAAGGCAACAACTAAGCGTGCTGTAAATCATTTCTCCTCCTTCCGAAGGAGGAGTACCCGAAGTATGAGGGGGAGGTGGTTTAATATCTTCTATTTTATTATACCTGTCTGCTTGTTCAACAGACAGGTAAGTTGTATGTACTTCATCAAATAATCGATGGTGATTAAGGCATTATTACCGACCCTACATAAACAGAGTTACTCGCACAGTTGCTGTTATCGGTTGCATCACTTGCAATATAACAATGCACTTCTGTTCCGGCAGGGGCATAAGGTAATCCTATTTTAATAATATTTCTCTTATGGCTTTTTTTTAGCCGCTGCTCTTTCTGCTGCTTTTCGGACTTTATGCCTTTTTATCCAGTTTGAAATTACAGTAGTGAGAGTTCCTACAAGCAGGGTGATCGCTGACCTGATCAGCTCTTAGGTCTTAGGTCTTAGGTCTTAGCCTTCAGTTTGGTAAATTTGATCTCTGCATGAAAAAAGTCACTTTATAAACTTTCAACTTTATAAACTTTCAACTTTCGACTTTTAACGTTCACCTAATTGTTTAATGCTAAATTATGATGAAAAGCAATAGAAAAAAATTACAATAATATTACTGTAACTTTTTTGAGCCGCAAAATACTGACTTAGTGGATATTAAAATTTTAACCCCATTGAAAAATATACACCCAGCGCGTTATCTGATACCCCATATTCCGCAAAATAGCAAAAAAGGACAAAAATATTCCGGGATTTGCTGTTTTTGAGCAAAATGATTCCACAAAAAGCCGGTTTTAACACTTTTTAATTCCGTTCTTCGCAGGTTCTTCGCAAATCCTCCACTACTTCTTCGCATTTCTCCACTAGCTCTCCACTAATCCTTCACACCTGCTCCTATCCTGCTTCGGGATTGCTTCGCCCCTGCTCCACCATTCTCCACTAATTCTTCACATGCAGGTCACTATCTGTTCACTATAGATCTTGCGAATAATCAGCTAAGCAAACTAAATGAAACTACAAACCAGTATCGACTATAGTATGGAGCTGAGTCGGAGCTGAGTCATAGCAAATCCGGAGCTGACTCACAAACACTTGCTCCGGCAACAACGATAACTTGCAATTTTACCCGCCATGAATTTGTTTTTTTTACCTCCTCAAACCACGAGCCATTATGTTAATATGAAAACAGTAACAGCAGAGTCGGTTGTAGATGTTAGTTCCTAGTTAAAAGTCAAAAGTTAAAAGTCTTGGTTTCCTGCTACACATATTCTTATAATTGGTACTATTACTAGCTCTTAGTTTTTAGTTCTTAGCTCCTAGGCATTAGGCCATAGTATTTCAGGTTGCAACATTTGCGCAGCAAATATTAATTCGTGATAATTAGCTGTAATTAACAATGTAACTTGACATTATATGGTATTGTTGAACTCCTTCGTCGTTTCATTTTAATTCGCATTTATAAAGAATTCGTGATAATCAGCGAAAATTAGATGACTGTAAAATCATTGAGAAGCAATACTAATTCGTGAAATTAGCGAAATTAGTGGATCAACCCATTGCGAAGCAATAAATAATCTAATAACAGATGCTGGTACGAGATTGTAACTCGTACCTTTTCATTTACCCTGTATTCACTTATTTACTGCAGTCTTCAGTTGGCATCTTTTTAACTCAGTTAGTAAAAGAAAATACCAAGCTGTAAATCAGCTTCTCCCCTTTGGGGAGAATGAGAGGGGCTTTTAATCCTCCCCCAATCGGGGGAGTTAGAGGGGGCTTCTTTCAGGCCGGGAGGCCTTGATTTATAAGACATAGCGAGACGCTATACCTAACAAAGAGAGCTGCCTGCTGACAATAAAGTATTTTCATGGTAAATACACGTCCTGAAAGGACAACTCAAAAATGCTTGTTTGAATACATTGAGCTGTCCTTTCAGGACGCAGATTAACACGACGTATTATTATTCCCAAGGCGTTGCCATGGGCTGAATTGAGCTGGGCTTACAGCCCGGGATTTTACAGCCCCCTATAACTCCCTCGAATGGGGAAGGACGGATTTACAGCTCCGGAATATTGTCTTAGTGTAAACGAAGAAACCTCTGGGTTGTTGGGATATATAGATTAAGGATGAATTAGCTGGCGAGTTGTTAAGTCGTCTAATTGTTGAGTTGATGAGTGATTATGCCATAGTATTGCAGATTGCAATATTTGCGCAGCAAATACCAATTCGTGATAATTAGCTGTAATTCGTTACAACCACCCATTACTCATAATAAGTTTGTATTTTTTTGCATTCGTAATTTCGTTCCTCAATTCGACTTCGACTCCATGCATAAGCATGATCAGGATCAACACCCAAACGAATCAGGCTTTTCCTTTTACGTTCAGGTTAATTTATTCACTAAGTTTTATTATTAATGGTGTTGATAATTTCCGCTACACGCTACGCTTCAATTCTGTCCGTCAGTACCGGAATCGAAGATCAGCGAATGCTAATTTGCCGTGTGCCATCGCTAAAGCTATAGCGACATGCGATTTGACTTCCTTCACTGCTGCTGTCACCAGCAACCACTGCATTTTTCCATTCGTAAAAAGCGTCACTTGCTAATGGTTCGAAGCGTTACCTCCGTCCACTCGGGACTTGCACCCTATGGATAAAATTTCCCCACACCCGATGTTTATTGTAAAAGATTTGTATTTTTAAACTTTTTCAAGAACTTCCGGTGTAGGTGCACCGCTGCTCATGTAGGGCACACACAGCACATTAATTTAAGGGCTGGTCGGTAGTAATTTGGAGTTCTGCATCCCGTATTAGCTTTAGTTTAGGCAGAAAGGAATGAAACTCGCAATCAGCCCCGTAAATTAATGTGTAACGTTGCCGTTCATTGAAACCTCTGCAGTACAATATGATAAATTAAATAGAATTGTATATTTGTAAGTGACGAATATATGATATAAAAATGACAAGTAAATCACAGATAGAAGTTGAAAACAAGCTCATCTCCATAGTTAAACAGGATGAACAAGACTATATTAGTCTGACTGACATGGTAAGAGACGAATAAGGTTCAGACCATATTCGGAATTGGATGAGGAATCGTAACACTGTTGAATTTATCGGCCTCTGGGAGACTTTAAATAATCCAAATTTTAAACATGTCGAATTCGACACCTTTAGAAAACAAGCAGGATTAAATAGTTTTAACTTAACTCCTAAAAAATGGATTGAGGCAACAAATGCTATAGGAATAATTTCTAAGTCTGATCGATATGGAGGAACTTATGCACATAAAGATTTAGCCTTTGAGTTTGGTTCTTGGATTAGTCCAATGTTTAAGCTTTTATTGATTAAGGAATACCAGAGATTAAAAGAAATTGAAAGCAATCAATATAATTTAGAATGGAATGTAAAACGGATTTTATCCAAAACTAATTATCAAATTCATACAGAAGCTGTTAAAGACTGTATAATTCCTGAAAAAAATTATGAAAAAGATAAAGAGTGGTTGGTTTATGCAGAAGAAGCAGATTTATTAAATGTAGTATTATTCAATTGTGCAGCAAAAGATTGGAGAGACTCAAATCCGGACAAAGCAAAGAAAGGTTTAAATATTAGAGATTTCGCAAGTATAAATGAATTGGTAGTTCTTGCAAATCTTGAAAATATAAATTCTATTCTCATTCGAAATAAAATTGATAAGGTGGAACGATTTCATCAATTAAAAGAAATTGTGCAGATTCAATTAAAGTCACTTGATGAACATGATTTTATGAAAGCATTGAAAAAAGTGTCTGAGGATATTTACATAAACAATAAGAATAGGCTAAAATAAACAACGAAACAGCACAACACTTAGCCTCTAATGTAGGATTGCTTGCATACCCTACAGATTGGAGGGTTTGTTGAACTAAACAATATTCCAGCAACTAATCTGTAAGGTGTTAATATTGTCATTTTTACTTATAGTACCCAAATATTCCACTACCGAATGGGGCGATCCAAAGGCTTGTTTGGCATACACAACCCAGGATTCCGGAATTAAATTGCGAGGCACAAACTTGTGTATTTTACCCTGCTGCTTCAACTTACGTATCTTTTTAGCAAAAATGGCACTAAACTTATTCGACATTTGTTTTACATCAAACAAAAATTCGCCGTTTTGTTTGGTTGTTTTCCATTGGCCATTTTTATCCATACCACCTGCCGGAATAATATTATTAGTAAGTCCACTTAATTTTAAAAGATCCGGTAAAAAGCGTCTGATTATACTCCCAATATCCAAACCCATCTCTAACAAATGAGTGGCATAACTATGTCTGAGCGTATGAATACACACATTTCCTGTTGCGAGAAAACCACAGGTGAGGCTTTACTTCCTTTAATAGAAGGAAAAGCCAGGTACAGCTCCTGATTTTTAAACATAGTAAACAAAGTTCTTAAACCATAAACAAGATGTTCAAACGAACTTCTACTGGGTTTTTCATTAAGTTGAATTTCAAACAAATATTCTTCCATCTGGTCAATGGAAAGTTCCAAAGGCGAGCACTTAAAATGCAAAACCATCATAGAAATCTGCATCAGGTAATTCCGTGTGCTAGATTCCGATTTACCGGCAATGGTATACTTTCGAAGAAATTGCTCACTAATGATTTTGAATTCAGGAACGGCATTACAAGCCTGTTGAAGGTAAGATTCTCTACTCATTATCTTTATATTTAAATTAATAATGGTAGAAGATGTAAATTTCTTACGAATTTTATTAGTTTTAGCCTAAGCTCCTGCTTTGCGGGTTTAGTTCAACACTTAGAATATAATTAACCATGAGCATCCGAAGAAATATACCTACTATGATGAAGGTGATTAAATATATTTTAATGATAAGCATAACTTAAAAGGTCATTAAGAACGTTGTTTCGTTGTTGTACGGAACCGGGAGAAACAAACCTACACTATGGGGATTGACATGGAAATCCTTAGTGTTTTAGTTTTTGGAAGCAGCATTGTAAGAGCAAAAATATCAAGATTTGGTTATAAATCATTAAAAAACAAGGGCTACTCCGCTTCAATGTATTAATTGACAATTGATTTTACTCTGTTTTGTTGCCAACAAAACATACCTTTCCCATTATACCTTTATGTATTGCAAACCTGCGCAGGAATTCATAAAACTACAAAAACATTACTCCAACCTTAGAGTTTTTATAGTTGAGCCATGAAAAGTATAGGTTATCTTCATCAACACCTTTAATACGATGATTACTAATGGCTACCCGAATTGAAAAAACTTTCTCGTGCTCGTTGTATTTAAAATACAGTATTTTTAGTATACCATCCAAACAATTATTATTAACAAACGTCAATTTTCTGCCAACCTAAGTTCTAACCTGAACTATTCATAAATTATTCTACTGCAAGTCTCAAAACGAAAATTCATGAATACATCAGGCTAGATAAAATTCTGGATTCAGGTAATTATTTAGGCATTGTCATAAATAAAACGTTCCTTTGTTTTATATGGAAGCATTATTAAATCCTTTACATACAGACTGGACTACCTGGTGGTTAACAATTCTCTGCGCCCTTGTTGCCGGATTAAGTAAAAGTGGCTTGAAAGGTTTTGCCATGATTAACATTCCTATACTCGCTTATTTATATGGAGGAATGGCTTCCGTTGGAATCCTCTTACCCTTTTTAATATTTGGGGATATCTTTGCTGTTATTTATTACCGGAGAAGTGCTGAATGGAAATACATTAAAAAACTTCTCCCCTATGCAATTATCGGAATAACAACTGCTGTATTTGTTGGTAAATATGTAAACGATGATCAATTTAGAACCACCATTGCTATAGCAATATTAATATGCCTGGCAATACTTATATACAGAGACTTAATGGGAAGATCAATAGATATTACTGATAAAAAATGGTTCTCTTCATCCTTAGGTCTCTTTGGTGGATTTGCTACTATGATTGGAAATGCAGCCGGACCAATATTTAATTTATACCTGATGAGTATGCGCTTACCTAAAGAAACCTTTATAGGTACCGGTGCTTATTTTTATTTACTACTAAACGTTCTAAAAACTCCTATTCATATATTCTATTGGAAATCTATAACACTCGAAACCTTTCAATTAAATTTAGTCTGCTTACCTGTTTTAATAATAGGCGCATTTATTGGCAAATGGATTGTAAAATTAATTCCAGAAAAAGCTTACAGGATATTTGTTATGGGCGTAATTACTATTTCTGCAATCATGCTCCTGTTCAAGTAAATTCCTGTATTTCAACCCAATATCCAACACACTCTTTAAGATGAGAAAATTATTTCTTGTTCACCATTTACATTTTCTTATTAAACAACTACTTTTGCAGCCAATTAAGTAATAATTATTCTGTTTTTATAAAAGCAGGTTCGCAACATAGGATATTGTGATCCCAGTTAACTTCATACTTTAATTCTTCAGACAATTTCTTAAATATTTTAGCTTTTTCAAAATTACAGCTCGATAATTCTATGTAGGTGAAACCACTATCTGTAAATGAATGTAATGCCAGGTGTGATTCTGCCAACAACCAAAAAGCTGTATATCCATTTACAGGAAATTTATATGATGAACAGTTTAATATTTTAAACGCTGCATTTTGTAAAATCCGTTTAAATAAATTATCCAGTTCTTCCTCATCAACTAAATTGATCCATCCTTTTAAATTATATATTTTCGGAGACAATTGTTTATGTTCTAATTTAACCATAGTTTAATACTTTATTGTACTAAGCTAGTACAGATCCCAATTTCCTTTTAAATAATATTTGTAGAGAACCGGATCATGAATTTTATTGATTTTTACAGAGTCACTCTGTCCAGGATATACATCTTTACCAAATGAAGTAATTAATTGCATAGCTTCGTTTGTTAACCATTTAGTCTGAATATTTTCAAAATGCAAACTCTGTAAAGCTTTCTTCAATGGATAATCATCTGTTTGCTTAATTCCTAAACTCCAGCCCCATTCACCCAAAGTAATTACCTGGTTATGCAATGGTACTGTTACAAACCCGGCACTTTCCATAGTTTTAACAATACATTTAAATGCTTTTGTTGCAAAATAAGGGCTACCTGCCTGGGTAATAATCACACCACCTGGTCTAAGATGTTTATATGCAATTTTATAAAACTCCTCAGAATACAATCTCCCCAACTCTACGGTTCGAGGATCTGGCAAGTCAACAATAATTACATCATAAAAAGAATTATTTCCACTTACATAAGTAAAACCATCCTGATTTAACACATTTACTTTAGGATCATTTAAGGAACCTTTATTTAATTTTGTTAATAATGGATATTCCCTTCCTAGTTTTGTCATAGCAGGATCCAGATCAACCAATGTAATATGTTTTACTGCTTCATATTTTAATATCTCGCGAACTGCACAACCATCACCACCTCCCAAAACTAAAACTTCTTGCGGATTTGGATGAAGCGACAGTACAGGATGAACTAAAGGCTCATGATACATCATTTCATCCATGGTACATAATTGCTGATTTCCATTTAAATACAACCAAAAATCATTCTTCCACTGAGTAATAACAATGCGTTGATATTTGGTTTGCTCAGCATAAATAACTTTATCCTTATATTTTTGTTGCTCTCCAAAAGTAATAATAGGTTCGGCCAGAAAAACTCCTCCTATTAATACCATCATAATCGCCACAACAGAAATATTAAAAGGAATTTTATAGGATTCATTAATAAACCTCTTCAAGAAAACATAAACACCTATAGCAACACTAAAATTTACAACTCCGAGAACAAAAGGAGTATAATTTAAACCTAAGAAAGGTATACCAACAAATGCAAAGAAAATCCCACCTAACAGACTACCATAATAATCATTTTCAAGCACCTTAGAAATATTAACCCTCAAATCCTCATACTGATCGTTTATCCGGGTAACCAAAGGAATTTCCATTCCAATAAGCATTCCTATTAAAATACTACAAGCATAAATAATTACCGCCAGGGAGGCTGTATATGCCGAGGCCGTATAAACAACTAATGGCACAAAAGAAACAACTATGGAAAGTATAAACTCAAGTATCAGAAATTTTTCGGTCAGATTATTTACAAACGACTTACTTATTCTACTTCCCAATCCCATTGAAAACATCATTGTAGAAACAATCAATGCCCATTGAATAGTAGAATCTCCTAAAAAATAAGTAGCTAAAGTAGAAAGTAAATATTCAGCAACTATACCACTAAATCCAGTTGCAAAGATTGCTGCCATTAAAATAGCAGAATACTTATTTTTAATCTTAAACATTAAAATAATGATATTATTAAACAGTGTCAGAAATCGACAACCTTAAAGGAATATAAAAACAAAAGTATCAGATTTAAACCTGATACTTTTGTTTTTACTAATATTTTATAAACACCAGGTAATTAAAACAGAACCTCCTATATAGGCAAAGGCCTCGATAATAGCAGCTCCAACATTTGGATGTTCTTGATTTATAATTTCGTCTGTTAACCGTTGTCCTGGCAGAAGAATTTTATCAGTTAAAAACCTCATTACCGGTAATAAGATAATTCCAATCAAAAGCTCAAATCCAGCTTCTGAAAATGTAACACCCCACCCTTCAAAATCTCCAGAAATGCCATAACGAATTAAATTAGCTATAGCAATCAGTGCACCAGCAAAACCCACACCTACAGCCACATTATCTTTTTCTATATGTTCATGAACATCATAAGGTGTAATCAACTGGTAAATAGCAGCAGCTATAACAATAGCAATTTGCCCTGCAGCCCAAAAAACTGTTGCGGTTAAAAATCCATGTCCCCATCCCCCAACTTCAGACTCTCCACTTACTGCACCAAAAATTATCAACCCAGAGGCTATAGATACAGCACCTTCAATTACTCCTGTACCTGAATTTCTATCCTCCACGATTTCTTTTTTTACAGAAAACTTACTTAGAATAATTTTATCATTTAGCCAAATAGATAAGTTTAATAGCACTATAGCTAAACCTCCATAAGCTAAAATATCAATTAAATCATTAACTAATCCCCTGGTAGGACCAACAATAGCACTTCCAACAGCCAAAAGTAAACCAATAAAATAACCAGTATGTGCAAAAGCAAATGCCAGGTTATCTTTTTCAACCAACTCATCTTTTATATTAAAATCTTTGTTCACCAGTTGATAAACTAATTTACCAAGAGAGAAGATCACAAAACCAGCTGCAATGTATGCTATCGCATCATATAATATCGTTGAAATATCTGAAAAATTCATAGTTATATACATTAAGAGTTTAGACTATTTACCAAAACCTCCACTACGGCTTCTCGAAGAAGAACTACTATAGCGAGATGAACTCCTTGATTTTTGCGAATAGCTTGAGCTTGAGGAATAGCTGCGTGATGAACCTGCAGAACTAGATCTGGACACCTGACTGCGTACCTGACTTTTAAAGTTAGATGGTTTTGAAGCCCAGGTTGTCGATTTACCTGTGGATGAAGAAGTATAAGAACCTGTTCCATATACTGTTCTTCCGGAAGGACCATAATATGGTCGACTTCCATAATACCCCCCTCTATAATAATCATCCCAATAGGAACGACGTACCGGATAAGTCATCATATTAAACATTGATGACATAAAAGCATATTGTCCATAAAACTCCCAAAACGAAGTTCCATTTCTTTGTGTCCAGTGACCATACTTTTCGTTACCAATATAATGATTATAACCTGCAGGACTGGCTACCTTAGATAATTTACCATCCTTTTTAGATGCTATCTCCATGCCCATATTGTTGATATTATCAGCAAAAAAAGATTCACTTACTTTTTGCCAGTCAGTTTCCTGCGATAAAACGGTATCCGGTTTTTCAATTAAAACCTGATACTGGTGATAATAACCATTACTTCTGGAATCCATATCTAATAAGATAATAGAAAAGTTCTGTTCATTTGACAAAGATCTGACCAGAATATCTACCGGTGATTTTTCCCAACTACTTACTCTGGAATCAGAATAGTAGCTTCTGTTTGATCTACAGGTGCTACAAGTTTTCAACATAAAAAAACCAATAACAACTGCTATAATAATTTTTGCTAATTTATTATCCATACATTAGGTATTGTTAGGCAATTAATTACCTGAAGGTAAAATATTTGAAATTTCAAACTCTTTAATCTTTTTTCCTATTGATGCTTCAAACTCCTTCTCATCCCATTGTTCAATACAAAGAATATTTTCACCATCTTTATCTTCAAAATCCCAGGATCTGAATTCTTCCCAGTGATCTCCTTTTGCTATATCATGAAAATAACCAGGAGCTTCATTCTCTAAATAATAAGTAATTCCACCATATTCAATTGACTTAGGAGGCTGTTGTTTATCCTGAAGTATCTCCAGGAGACTCTTGTCTAAAGTTCTTATTTTTATCTTTTGGGAAATAGAAAGCTCAAGTTCATCATCCTCCTCAACAGATAAAAATCGCGTCGTTGTGCCATCTGAAATTTTAAATTCGCGTGTAAAATAATTATCCCCCCAATCGTATTCATATATTGCCTGCACCTCCCAGGTAGAGAGGTCATATTCAAAAACAAAACCAACATCCAGGTCTTTAACCTGAATATTGGTGCTATCGTAATGAGATTCTTTTTTCTTAAAAATATCAAAGATACCCATAATTGTCTTTATCTATTTTTGTTTCAGTTTAGCTTTAAGCTCTTCCAATGAATTTGAAGCCTTCACGTTTTTATCAGATAAAACATCATTAATTTCATCATCAATACTACGATTTTCAAGTGCAATTTCACCATAGGCTTCACTCATAGCTTCCTGTTGAGCTACTTTTTCTTTCATCTTTTCAAGCATTGAAACAGTACCTGAACTATCTATACCACTTAATTGCTTATTTATTTTTTGAGTTGCATTACTAACCCTAGCTCTTGCCTTTAAGGTACGCAATTCATTTTCATAGCTTGTAATAGTGCTCTTAAGCTTTTTAATATTTTTATCCAGATTGGCTATATTAACATCAAAACGAGATACTTCATCCTGTGCCCGGGAAGCAGCTTCTACAGCCTCTTCTTTTCTGGATAATGCTTCTGTTGCCAATCTATCAGCCTCAGTAACCTCCAACTCCCCTTTTTCAGCTTTTTGGATTAATAATATGGCTTTTTGTTCGTAATTTTTCGCCATTTCAGTATTGGTTACCAAATCTTTTTTGCTGCGAATGGCCAATGCTTTCACCTCGGCTAATGCTTGTAAACTTTTATCCAAATCTTTTTTGAGATCACGAATTCCTTGTTCGGTCATTTTGATTGGATCCTCCAATTTATCTACCAAGGCATGTGCTTCAGCTTTTCCTACTCGAAATATTCTATTAAAAATACTCATCCTTACAATTTTTAGGCTTTTGAAAATTCTATTAACTCTTCTGAATACTCTGACAGCAATAACTTTAAAGAATTCAATGTTGCTTCCAACTCGTTTAAATCCAGGTTTTCCAACTGCAAAGTATCCCTGAAGATCACTCTTTTTCCACTTTCATCAATCGTGAAAGCTCCATGGATAATTTCACGATTTTTTTTCAATAAAGATCTATAAATATCACTTGAACCTTCTTTCATTTCAAAAAGAAGAGCCTCGATAATTAATATACTGTCTTCGCAGTCAATAATTACGCTACTAATTCCATCTTCTTCTTTTTCAATAACAAAAAGCTCCTCGTTAATATCTTCTGAAACAATTCTGTATTCAAGATCTAAAAGGTAGTTTTTCACCTTGTTAAAATTATCGCTCATAGCAATTTTTATGTTGAAAAGGTTTATAAAATAATTTATGATTATTAATTAAGACAATAGTATAACAAAATACTAATCAGTATTTTTTTTAGAATATACCTGCCTTTGTCAGGTTCAAATATAAAAACAAGAGGTTTACAATATTATGAAAAATAACGTGAATTATCAATATAAGTTTTGAGAATTTATCTTTTGTCATTATGACGAATAATGATCAACCCAATAAACATTATAACTCCATTTAAAATTAATTTTTCATAGCCTAAAGAAAAATCAAACCATTCTATTGAATTATAATCTAATATTCCTGTAATAATTGGAGCTAATATAGCTAAAAACGGAATCCATTGATCCTTAACCTTAATTTTACTAAACAAACCAAATGCATATAATCCAAGCAGAGGTCCATAAGTATACCCGGCTAAAATAAATATAGTACTTATGATACTATCTGCTTTAAAAACCCGAAAAAGAATAATTGTCAACATTAAAACCAATGAAAAGGTTAAATGCACCAACATCCTTCTTTTTTTTGAAAGATCTTCTCCATGTTTGGTACCTAATATATCTACAGAAAATGATGTTGTTAATGAGGTTAATGCAGAGTCGGCACTACTATATGCAGCAGCAACCAAACCTATTATAAAAAAAACGCCGACTATAGCGGGTAATTTGCCACTATTAACAATCATCGGAAACAAATCATCTGATCGTTCAGGCAATGTTAAACCTTGTTGATTGGCAAACATATACAATAAAATCCCCAACGATAAAAACAAAATATTAGTTGGAACAAAAGCAAAACCATACCATTTCATATTTCTCTGAGCCTCTTTTAAATTTCTGCATGACAGATTCTTCTGCATCATATCTTGGTCAAGACCCGTCATTACAATGGTAATAAAAGCACCACTAATAAATTGTTTAAAAAAGTTTTGCTTTGAATTCCAGTCATCAAATACAAAAACTCTGCTTAGTTCACTATGATTGATCATATCAACCACACCCCACACATCCAGATGCATTGATTTTGCAATATAAACTATGGTAATAATTACTGATGTCAACATAAATGCAGTTTGAAGGGTATCTGTCCAGATAATAGTTTTTATTCCGCCCCTGAACGTATAAAGCCAAATTAAAGCAATCGTAATGAAAACAGTAGCCACAAAGGGAATACCCAAGGCATTAAACAAGCTTAACTGAAGAACATTAGCCATCAGGTACAACCTGGCTGATGCTCCTACAGTTCTGGAGATCAAAAACAACCAGGCTCCTGTTTTATAACCGAACTTCCCATATCTCTCTTCGAGGTAAGTATAAATTGATGTTAGATTTAACTTATAATATACAGGCAACAATATATGAGCTATAGCCAGATAACCCAGGAAATAACCGGCTACCATCTGTAGATAGGTAAAGTGAGTTGTATGCACCCATCCCGGAACAGATATAAAAGTAACACCCGATAAACTTGCCCCAATCATACCAATAGAAACGATATACCAGGGCGATTGACGATTACCTACAAAAAAACTTTTATTATCAGATTTTTTCCCTGTAACAAAGGAAATAATCATTAAAACAATAAAATACAGAGCAACCAGCAATCCAATATATAAAGGCTTCATAAAATTATATTAACAATTAAAATCGGTTAAAAATAAATGAGTACAGTCTTTAATCCAAGTTATACCTTGATAATTTTTTTAACTTTGAGCGATTAACATTTTTGATGAATAAATGAATTCGGAAAGCTACCCATCACAAATATTAGAAAATGCAGTAAAAGAATTTTCACAACTCCCCGGAGTTGGAAGAAAAAGTGCATTACGGTTAGTTCTGTATCTTTTAAAACAGGAAAAAAAAGATGTATTGCGTTTTGCCGACGCACTAAAAAGACTTAGTGAAGAAATTGTTTATTGTAAAAAATGCTTTAATATTTCTGACCATGAAGTATGTGACATATGTTCAAACATCAAAAGAGACCATTCAACAGTATGCGTAGTAGAGAATATTAAAGACGTAATGGCTATTGAAAACACACAACAGTATTTTGGCGTTTATCATGTATTAGGAGGGATTATTTCACCAATGGATGGAATTGGACCTGATGATTTAACCATTAAACCATTAGAAGAAAAAGTAAAATCAGGAGAAATAAACGAATTAATATTTGCACTTCCTACAACCATGGAAGGCGACACAACCAATTTTTATTTATTCAGGAAATTTTCTTCTTTAAATATTAAAATTACCATGCTTGCAAGAGGAGTTTCAATTGGAGATGAATTAGAGTATACCGATGAAGTTACTCTTGGACGATCTTTAATAAACAGGCTTCCTTTCGAATCAAGCATGAAAATTTAATCATAAATTTATTATTAACATTCAAAGTCATTAAAAATGCAACCTGAATTAAAAAATCAATTTAAAACATTAAACCTTATATATATTGCAATTCTTTTTTCAATGTCGATTGCAGCTATTGCTTCTGTGTTTATTGTATATAAGATAGGACAGCTACCTGTTTTTAATGCAGACAATCAGGCCATCATAAAATCTATTGTTGTTATTGCATTATTAGCTGGCATACCTGTTAGCCATATTTTCTTCTTTAAAAAAATAAAACACATAGATAAATCATTAAACCTATTGTCGAAAATCAGGATGTACCGTTCGGCATTTATTGTTAGAATTGCCATGCTTGAAGGCATTGGTATTATAGCATCCATAGGGTACCTGGTTTCTGCCGACAAATCATTTTTATATATGTTTGGTGTTGTATTTATTTTATTCATTATTCATGCCCCTACCAAAAACAGAATAAGCAACGACCTGAACCTTACCGACGCTGAAGAAGAGATATTTATTAATTAAACACGAAAACTAAAAATATTCGTTATTACTTATGATCATTGCTGTTGATTTTGATGGGACTATTGTAGAACATAAATATCCTGCAATAGGGAAAGAGATGCCATTTGCTTTTGAAACACTAAAAGGAATGCAAAGAGAAGGACATTTACTAATTCTTTGGACATACAGAGCCGGGAAAGAATTAGAAGAGGCTGTTGACTATTGCAAAAAAAAGGGAATTGAGTTTTATGCTGTAAACAAAAGCTATCCGGAAGAGAAACTAGATGAAAAAACAACTAGTAGAAAAATTAATGCTGACATATTTATCGACGATAGAAACATTGGAGGTTTTTATGGATGGGGAGAAATATGGCAGGAGTTAAAACTGGGAGGAGAAGAAGATTTTGAGAGAATAAAGTATAAAATGGAAAAATCTTCCCGTAATTCTATTTGTAGGTTTTTCAGAACTTTATTTTGCGATAAATAATTTTCCTTACTAATCTTATTGCTTTTGGACTTATCCGTAATTATCGTTAGCTATAACGCTGTTGATTTTTTAAAAATCTGTCTTCATTCTGTTTACTCAGCTTGTCATTCATTAAAATCAGAAGTATTTGTTGTAGATAATAATTCTACAGACGACTCTGTTAAAATGGTAAAAAAAGCTTTTCCTCAAACACAACTTATAGCAAACAACAATAATCCAGGTTTTTCCATTGCCAATAACCAAGCCATAAAACTTGCAAAAGGAAAATATATACTAATACTTAACCCTGATACTATTGTTGCAGAAGATACATTTACTAAAATAGTTTCATTTTTAGAGAGTAATACCCAAGCTGGAAGTTTGGGCATAAAAATGATAGATGGTACCGGTTCTTTCCTGCCCGAATCGAAAAGAGGCATTCCTACCCCTTGGGCCTCCTTTTGCAAGATGTCGGGATTATCCTCTTTATTTAAAAAAAGCAACCTTTTTAACGAATACCATAAAGGTTATTTATCAAACGATAAAAACCATCCAGTTGAAATCCTGGCAGGAGCCTTCATGTGTATAAAAAAAGAAGTGATCGAAAAAGTGGGTATGTTTGATGAATCATTTTTCATGTATGGAGAGGATATTGATTTATCGTACAGAATAACTTTGGCAGGCTATAAAAATTATTACTTCTCTGATTCATCAATCATTCACTTCAAAGGTGAGAGCACCAGTAAGGATAAAATATACAGGGATCGTTTTTATAAAGCCATGCTCATATTTGCAAACAAGCACTTTAGCAAAAGCTATGGTATTATATATAGTATTTTAATAAAACTGGGAATCTACTTTATTAGATTTTTATCTGTATTTAAAAAAAACACATACGCGAAAGTTAATGACAATACAGAAGATTACTATATTGTTTCACCTGAAAATGGTATTAACATCCCGCCACCTTTTAAAGCATATACTATCCAACCTGAAGATATTTGTAACATAGAAAATGGAACACTTATTTTTCCTGTTAATCATATAAAGTTTTATGAAATGATTCAAATCATGGATGATCATAAGACAAAATTTAAATACCGGTTTTTAGCTGACAACCTTAAAACGATGATTGGCAGCGATAAAAAAAACACAAAAGGTCAAGTTCAACACTTTTAAATATTGTGAAATAAAAACATTTGCATACTTTTATAGTAAATTCTTTTAATGAAATATATAAAAGTTCCATAATGAGAAAACAACATTTAACCACAGTAATATTACTTATAATTTGTAGCTTTTCATTTGCCCAACACAAAGAAATAAAAAAACAAATCATAAAAGCCAATAATTATATTAACACAGAAAACTTTAAAGAAGCTATTGAGATTTACGATAATTTATTAAAAGAATATCCTGATAATTCTTATGTGCTATATAAATCAGGAGAATGTTTTCTGTTTTCTGAAAACAGAATTAAAAAAGCTATTGAAGTACTTGAAAAAGCTGTAGACCAATTTCCAATTGAGGATAAAAACAGCTTTGATGCTATTGAATCAAGATTTTATTTAGGACAGGCCTACCACTTAGATTATCAATTTGCAAAAGCATTAAAACAATACCAGCAGCTTAAAAAAGAAATTCCTGCAAAAAGAAAAGATGCTCTTGATAAAATCGACAGAGAAATAAACTATTGTAAAAACGCGATAGAACTACAAAAACATCCAGTCAAATTTAAAATCTCAAACTTAGGACCACTCATTAATACAGAATATGATGAACACAGTCCTATAATAAACCTTACTGAAGACCTTTTACTATTTACATCCAATAGAGAAACTGAAGAGTCATTAATGTTAGCTAATGGATATAATGATGAAAATGTTTATTTCTCATTATGGCGGGAAGGCCAATGGATAACATCCAGAGCAGTAGAAATAAACACACGAGGAAACAACGCAACAATTGGAATTTCGCCTGACGGCAAAACACTTTTATTTTATCAAAATGATGGCTCAATAGGCAATATTTATTATAGCGAATTAAGAAATGACAAATGGGGAGAACTCATAAAATTCCCTGCTCCTATTAACAGTATGGCAAATGAAACCCATGCTTCTTTTTCACTGGATGGAAATACCATCTTCTTTAGCAGTGATCGTATGGGAGGCTTTGGAGGAAAAGACATTTACAAAGTATCAAAACTTCCTACAGGCGAATGGGGAAAGGTTATGAATCTTGGACCTGGTATCAATACAGCGTTTGACGAAGAAAGTCCAAATATTCATCCCAACGGGAAAACTTTATACTTTAGCTCCGAAGGACACAAATCCATTGGAGGGTTTGATATCTTTACTGCATCGATGGATAGTGCTGGAATTTGGAATAATGTAAGGAACATCGGATTTCCTATCAATACCCCCTTTGATGACTTATTTTTTTCTCCAACCATAGATGAACAAAGAGTATATTATGCATCAAAAAGAGATGATGGCTTTGGTGGATCTGATATATATCTGATTGAATTTCCTGATGAAAATATAAACTCATTAACCTTGGTTGGTGGATTCTTATTCACACCCGAGGGAAATCCGGCAGAAAGTGCAAAAATAACTTTAGTGAATAAAAAAAACGGACATATTGAAGGTGTTTATAAACCATCACCTATAACAGGAAAATACATTTTTATTGTTCCATCTGACACAAACTACAAAATGGAAATTAATATGCAGGGCTATAAAACAATACTCAATAATTTTAATATCCCGGCAGGAAACTCATATATAAGAAAAGAACATACATTTTTTTTAGATCCTATTGTGATGGAAAAAGATGAATAACAATAATAATGTAGGATTTATCAACAAAGAATTACTATTCATCAAAGTTTTAAAACCCTTTATGTACTATTTTTGCATTTTAGCGGCTTTAAACAACCTCATAAAAAATAATGAACAAACTTGTTATCTCCTTATTTTTATTGATATCAATAAATACTTACTCTCAAAACAACCTGAATAACAATTCAAAAATTTTTAACAATGCTGTTTCTTTATCTGAAGCAGGGAATTGCACAAAAGCTGTTGCTCAATTTAAAAAAGTTGTAGAATCTGAACCTGATAATATTAATGCGCTTTACAATATAGGTTTTTGCTACTTAAATATTAACAACAAAGCAGACTCCGCTTCGGCATATTTTATAAAAACAATTGATAAATTAAATCCAGATCAATACTATTCTGAAATTGGCATTGATGCTTTTATGTCACTTGCTAAATCATATCAGCTACAGTACAAATATCAGAAGAGTATAGAAACATACAATACGATAAATGGTTTTATTAATAAAAACGATACTACCTTAAATAAAGATATAACAAGACAGATTGAGATATGCAAAAACGGTATTGAACTGATGAAACATCCGGTAAAACTTGAGGTTCATAATCTTGGAGAAAATATCAATTCGAAATATGACGACCACAGCCCTTTAATTAATGCTGACGAATCAATGATGATTTTTACATCCAAAAGAAAATCCTCATACTCAACATTAATGGATGATGGCCAATTTTCTGAGAAAGTATTTTTCAGCACAAAAGATTCAATATGGAATCAAAGTAAAATCTTAACATCCATAGTTAAAAAAAACAGTCACGAATCAGGAGTATGTTTATCAGCAGATGGAACAGAGCTATATATGCTTATCAGTAACATTGATGGTCAGAATTTATATGTGAGTTATTTTGATGGCGAAACATGGAGTGAACCATATAAATTACCCAATGGAATCAACAGTCGTTACAACGAAACTCATGCATCAATTAATAATGACAAATCTATTTTATTTTTCACAAGTGATAGAAAAGGCGGATATGGCGGATTAGATATTTACTCTGTAAGGAAACTTCCCAATGGAGAATGGGGAATCCCTCAAAACCTGGGAGATAAAATAAATACGCCATATAACGAAGAAACACCTATGATTGGACTAGATAACAAAACCCTTTATTTTAGTTCTGAAGGACATAATTCCATGGGAGACTTTGATGTTTTCTATAGTAAGATGGAAGCTGACAGTACCTGGGCAACCCCTGTAAATATGGGCTACCCGATAAATACTCCTGATGACGATTTCTTTTTTGTTCCTACTGCCGCCGAAAACAAAGCTTACCTGGCATCTTCAAGATTCAACCAAAACTATGGCGGATCAGACATCTACCTGATTGAATACGAAGAACCTTTTAAAAATAAATTAGCGGTAATCAGAGGTCAACTAAAAGGTGATAAAGATACAAACTGGGATAATGTTCGAATTGTAGTTAAAGAGGAGAGCACCAATACACTGGAAGGCGAATACAAACCCAATCCCGAAACAGGTAAATATTTAATGATTCTGGAAACAGAAAAAAATTATAATATACAATTTGAAGGATTAGGTGTTACATCTAAAAACATTAAGTACTCACTTAATTCAGATAACACATATATTAAAACATCTCATTCAATAAATATGGATGATGTTTGGTTAACAGTTACACCTATTAATCAAAATAAAAACAACGTGTCAGACTTGCATAAAACAAACTATTCAACAGGTATAGATACAAATAAATATCCATATACAGTTCAGTTTATTACATTAAACAAAGCTATCGGCAATCTTGAACAATTTTCAATTGACCTTAACAAAATTATTGTTTACAAGTGCAAAGACGGAAACTTCAGATACATATATGGGCAGTATCAAAACTTTAAAGATGCAAAAAATGCGAAAAAGGAAGTTGTTAAAAAAACAGGATACAACGATGCATTTGTAAGATATTTCTGGCAGTTGAATAAGATTAAAGTAGAAGAATAATAGTGGAATATAACGTAGCTTTAAGAGCAATTGAACCTGAAGATATTGATGTTTTATATCAGTGGGAAAATAATATGAAACTCTGGATCGTTTCGGATACACAAAAACCATTTTCCCGTCACCAGCTAAAACAATATATTAAAGGAATTAACCTGGATATATACCAATCGAAAGAATTACGCTTAATGATTGAAACTGAAGAGGAAAGTCCTGTACTTGTGGGAATGATAGATTTATTTGATTTTGATCCATATCATAACAGAGCCGGTGTTGGAATCATGTTAAATAAAGAGTTCACAGGTAAAGGATATGCTTCGCAAGCCTTAGACTTATTTATCGATTATTGTTTTAACACTTTAGGCATCTTTCAATTGTATTGTTCAATTACAGAAAACAATGAAAAAAGTATTAAGTTATTTGAAAAACATGGATTTATCAAAACCGGAATCCGAAAAAAATGGAGAAAAATAGGACAAACTTACCACGATGAATTGTTTTATCAATTAATCAACGAGTGAAAGATGCTTTTTTAATTGATTATAGGTTGGTATGTCTTCCAGGAAATTATAGTTTCTGCCATCCTTATCCAATAAAGCGCAATAATGATTTAATCCATTAGTTACACAAATTAACCTTGTTTTTAACTGGATGTTATATCTTGCCACCTGATCAAATACCTGATTGGTTATTTTAATATGAGGAGCTTTGCATTCCACAACCAATACAGGCTTTTTTTGAGTGTTATAAGAAACAATATCTGCACGTTGAGACAGGCCATTTATTTTTTACTTTAGTCTCAATTGCTATTAACGAAGGCAGGAAATTCCTTTAAATGCACCAAATAGGAAATAAAATTTTGGCGAACCCATTCTTCCGGAGTAAGTTTAACCAACTTCTTTCGTATGGTATCAAAAATCATTCTTTTACCATCTATTTCCCTGATTGTAAAACTATATTTGGGTAAATTAAGTTCCTGCATAATTAAAATTTGTACAAATATACTCCAATTTATCCTAAATAGAATCTTGCAAAAATTTACCAACACTGAAACTTTTGTCTATTTTATTAAACTAGACGAGGCAAACTCTGTTAATCTATATTAAGGTTAAAACCTTTTTGTTATTTTTTATAAAATTTTTACACGAAAAAAATTATGTTCTTTAACAATTCAGAGAAATAATTAACCATGAAACAAGCCACGAGAATCGGTAGTTTGAAAAAGTCAAAGAATTCTCACACAATGCCTGTCCAGATTTATCGGTACGGATTACAAAATTGGCAAGTTCCATATAACCATTAAAATAAAACACAATCATATGAAGACAAAAAAAGATATAGTAGACAATTGGCTTCCCAGATATACAGGAAGAAAACTTGAAGATTTTACATCTCATATTTTATTAACAAATTTCCAGCATTACATTGATTTATTTGCAGAATGGCACAATGTACCAATCGTAGGAGAAGATCATAACATGCCTAACGCAAGTGCTGATGGAATAACAATCATTAATTTTGGTATGGGTAGTCCCTAACGCAGCAACTATAATGGATTTATTAAGCGCCATTCAACCCAAGGCTGTTTTTATTCCTTGGAAAATGTGGCGGTTTAAAGAAAAAAAAATCAATTGGGCGATTTAATAATCCCTATTGCAGCCATAAGAAACGAAGGGAACATCCGACGATTACCTTCCTGCTGAAGTTCCCGCTCTTCCTGCGTTTAGTTTACAAAGAGCTGTATCGACAACTATCAGGGATAATGCAAGAGATTATTGGACCGGCACTGTATTCACCACAAATAAAAGAGTTTGGGGAGTATGACGAACGCTTCAAACACTATCTTGAAAAGACGAGAGCAATGGCAATAGATATGGAAACAGCCACAATCTTCACTGTTGGTTTTGCAAACGAAATTCACAACCGGAGCTCTTTTACTGGTATCTGATCAGCCAATGATTTCGGCAGGAATAAAAACTGCAGAGAGCGACCAAAAAGTAACTAAAGAATACGTAAAACCAACATCTTCAGATTGGCATCGATTCATTAAAAGAAAATATTGAACGATGGAAAATCAGTAAAACATCTGCTGTTTGATAATTAGTGATTAATTGTAATTTTGCAGCAAAGCAATAAAATATGAACGAGTTTCAACAAATAATGGCGAGTCTAAAAAACCGCCAATTTAAACCCATCTATTTTTTTAATGGGTGAAGAAACCTATTACATTGATGAAATCACAAATTACATTGTCGACAATGTTTTAACAGAAGAAGAAAAGGGTTTTAATCAAACCATTTTCTATGGTAAAGATGTGGATGCTGCCACAGTTGTGATGGCTGCGCGTCGTTTATCCAATGATGGCTCAACACCAGGTTATTGTAGTAAAAGAAGCTCAATATTTAGATAAAAATTGAAGAGCTTCAACACTATGCCACAGCTCCATTAACATCTACCATCCTTGTTGTTAACTATAAATATAAAACACTTGACAAAAGAAAGAAACTCGCCACTATTCTAAAGAAAGACAATTGCATCTTTGAATTTAAAAAAACTTTACGACAACCAGATCTCGGCAATGGATTACAGGTTATCTTAAAGGCTTAGGGATGACGATTGACCTGAAAGCCAGCGCACTTCTTGGTGATTCATTAGGCACAGATCTTTCTAAAATAGTTAAGGAACTTGATAAGCTTCAGGTTGCCATTGGCAAAGAAGTGAATCATATTACTCCTGAGCATATTGAAAAAAAACATCGGTCTGAGCAAAGATTATAATAGTTTTGAGCTACAAAAGGCAATCATCAACAAGGATGTTTTAAAGGCAAACAAGATTATAAAAGTATTCTCAAAAAACCCCAAAGAGCACCCAATCCAAGCCATCATTACAGTTCTGTTTAACTACTTTTCAAAACTAATGGTTTATTATTACCTTCCTGATAAAGGAAAAGCCAATGTTGCAAAAGAATTAGGTATTAATCCTTTTTTTCGTTCAGGATTACACCTTAGGAGCACGAAATTATTCGGCTCGTAAAGTTGTTGCAATCATATCTATTCTCAGAGACTATGATATGAAAAGCAAAGGTTTTAATAACGTATCGGCAGATATGGGGTGATCTTTTAAAAGAAATGATCTTTAAAAATCATGCACTAACTATTATAGTTGAAAGCCGTATACATAGTGCAAAAGACTGAAGACTGAGAACTGAAGACCAGAATCTGAAATTATCTAATTTAAAATACAATCAATTAACATGAATATTTTAATAATACTAATTGGTGCAATTGTAATATTTAGTGTTATGGCGTTTAGCCAAACCACGCTGTTATATCGCTATCAATTTAATGCTTATCAAATCATACATCGCAAACAATATATTCGTTTAATTTCTCATGGGTTTTTACATGGAAGCTGGACACATCTATTGGTAAATATGTTTGTTCTCTATTCATTTGGGAGAGCTGTTATTTTATCACTTTAATTACGCTTTTCCCGGCAGAGGAGTAGTTATGTTTTTACTACTGTTTTTTTCTTCTCTGGTGTTTTCGAGTCTTTACTCATTATTCAGAGAAAAAGACAATCCTCATTATAATGCCATAGGAGCTTCCGGAGCAGTATCTGCAGTAGTTTTTACTTCCATATTTTTTAGTCCCTACAGTATGCTATACCTGTTTATGGCGATTCCTGTTCCCGGTATTGTATTTGGAGTTGGGTATTTGATTTACTCCAGAGTAATGGCTCAAAAAAAACGTTGATAACATTGGTCATGATGCCCACTTTTGGGGTGCTGTTTTTGGTTTCATTTTTCCTATGCTCTATAAACCATCTTTATTTATCGACTTTATTCACGAATTGATCCCATTTTTATAAAATTCAACCATGACTAAAGCAGTTTTTATTGACAGAGATGGTGTTATCAATAGCGATGAAGGTCATTACTACGTATATAAAGTTAATGACTTTGTTTTCAATCCTCATGTGGCAGAATCCCTTTCTTTATTAAAAAAAAATGGTTTTCTGCTAATTATGATTACAAACCAGGGAGGGGTTGCCAAAGGAGAATACACCGAACACGACATTATTCAGGTACACGATTATATGCAGGCTCAACTTAGTAAACACAATGCTGCATTTGATGCCATATACTACTGCCCGCACCATAATGCCGTTTCAGAATGTGATTGCAGAAAACCAAAACCAGGAATGATTCTAAACGCTGTTAAAGATTATAACATAGATCTTAACTGCTCCTTTTTAATTGGAGATTCAGAAAGAGATATTGAAGCTGGGAACGCTGCTGGTATAAAAAACTTGTTTTAAGGTTAAAAAAAACACTTCAATTTACCATATTGCAAAACAAATTATTGAGTTATAATCACCATGGATACTTTTGTAAATTTTAACGGAAAGACATTTCCTTCATATCAGGTACCTATAGGATTTAACAACAGGGCTTTTAAATATGGAGATTCATTTTTTGAAACCATAAGAACCAACGGACAACTCCCCCTTTCTTTTGATCTTCATTATAAAAGAATCAGAAAAGCAATGATTAGTCTTAAACTGGATTTAGCATCAATACCTTCCGAACATGAATTACAAGGTATGATTGTAAAGTTGATTCAAAAGAACAAAATATTTGACGATTGCAGGGTTAGAATTGAATTCTTCAGATCGGGCGAAGGATTATATACCCCGATAGAGAATAAGGCAGATTTCCTAATTGAAATTTCAAAATTAAACAATTCTGGATTTGTACTAAATACAAAAGGATTATTAGTGTCAGTATATTCAGAGATAAAAAAGAGCTATAGTCCGGTTTCTTATTTTAAATGTGGCAATTCTATTCATTATGTTTTGGCTGCTTTGAATAAAAAAGAAGAAAATGTTGATGATTGTCTTTTAATTAACGCTGAAAATAAAATAATTGAAGCCTCCAGTTCTAATTTATTTTGGATAAAAGCCAACACTGTTTATTCAGCATCGGTATTTTGCGGATGCGTTGATGGAGTAATGAGACAAACTGTGATTAACCTTATCCGACAAAATAAACAGTTAAAATTTGAAGAATGCAGCGGGGCTTCTGAAGATGATTTATTAAATGCTGATGAAATATTTATTACCAACGCCATTCAAGGCATACAATGGGTTGTAGGATTTAAAGAAAGACGTTATTTCAATTATAAAACAAAAGAGCTATTTAATCTCTTAAACAGCTCTGTTTTTCATTAACTTACTCTACAATTAAGCTTTTAAATCCATCGGTATATTCCACCTGATTATTCCCCTGCTCATCAACATAAATAAAATATCCCTCTACACCGGCCAAACTATTTATCACCTGCATACTTTTATTCAATCCCATAACCATACAGGCGGTTGCATACGCATCAGCAACCATACATTGGGGAGCAATTATTGAAGCGCTTAACAAGGAATGTTGCACCGGATATCCGGTTTTTGGATCAATTGTATGGGCGTATTTTTTACCTTCTTTAATATAGAAATTACGATAGTTTCCACTGGTTGCCAAGCCAACATCTGAAAGCGATAAAACATCCTGGATTTCTCTGTTTGCAGCAGCTTTATCATCTATAGGTTTATCTATCCCAACCCGCCAGGCTATTCCTTTATTATTAACTCCATTTACACGAATTTCACCCCCTATTTCAACCATATAGTTTTTTATACCCTGAGAAGCTAAATAATCTGCAACAACATCTACTCCATATCCTTTCGCAATGGCACTGGCGTCAATCATAATAGCAGGTTTTTCTTTTGAAAGAAAATTTCCATTCAAGTGAAGTTTATCCATTCCAACATTTAAAAGCAAAGTATCAATTAAAGCATTTGTAATACTATCTTTCTTCTTAAATCCAAATCCCCAGGCATTAACCAAAGGGCCCACAGTCATATCAAAAGCTCCCCCTGTATTTTTATTAACCTCAACAGCCGACAGATAAACATACTTCACCAAAGAATCAACCGTGAATCCCTTTTCACTATAGTTAAACTTACTAATTGTAGAAGTGTCTTTAAATGTTGATAAAGCCCAATCGACTTTATCCAGTTCTTTAGTAACTCCGAAACTGATAGAATCGTCCTCAATTACAGGTTGATAAATGATATGGTAGAATGTACCAAATATCATCCCTTGCATTTTAATATAATCCTGATTTTGAGGTTTACAAGAAATGAGTAATACCAAACAGAAAGAAAATAATAACTTATACATATTAAAGCTTGTTAGAAAGCGCAAATGTAATATAAATTTTCAATCCATAGATTCTATTATTACACATTAGGAGACAAGTATTTTCTTAACTATTTTACGATTCCCATAATGAATAGCAAAAATATAGATACCATTTTCAATTCCACTTAAAGAAATAATTGTGCTATCTATTGATTTTTGCATTACCATTATTCCTGTTAAATTATAAAGACGATAAAAAGCATTATTGACCAAATCCTCATCTAATAAAATAATAATATTGTCTTCTGAATCGAAATAAAAAAACTCAGAATTTGAATCCTGTTCTTTATCAATTGGTATTTCTTTTCCATCCCATCCTGCCAATCGAGCCAAGATATACCACATGGCATAAGCTTTTCTATTTGCAGTTATATGTTGTGTATTATGTGCGCCATAGGTAACACTTCCTCCTGGGGCATTTTTATTTTCGTAATAGCCATTCCCAATTGTATTTCTATTCTGATAATCCAGGTAAAATTTCCCTGTTCCTCCATACAATGCTGAATTGCCATCATCACCGGAGTCTAACCAATAATTATCATTCATACAATGGGTATCAATACTATAATAATCCAGACAATAATACCCTTTAGCATTACAATATTCTGTAATTAAATTAGCCTGATCTTTGGGTTTGCCTTTTCCTATATTGTTATTATAGTTAGCATGACCTGTCATGAAGATAAAATTCACCGGAATTTCACGTTGCTCTTCACCTGTTCCTACCTTAGAGCCCACCTTCTCCATATTCATTGATTAATGTTTGCATACCGGGTAGATAATTAGTAGCTACATCATGCCCTGCAATATTACACCACGACCACATTACAATATTAATTTGAGCATTTTCAGGATCATCAAGATAATCACGGGTTCTTTGAATAAAAGCTGTTTCCCCTGTGCTTAAATCATAACCATAAATATCATGAAATTCGAGTTTATTTGCTGTAGGGTTATTATTTGTTATTGCAAATAATTCATCATCCCCCGGCTTATAATCCTGCAGCCCACACAGTCCGTAATACACATGAGTACCGTGAGAAGTATGCCAGTACGCTATATTAAACTGGTTACGAGCCTTATCAATATATGTTTGAGGAATAGATCTTAAGACAGATTCTTTAGCAATAGTATAATCAGCAATAAACGTCTGTGAACGCCCCATTAAAAAGGCTGAGCAAAAAATGCAAAATGCAGCAAATTGTTTCATGATGTTGTGTTTTGTGTTGATTATCAAATTTACTTCATAATTGAGCAAAACACAAGTCTCTTTTGACCAACAAAAAAGCCATCTAAAAAGATGGCTTTATAATATACTGTATTTTTGAATCTAATTACATCCTGCAGCAGCTCTGGCTTCTGCAATAACTTTTAATGACATTGATTTAAAGGCAATGTAAGCAGGCGAATTAAGATTCACAGATGATTCTCCATTAAGACATCCTAAATAATTATAAACCTCATTATAGGCATCATCACAATCATCTCCATCGCAAATAAAATTATTAGATTCTCCATTTTCATCATTCACTACCAAATATGAATTTTCTCCGTCACTACAAAAACTAACAGATGAAACATCACAAGTTTCAGGACTTGTATTTGGTATAAAATCACAAGTTTCATCACTATCATCATCCGAACAAGAAGTAGTGATAAACATAAACATCACCGCTAATGCTAGTGGTAAAAAAACAAACTTTTTCATAAGTACAAATATTAACTATTTAAAATAGATTCAATTCTTTTAATAGAGATTTCCCCTTTAAAAATATTGTTACGAAATATAAAAACCGGAGTTCCTGTAAATCCACATTTTTTAAACTCTTCAATATTTCTATGTATTTCCAATATGTTATTTCCTGACATATAATCCTGAGCGATAGCCTCATTATGTTCTAATATATAATTTAAAAGATCCTCATAATTCTTAGAATAAACCAAATTAAAATTAAACAACAGCATTTGATGAAACTTATCATATTCTCCATATTTCGAAACACTAATTGCAGCAGAATAAGCATCAATTGATTTTTTATTCTTTATCAACGGAATTACCCTAAATCTTAAATTAATTTTACCTTCGCTAAATATTTTTTTTTCTATATCAGGTAAAACCTCATTAAAAAAATGCACACAATGAATACATCTATAATTTCCATACATATATATTGATTCCCCGGCATCAAGAGAACCAAATATGATATCACTATCCCTTGGTTTCAAGGCTTGACGAATAATATCATGATTATATTTTCCATCTCTATCTTCAAAATACCCAACCAACTTATAAACGACAAAAGCCGAAAAGAAAGCAAACAGTGAAACCAGAATTACACGCAATCTTATATTATTCAATTTTTTATACTTTAAAATTAAAAATCGGTATTATATTTCACCATTTTTGGGAAAAACACAAAGCCCAATACTCCTTTTTTCACCTTAATTGTTGTCTGCATTTTATTCCTATCCTTTTTATTATCAAACCAGGCTTTACTTTTACCATCCAGATAGCTTGACACATAATACCTACCTTTGTCATCAGCATCGAATCCACTGTCTAATACTTCTTTCTGTTTTGTTTTAACTTTACCTGACAAAATTTGTCCCAGAAGAGCTCTTATATGAAAATCATATTCTCCATTAAAACTATACATTCCCAAAAAAGATGCTTCAAATGAAGAAGAGAAAATATCTGTTTTGGGAATATAGATCTGATTATCGTACATGAACAAACTGCTTGACAAGGTGCTAAAATGAAGGTTATTCAGATTTTTAATGCCAATACCAGGAATACTTTCCAGATCGGATATTGCTTTAAGTCCTATCAGTGCACCATTCTCTAATTTTAAATCACCTGACAACAACATTGAATCCAATACCGGCATATAATTATGCAAAATAACCTTACCATCCATTTTAGAAGAAAACAATCCCTGTACATTTTCCTTTGTAATTTCATATTCCTGCACATATTCCTGCAATTCATCTATCATCCTGGAAACATCTATATTATCAGCACTTAATCTAAAATCCAAAACATCTCTAAGTATCGTATCTTTTGGAGCATCAGTCATCATATATTTTAATGATCCACCAATACCTCCACCAAAAACATCACATACAAGATCGTCTGCTACATACAAACCTTTACTAACATCAGCCAGAAATTTCGATTGAATATTCTCAGCTAAAACATCACCATATTTCACACTTTTAGCTTTTGCCTTGCCATTAACTTTAATGGAGTAATTCTGTACATATGGTTCTTCATTTAAGGCCTCTTCCATTGCCTTACTCTGTTCACTTTCACTCATAGGTACAGTATCATTCATTAACTTATCTATCAATGCATAATCAAAATCACCCACACCAAAGTTACCGTGAACAAATAAATCCTTTCTATTATTTTGAATTGCGGCTGTATATAAACCTGATATTATTGTTGAATCGGCAGAAAAATCCAAACCGCAATAAGCTCCTTCAACCCTATCCACCCGCAATGTGTCAGAACTATATTTTAATTGTCCAAACAGATTTTTAACACTCATAATTGTATCGGGCATATCTACTGTTACAGCATTAAATGACACTCCAAATTGACTCTTTTCAAATAAAAGAGGCATAGCCTGATCCGCCACTGAATCGATATAAAATTGTCCTTTAGAAGAAACAAACCCACTTACTGATCCACTAAGGTTGTTAACAATAGAATCAGGAAGTATCCTGGCAATTTCGTTAAGTTCCAATTTAGTATTAACATTCAAATCATAATTAACATGATCCAAACCTTTAACTTTTCCAGACAATGCCAAATAAGAATCCTGCATTTTTAACATTAAACTATCAATATTTAATGCCACATTTTTATAGTTACTAATCTTTCCCTTGAATGCTGTTTTCAAATAGCCATCAGTAACATCAATATTATACTCGGGTATTTTTACTTTTACTCCTTTAAATCCAAAATTATGTGCATTATAGGTAAATGAACCAGAAAAATCATTGATCTCAGGTATTGAATCCATTTTAACGTTTACATTATTACATTTCAGGTTCAGTTTAGTTCTTCCCAAAGCATAATCATAAAAATCATCGGTTATAGAATCAGGTAACAGTCCTGAGGTAGATATGTTGGCTGAAACTATACCTCCTAAATCGTTAAGCAGCGAATCCGGAACGAAAGGTTTTATTTCTTGTAACCCCAGAGTAATATCGGCAACCACATCATATTGTATATTATTCATATTTTGAATCAAAGCCGAGACATCAACTTTACTGCTTTGTGTTTCTGCATGAAATTGTTTTACATTCACAGAAGCAGATTCAAGACGAGACGCATAACCATTAACAACATTAACCGAAAGATTAATATTTTTTACTTCGGGGTAGGTATCATACTTAATATTACCCTCACTTAATTCAATATTAAAATCTAACTGGGGAATTGAATTCGGACTGATATAACCATGAGTTGATCCGGAAAGGTTTAAATGGCCGCCCAGGTCTTTCAGTTGCAAATCCCTTTTTAATTTAGAAGGTAAAAACTTAAAACTCTTGGCCAAATCAATATCTGCAGCCGATATTGAGAGATTTTGATACAAACTATCACCCTTGATAACAAATCCCTTTCCTTTAAAAATGGCACCGGCAGCATCTAATGTTAAATCCTCCACGTCCAAAGTATCATTCATTGCGCTAATATCAAACAGCAAACGACTCTTTTGAAGATCTTCCAGATGAAAGTTATCATACTCAACAGACCTTACCATTAATTCACCTTCTGTATGAGCCAGGTAACCTTCAGGTTTTACTTCACCTTTGACAATAACTTCAGGTATAGACAAGCTGGTATTAAACTTCATAAAATCATCTACATAATCGATATCAATATCCGAAAGAGTCAATTTTTCTAACGAGTAAACACCCTGAATAACGGTTGTATCGGTTGTTTCCTGAGGTAGGGTATCCACACTTGAAGTTAAAAGAAAATCGAAATTGCTGTTACCTAAAGAATCAACAATATATTTGAAATTAGCATTTTCGATATCAATCTTTTTTACAAAAATATTTCCATCTATCAGCTCCCATAAATCGACAGAGGCATATAATTTTGATATTTTGGCAAGCGTATCAGGTACAAGCCTTAGAGAATCATTGGCTACCGTCCCAGAAGTCATAACAAGATCTTCGAACTCAATAGTAGCCAGGGGGAACCGGTATATTAAACTAAAATCAACATCGCCAACACTTAGTGGAACATCAAAGGTTTTAGCACCTTTTTGTATAGCTAATTTAACGATATCGTTTTTAAAAACTTCGGCAAGAATGACCAATAATAAAATAAAACCACCTATTATAACGAATAGATTTCGTAGGAGATGCTTCTTCTTCATTGCTTAATGAGTGTTGATTTTGAGCTAACGAAAATATAAAAAATAAATCCGTATAATTGTTAATCTACCATAAAAAAAGGCTCCTTGAAGGAGCCTTTTAATCACTTCAGGTGAATACCTGAATATCTAAATGTCTTAATCATTAAGATCCAAAGTCATCAAATGCAATCATTTCATCAGGCACACCTAAATCATAAAGCATTTTATTCACTGCATCGTTCATCATTGGAGGTCCACAAAGATAATATTCAATATCTTCAGGCTCTTCATGATTAACCAGGTATTCATCATGAATAACCTGATGGATAAATCCGGTAGAACCTTCCCAGTTATCTTCAGGTTGAGGATCACTCAATGCAATCTTAAACTTAAAGTTAGGAAATTGCTTTTCGATAGCCTCGAATTGCTCTTTATAAAAAATTTCTTTAACTGAACGGGCACCATACCAGAAAGTAGCCTTACGACCAGTTTTTACAGTATGGAACATATGGAAGATATGCGAACGCATAGGAGCCATACCTGCACCACCACCAATAAACATCATCTCACGGTCAGTATCCTTAATAAAGAACTCTCCATAAGGACCGGAAACAGTAACCTTATCACCAGGTTTACGAGAGAAGATATAAGAAGAACAAACCCCAGGATTCACTTTCATAAATCCACCATTTACCCTGTCGAACGGAGGCGTAGCAATACGAATGTTCAGCATCACGATATTACCCTCTGCAGGGTGGTTAGCCATTGAGTAAGCACGGAATGTTTCCTCAGGGTTCACCATTTTTAAATCAAAGATGCCATACTTTTCGTACTCATCGCGAAATTTCTCACCGATCTCCATATCTTTAAAATCAACAGTGATTTTAGGTACATCAATCTGAATATATCCACCCGACTTAAAGTGCTAAAGTTTCGCCCTCAGGCAATTTCACACACAAACTCTTTAATATAAGTAGCCACATTGTTGTTTGACACAACAGTACATTCCCACTTTTTAATACCAAGAATCTCCTGAGGAATATGCATTTTAAGGTCTTCTTTAACCTTAACCTGACAAGCTAAACGCCAGTTATTGGCTTGCTCTTACGAGTAAAATAACCAGTTTCAGTGGGCAAAATAGAACCAGCCCCTTCATTAACCTGACAACGGCACATAGCACAAGTACCACCACCTCCACATGCAGAAGGAGAAAGATTTTATTACTTCCTAAAGCAGACAATAATGTTTGACCAGGAGCTACTTCCAAAGCTTTTTCGCCCTCATTAATGTCAATAGTAACTGTTCCTGCCGGTGTTAACTTTTGTTTAACCCACAAAAGTATTGACACCAACAGTAGGATAACAAGTAAGAAAACTACCACACTGGTAGTGATTACCGTACCCTGACTTGCTAAAAATATCATAGTATATCTGTTTTCTTACTTTTTATAGTTGAATACCCATAAAACTCATAAATGCAATACCCATTAAACCGGTTACGATAAATGTGATACCCAAACCTCTTAATGGAGCAGAATGTCAGAGTATTTTAATTTTTCACGATAGCAGCAATACCTACAATAGCAAGCAACCAACCAATTCCGGAACCCAGGCCGAAAGAAGTAGCTTCAGCTAAAGATGCATACTGACGCTCTTGCATAAATAAAGATCCTCCTAAAATAGCACAGTTTACAGCAATAAGAGGTAAGAAAATACCTAACTGGCTATAAAGTGCCGAGCAAATTTTTCTACAATCATTTCTACCAATTGTACCATAGATGCAATGACTGCAATAAACATGATAAAGCTCAAGAAGCTTAAATCAACATCTGCAAATCCTTCTCCTAACCATCTTAGAGCACCCTCTTTTAGTACATACTCATTTAAAAGGTAATCTACAGGTACAGTAATTAATAGTACAAAAACTACAGCGATACCAAGTCCAAACGATGTTTTAACAGTTTTTGATACAGCCAGGTATGAACACATACCAAGGAAGTAAGCAATACCATGTTATCGATAAAAATAGACTTGATGAATATATTAATTATATTTTCCATTGAAATTTTATTTTCCTGTTAATAAATTAAGATTCAATCAAATCTTTATTACGTGAACGTTGCACCCAAATAATAACAGCAACCGTAATCAGTGCCATAGGAGGTAAGATCATCAAACCATTATTTTGGTATCCAAGATCATAAATAAAATCAGGAATAATATGAAGGGTACCTAAACCTGGTAAAGTTAAAGTACCTGATCCGAATAATTCTCTGAAGAATGCTACGATAACAAGGATAATTCCATAACCGGCTGCATTACCAACACCATCTAAAGCCGATTGCCATGGTTTGTTACCCAAAGCAAAAGCTTCTAAACGTCCCATGATAATACAGTTGGTAATAATCAAACCAACAAATACAGATAATTGCTTACTTACTTCGTAGGCAAAAGCCTGTAATATTTGGTCAACGATAATTACAAGAGCCGCAACTATTACCAGTTGAACAATAATTCTAATACGAGCAGGAATTGTATTACGTAATAACGAGATGATTACGTTTGCAAAAACTACTACAAACATCACCGAAATAGACATTACAATTGCCGGCTCTAATTTTGCCGTAACCGCTAAAGCAGAACAAATACCTAATACCTGGATGGTAATTGGGTTTTGCTTATTTAACGGGTTTGTTATCAGTTTTCGGTTTTTCGCTGAAAACAAAGGTTCTTTGTCACTCATTTCTTAACCGTTTAATTTTTTAAATATTTTTCGTAACCTGACAGACAGTCCTGAAGCATGGCAGAAACACCTTTACTGGTAATCGTACCACCTGAGATAGCATCTACAGCATGAGGATTATTTTCTGTTCCACCACCTTTTACCACTTCAATAGAAGTAAAATCTCCGGAATCACTGTAAATTGTTTTTCCTTTGAAAGGCTCCTGAAAGAAATCCTTGGCAATCTCAGCACCTAAACCGGGAGTTTCTCCTTTATGATCGAATGTTGCTCCATAAACGGTCTTTCTATCCGAATTTAATGAAATATACCCCCAAATTGGGCCCCAAAGACCAGCACCTCTTAAAGGAATAATCAACTTTTCCTCTCCATTATCCAGCTTACAGATATATAAAGGATAGCTTCTTTCTTTAAGATCTTTGCGCACTTCCTTACTCAAATCAACATCAAAAGCACTACCTTCAACCTCCTGGCCTTCGATATTTAATACTTTTGTATTAGATCCAATATGTTCTTCGTATAACTTTTCTGCTGTACTTGCATCACTGGCAATACCAACTGATTTTAAGATATCAATCTTTTTTGCCACAGCTACATTTTTGCTTTGAATTGGCTTTAAAGAAACTGAGATAAAAGCTAATATCGCAGCAACTCCAATTACCATTATTGATGCGTACAGAAACGTATATGTATTTCCTTGTTTGTCCATTTTTCTATTTTATTAAGCGTTTACTTTTACTCGTTTTAAACGGCGTTTAATATTTTGTTGAACAATTACATGGTCAATTAACGGAGCAAATGTATTCATCAATAATATAGCTAACATTACTCCTTCTGGATAAGCCGGGTTAAATACACGAATCATAATGGCAAAAACACCAATCAAGAAACCATAAATATATTTACCTGCTTCTGTACGAGATGCTGATACAGGATCTGTTGCCATGAACACAGCACCAAAAGCAAATCCACCAAGGCATAACTGTTGAATTGCATCAACATTCATTGCATCAGTAGTACCTATTGCGTTAAATCCTAAAGCCATCAGGTAACCACCGGCAAAAACACTCACCATCACTTTCCAGCTGGCAATACCTGTAGCCAACAAAATTACAGCACCTATTAAAATAGCTAATGTACTTGTTTCACCTATTGATCCAGGGATGGTACCAATGAAACTTTGTAATGTACTTGGAAGCAAGTCAAGCTTTCCTGTGATAACATTACCCAGAGGTGTAGCTCCTGAAAATCCATCCACGATACCTTCACCTTTAGAAAGGCCTGAAACCCAAATAAGGTCTCCGGACATTTTAGAAGGATATGCGAAGAATAAGAATGCTCTGGCAACTAAAGCCGGGTTCCAGATATTCATTCCGGTACCACCAAAAACTTCTTTACCAATCACAACTGCAAAAGCTGTTGCTACAGCAACCATCCATAATGGAATATCAGCCGGTAACACCAATGGTATTAACATACCCGATACCAGAAATCCTTCGGCCACTTCGTGACCTTTCATTTGAGCAAACATAAACTCAATGCCAAGACCCACTACATAAGATACCACTACGATAGGTAGCACTTTTATAGCACCATAAATTACCATTTGCCAAAAATCGGCATCGGCCTGACCTAATGATAAAAAGTGCTGGTATCCTGTGTTCCAAATACCAAATAACAAAGCAGGAATTAAAGCCAATACCACAACCGACATTGTTCTTTTAGAATCAATGGCATCGTGAATATGAACCCCTGTTTTTGAAGTTGTTTTTGGAGTAAACAAGAAGGTCTCAAAAGCATCAAATGTTGCGTGTAATTTTTCAAACTTTCCACCTTTTTCAAAGTTGGGTTTGATTTTATCCAAATATTGTCTTAATGCTTTCAATGTATTATATTTTTAATATTTACGAATTGATTAAACAAACTAGCTCATCTCTTTAATCATTACATCAATACCCTTACGTAGTATACTTTGAACTTCGAGTTTTGATGTACATACAAATTCACAAAGTGCCATATCTTCTTCTACCACTTCGTAAATTCCAAGCTGTTCCATTTTGTCGATATCTTCTGTGATAATAGCTTTTATTAAATGCTCTGGAAGAACATCCATAGGTAATACTTTATCATACTGACCTGACATGATAATAGCTCTGGGACCGCCGTTTAAATTAGCATTTAAAGCGTATTCTTTTTTAGGACATATCCATGAGAAGAAAGATTTAGAAACACTAAATTTCTTTAACCCGGGTGCTGCCCATCCCATAAATACGTGCTCGTCACCTTCAGGAATAACTGTTATCTGAGAATGATATGCACCCAGATAACCATCTTTAGCAATATGATCACCTGTTAATACATTACCACTGATGTAACGAAGGCTGCCTTCCTCAACATTATTTTCAACAAAAGTTTTGATGTTAGCACCTACTTTTGTTTTAATATATGATTTGTTTTTAAGCTCTGAACCTGTTAATGCAATAATTCTCGACGCATCATAAACACCATTGAGAACTAATTTACCAATGGAAATTACTTCCTGTGGCTGAAGAGTCCAGTATACATCTCCCTTATTGATCGGTGACACATGATGAATCTGAATACCAACATTACCTGCAGGGTGCGGACCCGTGAAAGCATGAGTTTTAACCCCTTTAAGCGACATCACCACTTTTGATGCAGACTCGTTGTTTACACCAATATGGATATCTCCGTCGGTAAGTTTATTTAAAGCATCAACACCGGCCTGAAATTCTTTCTCTGACCCTGAAACAATAAAATCATAATCAGGAGCCAATGGAGAAGAATCAAATGCAGAAATAAAGATGGCTTTTGGCGTATCTGCCGGATTTGCCACAACGTTGTAAGGACGTTGACGAACAAATGGCCATAAACCTGCCGCCAGAAGTTTTTCTTTTACTTCTTCTTTTGTTGCACTTGAAACATCAATTTTTCCAAAATCTTCAGCTTCATTCTGGTTATCACTTTTAACCACTACCTCTAATATTCGTCTTCGCTCGCCACGGTTAACAACCTGAACCTCTCCACTTACCGGAGAGACAAACTTAACGTCGGTGCGATATTTGTCGTAAAACAATACCGTTCCGGCTTTAACTTTATCACCAGGCTTAACAGTCAACTTAGGAACCAACCCAGGGAAATCCGCTGGTTTGACAGCAAAGAGTTCTGGCTTATCGGCACTTCCGAAAACTTTTTCCGCTTTGCCTTTCAACCGAATATCAAGACCTCTTTTTATTTTGATTACGTCTGACATGTTTGATAAAAAGTTTTTAAAAAATTTTAATTGCAAAAATACAATAAATAATAACTAAACCTTACGAATGAGCACCTAATAAAGAAAAAAATCGTTAAATAATAATGAATTGACTGCTAAGGCATATATATATTGATTATTTTCGCATAAAATCTGAACAGCATGCATATCAAATACACCATTTTAGTGATATTTTTTGTACTGTTGGAGCAATTAACAAGTGCTCAATCATACGAAAATAAGATCTATAGCCATTCGATAAAAACAGTTATGTGCCACAAAGAAGGATGGCCTCTATCCTACCCTATTATCTCTCTGAATTCTGATAATTTAATTGAACTAACGTTTGATGATTTAGCAGACGATTCGAAAAATTATTATTACTCAATTATTCATTGCGACAGAAACTGGGAAACATCAAACATCACCGAACAGGAATATATGACCGGTATTAATCAAAACCCGATTCTTGATTTTCAGTATTCGTTTAATACTACCATCAATTACGTTCATTATAGCCTGAAAATCCCAAACGAAGATATCAGTTTAAACTACAGCGGTAATTATATCATCAAGGTGTACGAAGATTTTAACAGCGACCAACCGGTACTGACTCAAAAATTTATGATTGTTGAGCAGCAGGTATTGGTTAAGCCTGAAATAAGGTATACGATGAACGCTGCTGTTTTAAGAGAACAACAAGATATCAACTTTACCATTAACACTAACAACTTTAACATATCGAATCCTCTGGAGGAAATAAAAGTAAGTATAATTCAAAATCACCGGACAGACAATATCATCACCGATATTAAACCTCAGTTTATCAGACCCGGACAACTGGTATATAACTACAACAGAGAGCTGGTTTTTGAGGGAGGTAATGAATTCAGGTGGCTCGACCTGAGAACCTACGATTTTAAAGTGGAAGGTATTTATGATATTCAATTTCACGACCCCTTTTATCATTTAGATTTACAACCAGCCACCCCACGTAACAATAAGAGTTACTTTTTTCAGAATGACTTTAATGGTCAGTATGTTATTGAAACCAGAGACAATAAACAGCCCGATACTGAGGCGGAGTATGTAATGGTTCATTTTTATTTCCCCAGAAACGAGCCCTATCCCGGTGGAAACATTTATATACTTGGCGGTTTAAGCAACTGGAAACTTGATGAAAGCAACATGATGCGATACAATCCTGATTTTAAGCGCTACGAAAAAACTCTATTGCTAAAACAAGGTTTTTATAATTATTTATATGCTTTTAAAACCAAGCAAACAGACAAAGCCACGGTGGGATTTATAGAAGGCTCATATAGTCAGACCGAAAATGATTACTTGTTTTTAGTATACTACAGAAACATCAGCGATAAATATGACCGGTTAATTGGTGCCGCACAACAAAATTCTGTTAAGCCATAGCACGGATTGCACTGTGATAACGATGAGAAGTGAGAGGTTAATAGTTCTTAGTTCCTAGTTCTTAGTTCTTAGCTCTTAGTTCTTAGCTCTTAGCCCAACAAGGACATAGCGAGACGCTATGCCTAACAATGGGGCTTAAAAGAAATCGGGCTGAAAGCCCAGATCAATTCAGCCCAAGGCAAGGCCTTGGGGATATTATACGTCATGCAATCAGCGTCCTGTAAGGACAGCTCAAAAATGTTGGTGTTTATTGAGTTGTCCTTTCAGGACGCTGATTATTTTTTTCAATCAAAAACCCAATGCGTCACTACGTTTTGCATTGGGCTGAAATGAGTTGCCCCTTCAGGGCGTGTATTAATATGTAAAACTTTTGTTATCATCATCAGCTCTTAGTTCTTAGTTCTTAGCTCTTAGCTCGTAGGTCATAGGTCGTAGGACGTAGGACGTAGGTCGTAGGTCATAGGACGTAGGTCACAGCACTTAGCTCTTAGCACTTAGCTCTTAGCTGTTAGCTCTTAGCTCCAACAAGGACATAGCGAGACGCTATGCCTAACAATGGAGTTAGAGGGGGCTTGTAAAAAAACCAGGGCCTTGAGCACATTTGCCCAAAGCCCCGGCCACTAGGTTCCCATTCAAATATTTTATTCTGTAATGATATCTTCAGACACTACAGATTTAGATCTTTTTTTAACATTCAGGTTATTGGTAGCAATAATTTGAGATATCACCTGTGCAAATTCGCCATAAACATCCTTATTTACAGCTACCATACCGTTTAAATAAGGTATTAACACCCCATTAATCACCTGTATCGCTTCCTTTTTTATATCCGAAGCCGTATCTTTTTCAACACCTTTGGCTTTTTCCTTTTCAAATTCGAGGTAAGAAGTTTCAAAATCGTTTTGTGACGACTTAATATTTTCAATACACTCGGCCGCTCCTGATAAAAGATTTATATTTTCAACAATTTCCGGCTTACTTAGCTCAACCAATAAAGAGTTTATTAACGAAGTTTCTATTCCATAACTCTTTGATATCATTTCAAGACCGTAATTATTAAAAACACTTTGCACCTTATTGGCGGCATTTTTAATTTCCTCATCCGGATGGTGCACCAAACCGTTAATTAAATAAAAGAAAATACGAATATCTTCATCCCGGGCATGATCCTTATCCTCTAACTCAGATTCACTTTTAATTCGTTTTACAGCTTCATTAAGTTTAACCGAAAGTAATTTTAACCTGGAATTAATTGCATCTAAATACGTATCTTTTTTAAGGTTTGAACTTTCAAATGCCGGTATTATTCGAGAACAAACAGCATCGATTTCAGTGGTTCGGCTATGTGCGATAATCTTTGCGATCATAGTAAAAAGGAGATTTTAAGATTTAAAAATTAGTTAGCTTTTTGATAACGAATCACAATATACGTTAATCATCATTAATATTTAACACTCGCAACATGTTTAAAAACATACAAATAACTATTGACATTTACACATCCCTGTTCAATATTAACATTACAGAAGTTAAACAGAATAAAAAAAACAATAAAAAATCCCATGCAGATATCTGCAAACGGTAAAAAAACGAAAAAATGTCTTTTGCAGGTTTGTGCAAAGCTCAAAAAATGAAAAAGATGGTCATGCAGATATCTGCAAACGTAAAAAAAACAAAAAGATGGCCGTGCAGATATCTGCAAACGTCAACTTTTTAAAAAAATGGGTTTTGCAGGTTTGTGCAAAGCTTAAAAAATCAAAAAGACGGCCATGCAGGTTTGTGCACGGGATTTTTAAAGCAAGGTTAATGACAACAGGCCTTGAAACTTAATTTTTAACTTGTAGTGCAGCTTAATCATGAAAGCGTTCAAGCAAGAGGCTTTTCAAGACTTTACTAACCTGAACATTCCATTTCCCTACCTTAACAATATTTCCGGTTATCTCGGTAATTTTATCCACATTTACAATATAAGATCTGTGCACACGCATAAATTTACTTTCAGGAAGTTCTTCTTCGAGTTTTTTTAAGGAGTAAAGACTTACAATTTTTTCATCCTCTTTTTGAAAGGTAACGTATTCAAGTGCCCCTTCAATAAAATAAATATCGCTATGAAAAATTTTAACCAGCTTGCGATCCGATTTAATAATAATATAATCTTTATCCCTCTCTTGCAAACTCTCATCCCACAGTAAAGCTTTCTTTTTTGTTTCTATCGCTTCAATAGCTTTACGGGTAGCATTTAAAAACCTTAAAAAGTTTGTTGGCTTAACAAGGTATTCAAAAGCATTTATTTCAAAACATTCAACGGCATATTGTGAGTAGGCAGTCACAAAAATAACCAGTGGTTTATGATCGGGAAGCAAATTTTTAATAAAATCTATGCCCGAAATATCATTCATTTCAATATCAATATAAATGATATCAACTTTTTGTTTTGTCAATGTTTCCATGGCATCTACCGGGTCGGCAAATGTACCCAAAAGCTTTAGCTGAGGTATTTTGCTTACATATTCAACCAATAGCTTTCGAGCCAGAAACTCATCATCAATAATAATACACTTACATTTTTCTGCCTGATTCATTTATAAATATGTTAAGATTTACAATATACAAGTCGCTGGTTTTTTCGGTAAGAAATTCATAGGAGTCAGGGTAAATAATATTAAGTCTGTTCATCACATTTTTTATACCGATACCATAATGGCTGTTCTTTTTGGTAAAGGCTTCATGAATATCTTTATTGGTATTGATTATTTTAAACGAGAGTTTATGCTTGTTCTGAATTAAAAAGATATCGATAAAATTAGAAGGGTCTCTTTCTACACCTCCATATTTAAAAGCATTTTCGATAAAAGGAATAAGTATCATGGGAGCGATTAAAAAACCTTCATTATCTATCGTATATTTAAAACTGATACACTGCTCAAACTCTGTTTTCAGCTGTTGAAATTCGATGTAATTATTGATGTATTCAATTTCTTTAATAAGGGATATATACTCCGATTCGCAATCGTACAACACAAAACGCAACATATCCGACAGCTTATCGATTTTATTGGGAGTGGATTTATCGCCCATATACGACATCGTATATATATTATTCAGCGCATTAAACAAAAAATGAGGATTAATTTGTGATTTAAGTAACTGCAAATTATTCTCGATATTTATTCGCTTTAATGTTTCAATTTCTTTTTCATTGCGTTTTTCTTTTTCTAAAAGATACTGGTTCACAGCAGCCCATAAAGCAATTAAGGCCAGCGCAACATGAAACAAGGCTCCAAAAATAATGTTTGGAGGAGGGAGCAATTCGCGATGTTGAAACGACCTTGGAGGCGTAATGATAATTTCGCCTAACAAAATCATTATAACAACCAGCAGAACAAAAAGAACAATATTAACACTAAAAAAAACAGGCTTCTTATCTTCATAAAACCTGGGTATAACATAATGCCTGTTAACCATATACACTATAAACTGAAGCAGGGTTAACGACAGTGGAACATAAATATTGAATTCGTTATTATTTATGCCTACACTATAATAGGTAACGAATACAACAATCCATATAATAAAGGCATTTACTTTACGGGTACTAATCATTTTTACTGTTTGAAGATATTTTACGGAAGCAAAAATACATCTACAACACCAATACGAACGACTATTTTTAATAATAATTACAAATTTACTAAACCCCGAAACGTGTAATTGAAGACAAACATCTTTTCATTGAAGATTACCTGCCGATACTTGAAAAAAATTGTATTGCCTCTGGCTGAAATATACTTTAGTCGTGATATTGCCAGGTATGCAATAACAAAACACTTAAATTTTTGATGAAACTATGATAAATTCAATATCCTGGAAAAGTATAAAATATATAATAATAACAGCATATTTACTTTTGATGAGCACGCCCGGTAATGCACAGCAAAACAACGATATTTTTGAAGGATATGTATTTAGCGAAGATTCGGTACCGGTAGAAGATGCTTACATCATCAATTACAGAAATATGAAAATTGTTACCAGTGACAGTAATGGTTACTTTAAAACCCCTGTTAACCCTGGCGATTCTTTAATGATCAATCATATTTCATTAAGTCCTAAGGTAATTCATGCTAACCACAATAGTGCTACCGACAACTTGTTTTATATCGATTTTAAAATATATACACTCAACACCTGTGTGATGCGTCAAGCTGCCGAAGGTGTTAATATGGAAAACTTTGAGCGCAATATTCAAAAAATATATAAGTCTATTGAAAAGCAAGGATTCAGACATGGTGATCCCAAACCAATGGCTAAAAACGACCTGCCTTTTGATTTAAGCCGATTAGGCACAGGGAACGCTTCGGTAAATTTACTAACGATTGCCCAAATGATACAACAGTCGAGAAGAAACCGATATTTAAAGGTGAAAACGAAAAAGAAAAAAGAAAAGAAAAAGAAAGTAAAAAAGAAGGATATGATAAATTAGTTTAGTTATGTAACAACAGTTGGCAGAATTGTAAACCTGCGCAATGTTTTTGGGTCATCAAATTTCCGCTAATTACCACGAATTCTTTTGTCCTCAAATTTCACGAATGATCACGAATTATTTTAACAACGAATAAATGCTAATTACAACTAATTATTAATTAACACGAATTATTATTTGCTGCGCAAATATTGCAACCTGAAATACTATGGACTAACACCTAAGTACTAGGAACTAGGAACTAATAGACGCTGACAGGTTTAATTTACAGCTTGCTTACAAAACGCTGTCAGGACTTTACTCGACGATTTAACAACTCAACAATAGTCATCAAATTATTTATTGCTACGCAAATGTTGTAATCTGAAATACTGTAGCCTAACGCCTAAGGTCCAGGAACT
Organism: uncultured Saccharicrinis sp.; assembly: GCA_963677345.2. Taxonomy (GTDB): domain Bacteria; phylum Bacteroidota; class Bacteroidia; order Bacteroidales; family Marinilabiliaceae; genus Saccharicrinis. Next base: position 96,653 of record CAXXLC010000023.1, read on the forward strand.
AGGAACTAAGCACTAAGCACTGAGCACTGAGCTCTAAGCTCTAAGCTCTAAAATAGAAACAATACCACTCATGAGCACATATGCAGCAGCAAACCCGGACTTTCAACTTTCAAGAACAAGGTAAAGAAAAAGAAAAATTACAAGGATATGCAATTAAAAGACAATAATAATAACTATAAATACCGAACCATTTTTTTCGATCCTATTATACATCAACAAGCCACCATAACTAATACTGAACAATCTTATAGCACCAGGTTTATTGTTCAGAAAAGGCATAAATATTACGTGATAAAAACAAAAGATATCGCATATTTTACATTTAAGGATAACATTTTACATATAGTAACTTTTAATAAAACAAGGTATGTGATGGATAAAAATGTATCAGAGATTGAAAGAACACTTAACACCTCTGATTTTTTTCGCATAAACAGACAAACAATAATAAACATTGAAGCCTTTGATTATTACGAAAACCATTTTAATTATAAGATATTACTACATTTCAAAGACAACATTTTAGATCCAATTTTAGCAGGCAGAGTTAAGAGTGCTCTATTTAAAAAATGGCTACAGGGAGAGTTTTAAAAAAAAGCATTAAATCAAATTGAAAATTACTAACATATATGAAATACAAAAATAGTAAATGGCTCAAGCAAGTTATATCATCTTCTGTTTTTTCTAAGTTCTATTTTCCACAGTTAACAATCATTATTATAGCAATTATATTGCTTATAATTTTAGCTTTAAGTAAATGGCTTCAACTACCTGTTACGTTTAAACCCTACAACTATATCGTAGTTGATATTAAAGTGTACGATCAGTACAACAAAAGTTTAAAAACAGAATTCTTTGATGAATTAAGATATATGATAGACAAGAGCAATGCATCATCACAAATACAAATAGATTCTACAGCAACATCAGTGGTTATATATCAACGAGACCGGTCATATGCTGATTTTACGGACTTATGCATTCATTTAAACGATCAGACTTTAAATAAGATGCGAACAACAAAAAGCGGTTCAAGGAATATTTCAAGTTCTTTATATGTATATCAATTTGCTAACTACTATTAGAAGCTAGAAGTAAAAAGGAGTCTTCTGGCAACAGTCTGCTGTTTGCTGGGATCAGTTGGCAGCTTCAGTTGGCATCTTTGTAAACCTGCGCCAACCTATAGCAGCAAATCAAACTTTCAGAAACTCCAACAATTTTCTGGAGTCTTGCCGGTTATCCCATAATCCTGTAATGATAACTTTTTCATGATCAATTTTATATAAGATACTATAATGTCCCATGATAATAGATCTTGTGTCCTGATAATTAGTTTTTTTTACCCATCTCTGGTTGAAATCTAAGTTGGGAAACTCTTTTTCTTATTTGAAGATTAAGCTTTTTTGAATAAGAATTGTTCTTATTTCTTTTATTCCAAAAATCAAAAATATGATCTCGTTGTTTAATGGCTGTTAAAGTCCAAAAAATCTTTAATCCATCCATTTCGAATCTGCCTTATTTAAGTCATCATCAGATAAAAGATTACCACTATTAATATCTTCCTCACTCATCAACAACATTTCTATTTGATTAGAATCAAGGTTGAGCTTTTTAACTTGCTGAGTTGAATCAAAAATATTATCAATAGCAATGAGTAATTGCTCGTTGTCGCTAATCATAATACGATCAATCAACCGGTTTCTTATGATATCTATAGACTTCATAGTCATTTTTTATTTCAAAAGTCGTCAATTTTAGCTAGTTTGCCAAAACCCGCTTAGAGTTTTTAATAGACGCTGACAGGTTTAATTTACAGCTTGCATACGGAACGCTGTCAGGTCTGTCTTCAACTCAACAACTCGACGATTTAACAACTCAACAATAGTCATCAAATTATTTATTGCTACGCAAATGTTGTAATCTGAAATACTGTAGCCTAAGGCCCAGGAACTAGGAACTAGGAACTAAGCACTAAGCACTAAGCACTAAGCTCTAAGCACTAAGATAGAAACAATACCACTCATGAGCACATATGCAGCAGCAAACCCAGACTTTCAACTTTCAACTCTCAACCCTGACCAGAATCATGGTTATACCTTGACATAATTCATGTAATTCCTTTCCTTACCGTTGTAAATTTGTTTAGCCATATTACGAGTAATACATCCTAATATAAAAACATTAAATTATTGAATTATGCCAAAGGGAATATTTAACGTACCAAAAGCAAAAAACGAACCCGTTTTGTCGTATGCTCCGGGAACAACCGAAAGAGAAGAACTAAAAGCACAGATTAAAGCTTTTAAAGAAACAGAGGTAGATATTCCGATGTATATTGGAGGCGAAGAAATCAGAACCGGAAATAAAATATCGATTCACCCACCTCATGAAATAAATCACTGTTTAGGATACTATCACCAGGGAGATGAAACTCATGTTTATAAAGCAATTGATGCGGCTCTTAAAGCCAAATCAAAATGGGAAAACCTTAGCTGGGAACACAGAGCTTCTATCTTTTTAAAAGCAGCTGAACTTGTTGCCGGTCCTTACCGTCAAAAACTAAATGCCGCAACTGTTTTAGGTCAATCGAAAAATGCTTTCCAGGCTGAGATTGATGCCGCTTGTGAGTTTGCTGACTTTTTAAGATTCAATGTTCAGTACATGACAGAAATTTATGCTGATCAACCAGAATCTGCTCCTGGAATCTGGAACAGAGTTGAATACCGTCCGTTAGAAGGATTTATTTTTGCACTTACGCCATTTAACTTTACATCTATTGCCGGTAACTTACCAACAGCTCCTGCATTAATGGGTAACACTGTTGTTTGGAAACCATCTAAAACTGCAGTTTATTCGGCAAAAGTATTAATGGATGTATTTAAAGAAGCAGGAATTCCGGATGGTGTTATTAACCTTGTTTATGCATCTGGTCCTGTTGCAGCTAAAGTAATTTTTGAACACCCTGAATTTACAGGTATTCACTTTACTGGTTCTACAGGTGTATTCCAATCCATGTGGAAAACAATTGGTGAAAACATTCACAAATACAAAACTTACCCTCGTATCGTAGGAGAAACTGGTGGTAAGGATTATATTTTTGCTCATAAATCTTGTGATGCCTTAGCTGTTGCTACTGCAATTGTTCGTGGTGGTTTTGAATATCAGGGACAAAAATGCTCTGCTGCATCAAGAGTTTACGTTCCTGAAAGTCGCTGGGCTGAAATCAAAGGACATATTGCAAATCAATTAGCTGAAGTTAAAATGGGAACTCCAGAGGATTTCTCAAACTTTGTAAATGCTGTTATTGACGAAGATTCTTTCAATAAGCTTTCAAAAGCTATTGATGATGCTAAAGCAAGCAAAGAAGCTGAAGTAATTTTTGGTGGAAACTACGATAAATCTGTAGGATATTTTATTGAGCCAACCATCATCCAGGCTGCAAATCCAAAGTACGTAACAATGGAAGAAGAGCTTTTTGGTCCTGTTGTTACTTTATATGTATATAAAGATGCTGACTTTGAAGCTACCTTGGATATTTTAGATAGCACTTCGATGTATGCTTTAACAGGAGCCATCTTTTCTCAAGACAGATATGCTGCTGAAATGATGACTCAAAGATTAACTCATACTGCAGGTAATTTCTACATTAACGATAAACCAACAGGAGCAGTTGTGGGTCAACAACCATTTGGTGGTTCAAGAGGATCAGGAACAAATGATAAAGCTGGTTCTGCAATCAATTTAATGAGATGGGTAAGTCCGCGTACAATTAAAGAAACATTTGTACCAGCACATGATTACAAATATCCGTTTCTTGCAGAGTAAGTATAGAAGTTTTTAGAAATAACAATTAAAAAATCCGGTTCAGCTTATCGTGAACCGGATTTTTTATGCAGTAAATACCACGCAAACATAGGCAACAAGTAAGTATTGATGCCAGAGGCATCACATATTTATAGAAAATATATAAGTCTCAAAATCGACTCCATAGGTGTCGCACCAATTATGAATACATAAAGCAAATAAGTATCGATCACCAGTGTTCAACTCCGCTGGAGTTGTGTTTGATATTAAATATTTCTGCTACAAATGTGTATCCCCGCTGGGGATATTATTCTGATATAAGGAAGATTATTTTTTATGTAAAGACACGTGCGGCAGTAAATGACTTTCGACTTTCAACTTTTGACTTTCAACTTTCAAAACTAACCAAATTAATTACTTATAAAACTAATAGAGCCTTTGTTTTCCTGGTTTAGTTCATATGGTTTGTAACTTGAACCTTACTAAATGCCATACAGCTTATGCTTATTTAGCAAAGAATAAACAACGCAAACACACATAGGCAACAAGTAAGTATTGATGCCAGAGGCATCACATATTTATAGAAAATATATAAGTCTCAAAATCGACTCCATAGGTGTCGCACCAATTATGAATACATAAAGCAAATAAGTATCGATCATCAGTGTTCAACTCCGCTGGAGTTGTGTTTGATATTAAATATTTCTGCTACAAATGTGTATCCCCGCTGGGGATATTATTCTGATATAAGGAAGATTATTTTTTATGTAAAGACACGTGCGGCAGTAAATGACTTTCGACTTTCAACTTTTGACTTTCAACTTTCGACACTAACCAAATTAATTACTTGTAAAACTAATAGAGCCTTTGTTTTCCTGGTTTAGTTCATATGGTTTGTAACTTGAACCTTACTAAATGCCATACAGCTTATGCTTATTTAGCAAAGAATAAACAACGCAAACACACATAGGCAACAAGTAAGCATTGATACCAGAGGCATCACATATTTATAGAAAATATATAAGTCTCAAAATCGACTCCATAGGTGTCGCACCAATTATGAATACACAAAGCAAATAAGTATCTAACACCAGTGTTCAACTCCGCTGGAGTTGTGTTTGATATTAAATATTTCTGCTACAAATGTGTATCCCCGCTGGGGATATTATTCTGATATAAGGAAGATTATTTTTTATGTAAAGACACGTGCGGCAGTAAATGACTTTCGACTTTCAACTTTTGACTTTCAACTTTCGACACTAACCAAATTAATTACTTGTAAAACTAATAGAGCCTTTGTTTTCCTGGTTTAGTTCATATGGTTTGTAACTTGAACCTTACTAAATGCCATACAGCTTATGCTTATTTAGCAAAGAATAAACAACGCAAACACACATAGGCAACAAGTAAGTATTGATGCCAGAGGCATCACATATTTATAGAAAATATATAAGTCTCAAAATCGACTCCATAGGTGTCGCACCAATTATGAATACATAAAGCAAATAAGTATCGATCACCAGTGTTCAACTCCGCTGGAGTTGGTTTGATATTAAATATTTCTGCTACAAATGTGTATCCCCGCTGGGGATATTATTCTGATATAAGGAAGATTATTTTTTATGTAAAGACACGTGCGGCAGTAAATGACTTTCGACTTTCAACTTTTGACTTTCAACTTTCAAAACTAACCAAATTAATTACTTATAAAACTAATAGAGCCTTTGTTTTCCTGGTTTAGTTCGTATGAATAGATATCTCTTAAAATATCAGCGTATTTTACATACAGGACTCTGCGTTTTAGTTTTAGTGTAGCACTTAGTTCACCTCCTGGAGCAGTCCAGGGTTCACAAACAATTCTGAACCTTTTTATTTGTTCATGTTGTCCCAGTTGCTTATTTATTTTACTCACTTCCTGTTGAAACACTTTCAATACCTTTTTATCCTTAACCAACTCCTTATTATCTCTGAAGTGAATTCTGTGATTATGGGCCCACATATGCAAATAATCAAAGTTTGGGGAGATTAAAGCACTGGCAAACTTTTCACTCTCTCCTACCACCATCGACTGTTCAATAAAAATAGATTCTTTAAGCATATTTTCAATAGCCTGAGGAGCTATATATTTACCACTCGAAGTCTTAAACATTTCCTTTTTACGATCCGTAATCTTCAGAAACTTTCCATTAATGATCTGACCAATATCCCCTGTATGAAACCAGCCATCTTTGTCAATAACCTCATCAGTTAACTCCTGGTTTTTATAATAACCTTTCATAACACATGGTCCTTTAGTTAATATTTCTCCATCATCATCAATCTTAACTTCAATATTCTTTAAAACAGGACCAACAGTGCCTATCATTAAATTACCGGGCTCTATTGAATGATTTGTTGCAATTACAGGTGATGTTTCAGTAAGTCCGTACCCTTCCATCAAATGAATACCTGCAGCAAAAAACAAACGGCTTAAGCGAGGCTGGAGAGCCGCACCTCCTGAGATTACAAATTTTAATTCGCCCCCAAAAGTCTTTTGCCACTTACTAAAAACCAACTTTCGGGCCAGCTTTAGTTTAAGGCTGTACCAATAACCATTATTATTTTCACTACAATAATTTTCACCCAATCTCATTGCCCAAAAGAAGATTAACTTTTTTATTCCCTTTAAATCCTCTCCTTTTGATACTATTTTATCGTAAATACGCTCAATAACACGAGGCACTGTAGCAAAAGCATTCACTTTCGCCCCGGCCATATCAGCAGCAATAGTTCCTATTCCTTCGGCATAATATATACTGCACTCTTTAGCCTGAAACAAATAGTTAACCATACGCTCATACACATGGCAAAGAGGCAAGAAACTTAACACCCTGGAAGATGAATCAATATCGAACAAATTCCATACTCCGGCCATATTACTCAAGAAATTACCATGAGTAAGCAACACACCTTTGGGCATACCTGTTGTTCCCGATGTATAAATTATCGAAGCAATATCATCAACACTTATGTCTTTCGAAATTTGATCTAATTGACCTATTAATTTAACTCTGTTATCTTCTCCCAACTGCGATACTTCACTCCAGTGTTTAGCACCTTTTACCTTGTTGAAAGTACATACATTTTTTACACTATCACAATCAACAGCAATAGGAAGAATCTTTTTATACAGAGCAGCATCCGATACAATAACCATTTTTACCTCGGCGTGCTTAAAAATATACGCAAATTCCTCTTCACTGATAGTAGGATAAACCGGAACATGAATGACACCAATCATACTCATACCCATATCAACAAAGTTCCATTCAGGCCTGTTATTTGAAACAGTGGCAATCTTATCCCCTTTCTGAAACCCCATCTGAATAAGACCTTTTGCAAACGCGCGTGCATTTTGGTAATATTCGTCAGCACTAAATTTTATCCAGTTCCCATTTTTTTTCGCACAAAGAATATCATCCTTTGTGCCCCTTTTTCTGATAAATGTTAAAATATCAAACGTTCTCTCAAAATTCATTACCCTATATTTATTTTCCGGAAACAATCTTACATATATACACATCACACCTCCCTCTTATCACTACTAACTTGAGTGCTGCATAAAAGAAAACATCTTGCTTATAATATACTAAAGACTATAATTCCTGAAATTCATCCAACCTAAACACCTAGCAACAAAGCACATAAATTTTATAATGATTTGTTCAAACCGCGTGCAATTTAGTATTTTTTTTAAAATAACCAGTTTGAAGCTAACAATCTCCTAATCACTCTCGTTAAATCATTATATTTACGCACAAATAACACCTTGATAGAAATGAAAAACCTGATAGTCATCTTATTATTTTTCTTTTATATAATCCCTGTTAATGCCCAGGATACAACCAGTGTTTCTTTTGTTTTTATTGGAGATGTTATGGGTCACGACACTCAAATTAACAGTGCGTACAATGCATCAACCGGAAAGTATGATTATTCAGGATGCTTTAAATATGTGAGCAATATTTTTGACGATGCCGACTTTACTATTGCCAACCTTGAAGTAAGTTTGGCCGGCCCTCCATACAAAGGATATCCACAATTCAGCTCTCCTGATAATTTAGCAATAGCCATGAAAGAAGCTGGCATTGACGCTATGGTAACGGCAAACAACCATTGCATCGACAGAAGAAAACAAGGCCTTGAGCGTACTATTGACATATTAGACAGTCTGAATATTCCACATACAGGCACCTTTAAAGACAGCTTAGCAAAAGAAAACCAACGTGCTTTAATATTAGAAAAAAGAGGAATTAAAGTAGCCATATTAAACTACACCTATGGAACTAATGGCATAAAAGTAAGCAAACCGAATGTGGTAAATTACATTGATAAAAATGTGATTAAACACGACATAGAAGAAACCCAAAAATTAAATCCGGATAAAATTATAGCTTTTGTACACTGGGGATTAGAGTACGAAACTTCGCCAAATACAGCTCAAAAAAAGCTAAATCAATTCTTTAAAAACAATGGTGTTGATGTGGTTATCGGATCGCACCCCCATGTGATTCAACCCATTAACTTTACTAAAGATGAATTTGTGGTTTATTCTTTAGGTAATTTCATTTCCAACCAAAGAACAGCTCCCAGAGATGGTGGAGTAATGGTTCGTGTTGAGTTATCAAAAACTAAAAACAAAACCTTTGTTAGTGATGCCGGATATTATTTAACCTGGGTATATACACCCACAATTAATGGCAAAAAAGAGTTTTATGTACTCCCCGTTTCACCTTTTGAAAACAACGCTCTGTTTATGGAACCGGAGGCAAATAATCGTTTAATAGAATACGGTGAGGAAGCCAGGGAAATCTACAAGAACAATATTAATATCTCTGAATACGGATTTAATAAGAATATACCCGGCTGGGAAAAGTAGTTACGTATGGCAAGATTGGATCAAGAGAGTTTAGTTGAGAGGTAACTATTCATTATAAAAGATTTATATACGTAATAATACCAAAAAAGTGCCTGAACCGTTCAATTCAAGCACCCTTTAATACAATCTGAATTCTAAAATTTTAATCGAACTCAGGATATTATTTTGCAGGTTCTACTTCAAACAGAACCTGATCTTTCATTACCGTTTCGTCAGCCTTAACACTAACAGACTTAATTCGTCCGCTGGCAGGACTAACAATTTCGTTTTGCATTTTCATAGCCTCAAGAATCATAACAGGTTCCCCTTTATGAACCTCCTGACCTTCGGACATCAACACTGCAACAATTTCGCCAGGAAGAGGAGCCTTGATCTTTTCAATCTTTTTACCTGCGCTCTTAGATAATTTTTCTCTGCGTTTGCTGGCATACTCTGTTTCGATAGTAAAATGATAAGTATTACCATTAATCATTACCGTAACTTCATTTTGTTTTAAACTAACCACTTCGCCAACATGAGAATTCTCATTACAATGAATAACATATTCATCATTCTCTAAAGACTCTATTTTTATGTCAGTTTTTTTGTTATTGATCTTATATATTTTATCATCTTTAACTGTAATATTTACTTTTTTTTCTCCAGTTAAAGTATATTTTTTTGTTTGCTGTAAAAGTTTCATGTGTATAAATTTACTTTGAATCAACTTTAGCCTTTTATTTTCTTACTCATAGCCCATACAGAAACCTGCTTGCTGCTTAATTCATCTGTATTAATATTATCCTGCTCTCTTAAGTATGCTTCCATTGCCAGAGCAGCAGCAGCCACAAGCTCATCATCCTCCTGATAATAGCTCTGTTCAAGATCCGTTTCGATAAAAGAAGTTGTATATTTTCCTTTTACAAAAGAAGGTGTTTGCATTACCTGTTTAAAAAATGGCAATGTAGTTTTCACTCCCTTAATTGTAGTACTGTTCAACACTGTTCTACAATTCTTAATAGCCTCGCCCCGGGTTTTTCCTGTAATAATAAGCTTAGCTACCAATGAATCAAAACTGGAAACAACCACCTTACCGGCTTCGTATCCAGAATCACACCTAAGGTATTTTTTAGCGGGGATTTCCATCTGCTCAATTAAACCGGTTGATGGAGCAAAACCAGACTGAACATCCTCTGCATTTACACGTAACTCAATAGCCCATCCATTTTTTGAAATATCCTCTTGCCTGAATGACAATTCTTCGTTACGAGCCACTCTTATTTGTTGCTCAATAATATCAACTCCTGTAATCTCCTCAGTAATTGGATGCTCTACCTGCACACGAGTATTCATTTCCATAAAATAATGATTCAATTCATCATCCAGCAGAAACTCAACAGTACCGGCACTATAATATTTAGTAGCCTTACAGATCTTAACAGCATCAGCACCGATCTTTTCTCTTAGCTCATCATTTAAAGCAGCAGAAGGTGCCTCCTCCAAAAGCTTTTGATGCTTACGTTGAATACTACACTCCCTTTCATACAGGTGTATAATATTTCCATGCTTATCCGCTAACACCTGAAATTCAACATGACGTGGATTCTCAACATATTTTTCAATAAGCATTGAATCATTATCAAACAGAGATTTAGCTTCATTGGTTGCCAGTTTAAACATCAAAGGCAGCTCACTTTTTTTGCGCACCACACGCATTCCTTTACCACCACCTCCGGCAACAGCTTTTAATATAATTGGATATCCAATTTTTTGAGCCGTTGCTTCAGCTTCTTCAATGGAGGAGATAATACCATCACTACCCTGTAGCACCGGTATTCCATTCTTCATTGCCATATCCCTGGCCATTCCTTTATTCCCCATCTGATCGATGGCTTTTGATGATGGCCCGATAAAAATGATATTGTTACGCTCACATTCACGAGGTAAATATGGGTTTTCAGATAAAAAACCATAGCCCGGGTGAATGGCATCAATCTTATATTCTAAAGCTGTTTCTATTAGCTTATCGATATTAGTATAAACATTGATATATGTATTTTCAGATACATCTATTACCTCATCAGCAAAATTAAGATGCAATGCATTAGGTTCGTGATGCGACAAAAACATATACGTTTTTATACCCATTGTTTTTGCTGTACGTGCTATCCTGATAGCTATTTCACCACGATTGGCAATTAAAATTGAGTTAATCTTCATAATATTTCAGATTAGAAATGGCGATCAAGAAAAAATGCTCAATCACCTATCTTATTCTCTTAGATATTTCTATATGTTATAGCGGAATATTTCCGTGTTTTCTTGTTGGACTTTGCTCCACTTTATTTTCCAATAAAGCAAAAGCATTAATGATTACTTCACGGGTTTCTGACGGATCAATAACCTCATCGATATATCCCTTTTCATCAGCAACGTATGGATTTGCTACATTTTCTTTATAATCTGCAATTAATTTACGTTTCAATTCTTCCGGATCGTCAGCAGCTAACAGTTCTTTACGATTCAAAATCTTAACCGCACCTTCAGGTCCCATTACAGCAACCTCTGCTGTGGGCCATGCGAAGTTAAAATCACCTCCCATATTTTTACTATTCATTACAATGTAGGCTCCACCATAAGCTTTTCGAAGTATTACTGTAATTTTAGGTACTGTTGCCTCAGCAAAGGCATAAAGCAGCTTAGCTCCATGCATAATAATAGCATTTTGCTCCTGACTTTTCCCAGGCATAAATCCGGGAACATCTTCTAATACTAATATCGGAATATTGAATGAATCGCAGAACCGAACAAAACGAGCCGCTTTTTTTGAGGCATCAATATCTAATGTACCCGCCATAATTTTAGGCTGATTGGCAACAATTCCAATCACCTGATTATTTAAACGAGCCAGACCAATGACTATATTTTGAGCATGATTCTCTGCAATCTCAAAGAATGAATTCTTATCAACAATCAGATTGATAACCTCAACAACATCATATGGTTTATTTGGATCATCAGGTAATAACATCGATAGTTTCTCCGTTTTACTTGGAGCTATATCTTCTAATAATCTTACCGGGGGATTTTCAACATTATTTGATGGCAGATAACTTAGCAATTTCTTAACTCCCATAAGAGTATGTTCCTCATCACTAAATATCATATCTGCAACTCCACTCTCAGTAGCATGAACTTCTGCTCCTCCAAGTTCTTCAAAAGTAGTATCTTCGTTTAAAACTTCTTTTACTACTTCAGGACCCGTAACAAACATATAGGAAGTATCCTTAGTCATAAACCTGAAGTCAGTAAGAGCAGGTGAATACACAGCTCCACCCGCAGCAGGCCCCATAATAACCGATATCTGAGGTATTACACCAGAGCTTTTAACGTTTTGCATAAAAATACCAGCGTAACCAGCCAAACTCGCAACACCTTCCTGAATTCGAGCACCACCTGAATCAATTAATCCAATAATTGGATGACCCATCTTAAGAGCCATCTGCTGTACTTTTATAATTTTTTGTGCATGAACAACACCTAAAGATCCTCCCATAAAGTTAAAATCCTGAGCAAAAATAAATACCTTTCTGGTGTTTATTGTTCCATATCCTACAATAACACCGTCGCCATATTTCTTTTCATCTTCTTTACCAAGCGGCTTTACAAAGGCATCTATTTCTCTGAAACTACCTTTATCCATAAGGTATTCTATACGTTCTCGAGCAGTTAATTTTCCTTTCGAATGTTGTCGTTGATAATATTCATCATCATATTGAGAAAGTAAACTATCGTTTCTTTCATGAAATCTTTTAAACGGAATTCTATTATCCTTCATGTGTTTGTTTTTTTACCAGAAAAAGCACGACAAAAAAAGCAAATAAATTGCAATTTGCTACTATATAATATGTTTTATAACACAAATATACTATTTAATCATTTCTGCCGACTTTATTATTTAAAGATAATCAAGCAAGTAGACCTTTCAAGTATTAATTATAAAATACATTTTAAACATGAAATACTCAATTACATTAATCATCTGACTCATATAAACATTTGGTATTGCAAAAAAGTTTAATATGCAGCAAATTATGCAATTCACATAACGAAGAAGAACAGTAACAAATTGATATCAATTCTGGTTGGGATCATTTGGAAACTTTGTCCAGTTTTTATAAAAACCACCTAGTCCGTTCAAAATCTGTTCCCAAACATTATCAATATTATCATCCATTATCACGGCATCATTAACCTCTGTAACAATCCATGATTTTTCTTTAATTTCAGCTTCTAACTGACCTGGAGACCAACCCGAATACCCGGCAAAAAACTTTACATGTTTGTAATTAGCAATATCATTATTGATAAAATCTTTTAAAGTATCAAAATCACCACTCCAATAAATATTTTCAGTAATCTGAACAGAGCCAGGTAATTTTTCTCCCAGCGTATGAATAAAATGCAGTGTATCTGAAGCTACAGGACCACCAATAAAAAGTTCACCTTTAAATGTGGTGAGATCATCAATAACTTCATCCGGATAAACATTACTTGGCTTATTCAATACAAATCCTACAGCTCCCTGTTTACCATATTCGGTTAACAAAACGATTGATCTACTAAAATAAGGACCTTTCAAAAAAGGCTCAGCAATTAAGATCTTCCCTTTCGAAGGTTGAATAACAGGTATATCAGTATCAAAAATATTAAAATCCAATTGGCGCATACATTTACATTTCCACAAACAAATTAATAATTAATTATCGCCAAAAAAAATTATTCTTCCATATAATTTTGGATTAAGGACTTTAATAGCGCAACAAAATAAACTTTAAATTATATTTGCACAAAACCAACAATAAAAACAGATGCCATTAAAAAAAACACTTTTTATTTTATTTACTCTACTACTTTTTAAAGCCTCATATGCACAAAACGATAAAATTAAAATTGTTTTACCCAATATTATAGTAGAATCCATCGACTACAAAATGGAGCTATTCATTCAAAATCAAGAAAAATTTAACAAGAATGAATTTCAGGTACTCAAAAACAATACATCCATTCCAATTATTGATAGTCAGAATGGATATTTTATTGAAACTTCATTTTCAGAAGGAGATCACCTTAGCATTACAAAAAATAATAAAGAAATATATACCTCAAAACCCAATCCAATCCCTCTCTGGTTATCAATACTACCTCCGCTTGTTGCCATACTTATGGCATTAATAACAAAAGAAGTATTTTCATCTTTGTTTGTAGGACTATTAGTTGGCACTACCATCATTTTCAAATACAAGGGTTTTTCCTTTTTCACAAGTATATTTAAAGGCCTGTTAGCAGTTGTTGACACTTACGCATTGGCTTCTTTAAACAATCCAGATCATCTGTCTATCATTATTTTTTCGATGTTAATTGGTGGTATGGTTGCTTTAATTACTTTAAATGGAGGCATGAAAGGCATTGTTTATCATTTAGCAAAGTATGCAAAAAACCCAAAATCCGGTCAGTTTATTACATGGCTTATGGGACTGATTATTTTTTTTGACGACTATGCCAACACTCTTGTAGTTGGAAATACAATGAAACCAGTTACAGACAGACTTAATATATCAAGAGAAAAGCTAGCCTATCTAGTAGATTCTACCTCAGCACCTATTGCATCAATTGCATTTATCACCACCTGGATTGGTGCCGAACTAAGCTATATCAACGAAGGAATAAACCACCTTGGCATCAATCAGTCAGCCTATCAAATATTTATTTCATCCTTATCCTATGCCTTTTATCCTGTTTTTACTTTAGGTTTTGTTTTAATCCTTATACTTAAAAACAGAGACTTTGGACCAATGTACAAAATGGAAATAAAAGCAAGAAAATATGGAATAAAGGCTCTGAATACTAAAAATAGTAACAATAAACATTTAAACGAACTTGAAAGTGCTGAGAATGTAAAAGCCAGATGGTACAATGCATTTATTCCAGTACTGATAGTTGTATCAGGAACTATCATTGGTTTAATATACACGGGATGGGACTCTTCAACCTGGAATAATCCAGGCATGAGCTTTACATCAAAACTTTCTCAGATTATCGGAAATGCAGACTCTTTCAAAGCTCTAATCTGGTCTTCATTAATCGGAGTTCTGATATCAATTGCTCTTTCTGTAATACAAAGAGTTTTGACACTCAGAGATACAATGGAAGGATTGGTGAATGGCTTTAAAACAATGTTCAATGCTATTCTTATATTAATTTTAGCATGGAGCATTGCTCTTATCACTGAACATATGCATACCGCCACATTTATTACAAATGTTTTAAGGGTAGTAAAAGTTACACCTTACTTAATACCTGCATTGGCATTTGTTTTTTCAGGACTTATCGCTTTTAGCACAGGATCCTCTTGGGGAACAATGGCTATCATTTACCCGCTGATTTTACCTGCAAGCTGGAAGATATGTGCAGAATATGGACTTGATATAGATCACACCCTACCTATCTTCTACAATGTTGTTTCAACAGTGTTGGCAGGTTCTGTTTTAGGTGACCACTGCTCACCAATATCGGACACAACAATTCTTAGTTCCCTGGCAAGTTCATGTAACCACCTTAATCACGTAAAAACACAAATGCCATATGCCCTTGTTGTTGGTGCAGTATCATTATTCATCGGAACTATCCCGGGAGCCTACGGCATTCCAACCTGGGCTTTATTTTTCACGGGTTTTATAATCTTATATATATTAATAGTTAAACTCGGCAAAAAGGTAGAAATATAAACACTACAACACCTATTTATCATAGTGTTTATATTAAATGATTACAGCTTCGTTTTATAAACCTTTTCGGTAATTACATTACCATTCACATCCAGTGCCTTAACAAGATAAAAACCCACTTTAAGATCTGACGTTAAGACAACAGTCTTATCATTATACAGATTATTCTTGCGTAAAATGAGTTTCCCGGAAATATCAAATAATTCAATCTGTTTCAGCTTACTTTTCGATTGAATAATAACCTGATTATCGAAAGGATTTGGAGTGACCGCTATTGTTTTGGTATTGCATTTTGTTACGGCCGTATTGCTTCCGGCCGAACGCGCCTCAATTATTATATTATCAATAGCCAGTTCATCTCTTGAAGATGAGCCACCAGCATCATCAGTAATCCATTTTAGAAAAACATTTTCATTCGCTGAAACCTGCAAAGATATGGTAATGGCACGGGTTACTTTCTTCCAGGTAGCAGACTCTTGCTTTTCAACCTCAGATATAAAATCAAGATCTGTAACGGGAGTATAATCTATACCATCCAACGAGTAGAACAAATTAAAACTGCTAGCTCTATCCTGATCGTTAAAACACCAGATATCGTAATGTAATAAGATATCAGAAATTGCACCCCCTGTATTATTATAAAACTTTAAAATCACCTCCCCACTTGATAAATCTGCAGTTGTAGGTTGAAGACCCAAGGCATAATTATCAACTTCCACAAGAAATGCATATATTCCTCCGGTAGTAACACCACCTTCAGAAACACCACGAGTGAAATCAGAACTAACTTTTTCTTCACCAAAAATCATATCCCCATCAGAACATCCCTGAATAATAAATCCGTCAGAATCCAACTGACCATCAGAGGGTATGGATGAAAACCCAGAGCCATTATAAACTCCATTATTTACACCATCAACCGTAGTCTGAAAATCAATAGTGTAGTTTGTATTCACATTATCAACACTTAATTGTGCACTCAAACAGAAGCTCCCCAACAAAGGTAGCATCACAAGTATTTTTTTCATGATTAAATTAATTAAAAAGTTAATACTAGAAATACTTGAGGCAAAGTGTAGGAAAGTATACTAGCTTAGAGCATTTGGCCACTATTTAATTAATAATTAAATACTTATCAATATGTTTTCTGAATCTAATTTAAGAAATAGAATATTTAGATGCAAATATTTATTTAAGAAGGCACTATCAAAGATAATATTGTATTAATTATTGGCTGTCAGAACACACCTTATATAAACAATCAATTTCCTGATTTATCGAGTTTTTATATTCCCCATTATTTAATTCCGAAGCTTTATTAAGATAATATTCACAACCAGCAGGATCATTGACATCCAGACAAATCCTTGCAGCATACAATGCGGCATAAGGGCCAAAATACCGTTGATCTTCACCTGCAAAATCAATTGCTATTTGATATTGAGAAAGTGCTTCACCAATATGATCAAGGTAGTAATAACACCTTCCCAACCTGTAATGAAATTCTACATCGGATTTTGCTGCTAAATTCTTTTTATTATTTACCAATCCAATAGCAGCCTCCTTAAACTTACCGCAATCGAATAAAAGACGAGCCTCTAATAAAACAGGATCTGGAAGCAGAGGTAATTCATTTTCATATTTCGCTTGCTTATCTTCACTTGTTGGATAACAGGAAAGCACTTTGATTGAATCCTGACAGTTCAAATATTGAGCTTTGTCACCTTCCAATAAATAATACCATGATAAATACCGAAATGCATCAGCCTTAAATTGCATTGACTTTTCTTTTGATAAAAACGAATGAAAATTTAACAATGCCATATCCGACCCTTTCTGCACATTATATTTACCTTTAAGGTAATCCAACATAGGTAAAACAGAAGGCTTATTTAATATTTCCGAACACAAATCCGGATGATGTATTTTATTGGCACATCGCACCATTATTGCCTGCAAAAACTCAGGAAGTGTTAAAGATGAATGCTCTATTATAAATTTCTCAATAACACTCTCATTCTTCTCAAATTTCAAATACGAAAATCCCAAATAAAGTAAAGCTTCAAAATAGTCTCCATATCCTTTATTAGAATTAGACAAATAAGCCTTTAAGTCTTCAAAACCCTTTTCTGTATTTCCACTATAACCAAACCAACTACCCATAGTTGAATATGGTTTGGGAAGTTTGCTTACTAACAGATTAAATATTCCGCTTAACTTGAGATTATAATTAGAGTCAGGATTTCGATGTTCGCTGTCTTTCCAATACGAATATGCTTTTGAAAAACAATTTACAGCTGTAAAAGCATTCTCATTCTGATACTCTAAAATTCCCCTTTGCAAATATAATTCCGATAAAACATGAAGTACATAAGGTTTGGTTTTACTCTCTCTCTTTAAAAAATCTATCTGACTATTGTAATTTGTACAATACTCATTAAAATCAATATTATTTGATATTATACAAGAAACAAAGGCCTGATAAAGATTTAGGTAAACACCTGAGGGGGTGTGATTAATCTTTTGGAGAGCAGAATCTACTTTTGCTGATTCTAAATTAAAAATGAGGGTTTTGACTTCATCGTTTACATTCTTGTTTATTTGAGAGCTTAAAGAAACAGGTGATACAATAAAGCCAATAACACATAAAATATAGAATGAAAAATTGTTCATAAAACAAAAGGCCACTTCAGTTGAAGCAGCCTCAATAATATATTACTTATATACGATTAATATCAAACTATTCTGCTGGTTGATCCATCTCGTCATCTACAAGAATACGACCACAATATTCGCATACGATAACCTTTTTACGAGATTTAATATCCAATTGTCTTTGAGGTGGAATTTTATTAAAACAACCCCCACAAGCATCACGCTCAACAGTTACCACAGCCAGGCCATTTACAGCATTGGATCTGATTCTTTTAAATGCAGTTAATAAACGCTCATCAATAGTACTTTCGATTTGAGCGATCTTATCAATCTTTTTTTCTTCATCAACCTGAGTTTCATTAACAATCTCAGTAAGCTCTTTCTTTTTTGCAACAAGATCAGATTTCCTGTCTTCTAACAATTGTTTAGAAGAATCAATAACCTCATTTTTGTTATTCAATTCTACTGTAAATTCTTTGATTCTTTTCTCAGACAACTCAATCTCAAGCTTTTGAAATTCAATTTCTTTAGACAAAGAATCAAATTCGCGATTATTGCGAACATTCATTTGTTGTGCTTCATATTTTTTAATTAAAACACCTGATTCTTTGATGTCATTTTTCTTAGCTGCAATTGAATCATTTAGTGTTTTAACTTCACTTTCGTAATTGGAAATACGAGTTTCAAGACCTTCAATTTCGTCTTCCAAATCCTGCACTTCCAGTGGTAACTCTCCTCTAAGAGTTCTGATTTTATCTACTTCAGTAGCCACTTTCTGTAAGTCATATAATGCCTTTAATTTCTCTTCTACAGACATCTCAGCGTTTTGATTTCTTGTTGCCATTCTGCTACAAATATTTAATAGGATTTGTATTTACATTCGATAAACGAACCGCAAAATTAGGTATTTTTTTTGTAAGTATCTCAAAAAAAACTTCTTTAGTAAACTGTTCACTCTCAAAATGTCCTATATCTGCGATTACAATTTCATTTTCTGCATCAAAAAATTGATGATATTTAAAGTCTCCGGTAATAAAAAGATCAGCACCAACAGCCTTAGCTTTACTTAATAAAAAGCTCCCTGACCCACCACAAACTGCAACTTTTTTAATTTCCTTGTTTAACAAGTGCGTATATTTTACACTTCCACAATTAAACTTATCTTTAATTTTATTTAGAAAAGATATTTCATCTTCAGGTTTATCTAATTCTCCATACATACCTGAACCTGTTTCTGTCCATTCGTTCTTTAATGGATAAATATCATAAGCCACTTCCTCATAAGGATGTGATTTGAACAATACATCAATTACTTTATTTTTTAAAAACGAAGGGAAAATTGTTTCTACCTTAACTTCTTTTTCTATATGTACTTTACCTATATCGCCAACGAATGGATTTGAGCCTTCATTAGCCCTGAAAGTACCATAGCCTTCAGAATTATAACTACACGAGTCATAATTACCTATATGCCCGGCTCCGGCTTTGAAAATTTCATTACGAACATTTTCTGCATAATCATCCGGAACAAAAGTTACCAACTTTAGCAATGATTCTTTTCTAGGATCAAGTATTTTGCAATTTACCAGTCCTAATTTATCACATATCTTTCCATTAACTCCTTTTTTTACATTATCAGCATTGGTATGACAGGCATAAATGGCAATATCATTCCTGATGCTTTTAATTATGCACTTCTCCACGTAATTATTCCCATTAAAACGTTTGATTCCACTCATAACGATAGGATGATGAGCAACAATCATGTTATAACCTAAAGATATAGCTTCATCTAACACCTCCTCAGTAATATCAAGTGAGATCAAAACGCCTGTCACATCCTGATCTTTACTTCCAATGATTAACCCTGCGTTATCATAACTTTCCTGCAAAGCCAGAGGTGCAAAATCCTCAAGTATTTTAGTAATTTGTTTTACCTGCATTAAAAAACCACTTTTTATAATCAGTACATTCAATATTTAGATCAGAAACAACTATTCATCTTCATCACTCCCAACCCCCAGACTATCTTTTATCTCTAAGAGCACCGACTTCATATTTTTTAATTTTGAAACTACTTCAAAATTATTTACTGTATCGTCGCGATTTTCCTGCAGTTTTTTTTGTGCCCCCTTTAATGTCATCCCTTTTTCTTTTACCAAATAAAAAATAAGATGAAAATTTTCTACATCAGAAGGAGTAAATAGTCTGTTTCCCTTTTTATTTTTATGAGGTTTTATGATATCAAACTCCTTTTCCCAAAATCGAATTAAGGATGTATTAACCTCAAACATCTCTGCTACTTCACCAATCGTATAGTATAACTTTTCTATTTTTGGTTCTTTATATGGCATTTCCAATCTCATTAATGATATACAATAATAAGATAATTGTTTTAAATGTCAATATCTATACAGGATATATTTCAAAACAGGTAATGATCATATTTATATCCAAACGACATCCTCCATACAAAAAAATAACTTATCTACTATATTCAAATAAACATTTGAGCTTTTTATATTTGCCTTATGAAGAAGATGATAATATTTATTGCAACAATAAGCATAGGATTACTTTCCCATGCCCAAATAACAAAAGAAGATACAGTTACTTTTATTGGGGTAGGTGATATGATGTTAGGAACTCATTTTCCTAAAGCAGAATACCTGCCACCAGACAATGATCCAACACCCTATATTTCTGAAGCTATCCCTTATCTAAAGGATGCAGATCTAACGTTTGGAAATTTAGAAGGTTGTTTTCTAGATGAAGGTCCGGTTGTTAAACAATGCAAAGACACAACAAAGTGCTATGCTTTTAAAATGCCTGAGAGCTACGCCCCGGTTTTTAAGGAGGCTGGATTTGATATACTAAACCTCGCGAATAATCACATCAGAGATTTTGGTAATGCAGGTTTGGAGACTACTAAATACCACCTGAATCAACTCCGTATTAATTGGGCCGGGTTACTTGACAAACCTATTGATACATTAAGAGTAAGAGATTTAAAAATAGGATTTGCAGGTTTTTCTCCCAATACAGGAACCGTTGATATTAATGACATTGCCAATGCCATCGAAATAGTTACTGATTTAAAGAATGAATGTGACATTGTGATTGTTTCATTTCACGGAGGTGCAGAAGGAGCAAAACATCAACATATAACAAGAGAAAAAGAAATATTTTACGGAGAGAACAGAAGTAATGTTTATGAATTTGCACATAAAATGATTGATGCCGGTGCAGATATCATTTTTGGTCATGGCCCCCATGTTTGCAGAGCCATCGAAATCTACAAAGGAAGATTTATTGCATATAGTCTTGGAAATTTTGCTTCCTACTCAAGATTTAACTTAGCTCCGCCAAACAATCTTGCCCCGATAGTAAAAATATTCACTAATAATAAAGGAGAGTTTATTAAAGGAAGAATAATTCCATTTAAACAAATAAAAGGAGTAGCTCTTACTTACGATCACAACCGTTCTGTAATCAACAAAATCAAAAATTTGACCAACACAGATTTTCCGGAATTAAAAGACAGGCTGATGCTTGAAAGCAATGGATGGTTTAGTATGCCTTTTGAAAGAAAACGAACACCAAAGGGTATCATCATTACAAATTCTGATAATGAAATCAACAGTAGAAAACTTGTAAATATCTACCAAAAGTAAGATGATGATGATACTTTGATTTTTTATACCTTTGACCTGAGTTTGAAAATCATTTATAACTCTTAAAGTAAAAGCAATGAAAATTTCAGATTTAAAAATACCTGTTTTTTTAAAAAACAAATACATGATTACTCTGATAATATTTGGTGTTTGGGTGGGATTTTTTGACCAAAATGATCTGTGGGATAAGGCTAAACTATCAACCAGGATTAAACAATTAGAGAAGCAAAAAAAACATTATGAGATTGAAATAGAGCAAAATCAACGAAAATTAAAAGAAATTGAAGAAAGCCCGGAAAGTCTTGAAAAATTTGCCCGCGAACAATATTTAATGAAAAAAAAGAACGAAGATATTTTTGTAATTATTGAAGAAGATAAAGAATAATGAATATATACAAACTACTTAGTTACGCCTATTACCTTGGAATGTTATCTCTATTATCAGGAATTTTTTTAAAACTAAATGACTCGGAATCAGCCATAATATTTTTAGTATGTGGATATATTCCGTTTTTAGGTGTTCGTTTATTTAACTTTTTAAAAGGAAAAGAAATAAACAGACGCTTAAACGCAATATTAACAGTTAGTGCATTATTCCTGGGGGTCGCTATTGCTGCAGTTTTCTTTAACAGATCATATTGGATAATTGGGATTTTAATTACTGCAGCACTTGATTTTTATGTAAGTTTCAGAAAATACGTTTAGGCGTTTTTCTGAATCTCCCTGTATTTCAACAAGAGTTCTTTCTCATCAAAGAGATCATCAATTGAGTATTCCATTTTCTCCAGCAACTCAACAGAAGCATCAAACACAGGTATTTTACTAATAAAATGCTCATGGACATAATTAATATACTTAACCAATTTAAAGGCGTTAAAAACATGGTAAAATCGCTTTTTAAAAACCTTCAAAGAAGAGCAATTCGCAGATAGATTATTTATTTCTTCCCAAAAACCTGAATTTAATAAAAAGCTCCTGACTCTTCCGGGTAGTTCTAAAATCAATTCCTGGTATTTTTCTTCTGAAATAGAATAATAATCCTCTATTGAATCAAAAAGCTTTTTCAGATCAAAAAAGGCCACAGGACTATACGTTAAATATTCATTATTATTTTCAACGATATTTTTCACGGTAGGGCCTGTTCCAAAAGGGACTCTATTTGATATTCGCGATGAAGGTTTTATCACAGTAGTGTTTAACTCACCATAAGCCCCCAATTGAACTAACTTTTGAATAAAATAAAATTCTTCACCCCCCTGCCGTTTATTCATTCCGCCAACTTTAACATATGCAGTAGCTCGTACTGCAAAACAAGAACCTACAGTATGAAAAGCATACGGAAATCCGATATACTTTAACGACGCTACATAATAACGCAAATACAACTCATATTGAATAATAGCCGTATAAATATTCTGATCAAAATCGTCTCCTTCAACAGGATGTTCAAAATATATTGAGCAGGCAACTTTATCTGGAAACTGTTCAAACCAATTACATATCTCTGCGATATAATTATCTTCAACAAGAGTATCTGCATCCAACGAAACAATAATACCATCTTCATTATTTGTATTATAAAAATGACCTATTGCCAAATCCATACCTATTTTACGAGCCAAGCCTGCACCAAAGTGTTTTTTAGGCAGATTAAAAGCCTTTACTGGATAAAAATGAATAAAACTGTTGACTGTTTTTTGGCTATAGTTAATTAATTCTTGAAATGTTTTAGCTTGCAATTGCAATACCTGTTCCTGTTCTTCTGAACTTGCATTTACAATTAATAGCACAGATATATGTTTTCCTTTGAAGGTACATCTGTTTAAAGAATCCAAAGTTTTTGTAACTCCCTTTTCTATATATACCGGTATTACGACAATCACATCTGATTTAATGATAGTATTTACGTCAAAATCTGTAAATGGATTATGTTTTTCCAGGTATTTTGAATAAAGTGGATTCATATATGTAATTGAATAAAAAAGGCAGAACTCAATGAATTCTGCCTGAATATTATATAATTAATACTTAATAATATACATTTATTTTGCTTTAGCAGCTTCGTATCTTGCATTTAACGCATCAGCAACAGCTTGCGTTATATTAACTCCCTGTGCACTATATAATACATTATCGCCCAAAGTGTTACTCAAAATAAGCTTAAATTTACCATCTTTATTATATTCATCAAGATATGAAGTTAATGTATCCCTTAACTGACGGTTTAATTTTTCCTGCTCTACCATCAATTCGTTTGATAATTTAGCATTTAAACCTTGCAACTCCTGATCCTTAGCCATAAGGTTTTTTTGCTCTTGCTCTGCCCTTTCCCTTGATAAGAATCCGTTATTCTGAAGTTTTCTTTGAAACTCTGTCATTTGAGTTTGTAACTTTTTAGCCTGCTCATTAAAATCCGTACGCGACTTTTCTTCTTTCTTCAATAATTCTTCCTGAAGATAAATTGCATATTGGTACTGGCGTAATAAAGAATCTGTATCAATGTAAGCAATTGGAAACACATCGCCATTACCTAAGGTACTGCTGGCTTTACCTGTATCAACACTTGTTTCTGTTCCGGCTTTTTCATTGCACCCAACTAATAAAAGCGAACTCAATCCTGCTATAAAAACTAAATTAACTACCAGTAAAAATCTTTTCATCTGTTTAAATTTTACATTTCTCAACATATATTTAAATCTTCTTAATATTTAAAGATGACTCACATATATTTTATTAATAATTCCAGGGACTCTAACAATTAATAAGAAAACCAAGGTACTTTTTTCTATTGAAGTAAGTACTCCTCTTAATTGGACAACAAATATAAATTAATAACAAATATTTAAAAATAATTTTAGTGTTTTTTGTACATCTCTAACACTTATATTTTAAATATCACGTTAAAAAATCCGTCTTGTCCTGTTTCTTAACTTACTACGGGAAGGACCTGCATTCCAATATCCGGGTTGGGAACAGGGAATTGCACTCCGGTTTATTTTGGGCTTATTAGAAGATGGAATTGTATATAAAATAGAAAGCTCATGTGCACCTCCTGTATTTCCTGCCAGATCAGAGAGCGTTAAATCAAACGAATATCCTAATCTGGTTCTTCCTAAATGAATTCCAAAAATGGCAATGATGGCATCATTATTTGACAACTGCGATTTATTTTTTACCGGTAACCCTCTATACCATAATCCTAGCTCTATAGGACTATACTGCCAATATGCACCAAGATCGAGTTGATTGAAATACTCTTGATTTCGATAATTAAAAGCAAATGTAACGCTTTGGTCAGGGTTGTGCCTTCGACCTTCTTTATAAATCCATTTCACACCTCCGAATACAGTGACCTTCATACCACTTACCGGCTCTATATCCGTGAAACTATTGCTATTCTTTACTAAATGATCAACGGTTACTCCAGCCCAATATGTACTACTGTAAACCATAACAGAAGCTGCTGCATCAAATTTATTAAGCTGATCTACAGCTAAGGAATAATTGCCGACTGTTTCATCTTTTCCTGTATTTTTATCAATCCCCGTTCCTAAAAGGGTTTTTGATAAATCAAGGAAAGACTGATTATATTTAAATTGTATTCCAGGACGTATCATTACATTTCTTGAAACATATACCTCGTAGGCATAGAGCAAACCTATATGTTGATTGATTAGTGCTCCTTTCTGCTGATCATCTCTGAAATATAAAAAACCTAATCCACTATTATAATCGGAAAAATAATGATCGAAAGAAACTGCCATAGTCCTGTATGTTTGAGGTATACTTGGCCATTGATCTCTATAATTGATGGCAAAGCGACTTCCCTCAGTTAACCCTGTAAATGAAGGACTTAAATACAAAGGAGATGCATAATTCTGAGAAAATGAAACATCCTGTGCTCTTCCTGTCACGGGGATAAGAATAAGAACAAAAAAATATAATAGATATTTACGATAAAATTTTCTCATTATTTAGTCAAAATCTTTAAACGCCACGCAAAATAATAAAAACTTTACATGGCATTTAATATATAAGCAATAAAATTTATCTAACTAATAATACGCTACCTGCTTCTGTGAATACTTTACCACTAATAAAGTTACCATGTACTTTCCAAACATACACACCTTGAGGAGAAAGTTCATTATTATAAAAGCCATTCCACCCTTCTTCTATATCAGTGCTTTCATAAATTAGTTGTCCCCAACGATTAAAAATTTGCAATTGATATTGATCTACATCCCTGTACACAGGTCGGAATACTTCATTACTTTCACCGCCTCCAATTGCAACAGCTGTTCCTCCATCCGGTCGCGGTGTGAATGCTGTTGGGAACGTAATAAACCCTTCCAATACAGCTGTTACAGCGTTTGTTTTAATAATTTGATCAGTACAACCATATTGACTCTCTACGGTAAGAGAAAGGTCATAAACTCCTGCATCTGTATATTCATGAAATGGATTAACTTCGTTTGATGTAATTCCGTCACCAAAATCCCATAAATAATACACCGCATTAAGTGACAGACTACTACAACTCAATGACTTTCCTGGCACATAAACAACATCAGGTGTGTAACTAAACTCAGCCACAGGATGATCAAAGACTGTTATATTTTTAGTATAAACACCATTAACACCATCAGGCCCCGGAGCTGTTAATGTTACAGTATAATCACCCGGATCACTAAATGTATGTATTGGGTTTCGATCAGACGAGCTATATCCATCTCCAAAATCCCACAGAAATTCAGTTCCTCCATCAGAATAATTTGTAAATTCTATAGTTAAAGGATAGCATCCCTGAGTCGTATCTACAATAAATGCAGCATCAGGAACTACTCTATATTCAATACTCACATCATCATATGTAATACAATTATTAACATTCATCAACCACCTAAAAGTATTATAACCTTCCGTAAGATTTCTTACAGTTGTATTAAAGTAAGTATCATCATCAAAATCACCCGTACCTGCAATTACCGACCATGTAGCCCCTAAATCACCAGGATTTGAAGCTTTCAATTCAAATTCCGGATCATAAACAACAGCATCTTCGCCGGCATAAGGGTCAGCTTTATTACTGATAATTTCCACTTCATCCTCAGTTGTACATTCTCCATAAGCTACGATCCACTTAAATCTATTCTCACCTAAACCTAAATTCCGAACAACCGTTGTTGGACTATTTATATCATCAAACTCACCATTTCCTGAAATTATTGTCCATGTACCTAATCCCGTATCAGGATTGTTGGCATTTAATGTCAGATAATCTTCACAAGTGGATCTGTTAGTACCGGCTTCAGCCTGATCAGGAATCTGATTAAATACGGTCATTTGATCAGTGCTGACACAATTTCCTTTTTGAACATTCCACATCAAAATATTTTCACCAAAAGTTAATCCTTCAACACGGGTTTTAGCATCTGTTTCATCTATAAAATCAGCGTTACCACTTATCAATGTCCAGAAACCTTCACCTTGAGTTGGCAAATTAGCATCGAGTTCAGCATAATTCTTGCAATCTTCAATATCCGGACCTGCATTGGCTATAGTCGGAGTATTATTTAACAACTCGATATCACTGGATTTATGACACTGTCCCTCAGATATGGTCCATCTAAGAATATTTACTCCTTCGTTAAGATTACTGATTGTTGCATCAGACAATAAGGGATCATCAAAATTACCACCTCCTTCTATAATAGACCACAATCCAGTTCCAAAATCAGGAACTGCAGCTTTTAATTGCACCGTTGGCGAACAATACTCATCACTAGCACCAGCATAGGGTTCAGAAGGCTCATTATTAGTTATTGTCACATCATCTGTAGAAGAACACAACCCATTATCACTGGTAACAGTCCATCTTAATACGTTTTCGCCCTTTGATAGACCAGTAATATTTGCATTTGGATTATTTACCTGATCTGCACTAATATTTCCTCCACCAATAAGCACTTCCCATTCGCCCGTGCCAATTTCAACTGCCGTAGCATCAAGAACAGTAGAATCTTCACATATCTCTTGTAAACCACCTGCATATGCAGTACTTGGCGTATGGTTGATTACTTCTACTTCGGCAGAAGTAATACATCCTTCATTATTTATAGTCCACCTTAAAACATTACTTCCTTTTGCCAAATCCAACACTTCCGTTGTTGCATCGTGCGTATCAGCAAATCGAGCCTGACTTGATCCTCCAATAACAGACCATGTTCCTAAACCTGGAGCCGCATTATTGGCCTCAAGGAAAGTATGATCAGCACATATTTCCTGAATACCACCAACCTCGGCATCGATTCTGTTAAAGCTAATCTGAACATCATCATATAAGGTACATCCATTATTTTCAACAGTCCAACGGAAAATATTTGCACCAAATTTAAGATTATTAACCTTAGTTGAATTGTCAAACTCATCTTCAAAATCACCACCTCCGGTTTTAATTGACCAGAAACCAGTTCCTACTTCAGGGTGTGCCGCACCAAGAACAAAGCTATCCTCACAGGTTGCCTTATTATCTCCAGCAATAGCTTCTGATGGCTCATTATTGGTAATAGAAACTCTGCTTACAGAACGACATTGTTTGTAATTAATGGTCCAGGTTAAAATATTTTCTCCTTTATCAAGATTACGAACTATTGAATATGGATCCTCATTATCGTCAAAATTGGCGGACCCGGAACCTCCTTCAATACCCCATGTACCTATACCCGGTAATGGATTATTGGCTTCCAATACTGCAGTATCAGCACAATTAGTTGGTTGATCGTAACCCGCAAATGCTTGTATGTAATCATTAGAAATTTCAACATCAGAATAAGAAGTACATCCATTGTTATCTATAGTCCATCTAAAACGATTTTTGCCCACAGCAAGATTCCTTACAAGAGTATTTGTTTGTGATGAATCAACAATAGTTCCGGAACCCGACATAAGAGTCCATGTACCTACTCCATATACAGGAACACTTCCGGATAAAACAACAGTATCGGCACACACAGGTCGGTCATGACCGGCAAAGGATTCTGATGGTTGGTTATTAATAATGGTTACAGTATCTCTCTTAATACAATCAGAAGATGCTTCAGGAACTTTAACTTCCCATACCAATTTATTAATTCCCGGAGCCAAATCATATACATACCCATCTATTTCATCAGTTTCATTGCCATCCGAATCTCTACCTTTACCTGCGCCTTGAATAACACGCCATGTTCCCTCACCATATTTCGGTATTTCAGGATTTAAAAGAGTGGAGTCTGCACAAACTACTTGCAAACTATCTCCGGCATAAGCGTCAGAAGGTTCGTAATTAAATACACTAATAGTATCATAGGAGAAACAAATATCTTGTTGAATTTGATACTTAAATACGTTCTCCCCTTTGGCGAGATCAGTAACTACAGATTTAGCATTTGTATCATCCTCAAATATTCCTCCTCCTGAAAGTACAGACCATGATGATGAGCCCACAACAGGTTCACGAGCATTTAAGGTTGTCACATCACCACACTCATAAATATCTAATCCGGCATCAGCATCGGTTGGTTTATTATTAACAATAATTACTGTATCAGTAGTAAAATTATCACTTCCTCCGGCAAAACGTAAAGTCCATCTAAATACATTTTGACCTGAACGTATATTGGTAATATTTGTGGTTGCACTATTATACGATTCAAAATCAGCGCTACCTTCTACAATAGTCCACTCACCATAAGTACCTTCCGGTTCGTTGGCACTTAATGTCGTATAATCATCACATAAGTGTAACTGGTTTAATCCGGCATCAGCATCCGCCAAGGTTCCACTCTGAACAGCAACATCAATAGACTCAAAACAATTTGCATTTGAAACCGTCCATCTAAAGTAATTATAGTTAGGAAGCAAATTGGAAACGTCTGTCGTTGCTGAATTAGGATTGGCAATATCACCACGACCTTCAACTAAAGTCCATACTCCGGTTCCTGCTTCAGGGATTTCCGCCCTTAGTGTAGTACTGTTTCCGTCAGTATAAATATAAGTTGAAGCATTAACTTCGTATGGTGCATTGTTTGAAACCACAACGGTATCTCTGGAAACACAACCATCTTTTGTTACTGTCCATACTAATGAGTTCGAACCATAACCTAATGAAGTAGCATATGCATCAGCCTGAGTATTGGCAGGATTAAATACAACCCCTGCAGATCCACTCACTAAAGTCCATTGACCCGTTGCTCCATCCGGAGCCGGGGTAGCATTCAATTTTGCAGTTCTTCCACATACTGCAGTATCTGCTCCTGCATAGGTTTCAATATGTAAATTTGTTATTTTAAAGTCAACAGATGATGAACATGTATTATTGGATACTGTCCACCTAAAGATATTTTCTCCATTTGCCAGATCATAAACTCTTGTATTTGCATCTGCCGGATTATCAAATTTACCTTGTCCGCCAACAACACTCCATACTCCTGTTCCATATTGAGGAGTCACAGCATGAAGCATATATTCGTAATCACAAATAGAAATTGAACTGTTTCCTCCTGCTATTTCAGCTGGTGACGGTTGATCATTATAAACGATGACTTCATCGTAAGATTCACATCCATTTCGGGTTAATGTCCACCTGAAAATATTAATACCATCAGGAGTTGATTGATCTAAACCTGTTACTACTGTTGATGCCTGATCTCCTCCATCAACAAAATAACCAGACCCCTGTATAACCGTCCATTGCCCTGTTGCATCAGAAGGCACTTCAGTACCATTTAACATCGTAGTACCATCACAAGAATATCGATCTTTTCCGGCGTCAACCTCTAATGCGTTATTTTTAATAATTACACTTGCTTGAGAATTACAAGATCCTTTTAGTATATTCCATACCAATTCATGATCTCCATAATCTATATTTGATACACTGATAACAGGATTATTTATATTGTCGATAACAACAGAACCTGATTTCACCTGCCAGAATCCCTTTTCATCCGGAGTTGGAA
Source organism: uncultured Saccharicrinis sp. (assembly GCA_963677345.2). Lineage (GTDB taxonomy): Bacteria > Bacteroidota > Bacteroidia > Bacteroidales > Marinilabiliaceae > Saccharicrinis. The sequence goes on from CAXXLC010000023.1 coordinate 127,473, forward strand.
CACTTCCTTTCAGAACAATGGTTTTAGATCCACAAATATTAACTTCGGTAATTAATACATCATTTTCATCAGCGATTGTTGCTGTTGTAGTCTGGTTGTTTTCTATATCTATAGAAACAGAACTAACACAGTTATTTTTTGAAACACTCCATACAATGGTATTATTATCTAATCCCAAACCATTAATAAGGGCATTTGCATTATTGGAAGGATCAACTAGAATATTTCCTGATCCTGAACTGATTTCCCAGCTTCCAACAGCACCCTCAGGTATTGGCGAACCTGTTAATTCCACACTACCATCACAAACAGTCTCGCTATTAGCTGAAACATCAACATCAAACTGATCATTGGTTATAACAACAGTATCACTATAACTACAACCAGCATCACTTGTTACTGTCCAGATAAAACCATTATCGCCATGTGATAAATTATAGATCTCCGCATTTGCATTATTTTCATTGCCAGGCACAATTAAACCTGTGCCAACCTCCCTGTCTAAGGTCCATACTCCAGTAAATCCAGCACCTGGATCAACAGCATTGAGAATATGTGTAGATAAACAAATACCATCTTCATTTGCCCCTGCATCTGGTTTAGGTATAGGATTTATTATGACAGTTAAAGGCTCTGATTCCAAAGACTGGCCACAATCGTTCACCGCAATAACTCTGATATCTCCTGTGAAGTCGGTATAACCATCAACTAAATTAACCAGTATTGTTGAACCACTTTGATTATTTGAAGCAAATTCAAATCCTTCAGGCAACAACCATATATAACTGATTGCATGATCAGCTTCACTAATAGAATATGAGATATTCTCTGATCCGGCACAAATCGAAGTCAGCCCATTAGGCTGTTCTGGTTTATCAGGTAATGGATTTGCAGTAATAGCCAAATTAAACGGAGCTCCTTCACCACAGGTATTACTTCCCCTTACTGAAATACTTCCATTCACAAAATCAGCATTAAAATTAATGATAATCAAAGTGTCAGTTTGACTAACAATAGATCCAACAGATGCTGGAACACTCCACAAATAATTTTCTGCATAAGGAATAGAATCCACAGCATATTCAACCATTTGTTCTCCCTGACAAACCACCGTGTTACCATATATTAATCCAGCATTTCCAGGAGCCTGTTTAACTTCAATTACAATCTCATTATCCTCGGTAATTGTTACATCGCAATTATTTCCATCCTTTACAGAAACTAACTTATATGTAGTAGTTACAACTGGATTCACTGATAACAAATATTTTCCATCTACTTCTAAAGGCACTGCATTCACAGAACGTAAAACTCCATTTTCGGTAAATGAAACTTCGTAATCACCTTTTCCTGAAGGAAAGTCAAAGATAATCTCTGAAGCATCTCCGGCACATATCACAGCATATTCAGGATCAATATCCATCGTTACAGTAGGTAATTCGTTTACAGTCACTGTTGCTGTTCCAGAATAAGTACCTACACAATTTACATCCGAAATACTAGTAATTGTATAATTTGTTGTGCCAACTTGCGGAATAACGTTAATTAGAGTGTCCTTTGTCAGAATATTCGTTAATTGTGTTTGAACTACTCCATCAAAATAAGTAACATTATAAGGAGCCACTCCTTCAAAATGAATATTGAATTGTGTTTCTTCACCAAAACATAATTGATTATCACCAATCAACTCAATATGGGCGCTTGGTATAGCATGAACAGTTACAACTGCTGATCCGGTTCCTGTTCCTTGCAAACAATTACCGGCAGCATCATATACATTAACAATAGTATACTCTGTATCCACAAGAGGACTAACTGAATATAACTGATTGGCACTGGCCAATGACACTGATTTTCCATCGCTTAAGTCAACCGTTAAAGGATAAGAACCTGAATAATTAGATACAGAGAAACGAATATTAGCAGACTCTCCTAAACAAATTTCAGAATCATCGGATACCGTTACAACAGCCTCTGGCTGAGTGATGGTAATAAATTCCTCTTTATAACAATTTTCATTAAGCATAAAGGATCCATTACCACTATTGTCATCAATCAGCAATATTCTATATTCTCCTGCGGCTAATCCATTTAAAGAGTATGTACCAGCACTTAATCCTGAAGATTCATTTCTATATAATCCAGGGCCGGTTACAAGAACATAGTAATTCGATGTCCCTCCCGAAATAGTATATGATATACTTCCATTAGAACCGTTATAACAACTTGAATGGTTAGTAACAGATGCTGACAATTCCAAAACATCAGGCTCATTAATTTCAACATCGTTCTTAATTATGACAGTACCATTATCATCTTCAATCTGAACAATATAATTGCCCTTACTCAAACCTTCTTCTTTTAATTGATGAGAAGAAACCTGACGAATGGTTGTAGCACCCTGTAGCAATGTGATTGTATATGGAGCCTGACCGCCAAATGCATCTACTTGTATAGCTCCATTGGCATCACCATTACAAGGTTTAATATCCTGAGTATTTACCGACATCGTTAATGGTAAATCAGGTTCTGTTACAATAATATCTTCCAAGGTAAGAGAACATCCGTTATCATCAGTGATGATTACTTCATAGACACCGGCAATAAGTTCCGTTGGATTTGATCCGATATGACTTACTGTAATTGGAGTTAGACCGTCATGTTCCACTCCTGACCATTTATAATGAAGGCTACCTGTTCCTCCCGATGCAAAAATCTCTATTTCCCCATCTTTTCCTCCCTGAGCTGATACGTTTTGAATACCAGTTACAGTAGCACTAATAGCTGCTAAAGGTTCCGAGATAACGATATCGCCACTGTAAGCCATACATCCTCCTGTATTGCCTAAGGAGTCAATTACCATTACAGTATAAGTTCCTGCTGTAAGATTTGTTTGATTTGGAGAATCCTGAACTAAACCAACTCCAGATCCAACCCATTGGTATTTATAGTAATCATTTCCTGAGTTATCTTTAAACGGAGTACCTCCCTCTACAGTAACAGCTATCGTTCCTGTAGCTTCTCCTTTACAATCTACATGACCGATATTTATATCTGTGATCTGAACAGGATTTACCGGCTCTTCAACAGAAATTGTTTGTGAAATAGAGCAACCTGAATCGTCATCAGTAATAACTACGGTATAATCTCCAGCCGGTAAGCCCGATTGGTTTTGTGAGTTTGTATCATTACCTGATGGCAGTCCACTCCAACTATAAGAATAATTTCCTGCTAAGCCACCAGTTATCTTAGTGATGTTAATAACTCCGTTATTACCACCATTACAACTTACTTCATTCACATTATATTCAAACTGAAGGTCAAAATCTATTCCCACTGTAATTGTAGTAGTAACAGAACAAGGTCCTCCGTCAATAGCCGGACGTGAATCAGTCACTTTTAAAGTATAATTCCCAGCTTCCAGGTTACTCTGACCGGCAGTATTCACATCATCGATCCCTACAGCCGGAGTCCACTCATAAGTATATGGAGCAATACCACCGGTAACTGCTATATCAATTTGTCCATTGGCAACCGTATTACAGGTTTGATTTTTAACCGTTGGAATAATTGTTATTGCTTTGGTTAAAGTAACTTCTTTTTCAAGGAAACAAGTTGGATAATCTTCATCCCAAACTTTAACAATATAAGTTCCACCCTCAAGTGCCGTTTGATTCACATTTCCCTGAACAATACCAACACCATCATCTGTACTCCACCAATTCTGATATGTCCCGGAACCTCCGGAAAGGTTTTCTATTCTAACTGCACCTGCTGTGCCATCACAGTTTGTATCGGTTCTGTTTAAATCAAAATCTATGGCATCAACTTCGTTAACTGTAAAAGAGGTTTCAGCAGATAAACATCCCTTAGCATCTGTAACCTGAACAGTATAAGTACCACCGGATAAACCAATTTGATTCTGTGCTATTTCATTATAACCTGAACCATCAACTGTACTCCATTTATAGGTATATGGCTCTGAACCACCTGCAACCTGAATATTTATAGTTCCATTTTTAGCTCCATTACAGGTAATATGCGTAACATCTCCGGTTACAACTAGCAAATCAGGTGCTTTTAATGTTTCTGTAATGCTATATGTACAAGCAGAACCGTCGCTTATTTCATTATCTGTGATTGTTAATTCGTACGTTCCTTCAGTCAATCCACTAATATCAATATCAGAGATATCTGTACCTGATTTATATACCGCACCATCTTTTGTCCATACATAACTAAAGTTTCCTGATCCTCCAGTTATTTCAGGCACTGCTATAATACCAGTAGCATCACCATTACACTTAATATCGGTAACTTCAGTGGTAATATTTACTTCTTTTTCAATGTAAACAGACTTGATAATATTACAGCTATAATCATTAACCGTAACTTCATAAAGTCCTCCAACTGTTAATCCTGTAAGGTTTCGGGTATTCGTAACTTCCCCACCAGGTCCAGTCCATCGGAAGTTATAGCTTCCGCTTCCTCCAGTTAGTCCGGTAATATTTATTCCTCTTCTATAAGGTGAACAAGACTCTATAACCTTTTCCAACCCAAAAGTAATCTCAGTTGGTTCTGTAATCTCAAAACTTTTAGTTACCTGACAACCATTATCTATATCTTCTACATACAGTTCATAGGTACCAGCCTTTAAATTATCTTGACCATCAATTCTTGATTGATCCAATGTACCTGGACCTGTCCATGTATAATTATAGTTTGTGGTTCCGGTAATAGTAACTCCTGATATTTTTCCATCACCTGCTCCGTAACAACTTATAGGAACAGCCACTCCTGTAATATTTAACTGAGTACTCTCTCCAATAACAAAAGTTTTAGGTACAGTACAACCACGTTTATTATCTGTTACTACCAACACATATTCGCCTACAGGTAAATTCTCCCTGATTTAATTGAGTATTATCGCTAACAGGATCTCCATTTACTTCATCCCATTCCCACTCCCAATCATCTGAAGTACCTGTAATACTAATATTTCTGATAGCACCTACATTCTGACTTGTTACTGCACAGATGTTTGGTATTTCTTCTCCCTCAATAACAATATGTGATTAAACAACTTCATCTCTGACAATTGTACAAGAAGCTGGGTCACTAGCCAACATATCCTGAACATAAATAGTATAGGTACCTGCATCTAAATCAGAATAAGTTAATGTCTGACCTTCTGTATACACATCCTGATCAGCTTGCCCCGTAACACTCACTTTATAAAATGGGTTACCAGCTGAATCCATATTACCGCCTGTAATACTAAATTCAATAACACCAGTGCCCGGAGTTTCACAATCTATTTTAGTTGTGGTAGTAT
>CAXXLC010000024.1:0-104952 GCA_963677345.2 uncultured Saccharicrinis sp.
CATTTTGTAATGAAATTAAAGTTTTTCATGATCCTTATGCCTAAAGAAACTGCTTCAATTGGAGTTGCTGGTTTGAAATTGGCCGGAGGTGTTGCTAAATCTTATTATGTAAAAAAAGGAGATGATGTAGCTTATAGAGCTATTAAAAAGAGTTACGAAAAAGAACAGTTTCAAAAACTGTATGGTGACTGTGAAAAAGTGATGTCTGCATATGGTTCGGATATAAGCTGGTATCAATTTAAAGAACATATTTTTGATTACAACACAAAATGTGAATAGTCATATAAAGCAAATTAAAAAAGGCTCAATGTGTATGTTAAGCGTACATATTGAGCCTTTTTTATAAATGACAAAATTAATATGGTAATATCTTTTTAATTGAAATGAGGCTTTATTGCTTTCAGCCATAGTGAAATTCTTTCTTCGCTTAGTTCGCTTTCATTATCTTCGTCAATAGGTAAACCAATAAAAAGATCATTAACGACTGCTTTTGATTCGTCAAAGGTATAATTAGTAGTTTCAACTGTTCCAATTATGGTGCATCCTTTATCTTTAATTTCTTCATAAATAATCCCCATTGCATCAACAAATGAATCTGAATATGATTCGGAATCACCTAAACCAAATAAAGCAATTGTTTTACCATTCAGGTCTGTTTTTATAAGTTCAGGTAAGAAATCCTCCCAATCGTCCTGTAAGTCTCCAATACCCCAGGTTGATGTACCTAAAATTAAATAGTCATAGTTATTTATTATTGAGGATTTTGTATTGGCAATATCAAATAAATCCACATTCTGATCTAATCCCACAGCAATTTTTTTTGCAATTTGTTGTGTTGTTCCTCCATTGGAACCATATAGAAGGGCAATTTTTTTCATGGCTACTTTATTTTGTTATGGTTAATTTTTTTAGACGAATTTGAATCATTCTTTTTTGATTGCATCCAGTTTTCCTGCATTAAAGGAAATGTACCAACCATAAGTAATCTTATTCCCTGTGGGTTGGCTTTTAATTCAATTGTTTTGTCCATTTTTTTTGAGTTTTAATGATGAATCAAAATTAAAGATGGACTAGTATTAGAACAATCCTTATTTATAGTTAATTATTTTACTTTTTAATAGGTATATAAGGTTGTTGTATTATTGGTTTGTGTACATAAAGGCTTTGTTTTTAGTTGGATAGGTTTTTGGAATCACTATTTGTTGTTACTTAATTTATATGATGCAGTTACTCTGAATATAAATATTGATGGTTTAGTGGCTATAAACTTGTTATACAACATATTTTGTTGTTTTTGTTTTCATCATTATTAGGGATTTTAAGAATACAGCTTAATTGTTTCTTTTGTATTGTCGCTATTTTAATTGTGATATAATATATGTTGTAATTCTAAAGTTTCATTGTTATGAGAGACGAAAATATTTCTTCATTGCAGGTAAAAAGGGTAAGTAATGATAATTCTGATAGAATGAGAATTAAAATTGAAGATTATAAAAGTGCCGAAATGCAAATTTTGATGCATCATGTTTATGAGTATAAAAAGGGATTGCGAAATCTGGTGCTTCATACAATGAATAGAAGAGAAAAAAAGTATTACAGAAGAAATGTTGACTCGTAAAGGTATTACTTATTATATGCAACAATTGCATTCAGGAAAAATCAATGTTTTTTTCTTGGCAATAGTAAATGCGTAAAAATTATTGAATCTTTTGGTCATAAAACATTAAATGATTTTTCTGATGAGGAAGATTTTATTTTAGGTACGATGTTAGGATATGATCGAATGCAACAGTGTGAGCGATACCTTAAAAGAATAAATCAGAAAACCGGATTGGCTATGTGATGCATACAATATAGGTGCATTTTAAACAACAATCTCATAGCAATCAGGGGTTCACTACAATGTTACAAATAATAGGTTATTTATAATAAGCAGACAATAGTCTGTAATGCTTGTCATTGCCTGCTCAGGAATTTATATTGTATTCTCATATTAATGTAAATATCTACAACCTGGGCAGGCTAAAATTGTATTCAAAAACTGTATTTCATATAGTTTTTTCTTCAGAAATTATATTCCTGTCAACCTGCTCTTTCAATCAAATAAAGGGCTTAGGTCTATATCTCCCTTATTCCAGAAACCTTTTTGAGATTTTTCTGTTAAAGATCAATTGTTACGTTATTCATGTAAAGTAATCATTAATTTGTCCAAACCTCTTTATCATTAATTATGAAGGGACAAAAAATAATATATCTTTGGCGCAATTATTATTATAATTTGCAAAGTATTTAATTGAAAGTATAAAAATTGTAGGGGTATAATTTCAGATTTTATTAAAACACTGCTTTTATCAGATTTAAAGAAAGATTTTACCATAGGTTATTGTGTGATAATTTTTCTAGTGGAAGCATATGTTCAATTCCTCATTTAATTTTAAGAAAAGAGAAGTTTAAACAGATACATTTGATATGTTAAGATTATTTAGTTTTATAGGTTTAGTACTGATAGTTAGTGTGTCATCTATAGCGCAAAAAAAATCCCGCTATAAATAAAACACAGTTATTTGAGTTGTCGAATGATAAAGATAAGGTGCAACAAGAGTTTTCTAAAGCTGAGAAATACTTTAAAAAAGGGCAGGGTACTTATGATGAAGCATTGAAATACTATTTACAGTTATACAGATATTGTAAAGATGATATGGCATTAAATTACAAGATTGGAGTATGTTATTTGTATGGTTCTGATAAAAAAGCTGCTTTAAGTTATTTATTACAAAGCGATGCATCCATTGCGGGGGATTATTATTATTATCTGGGAAAAGCCTTCCAGTATAATTATAAATATACAGAAGCGCAAGCAGCTTTCGAACAATATTATGAATTTAATAACCATCGGCACACAAAAGACAAGTTGGAGCAGCTGATGCAGTTAAAACGTGAGTGTATTTATGGTCAAAGTGTATTGCAGGATTCAATACCTGTATTTATTTATAATTTAGGTCCGGTAGTGAATACTTATTATGATGATTATGGAGCTGTATTTGTTCCTGATGATTCAATATTTTATTATACATCAAGACGTCCACGTAAGGAAACAGCTCACAGAGTTTCAAGATTTAAGTACAACGAAAAAATTTTGTATTCTAAGGGGAGTTTACAGGAAAATCCTGTAGAATCATATCCTTTAAAAAAACTTAGCAAATCAAGACATACAGCTGTAGCCGGATATAACAAGAAGCAAGATAGGTTATACTATTACCAAGGAAAGGAACAAACCGGTAATATTTATTCTACAGAAGTTAAAAGAGGAAAGGCAAAAAAGCAAAAAGATCTGAATGGAAAGATTAATCACATTGCTTACAAGGAAACCTCACTTACTGTCGCTGAAGATGGTTCTGCCTTTTTTATTTCTAACCGAAGAGGTGGACAAGGGGGAAAGGATATCTGGTTTTGCCAGCAAAGAGGTAAGAACCGTTTTTCAGGAATTAAAAATATTGGGGGGTTGATTAATACTCCATTTGATGAGGAATGTGTTTGTGTAAGTGCCGATGGTAATACTTTATACTTTTCGTCGAATGGTCATGAAGGTATGGGTGGTTTTGACGTATTTAAATCAGAGAAATTGGATAATGGAACTTGGAGTGCGCCTGTAAATATGGGATAACCCAATTAATACCCCGGCTGATGAGCTTTTTTACAGAGAAACAGAAAATCCCGATGTGGCTTTGTTTTCTGCTGTCAGAGCCGATGGTTATGGAGGATTGGATATTTATAAGATTGTTAAGGATAAGAGAATTCCGTTTTCTGTATCCGGTAGTATATTAAATGTTAAAACACAAGAATCATTAAGAGGAAACGTAAATGTATTTCGATCTGATAATAATGAACTGGTAGCATCTTCTGTAACGGATTCCCTAACTAACAAATATTTATTGTCTTTTGAAGATAGTGGTAGTTATTACGTGGTTGCGAATGCTGATGGATATCTGTCGGTAAAGGATACTATTATCTGTCCAACAGAAAGACATACAGAGACAGTAATGGACTTTGCATTGGAGAAACTAAAGTCACCATTTACGATTAGTGGTTATGTTAGAGATTCACTTACGTTTGAACCTTTGGCGGCCATGATTAATTTTTATGATGCAGAAGCTGATACTTTGCTTTCGCGCCAGATTACTCAAAAAGAAAATGGAAAATATAGCATAACATTAGCTGATAAAATTAAAGTAAGATTAGAGGTTGTTGCTGAAGATTATTTTACCATTGCCGATTTTATTGATGCAACAATCATAGATTCAGATTTTGTAAAAAAAACATATGACCTGGTTAGTAGCAAGGTATATTACCACCTTGGTGGAACAGTAAAAAGTGCTGATGACAATCAACCTGTAATGGCATCTCTTTATTTCTATCGCCCTGCTGAAATTGTCCCTTTTTATGCCGACAAATCAGATTCATTAGGGAACTATAATGTAAAGTTCGATGGGGAAGGATTTTTGCATATTGAAGTAAGAGCAGAAGGCTATTTTTTCCTGAATGATACCGTTCGTTTTAATCAATCAGATAGTTTGTATAAAACTGTGGATTTTGCTTTACAACCTATGAAAAGAGGAGCTAAAATAGTGGTCGATAATATCCTGTTTAACTCAGGAAAAGCTACACTGAAACCATCTTCATTTGCCGAATTGGATAAGCTTGCTACTCTGTTAACAGAAAATAGTGATATTAAAATTGAAGTATCTGGTCATACAGATAATGTAGGATCGGCGGCTGTTAATAAAAAGATATCAAAAGCCAGAGCATTAACCGTTCGTAATTATTTAGTAAGTAAAGGAGTTATCGAAGAGCGTCTTACTTATGTGGGCTATGGTTTAGATCAGCCTATAGCAAATAACAATACTACAGAGGGAAGAGCCCAGAATCGTCGTGTTGAAATAAAAGTAATTGAATAGCAGAAATAAGAATTAGTGATTATAGAAAAGATTATAAATATGAAGATATTTAAAATTAGTAGTATACTGGTTGCATTTTTAAGTGTAATCTTGTTTCAAAGATGTGTATCTGATACAATCAATCTTGATGACGTACCTGATGAGGCAAATAGAAATTATGTTATTGACGTTCCCGGGATGACAATTCATGGCACCGCGATGGACGTGTTTGAAGAGCTGGATGTTGATTCTATTATAGAGGTTGGTGAAAATGGCTTATTATGGTTTTTTTATGATGAAGAGTTTGTTCAGGACTGGGAGGCCATACTTTCTTTGAATCAGATATCAAATAGTTTTTATTACGATATGTTATCGTATACAGGAACATCTGTTTCAAGAATCGCAATAGAAGAGTCTATTGTATTAACAGATGAAGATAATGTAAGGATAGATACTGTGATGTGGAAGGGTGGGGAATTTAATTTTACTTTCTCAACTTCTTCACCTGCTATTGATTCTGTTATCATTACCATTCCTCAGTTGTATATCAATGATGAGATATTTAAAGATACAATTGTAGCTGCTGAACTAAATGATACATATTCTATTGATATGACTGATACTTATATGGATTTTACGAAGTATCCCGGTGATGTAAATAGTATTAATCTTATTGCAGATGTTATTTTTGCAGAGGATGCCGCATCATATTCCAGTGCAGATTTATTGATATCTTATGAAATGATAAACCTGGGGCTACAAAAAGCAACAGGGTATTTTGGCTCAAGGATTATTTCTGATGATAAAAAGACCGTTGATTTCGACGCTTTTGATAATAATTTTCTTTCTACAAATATCGTTCTTAAGGATTTATTGTTAGAAGTAAAGGCTGAAAATACTTTCGGAATTCCTATGGAAATTTCCTCTGGCGACATTGTTTTTACCAATACCGATACTAATGAAGATATAAATGTCATTATCGAAGATGGTAATAATATCATTGATCTTGATTATTATAAGGATGGGTCATCTGTAATACCAACTAAAACTCTTGAGATAAATAGCGACAACTCTAACCTGGAAGATTTATTAAATATCAATGAATTTTCGCCAAATAAAGTGGGTTCTCAAATCCAGATTATTGCCAATCCTGATGATTCTGATTTGAATTATTTCTTAACAGATACAAGCAATGTAAAAACCACCATAACAATGAATGTTCCTTTGTGGTTTAAATCAAGTAATTACACACGTACTGACACTATTGATTTTGATTACAACGAAGATATTGATGACGATGAGGATGAACCCATATCTGAAAAAATTGAACAGTTAACAGTAAACTTTAAAGTAGAAAACGGACTTCCTTTTGATATTAGGTTACAGGTTTATTTGGCAAATAAAGACTACACTATAGTTGACCAGCTTTTCTCTTCAGACGAAGAATTACCTTTTATTGAATCTGCAACATCAGATGAGCTGGATCGATTAGCAGAACCAACAACTTCATTTTTTCAAGCAGAAATAGATAATGAAAAGCTTCAGATATGGAGTGATAATGATGTTAAGTATGCTATCATAAAAATTATGGGAGCTACTGATGATGAAGACTATGTAAAACTATGCGAAGATAATTATATAAATGCCAGCCTTTATTTAAGAGTTGAAGGAAAACCAGGCGAATAATTTTTAAATAATAAGATGTCATGATTAATAAATTAAATTATATAAAAGTATTATATGTTGTTGTTTTCTTTTGGGCAATATGTAATACTGTCTATTCTCAGAACTCAAACCTGTTGTATTATTTTGAAAATGTTCCGCAAACAAATTATACTAACGCTGCAATGTTACCAAGGGCAAATGGCTTTTTTAGTCTGCCGGGATTAAGCAGTGTTGCGGTTGATTTTAAATCTGATATTGCAGCAAAAGATCTATTACAGAAACAGGATGGAATATGGGTTCAGCCTTTAGATGCTGCTTTTGATTATTCAAAGCTTTATAAGTCATTTGGCAAGTCGGCCTCTATTAGTGCAGGTGTTGCTTATGGTCCAATTTATTTCGGATTCAGAACAGGTAAAGGATATTTTACTTTTTCGATGCAGGAAAAAGTAAATGCTAAAATATCCCTGCCTAAGGATATTTTCAGAATTGCAGAAAAGGGATTTGAGAATGGTGATGTTCTTGATTTAAAATCTTTAGATGCTAAGGTGATGGCTTACCATGAAATCTCAATTGGATATGCTCAGCAAATTGATGATAAGTTGACTGTGGGTGCACATTTTAAACCGTTGTTTGGAATTGCAGCTACTAAGATGAGGTATAATAATTTATCCATTAAAAATCATGGAACATCATACAATTTAAAAGTCGATGGAGATATTTATTCATCCGTGCCGTTTTTAACTGTTTCAAATGATGAAGAAGGATACCCCGATGAATTTGAAATGCAGGATGATCTTGATGGTTCGGATATCTCTGATCAGCTAACACCTGATTTTTCAAATTTTGGTTTCGCATTTGATTTGGGCGCTGTCTATGATCTCAATCCGTCTTTTTCCTTTTCAGCCGCCATAAATAACCTAGGGTATATTAACTGGACAAAAAATTTGAATTCGGTTTCTGCCAAAGGAAATTATGTTTTTGAAGGTCCGGATGTGAGTATCACAGAAGTTGAGGATATGGATGAAGCATACGAAGACATAGTGGATGAGATAAAAGATGTAATGGGTGTAAAAACTGAAGGAAAAAGTTTTAAAACTGGCTTGTCACCTGAGGTAATGCTTGGTGCAGCTTATCATGTAAATCATGTTTTTGATTTAGGATTTTTATCTAAAAGTACATTTGCAAAATACAATTTCAGACAGGAATTGGCACTAACAAGCAACTTTAATTTATATAAGGCTTTGAGTGCAACCTTTGGATATAACTATGAAATCAAAGGTTCTTCAGATTTAGGTTTAGGCTTGGCATTAAGAGGCGGACCTCTTCAGTTCTATTTGATGGCTAATCATATTCCTTTTTATTATGATAAAGTTGAATCTGATGGTGATGAATTTATTGCTCCAACTAAGGCTGAATCATTTTCTTTGATGTTTGGTATCAACTTTGTTTTGGGTAAGCATGGGTTTAAAAATAATTCGATGATTTATTAAGGAAATTGCTCACAGACCTGACAGGTTTTTAAAACCTGTCAGGTCTGGAAATACTTAATGCAACAAATACCAAATTTGTGTAGTAAAAAATGTAACTATAAACCCAAGTACAATTGGTAAAAATGTAGATACCAAAGTCCATTTAGCACTCTTGGTTTCCTTATAAATAGTCATGATGGTTGTTGAACACGGATTATGTAATAAACTAAACAACATCAGGTTTATCCCGGTTAATAAAGTCCAACCACCCGCATGAAGAATCTTAGCTGTATCTTCAATACTATCCATTTCAAACATTACACCAGAACCAGAACCAATACCAGTTAGTTTGGTGCTTAAAACCGTTAGCATTAATACGGTTGGTATAACAATTTCATTAGCAGGTATAGCAATAATATAAGCCAACAGAATAACTCCATTCAATCCGAATACAAAAGCAAAGGGATTTGACCATTGAATAAAATGCTCTGCAAGGCTCAAATCTCCTATTTTTACATTAGCTACTACCCAGATAACAATTCCGGCAGGAACAGCAAAAACGATCGCTCTCCAAAGAACAATCATGGTTCTGTCAATTAACGAAGTATATAGTGTTTGCCAAACTCTTGGCGGACGATAAGGAGGTAACTCCAGACTAAATGATGAGGCTTCACCTTTTAATACAGATTTGCTCAATCCCCATGAAACAACCAGGCTAAAGAATATCCCAATTAGAGCAATGGCAACAACAGCACCTGCAGAAACCAATCCTGCCACACCTGGAGGAACCATACTTCCAATAAATATCGAAGCAATTAATATTTGTGTTGGCCATCGTCCGTTACAAAGTGAAAAGTTGTTGGTGATGATGGCTATCAATCGTTCACGTGGACTATCTATCACTCTGGCAGCAACAACACCTGCAGCATTACAACCAAAACCCATACTCATGGTTAATGCTTGCTTTCCATGAGCACCCGCTTTACGAAAAAGGTTATCCATATTAAAAGCAACACGAGGCAGATATCCTAAATCTTCCAATAAAGTAAATATGGGAAAGAAAATAGCCATTGGGGGAAGCATTACTGCAATTACCCAGGCCATAGATAAATAACCACCATCAATAAGAACGCCATCTAACCACCAGGGCATATTGACAGAAGCTGCTAAATCTTTTAATAGGGGATGCACTGTGTCAATTAACAGGCTGGCCAATAAACTGGAAGGATAATTTGCACCTGCCACTGTCAGCCAGAATACAAAGGCCAGTAGCAAAAACATCAAGGGAAAACCCAATAGTTTACTGGTAACAATTTTATCCACCTTAAGGTCGAAACTGTAAGCTTCCTTATCGCCCATTTGTTTAACAGACTTTTTAGCTATTCTTGAAGCATCTTCATAAATAGACTCAATGAGGGAATCATGGAAATCATTACCTAATTCCCATCTTACCTCATTAGCAGTTGAAATAATATCTTCTCCTTTTGATTTTATATTTGTATTCTCCATTATATATACACTAATTTTGGATGGTTAAATCTTCTTCGTGCAAGTCTCCAATTTCACCGGATCTTACAGCTTCAATAATACTATTATCACCTTCGAGCAAGCGCATAGCAACCCAGTTTACATTAGGCAGGCCAGGATAGGCTTCCAATATCTTATTGGATAAGGTTTCTATTGCATGATTCAGCTTTTTTGAACGACTTTTGATTTTAGGAGGCTTGCAGATATATTTACCTGAAGCAACCTCTTCAATGGCCTGTAGTAATTCATTCATTCCTTGCTTTCGACGAGCAGAAGCCGGAATGACAGGAATACCTAATTCCTTTGAAAGTGCCCTGATATCTATTTCAAGATTATTTCTTTTGGCTTCATCCATCAGGTTAACACATAGTACAGCCCTGTCGGTAAGCTCTAATATCTGTAGTACCAGATTAAGATTTCGCTCTATACGTGTTGCATCCACAACAATAACTGTTACATCCGGCTGACCGAAAAGAATAAAATCACGGGCAACTTCTTCATCCGTACTTGTAGACAGCAATGAATAGGTTCCCGGTAAATCAACAACCTTGTATCTTTTATCGTTAAAGATGAATCCACCTTCAGCCCTGGAAACTGTTTTGCCGGGCCAGTTACCTGTATGCTGGCGTAAGCCTGTTAAGTTATTAAATACAGTACTCTTTCCTGTGTTGGGATTACCTGCCATGGTAATCACATAATCTATATTTTCAAGGTCGATGCCCAGTTTAACTAAGTTACTTTTATTGTGTGCCGGACAAGTGGCACAATTATTTGGTACACTCATGATTTTTTAGCTTTTGCGATTAATAAATACATAATCGGCATGTTGTTTTCTAATTCCGATAGTTGTTCCCATTACGCGATATCCTGTAGGATCGCCGGAAGCACTCTTCATTACAGCAGTCACAGAACTTCCCGGAACAATACCTAAATCCATCAAACGACGTCGCTGTTGTCCTCGGCAATTAGGGGAGATAGCCAATACTTCTGCCTTTTCTCCAATCTGCAAAGCAGACAATAACTCATATTTTGGCGTTTGAGCCACTGTAGTTGTTGATTTTTCAACAGTAATGTAACTGGCAAAAAGCGGAGTCAGGGTGCATTCATCCCCATCGGCAGCAAAAGTTATCTTTTTATCAGTAACATCAGTAATGTAAACTTCCATTCCCGGGTATAAGCCCAGAACAACCAATTGTTCGTATATGCTTTTGGGCTCATCCTCTAAATGTGTTATGCGTCCCATATCCCCTTCTTCCAAAGAGCTTAAGCTAACACCTCTTCTTTTAGGTAAAGCTCCTTCCGGAGTAGGAATAGGATCACCATGCGGGTCAAAAACCGGGTTGCCCATCTGTGCCGCCAGTTGCTCCGTTTCTTCAGGAGTAACAAGGTGCTCAATTCTACAAGCCTCATTATGCCAATCACCTGGTTTTACACTTGTTTGATCAGCTAAATAGCGTTCCCAGATACGGTGAATCCTGATTACGCGTAAAGCATACGAACGACCTGCATCCGTTAAAGTAACTCTTTGACTTTGCAAAGTGATCAGATCTAAATCAGATAGCTTGTCAATTAAATCACTGGCATTATCGATACTTATATTAAGATTGCCGGCAACGGTATTTACATTACAAACCAATTTGTTGTATTCACAATCAAAAATATGTTTCAGTGCATCCTCAATTAATGCTCGTTTGTTGTTGTGAATTAACCTGGTTATCATTGCCAGTCCTCCTTTTTTAGGCCATAAAAACCAGAAAAGAAAAACAGTAGCAAGCAATCCTATTACTAAGGACCATCCTGGTTGAATTATTAAAATGTTTGTCATACTACTAAGTTTTTTGAAACTTGGTTAACAAATATATTGTTGGCAAATAAATCGTTAAGAACAAGTGTGTGATTGTTTATTTTTATTGCTGTCATATGGTTCGATTCAAATTGTTTTTCTATAGTTATTTCAACTCCTATATCAATATTGTTTGATTCGCAGAATTCGTAAAAATCTTTATTCGAACTGGCTAACCTTGTGATATTGTATTTTCTGCCTGTTTCTGCATCAGAAATTAATACCTGGTTAGTGGCCTCTTCGATATTTCCATTTTTACCCGGAATAGGATCACCATGAGGATCAACCGTTGGGTTATCTAAATACTGGTCTATTTTATCTGCTAAAAAATCAGAGGTAAGATGCTCTAAGTATTCAGCTTCTCTGTGAATTTCATGTAGAGATAAATTGAGTGTTTTATATAAAAAAGATTCCCATAAACGATGTTTCCGTATCACCTTTAAAGCAAGTTTACGACCGGTTGAAGTTAAAGTAATTGGTTTATATTTTGTATAATTCACCAATTTTTTTAAAGCTAATTTTCTGGCCATATCTGTAGCAGCAGCATTGGTTATACTTAACAATGCAGCTATGGTACTTAGTTTAGTATCACCATGTAAAAGTAAATCCTGTTTATAAATTGTTTTTATAAAATTCTCTATTGATATAGTCATATTAAGTTTTCTTGTCTAAATATTTAAGCTTACTTAAATTTATAAACAGTGGAACTGTAAAAAGGTTTGTCTAGACCTGACAGGTTTTTAACCAAACCATAAGACCTGACAGGTTTTTAAACATAATGTACATAAACCTGTCAGGTCTTATGGCTTTCAATAAAACTACTCTTACCATCAAACAACCTAATCACTATCTCTCTTTTGAGGTTCGATGTTTTATCAGAAAGACAGGTTAAGTAACTACTCCAGGGATAATCCCCAGGATGAGAAACAAAAGAATGTTTAACAGGATTGTTATGTATATAAATTACTGCTTGTTTTAGATATTCATCGGTATCAATGATTTTTCTTTTAAAAGCTCTTTCAAAAAGAGCTCCGTGGCGATGGTTGTATCTGTTAAAGGCTTTTGTGTAAGCATTAAAAAGGTTTGAAAAGTATTGATGGGGAGGTTTGTCCAAACCTGTCTGGTCTATAATATAAATCAAAAAATGAAAATGGTTTGGCATCAAAACCCATGCGTAAGTATGTGCAATGCAACCTATATATTTATTATACAGCTTTAAAAAGTAATGGTAGTTTTCTGGTGTAGTGAATATAGGGCAACTGTTGATTCCTCGGTTATAGACATGATAAAAGTTACCTGGCACAAGCTTATAGTTTGGCATTTTATATTGGTTTAAGGTTTTTGTTATGGTTAAAGATAGAAAAATATTTCTAGACCTGACAGGTTTATGTACAACACCTAAATTAAACCTGTCAGGTCTGGTTTCAGGTTTATGTACAACACCTAAATTAAACCTGTCAGGTCTCTAAAACCTTTCCGGTTTTAACGAACAATAAGCACCTTACCTTGTTTTGCTTCATAATACATAGAAAATTTATGCAAAAAGTAGTAGTAATAAACGGTAATCCTGATCCGGAAAGCCTTTCTGTAGCCATGGCAGAATCCTATAAAGCCGGTGCTGAAAAAGCAGGAGGTCATTGTCAGGTTATTCACTTATACGAATTGGAGTTTGATCCGATTTTACATTATGGTTTCAGAAAAAGAATACCTTTTGAACCTGATTTGGAAATGGCGCAACAGGCCATTAAGGATTGTTCTCACCTGGTATTTATTTATCCGGTTTGGTGGGGGACTTATCCAGCATTGCTAAAGGGTTTTATCGACCGTGTGTTTATGCCGGGCTTTGCATTTAAAGGTATTGATGATTCTGTTCATTGGATTAAGCTTTTAAAAGGACGTTCCGGACGTATTATTGAATCTATGGATGCTCCAATGTGGTTTTATGAGGATGTTTATAAAAGTCCTGCCAAAAATTCATTGTCAATTGCAGTGATGAATTACTGTGGAATAAAGCCTGTGGATTATACTGTATTCAGACCGGTAAAAGGTTCAACTCCTGAAGATCGACAAGCATGGATTGACGAAGTAGAGAAGCAAGGAGCTGAAGATTATAAAAAGTTGAAGGTTACTGCTAGTTAAAAGAATACTCACTCAATATAAAAAAGAACCGCCAGTATCAATTGATACCGGCGGAATGTTATGTAATTGATGCCTGAAAAGGACTATTTTATATGATATGCTGCAATTGTATTACCAAAAAAAGTTGGTATATAAAGTGTTTTTGAGCTGATATCAAATTCTATGTCTGCAGCATTATATTTATTATCGGTAAAATTTAATACCTCGATAGGAGAAGCATCAGGGCTAACAATCTGAACCTTGCCACTCCAGTCCGAAATAATAAATCTGTTAGCATCGCAACGTTCCAATCCATCAATACCTCCTGTATTTTGTATATATACTTCCAACTGTGGATGATCAGTTGCTAAATCGTATTTATAAATGATGTTTGAAGTTCCGATAAACAGTACATCTCCTTCAAAAAATAAACCGTTGACTGAAACTAACTTTTCGTCTTTAATAAGAAGTTGAGCCTTATTATCCTTAATAAGATAAATGGCTTTATCCTTCATATCAGAAACGGCAACATTACCTTTGGAACATACAGTAATGTCATTTAAAAATTTAGTTTTGGGGATTTCTATAAAATGATCGATAGTACCTTTACTCACATTTATAACAGCCACACGATCAATGTCAGAAACATAAAGAAAACCATTATATACACCCATACCTTTAGGAGCATTCAAGCCATTTACCCATGTAAGCTCGTTAATTTTTCCATCCATAGATAAAGTGGAGATAAAACCTTTACCATTCTTTTCATCTGGATTTCCATCAATGTTGCTTACATATAAAACGTTTTTATCCAGAAGTACTGATTCTGGAACCTTAAGGGAAGCTTCAGTTTCCCATATTTTAGTTGCATTTTGAGAATAACCCAGGGTTAGTATAAAAAGGCAAACGCTAGTAAATAAAATTTTTATCATCTTTAAATACATTTTGTTTGCAATTCAAGTTAAGGATTTATACAATGCGGCACTGCATTTATTCTCCTTATAAAAAAAATATACGGGTAAAAGAAATGATTAAGCCTACAAATCCTCCTACTACGGCACCATTTAAACGAATAAATTGAAGATCATTGCCTACTTTTTCTTCGATTTGACTGACCAATTCAAAATCGTTTAGTTTAGATAGACTTAATCTTACCATTTCACCTATTTCGTGGTGGTACTTCATCACCAGTTTTTCAATAGTATCTTTAATCCAGTTGTCTATGTTTTTTTGTGTTGTTTTATCAATATTCAGTTCATTCAGGAGTTTGTCAATATTCTGATTTAAGAATTTATTCAGAGGAGTACTGTCTTCCTGAATCAGAATTGTTATTGATGCTTTTAAATTGGTTAAAATGCTTTGAGTGATACTATTTGTATCAGCATTATTTATAAGTTTATCCTGTAAATCATGAATGATTTTTATTGATTCCTTATCTCTGTCTATTAATTTACCGGCGAACTCAATTATGTTATCGTCTACTTTTTTACGTAAGGTATGCTCTGGATTTACTTTTGCTTCTTGTATAATACTATTTATTGAATGAATAATCTTATCAACAATAGATTGGTTATCAATGGCACCAACACCTTCTCCAACTCCAACGAATAACTTTTTAAAGAAACCTTCATCTTTGTAATCATTCATTTGTTTAT
Source organism: uncultured Saccharicrinis sp. (assembly GCA_963677345.2). GTDB lineage: Bacteria > Bacteroidota > Bacteroidia > Bacteroidales > Marinilabiliaceae > Saccharicrinis. The sequence goes on from CAXXLC010000024.1 coordinate 15,212, forward strand.
CTACAATATTCGTGAGTGTTTTTTGAGTTTCAGGGTTATTTATTGTTCGTTCTGCCGAAACAAGCATCATTTTCCATAAAGGATTATGGTCGCCATTAGCCAATGATTTTTTTAACCATTGACCTAATGGCGCAGAAATAACTGCACTTTTGAGCTGGTTCTTTAAAATAGTTTGAATAAGTTCTGAAACTTCAGGATTATCAATGTTAGAAATAACACGAGTCATGATTTCCTTTATAAAACCAATCACTTTGATTTTATGATGAGGCTCTTTTAATGTTTTTAGAATGTTTTTTACGATGTGAATATCAGAGATTTTTTCTTTAATTATTGCAGGTGAAAGCCATTTATTGGTTACCAAATCAACAACACTGTTTGTTAATTTTAACCTGTTACGAACAATAATATTAGTATGTCGTTTAATTACCGGGATAGGAATTTCTTTGAATAAAGCACTTACAGCAAACCAATCGGCAAAACCTCCAATAGTAGCTGCTTCAAATCCGGATAATAAAATACGCCAATATTCATTTTTTAGATATCCTGTATAGATAAGAACCTGTACTGTTATAAGTCCCAGGATTGATATTATTAATGAATTTCTGCCAATAAGGTTTTTGCTTTTATTCATTACTGTTTAGTTATTTTAGTGATGTAAAATCAAACTTTTTCTTAATAAATTGATTGAGTGGTCGAAAATCAGGTGTTACAATAGTTTATTCACATCCTTGAATAGAATATTAAATGATTGGGGTATTGGCGTTTTAAAACTCATCTCTTTTTTGGTAAATGGATGAACAATCGTTAACTCAAAGGAATGTAATGCAAGACGTTTAAAGTCTTTGCCATTGTTGCCGTAAACTCTGTCGCCAAGTATCGGATGTCCCTGATCAGACATATGAACGCGTATTTGATTCTTCCTTCCGGTATAAAGTTGAATTTCTAATAAGCTGTATTTTGATACTTCTTTTAGAACAGTGTAGCCCGTTTTTGCATACTTTCCTTTTAAATTATTTTGGGTTGTATATACCTTACATGCACTGTTTTCTAAAAGATAAGATTCGATAATCCCGGTTTTCTCAGGTAGTCTTCCATTAACAATGGTAACGTATTTTTTATTGAAATCTGACCAGTTTCTTTGCAGATAAAGTTTTGACTTTTCACTTTTGGCAAACACAAGTAATCCGGATGTATCCTTATCGAGGCGATGTACAATGTAAACCCGTTCTTTAGATCTAGGATTACCTTTTTTTACATATTCATTTAATATAAAATGAGCAGTGTTGAATTTTTCTTTGGGAGTAGCAATTGTTAAAAGTCCACTTTCTTTATTGATGACTATTATGTCACGATCCTCGTAAATGATTTCAAGACCTTTAAGTCGATGTTTTTTTGTCATGGATGTTATGCATAAAGAGCTCAAAAGAACGTAAAATATTGATGGTTTACTAGTGGAATAATTCTAAATAATACAATAGTTTTCTGGCTAAAATTTATCGGGTTATTACATATACAACACGTAGTGAAATTGAATATATTTGCGCACTAAATTTTCAAAAAGTGGAATCAGAAATTTCTGACAAGAAAGATCTTATTGCAGTAGGCAAGAAAGATATTGAGAAGTGTTTAGATATACTTCAATCCTTAGTTAAAGATAGCAGTCCTTTGGTATTGTTAAATGAAGACCAGCGAGCAGATCTGTTTAGAACTGCAGGTTTGTTGGCCCGACCTACAAAAGAAGAGCGTTTAAAGCGTCGCAAGGAACTTAAAAAGGCCAAGAAAGCTGCTCTTAGGGAAATTGATCGCGAAGCACGTTCTACAACGGGTATTCGTTATGCCAGAACGGCTGATGTATTTACGGCTCCAGAGCAACTATCGCTTGCTGAAACAGCGACAAAAGAAGAGAAAGAGTTACTTTCGGCACGTAATTGTTATGTATGTAAAGATGAGTTTACAAAACTGCATCATTTTTACGATTGTATGTGTCAACGTTGTGGGGATCTTAATTATCAAAAGCGTTTTCAAACAGCAGATTTAACTGGTCAGGTAGCCCTGATTACCGGATCAAGACTGAAAATTGGATACCAGGCAACATTGATGATGCTCAGGGCAGGAGCAACTGTTATTGCAACGACACGTTTCCCGGCTGATTCTGCCATCCGATTTGCAAAAGAACCTGATTACCCGGTATGGGCGGATCGTTTGCATATTCATGGTTTGGATTTGCGTCATACGCCAAGTGTTGAGCTATTTTGTACTTATATTGAGAAAACATATAGCAGACTAGATATTCTGATTAATAATGCCGCTCAAACAGTGCGCCGTCCTCCCGGATTTTATTCGCACCTGATGGAAAAAGAGTTGCTGCCTTTTCATGAACATGAACCGGAAGTGCAAAAATTACTTAACAGCCATCATAACTGTTTAAATATTATTACACAGGGAAGTTCAAGTGCAAAAGATACCTCCAGTCTGGCAGTAACCTGGAAAGAGGAAGGTCCGGGATTAGGACTTCGTGCATCGGCTCAACTTTCGCAGATTCCTTATAGTTACGATGGGGAAGTGCAGAATGAAGAAGTTTTTCCTACAGGAAAACTGGATGCTGATTTGCAGCAGGTTGATTTACGTACTACCAACTCATGGCGATTGCGAATTGGTGAAGTGCCAACTCCCGAATTGCTTGAAGTACAATTGGTAAATGCGATAGCACCGTTTGTGCTGTGTAACAGATTATCAAGTATGATGAAACGGGATTATACCGGCAAAAAACACATTGTGAATGTTACTGCCATGGAGGGTAAGTTTTTCCGTTTTACCAAAGCAGATCGTCATCCTCATACAAATATGGCTAAAGCGGCACTGAATATGCTTACACATACCTCTGCCAGTGATTTAGCTAAATATGGAATTTACATGAACGCCGTGGATACCGGCTGGGTAACCGATGAAGATCCGGCACAGATATCAGCGCATAAAGAAGAGGTGCATGATTTTCAGCCCCCTCTTGATATTGTAGATGGTGCAGCACGAATCTGTGATCCGTTTTTTGATGGTATTAACAGGGGTGAACATTGGTGTGGAAAGTTTCTGAAAGATTATTTCCCTATCGATTGGTAATCTTTAGTGTAGATTAAGATTTGCTGCAATATGTTTATTGGATAAAAATATTGCAGCATCAATCTCATCTTTTAGATTTAGCATATTCTATTACCGGTTTTGACAATAACAGCATAAACAATAGCAATAGAGCTGTGGCTAAAATAATGTAGGAAGTAAGAAACTGACTTCCGGCAAAGATTCCGATGATTACCACAGTAGTCATTAAAAATCCGGAAACAACAGCACTGATTTGTCTAACGTATTTCCATTTTAGCAATAAGCCAACAGCAAGTACTAAACCTAATCCACCTAGTAACTTAAAGTTACCTGTTTCAGGCACAAAGTAATCTTTTGCATAGTTATGTACTGTTGAAATAAATATCAATAGGATAGAAGCTATTAATGTGGGTATAAAGCCTTTTTGTTCAATGAATTTAATTTTCATATTGGTTTACTGTTACGCTTGTTTAAATATGCTGGTTTATTATTCTTGTTCAAATATAATAATTTAAAGAAGCAATGATGATGTATTTAATACCAACGTTGATGTTTTAAACACAAAAATTACAGAAAAAACTACGGAGCTTTATTAACCTACCTTATACATAATTTACGCAACTTCCTTTAGCTGAGAAAGTTGATTTTCTAGGAATTTAATACGTTTTTCTTTAAAAGCATTCTGATTCTTTTCAAATAATTCGATATTAAATTCCTGTTTTCTTATTACCATGTTATAATAGACTATTGCAATTTTTCTTGCCATTGCACATTGAGCAGCTTTAGGCCCCATTCTAGATTTCAATCTTCTATAATAGTCACCAAAAGCATTTTTACTATGATGAAGACTATTTGCTGCATGAATAAGTGCTTTTTTTACCATATGTCTTTTTTTAGGTAAATGACTGCTAATTATTTTCCCTCCTGATATTTTATTATTAGGTGCTAAACCTATCCAGGATATAAATCTATTAGATGTAGGAAAGCACGATAAATCACTTCCTATTTCAGAAAACAAAGTCAATGCAGTATCATCACTAAAGCCATATATTTCATTTACATCTACTCCTAATATCTTTTTTAGATAAGGTTGAACACTAAAGTTTAATTGATTTTTGCGAGTCTTTTTTTTAATGAATTCCTGTTTTAAATTGGTAATATCTCCTTCAGTATATTTTGCTGTAATAATTTCTAATTGTTCTTGAATTTTGATGTCACATTCTGCTGTTAAATTTTGAAGAAAATAATAATATTCAGTTGCCTGTTTAAGTTCAAAGAGACATTCTTCTCTCCAAACACCATCTAAGGCTTTTAGAATATCTTCTCTGGGGGCTTTTACTCTTCGATGCACAAGTTTAACCAATTCTTTTGGCTCTCGCTCTCCTGCATTTATTGCTGATATTATTTTTAGACCGCTGTCTGTTGTTAATTCACTTAATACCATATTTAATTTTATATTCATAGTATTAAGAGACTTGGTCATTTTATTAATAGCTATTGTTTTACTACTATTCAAACTCTTTCGATGTCGAACCAATTCGCGTAATGTACGAACTTGTTCCTGTGGTTGAAAGCTATTTGTTAATAAACCACAAGTGTGCAACCGCATTATCCAATGAGCATCATCTTCATCTGTCTTTTTCCCAGTCACATTTTTGACATGACGAGAGTTTACTAAAAATACTTCAAAACCAAACTCCTGTAAAACTACAAACAATTGTTTCCAGTAAACACCGGTACTTTCCATTGCAACACTTGTAATTTGACACTGCTTTAACCATTTAGCTATATCTTTTAAATCACAAGTAAAAGCGCCAAATGTTTTGATTGGTGTTTTATCTCTATCCTCGGGAACACTTACAACATAATCTTTACTTGATATATCAATTCCCGCAGCATTAGGGTTTATAATAGAAAACGTATTAACATTTTGCTTTTTTTTCTTAACGTACTTTTTCTCGTTGTTCTTTTTTGTAGTTTTAGACATCGTTTTTTATTTAAGTTTTGTGTCGCTGTGCCCGGTTGACTAATTTTGATCTGGTGGTCTACCTTACGATTTCTAAAGAATCAATTATCGGATCACCGTCAACCAGAACCATACTGAGAAAGGTAGTTATACTACAGTGTGAAATACGGTCTTCACTGCACAGCAGCCACGAACTTAATGTATTTTATTAAAAGGAAAAAAAAATCAGCTTTTTAGAGGGACTGAGTTCGACATAAAATTTTGGATTCAGAGCGCCTATAAATAGTGAGGTTCAACTGAAAATTATGAAAGAATAGCGGGCTATTTTGAATAATTTTCAGGAAGAAGATTGCTGTTTAGTTCCTGATCATTGCTTCGTTCAGCATAATCAAAGTAAACTTTGCTTCTGCTCTCACTTATCGCAATAATTATAAGCGAAATCATTGTATCCATGCGGCCTGCTACATATTGTTAACAAAGTTATGACTACTTAGCTTTGATTCAAAAAATAAGCATGAAAGAATCAGGTTACAGGAAGTCAATAGAAGAACAAGAACAATCAAGATTAAACGTTAGAGATTTTTGTGCCAACCAAGGATTTGCAGTTTCAACTTTCTACAAATGGAAAAAGACTTTGCAAGAAAAAGAACAAGCTCATTGTTTTGTGCCTTTAGTAATAGAAAAGAAGAAATTTACAAAAGAAGTACCGATTGCAAGAGATGAAAAAACAATTGATAATAACACATTTGAGTTTAGCTTTCCAAACGGAACAAAGCTAAAGTTCACTGGGGAATTAGATTTATCAGTGCTCAAAGCAATTATTCATCTTTAATAAAACCGGACTATGTTTAATTTACATGGGAAGCTTCAGTATTTCCTATACCCGGCACCGGTAGATATGCGCAAGAGCTTCTATACACTGAGTGGCATTGTTAGTTCCGTTATGAAACGTAATGTTCAGGATGGTGAGGCCTTTATTTTTGTTAATCGAAATATGAGTATAATGAAAGTTCTTCATTTAGAACATGGAGGATTGGTTATTTACCATAAGAGACTTGAAAATGGCACTTTTACATTGCCGAGATTTGATGAAGATATCGTGTCGCAGCAAATTTCCTGGCAGGAATTAATGATGATTGTTGACAATGTAAAACCCATAAAAAGAAGATTGAAAAAACGTCAAAAATCAATCTAATATCCTTGCATAAATTAGGCTGTATCCCTTGATTTTACTATCTTTAGGCATCTAATTGATCAGGGGATAAATGAGCCAGTTTTCAGATAATGATGATTTCATACAAGAACTACTTCAGCAAAGAGATGAACTCTATGCCGAAGTTTCTCGTTTGCGTGAAGTTGAGAATGGCGGCTTAGATAACCTTGAAAATAAGAATACAAGAATTAGAACATCTTGTTAAGCAACAATCAGAAAAGATTGATAAGCTATTAGATCAATTAGCCTGGTATAAACGTAAAATATGGAGTCCTTCCAAAGAAAGGTATATACCGGAGAATCCAGATCAAAGAAAAATTGATTGGGACGGATTGGACTTATTACCGGAGGAAGAAAAACTGGCAAAAGAAGCAGATAAAGAGATAATCGCTTACGAACGTCGCAAACCACAAAAAGAAAAAAAGAAACCTGTTCGTTTACCGCTACCTGAAGATCTTAGAAGAGAAGAAGAAGTTATAGAGCCAGAAGGTATAGATGAAAATTGGGTGCGCATTGGAGAGGAAGTTACAGAAGTGTTAGAATTTAAACCGGGAGAAATTTATGTTCGTAAGATAATACGTCCAAAATATGCAGCAAAGCCGAAATTACAACTTACAGAAGAAGAATCAAGTGTTCGTACTGCTGCACTACCATCATTACCCCTTACCACGAAGTAATGCTGATGCATCAATACTTGCCGAGCTATTAATGAATAAATATTATTATCATTTGCCTTTTCATCGTCAATTAGCCATGTTTAAACAACTCGGTCTTACATTATCGGCATCAACAGTAAACGGATGGTTTAAGGATGTTTGTAATTTATTAAGGGCTTTATACGACAGGTTAGAAGAGGTTGTAAAAGATTCTGATTACATTCAAGTTGATGAAAGTACAATTCCTGTAATAAACAATGAAAAGCATAAGGCTGTAAAATCTTATTTGTGGATGGTACGATCTCGGTAATGAAAAATATGGTCTTTTTTCATTACGACAAAGGTTCCAGAGCACAAAAAGTCGTAGTAAACCTTCTTAAAAATTACAAAGGAGCTATTCAAACAGATGGCTATCAGGCTTACTCCATCTATGAGCAAAAAAAAGATGTTTTGCTTCTAGGATGCTGGGCTCATGCGCGTCGTAAATTTGACGAAAGTAAAAAGGAAGACAAAAAAGGTGCAGAATATGCACTAAGCTCAAATTGGGAAACTTTATCAGGTTGAAACCATGGCTGACGAACAAAAGCTGGATTATAAACAAAGGGCAGAACTTCGTAAACGGTTAGCATACCCAATTATGGTGGCTTTTGAAAAATGGATTGTGAATTATTATCCTAAAGTTTTACCCAAAGGGAGAATGGGTAGTGCTTTGAAATATACATATTCTATTTTTCACAGATTATCTCGTTATCACTTGGACGGACGTTACAAAATTGATAATAACCTCGCCGAAAATGCCATAAGAGACCTGGCTTTAGGGCGTAAAAATTATTTTGTTTTGCGGAAATCATGAAGCAGCAGAAAACGCTGCAGTAATATATTCCTTAATGGGATGTTGTAAAGCGGCCAATGTCGATGTCAGGAAATGGTTAATCGATGTTTTAACCAAAATCCCTAGTTACAACGCTGATTACTCAAAAGATTTAGCGGATCTACTACCTCAAAATTGGAAAAACCTTAATAAAAGTGAGAAAATTCCAACTTATTCTCAGAATTGTTAGAATTTCTTACAAATCCGTAATAATTGTTGAATTACCGCATAACTGCAGCCAAATTTTTGGGTATGTACCAGACCGAATGCATACAAATCATTATGCTTTACCATAAAAAACTAATCTACTGCGTTAAATTTTTCGAGCTAGCTCGCTAGCCCTGCAAAATTTGCCTTGTATATCAGCTTTTTATGATAATCTGAATTCTATAATTTTAATCGAACTCAGGTTATTAAATAAATATCAACGTTTATATATTTTCTGACATGGTTTATATAAAAAGTATCGCAGCTTTATAAAAAAGTATGACAACTGATAAAAAAAGTATGGAGCACCACTAAAAAAGTGCGGAAGCTTATGTAGCGAACTATGGAGATTGATGAAAAAAGTACGGGAGTTCCCTAAAAAAGTACGGAACGCCACTAAAAAAGTGTGGAGCTTGCTACTTTTTTTATCGTGATTCATGCAAAGTTGTATCAAGCTTGTCAGTTTTTCTGACAAGCTCCAGTGAATTTTAGTGAATGCTGAAACAAATTCATCGGAACTTCACTAAAAAAGTATCACGTTCCATATATTTTTAGGGGTATAATGATGTTTAAAGTAGAACGCTTCACTGAAAAAGTATGAGCTTCCATATAAAAAGTATGAGCTTCCGTACTTTTTTTTGAATGTGTCGTGTTATTTCTATGAAGCTTGTCAGTTTATGCATCAAAGTTTATATTAAAACTGACAAGCTTGATGCATTCATCTCCAAGCTTGATGTTTAAAGTACGAAAGTTCCTGTTAGTAACATTATTGTTGTTTAACTCCATGGTAATACCTCCTGCAGAATACCGGGTAGGCAGGGTCGACGCATTTAATTTTTTAAAATACTGAGTAAAAAATCATCATCCCATCCAGCCTTTTTTCTTTTAGCTTTAAGGCTACCTTTTGCATTATCCTTCTTTAATAGGTTTAAAGCTATTTTATTTATTAGGGCAAAATTTTGGGCTGCGTTTTTTGTTCTTTTTCTTTGGTAATCTTCATTAAAGGTCATATCCAGAACCCAGTGTAAATTATTTTCAATACCCCAATGTGCTCTAATGTACTTATTCATTTTTTCGGCTGTAACATCCAGGCTACTGATATAATACCTTTCTTCTGTTGTTGTTTTATTGGGCAATATTCTTTCTGAGCTAATTTTTATAATACTTTTTATATTTTCCCATTTCTCAATACCTTCCACTTGTGTAAGATCTGTAATTACATCACAACTTCTTGTTTCTATTCGTCCGTGACCTTTATCTATTTCATGAGAAGTTGAATCCGGTTTTTGTACTTTAAAAACACTTTCAACCTCTTCCTTTAAATTCTTTTGATTTGCTTTTAAAGACAAAATATAATCTGCTTCATTAGCAATTATTTTGCGAGCTATTTCTCTTTGAGTTCCCATGGCATCAATTGTAATAACACTGCCTTTTATATCTAATAAATCCAACAAGGTTGGAATTGATTTTATTTCGTTTGATTTACCTTCACTTTTACATTGTCCTAATACCATTTGATTTTCACTACACCAAGCACTTACAATATGAATTGCTGGGGTGTTATGAAATGTGTCTTTCGACCGTCTGACTGCTTTTCCATCTATGGAAATCACATTAACATCTATATCTCTTTTCACCAGTATTTGCACCCAATCTACAAAACACTTTTCAAAACATTCTGGTTTTATGGAAGATATAACTCTATTGATAGTATCGTGGGAGGGTATTCTATTTGGTAAACATAGAATTTTTTTCAAAAAAGAAATTTTCGTTTTTCCGTAAAGTTCAACATCATCCCATGATTCAGCTCCACACAAAACTGCTATTATTGTTAATACTACAATATCTATTAATAAATGTAGTTTATTTCTATTTAACCTTGTGTCAACTAAATTTCCAAAACCTTTGTGTAATGATGTTTTCATTGTTTTTTTTACAAAGGTCAAGAATTAAATAGTACTTTTAAATTTACTAATATTTGAATAATTAACAATCAACAGAAAGTTATTAGCATTTTGGACAAACAATTTAGTTTTTAAAAATTTCACAAATCCTCCATTGTTTACATCTTGTTTATATCTCAAATAATTTTAAGTTTTTACATTTCATACGTTAGCCCTGACCGGGTAGGTAAAGATTCTACATAAAAATGATTAATTTTGGAAAATTGAACAGGAGCAGAATCTTCAACAACAACATTAGTAAAAGATAAATTGATGAACTATATCCCAAATATTAAAGACATTATAACTGCAGCCGAGCGATTAACGAATGTAATACGTAAAACTTCGCTTGATTACAATCAAACCTACTCAGAAAAGTATAAGGCAGAAATCTATTTTAAAAGAGAAGATCAGCAAACAGTGCGATCCTATAAGATAAGAGGCGCTTATAATAAGATGGCTTCATTGTCGAAAAGCGAAATTCAAAACGGGGTTGTTTGTGCCAGTGCCGGCAATCATGCCCAGGGGGTTGCCTTATCGTGTTTTATACTTAAAGTAAAAGGAACTATTTATATGCCGAGTACAACACCGGCTCAAAAAATAAACAGGGTAAACACTTTAGGTAAAGAATGGGTTGAGGTAGTTTTGTTTGGCGATACTTTTGATGATGCCAATGAGGCTGCCATAATGTATAGTAATGAAAACAAATTGCCTTTTATTCCTCCTTTCGACGATGCTAAAATTATTGAGGGACAAGCAACCGTAGGTATAGAAATACTGGAAGATTTACCTGATGTTGATTTTGTTTTTATCCCTGTTGGGGGAGGAGGACTAACTGCCGGAGTTAGTGGTTATATCAAAGAAATTCACCCTGAAGTAAAAATTATAGGCGTGGAGCCAGCCGGAGCACCTGCCATGTATAAATCACTTCAGGAAGGCAAGGTGATTACCCTTGAAGAGATAGATAAGTTCGTGGATGGAGCAGCAGTTCAAAGGGTAGGAGAGCTTACCTTTCCTGTTTGTCAAAAATATATCGATGATATGCTTTTGGTGCCCGAAGGTAAAGTATGCACCAAAATATTAGAAATGTATAACAACGATGCCATTGTTGCTGAGCCTGCAGGAGCTTTATCTGTGGCTGCTTTGGAGCAATATGCCGATCATATTAAAGGTAAAAAAGTGGTTTGCATTATCAGCGGTGGGAACAACGACATCACCCGAACCGAAGAAATTAAAGAACGATCCTTATTATACGAAGGATTAAAACACTATTTTATTGTCCGTTTCCCGCAAAGAGCCGGTGCTTTAAAAGAGTTTGTAAATAACATTCTTGGCCCCAACGATAATATCGTACTGTTTGAATACGCCAAAAAAATTAACCGCGAAAAAGGTCCTGCCCTGGTAGGAATTGAACTAAAAGATAAAGCCGATTTTGAACCTCTGCTTCAACGTATGAAAGACCGGAATTTTTATGGCGAATACGTGAATAATAAACACGATTTGTTTTCTTATTTGATCTAACGATGTGAGTGGGGCAGTGAGCAAAGAGCGCTGTGAATCAAGCGTAGAGTTTAGTGTGAATGGAGCACGGATTAATATTGCTTGACAGCTTTGGGGTATTAAGTAAATCGCACGGATTACAAATTAAAAAATTGGATTAGATTTGATTTAGTTTCAATTTTGAAAGATATTGCAGTTAATCTATTGATGGGCATTATGAAAAAAACATATATAAAATCATTATTACTATTCCTGATTACCTCAGTCTCTTACGCACAAACAGATAGTCTCACGCAAATAAACGACTCCATAAATCGTGTTGTGCTGCAAGAGTACCAACTAAAACTTGATGAAGTAGAGAGGCAACGTGTTGTTGATTCACTCAAAAAAGAAGAACTTGAGGTTCAACTAAAAAAACTGAAAACAACCGATAACCTGCAAAAAGAAGATTTGCTGCATCAGCTTAAAACCATTGAAGAAAATGAGCGCAAACGCCTTGCCGATAAAAAGAATCAAATTAATTCGTTGCGAAACACTGCCAAAGGTTATCCTGTTGTAGGTGTTTTACAAGATACCTTGTTTTTGGTATACTCAAAGATAGGTGCATCTACACCCGCCGAAAGAGCATCAAGCATCAGTAAAAAGATTGAAAAACTTTATGATGATGATTTTCTCAGAACAGATTCCATTCAAATGCTTAAAGCAGAAAATACTTATGATATTGTTTACAATGATATCATCATCATGAGTATATCAGAAAATGATGCCTTGTGGTATGGTAAAACAATGGAGTATTTAGCCAATGAATACCGGCAAAGCATAACGCAGTCCATTATTCATGCAAAAAAAGAAACCGGCTGGTTAAAACTTCTTTCCCGTATAGGTTTGGTTTTACTTGTTATTTTTATTGCTCGCTTAATCATTTGGTTTATTGCCAAAGGGTATTCAATTTTGCTGCGTTATATTGATATCAAAAAAGAGCTTTGGCTTAAAGGCGTTACTTTTAAAGACTATACTTTTTTAACGGCAGATCAGGAGTTGCATATTATTCTCATGCTTGTTAAGGTCTTTAAATGGTTTGTATATGTTGTGCTTTTATATATCACTTTGCCTATCATATTTAGTATTTTCCCTTTTAGCCGTAACTGGGCCGATGCATTGTTTAAATTAATATGGTCGCCGTTTAAAGGCGTCATTTTTGCCATCTGGGATTATCTGCCAAACTTGTTTACTATCCTCGTTATTTATTTTGTGATGAGGTATGTTATGAAGTTTGTAAAATATATTTTCCGCGAAATACAGTACCATAAACTTGTAATCACAGGCTTTCATGCCGATTGGGCAATGCCAACCTATAGCATTGTTCGCTTTTTGCTTTATGCATTTATGTTTGTCCTGATATTTCCTTATCTGCCTGGTTCCGATTCAAATATATTTAAAGGTGTATCTGTATTTATTGGTATTCTGTTTTCTTTAGGATCTTCATCAGCTATTGCTAATATGGTTGCCGGATTGGTTATAACTTATATGCGTCCGTTTCAGGTTGGTGATAGAATTAGAATAGGAGAAGCAACAGGTGATATTATTGAAAAAACATTGCTGGTAACCCGTATTAAAACCATAAAAAACGAAATCATCACCATCCCTAATTCATCCGTTTTAACCGGGAACACCATAAACTACAGTATTGGAGCCAAGGATACAGGACTGATTATTCATTCAACGGTAACCATTGGATATGATGTGCCCTGGAAAGAAATGCACCAGGTTTTAATTGATGCGGCTCTGCGTACTCCTATGGTCATGCACGAACCAAAACCATTTGTTCTGCAAACCAGTCTGGATGATTTTTTTGTTTCGTATCAGATTAATGCATACGTGAGGGAAGCCGGAAAGCAAGCTTTAATATACAGTAGTCTGCATCAAAATATTCAGGATGTATGTAACGAAAGAGGAATAGAAATTCTTTCGCCGCATTATCGGGCAGCCAGAGACGGGAACACATCCACTATACCAAAAGACTATTTGCCAAAAGATTACCAGTCACCGGTATTTAATGTAAATGTAAAAAGCGGTGAGAAAGGGGCATCGGGTATAGGATGAAGAATGATGAAGAATGATGATGCCAGTGAAATAATATAGTTGCACAATGCAATCGGGTAGCAGCAAGAGAGCGGATTACATTTTCTGGTTTCTTTCCATTGTACTCATTTTTATCTCGCTTAAGATTTTCTGTTTTCAATTTCGGCACAAGCTTTGAACTCTTCATATCATAGATATTATCTATACACTTATAGATGAAATAATATATCCAAATAGTTGGATGTATCAAATTATTAGGCTTACTTTGAACTACTATTAAATGAGAATAATCTCAATATGTAATGAAAAAAATGAATTCATAAAACATATTTGAATTACTATAACACTTACATATTTAGTATTTAAGAGTGATGTTTACAGTATTAACCAATTAAAATAAATGATTATGGCTTGTGCAAATGGTATAAAACCAAGAAAAAAGAAAATTGAGACAGAACAACTTAATAGTATTAATAATAATAAAGAAAATAAAAATATGAGCGCAACAATGGTTAGACAGGAAATGCCTGTTTTTGAAATGGATGCATATGATGCTAAAGAAAACAAATTTACAACAGTTAAAAGTGAGGATTATAAAGGAAAGTGGACAGTAGTATGTTTTTATCCTGCTGATTTTACTTTTGTGTGCCCAACAGAAATTGCCGCTATGAACGCACATTATGATCAGTTTCAGGAGCTTGGCGTTGAAATTCTTCCGGTTTCTGTAGATTCAAAATTTTCTCATAAACGTTTTGTTGAAACAGAACCTATATTAAAAGATCTTAAACTAACAATTGGAGCAGATACAACCATGGATGTTTCAAGAGCATTTGGAATTTTAATTGAAGAAGAAGGTGTTGCATTAAGAGGAAGATTTTTATTTAACCCTGATGGTGTTTGTGTTGCTCAGGAAGTTCAGGCTGACTCAGTTGGAAGAAATGTTAAGGAGTTTTTGCGACAAGTTCAGGCCTGGCAGCATGCAAGTAAAACAGGTGAAGTTTGTCCTGCAGGATGGCGTCCAGGTAAAAAAACATTACCAGTACAAACGGATATGGAAAAAATGACCGGTCGTGTAGGTGATTATATTACTTTAGATGAGATATTAAGCTAATAAAATGTGATATAGTTTATAGTAGGGTAGTATACCCTTATTTGTTAAAAGAAGAAAGTCCTTGATATATTATCAGGGACTTTTTGTTTTATAAAGGCTGTCTCAATTGAGAAAGCCTCTATTCTTCTTTTGTTTTATGATTATTCTGTGATTAGAATCGGGTTACGTCACCTGCGCCACTTTCATTAAGTACTTTGTTTTTAGGAGAACCCGTGTAATGAATGTCGCCTGCTCCAGTGGCATTGGCTTTTAATTCTTCTGATACATTAACATATATGTCAGATCCTCCTGATGCATTAACATTTGCGTATTTAGCTTTTAGCTTTTTGGCATCAATGTCTGAACCTCCGGAGCTGTTTGCATTGAGTGTGTCAGTACTGCCTGATACAGAAATATCTGCACCACCACTGCAAGTTAGCTTAATACTTAGTGTTTCTGAAGAAAGATATATATCAGCCCCACCTGATGAATTTACCAATAAATGGTCTGCGATAATGTTTTCGGTACTACGTATATCAGAACCGCCTGAAGCTGATATTTTTTTATAAACAGGAGCTGAAACATATACTTTTTTGGTGTCTCTGGAACTCCATTTGAACTTGCCATCAACATAAATATGAAGTGTTGCGTCTTTTACTTCTGTAATAATCCGGTGCATGGAGTTTTTACTGGCTTCTACTTCAACTTTAATTTCGTTAGATTGAGATAGGTAAACATCTATACCAGAACTTGCCGAAATAGAATTGAAAGGTTTTGTATTTCTAATTTCTTTTATTTGCGAAAAGACAGAGGTAGCTGTTATCGCAGCAATAATCAGGGTTAATAATCTTCGTTTCATGGATTTTATATTAATTAATTTTCTCATTATGTGATGTCACAAGAATGTGACGCCTGAACATGCCAAGAAGTTACAATTAAAGTCGATTATATACAAAACTTTAATCACAGACACTTTTTATGCTTTTTAATTGAAGATTTGAAGAAGTTTCAAGGGAAAGAATAGAGGAGATAATAAAAAAGGTGCAGACTACGGCATTCTATAGTCTGCACCTAAAACAAATGGTATGTATTTAAGAAAAATTAT
Organism: uncultured Saccharicrinis sp.; assembly: GCA_963677345.2. GTDB lineage: Bacteria > Bacteroidota > Bacteroidia > Bacteroidales > Marinilabiliaceae > Saccharicrinis. The sequence goes on from CAXXLC010000024.1 coordinate 30,941, forward strand.
TTCTTACTTCACTTCCCAGGTTTCTCCTGAGTTTACTAAATCTTCAAAAGTTGAAATATTAGTTCCTTTTTGTACTTCCTCCAATTGATTGGCCACTTCCTGTTCGTAAGTTTTTCTTTCTACAGAACGGATTACACCGAGGGCTACCGGTAATTCAGGATATTCCATACCAATGAGTTTCATGTGTACATTAGGATATTCTGCATGGGCATCATGTACCAAAATATCATCTATTGTGTAACCATCTTCTCCAATAGTTACCGCTTTTAGTTTCATGTCATCACCCAATACAAGTCCTTTGTCCTTGTTGGTTCCAAAAATCATTTTCTCACCATGACGAAGAATGATAGTTCTGTCTGCTTTATACTTTTTATCAGTAATGGCTTCATGTGTATTGTCATTATATATTACACAATTTTGCAGAACCTCAATGATTGAAGTTCCATTGTGTTTTGCTGCTTCAGTCATTATTTCAACCGATAACTTTAATTCTTTATCAATAGTTCGCGCAAAAAACTGTCCTCCTGCGCCCAATGCCAGTTGCCCAGGACGAAAGGGGTCTTCTACAGTACCGTATGGTGAAGATTTAGAAATAAAACCTCTTTTAGATGTTGGTGAATACTGACCTTTGGTTAAGCCATAAATCTGGTTATTAAAAAGGATCACATTCATATCAATATTTCTTCGTATCAAATGAATAAAGTGGTTACCCCCAATGGCCAAAGCATCACCATCTCCTGTTATTTGCCACACATGAAGATTTGGATTTGCAACCTTAACACCGGATGCAATGGCGGCTCCACGACCGTGAATGGTATGGAAGCCATAGGTATTCATGTAATAAGGAAACCTTGAAGAACACCCAATCCCTGATATTACAGCAATGTTATGAGGTTCTACTTTTAATTCGGCCATGGCTTTTTGCACCGAATTTAAAATGGCGTGGTCACCACAGCCCGGACACCATCTAACATTTAATTTGCTTTTATAATCGGTATAAGAAAATTCGCAATTGTCACTCATTGTTTACTCCTCCAATAATTTTTTAAACTGTTCTTTTAATTCAACTACAGTAAATGGTAATCCCTGTACTTTATTAAATTGTCGGTAAGGAATTTCAGGGAAGTTCATACGCAAATAGTTGACAAATTGTCCCATGTTTAATTCACAAACAACAATTTTCTTGTATTTCTTAAGAACTTCATAAGTATTTTTAGGAAGAGGATTGATATAATTAAAATGAGCCAGGGCAACAGAAATTCCCTCATTTTTTAATTCATCAACCGCAGTAAATAAATGACCAAAAGTACCACCCCAGCCAATAACTAACAAGTCGCTGTCTTCACTACCTAATATATCTTGTTCCGGAATGTAGTCTTCTATATTTTTAATCTTTTGAGCCCTGGTTTTTACCATTTTTTGATGGTTTAAACCGTCATATGAAACTCCACCTGTAAGTTCATCCTTTTCTAATCCTCCAATTTGATGCATTAACTTAGGAGTTCCAGGTTTTGCCCAACATCTAACTAAAGTTTCTGATCTACGTTTATATGGTAACCACTCATCATGGTCAGAGGTAACTCTTTGTGGTTTAATTTCCGGATAATCTTTTAAATCAGGGATTCTCCAGGGTTGAGTACCATTGGCCAAAAATCCATCTGTTAAAAGAATTACCGGAGTCATGTGTTCTACTGCAATTTTAGCAGCATAAAAAGCATATTCAAAACAGTTAATTGGCGATGAAGCAGCCATTACCACGCAAGGACTTTCTCCATTACGTCCGTAAAGAGCCTGCATTAAATCACTTTGCTCTGTTTTGGTTGGTAAACCCGTAGAAGGACCTCCACGCTGAACATTTACAATAACCAAAGGAAGCTCTGCAATAATAGCTAATCCAATTGCCTCTCCCTTCAAAGCCAATCCTGGCCCTGAAGTTGAAGTAACGGCAAGGTCTCCCGCAAAACTGGCTCCTATAGCAGTACAAATACCTGCAATCTCATCTTCAGCCTGAAATACTTTAACCCCCAAATCTTTTCTGGCAGATAACTCCTGAAGAATCTCAGTTGCCGGAGTGATTGGGTAGGAACCCAAAAACAATTCCAATCCGGCCTTTTGAGCAGCAGCAATTAATCCCCAGGCAACTGCTGTATTTCCGTTTAAGTTACGGTATTTACCTTTTTGAATGGATGCCGGATTAATATGATATGATGGAGTTACGGCCTGAATAATTACTCCATAATTATAACCTTCTTTTAAAACCTTTAAGTTGGCTTCAACCACCAGAGGTTTCTTTTTAAATTTTTTCCGTATGTATTCTTCTGTATGCTGTAATGGCCTATCAAACAACCAATATACAATACCAAGTGCATACATATTTTTGCTGCGCAGAATGCTTTTATTATCCAAGCCCAAATCTATTAAACTCTCCTTGGTCAGGTTTGTTATGGGAGCTTTAATAATGTTAAAATCACCTAATTTATCTTCAACAATTGGATCATTTGTTTTGTAGCCTGCTTTTTCTAGGTTCTTTTCATCAAAACTATCAACATCCATAATAATTGTTCCACCGGCTTTAACCCATTTGGAGTTTGCTTTTAAAGCCGCAGGATTCATAGCAACCAATACATCAGCATAATCACCAGGAGTATAGACTTCTGTATGACCTATGTGTACTTGAAATCCAGAAACACCGCCAATAGTACCTTGAGGTGCTCTGATTTCTGCCGGGTAATCCGGAAAAGTTGAAATGTCATTTCCAAAAATAGCTGAGGTTTTGGAGAATAATGTACCTGTAAGCTGCATTCCATCACCGGAGTCTCCTGAGAATCGAACGACTACTTCATCTCGTTCAATCACTTTTGAACTTCTGCTCATAATAATTTTAAATATTTAAATATCTGGATTTTTCATATACTTTAAGATACTAATTAAAATACAAGATTTATTACTCCTTTATAAAAAGTAACAAATCGTGGGAAGTATCCGGATTATATATCGTTAAAGTAATCTTTTCATTAATTTATGAGTAAAGGTATAAAGCCGGTATGTCTAAATACTTGATGAATATCAGTATTTGTGTTGAATATCAGAATATTACCAATGAGTACTCAAAATGCAAATACCACTCCAAAATGCGTTATGTAAAGAGTATTAATATGATAAGATTGAAACAATTTCTTATTAAAAATTTGTACAAATAATCATATGCTTGTAAAATATGAACATTATACCTTAAACAATGCTTTATAGCTATATAATAATCAGCAATAAATAGGGTTAAAAAGCTTATTTTTGCATAAAAATAAATTTAATTAATATGGCTTTAATCAAAGAAGTAAGGGGATTTACTCCAAAAATAGGAGAGAATGTTTTTTTAGCTGAAAATGCTACTGTTGTTGGAGATGTTGAAATAGGAAATGATTGTAGTATTTGGTTTAACGCAGTTTTAAGGGGAGATGTAAATACCATTAAAATAGGGAATAAGGTTAATATTCAGGATGGATCAGTATTACATACGCTTTACCAAAAGTCAACTATTGAAATAGGCGACAATGTATCTATAGGTCATAATGTTACTATACACGGTGCTAAGATTGAAAATGATGTTTTGGTAGGTATGGGAGCAACTATACTGGATCATGCTGTAATTGGAAGTAACTCAATTATTGCAGCCAACTCTTTGGTATTAAGCAATACTGTTGTTGAACCTAATAGCGTTTATGCCGGTGTTCCTGCTAAAAAAGTAAAAGATATTGAGCCTGAACAAACCAAAGAAATGATTGAAAAAATCGCAAACAATTATTTAATGTACTCTAGCTGGTATAAATAGTATTTCTAAGAATAATATAAAATAAAAAAAGCCCGGTAAGCATTACCGGGCTTTTTGGTTATAGATATATGATGTATTATTTCATACTTCTTTTATCACCTGCGTGACTTAAAATACTTCCACTTAATAAACCATTATATTGGTTTGAATCGTTAAGTACTTCAATTGCTTTTACTAATTCTTTATCATCTTTAAGGCTGTATTTGATAGCTCCTTTCTGATAGTAATATCTTTTAACAATCTCAGAACCCAATAATTCAGAAATCTCTTTTCTAAATATATTCAAATCCTTTTTAACGTCAAGTTTCAGCATTTCTTCTAATTCCTCAAATTCAGATTTTGATTTTTCATAGTAATCTTCTTTTTGAGCAATATCTTTTAGTTTTTTTAATGCATCCTGGGTGGCCGACTCATATTTAAAGTCATCCAGAGCTAATACAAATTCTGTAAACTCTTTAAAGATTTCATCATTTATAGTAAAGTCTTCCGGTGATGGAATTTCAGGATGTTTAATACAAAATTCGGTGGCAAAATTGAACAATGTATTTTGTGCTACTAGCGCAAAAGAGATGTTTCCATATTTATCCACATCAATTTTAATATCAGGAGAAACACCACCGCCGTCAAACACTGATCGACCGCCAAAAGTTTTAAATTCTTTAATTAAGGAATCCGGAACTAAACCCACGCTTCCATCTTCATTTCTGTGTGAATAGTCCACAGCCTGAATACATCTTCCACTAGGGATATAGTATTTAGCTGTTGTAACCTTTAGTTTGCTGTTGTATGAAAGATTTCGTGTTGTTTGAACCAACCCTTTGCCAAATGAACGTTGACCAATTAAAACACCCCTGTCTAAATCCTGGATGCTCCCGGCAACAATCTCTGAAGCTGAAGCTGATCCTCTGCTGATTAAAACAGCTAATGGAATAATAGTGTCGACCGGTTCTGATGTAGCCCGGTAAACCTTATCCCATTGTTTTACTTTACCAATTGTAGAAACAACATCAACACCTTTTTTAACAAACAGGTTTACAATTTTTACTGCATCATCCAGTAATCCGCCCGGGTTTCCGCGTAAGTCAAGAATAATACTTTTGGCACCCTGGTTTTCTTTTAAGTCAACCAAAGCCTTTTCTACCTCTTTAGAACAGTTTTGAGTAAAACTGGTAAGAATAATAATACCGGTGTTTTGGTTTACCATTCCATAGTAGGCTACCGGGTTAATAGCAATTTTTTCTCTTATCAGTTCAATATTCAAAGGCTTTGAAGTCCCGGGACGATCAATTTTTAATTTTAAGGGAGTGTTAGGTGATCCTTTAAGTAATTCACTTACTTCGGAGCTGGGTTTTCCTACTACATCAGTACCATTTACTTCGAGTAACCTGTCACCAGCTTTCAAGCCGGCTTTTTGAGCAGGGAATCCTTCATAAGGTTCTGCAATTACAATGTAGTTTCCATTTTTAGAAATTAACGACCCCATACCTCCATATTCTCCAGTTGTCATGAACTTAAAATCCTCCATATCATCTTCAGGGATGTAGGTAGTATAAGGATCTAAAGACTCCAACATATTATCGATACCTGTTTTTATTAACTTTTCAGGATTGGTTTCGTCAACGTAATACGTATTTAATTCTCTGAAAAGTGTATAAAAGATATCAAGGTTTTTAACGATCGAAAAATTTCTTTCTTCATCGTTGGCAAAACCAACCAGACCAACCGAAATTACTAAGACAATCAGTCCGCTACTGATCCATTTCACACGGCTGTTTTTTTTAAATATCTTCATTATTTTATTTTTTATGTAATCCACATTCTTTAGTATCAGGATTTTCCCAGAACCATCTCCCAGCTCTTATGTCTTCGCCTGGTAAAATGGCTCTTGTACATGGTTGGCAACCGATACTGGGATAACCTTTGTCGTGAAGTGGATTATAAGGAATACCATTGTTATTAATATAATCCCATACTTCTTTTTCAGTCCAGTTAGCTAAGGGATTAATTTTAACAATATTGTTATTTTCATCCCACTCAACAACTTTAATATCTGTTCTTGTTACAGATTGTTCCGCTCTTAATCCGCAGATCCAGGCATCTAACCCTTCAAAAGCTCTTTTTAACGGTTCAAGCTTCCTGTTGTAACAACATTCTTTTCGGTTTTCAATGCTGTCGTAAAATAAGTTGATGCCTTTTGTTTGAACCATATTCTGTACAGCTTCTGATTTAGGAAAGAAAACCTCAATTTTGGCTTTATACTTTTTACAGGTACGATCAATTAAATCATATGTTTCAGGAAATAACCGGCCGGTGTCAAGAGTAAAAATTCTTGCGTTTTTACTGACAGATAATACCATTTGAGTTAACACTTGATCTTCTGCTCCAAGACTGGAAGCTAATGCTATTTTATCCTTGTACTTATCCAGGAAAAAAGTTAATAATTCAATGGGTTCAGCATTAGAAAACTTCTCATTCAGTTCTAAAATCTCTTCTTTTGTCATTACAGTATTATGCTTAAAAAGCGGCTTTACTTATATTTAAAAACAAGTAAAGCCGCAATAAGTTTTTTATATTTCTATGTTATTGTCCAAAAGAAACCCCCATGTTTATTGCCTTTTCAACAAGGTGATTTCCTGGTTCAATTAATTTTGTTTTTCCTCCAACTTCTTCAAGTGGTACAGAAGTAATTTCTCCTCCTTTGATAGAAACCATAGTACCAAAATTTCTTTCGTGTATCAGACTTGCTGCGAAAGCACCATAACGGGTTGCTAAAATACGGTCAGCTGGTGAAGGACTCCCTCCACGTTGAATATAACCTAAAATAGTTTCTCTGGTTTCCAGACCTGTGCGCTCCATTATTTCTTTACTGATAAATCTTGCAGCACTTTTTTTGCCGGGTCTTTCTATTCCTTCACCAACAACCACAATTGAATAAGGTTTACCCTTTTCTGATCTGTGGATAATAGTCTGTGCTATATGATCTAAATTATATTGCATTTCGGGTAACAAGATAACATCTCCACCTGCAGCAAGTCCTGAATGCAATGCTATCCAGCCGGCATTATGCCCCATTACTTCAATCACCATAACTCTTTTGTGGGAGTTGGCAGTGGTATGTAAACGGTCGATAGCTTCAGTGGCAATGTTTACTGCAGAATCAAATCCAAAAGTAACGTCTGTTCCCCAAACATCATTATCTATTGTTTTAGGTATACCAACAACATTAAGACCCTCTTTAGATAATAGATTTGCTGTTTTTTGAGTTCCGTTCCCACCAATACAAACCAGAGCATCTAAACCTAACATTTCGTAATTTTCTATAATTACTTGTGGTTTATCCTCTACAGTATCACCTTCCTGAGGTTTAAAAGGTTTCATTCGGGATGTACCCAAAATGGTTCCTCCTAATGTCAGGATGCCAGATAATTTATCTTCTGTTAGAGGTTCGTATTCCCGGTCAATTAGTCCACTAAATCCATTGGATATTCCAATAACTTCCATTCTATATTGAACAATAGCAGTTTTTCCCACTCCCCTGATCGCGGCGTTTATACCCGGACAATCACCTCCAGCGGATAGAATTCCTATTTTCATTTTTTTATCTGTCATGATTATTGTGGTTTAATTGAATGCGTAAATTTAATTGAAAATTTTTTTTAAAGAAAGAAATAGACTACTGATGAAAAAATAACATGGGGATATCTATGTTAAAAAGTATTGTCTTTGTTAAGCTGGGATGTAAGAGTTTAGATATTACACTTCTTTTTTTTCTTGTAAAGGCTAATAAGTCAATGTCTGTTTGTTTAATATAATTTATGGCAGCTTGTAATATGTCTTCTCCATAAATGTATTCAGCTTTAATGGTTTGGTTACGATATGTGGTTTGACAATACTCTAAAAACTCATTTAGTAATTTGATATCAGCTTTTTCTTTTCCTTCTGAATTGTATTGTACACTATGTATAATAGTATCAAAGGACATTGTTAGTCGAACCAATTTATGTAACGAAGTATATTCTCCTTTACAAAAATCAGTTAAAAATAGTATGTTATTTAATTTGTTGAGATTTAAATCGTAATCCTTAGGAACTGCCAATACCGGGAAATTGACATTTCGTATCGTGTCCAGAGTCACACTACCAAGCAACTCTTTAATGGTTTCTCCTTTGCTTTTTGTTCCCATTATAATTAAGTCAGGATTATAATCATTGCAAAAAGAAGGAATAACATCTTCAGGATATCCTTCAATTACTTTTGTTTTGATATGTATGTTTTTGTTGTTAATATCTTTAATTGATTGTACTCTTATTTTTTCTAATTCATTTTGAATATCTTCTTTTGAGGATAGATGTTTACCATCTTCTTTTTTACGATCCTCTTCTTCTTCTGCATAGGGGGGTATCGTATGAAAAAGCGTTATTTCACCCTGAAATTTTTTTGCAAGTAAAGAGCTGTAATTGATGGCGTTTAAGGTATAAGGTTCAAAGTTTATCGGAATTAAAAAACGAATATACATATCGCATCTTCTTTTAATATTAATATTATATTGCTTTTTTGTGAGAGTTTCAATTTTGTTTGAACCAAATTTAAAACCTGTAGTTGTATTGTTTACAATTTAAGAAAATATAAGCTATAATAAACAAATTGTTACATTTAGTTTGTGAATAATTGAATGATGAAAGATGTAAAAAGTATAAATATAGTATGGCTGAGAAGAGATTTGCGGCTTGAGGATAATACCGCAATTCGGGAAGCTTTCAAAAGTGGATTTAAGGTTTTGTTGGTTTACGTGTTTGATAAAGAATTAATTCGTAATAAATCGGTGAATAGCCTGGGGCTAAATTTTGTTTATAGTCAGATTCAAAAAATAAACCTTGTTCTTAAGGATTACAATAGTTCTGTTCTGATTAAAAGGGGTGATGTTTTTTCTGTATTTAGTGAAATATTTACTAAGTTTCGGGTAAGGGCTGTTTATGCGAATAAAGAATTTGAGCCATATACAATAAGCAGGGATAAATGTGTTGAAAAATTATGTTTAGATAAGGGGATTGAGTTTAACGCATTTAAAGATCATGTTATTTTTGGTCCTGATGAGGTTTTAAAAGCAGATGGCTCTCCATATCAGGTATATACTTCTTATAAAAACAAGTGGCTTTCTCAATTAAAAGTAGACGCATTTAAAAGCTATTCACTCGACTTTCAAGGTTTTTTTAAAAAGGTGTTTTTAATGCCTTCAAAAGAAGAACTGGGTATCTCTGAAACTGTTCAGACAGTAAGAGAATATACCCTTGAAAATTTACAAGATTATCACCTGAACCGTGATTATCCCTATTTAGATGCAGGTACTTATTTAGGTGTCTACTTAAGGTTTGGGACTGTTAGTATAAGGAAGCTAGTTAAGGATGCAGGTTTACTTAATGCCGTGTTTTTAAGTGAACTGGTATGGAGGGAGTTTTTTATTCAGATATTATATCATTATCCCTATGTTCTTGAAAGCAGTTTTAAAAAGAAATATGATTTCATCAAGTGGAACAATAATGAAGAGTTATTCCTGCTTTGGCAAAAGGGTCAAACCGGGTATCCTATTGTAGATGCAGGGATGAGAGAATTAAATGAAACGGGTTATATGCATAATAGGGTGAGAATGATAGCAGCCAGTTTCTTATGTAAGCATCTTTTGATAGACTGGAGATGGGGAGAAGCTTATTTTGCTTCAAAGTTGCAGGATTATGAACTTGCTTCAAATAATGGAAATTGGCAATGGGTTGCAGGTTCAGGTTGTGATGCTGCTCCTTATTTTAGGGTGTTTAATCCTTTCACTCAGCATAAAAAGTTCGATAAGGAATCGAAATACATTAAAAAATGGGTTTCAGAGTTTGAGGGTTTTGGTTATCCTCAGCCTATTGTAGAACATAGTTTTGCAAGAAACCGGGTTATTGCCGCATATAAACAGGCTTTGCAATAAAAAAGCCACATCGCTTGATGTGGCTTGGTATGTTTTAAAAACTGTTCATTAGATAATTAACATAGCATCGCCATAGGTTCCAAATCTGTATTTTTCTTTCACTGCAACTTTATAAGCATTCATTAAGTTATCATAACCTGCAAATGCGGCTGTCATCATCATCAGGGTAGATAGTGGTAAATGAAAATTCGAAATCATACAGTTTGCAACATTAAACTCGTAAGGAGGGAAAATAAATTTATTAGTCCATCCTTCAAATGGCTTCACGTGACCGTAGGTAGATACTGAGCTTTCAATTGTTCTCATAACAGTAGTTCCGACTGCACAGATTCTTTTTTTAGCATCTTTACCTGTGTTGATAATGTCACATGCTTTTTCTGTGATAAAAATCTGTTCAGAATCCATTTTGTGCTTGGTAAGGTCTTCTACATCCACAGAACGAAAGTTTCCTAAGCCAACATGAAGGGTTACTTCTGCAAAATCAACACCTATAATTTCAAGACGCTTCATTAGTTCACGGCTAAAGTGTAAACCTGCCGTGGGAGCAGCAACCGCACCTTCATGTTTTGCATAAATAGTTTGGTATCTTTCACTATCCTCCGGTTCAACTTTACGTCTGATCGTTTTGGGAAGAGGAGTTTCTCCTAATGCAAATAATGCGTCTTTAAACTCATCGTATGCACCATCATGTAAAAAACGTAAAGTACGACCTCTTGAGGTAGTATTGTCAATGACTTCAGCAACCATTTCGTCATTGTCGCCAAAGTATAATTTGTTTCCGATTCTAATTTTTCGTGCAGGATCAACAAGAACATCCCATAGTTTTTGTTCGCGATTTAATTCACGTAACAAAAATACCTCAATTTCAGCTCCTGTTTTTTCTTTGTTTCCATAAAGTCTGGCAGGAAATACTTTAGTGTTATTGAATATCATGACGTCTTTCTCGTCAAAATATTCAATAATATCTTTAAAAAGTTTGTGTTTAATATCTCCTGTTTTTTTATCCAAAACCATTAATCTTGATTCATCACGATTTTGGGTAGGGTGTAAGGCAATTAAGTCTTCAGGTAAGTTGTACTTAAACTTAGATAACTTCATATGGAAATCTGTTTATAATTAATTCAGCTTATTATTAATTTCAATTTCTACCAAAAACATTAAAGTGATTGATAATAAATATTTTTGCAAAAATAAAGCAAAAATTACACAAAGCAACCTTATACGGAGTGTTTTAGTAAAGGTTGTGTTTATTTTAATAAATTTTCAAGTACTTCAAGTTGTATACTGTCGCTGTTTAAGTACTTTCCTATGCGTGTTCTTTTTAAGGCTGTTAGATGCGCTCCGCTATTCAGTGCTTTTCCAATATCCCTTGCTAATCCTCTAATGTAAGTGCCCTTGCTGCAAACTATACGTAAAATAAGTTCAGAGGATTCAAAATTTACAACTTCAATTTCTTTTATAACCAACTTTTTGGGTTTAAGTTCAGGATCTTTGCCATTACGGGCAAACTCGTAAGCTCTTTTTCCTTTTACTTTAACAGCAGAAAATGCAGGAGGTATCTGATCCAGTTCACCAATAAAGTTGGTTAATGTATTGTCAATCAGTTCTCTGTTTATGTGTTCTGTTGGAAAAGTTTCATCTATCTCAGTTTCCAGGTCAAACGAAGGTGTTGTTGCTCCTAATTTTAATGTGGCAATATATTCCTTTTCTTCAGCCTGGTAGCTGTCTATGGTTTTAGTAGCTTTACCGGTACAAACGATAAGTAATCCGGTAGCAAGCGGATCTAAAGTGCCAGCATGGCCAACTTTTAGTTTCTTTACGCCTAAAGCATTACAAAGTAACTTACGAACCTTGTTAACCAAATCAAACGAGGTCCATTTGTAAGGTTTATCGAATAATAAAACTTCACCCTCTTTAAAATTATAACCTTCAATAATTTTTTCTTCCATCTAAAATCCAAAAACAATTGCAATGATGCCTGCTACAGCACAGTATAATGCAAAATAAATTAGTTTTCCTTTTTTTACTAAATTAATCATCGCCTTACAAGCCAATAAGCCGGAAATGAATGCACTTATAAATCCAATGATTAATGGTATTGCTCCGATTGAACCAGAGTTTGTAGTGGGCTCTTCTTTTAATATGCTTAAAATGTTTTCGCCGAGAATAGGAATAAGCACCATTAAAAAAGAAAAACGTGCTACTGCTTCTCTTTTATTTCCCAATAATAAACCTGTTGCAATTGTTGAACCAGATCTTGATATACCTGGCATTATAGCAATGGTTTGAGCAATACCTATAATAAACGCATCCTTAAATGATATTTCTTTTTCTTTTACTTTTGCATAAAATGTAAAGGCCAGCAAGGCAGCTGTAATTAAAAGCATGATGCCTACCAATAGTAAGATTTTATCGGTATTAAAAATTTCTTCAACGTAATCTTTAAAAAATATACCAACAATGCCAATAGGAATCATACTTATACCAATTTTAAAGATGTATTGGGTTTCTTCATTCCATGAAAAATTGAACAATCCTGCAATGAGCTGGGCTATATCTTTTCTGAAAATAAATATGGTACTAAGAACTGTAGCTCCATGCACAACCACTGTAAAAGTTAAGTTATCTGTGGCCTGAACATTTAGTAATTGTTTTCCTATTTCAAGATGTCCGCTGCTGCTTACAGGCAAAAATTCTGTTAATCCTTGTATAATGCCAAGAATTAATGCTTCTAACCAATTCATAAAATATGTGAATAAAGTAAATTGAGTAATTATTGTTTAGGTTTTTTCATAATGGCGTAGATTTCAAAAATGAAACCAACTAATACAACCATTGGAGCAAGTATGGTTCTCTGAAAACCATAAATATCTTTATTAAACACATTAGGATCGTCACTTCCTCCTCCAATCATTAGTATAAAACCCATCACAACTATTGCAAAACCAATAGCCATTAACATATAATTTTGTTTTGAAAGGGCAAATTCAAATTTCTTTTCTTGTTTATTGCTTGACATATTTTAAATCTTAAAAGTATAATTGATCAGTTTTTAATCGTAGATATTTATTTACAGCAAAATAAGTTGATATAAATGAAAGTAGTATGCCAACAAAGATTACTAATACAAATAAAACGCCAATAAGTTCAATGTTATCAAATCCTATAAATCCTCCAAGTTCTTTGTGTAAAATGTATACTCCTCCCGCTAGTAGTCCGTTGGCAAGTACAGCTCCTATAAATCCGTGTATTAAGCTGGTGCTAATGAAAGGTTGTCGGATAAAACTTTTCGTTGCTCCAACCAGTTGCATCGTATTAATCAGAAAACGTTTAGAATATATGGATAGTCGTATGGTGTTATTAATCAGGGCAATTGCTATAAGTAGCAATAGTGCACTAAAGGCAAGTAAAACCAGACTGATTTTATTTACATTCTCATTAACTTTTTGGATGAGATTTTTCTGATAAAAAACTTCTTTCACTTGTGGGAAAGAAACAAATATTTCTTCTACTTTTTTAATGCTGTCGGGGTTGGCAAACTCGGCAAAAAGTTTTACTTCAATAGACGATAATAGTGGGTTGTAACCCAAAAAGTCCACAAAATCTTCGCCCAGTTGTTCTTTGAGTTCTTCGGCAGCTCTTTCTTTGTTGATATATTCAGTTGATTTTACATATGAAGATGCATCAAGGTACTTTTGTAATCTTCTCACTTCAGCCTCCCTCACATTGTCTTTTAGAACCACATTAAATCCAATGTTTTCTTTTACATAATTGGAAAGTCTTTGGGCATTTAACATTAAATAGCCTACCGCCCCCAGTAAAAATAAAACCAATGCTATACTTATTACTGTTGTGAGGTATGAATTTCGTAGTTGTCTTCTTGTTTGTTGATTATCTTTTTTTCTCATAATTCTCAACTCCTGCATTGATTACCTAAAAATCCAAATTATGTATGGACAAAATCGGCATAAAGATAGTAAAAACTATTTTCTGCGTGTAAATAATTTATTCAGTGTAGAGGTGAGTTTGTTAACCTTGTAAAGGTATTTGTTACATATGATTTCGGTATATATTAATTTGAGAAAAGCCAAACAGATAAATTTTTAAAGAAAACACCGGTTGTTAAATAAAATTAAAAACGTAACAATAATTAATTTTAAGAGTTTAATAAAGTACTTTACAGCAGGATTGTATAATTTTTTATGTGCAGGTTGATTATGAATTTAGAGGGGGTAGATGCTGGATTGTTTTTGGGTCAGCGAAAAACAGAAAGAAAATTTAAGCCATTAACCAAAGAAGAAACTGAGTTGTTAGCAGATCAGTTGGGTAATAATAAAAATGTTTTGCGCGAGTTTGAGCAAACGATCTATCATGCTCTAGCTTATTTTCCTGAATTACAAAAGACCCATATTAAATTTAAATATCAAAATATTAGTACTACTCTTAATGCTCGTCCAACAATTGGTTCTTTGCTTTTTCGAAAAAGGAATAACAGGCGGTATGTTGTTAGAATAAATAGTGCTAAAAAAGATTGCAGTATACAGTTGTCTGAAGTTTCGTATAATGCTCAAATTGGCGTTTTAGCTCATGAATTTTCTCATTTTATTGATTATTCTGATAAGGGAGTATGGGGTATTTTTAAGAGATTATTAAGTTATACTAATAAAAGAAGTAAAGCAAGATTTGAGAAAGAAATTGATCAAATGACTATTGATAGGGGACTAGGGTGGCAACTGCATGATTGGGCTCATACTGTATTGTATGATTCAAATGCCAATCAAAAGTATAAAAAGCTAAAAAGAGAGATATATCTGACACCTGGTAAAATACAAGAATATCTTATTTCCATAAATCAGGAATTACAACCGGAATTGGTGCTTCAGAAGGTGTAATTATTTTAAACACAAATTCCCTTGATATATACATACCAAGGGAGTAATAATTTATGATTCCTGATGCCTTTATTTTTGCTTGTTTTTAGTTTAATAAGATATTAACTGATTCTATCTGTGCCTGGTACTGTAAATCCGTTAATTCAAGAAATTGATTTAATTTTTCTGTCTTATTGATTTCATCTCCAAGTTCTTCATATGCACAAGCTTGCCAAAATAGTACAGAAGGTTCTTCTGGTTTGTATTTATTGGCTTCGTTTAAATAGAACAGTGCAGAATGAAGCTTTTTATCTGCCTTTTTATCTGCTTTGTTTGCTGAATAAAGCACTGAAGACTTGATGTTTTTAGCTTTTTCTATTTTTTTGATCGCATATAAAATATTATCCTGAGCTAATGTTTCAAATGATTTAGTTAGGGGATTTACAAAGTGTACATAAATTTCTTTTTGCATCTCTACAGATTCTCCATTTACTTTTCCTGCTTTCCATAAGCCCGAAGTGCTTTTTATACAGTTTAAAACAGCATTGTCATTTGTTGTGCTTACAGAGTTGGTAATACTAAAGTCAGAGAGTGTTCCATCAGGATTGATGGTGAATAAAACTGTAACAATGCCTTCGTCTAAATAATCCTGCTCTTTAAGGTTGTTTTTAAGGTAATAGCATATTGGTGAACTGCCCTGGTCGCTTTCTGAATCAAAACCTATTTGTTGTCCAATGAATTTTGGCGATTCAACTGTGGTTTCTTTTAGTTGGGTGATTTGTGCAAAGGTTACTCCAGCCATAAGTAACATACCGAATAAAAATCCAAACTTTTTCATAACATATTGTATTTAGTAAAACATCTATTTTTGATGTATTTACACAAAAACATATTACTTCGTTTAAACTAATGACAATGGATATTTATACCAGGGGAGTAAATTAATGACAATACAAACTTACTATTAGATTTTAATTTTGTCCATATACGGTATTGAACAACAAGGGTTTGTTGGTTGATTATCAAATAATAAATATGTACGCTTTTATAATTACATTAACAAAATTTAACACTTGTAAGTAGGTTGCTTAACAGTATCTTATGAATATGTATATGCAATGATTTCTGCTGTGTTACTTAGTTCTGATTTTACAAGCATATTTCGTCTATGCGTGTCAACGGTATTCTTGCTGATCTTAAGAAGTGTCGCTATCTCAAGACTGCTTTTCCCTTTACTCAATAGATGAATGATTTCAAGTTCTCGTTGAGTGAATAAGTTTACTGCTTTAGGGTTAGTGACCTTGCTTTCCCTGCTTGAGGAATTGTAAATGTGTAAGGGAGTAATATCAGAAAAGAGGAATAATAAATGTAATTCGTTAGTGTTCTGTTGTAACTTATAAATGCAGGTTTGTTGCAGGATGTTAAGGTATTGATTTGAACTATGCTTTATTCTAAAGTTTATAGTTGCAAGACAGTCTAATAACCTTATGTTTTGTTTTGATTTGGTGATTTTGTTAAAGATGTTGACATATGTTTCAATTACAGCGTTTTGGTCTTTGGGTTGAATTAATTCAATAAAGTTTTGCAAAGAAATGTGTGAGCTGCAAATTCCCAGTATAACTGATGTGTTGGGTGAAAAATAAATTTCTTTACAAAGAGGTAGTTTAATTAAGCAATAAAACTGGTTGCTTAGGCATAGCAGTTTATGGTTTTTGCTAAAATTTTTCATGACTCTATTATTTGACGATAATGATATGAGTTTCGTTATTGAATAACCTGTGCTAAAAAGAGGCACAGGTTACTAAGTGTTATTATTATCCTTATATTATAAATCGGTTTTTGTATTAATTCTGTTGAGATAATTATTTTGTGCTGATTCTGATTGTTTCTGTACTTGCCATATAATTTGCATTGGTTAATTCGTTGAATCGATTCATCTTTTCTATACTTTTGATTTCATCACCAGCTTGTTTATAAATACAAGCCTGCCAAAATACAATGGATGCTTCTTGAGGCTGATATTTGTTTGCGATGTCCAGATAATTTATGGCACGATTTATTTTTTTTGCGGATTTTGATTCTGCTTGTTCCTGAGTCAAGGTAAACTTGTGTTTAAGATACATTGCCAGCTGATAATTTTTTAATCCTCTAACTAAGTTTTGATTGGCCATCTCCTCTAAGGAAGAGCCTGTAGGGTCAGTAAATTGAACATGAATTTCTTTTTCCATGGCAACAGGTTTTCCGTCAACTTTTCCAGGTGTCCATAATCCTGTTGATTTTTTTACACATTCAACGACAGCATTATTTGTGACATCAGAAACTGGATTTGTTACAGTAATGTTAGAAACAGATCCATTTTCGTTAATAGTGAATAAAACAACCACAACTCCATGGTCAAATAAATTGTTTTGGATGTTGTTATTTACAAATTGATTTAGCATACTTGAATTACTGTTGTAATTTGTATTTTCTACTCCGTTAAATTG
The DNA here is from genome assembly GCA_963677345.2 of uncultured Saccharicrinis sp. GTDB lineage: Bacteria > Bacteroidota > Bacteroidia > Bacteroidales > Marinilabiliaceae > Saccharicrinis. The sequence continues at coordinate 48,092 of CAXXLC010000024.1, forward strand.
AGGAGGTGTTACTAATGTTTCTTTTAATTGATGTTGTTGTGCTAAAACTCCTATAGTAAGAAACAATAAACTGATAAGTAAGCTGGTTTTTCTCATGGTATTGTATTTTATATTAATAAATTAATTCGTCTTTCTTTATCTTGAAGTCTCAATATTCTGTTTTCTATGGCTAAGTATAGATGGAACTCTTAATAGATTATCATCTTTAATAGCCAAAAAACTTTTATTATGGTTGTTTCATACGGTATATACATTAATTGTAGTATAAAAGTAATAACAGACCTGTAACTCGTCTATACCTATTAGTGAGTATGTAAGCTGTAAAGGTCAATCAATCAATAGGAAGTGATTTTTTTAATTTATTAAATTAACATATGTTAACAAATATGATGCGTCTGTTAAACAATATACTTATTTAGGCACCTACATCCGAAGTTCTTGAAAAAGTTTAAAAAGAAAGCAGTGCAAGTCCCGAGTGGGCGGCGGTAACGCTTCGCACCATTCGAACCATTAGCAAGTGACATTTTTTGCTACTGCAAAAATGTAGTGGTTACCTGTGACGGTAGCAGTGAAGATTATTTGTGAGTGATTAACGCAGCAAATACCAAGGCAAATTAGCATTCGCTGATCTTCGGTTCCGGTACTGACGGACAGAATTGAAAATTACGAGTGTAAAAAAATATAAAACTTATTATGAGTAATGGGTGGTTGGGCTATTGCTCAGAGTCCTGTTTTAGGAACAACTATTATGGTTGAACGATTGGAAAAACGTGGGTACATCAGCTTATCCTCCGTGTATAACCAAATGACCAGTAAGCTATTTCATAAAACCAACAGTCTTTTCCCCATGATGTAGAGAACCGGCGTATACTGCCTGTCCCGATATTATCGGGAAGACCAGTACGTACGGTGGTGAGAGGTTCTCCGGTAGGCTTTTAGCTTATCGGCGATCTACAATTGGCAACTGGGCTTTTTCTTTCAGTACTATTTTTCTACAGATAGACTTAATAAATCGAAATACATCATCCTTGTATTCAATTCTTCAGTCTCTTCTCTACCAATATATTCTTTCTCTTGCTTTTCAGTCGAAAATAGAAACTCAAAGTCATTTTTCAAGTAGTAGTTTATTGCTTGGTCATTGTTATATGCGTCAACTACGATAAACCTACAACCGGTTTTATTTAAAGGGTCAATAAACCATGCCTTAATAAAATCCATTAATTGAGAACCAATACCACTACTTTTGAATCTGGAATCAACTCCAAGTCGGCCAATTAATACAGCAGGATAACTTTTTCGCTGTTTATTTTGAGGTATTTCTTTATTTACTTTCTTTTTACGGCTATTTGGTAAATCATCTGCTTTCAAACTGTCATTTGAAACAGTGAACATACATACAATTGACTTTTTATTTTCATCAAGGACGAAAGCATAAGTCTTACCAAGCAAGTCATTTGAATATTTTATTGCATCTTGTTTGAAGAATTCATTTAAGTCAAGGTTGCTACAATCAAAATTATCTAAATCTATTTTCTCAATATTTTCAGATAAAGAACCAAAAGAACAATCCTTAAACAAACTAATTGACATACTTCTTATAGTGATTTTTTAAGAATCTTACGTGCAATATCAACCTGTTTAGAGAAGTCTTTTTTTGTTTCTTTCTCTACTTTCTTTGCCTTATCTAAAAATCGAGTTGCGCTCTCGCCTTTTAAAACTGGTGTTGATTTTATTTCTAATGCCATAATCTACATATTTCTTTCTGCAAAGATATAAATAATACTTAGATAGCTTTTATTTTAAGCGATAATGAATTTCTGCGTCAGGTGGGATTAGCCTTGTTGCCATTGTGTGTGCCCTGCATGAGCAGCAGTGCACACACACCCGAAGTTCTTGAAAAAGTTTAAAAAGAAAGCAGTGCAAATCCCGAATGGACGGAAGTAACGCTTCGAACCATTAGCAAGTGACATTTTTTGCTACTACAAAAACGTAGAGGTTACCTGTGACGGTAGCAGTGAAGATTATTTGTGAGTGATTAACGCAGCAAATACCAAGGCAAATTAGCATTCGCTGATCTTCGGTTCCGGTACTGACGGACAGAATTGAAAATCACAAATGTCAAATAATACAAAACTTATTATGAGTAATGGGGGATGGGCTATTGCCCAGAGTCCTATTTTAGGAACAACTATTATGGTTGAACGATTGGAAAAACGTGGGTACATCAGCTTATCCTCTGTGTATAACCAAATGACCAGTAAGCTATTTCATAAAACCAACAGTCTTTTCCCCATGATGTAGAGAACCGGCGTATATGTTCCTCTATTTTGAAAGTCCAGTGGACTTTTTAAATCGAAGGAAGGAGAGAAGATCTCGTATGTAAGGTGGTGAGAGTTCGTCTCCACTTGGCTTTTTGCATAGTGGAGACGTTACTCAATTACCAGCTGAGGTTGTTATTTGGATTAATTATTTTGCGCATTTCTAATTATGAAAGATGATGATTATAAAAAGCTGTTGTGCAATGAATCGTAATGTTATAGGGGACTGTAAAATCCCGGGCTGTAAGCCCAACTCAATTCAGCCCATGGCAACGCCTTGGGAATAATAATACGTCGTGTTAATCTGCGTCCTGAAAGGACAGCTCAATGTATTCAACCAAACATTTTTGAGTTGTCCTTTCAGGACGTGTATTTACCATGAAAATACTTTATTGTCAGCAGGCAGCTCTCTTTGTTAGGCATAGCGTCTCGCTATGCCTTATAAATCAAGGCTTCCCGGCCTGAAAAGTATCTTTATTTACAAGCCCCCTCTAACTCCCCCAATTGGGGGAGAATTAAAAGCCCCTCTCATTCTCCCCAAAGGGGAGAAGCTGATTTACAGCTTGGGATTTTCTTTTACTAACGGAGTTAAAAAGATGCCAACTGAAGACTGTAGTAAACAAGTGAATACAGGGTAAATGAAAAGGTACGAGTTACAAACTCGTACCAGCATCTATTATTAGATTATTTATTGCTTCGCAATGGGTTGATCCACTAATTTCGCTAATTTCACGAATTAGTATTGCTTCTCAATGATTTTACAGTCATCTAATTTTCGCTGATTATCACGAATTCTTTATAAATGCGAATTGCAACGAATTACAACTAATTATCACGAATTATTATTTGCTGCGCAAATTGTTGCAACCTGAAATATTGTGGCCTAATGCCTAGGAGCTAAGAACTATGAACCAGGTACTACTATATAGACACTGACAGGTTTAATTTACAGCTTGCTTACGAAACGCTGTCAGGTCTTTCATCAATTCATCAAATTAACAACTCGACAGCTAATTCATCCCTAATCTTTAATCAGCTAAGAACTAAGTACCAGGAACTAGGAACTAACATCTACAAGCGACTCTGCTGTTACCATTTTCACATTAACATAATGGCTGGTAAAATTGTAAGTTATTGTTGTTAGCAGCGCAAATACCTCTGACTCAGCTTCGGGTCTGCTCTGACCCTTCTCCTAGCCATCTCCGGTTTAAATCTGGACCACGTTCGCAATTCCACGCATATTCAATGCAGGTTTTACGCAGGTTCTTCGCACTTCTATGGCAATAAACCTGCGATAAACCTGTGTTGCCCCTGTGTAAAAAGGCGAACGTGGTCTATAGATGGTCCATAGTCAATCCGAAGCAGGTGCATTGATAGTGTATACAGTATGCATAGCTTATGCGAAGCCGATGCGAAGAAATGCGAAGAAGGTGCGAAGGAATGCGAATCATATGCGAAGAACTTGCACAAAAAGTACGAAAAACATCAAAATCGGAATCGAAAATGGCCCATTTTGCCCAAAAATGGAATCGAAAACAGGCATTTTTGACCAAAAATGGAATTTTGAGCCATTTAGGGGGTCAAAACAAAACAGGATAGAAATTGATATTTTTTACACAACGCTGTCTATTAGGTTTTTACAACCCCAAAAAGTAACAGGAAAATAACTGTTATTTTTTAGTCCACTACTTTGATCTAATTTAGCATTAAACAATTAGTCGAAAGTCAAAAGTCAAAAGTCAAAAGTTTATAAAGTTCGTAAAGTTAAAAGTTTGTAAAGTGATTTTTTTCTTACAGAGATAAAATTTACCAAACTGAGAGCTAAGAAGCTGAGAGCTGCAGACTAAAAATACATCATAATATTTCAAACATATAAATTATTCGTCAATAAGGTTGTTAGAAATGGAATAAGCAATTAATTCTGCTGTATTACAAAGATGTGATTTTGAAAGCATTTTACGACGGTGCGTATCAACAGTATGTTTACTTATATTAAGAATATCGCCAATTTCAGAGCTGCTTTTCCCTAAAGTCAATAGGGAAAGAATTTCTTTTTCTCTTTTTGTAAATAGTGATGAAAATTGTTTTAGCTCAGTATCAGGGAAAGAGAAATCTGTGGTGTCACCTATGTTTGTATAATTAAATTCAATTTTTAAACTTTCTTTTATGTGTGTTATATCTGTATTTAAAGAAAGCGTTTGAAATGATTTATTGCTTTCGTTTTTTTTATATAAACAGTTTTGATTCAGAAGTCTGATATAATGCCCTTCTTTATGTTTTATCCTGAAATCCATTGATGTGATACTTTTAAAAGGTTCCAGTTTATCTATTTTTTGAATAACAAATTCGCACATTTTTTTTGTTGCTAATAAAACAACAGGATAGTCTTCGGGGTGTATCAGGCTGTAAAGTTTTTTTAATGTTAATTCTTCGGGTTTAAACCCCAGGATATTTTTGATGTTTTCGGAAACAAAATAAAGTTGAAATTGCGGAAACTGAATGATGTGATAATACTGGTTGTTTAAACAGATTAAATTGTGCAGTTCCCGGATGTCAGGAACTTTGTTTTTTAATATAGGATTATGGTTGTTTACACCCGAAAGTTCCCTTACCAGGTGTACCAAATCATTAAACGAAAAATCATATTCATGCATAGTATTCCTTAAAAGCTAAAGTTAATTAAAGAATAGGTCAATAGTCAATTGTTTTATGACTTTTTTGCAAGTTTACATCAAATAAAAATCCGGTATTGTCACCGGATTCTCTATGGTATTTTATCTGATTGCAATCGTATGTAAATCTATATAAACACATTAACTACCTCAAATGCTCCATATTGAGTGCTGCCAACAGCTTCGTAAAATTCTAATAATTTAATATCTTTCATTAAATCATCATCCAACTTTTCATAAGTTCTGGCTTGCCAAAATAGTATTTGGGCTTCACCCGGACGCATTCTTTCTGCCTCATTAAATTTGTTCAATGCAGAATGATATTTTCTGTCTGATCTTTTTATTCTTGTTTCCTGGCTTAGGAAAAGATCGCTTTCACATTGTTCTCCTTTCATAAATTTTTTGATTCCTCTTTGAGAATAATAGATAGCCTGTTCGTTTAATGAAGGATTATCTTCCCTTGTGAAAGCAATGACTACTCTTTTTTCCATTTCTACAGGAATTCCATCTTTTTGACCTGGCATCCAGGTTCCTGATGTAGATTTTAAACTTGCAATAACTTCATAATCATTCAAATCAGATACTGAATTTTGAACAATGAAATTATCAAGACTTCCATCAGTCTTTACTGTAAAGTCGATCACTACTGTTCCTTCTTGAAATTGATATTCAGAATCATCAGCTTTAATGGATAAGTCGGCTTGAAGAAATTTGTTAATGGGATTTACAATACCGTGTGTATTCTCTACACCGTAAATATGGCCAACATACTTAGGTGCTTTTACGGTTACCTCATCAAAATTGTATACCTGAGCTACACTCAGTAATGAGATAACAATCATAACGAAAAACATTAGAACCCTTTTCATAATTACGTGCGTTTTATTAACTTAAGATTAGGGTCGTCAATGCAACGACTCTCAGATTATAAAAGAAATCTTTTTTGCCCATTTAGATTTCTAGTTTTAAGAACATGATAATTTAAACAACAAGGCTAAGTTATTAAAGAGCTATGCTTTTGTCTATACTCATGATTGAGTAATGTGAATTGTTTGGTAATAAAGAATTCTTGTTTTTTTATAGTAAAAAGAGCTGTTTTAGTATTTATGATAGTAAAGTATTTAGTATATCTTTGTATACTAAAAATAGTATTTGTGCAACATTATCTTGATCAATTAAATAATTCTCAAAGGGACGCTGTGGTTCATACAACAGGTCCGTCATTAGTTATAGCCGGTGCCGGTTCAGGGAAAACAAGAGTATTAACATTTCGTATTGCTCACCTTTTAACACAAGGGGTTCCTCCGCATAGAATATTAGCACTTACATTTACAAATAAAGCAGCCCGTGAAATGAAGGAGCGTATTGCTTCTATTGTAGGTTATGAGATTGCAAAAAATCTTTGGATGGGAACATTCCACTCTATTTTTGCCAGAATTTTACGTAATGAAGCAGAACGAATAGGTTATCCATCTTCATTTACAATCTATGACACTGCTGATTCCAAGAGTTTAATTAAAACAATTATTAAAGAAATGAAATTAAACGACAAGGAATATAAAACGGGTGCGGTGTTAGGACGAATTTCTTCAGCCAAAAATGATTTAGTTACCCCGGCTTCCTATGCTAAAGACCAACATAGAATGATGGAAGATCAGGCTTCTAAAAAAGGAATGGTATATGAAATTTACGCCAGGTATATGCGTTATTGTTATAAGTCGGGTGTTATGGATTTTGATGATTTATTATTAAATACAAATATCTTATTCAGAGATCACCCCGAAGTATTACAAAAATATCAGAATATCTTTCAGTATATTTTAGTTGATGAGTATCAGGATACGAATTATTCACAGTATATTATTATAAAAAAATTAGCCGAGAGGCATAGTAATATTTGTGTTGTGGGTGATGATGCACAAAGTATTTATAGCTTTCGTGGTGCAAAAATTGAAAACATACTCAATTTTAGAAACGATTATCCCGGATACCGGTTGTTTAAGCTGGAACAAAACTATCGATCTACTCAAAATATTGTAAATGCTGCGAATAGTATTATTGCAAAGAATTCAAAACAGATTAAGAAAGAAGTATTTTCAGAGAAACCTACAGGTAATAAAATCAAGATTCACAATGCCATTTCTGATATTGAAGAAGGTTATATTGTAATCAATGACATTAAAGAAAAACATTTAAAGCAAAATTACGAATATCAGGATTTTGCTATTCTGTATCGAACAAATGCTCAATCGCGTATTTTTGAGGAGGCTTTAAGGAAAGCTTCAATGCCCTACAAAATATATGGAGGTTTGAGTTTTTACCAGCGAAAAGAAATTAAAGATTTACTGGCATATTGCCGCTTAACTGTAAATCCGTCGGATCAGGAAGCCCTTAAAAGAATTATTAATTATCCTGCCCGGGGAATTGGTAAAACTACATTAGATAAGATAGAAGCCGCATCCCTAGCTTCGGGAAAAACCATGTGGGAGATTGTGACCTCAATAGAGAATACCGGTAAACTTTTTAATGCCGGAACACAAAAAAAAATAAATTCATTTGTTGGCCTTATAGCAGGATTCAGAGCCAGTGTTAATCAATTGACAGCCTTTGAGCTTGTTAATGAAATTGTAACACAAAGTGGAATGATGAAAGAGCTTTATCAGGACAGGACTCCGGAGAATGTTTCAAGGCAAGAGAATGTTCAGGAATTATTAAATGGTATTCAGGATTTTACGCTTAACAGAACTGAAGAAGGAGGAGAAACAGGATTGGTTAACTTCCTGGAAGAAGTTTCCTTACTTACGGATCAGGATAATGAGTCCGAAGATGATATCAATAAAGTAACTTTAATGACCATTCATTCCAGCAAGGGATTGGAATTTAAAAATGTTTACGTTGTTGGGGTTGAAGAAGGTTTATTTCCTTCTACTATGACTATTGAGAGTGAGCAAGGAGTAGAAGAAGAAAGGCGACTTTTTTATGTGGCTGTTACAAGGGCTGAAGAAAATGCAACCATTTCTTTTGCGCGAACCAGGTATAAATACGGAGAATCATCATTTTGCAAACCAAGTAGGTTTATTAGCGAAATAGATAGTGAGTTTACAGAGTTTTCCGGGGATCAAATCAAAGTTCCTTCTCAGCAAGGAAGGTTTTCTGCACCATCTACCATCAAAAGATCCTTTGCTTCCTCTGGATCAATATCTAAGCCCGGTTATAACTTTAAAAAAGTCAATCATGAAACAACCGGAAAATCAGTTTCATCAGGAGGATGTTTCGCAGGAGGTTTAAAACCCGGAGTTATTGTTGAACATATCAGATTTGGAAAAGGTAAAATAATAAATATAGAGGGGCAATTACCTAATGCAAAAGCTACCGTAGATTTTGATAATGCAGGAGTTAAACAATTATTGTTAAAATTTGCCAAACTTAAAATTTTGGGTTAGATTTGTGCCGATAGCACTGCAAGAACTTTCATATGGTTACTGCGCTTTTTTGACAAACGTTATCCCCGATTCTAAAAAAAATATATTTATTGTAGAGAATAATTGAGCTGTATTTAGGGTGATAATAGAGTTCAATAGTTCGTTAAGTTTTTGTAATGTTTTGATTGTTAGATATATGGGTATTTTATTGTTAGATATATAAAATACTGACAATAAGCACCTTGTAAAGCAGTCTTGCTCCTCCGCTATAGTTTCGGCGACACGCGGAACGTCTTTTGTCTTAAATCTAACGATCTGTTAATAGTTAAAAGTAGTATTTTATTTAATATGGATTATAACTCAAATAGGAAGAAATTACTTCTGCCTGAATATGGACGTCATATTCAAAAGATGGTAGATTATTGTGTTACTATTGAAGATAAAGAAGAGAGAACAAGATGTGCCCATTCTATTATTGGGAATATGGGTAATATGTTTCCTCATTTGCGCGATGTAAATGATTTTAAACATAAGCTATGGGATCACCTGGCTATCATGTCTGATTTTAAATTAGATATTGAAACGCCTTTTGAATTACCAGAGAAAGAAACACTATATCAGCGTCCTAAAAAGTTAGCATACAATAACGAAAGAATTAAATATCGCCATTATGGACGTACTATTGAAAAAATGATTGATAAAGCTGCAGAGATGGAAGAGGGTGAGTTGAAACAACACCTTATTTTGTTGATTGCAAATAATATGAAGAAATCATTATTGCAATGGAATAAAGATTTTCCGGGTGACGAAAGAGTCTTTTCAGATATGGTTCAATTATCTCGTAACAAACTGGAAATACCAGAGGATATGAAAATTCCGGAACAGCGAGAAAATCAAAATTACAATCAAAATCGTAATAGAAAAAAGCGTCAGTTTAAAAGGTATGACGATAGAAAATAAAACCAAATTGAAATAATCCGGAAACAAAGATGTATTGTTTTGAAATTGAAGGGGGGCATAAGCTTTCTGGCGAAATAACTCCACAAGGAGCAAAGAATGAAGCACTACAAGTAATTTGTGCAACATTATTATCAAAAGAAGAAATCATTATTTCTAATATTCCTGATATTGTTGATGTAAATAACCTGATAAATCTATTAAGTGATATTGGTGTTATTGTTAAAAGAATATCAAAAGATCAATGTTCATTTAAAGCAGAAAATATTGATCTTGACTATCTGCAAACCAAAGAATTCAGAAAAAAGGCTTCTTCATTAAGGGGATCTATTATGATTATGGGGCCTCTTTTAGCAAGATATGGTAAAGCATATTTCCCAAAACCCGGAGGTGATAAGATAGGAAGAAGAAGATTAGATACTCATTTTATTGGGTTCGAAAAATTAGGTGCCAAATTCCATTTTAATTCAAATGAAATTTTCTACAGTGTAGAAGCTGATGAATTGCGAGGCTGTTATATGCTATTGGATGAGGCCTCTGTAACAGGTACCGCTAATATTGTTATGGCGGCTGTATGTGCACACGGTAAAACTAGTATTTATAATGCTGCATGCGAACCTTATTTACAGCAGTTGTGTAAGATGTTGGTAAGTATGGGTGCGAAAATTGATGGAATAGGATCTAATTTATTGCATATCGAAGGGGTGGACTGTCTGGGAGGATGTAAACACCGGATATTACCGGATATGATTGAAATAGGTAGTTTTATTGGTATGGCTGCAATGACAGGTTCTGAAATAACAATAAAGGATACTGCTTATGATGAATTAGGGATTATTCCTGATTCCTTTAAAAGAATGGGAATTAAGCTTGAGCGTAGGGGAGATGATATATATATACCTGAACAGGATAGTTATGAAATAGAAACTTTTATTGATGGCTCTATTATGACAATAGCGGATGCGCCCTGGCCTGGGTTAACGCCTGACTTACTGAGTGTGTTTCTCGTTATAGCTACACAGGCAAAAGGGAGTGTTTTGATTCATCAAAAAATGTTCGAAAGCAGGTTGTTCTTTGTTGATAAGTTAATAGATATGGGCGCAAGGATCATATTGTGCGACCCGCATAGAGCTACAGTTATTGGATTAAACAAAGAAACCATGTTAAGGGGAACCACGCTTACATCTCCTGATATTCGTGCTGGTGTGGCACTTTTAATCGCTGCATTATCAGCTAAAGGTAAGAGTGTTATACAGAATATTAATCAAATTGACAGGGGTTATGAAAACATTGATATACGCCTGCAAAACTTAGGAGCCAGAATTAAAAGAATAAATTCAAAATAATAGAATTAAGAAATATTAACAGAGAGACCATTGTGTTGCCTTGAAAGCACAATGGTCTTTTTTTTGTTTGCCTTTGTTTATCGTGCTTGTAAGATTTATTATTTAACTTATTATATTTTAACAAAAAAAAGAAAATCTACTAAAATAGAAATCATTTTATACTTTTCAAACACTTTGGTTTTGTTTTTTACTGTTTTGTGACATATTTTTGCCCCTCGTTTTCCTAACATTTGTCATGAAAACGGAAACGTTTGTCTAAATTACGACAAACCGTATCGCAAAAATGATAAACTTTGCGATGTGAGTATAAACCAAAATTGTGTGTGTATGAGAAAGCTAAAACTAGTACTTTTAATTGTTTTAGCAGGGCCAGGGTTTATTTCCTTTATCAATGGTGTACCTGAATCACGGGTAGGTCTTGAAACCGGGGATAGAGTTCCTGAATTTAAAACTACCCTGATAAACGGGGCAGATTTCAATTTAGAATCATTGCGAGGTAAAATGGTTTTAATAGATTTTTGGGCTTCGTATGATGGGGAGTCCAGAGTTGATAATCATCAAAAGATGATACTTCAAAAAGAATTTGCAAATAGCAAGTTTTACAAAGGGGAAGGTTTTATTGTTGTTTCTATTTCCCTTGATCGTTTTAAGTCGCCATTAGAAAAGGCAATTAGAGAAGATGGATTAACAAATGCCCTGCACATCTGCGATTATTTAGGCGCAGAATCATCCATTGCTAAAGCCTACAATGTAACAAAGCCAATAAATTATCTTATTGATGGAGATGGCAGATTGATTGCCAAAAGTTCGGATATTAATAAAGTGGCTTCTTCGCTCGAATACCTTCACAGAAATTAAATCATTCGTTTACATTTATTTTATCTAAAAATTATTTAGTATTGCACTTTTGTGTAATTATTTTGTCTGAACAAAAATGGTACTTTATTTGTGAGTTCCATCTGACCATTGAAAACAAATTTTAAACGCATGAATAAGATTTTTAAGGTATTTACGGTTATTTTTATTTTGAGCATATCAATATCTGCAAGTTCTCAAAAGGTAGGTCTTGGAATTGGGGATAAAGCACCTGAATTAAAACTAATGTCGCCTCAAGGTGAGGTTATTCAACTGTCATCATTAAAAGGACAGTTGGTTTTAATTGATTTCTGGGCTTCGTGGTGTGGGCCTTGCCGCAGAGAAAATCCAAACGTTGTAGATGCGTACAATAAGTATAGGGATAAAAAATTTAAGAAAGGTAAAGGTTTTACCGTATATAGTGTGTCTCTGGATAAAAGTAAAGAGATGTGGAAAAATGCCATTGAACAAGATAAGTTGATGTGGCCCAATCATGTTAGTGACCTGAAGGGGTGGAAATGTGTTGGTGCCCAAATTTATGGCGTAAGAGGTATCCCTGATAATTTTTTAATTGATGGTGATGGCATTATTGTTGCTAAAAGATTAAGAGGTGAAGCATTAGACGACGCACTTAAAAGTTTTTTAAAGTAAATTACGTTTGTTTAAAAGATAATCTGGTGGCAGGATATTGTTTTGATATTCTGCCATTTTTTATGGGTTACAATGACAAGAAAATAGCATTATGATAAAAACGCTGTCAATTTGTCTTTGTTTTATCAACTGGCAAAATAATTGTTAAGCGTTTGGCGTTTAAATTGAAATAATAAGAAATTAAGATAATGACAAAAAAAGCTTCAAAAAAACAAAATCAGGAGGAAGTAGTTGAAGAGAATGTAGCAGCTAATGAAACTGTGGATGAAACACAAAATGATGTTACCGAAGAGACTACTGAAAATTCAAAAGAATCGGAAGTTGAAGAACAGGATGAATTAAGCTCTGAAGAAAAGCAAATTGTAGAGTTGTCTGCTAAAGTTACGGATTTAAACGATAAGTATTTGCGTTTAACAGCTGAGTATGACAACTATCGAAAGAGAACTCTTAAGGAACGTATGGAGCTGACAAAAAGTGCAGGTGAATCCTTACTCAAAGGACTTTTGCCTGTGGTTGATGATTTTGACAGAGCTGTTTCGCACTTAAATGATGCATCTGATCTTGATGCTGTTAAGAAGGGAATAGATTTAATATACAATAAATTCCAGGAATTCCTGAAGCAAAATGGAGTAAAAGAAATTGAAGCTAAAGAGAAAGATTTTGATACCGATCTTCATGAAGCCATCACGAAAATTCCTGCTCCAACAGAAGATTTAAAGGGTAAAGTTATAGATTGTATAGAGAAAGGATATATGCTTAATGATAAAGTAATGCGTTTCTCAAAGGTTGTTGTTGGAGAATAGTTAAGAAACAGAGGTTATCATTATGTCGAAAAGAGATTATTACGAAATTTTAGAAGTTTCAAAGAATGCCACTGCTGAGGAAATAAAGAAAGCTTATCGTAAAAAAGCAATTCAATTTCACCCGGATAAAAACCCCGGAGATAAAGCTGCAGAGGAGAAATTCAAGGAGGCTGCTGAAGCATATGAGATATTAAGTGATCAAAACAAAAGATCAAGATATGATCAGTTTGGTCATGCAGGTGTAGGTGGCGCAGCTTCGGGAGGAGGCTTTGGTGGAGGTATGTCAATGGATGACATCTTCTCTCACTTTGGTGACATTTTCGGTGGTGGAGGCTTTGGAGGCTTTAGTGGTTTTGGAGGCTTCGGAGGAAGCGGCCGATCAAGGCAAAGAGTCAATAAAGGTTCTAATTTAAGAGTTAAAGTAACCTTAACTTTAAATGAAATCTTAAATGGAGTTGAGAAAAAGATCCGTGTTAAGAAATATATTCCCTGTACGCATTGTAGTGGTAGTGGAGCAGAAAATGGATCTTCACACAGTACTTGTACCACTTGTAATGGATCGGGTCAGGTTACACGTATCTCAAATACTATTTTAGGTCAGATGCAAACAGCATCAGCTTGTCCAACCTGTGGTGGCGAAGGTAAAATTATTACCAATAAATGTAAGCACTGTTCTGGAGAAGGAGTTGTCAGGGATGAGGAGGTTATCTCAATAAATATACCGGCTGGAGTAGAAGAAGGTATGCAGTTGTCTGTATCCGGAAAAGGTAACGCAGCCAGGAGAGGCGGAGTTAATGGTGATTTATTAGTGTTAATTCATGAAGAGGATCATGAAGAATTAGTTCGTGATGGCAGAGATTTATTGTATAATCTTTTTGTAAGTATTCCTGATGCTACTTTAGGAGCTCCTGTGGAGATACCTACATTAGAAGGCAAAGTGAAAGTTAAGATTGATGCAGGAACTCAACCGGGTAAGGTGTTAAGATTAAGAGGGAAAGGGCTTCCTGAGGTGAATAGCTATGGAAGAGGTGATTTGCTGGTTAAAATTAATGTTTGGATTCCTAAAGATTTATCTAAAGAAGAGAAGAAAATATTGGAAAAACTCAGCGACTCGCCAAGCTTTACTCCTAATCCAAGTTCTCAGGAAAAGAGTTTTTTTAGCAGGATGAAAAATATGTTTGAATAAAACTATTTCTTATTATATAAAAGCAAAGGTCGGTTTTTTAAGCCGACCTTTTTATTTTTTATTTAATAACTTTTAGTTCTTTACCTATTTTGATGAATGCTGTTATTGCTTTATCAAGGTGCTCTTTAGAGTGTGCTGCAGAAATCTGTATTCTTATCCGTGCCTGATCTTTGGGTACAACAGGATAATAGAATCCAATAACATATATACCCTCTTTAAGTAGTTTGTCGGCAAACTCCTGCGATAACTTGGCATCATAAAGCATTAAGGCTACAATGGCCGAATCTGTGGGTTTAATATCAAAACCTGCCTCTTTAATTTTTGCCTTAAAGTATTCTGCGTTATTGATTACCTTGTCACGGTATTCAGTCGAGTTACTTAGCATTTTAAAAACTTGTGTTGCAGCTCCAACAATAGCTGGTGCTAAAGAGTTTGAAAACAAGTATGGTCTCGATCTTTGACGGAGCATATCAATAATTTCTTTTTTGCCACTTGTAAATCCTCCCAATGCACCTCCTAAAGCCTTTCCTAATGTGCTGGTAATAATATCAACCTTATTCATTACATTGTGGTATTCGTGTGTTCCTCTTCCTGTTTTACCTATGAAGCCGGAAGCATGACTATCGTCGACCATGACAAGGGCATTGTATTTTTCTGCCAGATTGCAAATCCTATCTAACTTTGCAATATCTCCATCCATTGAAAATACTCCATCTGTTACAATAATCCTATATCGTTGATCTTGAGATTTCTTTAATTGGTCTTCAAGGTCACCCATATCTGCGTGTTTGTATCTATATCTTACAGCTTTGCATAATCTTACTCCGTCAATTATTGAAGCATGATTTAATTCGTCAGATATAATTGCATCCTCCGAAGAGAATAACGGTTCAAATACGCCACCATTAGCATCAAATGCAGCGGCATATAAAATGGTGTCTTCAGTTCCTAAAAATTCAGAAATGTTTTTTTCGAGATTTTTATGTATATCCTGTGTTCCGCATATAAATCTTACAGATGACATTCCGTATCCGTGAGTGTTCATTATGTCTTGTGCTGCCTTAACAACTTCAGGATGAGAAGAAAGACCCAGGTAGTTGTTGGCGCAAAAATTCAAAACACTTTCTCCTGTACTTACTTTAATATCGGCACCTTGTGGAGTGGTAATGATTCTTTCTGTTTTATAAAGGCCAGACTCTATTATATTATTGAGCTCTGCTGATAGATAATCTTTAAATTCTCCGTACATATTATTATTGCATTTTGTTTATTCAAATTTAGAAAGCAAAATCAATTTAAAAAATGATTTTGTAAAGGTTTGTTATATGTTAACTTTAACTCCATTTTAACTATCCAATCACAATAAATATCAAAATTCGGGGTTATATTTACGGCGCTAAAATGATATATTATTGCATTTTGCATATAAATATTACTTTTGTGGCTGCCTGTTTATTGTTTTATTAAATATAGGTGCTTGCAGAATGATAAAATTACGGAATTGTAAGATAATAGGATTTGTGTTATTTCAACGCGGATTTTTTATTCTGTTGATGTTCATCTTGTTCTGTAACATTAAAGCTCAGGACAGGATAGAAATTGGACTGGTTGGCGGAGCTTCATATTATATTGGAGATTTAAATCCCAACAAGCAATTGTATAAACCAGGCCCTGCGTTTGGGATGCTGGCCAGGTATATATTAACAGACAGGCTTGCAGTAAAAGGTTCTGCAATGATTATGCATATTAAAGGTGATTATCCGGCTAATGATCTGAATTTTCCAAAAGTTGGTGGCGGTTATTCTTTTAAAAGAAATTTAGGAGATGCTTCGCTTCAGATGGAGTTTAATTTTAAATCATATGATCATCCATTTATTGGAACAACAGTTTTTACTCCATATTTCACATTTGGTTTAGGAACAACTGTTTATAAAAGATTTTCGTCAGAAAATGAAAATAACTCTGAAAGAACGGTTTTTATATTATCTTTGCCATTCGGAATCGGTGTCAAGTATAAATTAAACAAATGGATAAGGGTTGGAGCTGAATGGAGTTTTAGAAAAACTTTTGTTGATGATTTGGATTATAGAGACAGGAGATATATTCCATTTGTAAGTTCAGATGATCCATATGGTTTTGAAGGAGGAACGAAAATTCATAATAATGATTTATATTCATTTGTGGGAGTGATGGTTACCTTTAGCATGTTTAGTAGAAGAACCGAATGTTTTAGTGGATATTAAAAGGCAAAGATAAAATATATGTCAGTAAAAGATCAACTGATAAAAGAAAGATTACCAAAGCATATAGCCATCATTATGGATGGAAATGGGCGATGGGCTAAAAAACGAGGAAATTCGAGGGTTTTTGGACACAAGAATGGAGTTAAGGCTGTACGTGCTGTAACTGAGGCTGCCGCCGAATTACAGATAGGGTATATAACTCTGTATGCATTTTCTACTGAAAACTGGAATAGACCAAAATTAGAAGTGGATGCCTTAATGTCTTTATTAGTTTCTACCATTGCATCGGAAACTAAAACTCTGATGGAAAATAACGTGAGACTGGGAGTAATTGGTTGTGTTGAGAACCTTCCCAAGGATGTTAGAAAAAAATTGATGCAGTGTATTGAAAATACTTCTGTAAATACAGGCCTGACATTAAATCTTGCATTAAGTTATAGCTCTCGTTGGGAAATAACGGAAGCAGTTAAAAAGATTGTACAATCTGTTAAAGATAACAATATAAAACAGGAGGAAATCACAGCAGATGTGGTTTCAAATTTTCTTACTACCTCAGGTATACCAGATCCTGAATTAATGATCAGAACCAGTGGTGAGTTAAGGATTAGTAATTTTTTATTATGGCAATTGGCTTATGCAGAATTATATTTTTGCGATACCTTATGGCCTGATTTTACTAAAGAAGATTTTTATTTAGCTCTTCTGGATTATCAAGGAAGAGAGAGACGGTTTGGAAAAACCAGTGAACAATTAAAAAAATAGAACTTATATATTTAAATATAGCATGCTAAAAAAGTTTACTTTTTATATATTACTTGCCCTACTACCAATAGTTGTTTTTGCACAATCAGAAAATGATATTCCTTCGATTAGTTATACAGGATCTCCCAGAAACTATGAAATTGCTGATATTCAAGTATCCGGAATACAAAACTACGACCCAAAGATCCTTATTAACCTCTCAGGTTTAAGAGTTGGTCAAAAAATAAATGTTCCTGGTGACGAAATATCAGAAGCAATTCATAAATATTGGGATCATGGCCTTTTTTCAGATGTTAAAATTACTGCCAAAAAGATTGAAAACGGAAAGATCTGGCTTGAAATATTACTGCTTGAAAGACCAAGATTATCTGAAATTAATTACTATGGTTTAAAAAAGTCAGAAATTGAGACAGTAGCAGAAAAAGTAGCCATGATGAAAGGTAGTCAGGTAACTCCTTACCTTATTACAAGATCAGAAAAATATATTACTGATTATTTTGTGGCTAAAGGGTTTTATAATACCGAAGTCAGAGTTGTTCAAAAAGATGATACAACGAAAACAAATCATGTTTATCTTGACATTACTGTAGATAAAAAAGAAAAAGTAAAAGTTAACTCTCTGGATTTTCTTGGTAATGAGGTTTTTTCGGATGTTAAGTTGAATAGAACCATGAAGAAAACCAATGAAAAAGGAAAAATACTTAACTTTTTCAGAACAAAGAAATTTATTGACGAAACTTATCAGGAAGATTTACAGGCAGTTATTGATAAGTATAATGAAAAAGGTTATCGTGATATGATCATCGATTATGATTCAATCAGCAAAAACGATAATAATACTGTTGATATTAAAATTAAAATCGATGAAGGTAGAAAATATTACTTTGGTAATATTACATGGATTGGTAATAGTATTTATCCTTCAGCTTATTTAAGTGATGTATTGAGGGTTGGTAAAGGAGATGTCTTTAATCAAAAATTATTGGATGAAAGATTATTTCAGGATGATGATGCGGTGCATAATCTTTATATGGATAATGGCTACTTATTTTCTAATATAACTCCTGTTGAAGTAAATGTGTATGGTGATACTATTGATCTTGAAATGCGTATTTACGAAGGAAAACAAGCAACGATTAATAATATTGTAATCAAAGGTAATACTAAAACACACGAGCATGTCGTTCGTCGTGAGATTCGTACCAAACCGGGAGAGTTATTTAGCAAGTCAGAGTTGATACGTACAATCAGAGAGCTATCTCAATTAGGACATTTTGATCCTGAAAATATTACACCTGATGTTAATCCTAATCCAGAAGATGGTACTGTGGATTTAGTATATAATCTTACTGAAAAGGCAAATGATCAGATTGAACTTTCCGGAGGATGGGGAGCTGGTATGTTTGTAGGTTCTTTAGGTTTAAAATTCTCAAACTTCTCTGTTCGTAACATTCTGAATAAAGAAGCATGGAGGCCACTTCCTACCGGTGATGGTCAGACTTTGTCTTTAAGGGCTCAATTAAATGGTAAATATTACCAATCGTATAGTTTATCGTTTACAGAACCATGGTTAGGCGGAAAAAAACCAAATTCATTTACCTTTTCAATTTATAGATCTATTCAAACCGGAGTTACCAGTAGTTATGGTTATAACCCCTATAGTTCTTATGGAAGTAGTTATGGTTCATATTATAATAGCGGATCGGCAAATACCAATCAGTATATGAAGATAACAGGACTTTCTGTAGGTTTTGGTAAAAGATTAACCTGGCCCGATGACTTTTTCTCATTTTATAGTGAAGCCAGCTATCAATATTATCACCTGAAAGATTGGAATTATTTTATTATGCAAAATGGAGTTTCTCAAAACTTGAATTTTAAATTTATTTTCTCAAGAAACTCTATAAATAATCCGTTATATCCTCGTAGAGGTTCTAATTTTTCTATTGGATTAGAACTAACTCCACCTTGGTCTTTATTTAATGATAAGAATTACGAAAACTTATATGAAACTTCTGTGTCAACAGCTTCTGATCAGGAAGATGCCGAGGAAGAGTTGTATTCATTAATTGAGTATCATAAATGGACAACATCAGGTACTGTTTATTCTCCATTGGATAAAGCCGAAAAACTTGTGTTGATGGGGAAATATGAAATGGGATTTTTAGGTTACTATAACGAGTATGTACGTTCTCCATTTGAAAAATTTGTAGTGGGGGGTGATGGAATGTCAGGTTACAGTATGTATGGTAGTCAAACCATTGGTTTAAGGGGTTATGAAAACTCTTCATTGACTCCATATTCCGGAGGAAGTCAAAATGGTAACTTATACAGTAAGTTAACTTTTGAGATGAGATACCCTCTAACATTGCAACCATCAGCTCAGGTGTATGCTTTAGGATTCCTGGAAGCAGGTAATTGTTGGTCTGAATTTAAGGAGTTTAATCCATATGGATTAAAAAGATCTGCTGGTGTTGGAGTTAGAATTTTCTTACCTATCTTTGGTTTAATGGGAATAGACTGGGGGTATGGTTTTGATGAGATTGCTAATCAACCCGGGGCTAATGGTAGTCAGTTTCACTTTGTTATCGGACAACAGTTCTAAAATGGTTTAATATTGACCCTTTGGTTATTTGTAGTTAATTGTGTATGTTTAAAATATTAGAGATGAATGAAGCCATGAGAGAATTTTCTTACCTGGGGAAATAACTGAACTTGGCTAGTTGTATGTGGCAATTGAAAAACAAATTTTAAACGTATGAAAAAGTTATTGTTATTATCACTGGTATTAGGGCTTGGTTTTTTTTTAAAAGCTCAGAAGTATGCATTTGTTGATACTGAATATATTTTAAAGAATATTCCTGCTTATGAAGCTGCGAATGAGCAGCTAAATCAATCTTCTGTAAAATGGCAAAAAGAAATAGAGGCTGTTTATGCTGAAGTAGAAACAATGTACCAAGATTATCAGACAGAAAGCGTGTTTCTATCTAATGAAATGAAGATTAAAAGAGAAGAAGAAATTGTTCAAAAAGAAAAGGAAGCACGTCAGTTGCAAACTAAATATTTTGGTCCGGAAGGTGAATTAAGTAAAAAAAGGGAAGCCTTGATAAAACCTATTCAGGATGATATATATAACGCCATTAGAGAGTTGGTTGATGAAGAAGGGTATGCCGCAATCTTTGATAAGGCCTCTGGTGGTGTAGTTCTCTTTTCGGATTCGAGATATGATATGAGCGATTTAGTGTTAGAAAAACTTGGCTATAACAAATAAGGAAAAATTTATATTGTACTATTATAGTTAAGATTAATGTTATTAAAAAGTGGGATTTTAATTCCTCCTGAAATTTGATAAGAAAAACTATGAAATTAATTAAAAATCTTTTTATTGGATTGTTGTTGATGACTGCATCTGTTGTTTCTGCACAATCCGGTTTTAAATTCGGACACGTTAATACGCAATCTATATTGAGTGTAATGCCTGAATTAAAAACCATTGATGAACAACTTAATGCTGAGTATAAAAAATTAGAAACTCAGTTGACAGATATGCAGGAAACATTAAAGGGTTTACAACAAGAATATGTTCAGAAAATGCAGACAAATGCATTGACACCTGAAGAACGTAGTTCAATGGAAACACAGATTCAGCAGATGAATCAAAAAGTTCAGACTTTTTATCAGCAATCTCAACAATCTATTCAAACAAAGGAGCAAGAGTTAAAAACTCCTGTATTTGAAAAAGTAACAAATGCGATAAAAGAAGTTGGTGCTGAAAATGGATTTTTATATATATTTGAAGAAATTGGAGGACTAACTGTATACAAAGGAGAGAAAAGTATTGATGTGGCTCCGATGGTTAAAGTAAAGTTGGGAATTCAGTAGGAATAAGAATAATTAAAAATTGAATTATAATGAAATCTATAAAGTTATTATTAGTTGTTGTTGCCATTTTTATTAGTTCAGGTACATTTGCGCAGGACTTGAAATTTGGTCATGTAAATATTCAAAAATTAGTTGCTGAGTTACCTGCAAAACTTACTGCAGATAAAACACTACAACAAGAAGCTGAGAAGTTAGAGTCTAACTTAAAAGTAATGAATGAAGAGCTCGAAGCAAAGTATACCGATTATATGGAAAAAAGGGATTCTTTACCAGAATTAATTCGTGCTACCAAAGAAAAAGAAATTCAGGAGATAAATAGCCGATTACAAAACTTTCAGGTAATGGCTCAACAAGATCTACAAAAAAAAGAACAAGCCCTTCTGCAGCCAATTATTGAGAAAGTTCAAAAAGCTATTGACGAAGTTGGTGCTGAAAATGGCTTTGTTTACATTTTTGATGTAAGCTCCAGAGTGGTTGTTTATCATTCTGAAAAAAGTGTAGATGTCGAAGAATTGGTTAAAGCAAAATTAGCTACTCTTTAATTGATTGTAACAAACTTATTATATTAAAGGATGGCTGTTTAGTCATCCTTTTTTATTTTATCTTGTGATTAAAAAATTATTATTATGATGGGGCCTATAGCTGTTTTTGATTCAGGATATGGAGGTCTTACGGTGCTTGATAAACTACGAAAAACACTTCCTGAATATGATTTTTTGTATTTTGGGGATAATGCGCGTACACCTTATGGATCAAGATCATTTGAAATTGTTTATGAATATACCTTACAGGCAGTTAAAAAACTTTTTTCTATGAATTGTCACCTGGTAATTTTAGCCTGTAATACAGCCTCAGCTAAAGCTCTGAGGAGTATACAGCAGCGAGATTTACCCATTATTGCAGCCGACCGAAGAGTTTTAGGGGTTATCAGACCTAGTGTTGAAGTCGTTCCTGGATATACTTCAACTAAAAAGGTTGGAGTGTTAGGTACAGTGGGGACTGTTCAGTCCTTATCATATCCAATGGAATTAAAAAAGCAAAGTAACGAGCTTGAAGTGTTTCAGGAAGCTTGTCCCATGTGGGTTCCCTTAGTGGAAAATGGAGAAGGAGATAGTGATGGAGCTGATTACTTTATTAAAAAAAACGTGGATCAATTAATGGTTCAGAATAAAGATATAGATACAATAATTCTTGGATGTACGCATTATCCTTTGTTAATTCATAAAATTAAAAAATATTTACCCCAATCAGTTCATGTTATTTCTCAGGGTGACATTGTTGCAGCAAGTCTTCATGATTATTTAAAACGACATCCTGAAATAGATGAGAAATGTAGTAGGGGTGGAAATACTGCTTTTTATACAACCGAAAATGTAGAAAAATTTAAACAGACTGCCGGTTATTTTTTAAACGAAGATATTAAAGTTAATCAGATTCATTTATAAAGAAATGATGAATTGATTTAGCCTGATTAATTCATCAATTAATCAGGCTGGTATAAGATTATGATTTAATATAAACTTCTAGTAATTTACAATTACTATCGGTTTGTATTTCTAATGATTGGATGCTGGCAGGAATAAGAACTGTTTCTCCTTTTGTAATGATCTCTTTAGTTCCGTTTTCGCAAGTAATCGTTGCGCTACCATCAATACACATATATACAACAAACGAGTTTAACAAGTAAACATCTCTTTCTAAACTATTGGTTAAGTTTAAAAAATTGGTCACAAAATAATTACAAGCAGCTATGTTAACAGTTTCATTGTAAGCTTCCTGGTTGTAATTTATTTTTTCATTTGTTTTTTCAAAATCAATTGCATCCAAGGCCATTTCTGTATGTAAATCTCTTAAGTTTCCATCTTTGTCTTTTCTGTTATAATCATATATTCTATAAGTAACATCAGAGGTTTGCTGAATTTCAGCTAAAAGAATACCTGAACCTATGGCATGAACATCTCCCGCAGGTATAAAAAAAGCATCACCATTATTTACTTTATGTGCTTTTAGCAAAGTTTCAAGACTGTTGTTCTTTAAAGCATTTAAGTACATTTCTTTATTTGTTGGCTTAACAAAACCAGAAATCAACTGACTGTTTTGTTCAGAGTTTATAACATACCACATTTCTGTTTTTCCATAGGCATTATGTCTTTCTCTGGATAATTCATCGTTTGGATGAACCTGAATAGAAAGGTCCTGGCTGGCATCTATAAACTTAAATAATAGAGGAAATTCTTTATCAAACTTGTTAAATACTGGATCCCCAACTATTTCGCCCATATATATTTCAATAATCTCCTCAAGTGAATTTCCTTTTAGGAATCCATTTGATACAATAGAAATGTCACCTTGAACTCCTGATAATTCCCAGGATTCACCTAAGTTCTCCTCTTTACTTTTTTTATTTAAAATAGTTTTAAGTTTTTTGCCTCCCCAAATTTTACTTTTTAAAATTGGATTAAATTTTAGTGGGTATAATGCTGTATTCATGTTTTTCTGATTTTATTATTTGAATGGGTAAATTTACAAAATCATATACTTTTACCTTACATTGAATGAGTATATTGACGATATTATTATAACAAAATGTAACTTTGCAGCAAAAACTAATGGAAATTAAACAAGCAGAATTTCTTACATCAAGTACAAAAACAGCGCAGTGTCCAAAGCCTGATAAACCCGAATATGCCTTTATAGGAAGGTCAAATGTAGGTAAGTCGTCATTGATTAATATGATATGTAATCGTAATTCATTAGCAAAAACCTCTTCGACTCCAGGAAAAACCCAGCTTATAAACCACTTTTTAATTAATAATGAATGGTATTTGGTTGATTTACCTGGGTATGGATATGCTAAGGTGTCAAAGACACAACGAAAGGAATTTAAGTTAATAATTGATGGCTATTTACGGCATAGGGCAAACCTGATGTGCTTGTTTATATTAATCGACATTCGACATAAGCCGCAAAAGGTTGATCTTGAGTTTATGTATCAAATGGGTAATTGGGGTATCCCTTTTGTTATCGTTTTTACAAAAGCAGATAAGTTAAAGGCAGAAGAAATTGAACAAAATACAAACGATTATAAAAACGCATTGTTAAAGGATTGGGAAGATTTGCCTGATATTTTTATTTCATCTTCGGTAAATAAAGAGGGGCAAGATGAAATTTTGTCTTTTATAGATAAAGTAAATGAAAATTGGTAGACTTTAAATGTGTATAATAATGATTTTATAACAATGAGGAAACATTATAAATAAAGGGTTGCAGGGATATTAGAATAATGATTTTTATATCTTTGCAGTGTCTTATAAAATAATTAATAGAAAAACAACGATTAGCGATGCCACCAAAAGCACCCATTAAAATTTTCACAGGGACTTCAACACGTTATTTATCTGAGAAAATTAGTCATTATTCCGGAAGGGATTTGGGAAATATCAAAAAGTTGAATTTTAGTGACGGCGAGTTTGCTGTTGCATTTCAGGAAACAATCAGGGGATCACATGTATTTTTGATTCAATCAACATTTCCACCAGCAGATAATTTACTTGAATTGTTAATGATGATTGATGCTGCCAAAAGAGCTTCAGCTTATAAAATTGTAGCTGTAATACCTTATTTTGGATTAGCGCGTCAGGACAGAAAGGATCAGCCGCGAGTATCAATCGGAGCTAAACTTGCTGCAGATATGTTGACAGCTGCGGGAATAGACCGATTAATTACTATGGATCTTCATGCAGATCAAATACAAGGTTTTTTTAACTTACCTGTAGATCATTTATATGCATCATCCATATTTTTGCCGCATATAAAAAGTATGAATCTTGATAATTTAGTGATAGCATCACCGGATGTTGGTGGTAGTAAAAGAGCTAATACCTACGCTAAATTCCTGGGAACCCCAATGGTTATCTGTCATAAATCAAGAGCGAAAGCAAATGTGGTTAGTGAAATGAGGATTATTGGTGATGTGAAGGGTAAGAATGTTATTATCATTGATGATATGATTGATACAGCCGGAACCTTAACTAAAGCTGCCGATATGATGAAAGCTGACGGAGCTACTAGTGTTAGAGCTATTGCTACTCACCCGGTTCTTTCAGGATCAGCATATGAAAATATAGAAAACTCCTCGCTTGAGGAACTTTTTGTTACGGATTCAATTCCATTAAAACAAGAGTCGAGTAAGATCAAAGTTTTATCAATTGCTGAACTTTTAGCAGATACCATTGAAAAAGTTTACTATTATAAATCAATTAGTAACCAGTTTTTAATTTAATTTAATTATCTTTGCACCGCCTTAAGGCTAAACGTGTGATGGGGAGTAAATCTTTCATTGCCAATGGTTTATTTTGAGTAGCACATAAAATTAAGATCATGCAAACAATTGAATTAAAAGGTTCAAAAAGGGAAGTTATTGGAAAAAAACCTACCAAAGAACTTCGTAAAGAAGGTAAAGTACCTGGTGTACTTTATGGTGGAAATGAAGTTGTTCATTTTGCTATTGACGAAAAACAATTAAAAGGTTTGGTTTATACACCAAATGTTTATATTGTAAAGCTTGATGTCGATGGAACTCAGGTTAATGCAATCATGCAAGATATTCAGTTTCACCCGGTAAGTGATAGTATTTTACACATTGACTTCTTGCAAATATTTGAAGATAAGCCTGTAGTAATTGAAATCCCGGTTAAACTTCAGGGTTTTGCTGAGGGTGTTAAAGGAGGGGGTAGATTATCTTTGGAACAACGTAAATTACGTGTTAAAGGATTGCCTGCAAACTTGCCTGATTCTTTAAATATCGAAATCAGTCACTTGAAGTTAGGTCAAACTATTCAGGTTGGAGCTTTAGCTTTTGATAATTTAGAAGTGTTAAATGCTAAGAACTCTGTAGTTGCAGCTGTTAAACTTACAAGAGCAGCACGTGCAGCTCAACAAGCAGACAAGAAGTAATATACTTTATGCAACATATCAAAGCCTCCATATTTTTATATGGAGGCTTTTTGTATTTTAGCCAATGCTATGCATTTTTGCACTATTGTTAAAAGCAAATTTAGAGTATATGAAATATTTAATTGTTGGTTTAGGAAACATTGGAAGTGAGTATGAAGATACCAGACATAATATTGGTTTTAATGTATTGGATGAACTTGCAAAACAGGAAGGTCTTAGATTTGAAAATCTTAGGTATGGAGCTGTGACTAATCTAAAATTTAAAGGAAAGAATTTAGTTTTGTTAAAGCCAAGTACTTATATGAATTTAAGTGGTAAATCTATAAGGTATTGGATGCAACAAGAAAAAATCTCTCCTGAAAATCTATTGGTAATCGTTGATGATATCGCCTTACCTTTTGGTGCAATCAGAATGAGAGAGAAAGGTAGTGATGCCGGGCATAATGGACTAAAAAATATACAAGAGATATTAGGTAATAATCATTATTGCAGGGTTCGTTTTGGTATAGGAGATAATTATTCTAAAGGGAAGCAAATTAATTATGTGTTAGGTAAATGGTCTGATGGAGAATATGCAGAATTACCCTTGTTAATAGATCATACAATTAAGATGATTAAAGGTTTTGTAACAATAGGAGCAGCCAGAACTATGAGCCAATACAATAAAAAGTAAATTATCATGGAAGAAGGCGTTCGTATTGATAAGTATTTATGGGCAATAAGAATTTTTAAAACCAGGAGTGTTGCTGCTGAAGCCATCAAAAAAGGCAGAGTAATGATAGAAGGATTACCAGTAAAAAACTCCAGGGTTGTTAAAGTAGGGATGACTATAGATGTAAGGTTTCCGCCCATAGTGCGTTCGTTTAAAGTGTTGGCCATAAGTGGTAAAAGGATGGGAGCAAAATTAGTTCCTGATTTTATGAAAGAAGTTACATCTGATGATCAGATAGAATTACTTGAGCTCTCAAGGATGGCTAATGCTATGGGAAGAAGGAAAGGTTTGGGTAGGCCAACTAAAAAGGATCGAAGAGATATTGATAAGTTAGATGAAATTGATGATTGGGATTTTTAAAGCATGATATTAATTTCTTTATTTAAATGAACTGTCAAATATAATTGAAAGTAGAATATAATGATTGTAGCAAAAGAAAAGCGTCGGAGTAATATTATTGAATATGTACTGTATATGTGGCAGGTTGAGGATTTAATTCGTGCTTATAAGTTCGATCTGGAATCTATCAAAACAAATGTTATTCCTCAATATAAAGTAACAGGTGATACACTTGATGAAACCATAGCGTGGTATGATAACCTGATTGAGATGATGAAACTGGAGCAGATTGTTGAAAAAGGCCATTTGCAGGTTCTTATTAACATGGTTAATGATCTTAATCGACTTCATCTTGAACTATTAAATAAGTCGGACGAAATTGCCTATAAGCATATATATAATGGTACGCTTCCCTTTATTAAAGAATTTGATGAGAAAACAGGTAGTAAATTAAGTAATGATATAGAATTATGTCTTACGGGAATTTATAGTCAGTTTTTGCTTAAATTGCAGGGCAAGGAGGTCTCCAAAGGAACACAAGAGGCCATAAAGTCTTTTAGTAATTTTCTGGCTTTTTTAGGCGGTAAATTTAGAGAGGAACAGGAAAATGAAAAAAATAAGGATTTAGGTGATATTTCATTAAAATAAAAAAAGGGCAGTATTTACTGCCCTTTTTTATTTATCTAAGATCTTGAACTCCAAAAAGCTTAACGAGGCGGAAGGTATCAACTTGAGTCTATATGAATATTTCATTTTCCATTTTAAAAGTATAGATGGAAAACCTTTTTTCAAATAGGCTCCAAAATATGGATGAACCTTCAGGATCAAATTCTTTTTCTTTTGTCCTTCAACAGCATCTCTAATGCTGTTTTCTAATTTCTCTTCCAGCAGGATGGCTGGTGCAATTTTGCCAGTGCCTAAACAAGTAGGGCACGTTTCATTGGTTTCAATGGCTAATTCTGGTCGAACACGTTGACGGGTTATTTGCATTAACCCGAATTTGCTTAAAGGAAGAATATTGTGTTTGGTTCTATCAGCATTCATCGCTTCCTTCATTCGTTCAAACACCTTTTGACGGTGTTCTGACTTTTGCATATCAATAAAATCGACAACAATAATACCACCCATATCTCTGAGTCTTAGCTGGCGCGCAATTTCATCCGCTGCAGCTAAATTTACTTCCAGGGCATTGTTTTCCTGATTGGCTGCTGATTTTGCTCTATTTCCACTATTGACATCAATAACATGTAGTGCTTCAGTATGTTCAATAATAAGATATGCACCGCTTTTAAAGGAAACTGTTTTTCCAAAAAGCGATTTAATCTGTTTTTCAATGCCAAATTGATCAAATAAAGGTACATCTCCTTTGAATTCTTTCACAATTTTTTCTCGATCGGGTGAAATTAAACCCACGTATTCTCTTACCTCTTTACACATTTCTTTGTCAGAAATATAAATACTATTAAATGACGGACTCATAATGTCCCTGAGAATGGCAGAGGTACGGCCAATCTCACCAACAACCAATGCTCTGGGTTTCAGGTTAAACAACTTAGCTGTTGAATCGTCCCAACGTCGACATAAAGTTTTTAATTCTTTGTCTAATTCGGCAACCCTTTTGCCCTCGGCTACAGTACGAACTATAACTCCAAAATTTTTGGGTTTAATACTTTGTAATAATTTCTTTAACCTGTTTCTTTCTTCTGCAGATTTGATTTTTTGACTTACAGAAACCTTATCAGAAAAAGGCATTAATACTAAGTTTCGTCCTGCAATTGACAATTCGGAAGTTAACCTGGGCCCTTTTGTTGAAATGGGCTCTTTGGCTATTTGCACCAAAACTTCCTGACCTACGGAGAGAACTTCTGATATGGTACCGTTTTTATCGATATCCGGATCAGCTTTTAGTTTGTGTAAGGCAACTCCTCCCTTTTTAGTCGTCTTGGTTATGTTGAGAAATTTTTTTAGTGTACGAAATTGGGGTCCAAGATCTAAGTAATGCAAAAAAGCATCTTTTTCGTAACCAACGTCAACAAAAGCAGCATTTAATCCGGGCATGATTTTTTTAACTCTTCCGAGATAAATATCACCCACCGTAAATTGAACGTTGCTTCGTTCGCGCCTTAACTCAACTAACCTTTTGTCTTCGAGCAATGCTATTGAAAGCTCGTCGGGAGATACATCAACAAATAGTTCTGCACTCACTTTAGTAGGTATTACAAATAATTTCTATTTCACCTAATATACATTTATATCAGGAATCAAACTTGTACATAAAACAAAGAACAAACAAGAAGAAAATACTTCGAATGTTTGTTCTTTATAATCTTTTCTAAATAAAATGGCGAAGATTATTTCTTCTTCTTGTGCCTATTTTTTCTAAGCCTTTTTTTACGCTTGTGCGTAGCCATCTTGTGTCTTTTTCTTTTTTTTCCGCTTGGCATGATCCAACTTTTTTACTTATTAATAACCAGTTACTTAACGTTGTTCTTAACTTTTGTTACAAAAGTTTTAGAAGGCTTAAATGCTGGAATGAAGTGCTTAGGAATAATGATTGTTGTGTTTTTAGAAATGTTACGAGCCGTTTTTTCTGCTCTTTCTTTTACGATAAAACTTCCAAATCCACGCAAATAAACATTCTTTCCTTTTACTAATGACCCTTTTATAGTATCCATAAAAGCTTCAATAGTTTTTTGTACTGTAACTTTTTCAATTCCAGTATTTTTAGAAATCTCGTTTACGATATCAGCCTTTGTCATATCTCTTTAAAATTATTTAATTATCAACTAATTACATTAATTTTCTGAAAATTCAGACTGCAAAGATATAACGATTTCGAAATAAAAAAAAACAAAAAGCTTATTTTTGACAAAATTTAATGAGATGTCTAGATTCAGTAGAGCCCTGATTGTGTGGTATAAACAGTATAAACGTGAGCTTCCTTGGCGTGCAACAAAAGATCCATATACAATTTGGGTGTCTGAAATAATACTCCAGCAAACCCGTGTAAATCAAGGGAGTAGTTATTTTACTCGTTTTATGCAAAGGTTTCCTGCGCTTGTAGATTTAGCTAACGCAACCGAGGATGAAGTACTAAAACAATGGGAGGGTCTTGGCTATTATAGCAGGGCTAGGAATATGCATTACACGGCAAAATATATCGCATCAGAATTAAATGGTGTTTTCCCAGATAATTATGTAGATATTATTAAATTAAAGGGAGTAGGGCCATATACGGCTGCGGCAATTAGCTCAATTTGTTTTAACGAATACAGAACGGTTGTTGATGGAAATGTATTTAGGGTACTAACAAGAATATATGGTGTACATACTGCTATAAATACAATGAAAGGGAGAAATCAAATTGAAACTATTGCTCATGAATTAAACGACAATGAGGATAAAGGTACTTTTAATCAGGCATTGATGGAATTTGGTGCGATTCACTGTACTCCTAAACTTCCTAAGTGTGATACTTGTATTTTTAATAGAGAATGTATTGCTTTGTCAAAAGGGGAAATAGAACTGTTGCCTGTAAAGGAAAAGAAACTAACTGTAAAGGATAGGTATTTTAATTTTTTATTCGTTCAAAATAATAAGAATGAAACTTTAATTCAAAGACGTGATGGAAATGACATATGGAAAGGGTTATATCAATTGCCACTTTTTGAAACAACAGATCATAGTTCAGAATCTGAAGTAATAAATAACTATGGTTTACAGGGAGTAGTTACAATTTCTTCAGTAATTTCTTTTGTTCATAAGTTAACTCATCAAAGATTGCATATTATGATTGTAAAAGTAAATGTTGAGCAAAGAGATTTTTCTTCATTTAAAGATTTTAAAGTTGTGAAAATTAATAATATCAGTGATTTTGCATTTCCAAAACCAATAGAAAAATACATTAATCGTCTTTAATCTTTATCATATAGTATTTTTCATCGTTTACTATCATGAATTCATGGTATATTTGTATTCGAATTTAAGTTTTGTATTTTTATCTTATCTTTTAAGAAATCAAATATAGTATATGTCTGTAAATAAAGTTATTTTAATAGGAAACGTAGGGCGCGACCCCGAAGTTAGATATTTTGAAAATGATAGAGCTGTAGCTAACTTTCCTTTGGCTACAACAGAACGTGGTTTTACAACAGCTAATGGACAACAGATTCCTGAGCGTACTGAATGGCATAATGTTGTGGTTTGGGGAGGATTGGCTAAAGTTGTTGAGAGCTATGTAAAAAAAGGCACCCAGATTTTTATTGAAGGAAAACTACGAACCAGATCATGGGATGATAAGGATGGAAACAAAAGGTACACAACAGAGGTTTATGCCGATAATATTCAGCTGTTAGGCCGAAAATCTGATAATCCCGGTAGCTCTGGACAGGTAACAAGTACGGGTCAGCAGATGCCTGTTCAAAACTCTTCAATGTCACAAAATGCCGCTACAAATAACAATATGGAGAATGATGATATATTTGGAGAATCTTCAGAACAGGATGATTTACCATTCTAATTAATTATTTACTTAATTATTATATTCTTGGAAACGGATCTCATATCTTCTAGCCTTTTTTCATCAATAATGGCTATAGAATTTTTACCATTAACACTGAGTACGTCAATGTCTATCCTGGCATTGATTATATTGTTGTGTTTTTCTGCTCTGCTTTCTGGTTCTGAAGTCGCTTATTTTTCACTTTCGCCAAAAGATATTATTGATATTGAAGAAATGGAAAATAAAACCAGTAAGCAGATAATAAAGCATTTAAAAGACCCGGAGCAATTGCTGGCAACCATTTTGATAGGGAATAACTTTGTTAATGTTGGAATTGTTATTTTAACCGCTTTTATTACTAATTCGTTAATTGTATTTGGTAATCCACCCTGGCTAAAATTTGTAGTTGAGGTAGTGGGAATTACCGCGATCATTCTTTTCTTTGGGGAAATACTGCCGAAAGTATATGCTTCGCGATTTTCTAAAAAATTTGCGGGAATCATGGCTTATCCTATCATGTTAATAAAAGGCGTTTTTAGTCCTTTAAGTCTTATATTGGTTAGTTCCTCAAATTTTGTTAACCGCAAAGTAGCAAAAAAATCGGCTTCAATTTCACTTGATGATATTTCGCAGGCTCTGGAGTTAACAAGTGATGAAATATCTGATGAAAAAGATATTCTGGAAGGCATTGTTAAGTTTGGTAATATTAGTGCTGCTGAAATTATGACTCCTCGTATTGATGTTATTGACCTTGATATTACAAGTAGCTACAATAAGGTGCTTTCTGTAATTATAGATTCAGGTTATAGCAGAATACCTGTTTTTGAGAATACACCTGATAATGTAAAGGGCGTTCTTTATGTAAAGGATTTATTGCCTTATTTAAATAAAAATGAGGATTTTAATTGGCAGAAACTTATTCGTACTCCTTATTTTATTCCGGAAACTAAAAAGATCGATGATTTATTAGAGGAATTTCAGTTAAGTAAAATTCACCTTGCTATAGTTGTTGATGAATATGGTGGCACTTCAGGTATTGTATCTCTTGAAGATATACTGGAGGAAATAGTTGGGGAGATAAGTGATGAGATGGATGATGAAGAATCTCTGTATGCCTTGCAACCAGATGGGAGTATCATTTTTGAAGGGAAAACATTATTAAACGACTTTTTTAAAGTTACAGAAATTAATGAAAGTGTTTTTGAAAAGGTGAGGGGTGAGGCTGAAACTATGGCTGGGTTACTCTTGGAAATGAAAGGTGAGATACCAGATAAAAACGAAAGAATCATTTTTTTATCGCACATTTTTACCGTTCTCTCGGTAGACTCCAGACGAATAAAAAAAGTAAAATACGAACACAAAAAACAAAAATCGTAAATACAATTGTAGTTTATGGGCAATTTGATGAAGGCTTTTCAACTATGCATCATTTTAATATTTGCATTTAGTTGTAAAAATAACCCTACACCTAAACCAAGAGCATATTTCAGAATTTCATTTCCTGAACATAAATATGATTCTTTAGAGAACACATATCCTTATTTTTTTGAATATCCTGAATATGCTAAAATTGAACTAGACAAGTCCCCTACCGCAGAACCATATTGGATTAATATCCATTACCCCGAGTACAAAGGTAAGATACATATTAGTTATAAAGAGGTTCATGATAATCTTGCCCAAATGTTAGAAGATAACAGGAAGTTAGCCTATAAGCATTCCATAAAAGCGGATGCCATTGGTGAGAAATTATTTTTGGCACCGGAAAAGAATGTTTATGGAATTTTATATGATATTAGAGGTGATGCGGCCTCTTCTGTTCAGTTTTTTTTAACAGATAGTGTTCGGAATTTTCTCAGAGGTTCATTGTACTTTAATACCATTCCAAATAAGGATTCTTTAGCTCCGGTTGTGGATTTTGTTAAAGAGGATATCATGCATATGATGGAGACTTTTGAATGGAAATCTTTACCTAAAAAGAAGTAATGTCTTTGTTTTTTAAAAAAGAAGAATGCAGTGGGGGTATTGTTGCAGTCTGGAAAATAACAGAATCGGTCGACGAACTTCAGAGCCAATTAACCTTACAAGAATCGGAATTGATCCGATTAAACTCTTTTCGGTTAGATAAGCGTAAGTTAGAGTTTTTAGCTACCAGGTGCTTGTTAAAGGAGGTATTGCATGAAGATCCTGTAATTTCTTATTTAGAATCAGGGCGACCAGTGCTACAAAACTCAAACTATAATTTAAGTATTAGTCATACAAAAGGATATGCAGCCGTTGCACTATCAAATACGAAATTCTCGGGAATTGACATTGAACATCCAAGTGAAAGAGTAGTTAAGGTGTATGATAGGTTTGTGAGTAAGGAGGAAAATCAATTTATTCCAAAAGATAAAGAACTGCAGTATTATACCCTGATATGGTGTTTAAAGGAAGCTATGTACAAGGTTTTTGATGAAAAGAGCATTGTCTTTAACAGGGATCTGAAATGTTACCCTTTTTTGTTGGATAACGAAGGCCAAATAAGGGCTTTATTTTCGCTGCATGAGAATGTTGAGTTAAATTATAAGTTTATTACCACCAACGATTTTTACATGGTATATCATTGTTAATAGTTAATCTTTATGATTTTAGATTTAATTACCAATAAAGCAAAAGTAAATAAAAAAGTTTTTTGTGTACTTATTGATCCGGATAAGTTCCCTGAGCAAAATATTGTTAAGATTATTACCGCTATGGAAGCGGCATTGCCTGATATTATTTTGGTAGGAGGGAGCTTGGTGACAAAAAAAACGGAAAGAACAGTTCAATTGTTGAAGGATAATTTAAATTTCCCTGTGGTACTTTTTCCTGGAAGCCTGTTGCAGTTAACTACCAATGCTGATGGTATTTTGTTTATTTCACTGATTTCGGGTCGTAACCCCGAATTGCTTATTGGTAATCATGTTTCTTCTGCACCAATATTAAAAGAATCTGGAATGGAAGTGATATCAACCGGATATATGTTGATAGAAGGGGGTGGAACTACCTCGGTTGAATATATGAGTCAAACAAAGCCAATACCTGCTTTTAAAACTGATATAGCTGTTGCTACAGCCATGGCAGGAGAATTGTTGGGACAAAAATTAATTTACCTGGAAGCTGGAAGCGGGGCATATAATCCTGTTCCGGTGAAAATGATTGAGGCTGTTAAAAACAACATTTCAATTCCACTTATAGTTGGTGGGGGCTTGAACTCTAAAGAAAAAGTTAAAGCAGCCTGTGATGCAGGAGCAGATATTATTGTTGTTGGAAATGCTTTTGAAAAAGATTTGAGCTTATTAAAAGAGTTTAAAGAGGTAATTGCCTCTTATTAATTCTATTGATTTTTGAAATCTACCTGTTTAATTATTGTTTTTATTGGATTTCCTACAGCTCCATTGGGTTTTGGTATTTCCAGAATCGTAGAGATTGTTGGCGCAACATCAATCATTTTTACTTTATCAATAACTTGAACAGGATTAATATTCCATCCGAAAAATATGAGGGGAACAGTACATCTGACCGACTTGAAGGAATCTTCTTTGTTATCTTCAGTTTCTTCAATCCAACCAGGTTTTAGCGATATGAATAAATCTCCTGAACGCCCAAAATAATATGATTTTTGCATTAAACTATAAGCACCGTTTGTATAATTGTTTGTTCTTAAATTTAGTCCTGTAATTGTATTCTGAACTCCTGAAACTTCAAGCAAAAACCTGGCGGCTTTATCCTGAATTTCTTCAAAAACGATGTTCTTTTCTTTTATTAATTGATGATTTAAATAAAACTGTTGATTTTGATATCCTTTAACCCATTTGCCCTGACCGTAAATAGCCATGAGATATAAATTAAGGAGTGAAGATATTTTCTTCCCATTAAAATACCCGGTACTGATATTATTATCTTTTAATGTTTGTAATCCCCAGTTAATAGTTGGAGTGGATGTGAATACAAATAAAGTTTTTTCCAGTCCAACATTATCTTTAATTACCTGGATAAATGATTCTATTTGTTCATCAAGCCTTAAGAGCATATCTTCAACCTCAGCATCAAACAACTCAATTTCATCATTGATAAAAGGTTTACAAGTGAAATAAAGAGATAAAATATCTGTATCATCATCCTTTCCTAAATCTTCATTAATAACCAAGGATGCTGCAAAATCTCTTATTAAATAATTTTCATAAGGACTACCTGCAATTCTACTATATGGAATATGCGTGTTTTCGTTGTTTTTCATGTCATACAGGAAATGGCGCATTTTTTGATTATCCCCGCTTGTGAATTCATTATAATTACGAAGATCAAATGCTGGTCCCCATTGACGATTCAGGTACATATCAGCAAATTTTAATGAATTAAATTTATTAACCCATTCTGCTGTTGTGTCTTTTGAAGAAGTTACCATCTTTCCGGTTGTTCTGTCAAACCAGTATTCAATGGTTTTATCTGAGTGAGAGAAATAAGCCAGGTTCTCAGGGTTGATTCCAAGTGTGGCTATCTTTGATTTCCCTCGTGTCATAATAGAAAGCTCATCGGCAATAGTACTCGAGAGAATTTCTGCTGTTTTAATATAACCCGAATCAGGATGATTTTCGTAGTTATCTGATTGAAAAGAGTAGGCCTTGTTGATTGATGGATCGTTTAGTTTATACCATTTATCGTTAATAATACCATGAAAAGATGGATATGTTCCTGTATATAAGTTTGTGAGTTTTGTGCCCGTGTATGTAGAACTTGTTTCGTAATCTGAATTGTGGAAAAAAGTGCCGTGATCAATTATTTGGTTGAAACCATGTTTTGAAAATTTGTTTTTAAACTTTAACAGATGTTCTGTTTGCAGTTCGTCGATATTGATAAATATGACTAGCCTGGGAACTTTTATCGTATTATTATTTTGAGTAAAAACTTTGGATGTTAGTGATAAAAGTAAGAATATGATGGTGGTTTTATGGTATACTCGTTGCATATATCTTAAAATTGTTTTTATGGTCATGTGGAACTCGCCAGTTTATTCATCCTCGTGTGTGACAAAGTTTTTTCATGGCTTGTTTCTCATTGTCAAAATAAATAGCAATTAATAAGATCTCCAAAAAAATCATCAATATCTTGTTACCTAATAAACTTTTACTTTTTCGTGTTTTCGATAGGAGATAATATCTACATCTTCAGTGTAAATAATACCTGCACCATCAGCTTTTTCTAACAGGCCAGCAACAACTTTAGAAAAGTCTTCAATACGTTCCTTTTTGTCAACTATTTCTATGATCACAGGTTGTGCCTGCGAAATATCAAAAGCTTTAGAGCTATCCGAAAGGCCATCTAATCCATAACCCATAATTCCTTTTGTTACTGTAGTACCTGCCAACGTATATTTTTTGGCAGCGAAAACAATTGCCTCGTATAAAGAACGTTGATATACTTTATCAGTTTCCTGAATAATTATTTTTAGTTTCTTCCCTCTTCCCTCTATATTCATAATGTGTTGTGTTTGTGTTAAATTGTAGTGTTTAGATTTGAACCGTTTTTAATCTTCATTTTTGCATGATATTATCATCTGTAAATTCATCCGATAACACTACTAAATACTATTAAACTGCAATGCTCAAATTACAATTTAATAAGCATACTATCAATATGGCATTTTAAAAATCTTTATGTATACAGTAAAATATATATCAAGGATAAAATCTTTCATGATGAATGAACTTTAAGGTCGAATTACTTGATTCTTATTTAAATATTGTTAATTTTGAAGACAATCCCTAGAGATTAACAAATTGGTAATATGAGTTAATTTCTTACATCCCTTAATTTATTAACATGGTTTTCTCCGAAATTCAAATATTCATGCATTTACAGTGATAGAAGTCTGCAAGAGCGGGCTGTAACTATAGTAAAATGATTTGTTTTAAGAGAGAACCGCAAATTTAAGTTTTATGAAGGTATATCAAGCAAATCAAATTAAGAACATAGCACTGCTTGGAAGTTCTGGCTCGGGTAAAACCACCCTCGCCGAGGCTATGTTATTTGAGGGTGGTGTTATTGACCGTAGAGGCAATATCGACAGCAATAGTACTGTATCTGATTATCACAAGGTGGAGCATGAGTATGGTTACTCCGTTTTTTCATCAGTAATGTATACCGAGTGGCTGGATAAGAAACTCAATTTTATTGACTGTCCTGGTTCTGATGACTTTATTACAGGAGCTGTTACTTCATTGAATGTAACAGATACAGCTCTGATGCTGCTAAATACTACTCAGGGAGTTGAAGTTGGAACTCAAAATTTATTTAGATATACCGAAAAATATAAAAAGCCGGTTATTTTTATTGCCAACCAGCTTGATCATGAAAAATCGAATTTTGACCAAACTATTGAGCAGGCCGTTGAGAGTTTTGGAAGCAAGGTAGTTGTTGTTCAGTATCCGGTGAGTGTGGGAGATGGATTTAATGCCCTGGTTGATGTGTTAAAAATGAAAATGTATCAATGGAGTCCTGATGGCGGTCAACCTGAAATACTGGATATACCTGCAGATCAAAAGAACAAAGCTGATGAACTACACAATGCCTTAGTTGAGGCAGCAGCAGAAAACGATGAGGATTTAATGGAACTTTTTTTTGAAAAAGGAACATTAGATGAAAATCAGATGAGATCAGGAATCAAAAAGGGACTTATTGCACGTGACTTGTTCCCTGTGTTTTGCGTTTCAGCAGTGAAAGATATGGGTGTTAGGAGATTAATGGAATTTTTAGGAAACATAGTTCCATTTGTATCTGAGATGCCAAAGCCAATTACTACAGATGCCAAAGAAGTGAATTGTTCTGCAGATGGACCATCATCTATCTTTGTTTTTAAAACAAGTATAGAACCGCACTTAGGAGAAGTTTCATTCTTTAAAGTTATGTCAGGAAAAGTGACTGAAGGTATGGATCTGATTAATATGGCTAAAGGTGCAAAAGAAAGATTGTCGCAATTGTATTGTGTTGCGGGTAGTAACCGTACAAAAATTGTAGAGTTGGTTGCAGGAGATATTGGCGCAACAGTTAAATTAAAAGAAACAAAAACAAATGATACCCTTAACGAAAAGGGATGTAGTTATAAATTTGAGCCTATTCATTACCCCGATTACAAGTTCAGAACTGCCATAAGACCTGTTAACGAACATGATGATGAGAAATTAGGAGAAGTATTACAACGTATGCACGAGGAAGACCCCACACTCGTTGTTGAATACTCTAAAGAACTTAAGCAAATCATTGTTTATGGTCAGGGTGAATTTCATTTAAATACTATGAAATGGCGTATTGAGCACAATGATAAAATTGATATAGTTTTTGATCGTCCAAAAATCCCATATCGAGAGACTATAACAAAACCTGCCAGAGCAGATTATCGACATAAAAAACAATCAGGTGGTTCAGGTCAGTTCGGTGAAGTGCATATGGTCATAGAACCTTATGAGGAAGGAATGCCAAGTCCTGCTTCGTATAAATTCAATGGACAGGAATTTAAGATGAATATCAGAGGGACAGAAGAGGTTAAACTTCCCTGGGGAGGTAAACTTGTTTTTCATAATTGTATTGTTGGAGGAGCAATTGATGCCCGTTTTTTACCCGCCATTTTAAAAGGTATCATGGAAAAAATGGAAGAAGGTCCTTTAACCGGTTCGTATGCACGTGATATCAGAGTTTGTGTGTATGATGGTAAGATGCACCCTGTCGATTCAAATGAAATTTCGTTTAAATTGGCAGGTAGAAATGCTTTTAGTATGGCATTTAGGGAGGCTGCGCCTAAAATATTAGAGCCTGTTTATGATGTTGAAGTAAAAGTTCCGTCAGAAAAAATGGGCGATGTGATGAGTGACCTTCAAGGACGTCGTGCTTTGATTGAAGGAATGAATAGTGAAAAAGGTTTTGAAGTTATTAAAGCTAAAGTGCCTTTAAAAGAAATGGATAAATATTCTACTTCGCTTAGTTCAATAACGGGAGGTAGAGCAATGTTCACTATAAAATTTGCAAAATACGATATTGTGCCTCATGATGTACAGCAGCAACTACTGGCTGATTATCAAAAAGAATTAGCAGAGGTGTAATATTTCGTAAAGGAATTGTTGCTGATGGTTTTCCGGTGTTGGATTTGTTCCGGCACCGGATTTTTAATGTATTTACTTTCCTCTGATTAAGTGTAGTGGACCTTTCAATTCTTTTCTTTCGCTTTCGTTGTAACCTTTGGCTTCGATATAATAGAAATATACGCCTTCTGAAGCTTTTTTGCCATTTATTTTACCGTCCCATCCTTCAGCTGGATTGTTAGTGGTAAATACTTTTCTTCCCCAGCGATTTACAATTACCATTTTAAAAGATTTTACAGAGTGGTAAACCACTACAAATTCATCGTTGATACCATCACCATCAGGAGTAAAAACATTTGGAGCATCAATCTCCATTTCGGTAATCACCAATGGAGTATCAAGTGTTTTTATTGAAGAGCAGCCCGTTAATACATTTGAAACCATTAATGAAACATTATATGTACCAGCCTCTTCAAAGGTGAAATTGGTGTTTGCTTCTAAATGTGGGGCATAATTATAATCATCATCTTCTCTGACAAAGTTCCATTCGTAATCAGTAATCGTACCAAGAGATTCACTTGTGAAACTAACAGAAATTGGAGCAGATCCTTCTTTGTTATCAAGGTTATCAGTTTCGTTATAGTTATCTCTGTCAGCAGCAGCATAAGAAAAATCAGCAGATACAGCAATGGCTTCAATGTCAATGCTGGCCGTTAAAGTAGCAGCGCCGTTAAAAACACTAATTGTTACATCATAACTTGTATCTTCATAAGGAGAAGTAATTTTAGGAGTTGCCTCTGTTAATCCATCTATGTCTCCTGTTGGTGATGATTCCCATATGTAGTTATATGAATAATTCAAAGAGATAGCAGAGCCATTTGTTAAGTTATAATAAGTAAGAACCTTACTTTCAGGAATAACAGAAAGCTGAAGGTCATCACATGTGAAAATTGTTGTTTCTACTTCAGCAGAGGTAATCTCTGGTTGAAAAACCCAGCAGTAATAATCGTTAACTGAAGAACCATCAACATTTATGTTTACACGATAACCTGTTTCTTGCAATGAGGCATTTAAAGTTGGATTGTTGCCTGATTGGATCTGATTCCAGCCTGATGCAGAGTAAGTATACCATGTATAGGTTATGGTTGTACCCCCAGCTGGTGGTGTGGCGCTGATGGTACCTAAAGTTAAATCGGAAAACAAAAATATGGGATAAGAGTCAACGGAAGTAGTTTCGTCTGTATTACCGTTTGCAA
The DNA here is from genome assembly GCA_963677345.2 of uncultured Saccharicrinis sp. Classification (GTDB taxonomy): domain Bacteria; phylum Bacteroidota; class Bacteroidia; order Bacteroidales; family Marinilabiliaceae; genus Saccharicrinis. Next base: position 89,049 of record CAXXLC010000024.1, read on the forward strand.
TAATTTGCGCCTTAGCATTAATGGCTAAAACAAAGAATAATAAAAGTATGCTGAATTTGTATGTAATCTTCATAATAGGAATTTCCCGTTTTATTTGAATTCAAAGATATTTAATTAAACGGTATTGAAGAAAATAAATTGTAATTGAAAAGCATTGTGCGTTTGCAAATTTATAAAATTGGAAGAGATCATATTTTTTCAACCTATTATTTTATATAAAACCAGACAGGTTTAAAGAGAGCGCTTGGAAACGTGATTAAGATAGCGCAGAGAAAATTATGTCGAACTTAGCAGTAGTCAGTAAACTAAACCCGGATTGCAATTATTGCGTTAAGAGAGTGCAGAGTCAAGTTTACTTGAACTATGCCGAGCGGTGCAATAATAAGGAACTAAATCCTAGCAACTAATCAAAAGTGATAGATAGTTTTTAATTGAAATAAATTATATTATTTACATGATGTAAATTTCACGGATTACGCTACGTTAAATCCGCGCGAACGGGGTAAAGGGAGTGCAACGGCGAATACTACACGATATTATTTACCGAAAAGCAACTAAACGACATTTACAACAAGTTCCCTGAAAGCAAGAACTACTGGACGCATGAGAATACTTAAAAAACCTATTATTTAATATTAGGTTTACGTATTTATCAGGGCTTGCAGGAACAGGAACTGGCAAAGCTTGAGATAAACCATTTGCAGCTTGATAAAGGCAAAATATATGTATCATCAAAAAAGAGAACCAACAAACGAACATTGGATTTAAAACCCTTTCAAATACTGCCTTTGCATGAATATCTAATAACCGAAAGAAAGCTTTTAAACAATGAAATAGAAGGAAATTACCTGTTTCATAAAAAGCGCTTAATACGTAGCATGTCGAGAATTAAAGAAATGATAAACCGCTATGAACCAAATCTTAAAACACTGCATCAAATCAGAGCCAGTGTAATCACCAACTGGCTGCAACATTATAATTTACGGGAAGTCCAGTACATGGCAGGCCATAAATATGTAAGCAGCACTGAAAGATACAGAACTGATAATTTAGAAGATTTACAAAAAGAGTTGGAAAAATATCATCCTTTAAATTTAGAAACTAAATGATTAATTTTATCGTTAACTTTGTAGAAGATAAAACAATGGGAATTATGAACGCAGTTGAAAAGAGAGACTTTATACATAGTCATTTGCATATTGCAAATGAGAGTACGTTGAATGAGTTTTACGAAAAGCTTCGAAAAGAAGAAACATTAAGGGCAAAATTGGAAAGCAGGGCTAATAAATCAGAAGCTGATATTGCATCCGGTCGTGTTTTTTCAAGAGCTGAAATAGAAAAACGAACTGCAAATTTAGGTCGTTAATGAAGCTAATATATACAGAGCAAGCTTTTATTGGTCTTGAAGAAGCATTAGATTTTATTGCACCACATGTATCACAGGAGAAATTACTTGAAATCCGAGATAGGATTTTAGATAAAGCAGATACATTGCTGTTGCAACCAAATCAAGGTCAAAGAGAACCCTATTTGGAACATTTAAATTTAGATTATCGTCGTTTAATAGAAAGTCATTACAAGATAATTTACAGGGTTATAGGAGAAGTAATATACATCACAGATATTTTTGATTCCAGACAAGACCTTGATAAGATGAAAGGTTAATCCATAAATCCGCCTCACATCTTCCAGTAAATAAAGCCCAGCCATGCCACGAAATAGGTGGCATTCCTTCTGTCTTTTATCTGCTTCCCCTGCAGCCATCCCTTTTGTTTTATTGTTTGTCATAGTTTTTGAGCCACCCCACATGCAGCACATTGCCTTTTTTTTCAATTGAAAACTATTTAACGGCAAAAAGAAAAAGCCAAAGAGCTGCCCTGTCGCACAGTCAAAAAACTACTCCCGAAGGCTCGGATATATCACGGTTGTTAGCGCGGAAATTCTTTCCTTGCAATGTACGTGCTGTAAATCATTTGCAGAGGTTTTAGTTTGAATCTTATTATCTCTTAAGCACAAAAATAAGGATTTGAAATCCGGTCAATATTAATATTTCATTACAATTACTACCCGTAAATATTTGAACAAACCAATAGCCCATGTCTGATAAATACAAAATATTTAATAACCAGTCAGCTTAATTTGTAATCTTATTTGGAGCAAGGAGGAAAAAGCAAGGAGCAAGGGATAAACTGGATTACAATAATCAGTAACTAAACCCGGATTGCAATTATTGCGTTAAGAGAGTGCAGAGTCAAGTTTACATGAACTATGCCGAGAGTTGCAATAATAAGGAACTAAATCCTAGCAACTAATCAAAAGTGATAGATAGTTTTTAATTGAAATAAATTATATTATTTACATGATGTAAATTTCACGGATTACGCTACGTTAAATCTGCGCGAACGGGGTAAAGGGAGTGCAAAGGCGAATACTACACGATATTATTTACCGAAAAGCAACTAAACGACATTTACAACAAGTTCCCTGAAAGCAAGAACTACTGGACGCATGAGAATACTTTAAAAACCTATTATTTAATATTAGGTTTACGAATATACCAGGGCTTACAGGAACAGGAACTGGCAAAGCTTGAGATAAACCATTTGCAGCTTGATAAAGGCAAAATATATGTATCATCAAAAAAGAGAACCAACAAACGAACATTGGATTTAAAATCCTTTCATATACTGCCTTTGCATGAATATCTAATAACCGAAAGAAAGCTGTTAAACAATGAAATAGAAGGAAATTACCTGTTTCATAAAAAGCGCTTAATACGTAGCATATCGAGAATTAAAGAAATGATAAACCGCTATGAACCAAATCTTAAAACACTGCATCAAATCAGAGCCAGTGTAATCACCAACTGGCTGCAACATTATAATTTACGGGAAGTCCAGTACATGGCAGGCCATAAATATGTAAGTAGCACAGAAAGATACAGAACTGATAATTTAGAAGACTTACAAAAAGAGTTAGAAAAATATCATCCTTTAAAATGATGAAAAAAGAAACTAATTAGTTACATTTGTAGTGTAATTATGAGAATACTTGAACCATATAAAGATTACTTTTGGGAGTTCTATAATCCACTTCCACAGAAAGTAAAAGACAAAGTTGATTACGTATTGCAGATAATAATATCAGTGCAAAAAGTATCAACCAAGTTCTTTAAACATCTTGAAGATGGAATTTATGAAATTAGAATTGAAGCAGGTAGTGATATCTATAGGATATTTACCTTTTTTGATGATAATAAACTGGTGATTTTGTTACAAGGTTTTCAAAAGAAAACACAGAAGACCCCACGAAAAGAAATAGAACAAGCAAAGAAATTAAGGAGGATGTATTATGAAGACAAAGAATCCGAAAACAATAAATGACCTTTTTGACCAAAAGTATGGTAAAGAAGGCACCAAAAGCAGAGTGGAGTTTGAGCAAAAAGCTGAAGCTTATATGGTTGCAGAATTAGTAAAAGAGTCACGCAAGAAAGCTCATTTGACACAAGAACAATTAGCAGAAAAGTTAAATGTAAAAAGAACATATATCTCAAAGATAGAAAGAGCTTCTAGTGATGTAAGAATCTCAACATTAAGAAAGATAATAGAAAGTGGTTTGGGAGGGAAATTACACATTAGCGTAGAGTTGTAATCCATAAATCCTCCACGTAGGCTCGGATATATCCCGGCTGTTAGCGCGGATTTAGCAGAGCTCAATCCGTGCAATAAGCAAGCTATAAATATCATATACAGGGATTTTGGAATGAATGATTCTATCTCTTAAGCAAAAGGGTAAGGATTTATAATCCGGTCAATTAATGAAAATATATTTTGCTATTTTTATCAGATATTGCAATCAAACCCATAGCCTATGTCCGATAAGTACAAAATATTCGATAATCAAGCAGCTTACTTTGTAAGCTTTATTTGGAGCAAGGAAAATGGAACAAGGAGCAAGTGGTGAAGTGTATTGCAATAATTAGTAGATAAACCCGGATTGCAATTATTGCGTTAAGAGAGTGCAGAGTCAAGTTTACTTGAACTATGCCGGGCGGTGCAATAATAAGGAACTAAATCCTACCAACTATTCCAAAGAGCTATATTGTTTTAAGTTGCGATAATTTATCATATTTACATGATGTAAATTTTACGGATTGTAAATCTGCGAACGTACTTCTGTCCACTTGAACGTTTAATAGACCTATGAAAAGAATTTGAATAATATCTGCCGTTGAAATGATAGAAATAAACATCATTAGATTAGAAACAAAAACAAAATATTAATCGTTAACTTTGTAGTTAACATGATTGTAGAAATAATGAATGCATTAGATTTAAAATCGGATTTACATCAGCTAATAGAGAAAGCAAATGACCTGAGTATATTACAAGCGGTAAAAGTCATTTTGTCTAAAGAATCTGTGCGCAGTAGAGATTGGGCAGATACAATCAGTGACTCCTTGAAACAGGGGCTTGAAGCCAGCATAAAAGAAGCTGATCAAGGGAAAACAATCTCTCATACAGACCGCAAGACAGCAAATTAAAAAAAGATATAATCTTTAGAAAATGACGGTGATATGGTCAGAAAGAGCTCTTAAAACATATTTTAAAGTAGCCGACTACCTTTAAGAAGAATGGGGCGAAACAGTCTTAAGCAATTTTGTAGCTAAAGTAGACTTTGTCATAGAACAAATACAGGAAATTCCTAATATGTTCGAGTTATCCAAAAAATATACAAATGTTAGAAGAGGTTTTATAACGGAACATAATACGTTGTATTATCGCATAAAACCGAGGAAAAAAGAAATTGAATTGTTGATATTTTGGGATAATCGTCAAGATAGTAAAAGACGACCTTATTAACCCCGTAGACCCGGATTATGTCACGGCTGTTAGCGCAGAAATTCTTTCCGTGCAATGTACGTGCTGTAAATCATATACAGTGGTTTGGATTGAATGATTTTATCACTTGAGATAAGAACTAAGGATTTGCAATCCGGTCAAATAGCAAAGATTTAATTTTAACCAAACCAATAGCCCAAGTCCGATTAATAAAAAATATTTACTAACCAGTCAGCTTAATTTATCATATTTACATGATGCAAATTTCACGGATTGGTATAATGAAAAAAGAGATGGTTTGGGGAATGAGTTTTTATTAGCTTTAGAAGCTGCGCTTAATATGTACAGAGAAATCCTTATCACTTTCAAGATGTTTATAAACAGCTAAAAAGAGCATTAACAGTTCGCTTTCCTTATGCAATATTTTTTACAGTTGAAGGAGATACTATTTATGTTTTCGCAATACTCCATACCAGTAGAAGCCCAAAAGTCTGGAAGAAAATAAAATAAACCCCACAGTAGGCTAGACTGGTGTTTTTACTCGCAAGGGTCATATAATGCTTATTGTTGATATGATTGTAGTTAATGCTGAAGATTATCTGTATAGTTCAGCAAGAAACTATGCAGAGTTGCCATATTTGCTTGAGATAATTTGTATTATTTATTTTTGTGCACGGCATCGCAAACTGATCGCAAATCAAGGCCATTTTATCGCAAATTTATCGCAACGGCATCGCAAAGGGGACTAGACAGCTACGCAAAGGGCTTCGCAAATGGTCGCAACCGCTACGCAACCTGTACACAACCCGAACACCATAGATTTGCGATGATTGCACGATAAAGTAGTGTTAATAGTGCAGAAAACAGGAAATTTGAATAGTAAATGGATTATAGAAGGGTTGCAAATGAGTGGTTCAGGATAAAATTGCTCTTTACTTTTAACTACTTTTTTTCTCGCAAAGGCCACACAAAGACTGTAAATTTGCCCCTCATGTATCAAAAAATGTATCCCGTAGGCTCGGATATATCACGGTTGTTAGCGCGGAAATTCTTTCCGTGCAATGTACGTGATGTAAATCATATACAGTGGTTTGGATTGAATGATTTTATCACTTGAGATAAGAACTAAGGATTTATAATCTGGTCAAAAACATCATAAAATCCCCTCTGCAACACACAAAAAACGACTCTACAACATATAAAAACGCCTCTCAGACACGCAAAAGTGACTCTTTGTCAGACAAAAAGGGGGCTGGGAGACATAAAAACGACTCTGGAATACACAAAAAGGGGTCTGGAACACATAAAAGTGACTCTTTGTTCACAAAAATGCGTTATGTTAAATTAAGATTAGAAGTGTTCAATAAACTGTGTTAACTCCATTTTTATTCATAGATTATTAATCTTAATTTCACCACTTTTTAATACATACAAATTATGGAACGTAATGTACTAGATGGGAGAAAACGAAGCAATATATCTATTGGCTGCGAGGTGGAGATTGTACAAAAGCATCATCAGCGAACCGGCGAATTAACAGAGGGGTTTGTATCAAAAATACTAACCAAGTCAGCCTCTCATCCGCATGGAATTAAAGTAATGTTAGAAACCGGTGAGGTTGGAAGAGTGAAGAATGTGATTGAAGAGGAATCTTAACCACGGAGATCGCAAAGGCGCTTCGCTTCATCAAAGAGGACACGAAGAAAATCTCAATGTACATTTGTGAGAAAACTTTATAATAATAGTGGAATCACGCGTAAGGATATGTGCCATAGTTAGAGGACACGTGCCATAGCAATTGAGGAACGAGCTACAAGCTCGCACCAACGTAAACTATAGATTTTAGAAGAAATGTCCTCATGTGTATGCGTGCTGTGAGATATGCCTCTCCCCTTCTCTGTGAGATTGAGAGGGGCTCTTATTAAACTTTTTACCTCAGATTACGTTAGTTAATGGAATTTGAAAAACAGAACTTTATAATAAATGGCAAGTAATTTTTGGAAAGATAACCAAGGCCCTATGTTTATGTTGGCTCCGATGGAGGATGTAACTGATACTTCATTTCGTCAGTTAGTAATAGGAGATTAGTAACCCGGAGCATTTGCATGTGTTGTTTTGTGAGTTTATGAATACCGATGGCTTTTGTCATCCGGAAGGTATGGAGAGCGAGTTGCGCAACGATTAAGAATCAACGAAAGTGAGCAGGAGCTATTAAACAAAACCAATACTACTTTAGTGGCTCAGATATGGGGAACCAATCCTGAAAATTTCTATCAAACAGCAAAATATATAAGAGAGAATACAACCTTTGATGGAATTGATTATCAATATGGGTTGTCCCATGAAAAACATTATCAAAAAAGGAGCCTGTTCAGCATTGATTGATCAGCCTGCTTTGGCCAAAGAAATTATTGAAGCTACCATTGAAGGATCATCACTTCCTGTAAGTGTAAAAACACGTATTGGTGTTAAAGAAGTGGTTACCGAAAAATGGATTTCGCATTTATTGACTACCGATATTCAAGGACTGACCATTCATGGTCGTGTTCAAAGGATGCTTTCTACAGGTAAAGCAGATTGGAGCGAATTGCCAAGGCCAAACAGTTGGCAAAAAAAATTAGTAAGGATATTAAGATTGTAGGAAATGGCGATGTATTGACATTGGAACAAGGTTATGATTATATTAATAAATATGATTTGGATGGAATTATGATTGGCCGTGGAATTTTTCATAATCCCTGGTTTTTTAATGCCACCGGAGCCCCGGAAGACGCACAGGTACGTTTGGATACACTCCAGCGTCATGCCAATTTATTTGATGAAACCTGGAGAGATGAAAAGCCATGGAACATATTAAAACGATTTTTTAAGATATATACTTCCAGGTTACCAGGAGCTGCGGCTCTTCGTGAGGGTTTAATGGCCACCAAAAATATTGATGATTTGAATGTAGTAATTAAAAACTATTTAATGCTTTATGCAGAATAGGCTAAATCCAAAGGGGGTGATATCGCGAAGCATATAATCTGTAACACCTGAAAATCTTGGTCCTTTCGTGCAGTTAATAATAAAGTAGTTCAGGCTATTGCGGTCTCCTTCAGCATCAATTTCAACATCTCCACCCGGAAGGTTTCTTACATATCCTTTTATACCATAATGTTTGGCTTGTTCCTTAACATAGTATCTGTAGCCAACTCCTTGAACTTTCCCGCTTACAATCATTTTCACCCTTCGCATTGCTATTAAATTTCTGATTACAATTTACAGTATGAATCACTTTAAAGAAAGCTTTTCGCGTTAAATATTCTATAATCTTATATCTGCCTGAAGGCAATTTAAAAAATATCAATCATAGAGGTTAATTCATTTGATTTATTATTTAGATCGGGAAAATTATGCGTATTTTTATTTTTCAATTACAACACTGCATTTTATGAGCAAAATTGTTCCCGAAAGGTGGATACAAACTAAAGTAACTTTAGGCTTTATTATTATTATAGCCATTGCAATTGTAATCTTTACAACTAGCTATTTTTCGGTTGCTTCTATTATTAAGATAAAGAATAATGATGTTGGCAATGAAGAGGTGTTTACATATTTAAAACCAGTTGGTTTTTGAAATTTTTGAAACAGAGGGTGTCAGCAGGGTATATGGAGTTACCGGTAATCGCGAATACAGAAGGCAATACGAATTACATCATGATTCAGTGTTAAGTATATTATCCTATTTACCAATATTGTTTAATGATACTACTTCAAAAAACAGCATTTCAGAAGTGGAGCGCTTGTATCTCAGGAAGAAAGAACTGATGGATCAACTGGTTCAGATCAATATCATAAATCAGCATAGGTCAGCAACAGAAAGATTACTGGATTCTATCCCTGATTCACCTAAATTACGAAATCACTGAATATACCTATACTACCGTAAAAGTAGATTCCATTGTAGGCGATTCTCTTCTTGCAGGGGTTCTGGAGCCGGAAGATCAGGAACGAAAAGGTTTTTTGAAAAGAATGAGTGAATTTTTAGCAGGGAAAAAGAAAAAGGATGTGCTGATAGAAACGGTGCCTACAATTAGTCAACAGGTAGATTCTACCGTGAAGAAACAGGTTAGAACGGATCAGAATATTAAAAATATTAAAACTCAGCTTCAAAAAGTAAATGAGCAGGAAGAGCTATTTAATAGACGACTTCAGAGGCACGAAAATGATCTGATAAAGTTGGATCGCTTATTAACAGAACAAATTAAAGCAATTTTAAATAATCTTCAGAAAAGTACTGTTAAAAGAAATATTAACCGTAGGGTTGAGATGGAGAAGATGCGTAGTGATTTTTTAGATCGGGTGCTCCTGCTGGTTAGTTCAGCTATTTCGCTAATGTTGTTTTTTATTTTTTGGATTAGCAGGGACGTTGCAAAAAGTCAGAAACTGAAAAACGACATTATTTTAGCTAAAGAAAGGGTAGATCGATTGTTAAAAGTTAAAGAACAATTCGTGGCGCATATGAGTCATGAAATCCGTACTCCTTTAACTTCAATCATCGGATTTTCTGAACAACTTTCAACTTTACACTTAGGCCTGGATCAAAAAAAATTATTGGGAAAAATTAAATTGTCGGCTGAACATTTGATTGGCTTGATAAATAATATTCTTGATTCATCCATGCTTGAATCTGGCAAAGTTGAATTTTTTAAAGATCAGATTAATGCTAATGTAATGATGGAGGAGCTGTATCATTTGTTCGATTTGAAAGCTCACGATAAGTCAATAGAGTTGAGTTACGAGGTCGACAGCCACCTGGAAAGCTTCGAGTCAGATTCTCTTAGATTAAAGCAGGTGCTGATAAATCTAATAGGGAACTCGTTGAAATTTACTCATAAAGGATTTGTGAAGTATAAGGTTGAAATAAAAAAAGATAAGCTTGTGTTTACTGTTTCTGATTCAGGTATTGGGATTCCTAAAGATAAACAAAAATCAATTTTTAAAATGTTTAACCAGGTTAATATTAGCTTGTCAAGAAAATATTCAGGAACTGGTTTAGGCTTGTCAATTAGTCGACAGATTATTGAAGCGATGGGTGGTTCTATCGGGTTGCAAAGTAAAGTTGATGAAGGAAGTACTTTTAAGTTTGATATTCCGTATGTTCCAGGCAAAAAAATGAGTTCAGAATTAAAAAAAGAGTCGATATGTAATTTTAGTGATAAAAATATTTTAGCTGTTGATGATGATGAACTGATATGCCAGGTTATTGATGGTGTTTTGAACGGCAAATGTAATAAACTTGATGTAAATTCATCGGTTGATGTGGCTTTAAAGGCAATGAAACAAAATGCTTACGACTTATTTATGATTGATTTGCATATGCCAAAAACCGATGGCTTACAATTAATGAAAATGATTAGGGAAGAGATGTACTTAAAAACACCAATTCTGTTTTTAACGGCCGATATGATTAATTCTGATTTGAAGAAAGTATACGATAGCAAGAGTGTTTGGGTTTTGGCTAAGCCTTTTACTCATCAGCAAATAATGGAGAAAATTACAGAGATATTTTCTGAGGATGATGTCAGTAATGCTTGTCGTGTAGATGATTATAAACAACAGGTAAGTGTAAAAATGCAAGAGGGTGTGGATGCTGCTGGTTATGATAAATTATATGATTTAGAGGGCGTAAAATCATTCACCGCTGAAGATAACGAGTTTTTGAATTCAATTATTTATACTTTTATTGAAAATACTCTGTCAGGAATTGAAGCTCTAAGTAAAGCTATTGATGTTTTAGATCATTTTGAAATAGCTGAGAAAGCGCATAAAATGTTAACCGGATTCAGGCAATTTAAAATAGAAAAAGGGATTTCATTGTTAATGCAGATTGAATTAACCCGTGATCATCATCTGGAAAAGGCAGACTTGCAAAATCTCTTAAAAGATCTGTCTGAAATATGGAAACCCATACATGATGATTTAAAGAATATGTTGGAAGAATAGGTTTATATCTTACAAATTTAATCTATATTTATATGTGCTCTGAATTTTAATTTCATGATGAATTCAGGATGTTATCTTAAAATTTATAGGTCACATTCAGTATGATTTCTCCGGGACGAATAAAATATTGATTTTTAATTAATGAAATATCATTGGTGTTATAATAAGCTATATTTTTAGTGTTTAAAACATTATGATATTGCAGTTTGAACTTGAATTTACTTTTAACAGGGGAGAAGGAATAGGAGAAGTCTGTAAATTGTGACTTGAAGTGGCTGTTTTTATTTGAGTTAGCGTAGTTTTCATACGTCATCATTAACCAATGCTGTTTATTAATATAATAATATACAGTTAAAGAATGGTTGTTACCCCTGTAGTCATAATCAGCCAGTCCTGTTTGTTGAATTGTATAGTACGAATTGTATTGATATTTTATATTAATATGCCTCCATTTATTAAACAATACATTCAATCCACAACTTAAGTTTTGTTGTTTAATATCTTTAATGGTTAAATCTATAATGCATTGATATTTATTAAGAGTATAATTAGAATTAAGATTCAGTGATGTATTCCAAGTTGTTAAAAAGTAAGTTATTTCACCATTAAAGAGATGACTTTGTGTTGTATTGTTTTGTTTAACAGATATTGTTTGAAAAGCTCCGCTTCCAAGACTCTTTTTACTGGATATTATGTTCTTATTTGTTGTTTTGTAATTATAATTCATGTTTGCAATCCATCCAGATACAGGATTTTTAAACTCGAGAATTATTTTTGTTGAAAATATTTTGTTTGTGCCTAGGGTATTGATGCCTGCAGATAATGTATTATAGTCTTTGATTACATAGCCGGGTATTATATTTTTAACATCGGTGTAGGTGTCTGAGTAAGCTATTTTTCCTTTTGCCTCAAAATAATTTAAGAATGTGCCGTAACAATATATTTCCGGATTAAAGGATAATAATTCCGTAGGTTCTTTTATTGCCAAATTGCTACTTGATAACTTGTATAGATTTTGAATGACCGGCAGTGTAAATTGTAATTTAAAGTTTTTATTTTTTGAGAATGTAATTTTTTCGCTGATTTTATTTTGAAAGTTATTCCATTCAATTATATTTTGAAGAGAGTCTATTTGTAATTTTTCTTCTTCCAATTCAATATAAGTGTTAATGTCATTATAATCGTATTTTATTTCTAGATTGGTGTTAAACTGCCAGTTGCTTTTTTTTACCATAAATGATATACCTAGTAAGGTTTTAAAATTATTATAGTTAAAATATTGTATGCAGGTATTGTAGAAAGTTCCCTTGTTTAATGAAGATGACAGTACTCCTGGAGTATATTGTAAATATTGAGGCGCATGATTATAATCAGTAAACCACTTAATGTTAATGATATGTTTATGCCATAATTTGTATAAATCCAATTCATTAGCAAGTGATAAAAACGGAGTGTGTTGGTCAGAAACTTGTTCTGTATTATTTATATTTCCTGTGGCATTATCTAAATAACTTTCAAATCTAAAAGTGTTGTTTGTGTAATTATTTGCTGCATTGTTGGTATATGTAACATCAGTAATAATACTGTTGTCTCTGAATTTATTCGATTTTAATTCATTTAATATAACAGTATCCTTGTCCAAATAATATGAGGTTTGTGTATTTGCTTTCTCCTTTAAATTGTCATTATAAAGACTAATATTGGTTTTTATTTGTTTATCACCTGTTAGTTTTGTTAAATAATTATATGATATTAAATTGGAGTTATTGTTTAAATATCTACTTTTTTTAGATATGAAAGATGGTGCTATATGTGCTATCTGAAGTGATTCTGTTCTATCATTTGTGTAATTATTTAAATAACTATTTGATAAAGTAAAAGGATGATGTTGGGAGTATAATTCACTACCTATATTATTGGATTGAACAGATGCAATCATTTGATTGGCTGGAGTAAATAGTATGGGTGAAAAATTTAAACTATGTTTTAACCATGGATACCCTATACCTCCTTTTAATCTATAAGTAGCGGTATATTTATTTTTTAATTTTATATTTAGTGATGTTTTTTCGTTATGAATAACTTTACGCAACATTTTTATGGGCTGGTGGTTGTGTAAAACTTCAACAGAACTCACCTGTTTGTTTGAAAGGTTTTTGTTTGCAATAGGATATTTATTGCCTAACAAATCCATACCTTCTATATAATATTTGTCAATACCTATACCATTATATTTGATTTTACCATCTGCATCTACAGTAAATCCAGGCATACGACTTATGACATCACCAATGCTCTCATCACTTTCTTTTTCAAAAGAACTTACTAAATAAGTTGTAGTATCTTCATTTGTTATTATTGGCGTTGATTTTACATTAACTTCTTTTATATGATTTATTTGAGGTGTTAGTTTTAACTTTATGTTGTAGTTTTTATTTAATAAAAATAGAGTGGTGTCTTTATATGATAGTGATTTGATGGATAGATACAAACTATCAGAAGATGAGGAAAAAGAGATTTCAAAAAAACCTTTGTCATCGCTAATACAATATGCTATGATGTTATGTCTTTTGTTAGCATCTTCTAGCACAACACTTACGCCCTGTGGAATTTCTTCATTGTGGCTTAGTAAAACACCTTTGATTATTTTTTGTGCTAAAATATTAGTAGCGCATAATACAAACAGAATTAGTATAATTACATGTTTTAAGTGAACAATTTTCATAAAAATCAAACTGAAACTTATCTTAATACTTTTCTATGTAATTATTATGTGATTTTATTCTAGCGGCAATTTCCATTAGGTTTACATCTGAAGATGTTTGTAAAAAGTTTGGGTCTTGTATATTCCTACACTTCTCAAGTGCCCAATTGGTTTTTGTTTGACGGTATTGCTCGCAATTGATGTCTTTATATTCCTTGTTTTCGATAAACATTTTTCTGTTGTATGTTATTTTTTTAAAGGATTCTAACGTGAAAATGTGTTGTTTTTTATTGTCGTATAACTTAACAATGAGTCCGGGTAGCCCGTTAAATTTATAGGGACCTTCACTTATTGGTATCTCCATTGTGTACCAGGCGGTATAATTTCTTCCTCTATAATAACATATGGCCTTCTTACATTTTAAATTGCTAATTATTTTAGTCTGTTCATCAATTAACTCCCAGTTAAATTGGATTTTTTCGTTTACCTGATAATAGGCTAATGATAGATATTCTTTTAGAGAAGTGTTATGTGTAGATAAATCTTTTACCACTCTAAAGCCTGCAAGAGATTCTAATCTATATTGACTAGTTTTAGCAAATACTTTACCCAAAGCAGCTTGAGGATTATTATCTTTAATGTTGTAAAACAAAGAATCGGATAAAAAATCAACATAATTTTCGAATAAGGAATATTTACTTCCAATAAACAACATCATATCTTGTTGTTTTCGAGAATCTGAGTTAAGAGAATCGTCTTGAAAATCATACAAATACTTACCTATATAATGAGCATTGTCAATTGAAATGTAATTTTGCGATTTTACACATGGAGTAATGATTAAAAGGATTGAGATAAAATATTTAGCCATTTTTGAGTTTAATTTTATAAATACAATCAATAATAGAAAATGTGAATTGATTAGTATTTGTTTAGTTTTAATTATATAATGAATAACGAATTATTACTATAATTATTTAATAAGTGAACATACAATTCACTTATTAATATATTGCATGAAGTGCTAGAATTCAATAATTGTTAATTAATTACATAAATCTGTAGCATACTGCAAGCCTAGTTTGTTGGCTTCATCTGAATTGGCAACTATTGCAGATAAATGATAGGTGTTACCATTACCACATTTAATAATTATTTGCGTCTCGTATTGAGCAAACATAGGAAACGTTAAAAAATACACACAAACAAATAATAAAATCTTTCTAATAATTATAATATATAATTTAATAGGTTAAAATTCAATTTTACATTTTTTCCGCAACATTGCAAAAAAAAATAGCGTGACAAAAGTGTGACAAATTCTAATGTAGTGAATATTAATGAAGTATTGTTGGTTGTTTTGGTAAAAAACAAAGTGGAATAAAAGTATGAATAGCAATTTGCATAAGGCGTTTTGGTATTAAAGTATCCGGAGAGCAAGGAATCTTAGATGATTATAGACTAATAGGTTTATATCTTACAAATCTATTCCGTATTTATAAATCTTATTGTACAAGGTTTTTCTATCAATGCCTAAAATACGTGCAGTTTTAGCTTTGTTGTATTTTGTTTTTTCTAAAGTATCCAATATTATTTCTTTCTCCGACTTCTCTTTGATATCTTTCAATTGAACAGGAGTAACTGTTCCCTTATTTTTATGAGGATGTTGAATTTCGTTTGGTAAATTACTAACTGTAATTTCATTATCCTTGCATAAAAGTACTGCTCTTCTGATAACGTTCCGTAGCTCTCGTAAATTACCGGGCCATTCATAATTCTGGAAGATATCTTTTACGGTGCTGCTGATTACAATGTTTTGTTTGTTAAATTCCTGCAAAGCAAAATTTAAAAACTTGTAGCCGTAAAATAAAATATCCTCTTTGCGCTCTCTTAATGGAAGTATTTGAATTGAAAACTCATTGAGTCTGTGGTATAGATCTTCTCTGAATTTTCCACTAAATGAAGTGTCTCTTAAATTTTCATTTGTTGCAGCTATTATTCTGCAAGAGATAGGGTATTCTTCGTTGGCACCAAGGCGTCGGGCTTTGCGTTCCTGGATAGCTCGTAATAATTTTACTTGAACGTCGTAACTTAGATTTCCTATTTCGTCCAGAAAAATTGTTCCGTTTTTTACCATTTCAAAATGACCCGCCTTATCTTCCAAAGCTCCGGTAAATGCACCTTTTTTATGTCCGAATAACTCACTTGAAGCAATGTCGGTATGTAATGCACCACAATCAACGGCTACAAAAGGTTCCTGATTTCGGTTGCTCAATTCATGTATTCGTTGAGCTACGTATTCTTTTCCAACGCCACTTTCTCCTAAAATTAATACCGAAAGTTCAGTAGGTGCAATTAATTCTATTTGTTG
>CAXXLC010000025.1:0-59613 GCA_963677345.2 uncultured Saccharicrinis sp.
AATCCATTAATTATTAACAGATTTTTTACAATGACAGGTATGTTACTAAAAAAGGATTGTCTTTGATACATAAATTATTTTTTTTTGTTTTTTCTACCGTCTTTTGAGTCAGCAAGATTCAGACCAAATATTATTAAGACAGTTTGTCACTTAAATCTGATTTCTATTTCATCATTGGATAAAATAGAAATGATTGGTTTTCCATCAGGTGAATAGTTGGGCATTTGGCAAGTAAATAACTGGCCAATTAGTTTCATCCCATTTCTTCTGTCGATAAATATTGACCATATTTATGGACGATTGTTTTGACATAGATCTGGCAATTCTTTCTTTTAAATCGGTTTCTAAATTAACCTCCCCACTTTTATAGGCTTTCAATTATTTCGTCAATGAGTTCTTTGGGTTTCATTTTTTCCATATTTACAGGCATTCCACTTACTTCAAATGTCTGTTTGTCAATTTGTTTCAGATCTAAGCCAAACGCTTTGAAGTCAGGTGTTAGCTCCTTCAATATTAATGAGTCTTCTGTGTTAAACTCTAATTGTTCCGGAAATAAATTCTGTTGAGTCATGCTTTGTTGAGAAGTAATTGATTTTATTAAATGTTCAAATAAAATACGTTCATGAGCTCTTTTTTGATCTATCATCATTAATCCGGATTTTCCGGAGGGTTAAGATATATCTGTTCTTAAATTGAAAGCATGAAGCACCGGAGGATGTTTCTTCCACTCATTCCTTTTGACATAAAGGTTTGTTGCACAGGCTCACTCTCTATATAGTTTTCTTCATAATCCTTGTGCGATTCACCTTCTGTTTCAAAAGGCATACTTCCTTTTTCAGATTCAAAATCATTATAAAGTTGCTCCCAATTTTTAGGCGTTGATGTAGGTGTGTAAGATGATTCCCTTCTTGAGTTGCTGGGTGAATAGTTCGATCCTGAGGAGTTTGGGTTGTATGTGTTTTGTGTTTCAAACGGATTGAAGAATGGGTTACTTCTATTCCCGGCTCTTCCTTGTTCATTATCCGAACTACTTACAGGAATGTCAACCATATCAGTCGTGTCAAAATCAATGGTTGGTATCATGTTTATGTTTTCCCAGGCTTTCGCGTATACAGGCATTTGTAAGATGCCATATTGTTCTTTCATCCTCAAACTTAATTTCTGTTTTGGTAGGATGTTATTAATGTCAATGATTTAGGATCTACCTCAAAAATAAAAAGTAAGCTGTATGGTATTGGGCTGGATTAAATTGGAATAGGCCTCTGTTATTGCTTTGTGTAAATAAGGGTGACGCATATATCTTTGATTTTACAAAGAAAACTGGTCGCCGGATGATTTCCTTGCCGATTCAGGCTTACCAATAAATCCTGTGATTTTTACCAGTTGTGTTTCTGTTTCTACAGGTACTAATTGTTGATTCATACCTTTTCCTAACATATTTACGATACGTTGTCGTAAATTAGAAGCGGGAAGCTGAATAATGGCATATTGTTGTGATTCAGACTAAAACTAATATCTGGGTAGCAATGGCTATTCTTTCAAATTCATGTATAATGTGACGAAGTTCAGTAGAATCTTTTTTTAAGAACTTTCTTCTTGCTGGCACGTTGTAAAAAGGTTCTTGATCATAAAATTACATCCCGAAGGACATGAAACAGGTTCTTGTTTTTCAACTGTTGATCCCGCAATTTCTATGAGTGTACCTAATTCATCACCCGTTTTCCTGGTTTTTAGTCTACTTGTGCAACAGCAGCAATAGAGGCTAATGCTTCTCCCCTAAACCCCATTGTACGAATGGCAAAAAGGTCGTTCACATTTTGAATTTTCGAAGTGGCGTGTCGTTCAAAAGCCATACGGGCATCTGTTGCTGACATTCCGCAACCATTGTCTATTACCTGAACTAAAGTTCTTCTGCATCTTTTACAATTACTTTTACATCAGTGCTTCCGGCATCAATTGCATTTTCAACTAGTTCCTTGATCATTGAAGCTGTGTCGTTGTATAACTTCTCCTGCAGCAATTTGATTTGCTACAGAATCTGGTAATAATTGTATAATATCCGACATATACTAAATTGATATAAATAACAAAACACCTGAATTTCAGATGTTTTGATGTAGTGTGATTTAATGTTTTTAATTAACTAATTTAGGATTACATATAATGCATAATCCATTCTTTGCTCGAAGAAAAACAAATAATAAAATGCAATTGTTAAACCTATGAGTATTGCAACGAGCCTGAGGTTTGATTTACGTTTTTCTTTTCTTACAACATCAAAATGAGTTGTGATTTTACGTTTCATTTTGCCTCTGATCCTTTCCTCAGTAGATCTGTTATCTTCTTCAACCTCAAGACCTAATTCATCCTTAACTCTTCTGGCACGCTCCTCACGTTCCTCCTTTGCTTCATCATAATATATTGGTGTATGATGAAACGTTCTGTGCCTGGCAACTTTAATAAATGTTAATCTCATGTGTTTTTGTGATTTTAATAAGCATATTAAATCAAACAAATACTATTCCCAAATGGTATTATTTAAGCATTATGTTTAAAATAATATTTTTATCAATATGCTGTTTTAACAAGTACAAAGATACAAGTATATCTTATAAAAAAAATTGCAATTTTTCTTCATTATTAGAGAATACGATTTCAGTAGGTGAAATGTTATTTATTTAGTGTGTTTGGATGAGTTTATAATTAGCTTTTGTATTTCTTTTATTTCAGATGCTGTCAGATTTCTCCATTTTCCAATGGAATATCCAGTTTAATGTTCATAATACGAATGCGTTTTAACTGTACAACTTTATATCCCAGATATTCAGCCATTCTTCGTATTTGTCGGTTTAACCCCTGAGTTAAAGTAATGTTGAATTCGTACTTACTTAGTTTTTACTACTTTACATTTATTGGTTGTAGTATCCAGAATGGGAACACCATTGCCCATTTTTTTAATAAAATCATAGTGATAGGTTTATTAACTCTTACAATGTACTCTTTTTCATGATTGTTTCCAGCCCTTAATATTTTGTTTACAAATGTCTCCGTCGTTGGTAAGAAAAAATCAGTCCTTCACTTGCTTTATCTAACCTTCCAATGGGAAAAATACGTTTGGGTGCTTTATATAATCAATAAATGTTATCTTTCTCAGTACGTGTATCTGTAGTACAAACAATTCCTGTTGGCTTATTAAAAGCAATATAAACAAATTTGTCTTTAGGTCTTGAAATGAGAATGTTGTTAACGGTTATTTTGTCTTCAGGAAGTACTTTTGTTCCCATATCCACAATAACACCATAACTTTTACTTTTCCTGATTGTATTAGCTTATCTGCTTCTCTTCTGGAACAATAACCTACTTCACTTAAGTATTTTATTTATTCTAACCGGATCTTTGTCTGCCATATCAAATTTAGTGTACAGGCGAAGATAAAAATAAGAGTTAACATTTTAAACTTTCTTTGTTTTAATATCTAGCCTGAAAATATTCATAAATTATTTTACTGCAAGCCTCAAAACCTTTGATAAAAAGCAAATGCTCGATTTTAAGTTTTCAAAATAGTTCACTATTCCTGCAAACTGAAAATCTCCACTTCACTTTTTCTCTTTGCTTTTGATGCTCTCATAACGAAAATTTATGAATACATCAGGCTAGTAAATGGATACATTAAGTTAATTTATTGCCAATTTAAATTTGTAAAATATTATCATTAGGGGCAGATTGTTAGTTATAAAAGCACTATTGTTTCACTTAGTTAAATAGCGATCTCCTTCCCGTAAAATATTCAGAATAGCCCGCTATTCTTTCGTAATTTTAAGTTGACCCTCATTGTTTTTAAGTGCTCTGAAACATCGTTTATTCAAATACCTTATAAATTAATATTGAATAAGGTTACTCCTAAATATTATGTCGAACTCAGATTATTAATATGTTGTAGAATACGTTTTTCAGCTCTTTATTTTAATCAAAATATTATAGTTTTGCACATCAAATTACGATTAAAGAAAAATATCTCTAAATAAGAAAGCATGCAATATAAAAGTATTAGTGCAGAAGAAGCTGTTAAAGTTATTAAGTCAGGAGACAGAGTACATTTGAGTAGTGTTGCTGTTACTCCTCATATTTTAATTAAAGCTATGGTTGAACGTGGTCGCAGGAAAGAATTCAGCGATGTAAAGGTTCAACATATTCATATTGAAAATAAAGTAGATTTTGCAGATCCTGAATTCGAAGGTGTATATTGTTTCGGAGCAATTTTTTGTAGGTGCTAACCTTCGTAAGCAAACTCAGGCGGGTTATGCTGACTACATTCCTGTTTTCTTAAGCGAAACACAAAAATTAATTCGTGAAGGGTATTTGAAAGTCAATGTAGCAATGGTTATGGTTTCTACGCCAGATAAACACGGTTTTGTTCTTTAGGAACATCCAGTAGATGCAACTCTTGCTGCAATTGAAAGTGCTGATGTTGTTATTGCTGCTGTTAACCCTAACGTTCCACGTGCCTGGGGGGATGCAATGATTCCAATGACAGAAATTGATTATTTTGTGGAAGACGATAGTCCTTTGTATGCTCATGAAATGGTGCGTTAACAGAAACAGATATCCAAATTGGTAAAAATGTTGCTGAGTTAATTGAAGATGGTGCTTGTCTTCAGATGGGTATTGGTGGTATTCCAAATGCAGTGTTGGCTCAGTTAGGTAACCATAAAGATTTAGGTGTTCATACTGAAATTTTGCTGACGGTATCCTTCCTTTGGTTGAAAAAGGAGTTGTAAACGGAAAACGTAAGCAAATTGACAAAGGTAAAATGGTGGCCTCTTTTTTAATGGGTTCTAAAAAATTATACGATTTCGTAGATGATAACCCAATGGTTGCTATGATGGATGTTAAGCATACTAATAGTGTTGAAGTTATCCGTAAAAACCACAAGGTTACCGCTATTAACTCCGCTTTGTCTATTGATATTACAGGTCAGGTTTGTGCTGATTCAATCGGAACAAAATTTTATTCAGGTGTTTGGTGGACAAATTGATTTTATTCGTGGTGCCGGTTACTCTGAAGGTGGTAAGCCTATTATTGCGATGCCATCAGTAACAGCTAAAGGTTTATCAAAAATTTCTCCAATATTATTACCAGGTTCAGGAGTTGTAACTACCCGTTCAAATATGCACTGGTTTGTTACTGAGTTTGGAGCTGTTAATTTGTATGGAAAAACATTACAGGAGAGAGCTAAATTGATTATCTCAGTGGCACATCCGGATCATAAGGAAACTCTTGATAAGGCCGCTTTTGAGCGTTATGGTTCTCACTATCATTTTGTGAAAAAATAATATATCAAGTTGATATTTCAATACTATTATATATAAGAGGCTATCTTTAGGGTAGCCTTTTTTATGGTGCTAATCGTTCTTTAATCCATTGTTGATCGTTTAGTCTGAATCTGATTCTATCATGTAAACGACCCGAACGACCTTGCCAAAATTCTATTTCATCCGGTTTTAATGAATAGCCTCCCCAATGATCTGGTCTGATAACAGTAGTGTTGGCATTCTTAAGTCTATTGTATCTGTCAATAAGATCTTGTCTTTTAGAAATAATTTTACTTTGAGGTGAAATAACAGCACTTATTTGACTGTCAACCGGACGTGAATAGAAGTATTGATCGTTTTCTTCTGTACTTAGTCTGGAAATATAGCCTTCAATTCTAACTTGACGTTCCATTCCCGGCCAAAAGAAATTAAGTGCTGCAAAAGAATTTTTGTTTATGTGTAATCCCTTTTTGCTTAAGTAGTTGGTGTAAAAGTAGAAGCCTTTTTTATCGTCAATATGTTTGAGCAAGACTATTCTGCTTGATGGTCTTCCATCTGGAGATACTGTAGAAAGAGTCATCGCAGTTGGCTCAATTTCATTTTCTTCAATGGCTTCATTCAACCATTCTTTAAAATGAGTTATAGGGTTTTTCGACAAGTCATTTTCTGATAATGTTTTTTTAACAAAGTCCTTTCTTATTTTTGATAGATCTCTATTCATGCATAAGTTTATAAGAAAAACAGAATATTAAGAAAAAAGTTTAAAAGGGAAATCCTGCTGTAAAGTACCATCTGTTTTTACTATGAATGGAATTCCTACCATATCCAACTTCAATGGGGCCTATAATTGATTTGTATGAAACGGTTATTCCACCTCCAAATACAGTGTCATCTGATCCGAAAGTATTAAGTGGCGTAAAACTTAGTTCGTCAAAATTTGTTTTATAATCAATCATGTTTCCAATTAACTTTATATATAAATTGTTTATGGCTTTGTATCTTAAATTTATACTACCCATAACAAATTGTTGGGCAGAAATTTCTCTTGTAGTTAGCCCGATAAAAGGTGTATCCTGATATCTTTTTATAGATTCTAGTCCGCCAAAAGTAAAGTATTGGGTGCTATTCATATCTTTTGTTGCTCCACCTATTGATGCATAATAAGAAAGATTAAGTTTTGAACTTAATGGCAGATGCTGTTTAAACGACATAAAAAGTTTAAGGTAACTGTCGTTTGGTGACTCTATATAGTCAGCTAAAAGTTCTTTTGAATCTGCAGATCCTTTATAAATAGATTGAAATCCAATAGGGTATTCAATATCTATTTTAAATGCATTTCCGCTTGAAGCAAAAAACTGACTGTTTAATGAATTTTTATTATACTTAAAGTTAAGGCCCCAATATTGATTGCCAATTTTCTCAACGTCATTAATTGACATATCAAGAATCCCATTAAAAGATTTACTTGTTAATCTCTTGTAAAATAGGCCAATTTTTATCATTCGCTTTACATTAGGTGAAACTAGAAAGCCTCCTTCCAGTAGCGTGGTATGTTGATTAAATTCACCTACTTTTTCTCCATTGTCTTTTATGTATGGTAGTGGACTTAATTCCCAATGTGCATTCAGGTAACCTCCTGTTTTTTGTTTATGTCCAAAATAATCAATGTATTCTGTGTTAATTTGTGGATGCTCAGAAACTTCTCCTGAAAATTTAAAACTCGAACCTCTTATAATATAATTTCGCAGAGCAATATTAAATATGGCACTGGCATTGTAAATGTTATCATAATGAATTGAAAAATTGTATTTGCTGGGAAAAGCTTCCTCCAGTTTGAGAGTAATAATATATCCGTGCTCCCCTAATTCTAATTCGTAGTTTACATTATCAATGTACCTGGTACCCATTAGTAAATGTAAGCCTTCATCAATATGTTTTTTGGTATAAATATGTTTTTTCTCCAAACCAAATTTACCAAGTACAAATTGTTCATTTAAACGTTTTAAACCGGTAACTTTAATGTCTTCAATATATAGCTGTTGTATGTTTGTTTTGGGATTATTTTCTTTTTTTTGCGGAAATTGTTTCATAAAGTCAGCAAGTTCACTGAGTTCTACATATTTTTCTTTGGCAGCAATTTCTCCTAATTCAATAATTTCATCACCGTTAAAAAAACTTGCACTACTATAATTGTCTAATGCCGGTTCAATCATTATGTCTATAAGCTCAGCTGATTGCTTTGTTTCATAATTACTCCGGATCATAGCTGAACCCATTAATATGTCGCTGATTGTTTTAAAGTCTTCTATTTTTGGATGTTCTTTTACGCCTACATTTACGGCAATAATGATGTCTGCTCCTAAATCTCTACAAGCTTTTACTGGCATATTATCTAAAACACCTCCATCTACCAGTAACATACTGTCAAGCAAAACAGGAGAAAATGCTGAAGGTATGGCCATACTTGCTCTCATGGCTGTAGCCAGGTTTCCTGAATCAAATATGTAGGGCTCTCCGGATATTAAATCTGAGGCTATACATCTGAACGGGATTGGGTAATCGTCAAATTTATTGACTCCAGCCATATGCCAGGTTAAGTAGTTCAATTCTTCTGATATCCCTTGTCCAACAACAACTCCTGATGGTAAAACCGGACCTTTTTTAGTTAAATCAAACTCAAACAAGTACCTGCGATAATAGTATTTTTCTTCAGGAACTACGTTTGATAAAGGAATCTGATCGCTAAGCATCTTATTCCAGTCTATATCTCTGATAATTGAATCAAGTTCATTGGCTTTGTATCCAATTGCATACAGGCCTCCCATTATACTACCCATACTTGTTCCTGTTATATAATCAGGTTTTATGCCTAGCTCTTCCAATACTTTCAGGGCACCAATATGAGCCATACCTTTTGCTCCGCCTCCACTTAATACCAGACCTATTTTAGGTCGATAGGTGTTTTTGGGTATTGAATCCTGACTTCTTATTCCGGTCAGACAAACTATTAAGATTAATATGGTAGTTATTAAAGGTTTAATCATTGTGAGATCTTTTAGGTCGTCTTGTTTTTTATAAGTAGCACCGAACCATACATATCCATGAGATGTGCAAATTGTTCGGGTATAATTTTTTCAAACTCATCAACGGCTTTTTTAACGCCCTCCCAGTTGTGATTGTAATCGTGTATAAGTATTGAACCTCCTGGAGCTAATAAGGGATAAAATAAATGTAATCCATCTAATGTTGATTGATACAGATCAGCATCTAAATGAACAAAAGCAAAAGTTTCTTTATTTAGGTCAGTCGCTGTTTCAGGAAATATACCTTCCCTTATTTCGATATTATCATTCCCTTTGATGTATGTTATAACCTCCTTTTTACTTGTAGATCCAAAATTAACAGTTTGAGGTCTGACAGTTCCATCGCAGTCTTCCCGGATAACTTGTTTGGGTAAACCGGAGAAACTATCAAACAGGTATAATTTTCTTTCAGGTAATGCATGATGGATTATTTTAGCCGTTTCTCCTTTGTATACTCCTACTTCAGCAAGGTTACCCTCTATTTTTCCTGACTTTATTCTGTTTATTTCAAACCATATTGTATAAAATCGGTTTCTGTCTTTAAACGTTCTCTCCAGTTTAAGAAGTTTTTTAGGAATTTGCTTTTTCTTTTTGGCTTCTAACCAATTGTATGGTTTAAATAATTTAAAGTTCCACTGATTCCAAAAGTAGCTTAAAGCAATCCAGGTCACAATGTTTATGAGGATGATGTTTAAGTAGAAAATTATTGACATTAACAGAGCTTATTTTCAGTTTATGAATACAAATAGTCAAATATACTATTAAATAATTTGTTTTTGTAATGGCTTAAGTTGTACTTTCGTTAATAAAATGTTTTATTATGCTAAATGTACTTATTGTTTATGCAGTAGAAGAGGAAAGGGTTGATGTGACCATGCCCAACTGTAATTTTCATTATTGCAAGACTGGTGTAGGTAAGGTTTCTGCTTCTGTTGCAGTAAGTAGATCTATAGATTTTTATCATCCTGATTTAGTAATAAATATAGGTACAGCAGGCTCTGTTGATTATGAGATTGGCTCAGTTCATCTTTGTTGTAAATTTGTTGATAGGGATATGGAAAAATTGCAGAGTTATGGTGTTCCATTCTATATTGATTTCACCGATGAAGTGAATAAGATCGACTTTTTAAGGGATTGGAGTTTTGATAGTGTTTGTAATTCAGGAGATACCTTTTTAACTACTGCAGACGGAACTGGAGATGTTTTTGAAATGGAATCTTTTGCTGTTGCAAAAATCTGTGAAGCACATCAGATACCTTTTATTGCTGTTAAATGTGTTACTGATATTATTGGTCAGAATTCAATTCAGCATTGGGAAGAAAAATTAGCCGAAGCCCAGGCTATACTTCAAAAGTTTATGAATCATAATACACTAAAAGTGCCGGGGGGTTATATGGGAAGAATACCTTCTGAACTTATCAAACAGCTCGGGCTTAAACCACATCCTGAGGGTGGATGGTATCATCAGGTTTACCGATCGGATATGAGCATTAGTTCAGTAGTGTTTTCTGATGATAAAAGTGCGATAACATCGATATATTATTTATTGTGCGATAATCATGTTTCTAAGTTTCATAGAATCAAATCACCTGAAATATGGTATTTTCATAAAGGAATGCCTTTGATCATACACATGATAAATGCAAATGGTAAATATCATAAAGTGGAGTTGTCTGATTCTATCAATGGTCTTTTACAATATACTGTAGAACCGAATATTTGGTTTGCTGCTGAGATAAAAGGGAGTTATGGATATACACTTGTGAGTTGTGCTGTAGCTCCGGGTTTTGACTTTCAGGATTTTCAATTGGCAGAGTCGGTAGAGTTGTTGAAAATACATTCAGATTTAAAGGCTGTTATCCAACGATTAACTTAAAACAAATTTTCAGCTCATAGTCTGATCAATTTGCTATGAGCTGAAACGAAGCTGTAAATTTGATCGTCTCAATTTGTACATACGAGGGATGTTCCAATTGATTTGAGAGTTTCATCCGGTCTTTCAAAATGTTATTGTCTTTCTGTGATTTTTATCTCTGAAGTAAGAGGTATTGCCATTTTATAAAGAGCCGAAACGCCACAGTATTGTTCGTCAGATAGTTGTACTGCACGATTTATTTTTTCTATTGGTAAATCTTTACCTGTAAAATGATAAATGATTTTCATTTCATCATAATATTTTGGATGTTCTTCTCTCATGTTTGCTTCTACAGAAATCGTCAGGTCGTCATATTCAACCCTCATTTTTTTTAAGATGGATACCACATCCATCCCGGTACATCCTGCCAACGCAACTAGCATCAAAGGTTTTGGTCTTGCTCCGGAATCATTTCCTCCGCTTTCAGTTCCTGCGTCAATTTTGATTTTATGACCGGTAACATCAGCTTCAAAAGACATATTCTCTAACCACTTTAGGTCAATTGTTGTCTTCATATTAAAATATTTAGATTATACGACTTGTAACAAATATACATCTTTATTTATATCTTTGGCATTTCATTTTAATACATATGTTTGTAGTGAAAAAATATTGAAAATCTTATGATTTTACGCATAAGAATCATTGAAAACATTATTTTTACTGTTATTTTACATTGTTTTTTATAAAGTTTTAAAAATATAAAGGGAATGAAGAACATTCAAAGTGTTCCTTATAATGAACCAATTGATCTGCGATCGTTTGAAATATTTAAAGGGTTAACAGACGAAGAGATTGATGTGGTTAATCAATCAGTTAATTGTACTTCGCATAAAAGAGGTAATACAATATATCATGAAGGAAGCAGGATTAATGGTACCTATTTGGTTGTTGAGGGAATATTAAAGATTTTTAAAACAGGTTTTGATGGAAAAGAACAGATCATCAGGTTTGCAAAGCCCGGTGATTTGATTGGCTTTAGATCGGTTATAAGTGATGAGCTGGCTTGTAGTACGACTAAAGTAATACAGGAAACGATTCTTTGTTATCTGCCTGGAGATATTTTAGAAAGATTATTGAAAGAAAACTCCAGCTTTTCTATGACCCTGATGAAGTTAACTTGTAAAGAGTTAGGTGAATCCAATAAGTTCTTAACTGATATTGCTCAAAAAACAGTTAGGGAAAGATTAGCGGAAGTACTGCTTCTTTTAATGGATACCTTTGAGTTAGACCAGGATCATACATTGCAAATTTCTTTAACCAGAGAAGAATTAGCAAATATGGTTGGAACGGCTACAGAATCTGTAATCAGACTTTTATCTGAATTTAAAAGTGATAAACTTATTGAGCTGAATGGCCGGAAAATTAAACTTTTAAATATACCTAAGCTCATTAAGATCGGCAATGTATACGTTTAAAAAAAACGTAAGATATTTAGTAAAAAGGACTGCAAAGGCAGTCCTTTTTTATTAGTGTTAATTTTATACTTCTACGGTGTTTTTCTCTGCAGCGCATATTTTTTCGCGCCATTCTTCATTAATAGGAACAGAGCCTTGTGTTTTATGATCAAAGCCAACCATAATAGAATGACTAACAGCTTTTATTGTCCCTTTGCTGTCTGTTAAGTGCTGAATTAAACTCATGCTTTTATTGCCGATCTTTGTAATCTTGGTTTTTACCAGTAGTTTATTGTTAATGAAAACAGGAGATACAAAATCGGTTTTAATAGACGCTATTATGGCTGCAAAGGTGGTCCAGTTAATATCGGGTTTAAAAACAGATTTAAAATAATGCATTCTGCCCAGGTCAAAGTATTCTTGTATGATGGTGTTATTAACATGACCAAGACTGTCAATATCATTAAACCGGATCTGTACAGGTGTTTCAAAATAAAACTTTATTTCTTCTTGCTCCATATCTGTTGCTTATTCTCTGATGATATTAATTTCACCGCCCAGGCCTAGTTTAATGATGCCTGATGGTGCTGGATTTATTGTTTCTTCTTGTCGGTAGTTTACAATATAATCAACACTGTTTTTTATTTCTTCTGATATGTCATTAAAACAAGCAGGTGATGGTTGTCCGCTGATGTTTGCCGATGTAGAAACAACAGGCTTTCTGAATCTCTGGCAAAGTTTG
Organism: uncultured Saccharicrinis sp.; assembly: GCA_963677345.2. Taxonomy (GTDB): domain Bacteria; phylum Bacteroidota; class Bacteroidia; order Bacteroidales; family Marinilabiliaceae; genus Saccharicrinis. Next base: position 12,450 of record CAXXLC010000025.1, read on the forward strand.
TTAGAAAACTCTTCTTTGGATATTCTGATTCCTATGCTTTTGTCTTCAGCAATGAGGTTTTTTGCCAGGTTTTTAGCATTAGGATAAATGATTGTTAAGGGTTTTGTTGAAAACTCAATTAAATCCCAGGCCATTTCCGGAACCTGATCCATATAAGAGTTTAGTTTGGCTGCATTGTCTATTAAAACCAACATACTCTTACAGTCTTCTCGTTGTTTGAGTTGATAGATTTTTTTTACAGCTTCGGTATTAGTAGCATCACAGCCAATACCCCATATAGTATCTGTAGGATAAAGTATTAATCCTCCATTATGAAGAACCTCAAGGGCTTTTAAAATTTCTTCGTTCATAAAATATATGAATAAAGACAAAAGTATGAGGACTATGAGTCTCCTGATACTTTTGTCGATGTACTAATCTGAATCGGACATATAATCGTACTAAAACTCAGAATACTATTTTAAATTAAACTGCAACGTTGTTGTCTCTCAATGCATCGTTTAATGAAGTTTTCTTATCTGTTGACTCTTTGCGTTTTCCTATGATTAGTGCAGCAGGAACCTGGTAATCGCCGGCAGGGAATTTTTTTGTGTAACTTCCTGGAATAACCACAGAACGAGGAGGTACGTATCCTTTGTATTCTACAGGTTCGTCACCGGTCACATCAATAATTTTTGTTGAACCGGTAAGTACTACGTTTGCTCCCAGTACAGCTTCTTGACCTACGCGACAACCTTCTACAACAATACAACGAGAACCAATAAAAGCGTCGTCCTCAATAATTACAGGTGCTGCCTGGATAGGTTCAAGAACTCCTCCGATTCCCACACCTCCACTCAGGTGAACATTTTTCCCTATTTGAGCACAGCTTCCTACAGTAGCCCATGTGTCAACCATAGTTCCTGACTCAACATAAGCTCCAATGTTAACATATGAAGGCATTAAAACAACACCGCTTGAAATATATGCACCATATCTTGCCACGGCATGAGGAACAACTCTGATACCTAGTTCTGCATAATTTCTTTTAAGAGCCATTTTGTCATGAAATTCCATTGGGCCAGCTTCAATGGTTTCCATTTTTTGTATTGGGAAGTATAAAATTACTGCTTTTTTAACCCATTCGTTTACTTTCCAGTCATCACCATCGGGTTTAGCAACTCTAATTTCACCTTTATCAAGTTTCTCCATTAAAGTGCGGATAACGTCTTGTGTTTCCGAATTTTTTAATAATTCTCTGTCTTCCCAGGCTTTTTCAACAACTTCTTTGTATTGTTCTAACATGATAGTCTTAAATTTTTAATTTTGTGCGAAAATACGATGAAACAAACCTAATTGCAAATTCATATGTTATATAAGTATGAATCTGAAAGTATGTTATATGTCTCATTTTTGTATTTGTAAACTATAACAAAAAATAAAGGTTAAAGTTTGGTTAATCATAGCAAATATCACTTGTATGTTTATATAAGTTTATATTTTGCAACTTTATAAATTGTATGCGCTTAATAACTGTCATAATATTATTGTTGTGTTCTTTGAATATTTTTTCACAGAATGATGAAAAAAATATAGTGTGGGTCAAACTTGTAGTTAAAGATAGTGTTGATAATAAGATTATAGAAAACGCTCAGATTGTAAGTTATGAAACTATGATTATATATGCAACGGATGAATCCGGAATATTTAGAGGTAGTTTTAGTAAAACAGACTCTTTAAAAGTTTTTGGATTGGGTTATTCTCCCCAGGTATTAAGGGTTAATGAGTTTAATGATTCTATTGGAGAAAGGGTAATTCATCTTGGCAGGAAGATATATATGATTGGTACTGTTGATGTTCAGTCAGATAAGGAGTTGCATTTAAATTTACCTAAAGATATACATTTTGGTAATGAAGATGATTTGCCGGCGTCTTTAAAAGGAGATTCCTATAATAAAAAACCCCCGATAGCCGCTGCAGTGGTTAATCCCTTAAGTTATGTTAATTACTATACCAGTAAACGCGAGCGCGAAAAACGTGATATGAGACGTGTTCTTGTACAAAACGAAGAACAAGAAAAGGTTAATGAAATTTATAATCGGAATATTGTAAAAGAGGTGTCAGGTTATGATGGCGAAATGCTTGATAAATTTATGGTTTATTGTAATGTAAACCTAAAGGTTACCTCCGAGAGTAATCCTATTTTAGTTCGGATGCAGATTGCTGAGTTATTAGAAAAGTTCGAAGGAGAATATAAGAAATGAGAATCGGTTTTTTAATTTTATTATTGGGTATTTCTTCCTGTTTGTTTTCCCAGGTCTTAGATCAAGGATTACATATTTTCAAGGGAATTGTGCAAGAAACCAAATCTCAAAAGGCCATTGAATATGGTGCTATAAAAAATATTTCTACCGGGGAAGTTATATTAACCAATCGGCTTGGTGTTTTTGAAATAGAGGGTAGCATTGGTGATACATTACGGTTTCATAGTATGGGGTATGTGGATACAACATGGGTAGTTCCTACTATATGGACTGCGATGAAAGAGGATTTGGTACTAGATGTTCCTGCTAACATATATTCAATCACCGAAGTTGAAGTTCTTCGATTCTATTCTTATGCCCACTTCCGTCAGGCCTTTAAAGACCTTGAGCTTCCTAAAGATCAGAATGAAGAGATTAAAGCCATGGTAAGTAGCTGGAATTTTAAAGAAGCTATTGCCTTGGGAAAAGCAGAACGTAAATTTGACCAGGGTACTTTTGGACTTTCAATAGGAACAGGTTCAGGAAAGACATGCGAAGACAGGAAAAAGGAAGAGGTTAAGAGGTTAGAGAAAGTTAGTCTTGAGAGTGACCGTTTTAATTATCTTACTTCTCGCAAAAATCTTGCTGATTTAACAGGTTATAAAGGTACTTGTCTTGATTCTTTTATGGTATTTCTTAATTCTAACTATTCCATTAATTATAAAATGAATGATTATAATCTTCTTACTTCAATAATGGGTGCATATGAAGATTTTAAGGAATTAAAAAATGATAAAGATTGGTATGATTTTCCTAATGATTCAACTAACATACAATAATTCTATCATATTAACACCCTGCCAAAACAATTGTGTATGTATTGAACTTATCTTTGAAAAGGCTTAAATAAGATTTGTTTTTGTTTTTTACATTAAAAAACCCATATATTTGTCCCTTCAAAAAGTTAAGCAATTGCTAATAAGCAAAAATGAAGTTGCAACAGTCGGGTAAAAAAATATATTTCGCTTCAGATGTACATTTAGGAGCACCATCAATTAAAGATCATAAAGCACACGAAAAGTATTTTGTGGATTGGTTGGACTATATAAAGCCAACCGCTTCTGCCCTTTATTTAATGGGAGATATCTTTGATTTTTGGTACGAGTATTATCATGTAGTACCAAGAGGTTTTACCCGGTTTTTAGGTAAAATAGCAGAATTTACGGATAGCGGTATTCCAGTTTATTTCTTTACAGGAAATCATGATATCTGGGTGTTTGATTACCTTCCTGAAGAAATTGGTGTTACTGTATACCGTGAACCTGTTTCAATGGATTTTAATGGTAAGAAGTTTTACCTGGCTCATGGAGATGGCTTGGGGCCATATGATAAAGGGTATAATTTCTTAAAAAGAATTTTTACAAATAAGGCTCTTCAGTGGTTATTTTCTCGTTTGCATCCTAACTTTGCAGTTGAATTGGCTAAAAGATGGTCGGGTCATAGCCGGTTAAAGAATGAAAATTCAGAAGAAGCCATGTTTTTAGGTGAAGATAAGGAATTTTTAATGCTGCATGCTAAAGATGTTTTAGCAAAGCAACATTATGATTATTTTATTTTTGGCCATCGACATATAGATTTGCATCAGCCAATAGGACAAAATAGTCAGTTTGTATATCTGGGAGATTGGGTAAAAATCAGATCATACGGAGTTTGGGATGGTGAAAGCTTCGAGCTTAAGTATTTTAAAAAATAGTAGTTACAATATATAGTTGATGATGTTTATAAAACATCATAGTTAGCAAAATCGAAAACAATGGGAATTTATGCTGTTGCCACCGGTACGGGTAGTTACCTGCCCGAAGTGGTAGTGAAAAACATAGATTTTGCCAATCGCGTATTTTTAAATAGTGATGGCAGTAAAATTGATACTCCTGCGGAGGAGATCGTTCAAAAGTTTGAGGAAATAACAGATATTAAAGAAAGACGTTGTGCCGGGGATAATCTTGTTACTTCTGATATTGCCGCAATAGCAGGTCAGCGTGCTCTTGAAGCTGCAAATTTTGATAAAGAGAAGCTTGATTACATCATTGTGGCTCATAACTTAGGGGATATTAAGCATGGAAGTTTGTACCCAGATATCTTACCAACTTTGTCATCCAGAGTAAAGCAAAAGCTTGATATAAAAAATCCAAAAACAATAGCTTACGATATTACTTTTGGTTGTCCCGGATGGACACAAGCTATGATACAGGCAAATTACTTTATTAAATCCGGAGATGCTAAAAGTGCATTGGTTATTGGTGCCGATACATTGAGCAGAGCTATGGATCCTCATGACAGGGATTCAATGATATTTGCTGATGGTGCCGGTGCAGCTGTGTTAGAAGCTGTTGAGAGCGACGATCCAGTTGGAATATTAAAGCATGTTGCCCGAACAGATTCTGAGGAACATTTGGATATATTACAAATGGGTGAGTCATTCAATCCCGAACTAAAGAGCGATCATATGTATCTGAAAATGTTAGGTCGCAGGGTTTATAATTACGCTTTAACCAATGTTCCTTTGTTGGCTAAAGAATGTCTGGATGTTAACGGGCTTGATCTGAGCGATGTGCAAAAAGTGTTGATACATCAGGCTAATGCCAAAATGGACGAGGCTATTCTTAAACGTATATTTAGATTGTACGGTATTAGAGATGTGGATTATAATGTGATGCCTATGACTATTAAAGACTTGGGTAATAGCTCCGTGGCTACTGTTCCTACTCTATTTGATTTAGTTGTTAAACATCAACTGGAAGGACATTCTTTAGAAAGTGGAGATTATGTTATGATGACTTCTGTTGGTGCAGGTATGAATATTAATGCGTTTATGTATAAGATGCCTTGATATTTTTTGATGAGATTTTACAAGCGTGAGTTTATGTATACAACTCAGGCTATTATTGATACATATGCTACAGTTGCCCCAACTCACGGGGCACTGCGGTATTTACTTTCACAAACAGTATGTATCCACACTCTAAAGTGTTATGCCAACACTATTTTCTTCAATAATTTTTGAAAATAAAAAAGAGCTATACGCGATTTAAACGAATAGCTCTTATAAATTTTATTCATAAGCTATATTTTAATAGCTCGTTAAGTTTTTTGTAATATTTTGATTGTTAGATATAAGAGTTTTTTATTGTAAGTTGTATAAAATGCTAACAATAAGTGTATTGTGTGTCATTCTATCGCCTTAAATCTAACTATCTTTCGTCTTTTGTTTTATATAGTAGCTTTAAACTGATCGAGGAATCGAACGTCATTTTCAAAGAATAACCTGATATCCTTAATCTGATATTTTAACATTGTAATACGTTCAATACCCATACCAAAAGCAAAACCTGTATATTTTTCACTATCAATATTTGAATATTCCAATACAGCAGGATCAACCATTCCACAACCTAAAATCTCTACCCATCCTGTATATTTACATACATTACATCCTTTACCACCACATAACGAACATGAAATATCCATTTCAGCAGAAGGCTCGGTAAATGGGAAATATGAAGGGCGCAAACGAATTTGTGTTTTTTCACCAAACATCTCCTTAGCAAAGTACAACAATGTTTGTTTTAAGTCTGCAAAAGAAACATTCTCATCAATATATAAACCTTCAACCTGGTGGAATATACAGTGTGCACGGGCAGAAATAGCTTCATTACGGAAAACTCTTCCGGGAAAGATTGAACGAATAGGAGGCTCACTCTTTTCCATTACACGAACCTGAACAGATGATGTATGTGTACGTAATAATACATCTGGATCTTTCTCAATAAAGAAAGTATCTTGCATATCTCGTGCAGGATGCTCTTCTGGGAAGTTCAATGCTGTAAAAACGTGAAAATCATCTTCAATTTCAGGACCCTCAGCTACATTAAAACCTAAACGGGCAAAGATTTCAACAATCTCGTTTCGTACAATTGATAAAGGATGACGGCTTCCTAATTTCATAATAGTCCCAGGAAGTGTTAAATCAACACCACTTTCCTTAATCTGATCATTAGAAAACTGTTCTTTTAAATTATTAATAAACTCAGTAGCTTCTTTCTTTAAAACATTTATTACCTGTCCTACCTCGCGCTTTTGCTCATTAGGAACCGTTTTAAAATCATTAAATAATTCAGAAATGATTCCTTTTTTACTTAGGTATTTAATTCTTAAATGCTCTGCTTCTTCAGCACTTGAAGCTGTAAGTTGTTTAATTTCTTGTTGTAAAGCCTTTATCTTATCAAGCATTGTTGATGTATTTTATAATTTTTTTGAGTGTGCAAATTTAATAAAAGGAAACTAATGATTATCAGGATTTGATTAAAAGATACAATAAAATGGATAATCCTAATTCATCATCATCTGAATTTTCAATATTCTTACATCTATAACAGGTCTGTCCTCGCCGTAAGTTTTAAGTGCTGCAATCTTATCAACCACATCCATACCTTTTGTTACTTCACCAAAAACTACGTAGTCGCCATCCAAATGAGGAGCACCACCTTTAGTTTTATATACCCTTCGCTGCTCAGCTGTAAACTCTACTCCTTTTTCTTTTTCTATCTTATCTAATTCCCCATCATTAAAAATTCTTCCTGAAACAATATAAAACTGCGAACCATCAGTAAGGTTTTTAGGATTTCTGGAATCCGGAAGCTTTGACATTGCAATAGCTCCACGCTTATGAAACTTCTCAGGTACGATATCTGTTTTTAACATATATCCGGGACCTTGCCAGCCCACAACGTCATCTCTATCTGCATATTTACTATCTGCTGCACCTGTTTGGATTAAGAAATTAGTAAGCACTCTATGTATGAGCAGGCTATCATAAAACTGATCGCTCACCAATTTTATAAAGTTATCCCTGAATACAGGAGTTTCATTATATAGTTTAAATTCTATATTTCCCATTGTAGTCATCATTTTAAAACCTTTAATGGTTTTATATGATGGATATACTTTATTGGTCTTGGTTCGTAACTCATAAACAGACCTTGGTAGTTTCATCTGTCTTTTACTTAGCTTCTGAATCTCCGATGCCGGTATTAAAATAGATTGTAAAGAATCACTGATCTCTTTACTTTGAATCATACCAACAATATGATTCAAATAAGTAAAGGCCGGCTGACCAGAATAACTTGTCTTATCAAGCTGATAGTATGTTAATGAATCAGACATTACTTTTTCACCAATAGAAAACTTAGGAATATATATTTTCTTTGATTTGCGATATAATCCTGTAATAGAATCAGGAATATCATTAATAGCATAATCAAGATGGAGATAGTTTAAATTTTCCATCCACGACTTTAATATCACAAGGTTCTTTTCAATGCTATAGGCTGTAAATCCTGCAATATCATTAAAATCCTCTGTACCAACAGGAGCCACTTTAACCTTATAACTTCCTTTAATTAAATCGAGATTTGTTACGATTTCTTTAGGAGCTATATAAAACCCATACCCTTTATCCAGTAGTCTGGAATAATGATCATAGGTCTCTATTGAAACAATACCTTTAATATTGGTTTTATAGGATCCTTTTGGCCTTGAATATTCCTCTTGAGAAATAGTTGATTTCTGTTGTTGATTTTTACACCCTGAGAAGATTATTAATATGAATGATACAATAACTATAAACCTCATCTAAACTTATTTAAAGGATTCGTATCTCTATTTTTACATCAGTATACGGACGGTCATTTTTGTCAACTTTCAATGATGCAATTTTATTCACAACATCAAAACCACTAACAACCTCTCCAAATACAGTATAATCATCATCTAACTCAGGCAATCCACCAATGGTAGTATATACTTTTCGTTGTTCTTCAGAAAATTCTAATTTATTTGACAATGCATATTCAAAAGCAATCTTCTCCTTAATCTCCCTTAGTCGTTTATTAAATTCCTGGGGATTTTCGCTTTTCAACTTTTGTAACTCTTCTTTATAAGGCAAGTAGTATTTTTTCTTTAGTTTAATTTTGATAGGATTATTAACCGACTTCTCTACCAAATCAAGTTCTTCATTTGTATATACACGTCCCTGAACAATATAAAACTGACTAATATCCGACATTTTAAAATGGTTAATATCTTCAGGCTGACGTGGTGCACAGATAGCTCCTTTTTTATGAAACCTGTTTTCTGTAAATTCAGAATCTATTACCAGTTTTGAACTTCCATAACCAATATGCTTACCCGGAGGGGCATTTCTTGAATCAGAAGATCCTCCCTGAATAACAAAATTTTTGATGACACGATAGAATAAAGTCCCATCGTAATGACCCCCATTTACTAATTTTATAAAGCTATCTCTATGTTTAGGAGTATCATCATAAAGCATAATTTTAATATCACCTAAAGTGGTGGTAATAATTGCATATTTAGTTTGAGATTCAGACTTTACAACAAACAACAATAAAAAAAATAGTATTAAACTACTACGCATAATATCTTTACTCTTTGATAATTTTCACTTTCATTCTCACATCTTTTAACGGACGATCCCTGGAGTCTGTTTCCTGATAAGCAATGGCATCAACAACATCAAGACCAAACTTTTTGCCGAATAAAGATTCAATTTTTTCAATTATATTTTTTTCTTCAATTACTTCACCAAACACAGTATAATTAGTATCTAGGTGAGGAGTTCCTCCTACTGTTTTATAAATCTCTTTTACCTCTTCAGGAAATTCAAATTCAGGTTGTTCAGAATAAACCTTATTAACTTTAGCCATTATCTTTTGTTGCATATTCATTATAGCTTCTTCTTTTCCCTGCATTTGAAGCATATTTAAAGAATCGTTATAGTCTGATAAAACATCATTAAAAATAGCTTGTCTCCGGCTGTCTCTGATTCTGTTCTGGGCTTTGATCAAATCATTATCATCAAAAATTTTACCCTGTACAATATAAAACTGCGAGCCTGAAGAAGCTTTTTCAGGATTCACTTTGTCCCCTTCACGAGCAGCTGCTAAGGCTCCTTTTTTATGAAAGCATTTTGGGTATACAAATTCGGCAGGTATGGTATAATCAGGACCACCCTCTCCAAGATGAGCCCCGGCTTCTGCATATTTAGAATCCGGATCACCGCCCTGAATCATAAAGTCTTTAATAACGCGATGAAACAATGTACTATCTAAGTAACCTTCCTTAACTAACTTAATAAAATTATCGCGGTGTTTGGGAGTTTCATCATAAAGCCTGATTTTTATATCTCCCAGGTTTGTTTGTATTAAAACAATAGTTCCTTTTGTTTTTGAGGAACACGAAGAAAAGGCAATAACAAAAAATGTTATTAATGAGAGTAAAATGTTTTTATTCATTATTTATTAATTAATACCCGGTATTAATACGGAATAATATTGACTACAGATTTTCATTAAAATAGGATATCATTGCATTTTTTAAAATAGCCTCTCTATCAGAAGGCAAAACATCCTCCATATTTTTCAGAACTTCGAATTCAGGCCAGCCCTCATTATCGACTCCTACCTGGTTATAATAGCCTTGTTTTTCAAACATTTTACATCTGGCCAGATTAATCATATCCATTTTTTCCTCTTTCGAGTATTGAACATATCCTCGCCCTAGCTCCTGAATGCCAATTAAAAACAACAAAAAATCAAAATCAGCTAACACCTTAAACCGCTTACTTACTTTTAATAATAGCTCTTCCCAGCTATTTGAATCATTCATATCTTAAATTTTAAACAAATATATTAATAAACAGACTTTCAGATTTTATATAATAGCTTTTAGAATTACTTTCAGGTGTTTGAAACTAGCTATTTAAACATCCTTTATGTAGATTGTAAATAATCCTAAACAAACTTACTGAACTGTTGTTAATGTTTCTTTTATAATGCTAAAAGACACCAAATTTACTATTCTTATATTAATTTAACCCCTTTGTGGTTTAACTTTTTACTGCTTCAAACTCAATAATTGAAGCGTCTCCTGTATGACCTGGACCTTCTTTTAATTTAGCTATTTTTCGGGTGCAATATGCGATTTTAAGATTCTTAAAATCCTCTTTCAGCATATCTTCAGAATAGAGCATTGTTATATCTTTTGGTCCGCCACTTTTATAGTTCAGTTGTTCTTTAGAAAAGCCTGTTAGCAACAGTTTTCCATTAGGTTTTAACAATGAAATCAAGTAATGATGAATTTTCGTTCTGAGAAATTCAGGCAGGTGAAAAAATATCAAAGCAATGGCATCAAAGGATGCTTCCTGGTAATCAAACGTTAATATATCTCCTACTGCGTAATCTATATTTACGTTTAATTCAGAGGCTAAATTCAAAGCTTTCAGCATTGCCGTATCACTTTGGTCAATAGCTTTTGCTTTCCATCCCTGGCTTGCGGCATATACCGCATTTCTGCCTTCACCTTCACCAGGAAATAGTATTAGCCCTGGACTATTTCTATCAATAAAGTTTTTTAAAATATAATTAGGTTCTTTTCCGTATATATAATGATCCGACGCAAACTTTTCATTCCAAAATTCTTTCATAGGCATAAAATTCTTTTCTGTGTTTATTTTTCTATCATGTACTACATATTAGCAGATTATAAACAGTAAACAAAAACTAATGTTTAAATCTGCAATGTAAGTTAGAAAAGGATGTATCTAAAGAGGTATCAAATAAAAAAGACTTGTGGGCAACAAGTCTTCTTTTTCTTTTGGATTTTTTTTATCTGATTTAAGGGAAAAGGGTTTCATTTCCGGATGCTAATATAGTGTATTTTTATAAATATTAACATCTTTTTAGGAATATTTTTATAATAGACTGTAAAAAGTTCGCTTATTCCGGTATTTTAATTGATTCTTTACGAGTTAAATGTTATGTAAATCAGTTGATTTCTTTTACTCAATAAACCATTTGTAATTGTTGATTAAATAAACATTCTTTAGCCAAAAAACATATATCCTATGGTAATTGATGCTATTATTCCAGCCAGGTCTGCTATTAATCCACAACCTATAGCATGACGCGTTTTCTTAATCCCAACAGATCCAAAATAAACAGCAATAATATAAAAAGTGGTATCCGTAGCACCTTGAACTGTTGAGGCAATCTTAGCAGCAAAAGAATCTACTCCAAAATCGGGATTGTTAAATAATTCTAGCATCATTCCCCTGGCACCACTTCCGCTCAGAGGTTTCATCAAAGCAGTGGGTAAAGCATCAACAAAGCGAGTATCCATACCTATGAAAAGGCAAATGGTTTTAATTCCATCCACAATAAAATCCATGGCTCCTGAGGTTCTGAATAATCCAATGGCTACCAGTATAGCAACCAGGTAAGGAATAATTTTTATTGCAATTTGAAACCCTTCTTTAGCACCCTCAATAAAGGCTTCGTAAACATTTACTTTTTTTCGGATTGCAGCTGATAAAAAAATAATGATGATTGAAAATAAAATCACATTTGAACCAACCAATGAAATACTTTTAATTTGATCCTTTGGTAAGGTTGAAAGCCAATAAATAAGCCCCACTACAAATGCAGTTAATCCTCCTAAGTAAGATAAGATTACTTTATCCCAAAGCTTGATCTTCTGAACAAAGGCTACAGATAAAATTCCGGCCAGTGTAGAAAAAAAGGTAGCTAATAATATGGGAATAAAAATATCTGCAGGATTAGCTGCACCAAACTGAGCCCGGTATACCATAATACTAACCGGAATAATAGTGAGACCAGAAGTATTTAATACCAAAAACATTATTTGAGCATTACTGGCTGTATCTTCAGATTTATTTTGTTCCTGCAGTTGACCCATTGCTTTTAATCCCATTGGGGTAGCTGCATTATCCAGACCCAGCATATTGGCAGATAAATTCATCATAATAGTACCAAATACCGGGTGATTTTTTGGCACTTCAGGAAACAAACGATTAAATAACGGCCCTATCAATCTGGAGAGCATTCGCACCACACCTCCTTGTTCTCCGATCTTCATAAATCCTAACCACAAGGATAGAACACCGGTAAGTCCTAATGATATTTCAAAACCAGTTTTTGCATTGCTAAAAGTAGATTGCATTAAATCAGGAAATATCTCCATATCTCCAAAAAAGATTAATCGCACTAAAGCAACAACAAAAGATATGATAAAAAAAGCTATCCAAATATAATTCAGAACCATATAATTATAGATTGTTAGATTTTAGATAATAGACATTTAATTGATTTATTGTCTGCTTAATCCTGTTTGTCAGTAGTAAAAAATGAATACGAAGACAATGAAAGTAGAGTGTCTGTTTTATATTTTGTTAAAAGGTTCTTTTTACAGAATCATCTCCTTTGTATTTTTCATGAGGTGCACCAAATTCTTTGCAAGAGATGTTATCAACAGGTACTTCCCATATTTTAACATTTCTGATAGCAGGTTCAGAGTAGGTAAACTTTTTATCAGAATACTGTTCCATAATAATATTTAGAGCTTCTTCTTTTTTAATCATATCTTCCTGGAAGATTACCTTTCCCCAGGCTACCACACTTTTTGATTTCATGCGATAGCTGCAGGCCACCTCTGGATGTTGAAAAGCCAGTTCATGATCTGTACTAAAAGTAACACATATATTTTTGTTTTTATTTAAAATATCAATAATTCTGCCTTCCGGTGCTGAGTGCAAATAAATTATATTGTTTTTAAATCCGAAATTCATAGGTAATACATAGGGTATATCACCATCCACAACACCAACAAAACAAACATCACACTTTCTGATTATCTTTTCAATTCTCTCATTGTTTAAATGTTCTACAGTCTTCATTGTATATTAATTTTATTTGTTTACTGAATTAAACGATGGTTCTGTTCCCCAGTTCCTTCGAAAACAGGCTTTGTAATTGTTGCAAACGGCTGATTGTTTTCATTAACTCCATCAGTTTTTCCACATCTTTCGATTGCTCAACCTGCTTTAATTCCACTCTCTTTTCTTCAATTAATCTTTTTACCTTTTTAAGTTTAAGCTCATTCAGCAACTTAGGTACTAAAGTATGAAGTAATTCTTCTTCTTCCCAGTTTCCCTGGCTAAAGCGGGTATGTATTTTGCTTAAGGACTGTTCCTTTGATAACAGGTCAGAAGCGATTTGATTTACATCAGAATCCATATGACTTACATAAAACTTTGCAGCTTCAAACCCCTCTCTGTCTTTGTTCTCTTCAAAAAGTTTAAAAATTTTATTGTAAGTTGGATTTAAACTCTCCAGTTCATCCTCTTTTAGTTGATTTATAATATAATCACCAACAGATATATCCTCGTCAAACACTTCCTCGCATTTATTAAATAGCGATTTATCGCCATATTTGATTAAAAAGCGCACAATTTCCTGTTCTTCAACTTCGAAAGGGTTTTGGTTTGAGAACGAGTTATTTGCAAAGGGTGTATTTGTAACAGCTGTTACAGGTGAACTCTGAGCAGATGCTTCAATACGGCTTTTATATCCTTCCTCTCTTTTTTTACGGGTAAGTTTTCCAATTTCATCATAAAGAACCTGTTCGCGAACCTGTAATAAGGTACTACACTCTTTTATATATTCTCCCCTGATAAAAGCCTCAGGAATTACAGATATTGTTCTTACAATATCCTGTAACAACTGTGCTCTTTTAACCGGATCATTTTGGGCATCTTTTAATAAAATACCTGTTTTAAATCTTATAAAATCACCTTCGTTCTCATCAATAAACTTTTGCAGTTGATCTGCATTTCTGTTTTTTGAAAAAGAATCAGGGTCTTCGCCTTCAGGCAGGAGTAATACTTTTACGTTCATTCCCTGTTCAAGAACAAGATCAATTCCTCGTAAGGAAGCTTTAATGCCTGCTGGATCACCATCATATATTATCGTAATATTTGGAGTAAACCGTGCGATTAACCTGATTTGATCTACGGTTAAAGCAGTGCCCGAAGAAGCTACCACATTATGAATTCCAGCCTGATGAAAAGAAATTACATCGGTATATCCTTCAACCAGAAAACATCTGTCTTTACGAGTGATTTCCTGCTTAGCCTGATAGATACCATAAAGAATTTTGCTTTTATGATAGATTTCTGATTCAGGAGAGTTAAGATACTTAGCTGTTTTGGAGTCTGTTTTTAATATTCTTCCACCAAAGGCTGTTGGTTTACCTGATATACTGTGGATGGGAAAGATGACACGACCTCTGAAACGATCTGCTTTATAGTTGTCTCTTACAATTGTGAGTCCTGTTTTTTCAAGGAACTCCAGTTTAAAGCTGTTTTTTAAGGCTTCATCAGTAAATGCTGATCTTGAATCGGGTGAATAGCCTAACTCAAATTTATTAATAATGTCATCTCTAAATCCCCGCGCTCTAAGGTAGGATAATCCAACAGAACGACCTTCATCAGATTTATGAAGGATATGAGTAAAGTACTTTTGAGCATATACTGAAACAGCCATCATACTTTCACGGTCATTTTTAACCTGCTGTTGTTCGGGACTTAACTCAACTTCTTCAACATGAATATGAAACTTTTTACCCAGGTATTTTATGGCATCCAAAAAAGAAATCTGTTCAACATCCATTAAAAAGTTAACCGCATTACCCCCTTTCCCACATCCAAAACATTTATAAATACCTTTGTGGGGAGATACAGTAAAGGAAGGTGTTTTTTCGTTATGGAAAGGACAATTTCCAATATAGTTAATTCCTCTCCTGCGTAGGGAAACAAATTCAGATACCACATCAATTATCTGAGCTTGTGAAGTTTCTACAATCCTATCTACTGTACTTTGATCAATCATTTACAAATCACTCTAAAACAAGAAGCACAAAGATACAAATTGATTACATATATTAAATTAAAGAAGTTTTTATTCTAAAAACATACTTTTAAGTATCTGCATACTGAATTAATTTTCTAAATTTGATTTTTCGTGAAACATTATTACCTTGATGTTGTTTAGAGAATAGCGTTACAAGATTGAAATAATATAGTAATAGCATTACTGGTTAAAAGGAATACAAATTGAAAAAAATTATAGACTTTTATGTAAGTGGTTTTAATAATATGCCTGGATGGGCAAGGTCTGTCTGGTTTATTGTACTACTTAAACTTTTTATTTTCTTTTTCATTTTTAAAATATTCTTTTTCCAGAATAAACTAAAAAAAGAATTCAATACAGAGGAAGAAAGGGCTTCACACGTAATAGAACAATTAACAAACCCTCAAAAATAACAAATAAATGTTTGAATCTATCGACTTAACGCTGGTGAACTGGTCGCGGGCTCAATTTGCGCTAACCGCTATGTATCACTGGATATTTGTGCCATTAACTCTTGGGCTGAGCTTTATCATAGCCTTTATGGAAACTATGTATGTTAAAACAGGAGATCCCGAATGGAAAAGGATAACAAAATTCTGGATGAAACTATTCGGAATTAATTTTGCTATCGGGGTGGCCACCGGAATTATTCTAGAATTTGAATTTGGAACCAACTGGAGTAACTATTCCTGGTTTGTTGGTGATATATTTGGTGCTCCTTTGGCAATTGAAGGGATTATGGCTTTTTTTATGGAGAGTACCTTTATTGCTGTTATGTTTTTTGGATGGGGAAAGGTGAGCAAGAAATTCCACCTGCTTTCAACTTGGCTTACTGCTATTGGGGCAAATCTTTCTGCAGTATGGATTTTGGTTGCCAATGCCTGGATGCAGGATCCTGTTGGAATGAAATTTAATCCGGATACTGCCCGTAACGAGATGGTAAATTTTTGGGAAGTATTTTTATCTCCCAGTGCCGTAAGTAAGTTTTTACATACATCAACCTCAGGATTTGTGTTGGCCGCTGTTTTCGTGATAGGTATTAGTGCATGGTATATGCTTAAAAAAAGAGAGATTGCCTTTGCAAAGAAAAGCATGGTTGTTGCCGCTGTTTTTGGAATACTTTCTTCTGTAATGCTTATTGGTACAGGAGACTCCTCTGCAAAAACTGTTGCTAAAGCACAACCCATGAAATTGGCTGCAATGGAAGGTCTTTATGAGGGAACAAACAATGCTCCACTAATAGGTATGGCCATTATTACGGATGCACAGGATGAACCATTAACAAAAGATTCAAAAGTCCAATTCGCCATGAAAATTGAAATTCCTTCGGCATTATCATTCCTGGCTTTTGGCGATTTTAATGCTTTTGTACCAGGAGTGAAGGACTTGGTTTTAGGAAATGATGAAAATGGTGTGTTATCGTATAAAGAAAAAATTAAACGCGGTTATGAAGCGCAACAAACGCTAAAGGCCTACAAAAAAGCTCAAAAGGAAAACAGTTCTGAGTTGGCAGCTTTGCAGGCGAAGTTTGATGACGAAGATTGGATGAATACTTACTTTAAGTACTTTGGTTATGGTACTTATTATGATGAAAATCCTGAAACATTAGAAGCCAACGCTTTTAAAATGGTTCCACCTATTTCTTTGACTTTTTATGCTTTCCATATTATGGTAGCTTTAGGAATGTGGTTTTTATTGTTATTCATAATCGTTCTGTTTTTGATCTTCAAAGGGAAGCTTGTTGAAAATAAATTTGTTTTATGGGCATCAGTATGGACTATCCCGTTGGTATATATCGCATCGCAGGCAGGCTGGATTGTTGCTGAAGTTGGCAGGCAGCCATGGGTTATCCAGGATTTGATGACTACATCAACAGCAGTGTCTCAAATAGATACCGGATCTGTGATGATCACATTCTGGTTGTTTGCCATAACATTTACTTCACTGCTGATTGCAGAGGTGAAAATTCTTACAAAACAAATTAAAATAGGACCAAAAAAACAAGGAGGAAAGTAATAATGTTCGGAGACTTATCACATTTAGCATTACAACACTATTGGTGGTTCATTGTATCACTTCTTGGAGCATTATTGGTGTTTTTAATGTTTGTTCAAGGTGGACAAACATTAATATCTACGCTTGGTAAAACCAAAGATGAAAAAACAATATTGGTAAATGCCCTGGGGCGTAAATGGGAATTTACATTTACAACATTAGTTACCTTTGGAGGTGCTTTTTTTGCCTCCTTCCCGTTGTTTTACAGTACAAGTTTTGGAGGAGCTTACTGGGTTTGGATGATTATTCTTTTTGCTTTTGTTATCCAGGCTATTGCCTATGAGTTCAGAAACAGGCCCAGTAACGTTTACGGACCAAAAACTTATGAAGCATTTTTATTTATAAATGGTTTTATAGGAACTATTTTTATTGGAACTGCTGTGGCCACTTTTTTTACAGGTTCTAATTTCTCGGTAAACGATTTTAACCAATCAAAATGGGACACTCCATTTCATGGATTAGAAGCAGCATTAAATTTACATAACCTGAGTTTAGGATTAACAGTATTCTTTCTGGCACGTGTTCTTGGGATTCTCTATTTTATGAATGCTGTTGATCATAAAGAAATTCTGGAAAGGGCTAAAAAGCAACTATTCATTAATGGATTACCATTTGTGGTGTTATTCTTAACCTTTACTATCTGGCTACTGTTAAGAGATGGCTTTGCTGTTAATCCTGATACAAAAGAAGTATTTATGCAACCCTATAAGTATTTTAATAACTTAATAGAAATGCCTTTTATTCTGGTTGGTTTCTTAGTAGGTGTAGTGCTTGTACTTTGGGGAATTATTTCAAGTTACCTTAAGCCAGGTTCTAAAGGTATTTGGTATACAGGTCCGGGAACTGTTATTACTGTTTTAATGCTACTCTTAATTGCAGGATATAATAATACTGCATTTTATCCATCAGTTTCGAGTTTACAAAGCTCCCTGACAATTGAAAATGCCAGCTCAAGTCACTTTACTTTAACAGCTATGAGCTATGTATCATTAATGATTCCATTTGTTTTAGCTTACATTTGGTATGCATGGAAAGCTGTTAATAACAGGAAAATTGATGAAGAGGAAATTCACTCTGATGATATTCATATCTATTAATCAATTAATAATAAAAAGATTTAAGTTATGACATATATAAAGGAAATACTTTGGTATTTAAGTTGGCCATTACTCATAGTTATTAGCTATCAGGCCATAAAGTGGGCTCTCAAAAAGTTTGAACAGAAAGAACCAGAATTAAGAGATTCACAAGATTAATTGAATACAAAATAAAAGCCTTGGTTTTAAAATCAAGGCTTTTGTTTTAAAACAAACTTTTTTTGTTTCACTTGCGATTAAAGATCAATTTTACTATTGAAAATATCACATATAAAGCAATTACAATAGCAATACCTCCCATACCTAACCAAATGATAAATAATAGTCCGCTAAGCAATAAGATATATTTATCAATATTAGGAACAAGCCTGAAGTTTTTGAATTTCAAAGAAAACATTGGTATCTCTGAAATAAGCAAAAATGAAAATATTGGTACGAATGCCAATAACACCCATTGATTCAGAATTAAATCATTCAACCAGTTTTCATCATGAACAAATACAAAACCTAGGGATGCTAAAAATAAGCCTGTAGCAGTGGTGGTTAAGCCAATAAAACTTTCACTTTGTCTTGTATCTACATTAAATTTTGCAAGTCGCAAACCCGAAAATACCGTAATAACAAATGGAGATAAAACAATAATCTGATTAGCTACATCTTGTTGAAAGAAATCACAAAAAAAATCCCCTAAAACCACTTTTTTAATCATCATATGAAGTATAGCCATTGGTGCAAAACCAAAGCTAATCATATCTGCTAATGAGTCTAACTCTTTCCCCATTGGAGAATAAGCTTTAAGCAATCTTGCAGCAAATCCATCCGTAAAATCAAAAAGCGCACCTGCAAAAATAAGTATAGCAGCTATGTCAATACTACCATTTAATGCAAAAAAAGTAGATAATGCTCCACAAAATAAATTAAGACTGGTTATAAAATTAGGAATAGAACTCTTAACTGACATTAGTTTCTGTTTAAAATGAAGGATTAAAAAAATCGCATTCAAGATATACTAATCCTAAATGCGATCCTATGTTTTATTGTATATTTTGATTTTTAAATCATTAAAAGATTAATCAAATTGACGTTTCATAAACCAGAACTCAACAAAAGACATACTTAGGTTAAGTCCGAAATAGTTTTCTGTAATAACGTCGCCTCCTCTTGTTCCTCTTCTACCGTAGTTCAGGTTAATATTAAAGTATGATTTACTGTTTCGCATTGGAATACCAACACCGGCACTAACTCCATAGTCTATAATAGAATTTCCTTCTACTCTGATATAAGTATCTTCAACATAAGCTCCGGCCTGGTATAGAAAAGGGTTTGCTTTTTTTGTTTCCCTGTTTCTGAATTCAGCACCGCCACTAAATCTATGGCTGTCTTTTAATTCAGCAGCTTTACTTGAATATTTTACCTGACTCCATTGCTGAAACCTGTAGTCGCAAGCTAATGTTAATCCTTTTTTATTTGCCCAGGATATACCCCCGGCAACATCCATTGGGATTTTATAATCATTACCATCATCAAGTTCATCACTGATACCTGCTCCACTTGATGCATATGCTTCAACAGTACGACTGTTTGCCATATCAACCTCTGGACGAAAAGTACCTCCAAGTCGAATTACATTATCTTTTAAATTAAATTGATATTGTAAGCCTGGTTCAAAGACAAATTGTTGAACGTAATCTGAATAATTTACATTCAATGATCCAATTGAAGAAGAAGTAAAAGTTTCAGTTTTATCAATATTTCCAAACAAATAAGCTATTTTTAATCCAACTGAAATATTTTTATTTAATGCATACGCATTTGACAAGTATACCTCGTTAATACCACCTGTTCCTGTATAATCAACATTTGCTGTACTCATTGATCCTTGTATGTCTGTTGTTGATGATACATTATATCCGACTGAAGAAAATTGATTTAATCCGAAACTTGTGTATAGTTTTGACGCAGAGCGAAAGGCTAATGATATATTATTTAATCCACCAGAAACTGCATTTCCATCTCCTTCATTAGTTTTGTAAAAGGTTTTGCTGGCTCTTAAACCCAGGTCAATCAGCATATTCAGGCTATCAATACCTGTTAAGGATGCCGGGTTTAAAGCATTGATAAAGTTGTCGGTTTTTAAAGCCAGACCAGTTCCTCCCATTCCCTGGTTTTTAACCAGGCCTCCTTTGTTGAGTGTACCCACCCCAAAAGTCGTATACGCTGAAGGTGCTCCGGTTTGAGCATTTGCATAAAAAGGTAATATCAGGCAGAAAATAAATATATATCGAATTCTTTGAATCATTTTAACCATCTTAATAATAATATGTATATAGTCTTAATTTAGGTTGATAATTTGCATCACTAACTCCCTCTCCGGCAAATTTTAAACTTGTTAGTGTGGAGGTCATATCTGAAGATGATAAACCAATTAAAAAAGAAAAGTCATCATCGTAAACGCCATCTAAAAATTCATCAACAAACTGACTTGTGATATCAACTTTGTAATATTCTTCATCAGATTCGTTTATTGAATTGTCATATAAATACATATAGGAATAATCCGTTCCGCTTGATGAAAGTATAACACTTTTAATTTCGTTTTGGGTATTCGATTCATATACTGTCAGGTAGCTTGGCAGGTCGTTATACTTGTCCTCTATTTTATCCAAAGGAACAAATACAACTTCAGCTTTTATTATCTGGTTGAGGGCAGGTAAAGTCTCTACCCTTTTTAATCCGGGAAAGTCAATCTTTACATACATACCTGTTCCGCCTTGTAAAAAACATTTATCATCCGTATCAGAACTGATAATTTTTTCATCCTGGTTAGGTATTTGCGGTAGCTTGCTTCCTGTTCTGTCTATAGCAATACTATTAAACTGATAATTTGAACTGCTTTCAACTTTAAATACAATTTCTTTGTCCACTCTTTCATCCATCGTACGATGATAAAGTATTTTCATACAACAGGAATCTGAAACATTGTAACCTATTACTGATTGATTAATATCTTTATTTGTTCTTAAAACAAGACCTTTAAAATAATCGTAAAATTTACTTGTTGATGTAATGTTATCATCATCTTCACGAAACAATTCAAATAATTCTCTCCCTAATTCATCATCCAGTGGAATTTTTATTGTGTCTGCATCAGTGACTTTAGGTATTGCGGTATATTCACCCAAAACTCTTTTAGAAGTAACCGTTGTGGTGTTATAAAAGCTATTATAGTTACTGCCATCAACTTTTCTGTCTGTTCTCATTTGTTCAAGATCTGATTCAATCTCTTCAACTGTAAAAGAATGTGTTAATGTAGTATCACCTAAATAATAATCGTTATATTTTATACAAAATTCTATTGAGTCATAAATATCATCCTCATCTAAGGATATTCTTCCGGGAGTAGTAACGCGAAAAACAGCATCAGCATCCATTTGACCAAAATCCTCATCAAAAAAACTTCCTACAAGAGCCACTCCTGTATTTGTGGTTTCTACAGAATCTAAAATAACAGTACTGAGTTCTACAGAAAAAGTATCCAGCATCATGATCCCTGCATCTCCATCTATATATTCTTCACCCATTGGTGTGGAAATTTCATCCAGGCTTTGATCGCCACATGAATAACATAATGTAACGATTAAAAAACTAATTATAAATAAGTGTTTATACATATTTTGTTGATATTTTGAATTTGATAAAGCACAAAACTTGTATGTGTATTATAAAACCTTAAAAAAATAACGACAAAGGTGCAAAAAAAATTGTATCCTCCAACATTCCACTATCTCCAAAGTCATTCTTATTACATAATTAAATTAAAGTGTTTTTTATTACTTTAAATTAATATGTCTATATTAGCGCAGAATTTCTACGGTTGACAAATAACTTATTAATACATAAATGCAAAAAGTTAATTATAAGTTAAAGTTTTTTGAGGCTATTAAAAAGTGGTTTATTAATTGTAGTATCGCAAGAGAAAATTTTAAATAAATAAATTGAAACTTAAAACAATGATTAAGCAGTCAATATTTTTAATCACAGCACTTTTAATAAGCAGCTTATGTTTTACAGGCTGTTCTGACGATGATGATGATTACCTGGGTAACTGGGTTGATATGGGTGACTTCAGTGGAAAAGTAAGATCCCATGCAGTAACTTTTACCATTGGAGATGAAGTTTATGTTGGTACAGGTTATGATTATGATGATGATGAAAGATTTACGGATTTCTGGAAGTTAACAGTTACTAAGGATGCGGAAGGTAATGTAAATTCTTTTAAATGGACAGAGGTTGCTGATTTTCCTGGGATTGCAAGAAACAGAGCTGTAGCTTTTGCTTCTGAAACAGCTGGATATGTAGGTTTAGGTAGTGATGAGGACGATAATTTTTTAAGTGATTTTTATAAATATACACCGGGTAGCGATAGTTGGGAGGAATTGTCATCACCATTCCCTGGAACTGCCCGTAAAGATGCAGTTGCATTTTTTGTTGATGGAAAAGGTTATGTTGGTACAGGAGAAGATGATGATGAAATTAAAAATGATTTTTATTCATTTGATCCTTTAACAGAAACATGGGCTTCTATCAGTTCTGTTCCATACAAGAGAACTCAGGCAATGTCTTTTGTTTTAGATGGAAATGCTTATTTGATCAGTGGTTATTCCAATGGTTCTCTTGACGATTTTTATCGTTATGATACCTCTAGTGATTCTTGGTTCGAATTAAATAAAATATCTGATTATACTGATTCTGGTTTCGATGATGATTATGACAGCAATATTCAAAGATATGGCGGTGTAGCATTTACTATGGGTGGTAAAGCTTATTTAGCAACCGGTAATGGTAGTGCTGAAGTTTGGGAGTGGAATCCTGTAACTGACAGATGGAAACAAAAAACAGACTTTGAAGGCTCATCAAGATACGGTGCTGTAGCATTTACTTTAGATGATATAGGCTATATATGTACTGGTGGTAACGGAAGTTATTCATATGATGATATGTGGTATTTCGAACCATATGAAGAATATGAAAATAAAGACTAAATTCGTATTCATTCTTCTTATTTCTTTTAGCTTTTTCTGTTGTCAGAATAAGAAGAAAGTAGAAATTAACTATACTGTTTTTGAGGTTAATGATGGCTGGGGATATGATATAATGATTAATAATAAAATATTTATTCATCAGGATGTTATTCCTAGTATTAATATTTCAAGATCGTTTTTGAGTAAGGAAGATGCTGAAAAAGTAGCCAGTTTGGTTGTTGAAAAAATGAAGCAGAAGCAAAAGCTTCCTTCTGTAACTAAAAAAGAAATTGAAAAATTAGGTGTTAAAACAGATTCTTAACGGAAATTAAAATAACAAAAGCCGGATTACTAAATGTAATCCGGCTTTTATTTTTTACCATATTTTAGGTTACCTTATTTTTTACAACAAAATAACAATGATAATTTGCAGTTTTAAAAAATAGACCTACATTTGTATCGAAAAATATACAACCATGACAAATTTAGTACATCATCACGGACATCATTATAATCTACCATAGGTGGTCCGGGATTGTTGTATGTATAAGATATAAAAAAGAGGGCTTGCCAATTATGGAAGCCCTCTTTTTTATTTTGGAAAAACTTTAAAAAACAATATTAACAAATCAAGAAATGGAAAAATTAAGAATTGCACTACAAAAAAAAGGAAGATTACACGATGACTCTATGCAGCTACTCAAAGAAGCCGGTATAAAATTTAATACCGGAAGCAGAACTTTGGTTGCTCAATCACCAAATTTTCCAATAGAAGTATTGTTTTTAAGAGATGATGATATTCCTCAAACTATTGCCGATAAGGTGGCAGATATAGGTATTGTTGGAGAAAATGAAGTAGAAGAAAAAGACTTTCAGCTTACTATTGCTAAAAGATTAGGCTTTAGTAAATGTCGTGTTTCGTTAGCTATTCCAAAAGCTGAAGAATATAATGGCCCTGAATATTTTGAAGGAAAAAAGATAGCAACTTCGTACCCTGTAATTTTAAGAAAGTATTTCAGTAAAATGAATATTAATGCCGAAATTCATGAAATCGCAGGCTCTGTTGAAATAGCCCCGGGAATTGGTTTAGCAGATGGTATTTTTGATATTGTAAGTTCAGGTAGTACATTAATTGCTAACAGATTAAAAGAAGTGGAAGTAGTTATGAAATCTGAAGCACTATTGGTTCAGGCTGATGATTTATCTGCTGAGAAAAAAACATTACTTGACGAACTTTTATTCCGCATTAATTCAGTGATGGCAGCAAGCTCAAATAAATACATTTTATTAAATGCACCAACACAAAATGTGGATAAAATTGTTAGTATCCTACCCGGAATGAAAAGTCCAACAGTATTACCATTAGCCGAAAAAGGATGGAGCTCTATTCACTCTGTTATCTCAGATAAACAATTCTGGGAAATTATTGGAAAGTTAAAAGAGGCTGGCGCAGAAGGAATATTAACCTTCCCTATTGAAAAAATGATTTTATAATAACATAGTATGCAGGTATTTGAATATCCACAAAAGAACAACTGGGCAGAATTATTACAACGTCCGGAAAATGATTTGAGCGGTTTGTTTGCTTCGGTTCAAACGATATTAAATGAAATAAAAAAAGATGGAGATGAAGCTGTTGTAAAATATTCGCAGAAATTTGATGGATATGCAGCAAAAGATATTATTGTCTCTAAATCAGAAATCGATGAAGCGTGTTTGAAGGTATCCTCTAATCTTAAAGAAGCCATCTATAAAGCTAAGCTTAACGTTGAAAAATTTCATGAAGCTCAAATTGTTCAGGAAAGAGTTGTTGAAACAATGCCGGGTGTAGTATGTCGTCAAAAATGTGTGCCCATTGAAAAAGTGGGTTTGTATATTCCGGGTGGCACTGCACCTTTGTTTTCTACAGTCTTAATGCTTGCTGTTCCTGCTAAAATTGCCAGATGCAAAGAAATTGTTTTATGCACCCCCCCGGGTAAGGATGGAAAAATTAATCCTGCTATTTTATATACAGCCTCTTTGGTAGGGGTAAATAAAATATATAAGGTAGGTGGCATTCAGGCTATTGGGACCATGGCTTATGGAACAGAAACAGTTTCAAAAGTGGATAAAATATTTGGTCCCGGGAATAGCTATGTTACAGCAGCTAAACAGTTGGTTAGTTTGAAGGATGTTGCCATTGATATGCCTGCCGGCCCATCTGAGGTTGAGGTACTTGCTGATGAATCAGCCAACCCTGCTTTTATTGCTTCAGATTTGCTTAGTCAGGCCGAACACGGTGTTGATAGTCAGGTGATTTTAATCACCAACAGTAAAAGCCTGATTGAGCTGGTTCAAAAAGAACTTGCAGCGCAACTTGAAGATCTTCCAAGAAAAGAAATTGCATCAAAAGCTCTTGATAACAGTCGTATCATATTATTAAAAGAGAAATCTGATATGATTGAAATGACAAACCAATATGCTCCTGAACATCTGATTATTGCAATGCGGGATGATGACCAGATAGCCAATAAAATTACTAATGCAGGAAGTGTTTTTATTGGTAATTACACTCCTGAAAGTGCAGGTGATTATGCTTCAGGCACCAATCACACTTTACCTACTCATGGCTATGCCAGAGCTTATAGTGGCGTAAACCTGGATAGTTATATTAAAAAGATTACTTTCCAGAAGATTTCTCCTCAAGGGCTTAAACAAATCGGTCCTGCTATAGAACTTATGGCGGCAGAAGAACAATTACAAGCGCATAAAAATGCGGTAACAATTCGTTTAAAATCGTTAGAGTAGAGGCTTTTCATTAAACAATGTTTTTTCTTACGTCATTGTTTAATTGGCACATTGTAACATCATAATTAGCAATGTCATGAAACGAGCCATTAGAATTCATTTCTTTCAAAGAGAAATTTCTCTAGTAGCGAGTTTCTGGTGTTGTTAGAAAATAAATTTAAACAGATGAAACCACTTGATCAATTAATCAGAGCAAATATTAAGGCTTTAAAACCATATTCTTCAGCAAGAGACGAGTATACAGGAGATGAAGCTATTTTTCTGGATGCCAACGAAAATCCCTTTAATCCACCTTATAACAGGTATCCCGATCCCTATCAAAGAAAACTTAAGGAGCAGATTTCAAATATTAAGAATATTCCCTCAGAGTATATTTTCCTTGGTAATGGTAGTGACGAAGCTATTGATATTGCTTTTAGGGCATTCTGCGAACCCGGCGTTGACAATGTAGTAGCTATTGATCCAACCTATGGAATGTATCTGGTTGCCGCAGATATAAACAATATCGAAACAAAAAGAGTAAAACTGACAGAAGATTTTGAACTTGATGTTAAAGCTTTACTCAAAGCAACGAATGAAAACACTAAGCTTCTGTTTATTTGCTCTCCTAACAACCCAACTGGGAATAGTTTTAAAAAGGATGATATCGTTACAATAATTGAAAAATTTGATGGCATTGTCATTTTAGATGAAGCCTATATTGACTTTGTTCCTGAAAAAACCTTTATGCCTGAGCTTTTAAAGTATAATAATCTTATTATACTGCAAACATTTAGTAAGGCCTGGGGAATGGCAGGAATCAGATTAGGGATGGCATTTGCAGCCCCTGAAATCATAAGTATCTTTAATAAAATAAAGTATCCTTATAATGTGAACGTTTTAACGCAAAAAACTGCCTTAGAATTATTACAAAAAGAAGAGGATATGACACAATGGGTAAGTGATATTCTTGGTGAGAAAAAAATAATGATTGAGAAACTAAAAAACTACTCTTTTATTACTAAGATTTATCCTTCAGATGCCAATTATCTATTGGTTAAAACTAACAAACCCCGGGCAATATATAAATTTTTGGTTGAGGAAGGTGTTGTGATAAGAGACAGATCAAGTGTTGCTTTATGTGAAGGTTGTTTAAGAATAACTATCGGTTCTAAGGATGAAAATTATTGTTTGTATCAAGGACTGGCGAAATATTCACAAATTATTTAATAATAATTCGTTTAGTTTTTGTAATATTTTGATTGTTAGATATATGAGTGTTTTGTTGTTGAATTTGTAAAATGCTGACAATAAATATCTTGTAAATCAGTCTTTCGTATTTAATCTAATAATCTATAGATAGAATAAAGCTGTAATATATTATAATCAGATGAAGAGAGTATTGTTTATTGACCGTGACGGAACTATAATTAAGGAGCCACCTGTAGATTTTCAGGTTGACAGTTTAGAGAAACTTGAATTCTACCCCAAAGCTATTTCCAATCTAAATAAAATTGCTTCAAAACTTGATTTTGAATTCGCAATGGTTACAAACCAAGATGGCTTAGGCACAGATTCATTTCCTGAAGATACATTTTGGCCTGCTCAAAATAAAATGCTTACAACTCTTGAAGGAGAAGGTGTTTTTTTCGATGAAATATTTGTAGACAGATCATTTCCTTGTGATCATTCACCAGCAAGAAAACCTGGTACGGCCATGTTAACCAAATATTTTAGTGAAGATTATGACCTTGAAAACTCGTACGTAATTGGAGATAGAATTACCGATGTTCAGCTAGCCAAAAATATGGGCTGTAAAGCAATTTTCTTAGCTGGGGAAACAGCTTTAGATGAAATCAAAAACAATAATCTTGTAGATACTTGCAAGCTTATTACCTTAGACTGGGATGAAATATGTTTATTTTTATTCTCAAAAGAGCGTACCTCAAGTGTGGTACGTAAAACCTCAGAAACTGATATTTCAATTCGTTTAAACCTTGATGGTACAGGGAAATGTGATATTTCTACAGGATTGCATTTCTTTGATCATATGTTGGAACAAATAGGGAAACATTCAGGTTGTGATTTATCAATTAAAGTAAATGGCGACCTTCATGTTGACGAGCATCATACCATCGAAGACACAGCATTGGCATTAGGACAAGCCTATAAAGAAGCCTTGGGAGATAAAAGAGGTATTGAAAGATATGGTTACTGTTTGCCAATGGACGAATGTATGGCTCTTGTTACTTTGGATTTTGGGGGAAGACCATGGTTGGTATGGGAAACTCAATTTAAAAGAGAAAAGGTAGGCGATATGCCAACAGAAATGTTTATGCACTTCTTTAAAAGCTTTTCTGATGCATCCTTAAGCAACATTAGAGTACAAGCTGATGGAGCAAATGAGCATCATAAAATAGAAGGGATTTTTAAAGCTTTAGCAAGAGCTATTAAAATGGCGATTAAAAAAGATGTTTTTAATGATATTTTACCCAGTACTAAAGGTGCATTATAGTTATGCAGTAAATTAATCAAGGTAAGTACGATGTTGTATGTTTATTATACTATAGGAATGTAGAAGGATTCAATAAGTATTGCTTATTAGTAAGGCTTAAATTATTACAGTTTTTTATTTCACATTGCTGTTATCAAAATAAGGAACAATATATTAAGGTGATTGTATTAAAATATTTATTAACTTTCACCTTATTTGTTATTTGATTTTAAATGGAGTAAATGGTTGGCATTAGAAACAAAGCAGGTTTTCCTTTAATTAACACGGGTTTACTTCCGATGGAAGAAATGTTGGAAGTAAGAAGGACGGAAAAGAAACTGGTTATTGGAATACCCAAGGAAAAATCTAAATTTGAAAATAGAATAGCCTTAACTCCTCAAGGTGTTGAATTATTAGTAGAAAAGGGTCATGTAGTTCTATTTGAATCAGGTGCCGGAATCCCTGCAAATTATACAGATAATGATTTTTCAGAATGTGGAGCCACCATTGTTCATTCGGGTAACGAAATTTTCAAGGCTGAAATTGTATTAAAGATTTCGCCTTTTACCGAAGAAGAAATTGAGCTCTTAAATGCCCAGCAAACCATTATATCCTTAATTCAGCTAAAGCAACAATCAAGGGAGTTAATTCAAAAGATGATGAATAAACGTGTAAATGCCTTGGCTTTTGAGTTGATAAAAGACGACAATAACTGCTATCCTATTCTTCGCAGTATGAGTGAAATTGAAGGGGCGGCGGCAGTTATGATTGCAAGTGAATATTTAAGTAAAGCTCATAATGGTAAAGGTGTTTTACTGGGTGGGGTTACAGGTATTTCTCCTGCAGAGATTGTAATTCTTGGTGCTGGTACTGCCGGGGAAAGTGCTACTCGTGCAGCTCTTGGGTTAGGCGCTACGGTAAAAGTGTTTGATAACTCATTTAAAAATTTAAAAGATCTTCAGGATAGTGTTGGGCAAAGAGTTTTTACCTCAGTACTTCATCCCAAGGCCTTAACAAAAGCTTTAAAATCTGCTGAAGCAGTTATTGGTAATTTAAGATACCTTCAATCGGGGATGAGTTATTTTGTTACTGAAGAACAGGTAAAACAGATGAAACCAGGCTCTATCATTATTGATCTGAGCATTGGCCAAGGCGGTTGTTTTGAATCTTCGATGTGTACAGATTTTGCGCATCCTGTTTTTAGAAAACACAATGTAATTCATTACTGTGTTCCAAATGTAGCTTCTCATGTAGCCAGAACCGCAACTATTGCGTTAAGTAATATTTTTGCTCAGATTCTTTTACAAATTGCTGATGCAGGAAGTATTGATAGCTTAATAAAAGAAGATGCCGGATTCAGTAATGGCATATACATCTATAAAGGTATACTTACCAATCATTATATTGGAGAAACATTTTCTCTTCCGTCGAAAGATATAGGTTTGTTAATGGCAGCCTTCTGATTAATCTGCAAATTTTGGTATTTGAAATTTAAACATGGCTCCATCCGTTTGGTTTGGTTCTGCCCATACCTTACCCTTCATTATTTCTACATAGTCGAACGTGAAAAACCCCATTTTTTTTAACCAGCCCAAATACACTTATTTTTGTGTTGATAAATCCAATTTAAGAAAAGGTCAAAAATATTCAGTGCTCCAGCTTCTAATCGCTGGAGCATTTTTCTTAGATTATACCCTGTTGCTGCCAATATCGTATTCAGCTTATCTCCATCTTCATCCAGTAAAAAGTTTCGCCACATCCTGTGATCTCTTTTTAAATGTCCAATAACTGGTTCTATTCCTGCTCTTGCTCTAAAGCGATCTCTTGTTTTTTTGATTAGATATCTACTGGCCGAAGCTATAAGTTTTCCCGGTGTGAGTATTTTTACACCTTCAATTATTTTACGACCTCTGTAACCACGATCAACTATGCCATAATGGGGCAATTTGTTTGTTAACCTTTCTACCTGTTTTAATTGAGGAGACAATGTGTCGCCATCATAGATGTTTTCTGAGAATGCCATTGCTCCGACTATAATTCCGGATTTCTTTGTTTTGACAATAGAACTTTTGTTCCCAAATTCATATTTCTTTGCCTCTTTCCCTTTGGCAATGCAATTGACATGTGGTTGATAGATACTGTAAATCTTGTTTTTACTATCTTTTTGTTGGGTTAAAATAGCATCAAAAATCTTAAAAAGTTTGGAATAACATTTCTTTTGTTTATCATCCAATTTCCGATCAAGATCTCTGTAAATTTTCCCTGCAATTACTTTGATTCTGCGTGCAGCTGCTCGTGCTTTCTTCCTTCTTTTGGGGTGGCTGTGAAAACGTTGGTCAATCATCAACTGTTTCAATTCTTTTCTATACGTCTGGCGTAACTGAATGCAATGGTCTGCTGCAATTTTCCGACATTTCTCAATAATTTTCTTTTGCAACTTAACATCTGTTGGATAGGTGATATTTTTCTCTTGAACCGTGGTGTCGATTAATACTTCCTTTTCTTGGACTTCTTTTTTTGGAAACAGATTAATGGACATCTTGAAGAGAATCTCTGCTCCTTCTTCACCTATGCGTTTGCGAAATTTTATCAGTTCTGTCCGGTCAAAAGGTGGTTCGTGTTGAAAATAGAGCTCTCCACAGAAATATTGCCAGTAGGGGTTTTCAACCCAACGCTCAATAACACTTTCATCACTTTCGTTAAACATCCTTTTGAGCAATAGTATTCCTGCCACTGTCCTGATTGGAACTCCCGGTCGCCCATTATTTAAGCAATAGTACTTGCTTAATTGAGCTTCCAGCTCATCCCAATCGATTTTGTTGGTAAGTGATATTAACTTGTGATTTTCTTTTATAAAATGTTGGATAGGAGTTTTAAATATTTCCAACTGTGGTGTTTTGTCTATTTTTTTGAACCATTTCTACCAGCTTTTTTTCTCAAGTTCGCAATATGCTGGCAGAAATGATGCTTTGTTTTGTTGGAGTTATTAACTTTTTCATCTTTAGTTATTAAATACTTATGTCCATTTTTTGGATTTAGCACGTTCGACTACATACTTTTTAACGATAGAAAGACCAATGCCATTACCTTCAAATTCTCGGGTGTTTTCTAAATCTGCCTGTCTGAATAAATCAAATATAACCTCCTCGTCTCCGCGGGGAATTCCAATTCCGGTATCTTTCACAAAGAATTCAAAATAATCATCGTAAATTAAATAGCCAATTATTATTTCTCCTTCTCTTGTAAATTTAACAGCATTGTCTAGTAAATGCTCGAAAACTTTGGTTAATGCATCTTTATGTGTATACAACTTATCGCTCCCATTGTTAGCATCAAGAAATAGCTTTAAGGTGATTGACTTTTTGCAAGCATCTATCTCCTTAGAAAAGGCGTTTGAAACTGATTTAAATATTTCATTTACAGCTACCACTTGCTTTGGTTCTATATAAGCTTTTGCCTGCAGCTTTGAAATGTCAATAATGGCATCCATAACTCTCATCAACTGATTTCCATTTTGATGGATAATATCCAGATATTCCTCCTTTTCTTCATTGCTTAAATTATTGGGACTTTAATAATTCTGTAAATCCAATAATTGCGTTCATGGGTGTACGAACTTCATGACTCAAGTTAGCTAAAAAAGAAGATTTTAACATATTGCTTTCTTCAGCTTTTAATTTTGCTTCTGTTAGTTCTTTATTGATCTTATCCAGTTCTTTATTTTTTCTGATGAGTTCTTCTTTAAAAACCAGAAGTTCAAGGTTGCGCCTTTTTAATTCCCTTTCGCTTTCCATATGTTCCAGTTCTGATCCTATTCTGGATGAAAACATATACATTAAAGATTCTTGTGTCTTTTTATGATTTGTTATCGGATTTTGAAAGAGTGCTGACAAGATTCCTATTGGTTTCATCTTTGAGCCATACAAAGGTACAGCTAAATAGGCTTTGATGTTTTTATTGTTTAAAATACTTATTAATGCTATTATCTCTTGTTATATTTTTCTAAAAATTTAGAACATCTTTGTTCAATAACTTTTTTGACAGAGTTGTTCCTTCCATAGGAAAGCTTATTGAAGGTAAAAATTTCTTCCTGGTTACAAAAGGCCACAGATTCTAATCGATTTTCTGCTTCATTAATTTTTGCTATAAAGACATAATCAGCATTAAGATGCCTGTTAAGTTTTTGAATAGTCAAATTAAAGAACTCCTCTCCAAAAAATTGTCTTTCAGCATTAAACAAATCAATAATGCAAGAATGCAGATCCTCGTCAAGCTCAATTTTATTCTTTCGTAATATTTTACTTTGGCTTTTCAAAATAGTAATTTTTAGTCCTTGTATCAGTTTGTATTCTTTTTTCGCTATCAAAGCTTACTACGAATAAAAAAAAAGGTTCTTTAATAATACTATTTTTTTGACAAGTAACCGTATTTCATAGTTTAATGAATAGATTTTTGTAATTTTGACATTCTTATAAAATGAATACTAAATGACCAGAGAATTTTTACTATATAATACCTTATCCAGATCTAAAGAGAAATTTGAAAGTATTACCCCTGGTAGAGTAGGTTTATATGTTTGTGGACCAACAGTATATGGAGATCCGCATTTGGGGCACGCAAGACCTGCGATTACTTTTGATTTATTGACACGCTTATTACGACATCTTGATTACAAAGTCAGGTATGTAAGGAATATAACAGATGTGGGTCACCTCGAAAATGATGCGGACGAAGGAGAAGATAAAATTGCCAAAAAAGCAAAGCTCGACGAATTAGAGCCCATGGAAGTTGTTCAGTATTATACTGAAAGATACCATGATTATATGAAAATGCTTCATATTCAAAGTCCAAGTATTGAACCCAGAGCGTCTGGTCATATTATTGAACAACAAGAAATTATAAAAAGCATATTGGATAAAGGTTATGCTTATGAAAGTAATGGTTCTATCTATTTCGATGTAAAAAAATATAACCAGGATTTTCCTTATGGTATTCTATCAGGGCGAAATATAGATGATCTGATTTCAAATACCAGAACTTTAGATGGTCAGAGTGAGAAGCATAATTCAGTAGACTTTGCTTTATGGAAAAAAGCAGCTCCCGAACATATCATGCGTTGGCCTTCGCCATGGAGTGATGGGTTTCCAGGGTGGCATCTGGAGTGTTCTGCTATGAGTAAAAAATATCTTGGTGAACAGTTTGATATTCACGGAGGAGGAATGGATTTGCTTTTTCCACATCATGAATGTGAAATAGCACAGAGTACTGTCGCTAATGGAAATGCACCTGCTAAGTACTGGATGCATAACAATATGATTACTATTGGCGGTCAGAAAATGGGTAAATCATTAGGTAATTTTATCACTCTTGAGCAGTTTTTTACCGGTAATCACGATAAACTTGAAAAAGCATATAGTCCAATGACCATTCGCTTTTTTATTCTACAGGCACATTACAGGAGTACGCTGGATTTTGGTAATGAAGCACTTCAGGCTGCAGAAAAGGGACTAGAAAGGTTAAATGAAGCCATTCTTAACCTTAGCAAAATTACCGCTTCAGCAGAATCTACTTTTAACGTTGAGGAATTTGAAAATAAATGCTACAGTGCCATTTGTGACGATTTAAACAGTCCTGTTTTAATAGCACATCTTTTTGAAGCTGTTAAAGTTATAAACAATCTAATATCAGGTAATGCAACGCTTAAGACTGATGATTTAGAGAAATTTAAAAATCTGATCTTATTATTTGTGAATGATATTCTTGGAATTTATCAGGAAGAAAAAGTCGGTGATTCGTCTAACAACAAACTTGACGAGGTAATGAGTTTATTATTACAATTACGTTCTGATGCTAAAGCAAATAAAGATTGGAGTACGGCTGATAAAATCAGAAATGAACTTCATGATCTTGGTTTTGTTATAAAAGATGGTGCTGAGGGAGTCACCTGGGAATTAAAATAGTAATTATGTCAAAATATATTTTATTTATTGCGCTTACTATCCTTTTCGGATGTAACTCAAACAATGCCAAAACTAATGTTTCTGGTATAAGTGCTAAAAAAAAGAATACAGTAAAAGTACCACAATTTAATCCAGATTCTGCCTATCAGTTTGTAAAACAGCAGGTTGCTTTTGGTCCTCGTGTTCCTAATTCTGAAGCTCACGTAAAATGTGCGGCTTATCTAACCTCAAAACTTAAAGAGTTTGGTGCTGAGGTAATTGTACAAGAGGCTCAATTAAAGGCTTTTGATGATAAGATGCTAAATGCAAAAAATATCATTGGCCAGTATAATCCCGAATTAAAAAACAGGGTAATGTTATTTGCTCATTGGGATTCAAGACCTTTTGCCGATCACGACCCTGATGCTTCAAAAAGAAATGAACCAATTTTGGGGGCTAATGATGGTGCCAGTGGTGTAGGTGTTTTACTTGAAATAGCCAGGTGTCTTCAAAAAGATACTATTCCTATTGGAATTGACATTATCTTTTTTGATGCTGAAGATTATGGTACTCCGGATCATATAAATGTGGATTGGAAACCGGATACCTGGTGTTTAGGCTCTCAGTATTGGGGTAAAAATCCTCATACACCTGATTATTACGCACAATATGGAATTTTACTTGATATGGTTGGTGCGCCTCAAGCAACTTTTTATCAGGAACAGCACTCGTTGCAGTTTGCTCGAAGAATCGTTAAAAAGGTCTGGAATACAGCTAATGACCTGGGTTATGGAAACCATTTTGTTTATGATACAGGGGGAGCAATTACGGATGACCATGTTTATGTTAATAATTTAAGAGGTATTCCTTGTATTGATATTATTCAGTTTGATCCTTCGTCAGACTCCAGCTTTGGCAGTTTTTGGCATACGCATAGTGACAATATGGATGTTATTAGTAAAAGTACTTTAAAGGCTGTTGGTCAAACATTACTTCATGTGATATATAACGAGGACTAATGGAAACAGGACTAAAGGAATTTTTACATAAAGATATAGTTGAAGCCGGTTGTGATGAAGCCGGGAGGGGATGTTTGGCAGGTCCTGTAGTCGCAGCTGCTGTAATTCTTCCTAAAGGCTTTAGTCATCCTTTGTTAAATGATTCAAAACAATTAACAGAGAAACAACGTCAAAAACTTCGCCCTGTAATTGAGCTTGAGGCCGTGGCGTGGGCGGTATCCATTGTTGATAACACAGAAGTTGATCAAATCAATGTGTTGAATGCATCAATCACTGGTATGCAAAGAGCTGTTGGTGATCTTAAAGTTGTCCCGGAGCATTTGTTAATCGATGGAAATAAATTTAAACCCTATAAAGATATTCCACATACATGTATTGTTAAAGGAGATGCTAAATTTATGAGTATTGCAGCTGCAAGTATTCTTGCTAAAACACACCGTGATGAAATTATGGAAAGGCTTTCAGAGCAATATCAGGGATACGATTGGGCTAAAAATAAAGGTTATCCAACTAAAGCGCATAGAGAAGCAATACAAAAACTTGGTGTTACTCCTTTACACCGGCAATCATTTAAGTTGTTAGATACTCAATTGAAATTAGAACTATAGTTTATTATTTTTGTTTTATAACACATAAAAGTCATTGTTTCTGAATTTGAAACTTTGTTTTTTAGCCTTTTCGCTTGAAAATGACAATTTTGTGTTGTTAAGATTACTTAAAGATTTTAGTAAATGAAAAAGATTTTAGTACTATTCTTTGTGATAGTTATAGGCCTTGGTAATACACTAAGAGCAGATGAGGGGATGTGGCTTCTCCCGTTAATATCGAAGCTGAATATGAATAAAATGCAGGAAATGGGATTAAAACTTACTGCAGATGATATTTATAGTATTAATAATTCCAGCTTAAAGGATGCTGTAGTAATATTTGGTGGAGGATGTACTGGCGAATTAATTTCGGATCAGGGATTAATCTTAACAAACCATCACTGTGGATATGGAAGTATTCAAAAATTAAGTTCTGTTGATCATAATTATTTGAAAGATGGGTATTGGGCTAGATCTCTTGAAGAAGAGTTGCCTGCTGAAGGTTTATCAGTTACGTTTTTAAAAAGAATGGAAGACGTAACTAATAAAGTTTTAGAGGGAGTATCTGAAGAATTATCATCTGATGAAAGAAGTAAAATTATTAGTGAGAATATCTCCGAAATAACAAAGGAAGCTTCTGAAGATAATGATTACATTGTAAGAGTTCAGGATTATTTTGAAGGAAACCAATATTTCTTAATCGTTTATGAAAAATATACTGATATAAGATTTGTAGGTGCTCCGCCTTCATCAATTGGTAAATTTGGATTCGATACAGATAACTGGATGTGGCCAAGACATACTGGTGATTTTAGTATGTTTAGAGTTTATGCAAGTAAAGATGGGAAACCAGCTGCATACTCTACAGATAATGTTCCATTAAAACCAAAGCATCATTTGCCGATTTCATTAAAAGGTGTGGAGATGGATGATTTTGCAATGACTATTGGTTTCCCTGGAAGTACAAGCAGATACCTAACTTCTTGGGGTATCGAAGAAAGAATGAACATTGTCAATGATTCAAGAATAGTGCCTAGAGGTATCAAACAGGACATATGGCATGAAGATATGATGGGCAGCGAAAAAGTTAATATCCAGTACGCCTCTAAATTTAGTCGCAGTTCAAACTACTGGAAAAACAGCATCGGTATGAACCGCGGTTTGGAAAAACTTAATGTTCTTGATAAAAAAAGAGCTATTGAAAAAGATTTCTCTGCCTGGGTAAGTGCATCTGAAAATAGAAAAAATATCTATGGAGAAGTGCTCCCTAATCTTGAATCTGTTTATACCAATAGAGCTCAAGAAAAGAAAGCATATAGTTATCTGATTGAATGTATGTTAAGAGGAACGGAGATTATTAACTTTGGAACTACAGCTCTTAAGTTAAATAAGGAATTATCTTCTGGTGACAATCAGGAAAAGATTGATGCCGCAATTGAAGATATTAAAACTAAAATGAAGGAACAATTTAAGGATTATAGTAAATCAACTGATCACAAGGTTTTTGCAACAATGCTTAAATTGTATTACAACAGTATCGATAATAAATACCACCCTTCGTTTTTAGAGGATGTTGTTATGGGTAAGTTCAATGGCGATTTTAATAAATATGCTGATTATGTATTTAAGAAGTCAATTTTTGCAGACCAGGAGAAACTAGATGCTTTTCTTGATAATCCTAAACAAAAAACGCTGGAAAAAGATCCAGTATTTGTGGCTGCACAATCTACTATTGATACATACCGAAGTCTTTACCTGAGTTTAAAAGAATATGATCAAGTAGAGTCTGAAAATAACCGACTATTCTTAAAAGGGCTGATGGAAATGAATCCCGATAAAGTTTTTTATCCAGATGCAAATTTTACTATGCGTTTGAGCTACGGAAAAGTTGGTGATTATGCACCTAAAGATGCTGTAATGTACAAGTATTATACAACTTTAGCAGGTGTGATGGAAAAAGAAGAACCTGATAATTATGAGTTTCAGGTTTCCGCAAAACTAAAAGAACTTTATAATAATAAAGATTACGGACAATATGCTGCTAAAGATGGTACATTAAGAGTATGTTTTACTTCTAATAACGATATAACAGGTGGAAATTCAGGTAGTCCTGTCATTAATGCTAATGGTGAATTATTTGGTTTAGCTTTTGATGGTAACTGGGAGGCAATGAGTGGAGATATTGCCTTCGAAACTGAATTACAAAAGTGTATTAATGTTGATATTAGATATGTTTTGTTTATTATTGATAAGTATGCAGGTGCAGAGAATCTGATTAATGAAATGACTATCGTGAAATAATAATCTGTAATTATGATATAGGAAAGGTTGGATTTTTGTCCAACCTTTTTTGTTTTAATAATTCTTTATTTTATGATATATTTACGATACAAACACAATACATAATGAAAAGTCAGAAAGCTTCTAATTTTTCATTAATCATAAAATATTAAAGAATGAATCATTATTTAGACCTATCCCAAATTGTTAAAAACTTTATAAACAATACTAATCAAAATATTTTCTTAACAGGCAAAGCCGGCACTGGAAAAACAACTTTACTACGTGAAATACATAAACACACACATAAAAATGTAATTGTTGCTGCACCAACAGGAATAGCTGCTATTAATGCAGAAGGCGTAACATTGCATTCCTTATTTCAACTTCCTTTTGGAGCATTTGTACCGGATAATAATGGATTGGTAAATTTATCCTCAAACACATTATTTAATACTCCTAGAAGTCTATTAAGCAGTATTAAGCTACATAAGAATAAGCGTAATATGCTTAAAAAAATGGAACTGCTTATTATTGATGAGGTTAGTATGTTAAGGGCTGATATTCTTGATTCTATTGATCTGATATTACGATCGGTTCGCAGACAAAGGGAAGTACCGTTTGGTGGAGTGCAGGTTATGTTTATTGGTGATATGTTACAACTTCCTCCTGTAATTAAAGATCAGGAATGGAATGTGCTCTCGGCATACTACCCCAATGCTTATTTTTTTAATGCCCAGGTTTTAAGAAATAATCCGCCTGTTTATATTGAGCTTGAAAAAATTTATCGTCAGTCTGATAAAACTTTTGTGGAACTTTTAAATAATTTGCGTGATAATAAGATAACAAATTCAGATATAGAGTTACTTAATAATTATTATAAACCCAATTATATTCAAAAACCTGATGATGGGGTTATTTTACTAACAACCCATAATAAATTTGCTCATGAAAAAAATAGAAGAGCTTTGAGTGAAATTGATTCGGGATCAGTTGTTTTTACTGCTGAAATTTCTGGTGATTTCAATGAATATAATTACCCAACAGACGATAGGCTAGAATTGAAACAGGGTGCACAAGTAATGTTTACCAAAAATGATTACTCTGGAGAAAATCGCTATTACAACGGCAAAATTGGAATTATTTCAAAGCTAAATAAAGATCAAATTGAAGTTAGTTTTATTGATGAATCCGATTCTACATTTGTAGAACCATATACCTGGGAAAATAAGAAATTCTCAGTAAACAAAGATACAAATGAAATAGAAGAGGAAATTGCTGGTACTTTTAAGCAATATCCATTAAAACTTGCCTGGGCCATTACCATACACAAAAGCCAGGGACTTACTTTTGATAAGGCTATTATAGATGTTGAAAATGCATTTGCTCCTGGGCAGATTTATGTAGCTTTATCAAGGTTGCGTTCCTTAAATGGTTTAATTTTAACGTCTAGAATTCCAGCTAATGGTATTCAAACGGATTCTTCGTTAACCACTTTTTCAAGTCAAAAAAAGTCTAATCAGGAGTTGGTTCCTATTCTGGAAGTGTCATCAAAAGAATATCTCCATAGTTTTATTTTAAAAGCATTTGATTTTACAGATTTGGTTCAAGAACTAAATGTTCATTTATCAGGATATTCAAAAGATGAAAAAAGATCTGTAAAACAGAAATATAAAGATTGGGCTCAGGATATATTAAAGGCCAGCCTTCCTTTTAAGTCGGTAGGTGACTCATTTAGAGTGCAGGTGCATCAAATTGTAAATTCAGGTAAAGAAGACTATCTGCAATTGATTCATGAAAGAGTAACGAAGGCTTGCGCTTACTACGAACCTCTTATTAAAGAGCAGCATGATGAAATCAGAGCTCAATGTAATGAACTTAAAGGTATCAAAGGAACTAAGGCTTATTATAACGAACTAATAGATTTATCAAACCTTTTTTACGGGCAACTACAAATTATTTACAAAGCGCAAACTTTAATTAAATCAACTTTAGAAGGAACAAGTCTTTATAAAGAAACAGTTGAAAAACCCGAGTTTTCTGAATCAAGAAAAGAAACACCAAAAGCCAGTAAAAAGACATTTGATAAAAAAACAAAAGAAAAAAAATCAGATACAAAATTAGTTTCATTTGAATTATATAAAGAAGGAAAATCAATTGCTCAAATTGCTAAAGAAAGATCTTTAACAGCAGGAACGATAGAAGGTCATTTGGCATATTTTGTAAAGACTAAGCAATTAGATGTTCTTGATTTTATATCAAAAGAAAAGCTAAATATTATTGAAAAGGAAATTCATAAACATGATACATTTGCCCTAACACCAATTAAAGAAGCATTAGGAAATAATGCTTCGTATGGAGAAATACGTATGGTTATTGCATATATGACAAAAGAATAGATTTTTATATCTTTAGCGCATATAAAACTAATTCTTTGATAGAACAGAAGCAAAATATACCAACATATGGACTACAATCTTTTAGTCACCCCCAATGTGCCGGCAGACAATTTCAGGTTGAAGTTTTTGATGCGAACCGACATTTCCAGGTCAGTTATCCTCATCGTCATGATTTTTTTGAAGTTTTGTTTTTATATAAGGGTTCGGGTATTCACGTAATAGATAGTTCTGAATATAAAATTGCCCCCCCCTGTGTTTTCTTTATGTCACCAGGGCAAGCTCATAAACTTGAATTATCAAGTGATATAGAGGGATACATTTATATTTTCGCAGCAGATTATTATTTATATGATAAAAATAATCAAAACAGGTTGCTTGAGTTTCCTTTTTTCTTTACGATTAATCAAGATAATCCTCCTTTACAATTAAGTAGTGAATCAGATGCATTATTCATTAGTCAATTGTTTACTAAAGCTATTATTGAAGTTGAAAATGAAATTATTAATACTGACCTTACCCGATCAATTCTTGATACTATTTTAAATTATGCCTCTTCTTTGTATAAAAAAGATGAACCAAAAATAGAAAAAGGAAAGGGGCATCTTCTTGTAAAAAGATTTTTTCAGTTGGTTGAAGAAAATTATCAGAATAATTACAATGTGAATCACTATGCCAAATTATTAGCAATTACGCCTAATCATCTTACGCAAACCGTAAGGCAACTTACAGGCAGAACATCTAACGAAATACTACAAAGTAAACAGATTTTGGAAATAAAAAGGTTACTAATTCATACAAGCTTATCTGTAACGCAAA
The DNA here is from genome assembly GCA_963677345.2 of uncultured Saccharicrinis sp. Classification (GTDB taxonomy): domain Bacteria; phylum Bacteroidota; class Bacteroidia; order Bacteroidales; family Marinilabiliaceae; genus Saccharicrinis. The sequence goes on from CAXXLC010000025.1 coordinate 53,990, forward strand.
TAGCTGATGAGTTACATTTTAATGATCAATCTTATTTTACTAAATTCTTTAAAAAAAACACAGGTGTAACACCGGGGCAATTTCGAATTAGGCATACGTAACTTGTTGATGTAAAATGATATTGTGTGATTGTTTTGTTTTTGTTTACAGATGCTCGTTAAAGACAATCCATGAAAAGTACCTAAATTGAATGCTTTTGTAAATAATAAAATTAAAAAAATAGCTGTTGATTTGTATTGTCTTGATGCGTACCTTTTATATCGCAATAAAAATCAAGGCGCTAATATTGCTAATTATGTAGATTAGTGATTGTGAGTTAATTAATAAAAAAGATTTATCAAATATTTTAAAATCGTTACGATGGCTAATTATTTTAACACATTACCGTTACGTGAGCAACTTAATCAATTAGGAGTTTGTGAATTTATGGATAACTCAGAGTTTGCTGATGGAGTTGAAAAATTAAAAGGTAAGAAAATTGTTATTGTTGGTTGTGGAGCACAGGGGCTTAACCAAGGATTAAATATGAGAGACTCAGGATTAGATGTATCATATACTCTTCGTCCTGCAGCTATTGCTGAAAAACGTCAATCATGGAAAAATGCTACTGAAAATAGTTTTGCTGTCGGAACATATGAAGAAATGATACCTTCTGCAGATATGGTAGTAAACCTTACTCCGGATAAGCAGCACTCAAATGTTGTATCTGAGGTTATGCCATTAATGAAAAAAGGAGCTACACTTTCATATTCACACGGTTTTAACATTGTTGAAGAAGGAATGCAAATTCGTAAAGACCTTACTGTTGTTATGGTTGCTCCTAAATCTCCAGGTTCAGAGGTTCGTGAAGAGTATAAAAGAGGATTTGGTGTACCAACGCTTATTGCTGTTCACCCGGAAAATGATCCGAACGGAGATGGTTTAGAAATAGCTAAAGCTTATGCTGCTGCAACAGGTGGTCATAGAGCAGGTGTTTTACGTTCATCTTTTGTGGCTGAGGTTAAATCAGACTTAATGGGTGAGCAAACTATTCTTTGTGGTTTATTACAAACGGGTTCTATTCTTTGTTTTGATAAAATGGTTGAAAAAGGAATTGACAAAGGATATGCTTCAAAATTAATTCAATACGGATGGGAAGTGATCACTGAGGCTTTAAAAATCGGTGGTATCACCAATATGATGGATCGTTTATCTAATCCAGCTAAAATTGAAGCTTTTAAAATTACTGAAGAATTAAAAGAAATTATGCGTCCATTATTCCAAAAGCATATGGATGACATCATGAGTGGAGAATTCTCTTCTACTATGATGGAAGATTGGGCTAACGATGATAAAAACTTATTAGGCTGGAGAGCAGCTACTGCAGAAACTGCATTTGAAAAAACTCCTGCTGGTGACGTTGTAATTCCGGAACAAGAGTATTTTGACAACGCTTTGTTAATGGTTGCTTTTGTTAAATCAGGTGTTGAATTGGCATTTGAAACTATGACAGAAGCTGGTATTAAAGCAGAAAGTGCATACTACGAATCATTACACGAAACACCATTGATTGCTAACACTATTGCTCGTAAAAAATTATACGAAATGAACCGTGTAATTTCTGATACTGCAGAGTACGGATGTTACTTATTTGATCATGCTTGTAAACCTTTATTAGCTGATTTCATGAAAAAAGTAGATACGAATATTATCGGTAAAAATTTTAATGAAGGAATTGATTCAAGTGTTAGTAATAAAGAGTTAGTTGATGTGAATGAAGAAATTCGTTTCCATGATATAGAACTTGTTGGTGCCGAGTTACGTGAAGCCATGACTGCAATGAAAGCAATTATTTAATTATAATAACACTGAAAGACCTAGAAGCCTGCTTTACTTTAAAGTGGGCTTTACTTTTGATTCAAAAAAAAGAGTTTTAACATTTTGTTTAAAAATACAAATGATGATTGTCAGTGTTTAATTTGCCTACTGCAGTCATACTCTAATAAATAGTATAATAATTCATTTTTATTAGGGTATTTGAGAAAATATACAACTATTAAATCAATTTTACTGACAGTCTGATAGTTAAGTTGAAAAAATATACATGATTTTTTTCATATTTTTTTTTGGGTTTTAAAAAAAAGCTATACATTTGTAGGCGTTGTTAATCAACAAAGCAAAACGAAATGATAAATAATATTTCACTCATTCTCATCAACGTTATTATTCTCTTGGTCATTGCCAGGCAGAAGTGAGGATGCTATGTGAAATTTGAAGATATTTTTTTTCAATAGGCCTTTCTCACAGTCGTGACGAAAGGCTTTTTTTTTATCTGTAACAGAAAGAATATTAATATACAATGAAGAATAAACTAAGAAGTGCAACAACTACCGAAGGCCGAAGGATGGCCGGAGCAAGAAGCCTTTGGAGAGCAAATGGTGTTAAAGAAGAACAGTTTGGAAAACCAATGATTGCTATAGTAAATTCTTTCACCCAATTTGTTCCAGGGCATGTTCATTTACATGAAATCGGTCAGGAAGTAAAAAGAATGATTGAAGCTCAGGGATGCTTTGCTGCTGAATTTAATACAATTGCAATTGACGATGGTATTGCAATGGGCCACGATGGAATGTTGTATTCTTTACCTTCTAGAGATGTAATTGCAGATAGTGTAGAATATATGTGTAATGCGCACCGGGCTGATGCCATGGTATGTATTAGTAATTGCGATAAAATTACACCTGGAATGTTAATGGCTGCAATGAGATTAAATATCCCGGCAGTATTTGTTTCAGGAGGACCAATGGAAGCAGGTAAAGTTGGCCAAAGAGCTCTTGACCTTGTTGATGCAATGGTAATGGCTGCTGATGATAATGTTTCTGATGAAGAAGTAAGTGCTGTTGAAGCAAATGCTTGTCCTACTTGTGGATCGTGTTCCGGAATGTTTACAGCCAACTCCATGAACTGCTTAAACGAAGCCATAGGTTTAGCATTACCAGGAAACGGAACAATTGTAGCTACACATAAAAACAGAAAAGCACTTTTTGAAAAAGCTGCAAAAACAATTGTAGAAAACACCTATAAATATTACAGAGATGGTGATGATTCTGTATTGCCTCGTTCTATTGCAACATTCAATGCATTTAAAAATGCCATGACTTTAGATGTTGCCATGGGAGGTTCAACCAATACTGTTCTTCACATCTTAGCCATTGCTCATGAGGCTGGAGTAAACTTTACTATGGATGATATCGATCAAATATCAAGATATACTCCGGTATTGTCCAAAGTTGCACCAAACTCTCACTATCATATTGAAGATGTAAACAGAGCGGGTGGTATTATGGGAATCATGTCTGAATTAAACAGAGCTGGATTACTTGATAATACCGTAAAAAGAGCTGATGGATTAACTCTTGAAGAGGCTATTGCGAAATATGATGTTATGAACAGCGATGTTTCGGATGAAGCCAAAGAGATATATTCAAGTGCACCAGCAGGAATCAGAAACCTTACAATGGGTTCTCAAAATGCAATGTATTCTGAACTAGATCTTGACAGAGAAAAAGGATGTATCAGATCTGTTGAAAAAGCATACAACAAAGATGGTGGTTTAGCTGTTCTTAAAGGAAATATTGCTTTCGATGGATGTGTTGTTAAAACTGCAGGTGTGGATGAATCGATTTTTAAGTTTAATGGAAAAGCCAGAGTTTACCAATCACAAGATGCTGCTTGTGAAGGTATTCTTTCCGGAGAAGTAGAAGCTGGTGAGGTTGTAGTAATTACTTACGAAGGTCCTAAAGGCGGTCCGGGAATGCAAGAAATGCTATACCCTACTTCATATATAAAATCTCGTCATCTGGGCGAAAAATGTGCTTTAATTACTGATGGTAGATTTTCAGGAGGAACCTCTGGGTTGTCTATTGGTCATATCTCTCCAGAAGCTGCTGCAGGTGGTAATATAGGATTGGTCCAAACTGGAGATGAGATTGAAATTAATATTCCTGAAAGATCAATTAATGTATTGATTTCGGATGAAGAACTTGCTGAAAGAAGGCAAAAAGAAGAAGCTAAAGGAGATCAAGCATTTTTACCTGAACCTCGAGAGCGTATGGTATCAAAAGCTTTAAAAGCCTATGCTAGTCTTGTTAGTTCAGCAGATAAAGGTGCAGTAAGATTAATTTAATAGCAAATAGGGAGATTTAGTGAAATAAACAAGAATAACTCTGTTGTGTTATAATCTTGATTGGTTTTCATTAATCAGATAAATTAGGTTTTCAGTAAAATTAAAATATATGGAACCACAAAGCCAAATACTCATGGAAAAGAGCAATAAAGGAAAAGAGAGAATTTCCGGTTCAGAAGCTTTGCTTCGATCGTTATTGTGTGAGGGAGTGGATTTAATCTTCGGGTATCCAGGCGGTGCTATTATGCCAGTGTATGATGCATTGTATGATTACCAGGATAAACTACATCATGTTCTCACACGTCATGAACAAGGGGCTGTTCATGCCGCGCAAGGATACGCTAGAGTAACAGGTAAAGTGGGTGTCTGCTTTGCAACTTCAGGTCCGGGTGCAACTAATACGGTAACAGGTATAGCTGATGCTATGATTGATTCAACTCCATTAGTTGTTATTACAGGCCAGGTTGCATCTCCATTATTAGGATCGGATGCTTTTCAAGAAATAGATGTTGTTGGTATTACGCAACCAATCACAAAATGGAATTATTTAGTAAAAAATGCCGAAGATATTCCCGATGCTATTGCCAGAGCTTTTTATATTGCGGCATCAGGAAGACCAGGTCCTGTAGTAATTGATATTGCAAAGGATGCTCAAGTTGGATTGTTTGATTTTGAATATAAAAAGGTTAACCATATTCGTAGTTATACACCAGTTCCTTTAACAAAACAAGAATCAATAATAGAGGCTGCAACAGTGATTAATTCAGCAAAAAAACCTCTGGCTCTTGTTGGTCAAGGTGTAATTCTTGGAAATGCGGAGAAAGAATTAAAAGCTTTTCTGGATAAATCAGGAATACCAGCAGCATGGACTTTATTAGGTTTGTCTGCTATGCCAACTGACTATGAGCTAAATGTCGGAATGCTTGGAATGCATGGTAATGTAGGGCCTAATGTTAAAACAAACGAATGTGATGTACTTATCGCAATCGGAATGCGATTTGATGACAGGGTTACAGGAGATATAAGCAGGTATGCAACGCAGGCTCAAATTGTTCATCTTGAAATAGACCCTGCTGAAATTAATAAAATTATTCATGCAGATATTCCTGTATTAGGAGATGTAAAAGACACTCTTCCCAAACTTACAGAAGTAATTAGAGAACAATCATATCCCGAATGGCTTAACGAATTTAAGGAGTGTGATGATCTGGAAAATAAAAAAGTCATTTCCGAAGAAGTCATGCCTAGTAAAGAGGGAATGACAATGGGTGAAGTGGTGCGAAAAGTATCTTTGGCGTTTGATGATGATGCAATTATGGTAACAGATGTTGGTCAGCATCAGATGATGGGTTCGAGATATTTTAATTTTAAACAAACCAGAAGTGTGGTTACTTCTGGAGGTCTTGGAACTATGGGGTTTGGTTTGCCTGCTGCATTAGGTGCTAAATTAGGAATGCAG
>CAXXLC010000026.1:0-7796 GCA_963677345.2 uncultured Saccharicrinis sp.
TAGTAACTATTACTGTTTCTGATTCAAATCCGCTTAGGTCAATGGTTACAGGCCCTTCAGATGGATTTGGATATACACCAATTTGCTTACCTGTACTCTCCTCAGTAACATCAGTTGCAAAGTTTCCTGATTTTAAACTCCAGGCATAAGCTTCAGGCTGGAAGATATTATCCCATTTTATATAGTAGGCCTGATTGGCTTTAACTTCGATAACTAACTCAGATTGTAAATTGACAGCATCATCACTATAAGCAACTCTTTCTTCTCCACAACCTTCATAAACCTCAACATAAGTATCTTCTGTTGTATGATCAGCTGCTGTGATGGTTATCTCGCCATCCTGGAATGCGATAAACCTATACCATTTATCTGTACCTGAATCATGATTTATTGATGCATTGTCAAGAACAACTACATCTAGCGGGTCAGAACAGCGCTCTCCCATGATCCAACTTCCTTCTTCAATATTCCAACTTATTGCAGAAGCAGATCCTGCATTATGAATCGCTATCAGATAAGTTTCTCCCGCAGTACCTTCAAAAGCAGTGATACTCGGATTCCAGTTGTCATCATTATTTAACGAAGAAGTATAGCTACAGTCATCAAAAATAGCAACCTTACAATCTGAAGCATTCGTTCCGGTTGCTCCAACAGTAATTTTACCTGTGTTCGTTGCTGTATATTGAAACCACTTATACTTGTTTTCTTCAATTGTACTTGAAATATCTCCGGCGCTTACTTCTATAGCACTGCTACAAAAATCTCCCTCCTCAATGGTAGCTTCTGTTAAAAACCACTCAAAATCCTGACTTGTATAGTAGTTTTTCCAGCAAATCCAATAAGTCAATCCACTGATAACTTCGAAACTAACTTCCGATTGCGTATCACAAAAATCGTTACTAAAAGTAAATGCTTCAAGATCGCAACCATCATATATTTCTACGTAAGTATCTGCTGTTGTTTGTCCACAAGAAGAAACGGTAACCTTACCATTTGACGTGGCCGTATAAGAAAACCACTGTTCGCCTAATGAGTTATTGGTAATATTAATTCCCTGTGTTGCTGTTGTTGCCTCTGCACATGATGTTCCCCCTTGCGCAGAAGTCATTTGTATCGCTAGTCCCCAGATCAATAGCGACAAGAAAGTAAATTTAAGCATGTTGTGTTTGTTGTGTTGTGTTTGTTGTGTTGTTGAAAATTCAAATCATCATTGTATTCATAAAAAATTACCAGTGCACGATTAGTTGATCTTAAATTCATTGACTTTCCCCAAAATCAATCCATTAATCATCATTTCAACCTCGTATGTCCATCTCACCCTTCTTCCGTTCATCACTCTAAACTATACTTTAATAATTTAGTTTTGGGCATTTGTCAACTATAACGAAAGTAATTTTAAAAGGTTTCAAAATTTAATTTACTCATCTCTAATATTTTTTTTAACATTAATTACTACGACCATCAATATGTATTGACAATCAATTTATTGCACCTTTAAAACAACATATAAAAAAACATTGCTTTAAAGACTTACTATTACCAAAAAATTAAATGTAAAAACGGCAAACGACCTTATTCTTTATCAAATTTCAAAGAAATACAATTACCGTTATAGTTTCTCTACTGGTCGTATTAATGTGTGAAGGCACTGCAAAAGTAAAAAAGTTTTTTGTATTTGAACACTGTCAAAAAAAAAGTACCTCAATTTTAACTTATTCATAACTTTTAAAAATAAGGTGATCGTTTTTTGTACTTTTGCTTAAAATTTAAACACTATTTTCATTGGACACAAAGGTTCTTTTTATTACTCCACCGTTTACTCAATTAAATACTCCGTACCCGGCAACACCGTATTTAAAAGGTTTTTTAAACAGCAAAAAAGTTAGTTCCTGTCAATTAGACCTGGGGCTTGAGGTAAGCCTGAAGATTTTTTCAAAAGTGGGGCTTCAATTTATCTTTGACCAACCTCTCTGCCACGACAGCCTTTCTCCTAACAGCCAAAGGATACTGGCTTTAAAAGAAAATTACACTCTTGTGATTGATGATGTAATTGCCTTTTTACAAGGAAACAATGATATGCTTGCCCATCAAATTTGTTCCGATTCATTTTTACCGAGAGCTTCACGTTTTGATCAGGTGGAAGATTTAGACTGGAATTTTGGGAATATGGGCATAAGAGACAGAGCAAGACACTTAAGTACACTATTTCTTGAGGATATTTCAGATTTTATTATCGAGAATATAGATTCTCATTTTGGATTTAGCAGGTATGCAGAGAGACTTAGCTCATCAGCGTATAGTTTTAACCCAATTTACGAAGAATTAAAACATGAGGATTCTCTGATTATTCAGTTTCAACAGCAGATCTTGAATGATTATCTCAATAAAAAACAACCTGAAATAGTTGCCCTTTCCGTTCCTTTCCCGGGAAATTTGTTTGCTGGACTAAAGTGTTGTCAGTTTATAAAAAAACATTATCCCAATATTAAAATTTGTATGGGAGGCGGTTATGCCAACACTGAACTTAGATCATTCACGGATACCAGGATATTTGAGTTTGTTGATTTTATTACACTTGACGATGGTGAAATACCGCTTTTACACTTAATTGAGCATATTAGCGGAACCCGGGAACAAGATAATCTTAAACGCACTTTTATTTTAAAAGATCAAAGAGTTTGTTACATCAATAATTCAGATTGCAAAGACGCATCTTTTAAAGATCCCATATGCCCTGATTACTCCGGTTTAAAGGTAAACCAATATTTATCAGTCATTGAAATCACCAACCCCATGCATCGTTTATGGAGCGATGGCTTTTGGAACAAGCTTACCATGGCACATGGTTGTTACTGGGGTAAATGTACTTTTTGTGATACCACATTAGATTATATTTCGAGATTCGAACCCGCTACAGCCAGTTTACTATGCGACAAAATGGTTTCAATCTATCAACAAACCGGACAATCCGGTTTTCACTTTGTGGATGAAGCTGCCCCACCTGCATTAATGATAGCGCTTGCCAAAGAAATTATTAAGCGAAAACTTAATTTTACCTGGTGGACAAACATCAGGTTTGAAAGTAGCTTTACTGAAGATGTTTGCATTCTTTTAAAAAAATCGGGCTGCATAGCCGTTGCTGGTGGATTAGAAGTGGCTTCTGACAGAATTTTATCCCTAATCAACAAAGGCGTTAGTATTCATAAAGTTGCTGCGGTTTGTAACAACCTGACTTCTGCAGGAATTTTGACCCATGCTTATTTAATGTATGGATTCCCGACACAAACCATTCAGGAAACAATCGATTCGCTTGAAGTTGTCAGACAGCTCTTTGAAAACCAAATACTGCACTCCGGTTACTGGCATCAATTTGCCATGACTGCTCATAGTCCCGTAGGCAAAAACCCTGAAAAATTCCAGGTTAAAGCTATAAATCCCAATACCAATCCCTTTGCAAACAATGACCTGGAACACATTGATTCCAAAGGGGCTCCTCATCACCAATTTAGTGAAGGATTAAAAAAATCTATTTACAACTTTATGCATGATGTTGGTTTTGACCTTCCTTTACAGGATTGGTTTGATTTCAAAATCCCCAGAACAAAGATACCAGCCAATTACATACATGATGCCATTAATAGAAATAACAACAAACCAAAGTCTGACAATAAGTTATTATGGCTAGAAGCTATTCCAGCTGTTAAATCATACACAAAAAAGAAAAAGGGTAAAACAGCAGAGATGTGCGAGCTTACATTCCACAACTTAAATGAAACACACGTTTTAAACATAAAATCTGATTTAGGCTACTGGATTATAGAATTCTTAGAAAAATGCTCAATATCAAACAACTCACAACCAACACTGCAACAAATTCATGAAGATTTTGAAAAAAGTCATTTAGGTGATTTTAAAATATTTTTGAAAAGTTATACCTTTCAACAGTTAAAACAATTTGGCTTGCTAACTATATAATACAAACTCCCCCAATGAGAACATTGCTGATTATTTCGATTATTTTACAACTACACCTATTTGGAAAAGCACAATCACTTGAAGATTACCTTTTTCCTGCACCAAAAAAAATTGAACTTAAAAGCGGTTACTTAAACGATTTTAAAGACTCTTTTATTTCTCCTTATAATCTGGTTAACGTTATTGAAAACACCTTAGCATTCAATATTACAGGAACAATCCACGTTTCTGATTCACCTCTAAATCAAAACGCCTATACCCTCAGCATTGACAGCTCCCTGACTAATTTTCAGGAGTATCATTTATCCATCGATTCTTCCTCAATACATATCGTTGGTAAAGATGAAGCTGCCCTGTTTTATGGCAAACAAACTTTACTACAGATCATTGCTTTTAGCAAAAACAACAACTATAAAATACCATGCCTCAACATAACAGACTGGCCCGATTTTGAAAGACGGGGTTACATGTTAGATATCAGCAGAGACAAAGTCCCTACAATGGAAACTCTCTACCATATTATTGACTTGCTTGCATCATGGAAGATAAACGAATTTCAGCTTTATACAGAGCACACTTTTGCCTATAAAAATCACCAAACCGTATGGAAAGAAAACAGTCCGATGACTGCTGAGGAGATTAAAAAACTGGATTTATATTGCAAAACCAAGTTCATCGATCTGGTTCCTAATCAAAACTCCTTTGGACATATGGAGAATTGGTTAAAACACGATGAGTATTTGCACTTGGCAGAATGCCCTACCGATTGTGAAACCATTTGGGGTACAAGAAGTCGTCATAGTTTAAATCCCCTAAACGAAGGATCTTTTGAACTGATGAAGGAACTTTACTCAGAACTTCTTCCCAACTTTTCGAGTAAATACTTTAATATTGGATGCGATGAAACGGTAGAACTAGGCAATGGTGTTTCAAAACAAGTTTGTGAAGCCAAAGGAAAAGGAAACGTCTACCTTGATTTTGTAAAAAAACTCAATGCTGAAGTAAAATCACATGGCAAACAAGCGCAGTTTTGGGGCGATATTATTTTAAACCACCCTGAACTCATTGCGGACATACCCAATGATATGATTGCCATGGTTTGGGGCTATGAGAGTACTTTTCCTTTTAAAGAAAAACTATCAAAATTTAAAGATGCAGGTTTAGATTTTTATGTATGTCCGGGAACTTCAACCTGGCGCTCTGAGATAGGAAGAAACAAAGATGCATTTACAAACTTACAACAAGCCGCCAAATATGGCAAAATAAACCAGGCCAAAGGCTATCTCAACACAAACTGGGGTGATTGGGGACACTGGCAACCCTTATCGGTTTGTTATCCGGCTATGGCTGTGGGCAGCGCATACGCATGGAACAGCTCTTCAAATCCAACCCATAATTTAGAGCATACATTATCGCATTATATTTTCAAAGATAAATCAGGTTATCTGGCTCAAGCTGTTTTAAAACTTGGTGATGCCTATTTAAAATGCAAGATACCGGAAGGGAATGCCAATGCTTTTCATTTAATGCTAAGACGTTACCGCTGGACAATGAAAGGTCATTACCAGACCAAACACCTAACTGCTAAAAACTTAATGCAAGCCAGCGAAGATATTAATGCTGCAATAAACCTTTTAGAACAGGCTACACCTCGCTGTGAGCAAGCAGAGTTGATAGTTGATGAATTAGTACAGGCAGCCAATTTAGCACAGCATGGCATTCACCTTGGAATTGCCAGACTTAACGCCAAAAATTTTGCTACTGAAAATATAAATCCTGAAAAAAGAAAGGAGCTGGCAGCAGAGTTGTCGAAACTTATTGCTACTCATAAAAAATTATGGGTTAACAGAAACAGACCTGGTGGATTACAATACTCTGCTGAAAAACTCGAAGGACTATTAAAGTTTTATCAGGCCGATGATAATAATTAAGGTTAGCTTATAAGAATAGTAGAATCTTCAATCATTTTCTCCATCTGATCCTCTTTGGCTTCAATATTTAACCAAAGCAGGGCATATTCCAGTGTTGAGAAAACATGTATATTTTGGGAGTTTTCACTTTGTAGCATTTTAAACAAAGTAGCCATTGCTACCTGATCGGACTCATCTGCAATTAAAGCAATTCTATTCTTTAATGCTTCAGGAAATTTCTCTTCTACAAATTTCACAAATTGCTTAACTCTGTCAATATCCATATTAAATTGAGTTGCCCTTAAATCGATCAGGTAATTAGCGTGAACCGAAAACTCTCTTTTTGATGACAAAATCTCCATCGATTTAATTAATATACTTAAATCAACAGCACCAATATGCTTTTCAACAATCAAGTTGAATTCCTCTACAAATTTATATTTTACCCTAAAGTCTTTTTTCATTTTAACTTATTCTTCGAACCTCCTGAATTCTTACTACACTAAAGTTAACTTTTTTAAATCATAGAAAAAAGTATTTATCCATATTTTTGTTTAAGATAACTACTAATTAAATATTCTATTTACTTAATATTTTTTATATAACTAAAGTCCGTTAGATTTATATAATCATAACGGACTTACATCTTGTTTAGCGACAGGTAGGTTTAGAATTACATTAACTTCTTTGGGAATCAGTATTTAAATTCTTTTCTCCTCGTGCCCTAAACAAGCCTTGAGCTTTTATTCTTTTATGAATTACTTCAAAATCACCTTTCTATCGTATTAACCAGCGCTGAGCAGCTGCTCTTGTGGTAAAAACTTTAATATAATAATGATCAGACTTTATCAACCTATTATATATCATACAAATAGCAGTATACACCGGGTCGTTTAGTAAAACTGCCACCTTGAGCAAATCGAATTTCTTGCTCAGCATATCATTTACAGCATCTAATTTCGACAAATCTTTTAAGCCAATATCCGTTCTGCAATTAGTTGCATTAATCAGCAATAATTGTCTGGTTGGTAAGGCTTGTGAATCTTCAATATATTGATTGATTATCCGAATTACATCATCAATGGTAATGAACCTGTTTATATCCACCTCCACAATACTCCCATATAACGAAACAGTTACCATATTACATCCCTCCTAATTTAGTCCATAATAATAATCGGATCCTCTCTTGTTAACGATCCATCCATGATAATTATTGGATCTTCTCTTGTTAACGATCCATCCATGATAATAATTGGATCTTCTCTTGTTAATGATCCATCCATGATAATGATTGGATCTTCTCTATCCATAGAATGAGCACTAAAAAAACCAGAAAATAAAATTAAAGTAACGATAAATAGTCTAGAAATGTTTTTTGAAATATTCATGATAAATTTTGTTTTTGAATGTTTATCACAAATATCTAAGGAGGATGGAAAAATCAAAAATTTTAGGCGTGACAAAAGCGTGACAAAACACTTTTGTCTAATTTACAAATACTTACAAAGGCATAAAAACACACTTTTTTTACCTCTATTTAACATTGGCAAAACACAAACATAAAAAACCGGTCGATTTCGGACACTTTTTATTTATCTACAAAATATTTATGTTTCGAACATTCAACCAGCAAGGTTAGAAATTTGCCTTTCTCTGAATTCTTGTAGGTAATCTTCTAAGCTTTCTTCCACATTTAATTTTACCCGAATGCGCTGCTTTGCTTTTCTAATGGAAGCCGGTTGTACATTTTGCACTTTTGCTATAACCTCAATTGGCAAGCGTAAACAAATCATCACAGCATATCGTACCTCTGTTTTGGTCAGTTGCGGAAAAGCAGAAGTAAATAAGTTAATAGTTTCCATATAGCAGCTATCAAAACTATCTCCAATATCACCCTCTTCCATGTCC
>CAXXLC010000027.1:0-56121 GCA_963677345.2 uncultured Saccharicrinis sp.
TGACAGCTCCGGTAACCGGGCATTTGCTATGATTTTCTGATTTATTTTCCATAAACAGATAGGTTTAAAAAGGTGAAAAATAATGCTTTAATGAAGTATGATAATTTAATATTTTTCTTTTAAGATTCGAAAATTTACGAAATACTTTATCTAAAGTCAATTTAATTGCTTTAAATGATAATTTATATGCTAAAGAGGAATAGTCAGGCTTTGTTTTTTTATAAAATTCATGAAACTCTTTACTAAGGATGAGACAAGCAATTTATTAACCTTCTACACTTCTATCAGCCTCCTGTGTCAACATTTTTTTTAATTTTGCGAGCTGTTTTGAGTACCAAAGATGGTTGTTATAGCTCAAATAAAACTGTAAAATATTAAAACCGGAGAATATGCAGTATAAGTTGCTCGTGCTTGATTTAGATGGAACCTTAACCAATTCAAAAAAAGAAATTTCAGAAAGAACAAAAGCTACCTTGTTAAAAGTGCAACAAAAAGGGGTGAAGATAGTATTGGCATCAGGCAGACCAACTTATGGTATTGTGCCGCTGGCAGAGGAGCTTGAACTGGCCAAATACGGAGGATATATTCTTTCATTTAACGGAGGGACCATTATTAATTGGCAAACTAAAGAAGTGATTCATGAATCGGTATTGAATACAGATAATTTGCCGGTTTTACATAAAATTGCCCAAAATAATAAAGTGGATATTATTTCATATGAAAATGAAAATATTATTTCGGAAAGTACAGAGAATGAATATATTCAGTATGAGTCTTTTTTAAACAAAATGCCTGTTAAAAAAGTAGATTCATTTATTGATGCAATCAAACTGCCCGTTCCCAAATGTTTAATGGTTGGTAATCCTGACGTTTTAATAAAGCTTGAACAGGAAATGAAAGAGCAGTTTAATCGTGAGATGAATATTTACAGGAGTGAACCCTTCTTTTTAGAATTGAATCCCCTGAATATAGATAAAGCCCGGTCACTGCAAATTTTATTGGAATTATACAGGTCATATCCGGGAAGAGATGCTTGCCTGTGGCGATGGGTTTAATGATTTAACCATGATTGAATTTGCCGGTTTTGGTGTTGCCATGGCAAATGCCCAGGAGCAAGTAAAACAGGTATCTGATTTTGTTACTTTATCTAACGATGAGGATGGAGTTGCTCATGTTGTTGAGCTTTTTATGAATTAAATATAAAACAGATAATTGCAAGCCCCCTCTAACTCCCCCGATTGGGGGAGGATTGATTTACAGCTCCGGTTTATTCCTTGCTATCGGATTTGCAAAGATGCCTACTTAGTGCTTGCCTGAAAAGTCCAATTTCTTCGTTACGCCCTTTTTGAAAACAGTCATTTACGAAAGTAAACTCCTTGATTTTCAAAAAGGCCAAGCCTTGAAATTGAATTTTTCCATTCAAGCACTTGAGAAAAACCTTAGTTTTCTTGCTGACACTACTTAAGAATGTTGTCAAAAGTCAAAAGTCAAAAGTTCTGCCTTCTTACGATGACTTTTTCTCTTTGCTTTTGATGCTCTCATAACGAAAATTTATGAATACGTCAGACTAGATATTGAGGTTTTTAAAATATTATTGTAAATTTACACTAGAGTAATGATAAAAATACAATTATGAATACCGGAGCAACATCTAAATCTTCAAAGCATAATGTTTGTTCTTCAAAAAACAGAAGTCACCGTAGTGAAACGAAATATTCTCCTTCATGGGTGGTGCTGCATTTTAAAGACGCTCCCGGATTAAAGTTAGAATTGATAGATCGTATAAGAGAAGGAGTGAAGAAAGCTGAATGGAGACTATTTGTTCAGCAAATAGGTGGAACAGAAAAGGAATTTGAAAAAATTTTACCTTCTTCTATTAGTAGTATGCAAAAGAAATCTGTTTATAATAGGGAGACATCGCAAAGAATTTATGAGTTAGCGCAATTATTCGGATTAGGTTATCAAATATTTGATTCTGGCGAAGATTTTAGGAACTGGCTTATGACTCCATCTCGCACTCTTGGAAATAAAAAGCCATTTGAATTACTGGATAGTAGTTTTGGTTTTGAATTAGTTGAAAATGAGATGGTCAGAATTCAATATAATGTTTATAGTTAATGCTCGTTTATAGGGTTGCTAATATTAATTATAAAGAATATACACTATCCGGACTTGGTGCAGAAAAAGTAGGAGGTAGGTGGAATGAGATTGGAACCAGGGCTGTTTATTGTTCAGAGAATATATCCCTTGCATTACTGGAGTATTATGTGCATTCGGAAGATATTGTAAGCCTACCTAAAAGCATTTTAATTGCTAAAATTAAACTC
This sequence comes from uncultured Saccharicrinis sp., assembly GCA_963677345.2. GTDB lineage: Bacteria > Bacteroidota > Bacteroidia > Bacteroidales > Marinilabiliaceae > Saccharicrinis. The sequence continues at coordinate 2,328 of CAXXLC010000027.1, forward strand.
CCGGATAATTTTGTAATAGAAGAATTGAAAGAACTACCGGATCGGTGGAATCAATATCCCTATTCATCCAAGACAACTAAAATTTTTACAAAATATGCTAAAAGCAGAGAATTCTTTGCTCTTAAAGTTCCATCAACCATTGTGGGATTTGAATCAAACTTTGTTTTAAACCCTCTTTATAAGGAATTTGGAAAAGTTGAGGTTGTTGAGTTTATGCAATTACCTATTGATGAAAGGTTAAAATCAGGTATACATATTATTTAGATTAATTTTAAATATATTTAAGTATTTTAAATTCTTAAATAAATATTGAATTATCTCTCTGTTTGTATTAAATTGTACACCAATTGGTTTTGTAGTTCAAAAACCCACACTTTTATTAGGGATTATATAGGAGATATTTTAATAATTGATTAACACTTAGCAATTATGAAATATCAATTAGTAGCTATATGTATAGTTATATCTTCTTTCTATGTTTCTCAAACAGAAGCCTCCACATTTATAATTTGGAGTTCGATTTATAATTATGGAACACCATCCATTAGTACTATAATTTTAGATGATTCCCAGGTTATACCAAAAATAGGGCAATTTTTTGTGCACGGTATCGCAAACTGATCGCAAATCAAGGCTATTTTATCGCAACGGCATCGCAAATCAAGGCCATTTTATCGCAAATTTATCGCAACGGCATCGCAAAGGGGACTAGTCAGCTACGCAACGGCTTCGCAAATGGTCGCAACCGCGACGCAACCTGTACGCAACCGCAACACCATAGATTTTGCGATGATTGCACGATAAAGTAGTGTTAATAGTGCAGGAAATTGGAAGTTTGAATAGTAATTGTATTGTAGTAAGGGTATAATTTAAACAGATCCGTTGATGAAATAAGGAAAGACTTTTCGCCTCCTCAGGAAGAAGTTTGTAGCATAAACAATTTTATTCTTCACATCGATAACATATATGGTTTTGATGTCTTTTATCTTGGTGTAGTAATAAAGGATATAGCGATGTACACAACCTAAAAACTCAGAGAAAGCTCAAATGCCCTAAAAATAAATCAATCATCTTATTTCTATGTATTTCGCACAATTGCCAGTTCCAATTATTGTTTTCGAAAATAAGATCTGATTTTAAGGAATCTAACCTTCTTTTATCCTTGAATTCAATATGTTTAACATTATATGTTTTGTTACTGTATTCTGTATTCATTCCTGGTGAAAGTAAAACAAGATTGCCAAAATCATCTTGTTTGTTTTTACGTGTTTCTTCGTTGTCATTAAACCTGTCAAACACAATATTAACATCTTCGGGCTTGGGATTTTGAGGTGAGATATGTTCGACTGAATTTTTTGCTGTCATTTTATAATCTTCCCAATCAGATTGTTTATTGAATATTTGTCTGTTTTTCCATAAGATAAATTCAAGTTTGTAGAACCAATAGCTTGGATAATTGGTGCCTAAATGACTCTCTAATTCCTTTTTTACAAATTCTCTGTTGCCATTTAAATTCGCTTCATTAATAGAAAGCATTTTGTAACTCATCGTTCTTAAGTCCTGACGAGGATTACAAAACATGGCATTATCTAATTTTTCCAGATAGGAATATAACTCTTCAATATCTTGGGTATGCATCATTTTGTTTAAAAATGGAGTTAACCAATAATGAGTGATAAGTTGTTGAGAATGATATAACATACTTTGTAAAAGAGCAAATCCTTCATTTGCTTTTGGCGCTCGTCTTTGAAATGCCGTTTTACTTTGATACAGACGTTTAATTAAATGTGATTCTTCCGTTCCTTCTTCGTTGCTGACCCATTTTATTACAAATCTGTCAAATTGTTTACGCACCTGCCATAATAAATCAATAAAGCATATTACTGATTCTGTATTGTTAAAGTAATTATAATCATCAAATATTTTAATCAAATCTTTTCCTTTAACCTCAGCACTTTCGTTTGGATCGGAGATTTTTAGTATTCTGTATTGATAAATTCTTAATGTATGAAGCAAAAGCATAGGAAAGGTAATAATGCTTCTTACTTTTCCAGAATCATAGCTTTCTTCTTTTTGCGATTCTTCGGTAATACCAGTTAATAATTTTTTCTCATCGTCATTGAGGGTGGGGGTGATAAGAATATCATTTAATTTAAACTTAGTTTTATTTTTATCATCTTTAGATAGTCGTTCTAAAATATTATCAGGCAGCTCAATATCCTCTTTTTCTTCTTCCGTATCAGAATCCCGGAACAAATCTCTCCATTGCAGATTAGCCACATTTTTAATGTTGCGTTCCAGGTAATAATCCATAATAGAGCATGCATCCCAAAGCATGCCATATTTATACATTAAATCAGGATGATTTTTAAGCTTGGATAGAAGACGTGATTTTAAGATTTCATGTTGCTGTAGTTGAACTCCCCGATTATTCATTGCTTCAAAAACTTTGTTTTCATCCGTTTCCGGTGGCATTTTTGTAGCAATAAATAAAACATGATTAAATATATAGTCAGAGAATGTTTGTGCATCCACATTTTCTTCCTTAATAAAGTCCTTAATTATCTTAAACGCATCACAAATGGGTTTTAATTCTTTATTCTCTTCTTCCGTAAATGAGTGTTGCTCTCCGTTTAAGTTGAAAAAAGTGTTTGCAAAATCCCTTACGGAAAAAGAAATTCTGGATTTGACTTCGTTGCCGGTTTGTATGGTATTAAAAGGAGACAAGCTTTCTTTTAAGACTTTGCTAAGTAGCCATATTGTAGTAAAACGTTGCTGACCGTCAATTAAATCAAAAATGCCGTTATTCTCTGCCAACATGATTCCTCCTAAATAATAAATGTCATCCGGAGTTTGTTCGCTGGCTCTTTTTAGGTCTCCCAGTAATGTTTTAATTTGTTCATTGCTCCAAACATATAATCTTTGGTAAATAGGAATATTAAAACGAAGACCTTGATTTATAATGTCAGTTATGGTTAGTTTATCTGATAGAATACGTATGTCTTTAGAATTTTGCAAGATATTCATTAATCCAGGTCTTTTTGTTTATTAAGCAATAATGCTTTTTTTCATCAAATTCATTTTTATAAAACTCTACATTTGCTTTAAAATAATTATAGCGTACGCTGTATTTTTTCCCAATATCTTTCTCCTCCTGAGTTTTATTATAGGATTCATTATCTGTAATTTTTTGGATGAATAGAAATATATCATCCGGACGATAGGCCATTTCAATAACATCAAGCAGGTTTTGTTCTTTATCACGTAATAATTTGATGACTGTTTGTGCAACAATATAATGTTGGGTCAATCGGTAACTGCCTAATAAATAATCTAACCAAACTGCAAAATGAACGAGTTTGTAATCTTTAAACTTATCATAATACATTATGGAGGCCAGTTTAAAGAAGGTATTTAAATAATAACTATTGTTTTTGAATAGTTCATTGTAAACTTTTTCAAATTCCGGATATTTTTTGCTTTGAAATAAAAGTTCATATATAGCATAATATTTTTCGGTAAATAAGAAAAAGCCAATGCCTTTTTGAATGGGTTGTCGTATTGCGAAAGGATAGTCGTCTTGTTTCGTTTGTAGATTTAAGGTTTTAGGTATCACACAGATCCCATTTTCAGCGGAAAAAGTCAGGTGCTGAGAGAGGGTGTTAAAAACATTAGGATATAATCTGATCGTGTCATTTTCCTGTTCCTTGATGGTTTTCTTTTGAAATTCATTGAGAATGGCATCCTTGTATTCGTAATATAAGTTTTTACCTCTCCACACTCTGCTTCTCCATAGAATCAGATTGAAAAGGGTTGATAAAAACTGATTTGTGTTATTCTTATCCCATTGTTTTGAAAAAATGGCTTGTAGTGCTTCATTCCCTTTTAATTCACGTAAATGGTACGATTTTAGAAAATCCACAGCACCTAAAGGAACTCCTCTGTTGTTTTGACTATCGAAAAATGTGAAAGCTTCATCTTCAGAATGAGTTATAACTACTGTAAAAACTAATTTTTTAAAAATTTCAGAAACGTCTTCTTGTTGTAATCTTGTTGAATTGTTTCTTAAGTATTGATAATTATTTTTTAATGCAGATGCAGAGATAAGAGAATTGTATTCTAAATTCCATTTATTATGATTCAGATAACTATTATCTGTATTCCAGGCTTTATCTATCAGTAATAAAGTGCTGATGCGCTGTTGACCATCTATGATTTCATAATTACCATTTTTATTGGCAAATAACAGAATTGTTCCTAAATAATAATCAGGACTTTCTGATATGCTTTTGGAACTATCATTAAAGAAATGGTCTTTTAGGTCAGTTAATAACTGCTCCATTTTTTCTGTAGTCCAGACATATGGCCGTTGAAAATCAGGAAGTGTAATAGTTTCGTTGCTGTTGAATAAATCCTTTACATAAACAGTACCTACCGAGATGTTATTATTCATTGTTTTTATTTTAGTAGCACCCTGATGCCGCTGATTAAATGGGATTACAACTGATTGGATGTCGACTATTAAGATGACACCTAACAGGTTATTTACAACTTGCAAATAAACCTGGTAGGTGAAAATCAACGTTCTATTTTTTCTTTTTCCCTTTACCCTTCAAACTCTCCTTTGCCTTTTGTATTTCCTCCAACAAAACACTGGCAGGCTCATCTAATGGGTTTTGCTCCACCAACTCACCTTTAAAGGCTTTGGCTAATAGTGCTTGTGGTAAAGTGTCTATTTTTTGTTTTAATGCTTCGTATTGTTTTTCTATGGCATCGACTTTTGCAAATAGGCTTTCTACTCGGCGGACTATTTCTTGTTGTTCTTGAAGTGGGGGAACTGAAATTTCAAAATTATTAATGATTTTTGCTGAAATTCTTGGTAAATTAATTCCTTTCGATTCACTATTTGCTTTTTGAATAAAATCTGAAGTGCCTAAAAAATAGTTAAAGAATGAGCAGCTGGCTTTATTTTGATTTCTATATATAAGTATATCAGTTGAACAGATACCGTCAAAATTAGCAATGTCATGCTTGTTAAGATAAGGTCTTAATTTTCCATAAAGAACATCATTTTTTTTAAATACACTTTTGTTGCTTTTTACATCTTTAGAATTTCCTATACTTTTTATTCCTCCGTTGTTGGTGAAATGCTCAAGACCAATATAGTTAGTTTCGCTAATTGTTGTAGGATCAATTTTATCTTTGATTTCTTGCATAAAACATCCTATTGTTGATAGATGCCACTCTTCCAACTCTTTACCCTTTCTCCATTCCTCAGTAAGTTTGCCGGTTACAGCTTGGGTTAATACGGCTTGCCTAAAGTTTTTAAGCAGTTGCGGTATTATTTCTAAGCGGATTTTGGTGTTCTCTATACCGGCAAATAAAGTATCTAACTTGGCTACTATACGCTTTTGCTCAGGGAGTGAGGGAAGAGGAATTCTTACCTTTTGAACAGCTGCGATATTAAGGTTTTTAACCGTAGAACCTTTTGCAAGGGAAGAAAACTGTTGATATACAAAAGAGGAACTGAGTACATAATATAAGTAATTTGAATCTATAACTTTTTTATTTTGCCTAATAACTAACCATCCATCATGAATACACCCTTCAGTCTTCATAATGTAGGGTTTGCCAAAGCTCATCGAATTTGACAAAATGAAATCATCGACATAAACCATCCTTGATTTAGACAAGCCTTCTTTCCTTATTTTTTCTTTAGTTTCGTAAATGTATTTTGTCGCCCCTTTAGTATCTCCAATTTTTATCCAATTTATCCCTTCTTTATCATCTGTAATATAATTTGCAATTGGTCTAGGAGAACCTCCTCTTTCAATAAGAAAAAGCTCACCAAGAGTTGCTTCAGTCCAACTAATTGGTAACTTTTCCATACTACTCCAACTCCTTAATTATCGCATTCAACTCCTTACTAATAGCATCTAACTCAATAATGGCCTCTTTCGCAATATCAATAGGTTCACCCAAATCTTCACCATTGCTTAAGGTTTTGTCGGCAATCAGACCTAAATCCAGAGAGTAGTTTTTCTTTTCAATATCCTCAATAGTAAAGTAATTCCAACGCTCGTCATTAACAGCTTTTCTGTCAGAAGCGCTGTATGCTTGCTCAAAATCGGTAAAATGCTGTTCTGTTAAAGGAGTACGTTTACCAAATGAAGGCATATTGGTTCTCATGTCATAATACCATACTTCTTTTGTGTTGTTTTTATCCGTAGTACCTCTCTCAAAAAACAGAACATTTGTCTTAACACCTATCGCATAAAATATACCTGTAGGTAAACGCAATATAGTGTGCAGATTACATTTTTGCATCAGGTCGCGGCGAACATTCTGTCCAACACCATCCTCAAACAAAATGTTATCAGGCAATACGATCGCAGCCCTTGCTCCACCACGTTGGTGCAGACTACGGTATATAGCCTGTAGAAAGTTCAGCTGTTTATTACCACTGGGATATACTAAATCAGATCGGGTAGGGTTTTCACCACCTTTTTTAGTGCCAAAAGGTGGATTGGCAAGCACTAAATCCATATTTTTAAAACTCTCACCCAAACTACTTAAAGAATCACCAAGCGTAATATTGCCACCCATACCATGTAAGAACGCATTCATCAAGGCAAGTCGGTGCGTATCCGGAACTAATTCACAGCCGCTGTATTGCTCACCCTGTAAATGCTTATTTTGAGCCTCGCTAAGACTATAGATATCATTGTGCTTAAGAATATACTGGTGAGCACCAATCATAAAACCGTAGGTTCCACAAGCAGGGTCATTTAAACGTTCACCAACTTTAGGATCCATAAGCCTGACCATTACATTAATCAATGGGCGGGGAGTGAAGTACTGTCCTGCGCCACTCTTTTTCTCAGAGGCATTTTTCTCCAGCAGTCCTTCATAAAGCTCACCTAACCCTTCTTCCCGGGCATCAAACCAATCCAGCTGGTCAATGTTTTTGATGATCTTTCTGAGATTGGCAGGCTCATTGATACTTGTTTGCGCATTATTATATATTTTTTGAACACGATCTTTTCCTTTAGTTCCAAGATGCAGTAATAGTTCGCGGTAGAAATTAGCCAGTTCAATACCTTCTTTGCTGTTGAGATCCTTCCATCGGTATCCTTCCGGAATATCTTCTTCATTACCGGTCTCTTCAGCCATTTTTAAGAAAAGAATGAAAGTAAGTTCATTCAGATACTGGTGGTAAGTAATACCGTCATCGCGCAGAACATTACAAAGGTTCCAGAGCTTATTAACTATTTCTTGTGTGCCTAATGCCATATATATTTAATTCTATTTAAAAAAATCCACGCAAAAATCGCAAAAAAATGCGCAAAAATCGCAAAAAAAAGGACTATAAATTATTAACGATTCTGTGTATATTGTTTTTTAATGTTTTAGAATTAAAGTTGATTAATAATCCAAGTTTTAGCCCTGAAAGTTTTAGATAAGTTAATAGCTGAGCATAATGAACTGGAGCAATATTTTCAACAGCTTTAATTTCTATTATAACCTTGTTGTTTATCAGTAAATCTAATCTATAACCAACATCCAGTTTTACTTCTTTATAAATAAAAGGCATTGCAACCTGTTGTTTAACTTTGAGGCCAAGTTCCTTTAAATCATAAGCAAGTGCATTTTCATATGCAGATTTAAGCAAGCCAGGTCCTATATTTTATGTATTTCAATAGCTGCTCCTATACATTTATATGAAATTTCATTTTCATGCATTTCTTTTGCGTTTTTGGCGTTGTATTATTTTTGCGATTTTTGCGTGGAATAAATTAAGATTTATGCGTATAAATATTCGTTTAATTCTTTAATAATCAGGTCTGTTTCGTTTTTAAAGATTTTATCCAGACGCTTTTTACCACCATCAATACTAAAAGGCGGTTTGTTTAAATCTTCAGCAGTGATAATGCTCTCTTTCAAAAGCTGTTGTTCAATTTTATCGAGCCATTTAAGCTGAATAGCATTCCATTTATGGTTGTCTTTTAGCTTATTAACCGCATTGGTAATTCTTTCTTTGTGACCTATTAATTCAGATCCTAATGCACAAGTACGAATATGAGCAATAATGTCAGCAACTATTTCATGGTTAGATAGTTCTTTGTATGCGGTGTTAAGCCTTATGTTATTGTAACCTTTTTCATCTAAAATTAGCTTAAGATCATTTAAATCCTTTCTGGTTAAATTGCCCGGTTTGGTACAAATAATATTTAAAGCGGCATTGGTGTTTTTATTGTTTTGAATAAATTCGTTAAAGGATTCAATATAATCTTTAGGTTTCAAGTTATTTTCATAAGCCCTTGTTACATCTTCCACAGTATCTGTGTGCTCGCTGTAAAGAGTAGCATAGTTATAATTCAATCCTTTTTCCTTGTCCAGAAAATTCCATAAGTCATCATATTCCTGCATCGTACCGGCCAGTTTATCGGATTCAATTTCTTTAAGTTTTTTAGCTAATTCATTTACATCAGGTTCATTGGATATAGCTGCAAATTTTTGCAGTTGTTCATCGTTAAACGACCTGATTTTGCGTTGTAGTTTAGCAATAATACGATCGAGTTTGATTTCCTGTATATATTTGTCTTTAATAATAGCAAGTTCTTCACTTAAATCCGTAAAACTTTTATGAACAGAAGGAGCCACAGGCTTCATCACTTTTTCTTTAGCCATAATCTCTGATACGCCCACACAATCATAAATAATGAAGACATCCTTGCCTATCTCATCACATCTGCGGGTAGCGCGTCCCAGCATTTGGTCATACAAAATACGAGAGTTCACCCTTCGTAAGAAAACAAGATTACAAATAGATGGAACATCAATACCTGTAGTCAGTAGATCTACAGTAACCACAATGCTTGGATATTGATCATTTTTAAATTTGGCAAGCAGATCATCCCGATTGTATACATCTCCGGTAATTTGAGCAATAGCCTCAGCATCTACTTCTTCGCCTAATTCATTAAATTCCTCATTTAAAATATTCACAATCATTTCAGCATGAGTAGTAGTTGCTGCAAAAATCAGTGTTTTCTTTTTATCTTCGGGATGAAGGCCATAATCAGTAATCAGCTTATTCAGAATGTTACGATTAAAGCTATCGTTTATTACTTTTCGGTTAAAACCTTCAATCTCCACTTTAATTTCATCTTCAGTAATACCTGAATCAACAATTTCATTTTCTTCCGGATCGTAAATCTTAACATGGTCTCCCTTTTCCCATTTAATGCCATTCTTACCCAGGTGAGTCTGAAAAACGTAAGGAGGCTCAAAGTCTATGAGATAACCATCAACAACAGCTTTTCTGTAGGAATAATTATAAACCGGCTCACCGAAAATCTGAGCGGTGTGGACAGCCGGCGTTGCAGTTAAACCAATGCGGTAAGCATCAAAATAATCTAACACCATACGATATTTACCCTGGAAATCTTTTTGATCTCGCAGAATAAGCTCTTCATCATCCATTTCTTTATCCAGCGTATAACCTCTGTGGGCTTCATCCACCACAATACAATCATAATCACCAATACTAGGAGGCGTATCAGAATAAGCCACTCTTTTAACCATACTTTGTACGGTAGCAAAATGAATCTTCGTATCCAGTTCAGGTAAAGGTATTTTTAAATCCTGAATGTCAAATATCTGTGCAAAGGTTTGTAAGTTTTCTATTTTCACTTCCTTAAAAGCATCGCTGGCTTGTTTCCCCAGCATCCTTCGGTCTACCAAAAACAGAATTCTGCGGAATCTTCCTGATGAAATCAACCGGTAGCATAAACCTATTAAAGTCCTGGTTTTACCTGTACCTGTAGCCATGGCTAACAAAGCACGTCTGTCTTCCTTGTCGTTTATAATTTTCTTTTCAACCTCTTTAATAGCTTTAATCTGGTATTCCCGAAGATTTAATCCGTCAGGATCTGATAAAATACTGAATGGTTGCTGTTTTAGCTTATCCTCGGCAACTTCTTCATCGTAGCCAAGCATCTCAGTTAAGTCAGTAGGAGAGAACCAGTTTCGCAAAGGACGGGCAATATTTGTTTGTTTCCTTCCATCCCAGAACCAAATACCCGAAGCTGTTTTTATTTGTTCAAGATATTGTCTTCCGTTGGTAGAAAACATAAAAGGAACTTTATATTTTAAATGGTTTGGGTGAAAAGGAAAACTTATATTATTTGATGTGTTTACCTCCTGACTATATACTTTAGCCTGATTCAGGTCAGACATTACATTCTTAATATGTTTTTTAGCTTCTACAATTCCAATGAGTTCTGCACCGTTGAACAGTGCGTAATCAGCATACTTTTTACCACATTGCCATTCAGCAATAGCCATATAGCGGCCTTTTTGTGGTAATGTTTTATTTATTTTGTAATTGATTGTCTTTGTATCACATTCCCATCCTGCATCCCTTAGTTGAGCATCAATTAATTCACGAGTTTCAGCTTCCGACATTTCAATTTTTGCTGTAGCTTTCTTCTTGCGTATGTTAATTTCATTAGCTCGTTCTTCAGTAATACCTTCAGTCTTTCTTTCTGCCTGTAATCTGTTAAACTTATCCTCAAGCTCTTTATAACTGGCTTCTAAAGCCCAAAGCTCCTTTTGTGTGTTCACATTAACAGGAGATTTAAACTTGATATCCGATAAATCAATACTTTTAACAGAGTAGGTTTCACATAACCATTTGGCAATTTTAAAGGCCGAAAATAATACCGTTTTAGCATCATCGGTTGTCCCCTTGTTGCCATGAACGGCATCATTCCCTTTATTTTTAATGGTGAAAAGCAGATCTTTAACTCTTTCCGGCAATACACCATCATATTCCAGTTCTTTTAAGCAGTTATGAAAAGTGTTTTCACGAGGCAATTCCATTCCATGTTCATCAAACAGAATATGGACATACTTTTCCCCGAACTGTCGCAGCTTAAAAAGGGTAGTGACAGGGTCTGAATATATATTGAGTTCTGCAGTTGCTGCAATGTTTGCTAATATAGGAAATTCCTTTTTTAGAAATTCAAAGTTACTAGGCATTGAGGTAATTGATTAGTTAACTATTAAAATCATTAGATTTAAGACAAAAGAATAAAGACAAAAGAAATTATATGGATATTAATAAACTAAAGTACTCTTATCTTTATACTAATATCTTTATACTTATGTCTATATACATTATACTGAATAGCAATGTATGTTCTATTGCGCTAAAATAGTAAAATTTGCAATCTCTTATCAATTAACAGACCGTTAGATTAAAGACAAAAGACAAAGATTGATTTACAAGGCGCTTATTGTGAATATCTTATGTTGTTTGTGGTGAAGTATCTATGTGTCTAAAAATTAATAAATTATAAAAACTTAACGAACTCTTGATCGATTATTTGTCGTGCAAATTTTTTCTCTGATTTAGATAATTTAATTGAGCTCATATTTTCTGTTTATTGTTTCTTATTTAACAGATCTTTAGATCAATTGATATCTGAACACAAAGTACTATTTTACATTTACAACCTGTTTTTATAGAATTACCCTCAGATATTGTTTATCTTAAAATTATAGTTCCGGATGATAAATTAATGCTGAAATACAAGGATGTAAATAAGGCTAATATTGAGAAGTCGGCTCAATTTCTTTTTGCAAAACTTAAAAACGCTAAAAGTCCGGTATTTTTATTAGATATGGATGCGCACCGATTTCATATCAATACGGAGATTGAAGAAATTGCAAATAAATTAAATGTTAAAGTTGCTGTAGTCAGTGGTGGAAAAAGTGCATTTGATGAAACATCAGATTTATTTAGCGGTAACTATGCAGGGAAGTTAGGAAAAAAAGAAATTTGCTTAGCCGTAGAACAGAGCGATTGTTTAGTAACAATAGGTTATCGTCCAGTGGAAGGTACATCCGGCTTTTATTCAAGTGAGTTACCTGATTCTACAATTGAAGTCTGTAAAAATGAAGTTAATTGTAATGATGAATATTTTGGTGGAACAAATCCTAAACTATTGTTTGAATACTTGTGTGTTCTGGCTAAAGAACATCCTTTGCTGGAAAAACAAGATTCAATGTTGTCAGAGGTTAAGATATCTGACAAAGACCCTTTAACACAAGCAACGTTTTGGAATACAATACAGAATTTTTTACAAGAGAAAGATGTGATTCTTGCAGAAAATGGGACTTCCAATTTTGGTGCAGGAAGTCTGAAATTACCAAAAGACTGTGATTACATCCATCAACCAATTTGGGGCTCTATTGGATTTACATTAGGTGCTTTGCTGGGGACACTGTTAGCTTCTCCAGAAAGACGACAACTACTTTTTATAGGAGATGGTTCATTTCAGTTAACAGCTCAGGAATTATCAACTATTATCAGACATAAACTTAAACCATATATCTTTTTAATTAATAATGATGGCTATACCATTGAGAGAGCCATACTGGGAAGAAATGCTAAATATAATGACATTGCGGAATGGAATTATACCCAATTGGTTTCATCCTTTGACGATGGTAATAATACTGACTGTTCTGTTGTAAGATCTCTTGAAGAATTAAACAGCGTATTACAAGAACCCCATGACAAATTAAAATTCATTGAGATTATGTTGGATAAGCATGATATATTACCAGCACTAGCCTATGGAGGTAAAAGAACCGCAGAAATAGATTATGGAGAGGATAGTCCGGTTTTAGAATGAAATTACGATTTATAAAAAGATTCTATTGCTTGTATATTGTTGATTTAAATGTATTTATAATGCTGTCAAATTTCTGAATTTTAAAATCTAACAATTCAATAAAACACATATTAATATTTAATTATGACAAAGATGACAAATGTTAAGTTTTGCTTTGTTGTGATGCTTACTGTGCTTTTTAGTACAGGTATGTTTGCACAACTTCGCAAATCAGATTTAGGAAAGACAAACACTCATTGTCAGAAAACACCGATTGAATTAGGTGCTGAGATGAGAAATGGGATGTCTGATTTTGCAGCCGGAAAATATCCAGGCTTAGGTTATTCCGAAAGGGTTAAAGATGGTGTAATGATTCAAAAGGATGTTGCCATTACATTGAGCGATGGCAAAACACTTTACGGTAATATTTACAAGCCTGAAAATGCTAAAAATATTCCTGCAATTATTTGTTTTGCGCCATTTGGAAAACATCCGCATATTGATATGCAAAAATCATTTGCAGGATCAGGTGTGCCCTTTGAAAAATTATCTGATGAAACCATTTTTGAGGTGTTTGACCCTATGAAGTGGTGTAAGGATGATTATGCCATTATTATTGTGGATTCTCCGGGTAACTGGTCTTCTGATGGTGAAGCTTATTTCTTTAGTAGTGAGGAAGCCCGTGCAGGATATGATGTTGTAGAATGGGCTGCTAAACTTCCATGGTCTAATGGTAAGATAGGTTGGGGAGCTGTATCTTATTATGCTATGTCAGCTTGGGAAGTTGCTGCACTTAAACCACCACATTTGGCTGCTATTATGCCATGGGAAGGTGCTAGTGATGTATACAGAGAATGTTATTTTCATGGGGGTATACCAACGCTTCCTTTTAACTACAACTGGATGCATTTGGTTGGATATTCAAAAACGCAGGTGGAAGATATGGAAGTTGCCATGTTAAATCACCCTTTGTTTGATGATTACTGGAAATCAAAAGTAGCAGACTGGAGTCAGGTTACAGTGCCAACATATGCTGTTACAGGATGGCCAAATGACCTTCACTTAAGAGGTACGATTGAAGCATGGAAGACTATTTCTTCAAAGGATAAATATCTGGATATTCACGGAGGTAAAGAATGGGCTGAATTTTATTCAGACTGGGGTTACAATCGTCAAAAATCATTTTTTGATCATTACCTAAAAGGAATTGATAATGATGTTAAAAACTGGTCGAAAGTGCGTGTTGCAGAACGTACCGGAGGCTCAGACTGGACTTTTAGAGAAGAGAATGAATTCCCATTGGCCAGAACAGAATACCAAACTTATTTTTTAAATGCGAAAGATGCATCTATATCAAAAAAAGCAACAACAGAAGAAGCATCTGTTAGTTATACATCAACAGATGTAAATGGTCAGGCTTATTTTGATATGAAATTCAATAAAAAAACTGAAATTACCGGTTATAGTAAGCTAAGACTGTGGATTGCAGCAATTGGCAGTATTGATGCTGATTTATTTGTTGGTTTGAAAAAGTTAGATAAAGACGGAAAGGAAGTGAAATTTACTTTCTCTCAAATGTTTGATGATGGTCCTGCAGCCTGCGGTTGGTTGCGAGTTTCTCAAAGAGAATTAGATTATGAGCTTTCAACTCCGGAACGTCCGGTATTGGCGCACCAGCATAATTTATATTTAAAAAGTGAGAACCCTGTTCCTGTTGACATTGAGATATGGCCAACAAATGTAGTTTTTGAGGCAGGAGAAACACTTAGAGTTGTGGTTAAAGGAACTCCTATTGTAAGCCATCCCGGAAGTCCTTTTGAAATTCAATATGGTCCGCTTAGAAATGCCGGCAACCATGTAATTTATACCGGTGGCAAGTATAATAGTGAGATTATTTTACCTGTAATTCCTAAGAAGTAATACGAACCGTCAGAATCGATACATAAGATCGATACTTTTATCTGAATACTCTAAAATGAAAGATATGAAACAAAAAGCAACACTCATCATCTCTGCTTTTATAATCCTTTTTAATACAGCAAAAGCTCAGGATAACCAACAGCCAGTTTGCCATTTAATGAGAAGTATTATCATGGTAAATGTAAAGGATTATAGTTACTTGCCTGAAGCATACTGGTGGTTGTATAAATATCATGTACCGGAAAGCATGTCACAGTTTTCGCCATATGTAACTAAATACTCTACCTACAGAGCCTTACCTCTACCTAAAGGAGCAGAGAAATTTGGTTCTTATAACTGGATTATGACTGAACACTATTGGCTAATTAATCCATTCAATACGAGTAAAGATAATACACCTAGTGGCATAGCCTTTAAGGAGAGTTACAGTAAAAGATATATGGAGATAACCTGTCAGCCAACAGATGATGGATTAAGACCTGAAAAATGGATGGGATCACAAACTGGTTATCATCCTACTGTTTTCGCTTTTATACCTTCCTTTTGGGAGAATGATTTTAAAGGTTCTAACTATACTACCGAAGACGGACCTGTTTTTAGATGGCTAGTGGCTTTTAAGTATCCTGATAATGTTTCTCAGACAGAAGGAGATAAATGGTTTTCTGAAGTTATGGCTCCTGAAATAGCAAGGTGTCCGGATGTTCTTCGTGTTCTTTCCAGCAAGGTATTAAAAGAACCTAAAACAGGTCCTTTCCAGCGAGTAATGGAAGTGTGGTTTAAGGATAGTCACAAATGGGAAGAAACAATGGATAAGCTTGAAACAGCGGTTCAAAAACCAGATTGGTCAGAATATAAATTATTTCCATACATGGAACCTTACAAAGACTTTGTCGGCATTTTCTTAATGGAAACACCAGAATCCAATCATCTAGAACAATACAAAGGTTGGCAAACAACCCGATAGAAGTATTTAGTTGAAAGTTTATAAAGTTGAAAGGTAAACAAATTTAAGACCTATTAATTAAATAGGGATATTCAACATAAAAGATAAAGAATGATGATAGAGACGCTTAATTTGGGCGTCTCTATTATAATGTTAAATAAGTTGAAAATCATCTTATAATCATATGAAAAAAGCAAATAAATATACAATAATTACATTGTTGCTAACCAGTATGTTGACGATAATGGTGGGGGCTGCAATTGCACCGTCATTAGTGCCAATAGTAAAAAACCTGAATTTTAAATTTAGTCCTGCACTTCTTATAACCATACCTTCTTTGGGTGTAGTTGTATTTTCTGCTTTGTCGGGTTGGTTGCACAAACGATTCGGATCTTTCATGTTATTGTTTTTTGGACTTGGTTACTTTGCTATTGCCAGTGCATCATTGATTATGATTCTTTACATTGGTGCTTTTATGTTAGGTATTGGTTTTGGTTTAACTGTACCTACATTAAATCATATGATGGTAGACGTTAGTAATTATAAAAACAGAGGAAAAAACTTAAGCTTGTATTCTATGGGTGTTTTTGGTGGTCAGTTTGCGTCTACATTTTTAGGTTATATTTATAAAGCAGAGATTACGTTATTCTTTGCAGCAGGAATTTTAAGTTTTATTGTTGCCTCCGCTTTTTTTATATTGTTTAGAAAAATAAAATAAGTACAGTAAGTTTCAAACTCCACCAAATTTATCCAAACCCATACTTTGATGGCACTGGATGAACAAAAAATTAAATTTGATATTGAAGAAGTAGTAAAAGAATATTTAAGATAATAATAGAATTGTTAAAATTATGGAGTGTATTAATAGGACTAATTGTGGTATTACAGTTTTACCAATATTTGTATTTAATGCACTTATGTAGTGCGTTTCTTTATGTATTTTGCACTATGTGAGTGCAAAATACATTATATTTGTGTATTGATGGAGAAGGTGAGTATCATGAATCTTGCAGCTAACGCTTCTTTGGTACAGTCAGGCCACCCATCATTCCCTATGGTCTGGATAAAATGTCAGAGTTAGCAAAAAAATGTTGTTGAACGCAGTGTGACTGTTCCAGGTGTACAACCAAAGCTTTCAATGAGTGTAGTTGAAGACTCCAGAGATGAAACAGATAATAGATTGACTGTTGTTGGTGCATTAGGTGGTAATTATATATTTAAACCTGCTTCTGAAGACTATCCGGAAATGCCAGCCAATGAACATTTGACAATGCGAATTGCAGAAAGTTTTGGAATTAATGTAGTTCAATCGAGTTTAATCAGGTTACAATCAGGTGAGCTTTCTTATATTACCAAACGAATTGACCGAACAGAAAAAGGAGATAAGATACATATGCTGGATATGTTTCAAATAACCGAAGCCTTTGACAAATATAAAGGTTCAATGGAAAAAATTGGAAAGGCGCTCAGTGAATATTCTGCTAATCCTTTATTGGATAAATTATTTCTTTTTGAACTGACCCTCTTTTGTTTTTTGACAGGCAATAATGATATGCATCTTAAAAATTTCTCAATGATTTTATCTAATGGGAAATGGATATTAGCACCTGCATATGATTTATTAAATGTGTCCATTGTTCTTCCTGAAGATACAGAGGAATTAGCTTTAATATTAGGGGGGAAGAAGAAAAAGCAAAATAGTTATCAGGAAATAATTGATTATAGATATTCAATTATTTATGATAAAACTTCATAGTAAAATTTGAATATTTAATAATTCCAGAGGTAATATATCCAAATGAATAATGAACAAAAGTTTTGGGTATGGTAATATAACCAACTTGTAAATTAATATTTCGCAGCTTTCGCACGGCCTACTTTCCGATACAGAAATTTTTAAAGATATTACCTAATACTTCGTCAGTTTGTATTTCTCCACCTGTGATTTCACCTAAAAAGTATAGTACCTCTCTAATATCCTGAGCAAGGAAGTCGCCGGATATACCTGCGTGTAATCCATCAACAACTCTGGCTATAGACTCATGGGAACGCTTTAATGCTTCATAATGGCGAGCATTGGTAACGATCACTTCGTCATTATCAACGGCTTTAAGGTTAATGGTTTTAATGAGTTCTTCAGATAGTTGATCAATACCCGTTTGTTTTTTAGCAGATAGCGTTACTATAGCATCGGAACCGGATAGTTCTTTAAACTTATTTTGATCAAAGCGAAGGTTTATTTCATTTTCGTTTAGCAAATCAATTTTATTGATTGCAACAATTAATTGCTGGCTGTCATTCATTTTACCTTTAACATCCGCAATCGCTTCATGTATTTTTTCATTTGGATCATTAATATCCAACATTAAGATAACAATTGAGGCAGATTCGATTTTGCTAAAAGTTCGGTCAATACCTATGGTTTCGATAGCATCAGTTGTTTTTCTGATTCCGGCAGTATCAATGAAGCGGAAAGTAATTCCTTGAATGTTTATGGTATCTT
Source organism: uncultured Saccharicrinis sp. (assembly GCA_963677345.2). Classification (GTDB taxonomy): domain Bacteria; phylum Bacteroidota; class Bacteroidia; order Bacteroidales; family Marinilabiliaceae; genus Saccharicrinis. The sequence continues at coordinate 20,380 of CAXXLC010000027.1, forward strand.
CGATAACGTCGCGGGTTGTGCCATGTATATCAGAAACAATAGCTCTGTCTTCTTGTAAAATAGTATTTAGTAGCGTTGATTTGCCCGCATTGGTATGACCTACAATAGCAACAGGAATCCCATTTTTGATGGCATTACCTAAAGAGAAGGAGTTAATTAACTTAGAAAGAAGTTGTTCTATTTCATTTACCAAGTCAACGAGCTGTTGACGATCTGCAAATTCAACATCTTCCTCACTAAAATCAAGTTCCAGTTCAATTAATGAAATAAAATTAAGAAGTCGTTCCCTTAAATGTATTAATTCATTAGAAAATCCACCTTTCATTTGTTGAAGGGCCACACGACGTGCTGCTTCACTTTTGGATGCAATTAAATCTGCTACAGCTTCTGCTTGGGATAAATCCATTTTGCCATTTAAAAAAGCACGTTGAGTAAACTCACCAGGACCAGCCAGTTTAGCGCCGTTTTTAATAAATAACTCAAGCACTTTTTGTTGAATATATGGAGCACCATGACAAGATACTTCAACCGTGTTTTCACCGGTAAAAGAGTTGGGAGCCTTAAAGATACTGATCAGTACTTCATCTAATTCTTTATCTTCATCAATTAAAGAACCAAAATGTACAGTGTTGGCAGATTGATCAATTAATTTTTTTTCGGATTTAACCGATTTAAAAACTTTATTACAAATAATAATGCTATCAGGACCTGTTAGTCGAATAACAGCAATAGCACCAGCGCCTTGAGCTGTAGAAACAGCTACAATAGTATCTTCAAGATTTATCATTTCAATGCATTAATTTGACGCAAAAATACACAAAGCTGACTTTATAATCTATGATAAACACAAAAAAAGCAGAAATCAACTGATTTTTGCTTTTACAAGATGGGTTTTATAAAATCTATTTAACGGATTCAAATTGTTTGCTTTTGACTGTTTGTAGATGAGAAGGAACAATCTCCGGAATATTTAATTCGTGCAATTTCTTGTTTATCTGATTGCAACTTTTTTTGCTTTTTTTTTAATTTTAGCTTTTTGTTTTTCTTTTTATCGAACATCATTATTTTCCCATCAACAGAAAAGAATCCCAGCATCTTTTGCATTTCCTTTGATTCATTTTTAAGGATATCAGATTCTTCCGACATATTTTCAGCCATTATTGCAATACGTTGTGTATGTTCATTGAATTCAGAGACCGCATTTGTTATTTGAGATGCTTCACTTTCCTGTTCTACAGCGTAATAGGTAATTTTATGAATATAGGTTGTCGTTTTTTGACTTTCGGAATATATTCTTTTAAAACTGATGCCTGCTAATCCTGAATATTCTTTTCCCTCTGCAGAAATAGAATTAATATCTGCTGAAACTTCCTGAGCTTTTTCTGCCAGTTCTCGAATTCCCTTAGCAACAACACCAAATCCACGTCCTTGATTTCCTGCTTTTGCAGCTTCAATACTGGCATTTAAGGCTAAAATGTTTGTTTGCAAGGCTATTTCTTTAATAATTTGAGACCTATCAATCAATTTATCCATGATATGCATGGCATGTTGTGTTTGACTCATCTCGTCGTCGATAGTTTCTGTAGATTTAAGATTGATTTGAGCAATTTTTTGAGCGTCATCGGCATTTTGACTAATAAGTGAAGCCATTTCTTCCATAGCTGCAGATAGTTCTTCAGATGAAGAGGCCTGAGCAGAAGAAAATTCATTGAGCTTAATAGCTTTATTGTTAAAACTTTCACTCATTTCTTTAATGCTTTTTGCAGCTTGATTTAAACGAATTACCATTTCCTTAATAATACCATTGCTACTGCGAATACTATTTGCAAGCTGTCCGATTTCATCATTTTGATCCAGATCAAAATCTTTATTAAGTTGCCCTTTTGCCTGTTGCTTTGCAAAATCAACCAGTTGATAAATAGGTTTGGTAATCGATTTAGTTAAATATCTAGATGAGATAATACTAATAATGGTTAATATTATCAATCCCCCAATTAAAATTAAGATAGAATTAGAGGCTAAAGAAACGTTATTATTTATATCCATTTCTGTTTGACGAAAAAGAGTACTTGATAACAGTTGTGTAAGTAAAATACCATTATCCATCGAGTCGTCAATAAGGGTTAGATTCTGTTTGCCTGAATCCATTGCAATTTGGGCTTCCTTAACAAGATTTGTGAACGATACTAATTCAGACTCCAGTATCTTAAGTTGGTTATTTAATGAAGGATCGTGTTTCAATAATGTCTTAATTTCTTCAAGTATATTTTGAGTAAACTGAAGGTGTGTTAGTCCATCATATAAAAAATGTTTATCCAGACTATACCCATAACTTCTCAAATAAAATATGGCCTGTTGCCAGTTTCGTTCCAGTTCAGCAACTTTAATAACAGTTGGTAATTGATGTTCAGATACCATATTTGCAGAACTTTTAATGGTATTCATCCTTAAAATGGCCATAGCACCAAAAAGGATAAATATCATGAGAAGAGCAGAAAAACTAATGGTTAGTTTTTGTGCAATTTTAAGATTCTTCCACTTCATCATAATACTTAATACGAAAGTTTAAAAAAATGATATTAATAATCCCTGTGTGTTGTTGTAAATATATTTTGACTTGATGGTAAATGTGTTAATTGATTATTAAACCATAATTATAAAAGTATTAATATAAGATAACGGATTGGTGTGTGAGTAGATATTGTTGTTTAGTTTGGATTGTGAGTTTGATCTATTTAAAGAAGATGTTATCTAAAAGTTAAAGTACTTCGGTTCGTAGATATTGAAGAAATAGTCACCTGTCGAATAACTACTTTCCTATTTGTGTACTACAAAAAAATATTTCAGATTTTAAGAAATATTCATAAATGATTAAAAAATGTTAAACAAAAATCTAATTAATTGGTTATTTATTCTAAAAGTTATTGGGTAACTTATAAAAATATTATAATTTACATATCCTAATTATTTAGATAAATATATATGTTATGAGTGTATTATTATCAGATAAATCAAAAGTAATTGTTCAGGGCTTTACAGGCAGTGAAGGTACATTTCATGCTTCGCAAATGATTGAATACGGAACAAATGTAGTAGGAGGTGTTACTCCAGGAAAAGGCGGTACAAAGCATCTTGATCTTCCGGTTTTTAATACAGTAAAAGATGCTGTAGATGAAGTAGGAGCAGATGTGTCTGTCATTTTTGTACCTCCTGCTTTTGCAGCAGATGCCATAATGGAGGCAGCAGATGCTGGAATTAAAGTTGCAATAACCATAACAGAAGGCATACCTACAGCTGATATGGTAAAGGTAAAAGATTATTTGAAGGATAAGGATACACGATTAGTTGGACCTAACTGTCCCGGAGTAATATCTCCCGGTTTAGCAAAAGCTGGGATTATGCCTGGATTTATTCATAGTAAAGGTAAAATTGGCGTTGTTTCAAGATCAGGTACCTTGACTTATGAAGCTGTTGATCAGTTGACTAAAGAAGGGTTAGGACAAAGTACTTGTATAGGTATTGGTGGTGATCCTATCATTGGGACAACCACAAAACAAGCTGTTGAGTTGCTAATGAATGATCCTGATACTGAAGGTATTATTATGATAGGGGAGATTGGTGGTAGTATGGAAACTGAAGCTGCCCGATGGATTAAAGAAAATGGTACTAAACCTGTTGTTGGTTTTATAGCAGGACAAACTGCACCTAAAGGTCGTAGAATGGGCCATGCCGGTGCAATTATCGGGGGAGCAGAAGATACTGCTGCAGCTAAAATGAAAGTTATGAAAGAATGCGGACTTTTTGTTGTTGAATCACCTGCTGATTTAGGTAGTACAATGAAGAAAGCTTTACAATAAATTGAGAATACGTGTATCTACTAATGAATTAACCCTTTGCCTACCTGGTAAAGGGTTTTTTAACTTTTTTAGTTTCAACTATTGTTTTGTATTCTTTAAAACCCATACTTTTATATGCATTTAATGCATTTGGGTGGTCAAGATCACAAGTGTTTAATTGAATCCATTGAGGATTGAAACTCCAGGCTTTTTCTAGGGTTTTTGAAAGTAAGAATTTACCGTAACCTTTACCAATAAATTTTTGAACTAAACCAAAATATAATATTTCAACATATTCATCTTCTGATACAAGTTCGCAGTAACCTGCAAACTCATCATTAATGTAGAAGCTGAATATTTGAGTTTTATCTGAATTTAGAATATCATAAAGATTCTCTTTTTTCATAAATATTCTGTCGAGCCAGTTATAATGCTCTCCAACTTCAGTATATAATTTTAAGTATTCATTAGTAGAGATTGGTTTATCAACTTTAATAAGATTAATTTTAGCCTTATTACAAACATTATAATTTATTTTATCCTGAAGTTTTAAGAAGGTAATTTTTGATTCAACAGTTTTGTATTGCATTTTTTTATTGCAAATAAAGAGGAAAATTGTTTAAAATAAAATCCCCCAATGTTATTAAACAAAGGGGGAACACCTACTTACCATTCTATTGTTAATACCTATGCGTAAACATTAGACACTACTATGCTAAAATCATATTTTCAATATCTGTTTTTACATCACTGATTCCGCCAATATTAAATGTTTCAATTAATATTTTTGCCACGTTTGGCGACAAGAAAGCGGGAAGTGTTGGCCCTAAATTGATATTTTTAACACCAAGGCTTAATAATGCTAGTAATACAATTACCGCTTTTTGCTCGTACCATGCAATGTTATATACTATTGGTAAATCATTTATATCTTCCAATTCAAATACCTCTTTGAGTTTTAAGGCAGTAACAGCTAGCGAATAAGAGTCATTACACTGACCTGCATCTAAAACTCTTGGAATACCACCAATGTCACCCAATGGAAGCTTGTTATATCTGTATTTTGCACATCCAGCTGTTAAGATCACTGTATCTTCTGGAAGTTCAGTTGCAAAGTCAGAGTAATAGCTTCTGCTGTTCATTCTTCCATCGCAACCTGCCATTACAACAAATTTCTTAATAGCTCCACCTTTAACTGCATCAACCACTTTATCGGCTAATTGTAAAACCTGGTTGTGAGCAAATCCACCAACAATCTCACCTGTTTCAATTTCTGTTGGAGAAGCACATTTTTTAGCGTGTTCAATAACGACACTAAAATCTTTAGGTTGACCATCTTTCCTGTCTGCAATATGAGTGCACCCTTCAAAACCACTTGCTCCTGTAGTATAAATTCTGTCTTTGTAACTTTCGTTAGGTGGTACAATACAGTTAGTTGTAAATAGAATTGGTCCATTAAATGATTCAAATTCTTCTTTTTGTTTCCACCATGCATTACCATAGTTTCCAACAAAATGCTCATACTTTTTAAATGCAGGATAATAATTTGCAGGAAGCATTTCACTGTGTGTGTATACATCAACACCGGTTCCTTCTGTTTGCTTCAGCAATTCTTCCATATCTTTTAAATCGTGGCCAGAGATTAAGATAGCGGGATTGTTTCGGACTCCTAAATTTACTTTAGTGATTTCCGGGTTTCCAAAGCTTTCCGTGTTTGCTTTATCTAATAAAGCCATCACATCAACACCATATTTACCACATTCAAGCACTAAACCAACTAAATCGTCTGCAGATAAAGAGCTATTTGTAGTGGCAACCAGTGCTTTTTGGATAAACAGGCTGATCTCATCACTTTCATACCCAAGATTAATAGCATGTTCAGCATAAGCAGCCATACCTTTAACTCCGTATGTTAGTAATTCTTTTAAAGAGCGGATATCTTCGTTTTCTATCGATAGTATACCAATCGCGGGGGCTACTTTTAAGAAATCATCTTTAGTAGTTCCAGAATAATTAATGCTATGTTCGTTTGATGATAATTCGATACCTTTAGCAACTAAAGAAGCTTTTATTTCATCACGAAGCTGAATTACTTCGTTAATTTTAGCTTCTATTTTACCACCATCAAAATTAGCATTTGTAATAGTAATAAATAAGGCATCAATTATATATTTATACGCCTTATTGTTATCGTCATTAGTTTGTGCAGCAATCGAATTAATATTTGCTAATCCTTTTGTTACAAAAAGTAATACATCTTGTAATGCAGCAACCTCGTCGGTTTTTCCACATACACCTTTTATTGTACAACCTGTTCCTTGGGCTGCTTCCTGACATTGATAACAAAACATACTCATGATATTTGATTTTAAGAATTTTAATTTTTAATATTTAAATGCAATGATTGCATTTGCATTTGCATTGATTTGTTGTGAGTTATAATAATACAAGCTTTTAGTTTACAATTATCGACTTTTAACTTTCGACTAATATTTACACCCATTCTTCAGAAAGAACTTCACCTTCAATTGAGATAATAGCTCTCTTAATAGGGATTTTTCTGTTGGCTTGTTGTAATGCTTGTTGTGCCAGTCCCATTAAACCGCCACAACATGGTACCTGCATAATAACCACTGTTAGTGAATTAATTCTGGCATCATCAATTAGCGAAACAAGTTTGTTTAAATAGATTTCCATACCATCATCAAGTTTAGGACAAGCATTTGCTAATACCTTGTTCTTTAAGAATTTTTGATGGAAATTTCCCATTGCAAATGGAACACAATCAGCAGCTAATACCATATCCGCTTCTTTAAAAAAGCTTGCTCCCGGATTAATTAAGTGCATTTGTACAGGCCATTGACGTAATTCTGAAGGTTGGTTAGCTTTGGTCGTTTCTGATGCTAATGAAAATCCACCTCTTTTAATTTCTCTGCTTTGAGATCCTGGGCAACCTCCTCCATGATGAGCCATAGGTTTTACGTCTACTTTATTGTGCATAGCATTAATTACTTCATTTAAATCAAAATCGTATTTATCCTGATTGTTTTTTAAATATCCCATTGCTTCTTTTAAAAAACCAATTTCGTTATGGTCTTTAAGGTGTTTTAGGTGAGCTATTACAGTATTCATTCCTTTTTTTACCATTTCTGCCATCACCTGAACTTCGTCGTAAGGAGCCGCTTCGCGTCTTTCAATTTCCATAGCACCTTGCGGACAATGTCCAAGGCATGCTCCTAATCCGTCACACATCAAATCGCTAATTAACCTGGCTTTACCATCTATAATTTGTAATGCACCTTCATGGCAGCCTGGAACACATTGTCCACAACCGTTACATAACTCTTCATTTATTTTTATAATATCTCTTTCCATTACTCTCGCTTTATATTTCTAATACAAAGATGCGGTCATATCGTTCATTATTCTGTAACATATGTTACAAAGGCAACGAAAAATATATTTTTCTATGTATTTTTATCGTTTTAGCTTTAAATATTCGATATAATATGATTCAGGATTTCCCGTTTTTAGAAAAGAGTCCCTTGTTTAGAGGATTAACAATTGAAGAAATTACCACTGCATTTACAGATATACATTATCAGATAAAAAAATATAGTAAAGGCCAGATGGTTGTTAGTGCAGGAGATAGAGTTGATCGTTTATTAATAGTATTAACCGGAAGTGTAAAAGGAGAGATGATTGATTTCTCAGGAAAAACTATAAAAATAGAAGATATAGAACCTCCTAAGCCTTTAGCTGTTGCATTTTTGTTTGGTCAATCTAATACCTTTCCTGTAAATATTATAGCAAATATTGATTCTGAACTGCTTATATTGCCTAAAGAATCTATATTAAAGCTCTTTCAGGATAATAAGATGGTGCTGTTAAATTTTTTAAATTCTATTTCAAACAGATCGCAATTCCTGTCTCAAAAAATTAAATTTTTAACATTCCAGACCATCAAAGGAAAAATAGCAAATTATTTACTTCAGGCTTCTCAGGGGCAAAATATTGTTGTGTTGGATAAATCGCAAAATGAATTAGCCGAGTTATTTGGGGTGACAAGGCCTTCTGTAGGAAGAGGAATCAGAGACCTGAATAATGAAGGATTAATTGAGGCTAAAGGAAAAATTATTAAAATACTTGATTTAAATGGATTAAAAGATTGTTTGAAATAATAAAAAACTATTCATCTTTCACGCAACTGTTTCTCTTTTTTATAGTCTAACATAAAAAAACAGTAACTTCTAAAGTTAAATTAACTTATTTGACAATAGAAGTGCGTAAATTGAATTAATATAATTGAAAGGAATAGCTATGAACAAATTGAAGTTTTTACTACCTCTGTTAATGGGGATGATGGTATTCGTATCGTGTGATGATATGTTTTCGGATGATGATTCTGATGGGGATAATTGGTGGTTAACATCAGGGACTGTTTATCTAACAGATAATAGTTATTATATAGTTACTGATGATGGAGTAAAATTTGGACCCAAAGATAACTCAATTGATATTTCGGAGTTTGAAAATGGAATGAGGCTTTTATTTTATTATGAATTAGAAGGGGAGGCGACTGATTCTGAATTGTTAGATTATTATATTGAATTAAAAAGCTATGATGAAATATTGACCAAACCTATTTTTAATATTACAGAAGAAACAACAGAGGAGGAAATAGACTCTATTGGTGATACTCCTATTCATATTGTTGATACTTGGTTTACTGATGATTATTTAAATGTTCAATTTGAATATTATGGAAATAATTTAACTCATTACGTAAATTTAGTATATGATAATGAAAATCCTACTACAGATAATGGGGAAATATTGCTTGAGGTAAAGCATAATGATAATGGTGATAACTGGAGGTATGTAAGATGGGGAATCGCATCATTTGATATTAGCCAGTTAAAAAATCTTGAACAAAATTCTGTTGATATTTACCTGAGAAGTTGGGGGTATAATGATCAATATGAATATAATAAGGTTTTAACTTATGAGTATTCTGTTGAAAACATAAATAGTGAATCTCATACTGTTTCGCGAAAATTCTCTGGTGTTTCAACGTCAAATATTGAATAATATGATTACAGGTAAAAAAAGAATATTTTTTTATTCTTTTTTTACCTGTTTAAATTATTGAGATATATCTAATTATAGAGTATTGTAATACGAATGCTCAGAAGAAGGTGTTTAATTTTTTAGTTTTAGATTTGGAATCTTAGACTTGAATTCCTTATATTTGCACCGCCTTAAAGAAAAGTACTTTCTTGATAGGGTAAAACAAGGATCTGTAGCTTAATTGGATAGAGCACTTGGTTACGGCCCAAGAGGTTAGGGGTTCGAGTCCCTTCAGATTCACTAAAGCCTGTAAGTATTAAACTTACAGGCTTTTTTTGTCAGTATTCGCAAATTCTTTGCAAATGTCGATGCCTTAGAGCACCACTTTTAAAGGTGTTAACTTCAAATTCAAATACCCTGTTCCCCATGATGTAAAGAACGGATCAGCGTTAAATATTGGGTCTAAGTTATAAATATGTTAACTACGCATATATTTTAGTAAGCCTAAAAAGAAAGAATTTCACATCTACTACACCTCTAAATTGTCTTCTGAATTCTTTTATTTTAGCATTAAAAGATTCAGCCGCAGCATTAGTACTTCTATTATTAAAGAAGTTTGATATATTATCATAGTAGTTGAAAAATGTATCAGCAATAGAATTAAATGATTTAAAGCCGCTCTTTCTGACTTTCTCAGACCAATGTGCTAATTTAAGCCAACCAACATTTTTCTCGCACATATGGTTATATGCAATCTTTAAATCCTGTGATAAATAATAAGCCTTTTTTATTTCAGGATATCTTTCAAATAATAGGGTAGCTCTTTCTTTTTGAGAAGCTGTCCATTTTTCTGGAGATTTAAATAATAAGTGTCTGCTACGAGCTAGTAATTGTTTAATACTGTCTCCGTTTGGTAGTATTTCAGGAGAATATTCTGTATCATTTTTACGAGCTAGTGATATCTCTAAATTGTCCTGATCTATTGCCTCCCATCTATATTCAATACGAATCTGTTGAACAGCCTCATATGTTAATTTTTGTACATGAAATCGATCAGCTACACGCTTGGCTCTTCTAAAGCAAGATTTAGCTATAGCATTCATAGTAGGTGATAAATCTAATGTGATTTCCTCTACTTTATCTCTAAGTTTAAAACCTATATGTTCTTTTATTAGACTGATTATGCTAAAGCTCTCAACGCCTTGGAAAATCCCAATTATACTACCTTTTTTACCAGATGCAGCCTTGTTTGTTAGTATAGTATATAATTCTCCATTTGATAATGCCACTTCGTCAATAGAGAGAAATGCTCCCATATTTTCCGGAAAAACTAAATATTCGTCGGCATGGGGCTTCTGATTCCAGCTGCTATAGCCACTGAGTTTATTTTTGTACTGTTGTTGGAATGTACTTGCATTTATTCCAAAGAATATTCGTAGACTTTCGGTACTTATGGCATTAGAGTCCACCAATTCCTTTTAAAAAAGCGGCATACTCAGGATCTAACCGAGTGCCGTCTGCTACAGATTTCCAGTTTCTGCTTCGCTTTTGATATTTCCCTTCTATCATAACATCCCAACGCCTGCATTTTACATTTAAAGTCACTAAATTCCGCCTAACTGGACAGTCTTTTATTTCCTTTGGTGCCATAAAGCCACTTGCTTTATATTGATAATTACTATATTCTTTCGGGATTTCTTTTTTTTCTTCTAAATATATAGTAAGCTTCTTTGTGTATAAATCCTGACCACTTGCTTCTTGCTTGAAGTCTGTTATTGTAAAATGATCCAATATTCCTTGTGGTAAAAATAGTCCTAGTAACTGTGCGTTGAGATCCTGTGATGACATATGTGTTAGTTTTCTTTAATGCAAAATTAACATAACTTTTTTAACAAACCCAACTATATCGTCTGGTCCTAAAGAACCGCCGTATACTGCCTGTTCCGATATTATCGGGAAGACCCGTACGCTGAGTGGTGTCGAGCTTCTACATTAGGCTATTGGCCTAGTGGTTGGCTACGATTGGGCTTCTGGCACTTTTAGTTTTGGTCTAAATAAGCTTCGATTTCTGCTTTTAGTTTGGGCAAATGATTTGAAACGATTCCCCATATTATAACATCGTCAACTTTGTCGTAACCATGAATTACCCAATTCCTTGTATCTACAATTTGTCGGGCATTCTGAATATTTATTGAAGAGTCTATTTTAAGAATTTAATTCATTGCTTCACCAATAATTTCTATTTCTCTAACGGTCAGAATTGAAAATCACAAATGCAAAAAAAAATACAAACTTATTATGAGTAATGGGTGGTTGGGCTATTGCCCAGAGTCCTATGAAAAGAGGAGGAAGCTTTCTTCAATTTGACTGCATCATGAGTCGAAAATCCAAAGTGCGAATTACCGGCGTTCTTCGGGAACTGCAGTTCCATAATAAAACTCAACGTACAATTCAGGATATAGCGGAAGTGCTTAATCCAAAGATTCGGAGCTGGTTAAATTATTATGGTAAAATTAATCGCAGCTGTCTGAGACCTGTGTTTTATTACCTACATCATCGTTTGTTAAAATGGGCTTTGAACAAATACAAGCGATTCAAACGCAGTAAGGTTAAAGCCGTACGGTGGTTGAGACGTATTTGTAAATGTTTTCCAAACCTGTTTTACCATTGGACTTTAGGTTACCAGTTGACCTAATAATTGGAATTGACTGCATGATAAGAGCCGTATGAATTGAGAGGTTCACGTACGGTTCTGTGAGAGGTTTAGGGGTGAGATTCCCCTTTGCCTACTCGACTAGGGTTTTGTTACTTTTTCAGTCTAGTTTATTTTCAATCAATTCAATCAATTCTTTTTTGCTTGGTAAGACAGTTTGGTATTTACTTGCAAATATTTGTTTGTTGTTTTCGGGCAATGTTATTTCAGCCAGAGTATCATTTTTCTGTTTACAAAGAATTATTCCGATTGTTTTGTTTTCATTCTCTAATTTTACAAATCTATCATAATAGTTAACATACATCTGCATTTGTCCGATATCCAGATGTGTTATTTCTCCTATTTTTAAATCAATTAATACAAAACTTTGTAGTATTCTATTGTAAAATACTAAATCAACTCGGAAATGCTTATCATCAAAAGTAAAACGAACTTGTCTCCCAATAAAAGCATAACCTTTACCCAATTCCAATAAAAAATTATCCAATTTATTGATTAATCGTTCTTCTAGTTCATTTTCGCTATATCTATGTTCCTCTGGTAGTCCTACAAATTCAAGAATATAGGGATCTTTTAATGCATCTTTTGCAGATTCGATAACTTGTCCTTTTTCAGATAATTCCTTAACTCCTTTTTGTCCCTGCTTAAAATAAGTCTTTCGTATAATGCAGAATCAAATTGTCGTTGCAATTCTCTTAAACTCCAATTATTTTTCGCTGCTTCAATTTCATAGAATTTTCATTCTTCTTCATTGTCTATTCTCATTAATTTAAGATAATGAGACCAACTCAACATGAATTTAACAGACAGTGTCTGTTGTTTTTGATAAGTGTTATAAAATACTTTCATTTGCTGTAAATTGGTAACTGAAAAACCTTTTCCAAATTCTTCAGTTAATCTAGTTAACAGCTCTTTTAGTATTTGTTTACCATATTCAGCACGTTTATCACCACCTTGTTCTTCTTCTACAATCATTTTTCCTATTTCAAAATAGGTCATAACCATGGTACTATTAACAGCTTTTACAACTGTCATTCTAGCTTGTTTTAATAAGTCTGCTATTTTATCAAAAAAATTCCTAGTTTCTTGTTGCTTTATATCTGTCATAAATTATTCTTTTTCCCAAAGATAATTCTTATTCAGCAATATTGTCTTTTTTGTAATAAACCCTAACGTTAAGTACATGGTTTGGGGCGGATTTTGCGGACTGCGTTTTTGTCCGCCAGGACACTCCCCAAAGGGGAGAAGCTGATTTACAGCTTGGTATTTTCTTTTACTAACGGAGTTAAAAAGATGCCAACTGAAGACTGCAGTAAACAAGTGAATACAGGGTAAATGAAAAGGTACGAGTTACAAACTCGCACCAGCATCTGTTATTAGATTATTTATTGCTTCGCAATGGGTTGATCCACTAATTTCGCTAATTTCACGAATTAGTATTGCTTCTCAATGATTTTACAGTCATCTAATTTTCGCTGATTATCATAAATTCTTTATAAATGCGAATTAAAATGAAACGACGAAGGAGTTCAATAATACCATATAATGTCAAGTTACATTGTTAATTACAACTAATTATCACGAATTGGTATTTGCTGCGCAGATGTTGCAACCTGCAATATTATAGCCTAACGCCTAAGAGCTAAGAGCTAAGAACCAGGAACTACTATATAGACGCTGACAGGTTTAATTTACAGCTTGCATACGAAACGCTGTCAGGTCTTTCCTCAACTCAACAACTCGACAACTCAACAACTCGACGAATTAACAACTCAACGATTTAACAACTCACCAATAGTCATCAGATTATTTATTGCTGCGCAATGTTTATTTTGTCATCTAATTAACACTAATTATCACGAATTCTTTTATCCACTAATTTCACGAATTGTCACGAATTATTTTAACAACGAATAAATAAGAATTACAACCAATTTTACGAATTAATATTTGCTGCGCAAATGTTGCAATTTGAAACACTATGGCATAAGAGCTAAGAACTAAGAACCAGGAACTACTATATAGTGCTTGCTCGAAAAGTCCAATTTCTTCGTTACGCCCTTTTTGAAAACAGTCATTTACGAAAGTAAACTCCTTGATTTTCAAAAAGGCCAAGCCTTGAAATTGAATTTTTCCATTCAAGCACTTGAGAAAAACCTTAGTTTTCTTGCTGACACTATATAGACGCTGACAGGTTTAATTTACAGCTTGCATACGAAACGCTGTCAGGTCTTTCCTCAACTCAACAATTCGACAACTCAACAACTCGACAGCCAATTCATCCCTAATCTATAATCAACTAAGCTAAGTACCAGGAACCAGGAACTAACATCTACATCCGACTCTGTTTTTGCTATTTTCACATTAACATAATGGCCGGTGGTTTGAGGAGGTGATAACCTAGATTCATTGTCGGTAAAATTGCAAGTTATCGTTGTTGCCGGAGCAAGTGTTTGTGAGTCAGCTCCGGGTCTGCTATGAACCTTCTCCTACCCATCTCCGGTTCAAATCTGGACCAGGTTCGCAATTCCACGCATATTCAATGCAGGTTCTACGCAGGTTCTTCGCACTCCTATGGCAATATAACTGTGATAAACCTGTGTTGAACCTGTGTAAAAAGGCGAACGTGGTTCATAGATGGTCCATAGTAAATCCTAAGCAGGTGTATAGAAAGTGCATACAGTATGCATAGCTTATGCGAAGCCGATGCGAAGAACGTGCGAAGAAATGCGAAGCCGATGCGAAGAACCTGCATAAAAAGTACGAAAAACATTAAAATTGGAATCGAAAATGGCCCATTTTGCATAAAAATGGAATCGAAAACAGGCATTTTTGCCCAAAAATGGAATTTTGAGCCATTTAGGGGGTCAAAACAAAACAGAATAGAAATTGATATTTTTTACACAATGCTGGCTATCAGGTTTTTACAACCGTAAAAAATAACAGTAAAATAACTGTTATTTTTTAATTTACCTTATTGATCTAATTTAGCATTAAACAATTAGTCACAAGTTGAAAGTTTATAAAGTCCTTAAAGTTCGTAAAGTTGAAAGTTTATAAAGAGACTTTTTTCATGCAGAGATCAAATTTTCCAAACTGAAGGCTAAGACCTAAGACCTAAGAGCTAAAAACTGAGAGCTAAGCTGAGAACTGATGACTAAAAATAGGCGCACTGGGTTATTTATTTTTATGCCACCTGATTTCAGGACAGAAATAAAGCATTATTGATTTTTGCTTCATCAATTAAAACTTATTTTTGCATTTCATTAAAATAGAGAATAATGAGTAAAGCTATTTCCCGTATTATTTCAAAACATAATGAACGAATTATTGCTTCCTGCAGCATTAAAGAACGTATGGCTCAGTTTGTTGAGCCTCCGGAGCAATTACATTCCGAATTACAAAACTGGATGAAACAAAACGGTTATAAACAGCTTTATTCGCATCAGGCAGAAATGTTTGAAAAAGCATATTCAGGGAAAAGTGTTGTAATTACTACAGGAACTGCCAGTGGTAAATCTTTGTCATTTTATCTTCCTGTAGTTCAGCGAATATTAGATAATCCTGCCCGCAGAGCAATATTTATTTATCCTACAAAAGCTTTAACCAAAGATCAGTATCGAAATATTAAAGAATTTGTGGCTTTTTTTGGTGAAAACAGAATCCAGGCAGGTGTTTATGACGGAGATACTTCGCCAAATGAGCGCAGCAGGATACGTGAGCAAGCCAATATTATCCTGACTAACCCGGATATGTTAAATGCTGGTTTTTTACCTAATCATAACAAGTATGGTTTTGCGCATATGTTTGCTAATCTGGATACTATTGTTATTGATGAATTACACGCCTACAGGGGAGCCTTTGGTTCGCACGTTTCTAATGTATTCAGGCGTTTGTTAAGAGTATGCGATTATCATGGAAATAAGCCTCGTTTTTTATGCAGTTCGGCAACTATAGCAAATCCTCAGGAACTGGCTGAGAATATTTGTCATACTCCTTTTGAAAGAGTGGCAATTGATGGTTCTCCTGCGCCTGCTAAACATATTCATTTTTTTCAACCTGAATACCTCGAAGAAGCTCAGCGAAAAAAAGCCGTTAGTGAAGAGTTGAAAGTGATTCTTCCTGAGTTGATTTTTTCAGGTGTCAGGTCTATTACTTTTTGTCAGTCGCGTAGGGAATCTGAAGTAGTAACCAAAGAGAGTCGTGATATATTGGCTTCTGACCCGATGCAATATGGAATAAATATGGCCGATAAGATATCTGCTTACAGGGGAGGATATACGCCATTGGAAAGAGCTCGTATTGAAAAAGATCTGGTTGATGGCAATTTGCTGGGAGTAGTTTCTACCAATGCCCTTGAGCTGGGTATTGATA
This sequence comes from uncultured Saccharicrinis sp., assembly GCA_963677345.2. Classification (GTDB taxonomy): domain Bacteria; phylum Bacteroidota; class Bacteroidia; order Bacteroidales; family Marinilabiliaceae; genus Saccharicrinis. The sequence goes on from CAXXLC010000027.1 coordinate 36,373, forward strand.
TTGGTACCTTGGATGCTGTTATCATGGGTGGTTTTCCGGGAACAAGAGCCAGTTTTTGGCAACAGCTGGGCAGGGCAGGAAGAAGTGGCTCAGAGGCCCATGCTATCGTGATGCTCAAGGAAAAACCGTTGGATCAGTTTGTAGGTAAAAATCCCGATTGGCTTTTAAATGCTGAATCAGAAAATGCAATTATTGATAAGAACAATCTTTATATTCAATTATCTCATATTCGTGCTGCCTCAGCAGAGTTGCCTTTGACGATTGATGATGTGGCAGCTTTTCCTGATTTGGGAGAGATTATTCCTTTGTTAGTAAAAGAAGGAGAGCTAATAGAACAAAACAGTACTTACCAGTGGAGTGGAGATATTTCTCCGGCTCATGAAATAAGCTTACGAAATATTACCGGAGATACTATTAAAGTTGTAGATGTAGATAAGGAAGAAACGATAACAATTGTAGATCTTGTCCAGGCAAAAAAAGAGTTTTACCCCGGTGCTATCTATTTACACGATAGTGTTCAGTATAAATCCCTGAATCTGGATTTAGAAAATAAAACGGCTTCGGTAAAAGAAGTGTTTTCAAATTATTATACCGAGCCTCATAAGCCTGGTAATATCTCAATATTAGTTGAACACGAGCACGAGAAAGAGCATCGTATTCATCGTTATTTTGGAGATGTAAGAGTATCTGTTTTAATCTCCGGCTTTAAAATGATAGAGTTTAATACGCATCAAAACCTTGGATATACTGACTTGTCAGAAATTCTGAAAACACAAATGGAAACAGAGGCTTGCTGGATAGAGATTCCCGAAAACGTGGTCAGGACTTTTGTGGCTACAGGAAAAGCGCCTTCATTTGAACCGGAATCACCTGCAGCTAAGGTTCCAAGATTTGATTATAGCGAGGGTTTGGTACATTGTATTAAAGCTGCTGCTTCAATGAGAGTAATGGCTACTGAAAATGATTTAGGTGGTGAGATTTTTTCCTTTGTGGATGATGAAACGAAAAGAACTAGGTATGCTGTTGTTCTTTACGATAGTTATCCTGGAGGATTAGGATTTTCAGAAAAGGTTTTTGAATACCTTGACCAGATCATTCAAACTGCAGGTTCTTTCGTGAAGAATTGTTCTTGTAAAAATGGTTGTCCGGTTTGTGTTGGAGATCATCGCGTTGATAAAGGTTTAATTTTGTGGGCTTTGCGTAATTTTTATAAAGAATTAGCTTCTCCTTTGTCAGGAGTTATCGGGGAAAGACCAAACATGAAGCCTCCAAACTCTCTGCCTAAGATGAAATGGGCGGATGTAAAAAATAACTGGAGTGAGCTGTTGTTGCGTTTTAAGCATGAAGACAGGTTTGGTGCAAAGTTTTTAAGTGAAGTATCTAATGTGGAGCAAACAGCTGAAATGTTGGTGTTATATCTACCTCCGGCTGTGATGAAAATAGCTAACAACGAAACTGTGATTAAAGGATTAAAGGGTGAGTTTAAGTATGTTGTAAACATTCCGGAACATTATACATTAACTTTACGTGCTGATGGTGAGTCAGATTTTAGAAAAGAACTTAAAATACGCCGTATGATGGGAGGAGAGAAGGGATAATGGTGTGTTTGATAACAGATTAACACGGTTACTAAATATTTTTTTTATATTGTACTTAAATTTAGGTAGATACCAAGCTTATTTATCTCCAAACCTATTTTTATGGCTCATAAAAAAAATAAAAGAAAATCTGGTGTTCCGCAAAAATTATCTAAAAGTAAATGGAATAAAGAATTAAGATCCAAAATGTATACTGTGGTTAAGGCCGCTAAAGCTGAGGATGCATATCGTTTAATTCCCAAAATAGACCTCGACCTGTTATTTTTTATGGGAATGAAGCCTATAGCTATTTTGCCTTTTGAAGGACAAGATATTCCATCCTCTTATTTAAAACAAATAAAAGTATTGACATATTCTTATTTAAAAAATGAGAAAATCAGGTTTTATGAAAACGGCCCTGTAATTTCTTTATACGACTATTTTCTGGTAGGTGAGCCCTTACGTTTTCTGCTCAGGAATCTTAGTGATACTATTAAGAATAAAGATTTGATTTTAAAAGGATTTGAGTTGTTTATGGATTACACAGATAAGCAATATAAACCGGATAAAATAGCATGTAACCTGGCAGATTTACTGACTTTGAAACTAAGTGCTTTAAGTTTTGGGTATACTATATTTAAATTTGATATTTGTTGTACTAAAACTTTTCCTCCTGCAATTTATAATTGTTATTTTGTAAAAGTTGTATTTGCAGAATACCGTAAAGTATCACTTCATCACCATGCTCGTCAAGTTTTTAAAGCGGGTTTTCCTGTAGGTAAGGATGTATCCTGGATAACAATCAAACCTGGAAAATTAGGAATTGAAACTGATTTTGCAGATTTAGAGATTGATATTTATGTTCAAAAACATGCCGTGCAGAGACTTTATGAGCGCCTGGATTGTATGGAAAGGTATGTTATTCATTTATACCTGATGGAAAGTTTGTTGAATTTTAGTGTTGTTACGAATAAGAGAGGTCAGAAACTGATAGAATTTAAGTCTGGTAATCTTAAGCTTGGTTATTTAGTGTATGAATATACTGAAGGTATTGTTGTTATTACCACTTTTTTACTTTTAACAAATAACGGGACTCCGGAGGGAGATAATTTGCAGGAAGTATTGGGTATGCAGAAATTAGATAAGCAATACCTGGGAATAGATAAATTAAAGAACCTGGTGTTTTCTGATATAGTTGAAAATAAACAAGTATATGATTTGTTTAAGGATGTTGGTTGTGAAACATTATTTAAAATTCCTAAAAATCACTTTGTCGGACTTGATGAAAATAAGGAATTAGCTGCTAAATTGTCAGAATACTTACAAATAGATGCTGATGTTGAAGTTGATGCTGAAATTGAGTTATAAGCACTATAGTTTCTCCTTACCATCGTATTTTTTGTTTCAACTTACAGAAGAAAGAGTAGTAAGTACAGGAAGTTTGATATAAGAGAAGATATCTTTTTCTTCAAATGAAAATTTTTCAATTTAAATAATAGAATTATAAAGATTAAATAAACGACTAAACTATTCAAATGGTATAGTTCTTTTAAATCTACCGTAATAATGCCTTAACAATGGTAATTCATTTTTGTGTCAGTAAAATTATAATGTAAAAACAAGTATGAAACCGTCCAAATATTGCTGTTCTCACCTATGAGGATACCTAAATTGGAGAGTTTCATCTGACAATTAAAAGAAAAATTTAGACATGAAATTAAAAATGAAAACAGTACTGGCTGCATTGATTATTTTTATTGCTGCATGCGATTCAGATGATGATAAAGTTGTTGTTAATGCAGACAATGTATCAGCTAAAATTATGGTGATTTCTGATGTTCATTATTTTGATCCGTCATTATTGGTAAATGATGGAACTGCATTTCAGGCATATCTTGCCAGTGATAGAAAACTGCTGGCGAATAGTGATGCGATAACCGAATCTGCAATAGCAAGTATAAAATTGCAAAAACCTGATCTTCTGTTAATACCCGGAGATTTAACTAAAGATGGAGAAACAGTCTGTCATCAGAGTTTGAAAACCAAGTTGGATGATTTGAGAAATTCAGGTATCAAAGTGTTGGTTATTAACGGAAATCATGATATTAATAATCCTGATGCCGTATCGTATGATGGAGATAATACAACACCGGTTGAAACTGTTACTCCGGAAGATTTTAAAACGATATGGAATGAGTATGGATATTCTACAGCTATAGCCAGGGATGAAAATTCATTGTCATACGTTTCTGAACCTATTGACGGATTAAGAATACTTGCGTTGGACGTGTGTAAGTATGAACCTCAGGAAACAAGTGGTGTTCTTAAAGATAATACTTTAGCCTGGGCTTTAGAGCAAATAGCAGAAGCTAAAGCAGAAAATAAAGCTATTTTTGGAATGATGCATCATGGATTGATAGAGCATTACCAAGGACAAGCGCAGTTTTTTAGTGAATATCTTATAGATAATTATGCAACAGCATCAGCAAGCCTACAAAATGCAGGACTTGAGATTATGTTTACAGGTCATTATCATGCCAATGATATTGTTTCTCAAACAATTGGAGACACAAAGTTGTATGATATCGAAACAGGATCCACAGTTACATGGCCTTGTCCCTATAGAAGTTTAAGTATAAATGGAAAAACGATTTCAATTACTACAAATTATGTTACTGATGTGGATGGAGTAAGTGATTTTCAGAATTATGCTGAAGAATATATTGGAACTGGATTAAATAGTTTAGCAACCTATATGTTTATGAGTGAGCCATTTGAGTTACCTCAGGAAAGTGCTCAATATCTGGCTCCGTATTTTGCTGATGGTTTTATGGCGCATTATGCTGGAGATGAGAATCCTTCATCAGAAGATCTTCTCAATATTGAAAATGTTAGTCAACAGAATACAACTATTGGTTATGCTTTAGGTTCTTTATGGACCGATCTGGCTCCTGCTGATAATGAAGTTACCATTACACTTAAGTAAATTGTAATATTGGTCTGATTTATTTTCTCTTTCATGTTTATGTTTAGTAAATATGGAAGAGATTTTAATTTGAAATCACTTTATTTAATGATGCTCAACAGGGCTATAGCAAAAGCTTTGGAGAAAGATTTTTTACCAACAGATTCAAATATACAAATTAATTCTGTATCTGTTATTTCAGAGATGATACCTGCACCATATTTATTGTGTTTTACAGGCATTTCAATTTGCCAGTCTTCAGAAGTATGTGTAATGGAGGGTTTTGAGGTATGATTGCCTGCTGTTTTCCTGTTTAATAAAGAATCGGGGATTACATTTAAAAAATAGGAGGGTTCAGCTTCTGTGTTACGCATTGAGGGCTGAGTATACCAACCTATTTCAACGTGATTTTTACCCCTGGTTATGGCAACAAATAATAGTCTTTTTTCTTCTTTTAAATTCTGACTTCCTTTTTGGTGTTGTGACAAAGGGATGATACCGGTATTTGCTCCTGCAATAAATACACGATCAAACTCTAATCCTTTTGACGCATGTATAGTAAGTATATGTACGCCATTTCTTTTTTCCTTAATTCTGCCATTAATATAAAAAGAACTTTCGAGTACTACTTGTCCTACAGCTAATTTTAAAGCTGATAAAAAATCCAGCCAACTATAACTATTCATAAACACTAATAATTGTTCCCATGCCTGATTTATATTTATCATGTAATCATTATGATGAATAGAGGTGGGTTTTAATATGTTTTTAAGATTCAGGAAATTTGTTAAATTATTAGCATCAATATTTGATGAGTTGATAAACTCGGTGTTGAACTTTATTATTTGTTGTAATAAAGCAATATGATTCTTTGAAGGTTTTTTTTGTTTGGTGATTTTTTGATAGATAATATTCAATGCAGTAGCGTTTTGCTCTCTGTTGTTTAAGGCCTGAATAATATTTTTATTGCGTTTTATTGCTCCAAAAGTATTGTCAAATATAAGAGCCAAACAAGCATCATCATCGTTGGGGTTAACACATACTTTTAACACTTTAAGAAAATAGGACAAAGCAGGGTTATCATGCAAATCATCCTTTTTGCCTAATTGATAAGGAATACCAGCTTGTTTAAATGTGGTTTCAAGAATTGATATTTGTTGGTGAGTTCTGGATAGTATAGCTATGTTATCTAATAAAACATTTTCTTTTTGTAAGGTTTGTAGTTTTTCTTTTAAATAAAAAGCTTCTTGCTGGTCATCAAAATGACGAACTAAATCAATAGGTTGTCCACTCTGCCGTGTGGCAATCAATGAACCATTGTTTTCATACAAAAGACTGTCAGCTGCAGATAATATATTCTCTGTACTCCTGTAATTTTGCGGTAATTCCATCCATATGGCATTCCATTTAAATTGTACTTCCTGAAATAAATTTTCCTTGCTTCCTCGCCACCCATAAATACTTTGATTCTGGTCGCCGACAACAAATAGTCCCGTATCAATATTTTTAATATTCTCTATGAGTGTAAGTTGATCTTCATTGCAGTCCTGAAACTCATCAATAATAATCCAATCCGGAATGTTAAAGTATTTTTGCTTTGTTAGTTTATTACACAAATCAATTAAATCATCAAAATCCATGGAGTTAATGACTCTCTTTTCTTTTTCGGCTAATTCAACTAATACTCCAAAATCATCTTCTGATTTCATGTTACCCATGATGATTTGGTTTGTTGCTTTATAGTTTTTCCATCGTTTGTTAAGTTGATTAATGTATTTTATTGTAAGATTTTTTTGAATAATCAAACGTTCTAAAAAAGCTTGTTTTTCTTGTTCATCCATAACCTGAAAGCCTGGTTTAAAGCCCAGATCAATTAATTTAGGATGTTCATTTAATATCTGTCTGGCTACAGAATGGAACGTACCAAAATAGCGTAATTGCTGATTGATTTGAGTAGATTTATCACCAAGATACAAAGTGATACGTTCCTTTATTTCGCGGGCGGCCTTATTGGTAAAAGTGAGTACAATAATTTTATGAAAAGGTACTTGCTTTATAAAATGAAGATAAAATATTTTTGCAATCAGTACTGTTGTTTTACCACTACCAACCATAGCTGAAAGTATGGTGTTTTTTGATTGAAAAAAAACAGCGTGTCGCTGATGTTGATTGAGTCGTTCAAAGGTTATTCCCAGTTTTGAATCGATGCTTTTTATATTTTCTATTTCATTGTTATAGTCAGAAACCGGATTGTTGATAACAGGTTTGTATTGTTGTTGTATGGTACGACCTTCAGCTTCAAAAGCATTAAATACATTTTCCAGTTTATCTGTATTCTGATGGTTAAGTTTTGAACGTAGGTGTTTGTAGCTCATTGTACCTGGTAATTATAAATCGGGAAGCAAATTTATCTGAATATTTTATCAATAAAAATAAGAAGAATAGATAAACTAATAAAAGTATTATTAGCTTGTTGAAATTTAGGATTTTAGATAGCTTAATTTATAACTTTTTTTATTAAATTACGTATACAATATAAAAAGATAATCTACTGTGGAGAAAGAGCTAAAGTAACCTGATTACACGGTTGTTTCTACAATGTTTTTAGGGTGTCCGGGTAATTCAGGTGTTGATTTTTAGAAATGTAATTTGCAGAGTGTTGAGTCACCTGAGATAGGAGGATGATTAAATTTATCAAAGAGTTTTATCTGACCGTTTAAAAATTAATTTAAACTGACAAAAAGAGCTCTTACATATGATAATGACTCAATTGGCAAGTTCCATGTGGCAATTAATAGAAAAAATAAACACATGAAAGCCCGAAAAACCATACACGCAGATTTAGAGCATAAAAAATCGCTGTTTTTTGAACTCGGTTTAGTTATCAGTTTTGCTCTGGTATTGTTTTCAATGGAGTATAATTTCAAAGAAAAGCCTTCGGATGTAATCGTGACTCAATATGTAGAAGCCACAGAGGAAGAAATGGTTCCTATTACACGTCAGGAAGAAACCGTGGCACCACCACCACCATCACCAGTAAAAACATATGATGTTATCAATATTGTTGAGAATGATATAGAGATAGAAGAGGAACTTGAAATATTGGATACCGAAACAGATCAGGATGAAATTGTGGAGGTTGTGGAAAATTTAAATGTTGAACTAGAGGAAGAAGAAACATCTGAAGCTCCTATTTTTATGGTTGTAGAGGAGATGCCTATTTTTCGACCTGAAATATGTAGAACAACACTTGAAGGTCAACAGGAATTAATGCGGTATATTGCATCATCAATCAAATATCCTATTATTGCAGCAGAAAATGGTGTTCAGGGAAGAGTATACGTTACTTTTGTGGTTTCTCCCAAAGGTAAAGTTACCAATGTTGAAGTTACAAGGGGTGTTTCAAAAGTTCTTGATGAAGAAGCCATAAGGGTTGTTACAGAATTACCTGCGTTTTCACCTGGCAAACAAAGAGGAAAGCCAGTGAGAGTAAGGTATTCTGTGCCAATTAATTTTATTCTCAGGTAGAAGAGTTTGTGAACAACCCGGCAAAGAACAATGGAGTTGTACTATAAACCTGGGATAGATTAAAATTTTAGAACTCAGGTTTTAACTAACAGAGTGTTTTATAACACCTTTGTTTTTCCATTTGCCACTGAGGTAATAAATTAATGAACCTATCATACCAACACACCAACCGGCAGGTATGGCCCACCATATTCCATTGACACCAAAACTTTCTGAAAATACAATAGCCAGAGGAATGCGAATCAGCCATAAGCTAAATAAAGATATAAACATAGGTATTAAAGTAGCTCCGGCTCCCCGTAATACTCCATGTAAAATAAACATGGTAGAAAAAATCAGGTAAAAGGAACTTACAATAACCAGGTAATTTTTACCATGCATTATAACATTTTCGCTTTCAGAAAATAGTCGCATTAAATTCTCAGAAAACAGATATGCAATCACCATTACAAGAAAAGAAATAGACCAGGCCATAAATAAAGATGCCCATACCCCTTTTTTAATCCTGTCGATTCTATTGGCCCCAAGATTCTGACCGACAAAGGCTGATAAAGCAGAAGCTAAATTTAAAGCAGGGAGAGCAGCCAGTGAGTCAATTCTTCCCGCAGCAGTAAAAGCAGCTAATACGTCAGAATCAAAGTTGTTAACAATTCTGATCAGAGCCATTATACCTAAAGCAACAAAGGATTGTTGGAATGCTGTTGGTAGTCCGATTTTTATGTTTTGTCTGAATATTTTTGTGTTGAATACCCATTTCTTTAAATTGAAGGAAATAATATGTTGATGTTTTTGCAAATAAATGATTGCTCTTCCAAATGCTATGAATTGTGAGATTACCGTCGCAAAAGCCACACCTTTAATACCCCATTTAAATACCACAACAAATAAAATATCCAGAATAATATTTGTGATTGTCGAAAAAATAAGAAAACGCAGTGGGGTTCTGGAATCACCTAATCCTCTGAGTATTGAAGTTGTTCCGTTGAAGCCGAAAAAAGCAATCATTCCAGTCATATAAACCGTAAAATACTCAACGGATTGAGGTAATACATCATCTCCAACATTTAATAATTGAAATATTTCTTTGTTATAAAATATTCCAATAAACATGGTAACGAAACTGGCAAATAGTAAGAAAATATATATAGTAGTTATGGCTTGTTTTACTTCCTGCATTTTTTTTGCGCCAAAGTATTGTGAAATAACAATGGTAGCTCCACTACCAATACCAATTACAAATGCGATAAGTGTGTAAAAAATAGGGAAAGATGCTCCAACAGCAGCTAAGGCCTCGTCACCCAGAAAACGACCTACAATAATGCTGTCGATAACATTATAAAGCTGTTGAAACAAATTACCAAGCACCATTGGCAGTGCAAAGTTAAAAATAAGTTTCGCTTCATTTCCAGTTGTAAGGTCTTTCATTCACAATAATTATATACAGTATAAAACCACTATTAACAAATAATGTTTTTGATTCGCAAGGCACAAAGCAACATAATAATTCATGAATAATCAAAAAACGCCTTTACATTTTGTAAAGGCGTTTCTGATTTTATTTTAACGAATACTTATAATTAAATATCAATGTGGTATTTACATCAGGAATTTTAAAATAAACAGTATTGCTAAGAAATAGCTTACAACTGATATTTCTTTGTATCTCCCGGATAATAATTTTAAAATTACATATGCTAACATACCAAAAACAATACCTTCAGCAATACTATAGGCCAATGGCATCATTATAACAGTTAAAAACACGGGTATTGATTCGGTGTAATCTTCTAAATCCACTTTTAAAATTGGTGATAACATAAAAGATCCTACTATAATTAACGCAGGTGCAGTAGCCGCATCTGGAACCATTAAAAATAAAGGAGATAAAAATAAAGCAATAAAAAACATCCCGGCAACCGTAAGAGCTGTTAATCCTGTTCTGCCGCCTTCAGCAACCCCGGAGGCACTCTCAACATAAGTTGTAACTGTAGAGGTGCCCAAAGCAGCACCTACAGTAGTTCCAATAGCATCTGCAAATAAAGCCTGTTTTACATTGGGTAACTTACCATCTTTGTCTAACATATTTGCTTTAGAAGAAACTCCAATTAGAGTTCCTACTGTATCAAACATATCAACAAATAAAAAAGTAAATAGTACAACCAACATTTTCATTGAGAATATTTCATGAAAATCAAACTGAAATGCAATAGAGCTAATACTTGGTGGTGTTGAAATAATGGATGTATCAGGAAGTTTTGTTACTCCCAGTGGAATACCTAACATCGTGGCTGCAAAAATTCCTATAAGAAGTGCCCCTTTCACTTTTAAGGCTAATAATACACCAATAATAACCAAACCGAATACCATAATTAGTACAGTAGGTTCTTTCATGCTGCCTAATCCAACAAGTACAGCATCATTATTAACAATTAATCCGGCATGCTGCATTCCAATAAAAGCAATAAATAAGCCAATACCGGCTGATATAGCGTGCTTCATATTAGTAGGTATTGAGTTTACTATTAACTCACGAATATTGAATTTAGTAAGCAATAAAAAGATTAGTCCTTCTAAAAATACAGCTGTTAAAGCAAATTGCCAGCTACAATTCATGCCAATACACACAGAAAAAGCAAAAAATGCATTTAATCCCATTCCGGGAGCTAATGCGAATGGTAATTTTGCCCAAAGAGCCATTACAAGTGTTCCAACTATCGCAGATATTGCAGTAGCTGAAAATACCGCATTTACATCCATTCCTGTTTTAGATAAAATATCAGGATTAACAGCCAAAATATAGGCCATTGTCATAAATGTAGTAATACCGGCAATAACTTCTGTTTTTACCGTTGTTTTGTTTTCTTTTAGTTTGAAGTATTTTTCTAACATATTGGTGTTTTTTTTAGAATGTCCACTTGATTGCTAAGGTAGGGTTTACAATAAAATCATTATCAACGAAATTACTGCTCATTTCAATTTCTCCACCAAATGAAAAGTTTGGACAGGCATTATACCATAATTGAGGCTCAGTAAGGAATACATATTTTTTGTCTCCAAAATAGGTGTCTTGTCTCCAGAAATCAGCAAATCCGGTAAATGATAATTTTCGTTCCAGGAAGTGAAGTCCCCACACAGCTGTTAATTGAAAGCCAGAAAGGTTTTCTGTAGTAAAATCATCATTTATTTTACCATCTTTAATATGTTTATAATTGGCTTGTAGCGTTAATACTTTTGAGAAATCAGCATTGTTAAGAGTATATTGTGCACCAATTAACCAAGAGTTATTGATTGGTCCAAAATATGCACCTCCACTGTTGAATTCAACTCTGGGTTCAATTTTCTGTGTTTCATTCCATTTAAAGCTTCGGGCAATTTCCCAGTAGGCTAATGAGAATCCATTTTCAGTGTCGCGATCATCTTCGTTACTGTAGTCCATATCAACAAAGAAATATGTACTACCATATTTATCAGGCTTAAACATTTCTAATGTAGTGGTAATTAATTTTCGCTCTTTACCAAAATCATAATGTACCTGAAGATTTTGAGCAGTGCTTAGTTTTCCTAGGAAAACCAATAATACACTAAGTAAAACTAATTTTTTCATGTGTCTAATTTTTTTGAATTTTACAAGGAATCCGCCTGAATCGTCATTTTTCTGTGTGAGAAGATTTAATAAAGTCTCGTTTCATGCGTTTTCTCCTTTTTTTAATGTGTTTTAGAAAATAATTAATTATCAATCAATATAATACAATATTGTCAGAGATGAATATCATTTTCCGTAAATAATTAAATATGCGTTTGTGTTTGAATAATTGAGGCCACAAAAATAGAATTATTTATTATTGAGATAAAAAAAACAATAAGAACTTGTGTTTTTTATAAAAGGTATGATAATTGATTATGGTATACAGCTAATTTTAATATTTGTCCGAAACATTTTTTTCTATCTTTGCCGTTGATGAGAACAAAAGTACAATATTTAATATTTTGCTTATTTATAAGCTTATGGGTTGCAGCTCAGCCAAGTGGAGTAGATAGGCTTGATAATATGCCACAAAGGGGTGCGCAGATGCAACACCACCAGTTAAAAAAAGATTCAGTAATCAATTTACATGACAGGTTATGGTCGTGGAAAATGAAAGATGATTACACCTTGATTGATACAGTGATTGTAGATACTATTACATCCGGGTTTCAAAATTATGATCCTATTTATAAAAATAGTTTTTCAAATATTGACCTGGGTAATAAAGGAAGTGCCTATACAACAAATTTATTGTCAAACAAAACATCATTTAATGAATTTATATTTATCAATTCATTACAAAATCAATTTGTTCAACCTGAGGATATTCAGTATTTTAACACTAAAGTGCCATATACTAACCTAACCTACATTAATGCAGGTCCCGGACGTAGGTCAGAGGAAAATTTTACAGGTTTCTTTACTCAGAATATCAATAAAGACTGGAATTTGGGCCTGCGTTATAATCTTGTGTCTACAATAGGTTTATATGAAGCACAGAAAGTAGATAACAGAAATTTTAATTTGTACTCCAGTTATCATAGTCCAAAATATTCCATGCACGCTGTTATTACCTATAATAGTATAGAGCATCTTGAAAATGGGGGATTAGAAAATGATGATCATGGATATATAACGGATTCTGAAAAACGAAAGGACTATAAAAGAGCTGAAGATATCCCTGTTAAATATATGTCAGCCACCAATATGATTAATAATTTCCAGATATTTTATAATCATTCATTGGGAATTGGAAAAATTAATATCAACAAAAACCATACAGATTCAACTGCTATAGAAACAGAGGATTACGAATTGCCTGTAAGTACAGTATATCATACTTTGCATGCAGGTAGTTATAAAAGGGTTTATAAAATTGATGAATTGGATAGTTACATTGACGATGAAGGATTTATTCCAATTTATAATAATATATATGCTGATACCCTACAAACCCGAGACACCACTTCATACTCGTTTTTAAAAAACACTTTTCAGATTAAGTTTAATGAAGAGGCAAACTCGTTATTAAAATTTGGAGTGCGGGCATTTGTTTCCAATGAAATTAAATATTACAAATATCAGAAGTCGCCTGTTGATTATATGATTGATGAGGATTACGACTATTATATTCCTAATTACAGACATAATGATACTACATTGGTTACTACATCTGTGGGAGGACAGGTATTTAAAAATTTAGGTAAAAATTTATGGTGGAATCTTGGGGGGAAGATTTTTGTACAAGGATATAGATTAGGAGATGTGGATTTGCAAGGTAATATAAATACATTGTATCGCATTTTTAAAGATACTGCGGGTATTTATGGTAGGGGAAGGATTTTGCTTAGGAGTCCGGAATTACTCCAGGAGAATTATTATTCAAATCATTTTAAGTGGGATAATAATTTTAAACAGGAGAAAGTAGTAAATGTTGAAGTCGGTGTGAAAATTCCTTCACGGAGGTTTAAATTATCATGGGAATCTAAAGTGTTTACAGATTATATGTATTGGAATAGTGAAGCTATTCCTGATCAAACAGCTGAAGTGATAAGCGCATTTCAAGTTACGCTATTTAAAGACTTTACCTTAGGGGCTTTGCATAGTGATAATAAGATGGCGTATCAATTTACAAGTAATCAGGAATATTTACCTTTACCTGAATTTTCATGTTATAGTTCTAATTATTTTAATTTTTATTTGGCTAAACGCGTTTTGCAAGTTCAGTTAGGAATAGATGCCAGATATCATACCGAGTACTATACGCCGGGATATATGCCAGCAACAGGACAGTTTTATAACCAAAATGTTATAAAAGTTGGGAATTATCCTTTTTTAGATGCTTTTGTGAATCTTCATTTAAAGAGAGCAAGAATATTTCTTAAGTTAGATCACTTTAATCAAAGTTTTATGGATAGAAATTACTTCCTGACTTTAGGTTACCCTCATGCTCCAATGCGCTTTAAATGGGGAGTTTCATGGAATTTCTACGATTAAGGACTTTTTGTAATCTGAGATACTTATCAATTAATTTTTGTAGCAATGCATAAATGCTATATCTTTGTTGGTTAAAGTTAAATTACTATTTATGAGAGGTGTAGGAAGATTTGTTTGGCTTTTGCTTGTGTTTTTGCTGGGGTGTGCACCCTCAGGTAAAAAGGCAAAAATCAATAAAGTTGATAAAGAAGTTGCATTTGACTTGAAGGAAATAAAAGAAAGAGGAAAGCTTATAGTTGTTACCGACTATAACTCTACCAATTATTTTATTTACAAAGGTACTCCTATGGGATACCAACTTGAATTACTAAATGAATTTTGTAATAATTTAGGTATTAAATTAGAGGTAATCGTTAGTAATGATGTTGATAAGAACATAGAAGATTTACGACTTGGAAAAGTCGATCTGATTGCTCAAAATCTAGCAGTGACCAGAGAGAGAGGAAGGGTTATTCAATTTACAGAGCCACATACATATTCTCGACAGGTATTGGTTCAGAGGATTGGCGATAAGGATAGTTTGAAAAACAGGCAGCCGCAGTTTAATGCACTTATAAGAAATCAGTTGGATTTAGCAGGAAAAACCATATATGTTCAAAAAGGGGCATCGTATGTAACACGTTTGAATAACCTGTCGGATGAAATTGGTGATACAATAAACGTAGTGGAAATACCGGATTACGAGGCAGAACAATTAATAGGTTTAGTTGCTGAAGGTGAAATTTCATATACAATCTGTGATGAGATATTAGCAAGGGTAAATAAAAATTATTACGAGAATATTGATATTGAAACTCCTGTTAGCTTTCCTCAAAAATTGGCATGGGGAGTAAGAAAGAAATCTACAGACTTATTGCAAGTTGTAAACAATTGGTTGATAAGGTTTAAAAAATCAGCAAAGTATAGTATTATTTATAAAAAATATTTTTTAAACAGAAGATCAACTCATATTGTAGATGTTGGTTATAATTCACTTAAAGGCGGATTGGTTTCTCAGTATGATGATATTATTAAAAAGGAGTGTGAGAATATAGGTTGGGATTGGAAACTAATAGCTGCACTTATTTATCAGGAATCAAGATTTTTACCCGAAATAAAAAGTTGGGCGGGGGCTCAGGGCTTGATGCAGCTGATGCCTGCGACTGCTAAAAAATTTGGTGTAAATAACGTTACTTCGCCCCGTGAGAACATCAGAGGAGGTATTAAGTTTTTAAAATGGCTTGATAAAAGAATGGCTTTAAGAATTGATGATCCGGAGGAAAGATTAAAATTTGTATTGGCATCGTATAATGTGGGTCTTGGGCACGTTTTAGACGCTATGAAATTAGCGGAGAAGAATGGTAAAAATCCTAAAATATGGGATGCTAATGTAGATTTTTATCTCTTAAATAAATCAAATCCAAAATATTATAATGATCCGGTTGTTGAATTTGGTTATTGTAGGGGAGAAGAGCCTTTTTTATATGTTAATGAGATTCTTGAACGTTATGAGCATTATAAAAATTTGATGGATTAGGTGAGTGTTTGATCGAATTAATGATTTCTGTTAATTCGCTAATTATCATTGCTGTTGCACCCCAAAGTTTTCGCCCGGAAATATTTATAAAAGGAGCCTTTATCAATATTCCATTATTTTCTTTTTCAAAGAAATCAATATTTTCTGGATTTAGTATTTGTGATAATGTAGATTCTAAAATAGTTTCTACTTCATAGGCATCAGGTTTAAAGTTGGGAGTGTAGTTAATATAACCTACATAAGGCCATACGTTAAAATTACTATTGGGGATATATATCGGACTTAATTGCCCTACGATCTCAATATCCATAGCCTTAACTCCAATCTCCTCGTAAGTTTCTCTTAAAGCAGTGTGACTAAAATCTATTTCTCCAGGCTCTACTTTTCCTCCTGGTAAACTTATTTGACCACTGTGAGCTCCATTATAAGTAGGTCTTTGTATAAAAGGAATGTATAAATTGTTGTTTTTAGGGTAAAATAATATTAATACAGCACTTTCTTTGGTTTTGTCTTTGTTTGGCTCAATAAGTCCTGTAAATCTAACGTTGGGCGACATTTTTAATTGCGCTTTTTCTCCGGGTAATTTACCCTTTAATTCGTTTCGAAGTGTATTGATAAAATTAGTATACATAAGATAGTTTTCTTTCTCTGTTAATATACTAATTTATCCTTAAAAAAGATTCAATGAATTACCTATTCTTTATGGAATTATAAAGGATAAAAAAAAGAAATGCCAAACGTTTCTGGCATTTCTTTACTGTCTTGTCTTTAATTTAAACCTTTTGTATAAATACAATTGTTTATATATAATAATCATGCCATAAATATGATTGACCATATCAATGAATAGAGTTGTTGTTTTATGTTGTTGATTTATAGTGTATAAATATGTGGTAAAAACTTTAATTGCGTCAACCAAGCTAAATCCCGTATTTTTAATATTGTACAAAAGCGTTCATGAAGTGTACGAAGAGGGACAGATATAAATTAATCAAAGCGAATAGCTTCAACTGGTGTGATTTTAGTAATTAAATATGATGGACCAATCATCATTGCGTATGATAATAAAATAGTTGCTAAATTTAAATAAGCAAGGTGTAAAATATTTAATGACATTGGAACAGTGTCTAAATAGTAATTATCAGGATTCAGACTAAATATTCCGAATCTATTCTGAATCAAATAAATTACTATTCCTATAATATTTCCCCAAATAATACCTTTTATAATTATAAAAGATGCGAGGTACAAAAATACTTTACGTATATTCCAGTTTTGCTTGCCCAAAGCTTTTAATATTCCAATCATGGCTGTACGTTCTAATATGATAATTAAAAGTCCTGAAATCATATTAAAACTTGCAACCAGAATAATAAGAATTAATATTACTGTTACATTCATGTCGAGCATATCCAGCCAGCCAAGAATCTGAGGTTGTTGTTGTGTAATTGTAGTTGTACGCAATAATCCTCCATCAGGCGAAATATGAGCTGCTGCTAAAATGTCAACATTTCGTGCTGTAGCATTCATCTGATCAAAGCTTTCTAATGTAATTTCATAACCTGTAATCTGGTTGTCTTTCCAGTTGTTGAGCTTGATGATATGCCTGATGTCAGCAAAGATATAAAGCTTATCAAATTCGGGTAAATGTGAGTCGTAAATGGCAGAGATTTTAAAATTACGTGCTCTGATTTTATCCTGAAAAAAATAAGTAGGGACTTTATCTCCAACTTTTAATTGTAACAGCTGAGCAAGAGTTTTAGAAATAATTATGTCATTTGAAGTATTCCCTGATTCCAATACCGGTTTATTCCCTTCAACGATAATGTCGTCAAAATAACTCCAGTCATAATCTTGTCCAATTCCTTTAATAATAATACCCTGAATGTTATCCTTTGTTTTAATTAAGCCCGGTTTAGTAGCAAATTCCTGTACTTTCTTAACACCGGGCAGGGTTTTGAGCTGGGTTACAAATATTGAGTCGCGCTCAATAGGATTCGTCTCGAATGAAAAATTATAATCATAATTGATAACCTGAATATGAGAGCTGAAACCAATTATTTTATCCCGTATTTCTTTTTTAAACCCAGTTCCAATAGCCATGGATAATATCATAACCACCATCCCAATGATAATACCTAAGGTGGCAACTTTAATGACAGGCCCTGCAAGTTTTTTTCCGGTAACTTCTCCTTTTCGTATTTTGTTGGCTATGTATAAATTGAGATTCAAAATTCCTGATGTATTTTTTACTATGTCAAATCTATTTCTAATTGTAGAATTCAAATATAGTAGAAATAATTATACAATTTAGAAAGGATTGTAAACAAGGCAGGGTCGACGCATTTAATTTTTTAAAATACTGAGTAAAAAATCATCATCCCATCCAGCCTTTTTTCTTTTAGCTTTAAGGCTACCTTTTGCATTATCCTTCTTTAATAGGTTTAAAGCTATTTTATTTATTAGGGCAAAATTTTGGGCTGCGTTTTTTGTTCTTTTTCTTTGGTAATCTTCATTAAAGGTCATATCCAGAACCCAGTGTAAATTATTTTCAATACCCCAATGTGCTCTAATGTACTTATTCATTTTTTCGGCTGTAACATCCAGGCTACTGATATAATACCTTTCTTCTGTTGTTGTTTTATTGGGCAATATTCTTTCTGAGCTAATTTTTATAATACTTTTTATATTTTCCCATTTCTCAATACCTTCCACTTGTGTAAGATCTGTAATTACATCACAACTTCTTGTTTCTATTCGTCCGTGACCTTTATCTATTTCATGAGAAGTTGAATCCGGTTTTTGTACTTTAAAAACACTTTCAACCTCTTCCTTTAAATTCTTTTGATTTGCTTTTAAAGACAAAATATAATCTGCTTCATTAGCAATTATTTTGCGAGCTATTTCTCTTTGAGTTCCCATGGCATCAATTGTAATAACACTGCCTTTTATATCTAATAAATCCAACAAGGTTGGAATTGATTTTATTTCGTTTGATTTACCTTCACTTTTACATTGTCCTAATACCATTTGATTTTCACTACACCAAGCACTTACAATATGAATTGCTGGGGTGTTATGAAATGTGTCTTTCGACCGTCTGACTGCTTTTCCATCTATGGAAATCACATTAACATCTATATCTCTTTTCACCAGTATTTGCACCCAATCTACAAAACACTTTTCAAAACATTCTGGTTTTATGGAAGATATAACTCTATTGATAGTATCGTGGGAGGGTATTCCATTTGGTAAACATAGAATTTTTTTCAAAAAAGAAATTTTCGTTTTTCCGTAAAGTTCAACATCATCCCATGATTCAGCTCCACACAAAACTGCTATTATTGTTAATACTACAATATCTATTAATAAATGTAGTTTATTTCTATTTAACCTTGTGTCAACTAAATTTCCAAAACCTTTGTGTAATGATGTTTTCATTGTTTTTTTTACAAAGGTCAAGAATTAAATAGTACTTTTAAATTTACTAATATTTGAATAATTAACAATCAACAGAAAGTTATTAGCATTTTGGACAAACAATTTAGTTTTTAAAAATTTCACAAATCCTCCATTGTTTACATCTTGTTTATATCTCAAATAATTTTAAGTTTTTACATTTCATACGTTAGCCCTGGTGGATCAACCCATTGCGAAGCAATAAATAATCTAATAACAGATGCTGGTACGAGATTGTAACTCGTACCTTTTCATTTACCCTGTATTCACTTATTTACTGCAGTCTTCAGTTGGCATCTTTTTAACTCCGTTAGTAAAAGAAAATACCAAGCTGTAAATCAGCTTCTCCCCTTTGGGGAGAATGAGAGGGGCTTTTAATTCTCCCCCAATCGGGGGAGTTAGAGGGGGCTTCTTTCAGGCCGGGAGGCCTTGATTTATAAGACATAGCGAGACGCTATACCTAACAAAGAGAGCTGCCTGCTGACAATAAAGTATTTTCATGGTAAATACACGTCCTGAAAGGGCAACTCATTTCAGCCCAATGCAAAACGAAGTGACGCGTTGGGTTTTTGATTTACAGAAATGATAAGCGTCCTGAAAGGACAACTCAAAAATGCTTGTTTGAATACATTGAGCTGTCCTTTCAGGACGCAGATTAACACGACGTATTATTATTCCCAAG
>CAXXLC010000028.1:0-550627 GCA_963677345.2 uncultured Saccharicrinis sp.
AAAAAGAACCGGGTTAAACATCGATCGGCCGATATTGTATGAACTAAAGTAGGATATGAAGGCCATTAAAAAAATAACAGTAATTTTACTGTAACTTTTTTTCATTGTAATGTACTGAATATATGCATATTGTATTTTTACGCTTTCACAAAAATTGTTGAATTTGCGCTCAAAAAGGGCAATTATTCAATTTTTTGCCGTTTTTGAGGAAAATTATTCGGAATTTTGCCGTTTTTAAGGAAAATTGTGCACGTTTTGGCCATTTTAGCACTTTTTTGTGCACGGCATCGCAAACTGATCGCAAATCAAGGCCATTTTATCGCAAATTTATCGCAACGGCATCGCAAAGGGGACTAGACAGCTACGCAAAGGCTTCGCAAATGGTCGCAACCGCAACGCAACCTGTACACAACGGTATCACTATAAATTTGCGATGATTGCACGATAAAGTGATGATGAGCGAGCAGAAAACAAGAAACTTGTTTAGTAGATGGGTTATAGCAGGGTTATAAATGAATAGTCCAGGATTCAATTGCTCTTTACTTTTAACTTTTCTGTTATAAATTCTAATTCTTTTTTATTTTATGTTTCTAAAATGTGCTAAAGAGTTATTCTGTTATTATCAACCATAATAATTCGTTGCTATTCACATTCAAAATAATTCGTGATAATTAGTGTTAATTAGATGACAGTAAAATCATTGCGCAGCAATAAATAATCTGATGACTATTGGTAAGTTGTTAAATCGTTGAGTTGTTAATTTGATGAGTTGATTAGGGATTAAAGATTAGCTCGCAGAGTAAACAAAATTTCAGAATGAAAACTAAAATCCGTAAGGATTTGTCTTTGCGACTTAGCTTTAAGGAGTTTGAATCTTTATTTTAAAATTATTTCCGGTTTTGCGGGCTTTGCGAGAAAAACAGTCGTTGAAAGTCAAAAGTCCCGGTTTTCTGCTGCATATATCCTTACGGCAGGGTGCTATTACTGGCTCTTAGCTCTTAGTTTTTAGGCCACAGTATTTCAGGTTGCAACATTTTCGAAGCAAATAGTAATTTGTGATAATTAACAATGTAATTTAATATTATATGGTATTGTTGAACTCCGATAACTTCATTACGCTTATTTCGAAAACAGTCATTTACAATAGTAAACTCCCTGATTTTCAATATTGCGCAAGCCTTGTTCCTGAACTTTCTGAACAAGACTCCCAAAAACTTTGACATTATAGAATAGCAAAAAATATAATTACAGCTTTAATTCCGATACTTTTTTTCCAATAAGCCGAACGAGAAAACGATTTCTTGTTTAGTGTAAATAGAATAGGTTTCATTATAGGGTTAAATGTTAATTAATCAAACAAATATATAAAAATGATTCTATAATTAAATTCTCTCGACTAAATAATTCGACAATCGAACTCAAATGTTATAAAGTTTGTTTTACTACCTATCTTTTTAATAATCAATTAACTGTATTGTTTGAAATACTAACTAATTTGTTCGAATATTGAATTTATTGCTGTAGGTGTTAAAAATAGGTTAATGTATAGGTTTTTAAAAATAATTTGTTCGTACGTTGCAGCCCGTTTTTGAAAATTAAAAAAAAAATAGGAATGCATAAAATTGTTATTGTGTTTGGGTTACTTTTGTTGTGTTTTGATTCACAGGCAGAAGGTTACCAGGTAAACGCTCAAAGTCATAAAAATATTGCAATGGGGCATACAGGAACCGGATTAAGCTTAGGTGCTTCTTCTGTTCATTTTAACCCTGGAGCATTAGGATTATTGGAAAATAAATATGATTTCTCTTTAGGGGGAGTATTGGTTTTTTCAGAAGTTACTTTTTCTAAACAAAATTCAAATTATCAAACAAATACAGATAGTCCTGTAGGTACTCCTTTTTATTTTTATGGAGCTACCAGATTAAGTGAAAGGTTTGTTGCCAGTATTGGTGTTACAACACCCTATGGTAATTCATTGGCATGGGATAAAAATTGGGATGGAAGATATTTAATTCAGGATATTTCATTGCAAGCTATTGTTGCTCAGCCTACTTTATCGTATAGGATTAATGATAAATTAGGTTTTGGTGTAGGTGTTATGGTTGTATATGGAGCTGTAGACTTAAACAGAGCATTACCTGTGCAAGATGAAAATGGTGAATCAGGTGTGAATTTAAAAGGTTCTACAACTTCCGTCGGATTTAACACTGGCGTTTATTTCAAAGCCAATGATGCATTATCTTTTGGACTGGATTATCGTTCTGAAGTTACTATGGAGTTGAAGGATGCTGATGCAACATTCAATGTACCAACAGCATTGTCTACTAGCTTTCCTGCAGGTAATACCTTTGATGCAGAGTTACCTTTACCTGCTAATTTAACTTTTGGAGCAGGTTTTAAACTAAATGATAAATTAACTCTCGCTTGTGATCTGCAATACGTTTTTTGGAGTGCTTACGACGAATTAGTTTTTGATTTTAAAAATAATACTGATCAGCTGACAGATTCGTATAATCCAAGAGAGTATAACAATACTTTGATATACAGAATAGGTGCAGAGTATTTTTTATGTGATAAGCTAATAATTAGAGCTGGAGCTTATTACGACGAAACACCTGTTTCTGACGAATATTTGAACCCGGAAACTCCAGGAATGAATAAAGTAGGTCTTTCTTTTGGAGGAACTTTTCAAATAAATGAAAAACTTAGTATTGATGCTTCGTTGTTATATATTAAAGGTATGGAAAGAGAAGCTGGCTATTCTCCTTCTAATTTTTATGGAACTTATAACAGCAAAGCGATTTTACCGGGAATTGGATTTTCGTATTCATTTTAATCGATTTTGATAATAAAAAATTATGTCTAAAATAAAATATTTAGCACTTGTTTTAAGTATTGGATTATTTACGCAGTGCGAATTAGAGTATGATGATTATAAAGCTTCGGATGCAGAGGTTAATTTTTCAAATTTTATAGCTGTAGGAGATTCTTATACAGCAGGATATACTGATGGAGCTTTAGGTAGATCAGGACAAGAAAATGGTTTTAGCTATATTTTGGCAAAACAGTTGGAATATGTTGGTAGTGAAGGGTTTGTTCAGCCTTTGGTTCAGTCAGATGGTAGTATCGGTAGTGCAGGTAATGGTTATTATCAACTTAAAGTTGCTGCTAATTCTTTAAGTCCAGCAGCTGGTGTTGGTGACCAAACAATCTTCTCTGAACGTGTTTTCGATGCAAGTAATCCTATACAAAACTTAGGTGTTCCCGGGGCTAAATCCTTTCACCTTTTAGCTACAGCAGTCAGTTCAGATCCTTTAATATACTATTCGCAGGCAAACCCTTTCTTTGGTCGTTTTGCAAGTAGTACTGAAACAAGTGTTATAGCAGATGCGGTAGCACAAAATCCTTCTTTTATCTCATTATGGATAGGAAATAATGATATTTTAACTTACGCATTGGCAGGAGGTGAAAGTGATGAAGTTACTCCGTCGGATTCATATTATCAATATATGTCAGTTATTGCTGCTAACTTATTTGGTAATGGTGCTAAAGGAGCAATTGCTAATATACCTGATATTGAAACAATACCATATTTTAACTATATTCTATCAAGTGGTTTTCTGCCTTTGGTTATTGAGGATGATAAAGTAGCCGGGGGTATGCGTCAACTTGTTGAAGGTGAAAAGATTTTGTTACCTGCCAGTACCTTATTACAATCTGGCTATGGTCAATCTGCCGAATTGCCGCTTCCTGATGAGTATGTGTTGGATTTGGATGAAATTGTTTCAATTAAAACAGCTACTGTTGCTTATAACAACACTATTGAATCAATAGCAACTCAATATGGATTGGCTTTAGTGGATCTAAACTCGCTTATGGACAAAGCCAATAGTACAGGTTGCATTGTTGATGGAAATGTTTATACTTCGGACTTTGTTTCGGGAGGGGTTTTTTCTTTAGATGGTATCCATGCTACCGGAAGAGGTTCTGCAATTATTGCTAATGAATTTATTAAAAGCATTAATTCAACATATGGCTGTAGTATTCCATATGCAACAGTTAATGATTATAGTGCCGTGATATATCCGTAATTAATGAAATAATATATAAATTTTTAAAGCAGGTCTAAATATTTTAGATCTGCTTTTTTTGTATAAAAAAAGCTACTCCAGTTAAGGAGCAGCTTTCATTGTGTTTTCAATTATGATTCAATTACCAAATAATAGCTCTGTCTTCTGGTTTGATATACATTTCTGCATTTTCATCAATACCAAAAGCATCATAGAACTCTTGAATATTTGGAAGAGGACCATTAACTCTAAACTTTCCTAAAGAGTGTGGGTCTGTTTTTGTTCTTCTTATAATTTCTTTATCTCTGATGTTTTGTGCCCAAATGTTAGCGTAAGCCAAATAGAATCTTTGCTTGTCGCTTAATCCTCCTATTTCAGGAAGCTCATCCTGACCTTGTATAGCATTTAAATATGCAGTATAAGAGATGTTTAATCCTCCTAAATCTGCAATGTTTTCTCCTAAAGTAAATTCTCCATTTGCTTTTAATGTATCAAGAACTGTAAAGTTATTGAATTCATCTGCCAATACTTTAGTGCGAGCATTAAATTTTTCTGTGTCTTCCTCTGTCCACCAGGTGTTTAGGTTTCCATTCTTATCGTATTTAGCACCTTGGTCATCAAATCCATGTGTCATTTCGTGGCCTATAACAACACCTATAGCTCCATAGTTTACAGCATCGTCACCATCCAGGTAAAAGAACGGGGGTTGAAGAATTGCAGCAGGGAAAACAATCTCATTTACAGACGGATTGTAGTAGGCGTTTACCGTTTGGGGACTCATATGCCATTCTTCTTTATCAACTGGCTTTCCAATTTTTTCAATGTTAAAATTGAAATCAAATTGGTTTGAAGCTAAAACATTTTTTACATAAGAATCAGGTGTAACTTCTAAATTACTATAATCTCTCCATTTATCTGGATAACCAATTTTAACAGTAATTGCAGCAAGTTTTTCTTCTGCAGCAGCTTTTGTTTTATCACTCATCCATTCTAAATTCTCAATTCTTTGTTTAAAACCTAGTCTCAGGTTCTCAACCAGCTTTACCATTCTTTCTTTGGCTCTGGCCGGAAAATATTTCTCAACAAATAACTGACCAATAGCCTCGCCTAAAGCACTGTTTGTTGTTCCTTGCACTCTTTTCCATCTAGGTTGCATTGACTCAGTGCCTTGAATGGTCTTTCCGTATAATTCAAAGTTTGCATTTACAAAGGCTGAACCTAAATAAGCACTCATATCACGAATTACATATACTTCAAGATATTTTTTTATTACATTAATATCTTGACTTGCAAGAATGTTGCCTAATTCTTTAAAATAAGGAACCTGGCTAATGTTAATTTCAGCAGGAATGTCGATAGGTAAAGCTTCAAAATATTTATTCCAGTTAAATCCTTTATATGTGCCTGATAACTCAGATCCTTTAATTTTGTTATAAGTTAAATAAGGATCTCTGTTTTGCAATCTTGTATAAAATGTTTCGGCCATTAAATATTCAAGATCATAAATCTTGTTGGCATAATCAGAGGCAGTAGCTTCGTCGTCACCTGCATAGGATAATATCTTGTTTAAATAGGCCCGATAAGCTTCCTGAACTTTTACAGACTCTTCATCTTTTTGTAAATAATAGTCTCTGTCGGGTAATCCAATACCGGTATGTCCCATATGGGCAATAGTCATTGTGCTGTTTTTGTCATCAGCACCACCATAAATATAAAAGAAAGGGTAAAGTTGATATGTGTGCAGATACCCTATTGTATATGCTAAATCATCGGTGTTTTTAATCTCATTAATTTTATCCAAAATAGGATTTAGGTTAGTTAAGCCTTCCTTTTCAACTGCTAAACTGTCCATTCCTGAGTTGTAAAAATCCCCAATTTTTTTTGCTATACTGTTGGGTGTACTGTTTTTTTGAGCTTCGTCGAAAATGATTTTTAATTTTTCTTTGTTGCTTTCTGATAGCTCATCGAAAGAACCATACCTGCTTTTATCATCAGGTAGCGGATTGTTCTTCATCCAGGTTGTATTTGCATAAGCATAAAAATTATCACCTGGCTTAACTTCTGTATTTAGTTGTTTTACAGAGAGATCTGGAATTTGTTTGGTATTCTCTACTGGAGCAGGGGAACATGCCACCAAAAACACCAATGCACTTCCAATTGCATTTTTTAGATTTAAGTGTTTCATTAATATTGATTGTTAATTTATAATTTTTGACTAAGATAATAGATAAGTTTAAGCAAAACTAAATTTTTATTTAGAACCATTTTTAATGATTGTTGTTTAATTAACGAAACTCACATTGAGATTATATTTTTTAGAGGTTTTATAGAAATTTACATATGGGGTATGTCTTAATTTCTAGCGGCTTATAAAAATATCAAAAGAGAAGTATTAAAAATTAATTAGTAATTGCTATAAATATAATTAGCGGTAATCATTACAAATATGTCAACATTTGAAATCCTTATGCCTAAAATGGGCGAAAGCGTTGAAGAAGCAACAATTACAAAATGGTTTGTATCTGTAGGAGACAAGATTGAAGAAGATGATGTTTTACTTGAAATTGCAACTGATAAGGTAGATTCAGAAATCCCTTCTCCTGTTGCAGGAACAGTAAAAGAGATTTTGTACGAAACAGATGCTTTAGTAGCTGTTGGTAAACCTGTTGCTATTATTGCACTTGAAGGAGAGGAGGGAGATGATGAAGCTCCTGTTGCTTCTGGTGAAACAAAAATTGAAGAATCAGTAACTAAAGTAATTGCGGAAAATTCTTCTCAAACAGAATCTGATTATTCAAAATCTGATCGTTTTTACTCTCCTTTGGTAAAAAGTATTGCTAAAGAAGAAGGCGTAAGTCTTACAGAACTTGATTCAATTAAAGGATCAGGTAAAGATAACAGAGTAACAAAAGAAGATATCTTAAGTTATCTGAAAAATAAAGGTCAATCAGGAGCTCCTGCAGCAAAAGCTGCTGAACCTGTAAAAGCAGAACAACCTAAAGCCGCACCAGCTGCAGCACCTGTTCCAACTCCACAAAAACCGCCAGTTTCAATTGGTGCAGAAGATGACATTGTAGAAATGGACAGAATGAGAAAGCTTATTGCTGATCATATGGTAATGTCTAAACATGTTTCTCCTCACGTAACTGCAGTTGTCGAAGTTGATATGACTAACATTGTTTTATGGAGAAATAAAAACAAAGTTGAGTTTGAGAAGAAATATGGAGAAAAAATCACATTTACACCTATATTCTTCGAAGCTGTAGCTAAAGCATTACGTGATTTCCCTGGAATCAATGCTTCTGTAGATGGAGATAAAATCATTTACCGTAAAAATGTGAATATTGGTATGGCAGTTGCATTACCTAGTGGAAACCTGATTGTTCCTGTTATTAAACAAGCAGATCACAAAAACCTGCCAGGGCTTGCTGCAGATGTAAACCGATTAGCAGGATTGGCTCGTAATAATAAATTGTCACCGGATGATATTCAAGGTGGAACATTTACAATTACAAACTTTGGTTCATTCAAAAATATTATTGGTACACCAATTATCAATCAACCTCAGGTAGCTATTCTGGCAACTGGTTCAATTGAAAAGAAACCGGCAGTTATTGAAACTCCAACTGGAGATGTTATCGGTATTCGTCAGAAAATGTTCTTATCTATTTCTTATGACCACAGAATTGTTGATGGTGCTTTAGGTGGAAATTTTGTAAGACGAGTAGGGGATTACCTTGAAGCTTTTGACATCAACAGACCTATTTAATATCAAGCATTATCGAAAATAAATATAGTAGTTATGAATTCAGATGTTCAACAGGTATATAAAATTAAATCGACAGATAAGGAATTATTGTTAAAATGGTATCATCTTCTTAGGTTAGGAAGAAGCCTTGATGACAGAGCTCCAAATTATCTAAAACAGGCAATCGGTTGGTCGTATCATGCTCCAGCTGCGGGTCATGATGCGATTCAATTGGCCATAGGACAGGTTTTTGATAGATCAAAAGATCATCTTTTCCCTTATTACAGAGATTTGCAAACATGTGTTTCTGCTGGTTTAACTCCGGAAGAAATTATTTTTAACGGTATTTCGAAAGATACAGATGTCGCTGGTGGAGGACGTCATATGTCAAACCACTTTGCAAAACCAGCATGGAATATACATAATGTATCTTCATGTACAGGTAACCACACTTTACATGCAGCAGGTATTGCCCGAGGTATTAAAGCCTATGGCGCTAAAGGTGTCGCTATTAGTTCGCAAGGTGAGTCTTCTGTATCGGAAGGATACGTTTATGAGGCCATTAATGGTGCATCTAAAGAGCAATTGCCGGTAGTTTTTGTGTTCCAGGATAATGGATATGGAATTTCTGTTCCTAAAAAGGATCAGCAAGCCAACAGAAAGGTTGCTAAAAACTTTGAGGGCTTGAAAAACTTACGCATTCTGTATTGTAATGGTAAGGATGTTTTTGATTCAATGAATACCATGACTGAAGCAGTGAAATGGGCTGAAGAGAATCAGAAACCGGTAATCGTTCATGCAAATTGTGTGCGCATACACTCGCATTCAAACTCTGATCGTCATGAGTTATACAGAGATAATGCAGAGCTTAATTATGTACAGGATTACGATCCAATTGCTAAGTATCGTAGATTATTAGTAAGATATGACAGAGCTACAGAGGATGAATTAAGTGCCATCGATGAGCAGGTTAAAGCTGAGGTTAAGAAAGCACATAAAGCAGGAATGAGTGCACCTGATCCAAAACCGGAAAGTGTGCATGACTTTGTTTATCCTCCAGCTTATGTTCCTCAAAAGTTCCCTGATGGATTACATTCTGAGACATCTGAGCCTAAAAAGTTGATTGAAGCTTTAAATGGAACATTAAAAGAAGAATTCAGAAGAAATCCTGATACATTTATCTGGGGGCAGGATATGGCCAATAAAGATAAAGGAGGAATCTTTAATGTATCTAAAGGAATGCAACAAGAGTTTGGACATAAGAGAGTGTTTAACGGCCCTATTGCAGAGGATTACATTATGGGTACAGCAAATGGTATGTCGCGTTTCAATAAGGATATCCGAATTG
The DNA here is from genome assembly GCA_963677345.2 of uncultured Saccharicrinis sp. Taxonomy (GTDB): domain Bacteria; phylum Bacteroidota; class Bacteroidia; order Bacteroidales; family Marinilabiliaceae; genus Saccharicrinis. The sequence continues at coordinate 9,167 of CAXXLC010000028.1, forward strand.
TAGTTGAAGGAGCTGAGTTTGCTGATTACTTTTGGCCGGCAATGGAGCAGTTTGTTGAAACTACTCATGAATACTGGCGTACCAAAGGACAGTTTTCTCCAAATATTACTGTTCGTTTGGCTTCTGGTGGTTATATTGGCGGTGGATTATACCACTCTCAAAACATAGAAGGTGCACTTGCGACCTTACCTGGTGTACGAATTGTTTATCCTTCATATGCCGATGATGCTGCAGGTTTATTGCGTACTTCTCTTCGTTCTGAAGGTATGACGCTATTTCTTGAGCCTAAAGCTTTGTATAACTCACCAAAGGCTGCAACTCCAATTCCTGAAGAGTTTGAAGTTCCTTTTGGAAAAGCTCGAATCAGAAGAGAAGGTGCAGATTTAACTATTGTAACTTATGGAAATACAACACATATGTGTGTTGACGTAGCAGAGCAGATTTCAAAAGAAGGATTGGCTGAAATTGAAGTTATTGATTTACGTTCATTAGTTCCTTTAGATACTGAAACAGTTCTTGAATCTGTTAAAAAGACATCAAAAGTTCTTGTTGTTCATGAAGATAAGGTATTTGGTGGTTTTGGTGGTGAAGTAGCTGCTATTATTTCTGATGCGGCATTTAAATATCTTGATGCACCGGTAAAACGTGTAGGTTCTGAATTTACGCCAGTAGGGTTTAATAGAATTTTAGAAAAAGCTATTTTACCTGATACAGAAAAAATTTCTAAGGCAGCAAAAGAACTTTTAGCATTTTAATTTTTAAAGGATATTATTATGAACAAGATAGGTCTATTTTATAGTTTTAATACCGTCAAAACTAAACAACAAGTAAATAAGATTAAAAAGGCTCTTGGTGAAGAAAATATAGAGGAGAAGAATGTTGAAGAAATTTCTCAGGAAGAGTTTAATAAATATAAAAACTACATTTTAGCAGTTCCTACCTGGTTTGATGGAGAATTGCCAAATTATTGGGATGAATTTTTACCTGCTATTGAAGATGATTCATTTAAAGGTAAATCATTTGCACTATTTGGTGGTGGTGATCAAAAAGGTTATCCAGAAAACTTTGTGGACGGAATAGGTTTAATGGCTGAATTTATTGAAAAAAGAGGCGGCAAAGTGGTTGGGTTTACTTCTATTGAAGGCTATGAATTTGAATCATCGAAAGCACAGCGTGGCGATCAATTTGTAGGTCTTGCACTTGATATTGAAAATCAGGCAGCCTTAACAGAAGAACGTATTAAAAAGTGGGCTGAAAAGCTTAAAAAAGAATTTAAATGATTAATATTTAATTATTGCTTCTATACATTAACCATAAAAAGGGTGCAGATTTTATTATTTGCACTCTTTTTTTATTTGCTCTATTTCTCTCTTTTAATCTTCCTTTTCTTTTTCTGAATTTATTTCGCTTGTTTCGATATCAATGTTTTTGAGTTCCGATTCTAATAAGGAGTCAAGGTTAAGACCTTCAATTTCAAGGTTGGCTGTTTCGATAGCAACTTTGGCTGCATTCAAAGAAGTTTTAACAATCTCCTCGATATTCATATTTTCTAATACTCCGGAAGCAATCTCAATTCCTGTTTTGGCAGCTTCTAAACCTACTTTTTCCATTGATTCATAATTATTTGTGCTATCTGTTCGTAGAATGTGTAATTCAATTTCTTTAGTTAATTCTTCGTATGCTTCCTGCAAACCAAGTTTTATTTGTAAATTAATTGAGTCTGTATTTATTTCATCAATAGCCGCTTCAATTTCAATCCGGGCATCTTTCATAGCTTTTCCTATATTAATTTCTTCAAGATTTATCTTAATTTCCCGTATCATTTCCTGAGACAAGGCTTTGTTATTTTCTGATAAGGCTATTTCAATGGCTTGCTCAACCTCTTTTCCTATCGTTGCCTGTTTTTCTTTAACAAGCTGCAAATTTTCTTCAACAACTTTGATTAAACTATCTCTTTCTTGTTTATTGGTGATGTCGGAATGTTGTGTTAAAACAATATTGATAGAATCATTGGGTGCTGTTGTAGCTAAGTTTTGTCCAAAATTCTGATTATTGACAGAAAAAGATACTAAGAAGATACTTGATATAATTATAAAGGAAGCAATAATGCGTTCTGTAATATTTGATCTCATAAGATTATTTTTTTGGATTCGTTTAATTCTTTCGAGTAAATGACTGTGCTTTTTACCAAAGCCCATACTTAGTATTTCCTCGGATTCACTGAAAATTTGAGCGTTAGTTAAAGCCTTTGCATAAGTAACTTTATCTTTTGTTAAGTTTATAGCAATTTCATCGCAACTATGCTCTCTTTCGTCTCTTATGAATCCTGAAATAGTCCACACACCAGGATGATAGAAAAATAGAATTTCAATAAATGACTGAATAATATTGAATAAGTAATCGTTGCGAACAATATGGGCTAATTCGTGTGCAATTATTGCTTCAATTTCCTCTTCTGATAATCCGGTAAATGCTTTTACAGGAAACAGGATTACAGGATTGATGAAGCCAAGAGTTAAAGGTGTTTTTGTATGGGGTGATTGGTAGGCTTTTATTACTTTATTTATACCTAAATACCTGGAGAAATCCATCAGTTTTTTTATCCATTTTTCTTCAAAAGGTAATAGTTGTAAGGCTTTTAACCTTCTGGTGTAAGCTAATCCACCCAGTAATCGTACGGTAAATAATGCTATTCCAACCAACCAAACGGATAAAAACAGAGGGAAATTTCTTTGAAACCAAGCTCTTATTTTAATGATTTTAATATTGAACTCTGATGAATTAATTATGTTTGTTTCATTGGTATTTTGAACTACAATATTTTTTATATAACCTGGATTTTTTAATAATTCATATTTTACAAGTTGCTTTTCTTTTGCATATTGGTATGATTTTACGAAAGTTGAAAAGGACCAACCAAGCATGATTACTAAAATGGTAAATGAAATAAAGTATCTAACCTGCGAGCTGTATTTTTTTAACACACTTAGTAAGATTAATAGCATAATTAAAAGAACAGTTCCTTGCCATATTGAATGAACTATTGTCCATCCTAAAGCTTCTGTTATTTCCGGGGAGAAAATACTTTGTATAGGTTTCATAATTTAAGATTTAGATTCGTGTTCTAATTTTTCAATAATTTTTTTGATTTCGTTTAGTTCCTCTTTAGATGTTTTTTTATTTCCTAAAAGCTGCATGACAAGCGATGATGCTGAACCGCTAAAAGCTGAATCAATAAATCGATCCAGTAATCTGTTTCTGGTTTCTTCTTTTTTGTAGGTTGTATAATATAAATGACTCTTCCCGTTGGCTTCACGATGCAATAATCCTTTGGTAGTCATCTTTTGCATGATTTTTAAAGTCGTTGTGTAACCTACATTTTTATTGCGGGTTATTAACTCATGTATGTCCTTTACTGATAAAGGTTCATTTTTCCAAAGTATATTTAGTACCTCAAGTTCTGCTGCTGTTGGTGTTATCTTTTCCATCACTATTTAATCTTATTTGATACGACCTTTGTCGTAATAGCAATAGCACGGGTCAAAAAATATTATTACTTATTTACTGTAGATTCTGTAAGTGACTAACTGGACTACAAACAAGGTCTTGTATTTATTAAATATTTAGTATATAGGATGATTTTGGTGGTATACGGTGTTGGTTTGTTGGTGTATACTTAAATATCACTTGTGTCGGCATATATAGATAAATATCGATTATATATACAAATAGTAATGTATTATGTTATATTGTTTGTAATTTTGGATGGAATTATAAATTATTAAAATAATTATGACGAAAAAATATTCAGCCTCTATAAAAATTTATTCAATAGTAATAAGTTTATTATTTGTTTCATTATTCAGTATATCTGCCCAGCAGGATGCTACATTTATAGATAAATCTGAAACGCTGGATATTGTTACCTGGAATTTACAATGGTTTGGAGCTCCTCAAGAATCTTACAATGCCTCCACCTTTAATCAGCAACTAACGTCAGTCAGTTCAGTCATTCAATCATTAGATGCTGATATTTATGCTTTGCAAGAGGTAGTTAATGATGCTGTTAATGGTTACTACCTGCAGAAATTGGTTGATCAATTAAATGCAGATACCTATTCAAATAAATATATCGGATATGTTTCAGATAGGTATAGCCTTTACTTTAAAACACCAACTACTGATTATCCCTCGCAGTGTATTGCCTTTATTATTAATACTGAAACTGTTGCTGTTGTAGATCAATATCCAATGTTTAAAGATTTGTATAATGGTTATTCAACTTCGTTTATTGAGGGTTATGATGGTAATCCGGCTACATTTTGGAGTAGTGGGAGACTGCCTTATTTTTTGCAGGGTATTGCATCTGTAAATGGAGTCAATGAAATAATTGATTTTATTAATATTCATGCTAAGTGTTGTGATGGCAGCGAAGACAGGAGGATGTATGATTCTGAATATCTGTTGGATGCTGTAAATAAAGATTATGCGCTTGATAACGTTGTGATGTTAGGGGATTATAATGATGATACTAATGATGGTAGCCCTTATGATGAGTGGTATGCTGATGATGAACTATATTTTAAAGAAGTAGCAGGTGAGGGTATTGACCATATTAGTGTTTCAAATGAATTATATGATGAAGATGCTGCTCTAAGCAATAATGAATATATAGAAACGGTTTCTATATCAGATCATGATCCGGTTATGGTGAGATTAAAATTGAATAATGCTAAAGTTAATCAGGTAATTACCTTAGAGTCGATTGGTGATCAGTTGATTGGATCAGTAGTTGACTTGGATGTTGTTGCGAGCTCAGGTTTGAATGTTCTTTATAAAGTATTATATGGAGATGTTGATATTAGTAATCATCAAGCAACTTTTAATACAATTGGAGATTATGCTATACAGGCAATACAAATGGGTAATGATATATACTCCGCGGCTTTTTCCAATATTATTACAGGTGCTGTTTTGGATGAGGAAAGCGGGATAGAGGATGAGTATGCTAAAAAGGTTAAAGTATTTCCAAATCCTTGTAGTAACATGGTTGAATTAAAAATGCCTGATTCTTCTCTTAAGTCGATTGATATATATAATATTACCGGAGCAAAAGTTAAAAGCTTAATTGCCTATGATGCGGCAAAAATTGATGTTAACGATTTGGTAAACGGATTATACTTTATTCAAATAACAACCGGAAATATAAGTGTGACTAAAAAAATACAGGTAATTCATTAAAAAAAAATAATAAAAAAATACACATATCGCAAACGGTTGCAATCTGATAAACTCATTAAAACCCTGTGTTTAGTGATGTATGACGATTTTGAGAGGTGATTGATATTGCTATCTTTGAAATGAAAAATCAGTTAAAATCAAATTGCTTATCAATGATGAAAAGAATTTTACCGCTAATTATTCTTGTACAAATTTTGATTTGTTGTCAAAATAAAGAGACAAGTTTAGCTAAAGAAAAAGCACCATTTTTATGGGAAAATGCAAATGTTTACTTTCTGCTGACCGACAGGTTCTGTAATGGCGATTCTACCAATGATATTAATTATAGCAGAACAAAAGAAACTGGTCTGTTAAGAGGTTTTATGGGAGGTGACTTTAAAGGAATCATAAGGAAAATTAATGAGGGTTATTTTAATGACTTGGGTGTTAATGCTCTATGGTTTTCTCCAATAGCAGAACAAATCCATGGCAGCGTAGATGAAGGAACGGGTAATACATATGCCTATCATGGTTATTGGGCTAAAGACTGGACTAGTATTGATCCAAACTGGGGCACTGAAGAAGAGTTTGCTGAGTTAGTAGATGCTGCTCATAGCAAAGGTATAAGGGTTGTTATGGATGTGGTTATAAATCACACCGGACCGGTAACTCCTGAAGATCCTGTTTATAATGAGGGATGGGTAAGAACAAGTCCAAGATGTACTTATGATACTTATGAAAATACTGTCTCGTGTACACTGGTAGAGAATCTTCCGGATGTAAAAACTGAAAGTAATGAAGAGGTTAATCTGCCTGATGTTTTAATAGAAAAGTGGGAAAAGGAAGGAAGATTGGAGCAGGAAATGAATGAGTTAAACGCCTTTTTTGCAGAAACAGGTTATCCTCGTGCGCCCCGGTTCTATATCATGAAGTGGTTGGTTGATTTTGTGAAAAAATATGGTGTTGACGGATATAGAATTGATACAGCTAAGCATACAGAAGCATCTATATGGTCGGAGCTTAATGATTTGGCAACAAAAGCGTTTGCGGAATGGAAAAATGCGAATCCTGATAAGGTTTTAGATGATAATGATTTTTATACGGTAGGCGAAGTATATAATTATGGCATATCCACCGGAAGGAATTTTGATAATGGCGGGGTTCAGGTGGATTATTATGCTAATGGAATGGATGCATTGATAAATTTTGAACTTAAATCAGATGCAAATAGTGACTATGAATATGTATTTTCAAAGTATTCCGCAGTCTTAAATTCTGACTTGAAAGGAAAATCTGTACTGAATTACATGACTTCGCATGATGATTCTTCTCCCTACGATAAATCAAGAGAAAAAGCTTTTAAAGCTGCAAATATGTTGCTGTTATGTCCGGGAGCTTCTCAAATATATTATGGCGATGAAACTAATCGCAGTTTAAATATAGCCGGTACTGTTGGTGATGCTACTTTGCGTTCTTTTATGAATTGGAGTGAGCTGGATTCTAACAAAGTTGTAAATGGTGTGTCTTCAAAAGATTTGTTGCTGCATTATCAAAAACTTGGGTTGTTCAGAGCTGACAACCCAGCTGTGGGTGCAGGTATGCATAAAATGTTAAGTGAAAATCCATATGTGTTTATGAGATCCTACCAAACAGCTAATTATAAAAATAAGATTATAGTGGGATTGGATATGGATAAAGGCGAAAAACAATTAAATGTTTCCGGAGTATTTACTGATGGAGCAACATTAAAAGATTATTATTCAAATCAGATAGTTTCTGTAAAAGATGGAATGATTGAAATTGATACAGAATATAATATTGTATTGTTATCAGAGCTTAATTAAAAAATGATATCCGGTAGTTTACCTGCCGGATATTTTTCTTTCAGTATCCTTAATTCATTTCAATAAATTCAAAAGGAAGTTTAATCACGGTTTGGAAATCTTCAGCAATTTCTAACATATCTTCATCATCAATATCGTAAAACCAATATACTTTAGTCTCGTTTATAGGATATAACTGAAGTTCAATTTTTTTTAAAAATGAGGTCAGGTATTTTGTTCCTAAAGTATTAAAGTAATCTAAATGAATTTGAATGTCTGTTTTGGAGGCTGGGTTACTGATGTATAAATTTAGCCAGTCGTATAGTGGTTTAAATAAAGATTCACAATCAACAGTAACGATCTTCCCTTTAAATGAAATAACACCATTAGCAGAATCAAGTTTGATTTCCGGTGTAGTTAGTGTTTCTTCTTTTAGGATTATGTTTTTCATGTGTTTGTAATTTGCTTCTTATAGTCGTATGGTACTTGCCAAAAAAATCATCATTCCAGTGGTAGGAATGTTCCTTGAAGGCTCGTTCTATCGGTTTAATTAACTTCCTGTGAACAGATGAAACTCTCAAATAAATTTCATTCATCTGAGAGTTGTTTGTAATGTATACTATTTACATTAAAGTTCGCTTTAAAGCACAAAAAACTTTATTGCTTTTAACTATACGCTATTGATTAAATAATGTTATGCTATTGTGATTGTTTTTTGGAAAAATGTTTTTAACACATGGCTGAAATTAAAAATTCATGATCTTTATTATTTTTGAGCATTGGATATTTTAGGAAGACTAAGGTTATATTTAACAGCTAATAGTCTAATGATTATTATTGAGCTGATGGTAGCAATTTGTGATACAAAAACATTGGCATTTAAACTATTTAATAATAAGTAAATACCACCTCCTATAATACAGGCTGTTGCGTATATTTCCCGGTGAAAAATTAAAGGAACGTCATTGCATAAAGTATCTCGTATAACACCACCAACTACTGCTGACGATAATCCCATAATCATACATATAGGTGAGGTTAAGCCACTTATTAGAGCTTTTTCTACGCCTATTATAGTAAAGACTCCTATTCCAATGGTGTCAAAAAGAAAAAGTGTATGCTTTAACTTGATGATTTTTTTATAGAATATAAAAGTAAAAATGATACCACTTAAAATTAAAAAGAAATAATCTGATGTTCGTATCCATACAACAGGGGTATTTCCCATTAATACATCTCTTGTTGTTCCTCCACCTATGGCTGTAATGAATCCAATAAATGAAGCACCAAACAAATCTAACTTTTTTTCATAGGCAGATAGTGTTCCACTTATCGCAAAAGCAAAAGTTCCTATATAATCGCTAATTTCTAAAAAACTCATTTCTACATTTTAAAATTTCGTGCAAATGTAGATAATAGAATTTATACTAAGGCCAGCTCTTTATTTAAATTTGCATCGCAAAAAGTTTCTATAGCTATAATATAATCAACAATCTGAGTCATTTCATCATCCTGAGGTGCTACAAATGGTACCACTTCCAATGAACAGAAGGTTTGAAATTTATTCAGAAAACGACTGCCTTTTAGTAAATTATCGTTAAGAGTATAATAATCTTTACCCTCCTGAAGCATACCGGATAAAGAGGTTGATGCCGGGATGTAATCGTAACTTAAAAGCATTCCTAAGACCAAACGTTCGCCTGCTAATACAGATAAGTTGTAAAGGAATTCGTTATCAAAGGATCCCCGGTTAATAATTAATTTTTTACAAGTGTTAAGATATGATTTACCTTCTTCATAGTAAAATTTCCAATCTTTGTCTTGATCCTGCCAATGAAATGTACTCATAATTACAAAAATTTTAGATTTAACATACCGATTTATATTCAATACTATTGGTTGTAAGTCTAGTTTACTTTGTAAAAATACTAAAAATAAAAAAAGCACCCCTGATTTTTACAGGTAATTATATTTAAAAAGTGTTATTTTATTTAAATACCCCTGTGTTTTTTGAGTTTACATAGAGTGTTTATGTGTAATGCTGTTTGTGAGAGAAATGTTAGTGTTTTGCCATCAAAATCAGGTTAAAATTATTATAGGCTAGATCAAACTTTATCGTTTAATGTTTGTTTATTCAACGTAAACAAATTAGAAATATTTCAATTTAATATGAAGAAGATTCTTATTTTATCCGTTTTTTTGGCAGTATTGGTAAATTTAAATGCTCAATCAAGTTTTTATGATTACACGGTAAAAACATTGGAAGGTGATGATTTTTCCTTTAATCAGTTAAAAGGGAAAAAAGTACTCATAGTAAATACGGCATCTAAGTGTGGATTTACACCTCAATATGAACAGTTGGAACAAATATATAAAACCTATGGAGGTGATGATTTTGTAATCATTGGTTTTCCTGCAAATAACTTTATGCGTCAAGAACCTGGAAATTCTGAAGAAATACGCGAATTCTGTATTCAAAATTATGGAGTAACTTTTCCTATGATGGCTAAAATTTCGGTTAAAGGTGATGATATGGCTCCGGTATATCAATGGTTAACGCAAAAAGAAAAAAATGGGATAGAGGACAGTAAGGTGCGATGGAATTTTCAAAAATACCTGATCAATGAAAAAGGCCAATTAGTAAAAGTGCTGTATTCAAAAGTAAAACCCGATAGTGATGAGATTGTATCCTGGATAACAGGCGGTAAATAAAGAAACAAAGTAGGTGGATAAAAAAAACGATGTTACACCTAAAATACGCAAGAATTTTTTTTAACTACGAATTACTCGAATTACACGAAAATAAAATACTTGCGCATTTAAAATTGTAGACAATTTAAATTTTTAAGCAGAAAACCCCTTACCCACTTTTAAAAGCTATTGCGGGAAAGCTTAAAACCAAGAAATCATATTTTCAACCAGAATTTGCCATTTGAATTAATTTTTCATTGTTAGTAGCAAGATGAATCACTGTTCTTCGGCCACTATCAGTAAATTTAGCAACAGTAGCCACAAAACGAAAAATGAACTTTTTAAGCCGAGAGGTTTTCGTTAATCCAACGACTACTTTAGCAAATATATTTAACAGCCACTTATATATTATATGCGCAACAGCCATGATTATCAGGTATACCGTGTTTTCTTCAAGGAAACTATGTGGCATGGAATTCCAATTGAAGTCATTGTTTTGAATATCAAAAACACGTTCACAATTTCCTCTTCTATTGTAAAATTCAATTGCTTCCTTTTCTGAAACATCCCAGTCGTTGGTGATGATAAATAAGTAGTTTTTAGCATCTCTTGTAAAAAGAGATTTTTGACCTGTTTTATTAGGCCATCGGTAGGCTACAATACGATGCTCATATTTTCCGAATTGATATTTAAAACTATTTACTTCATAATCCTGAAAATTAATAAGGCAAGTCTCCCAATCCAGTGTATCTGCAGCCTTTGTTAATAAAGTTTCTGAGTTATTTGCCCTAATCGAAAAAAGGATATCTTTTTCATGAAAATAGTCTGTAACTTCTTTGATGTATGAACCACAATCCATTCTTGCATAACGAGGTTTTACACCTTTGTTGTTAAGTACTTTTAGAACTCTTTTATGAGTTGCCAACTGTGCTGTTTTAACATTACAATTTCCATTTCGTCCTTCGATATAAACAGGAATATTTGAAATAGTTGCTATACCTGGAAAATATCCTCTTTTTCCTTTGTAACTATATTCTGCATCATATTTTTCTGCTGGAATAAATTGATGGTCAAAATCATAAACTAAGTCTTTGTCGTTAGGATTTAATTGTTTGAATTTTAACGCACTATCAAGTAAAAATTCATTCATTTTAGGGTTTACGTTGATTTTATTAGGTTTCCCTGATTGTGTTTCAATATTATCACACGGAACTGATAATTCAACATCACCACGTAAAATTGTATCTGCAGAAGGAATTTTAATACCTTTAAGATGTTTTAATGTATTATCTCTCAAATAATTTACATCTTCGGTTGAATTACCACCGCAAAATGTTGTATATATTCTACTTAATAATATATCAGAGTAATTATAACCTATCTTTTTTACTCTTTCACCTAATTGATTATCAATGAAATCAATTGCTCCATCAGCATAAAGTTGCTTATGAATTAGGTGAATGCCACCAAATGGTGTTACTTTGGAATCGAAAATTTTGTACACACACCTAATCAGGTGAAAATTTTCGAGACCTGCAAATCTTGCAGGTCTTTTTTTATCAAATATTTACATCTATTATCTTATAATACTCTTGCGGAAACAAGGTTACACATCGTTTTTTTTGTTTCAAATACAGGGCTAACGTATGAAATGTAAAAACTTAAAATTATTTGAGATATAAACAAGATGTAAACAATGGAGGATTTGTGAAATTTTTAAAAACTAAATTGTTTGTCCAAAATGCTAATAACTTTCTGTTGATTGTTAATTATTCAAATATTAGTAAATTTAAAAGTACTATTTAATTCTTGACCTTTGTAAAAAAAACAATGAAAACATCATTACACAAAGGTTTTGGAAATTTAGTTGACACAAGGTTAAATAGAAATAAACTACATTTATTAATAGATATTGTAGTATTAACAATAATAGCAGTTTTGTGTGGAGCTGAATCATGGGATGATGTTGAACTTTACGGAAAAACGAAAATTTCTTTTTTGAAAAAAATTCTATGTTTACCAAATGGAATACCCTCCCACGATACTATCAATAGAGTTATATCTTCCATAAAACCAGAATGTTTTGAAAAGTGTTTTGTAGATTGGGTGCAAATACTGGTGAAAAGAGATATAGATGTTAATGTGATTTCCATAGATGGAAAAGCAGTCAGACGGTCGAAAGACACATTTCATAACACCCCAGCAATTCATATTGTAAGTGCTTGGTGTAGTGAAAATCAAATGGTATTAGGACAATGTAAAAGTGAAGGTAAATCAAACGAAATAAAATCAATTCCAACCTTGTTGGATTTATTAGATATAAAAGGCAGTGTTATTACAATTGATGCCATGGGAACTCAAAGAGAAATAGCTCGCAAAATAATTGCTAATGAAGCAGATTATATTTTGTCTTTAAAAGCAAATCAAAAGAATTTAAAGGAAGAGGTTGAAAGTGTTTTTAAAGTACAAAAACCGGATTCAACTTCTCATGAAATAGATAAAGGTCACGGACGAATAGAAACAAGAAGTTGTGATGTAATTACAGATCTTACACAAGTGGAAGGTATTGAGAAATGGGAAAATATAAAAAGTATTATAAAAATTAGCTCAGAAAGAATATTGCCCAATAAAACAACAACAGAAGAAAGGTATTATATCAGTAGCCTGGATGTTACAGCCGAAAAAATGAATAAGTACATTAGAGCACATTGGGGTATTGAAAATAATTTACACTGGGTTCTGGATATGACCTTTAATGAAGATTACCAAAGAAAAAGAACAAAAAACGCAGCCCAAAATTTTGCCCTAATAAATAAAATAGCTTTAAACCTATTAAAGAAGGATAATGCAAAAGGTAGCCTTAAAGCTAAAAGAAAAAAGGCTGGATGGGATGATGATTTTTTACTCAGTATTTTAAAAAATTAAATGCGTCGACCCTGGTTTCAAATAATCTTTGCAAATTCGTGCGGAAATTTAAATAATCATATGTCATATATAAGAGGATTTGCAAGTGATAATAACTCTGGTGTGCATCCAGAAGTAATTGAGGCAATTACTAAAGCCAATGTAGGTCATGCCGTTGGGTATGGTGATGATAATCTTACCCGGTTAGCAATTAAAAAGTTTAAAGCGATTTTTGGTTCCGGAACAGATGTGTTTTTTGTTTATAATGGAACGGGTGCTAATGTAACAGCAATACAGGCTTTAACACGTCCCTTTAATTCAGTAATCTGTCCTGAAACAGCACATATAAATGTTGATGAGTGTGGAGCTCCGGAAAAGCATTGCGGATGTAAATTATTACAGGTTCAAACAAGTGATGGTAAATTAACCATTGAGGGTATAGAAAAATACATGCATGGTTTTGGATTTGAACATCATTCACAACCCAAAATGATTAGTATTACCCAGGTTACTGAGTTAGGTACGGTATATACTATAGAGGAGATAAAAGCTATTGCAGAGTACGCCCATTCTCATAATATGTACCTGCATATGGATGGAGCCAGACTGGCCAATGCAGCTGTTTCTTTAGGTTGTTCTTTTAAAGAAATGACCATTGATGCAGGTGTTGATGTGCTATCTTTTGGGGGAACAAAAAATGGATTAATGTTTGGTGAAGCAGTGTTGTTTTTCAATCAAAACACCCAGGAAGTAAAATATATTCGTAAGCAAACAGCTCAGTTGAATTCTAAAATGCGTTTTACAGCTGCTCAGTTTTTGGCAATATTAGATAATGATCTGTGGAAACGCAATGCAGCTCATGCCAATAAAATGGCTCAGAAATTAGCTGAAGAACTTAAGGCGATTAAGGAAATTGAAATTACTCAAAAGGTTGAGAGTAACGGTGTTTTTGCTATCGTTCCTGAAAAAATTATTGAACCCTTGCAAAAAGAGTTTTTCTTTTATACCTGGGACGAAAGTAAAAATGAAGTTCGTTGGATGACTTCGTTTGATACTCAGGAGGAAGATATTAATGAATTTGTCAGCCTTATTAAAAAATTATTAAAAGAATAATATATGGCACAGCAATATGATTTTGAATTGGAGTTTAAAGTTCGTGATTACGAGTGCGATTTACAGGGTATTGTAAACAACTCAGTATATCAAAATTATTTAGAACATACACGACACGAATTTCTGGATGCTATAGGGTTGAATTTTAAAAAACTGTTTGATGACGGTGTTGTTGCGGTTGTAGCAAGAGCTGATTTATCATATAAAACACCATTGCAGAGTAACGACAGGTTTGTTGTGCGATTACGAGCAGAACATGATGGTATTAAATATATGTTTTACCAGGATATTTATCGTTTGCCAGATGAAAAAGTCTGTTTAAAAGGTGTTATAACAACCACCTCGTTAATTCATGGAAAACTTGGTGTTTCAGAAGATATCGCCTCGGCTCTGAAAGAGGTAGAATTAAAAAGAAAGAAGTAGTTTATAAAGGTTCAGATATAATTTGAACCTTTTTTGATTTTTTAACCCCTTGAATATTAAAATAAAATTGTTGTGACCTGTAATTTGCATAACTATATCCTCAAAAATATTTCACTTCCTTAAATTCTCTTTGTATTTTTGCAGGCTATTAAAAAAAAGTCACATTATCATGCCGGAGCATAGCAAGAAAGATTATATAGAAAGATTTATACAGTTTAGAGCTACAGATAAGGTAATAAAGAAGGGAAAAGATTTATATGATGAAGGAGCTGTAAATCTCACGTATAAAAATGATGCTTCTGATGCCTGGCATTTTGCTGTTCAAGGCTCCCAAAGGTATACCGTTATCATAAAAGACTTAAACAAGGGCGAGGCAAGTGTTAAGTGTACTTGTCCCTCGGTATGGGGAGCCATATGCAAGCACGCTGTAGCTTCACTTTTATACATTATGGATGCCGGAGATGATGCTTTGCCTATTGAGGTGCAGAATAAAGTGGCTCCTAACAGAACTTTACGAACCCCTTTGGGGTTTTTGTTAGAAGATTACAGGTTTATTGATTCTGAATTAATTAATAAGTATTCCTCGTACAGTATATTAAATGATATTAAACACTCCTCGAGAAACATTAAAATTAAAGATGTTCTGATACATAAGGAACAGATTGTTTTTGAGCTTTTTGATGAATACAGGAAAGAATCGAGCGTAGTAATAAAGCTTATTAATGATAAAGTATACATCGCATCTGATATAAAAGCTGGTACACCAAAACTCAATAAACTTGAAACATTTTGTTTGATAGTGATTGCTGAATCAAAAACACCTGACCTTTTATTTACTGTATTTAATAAAGGCTTAGATGAAATAGAAAAACAAACGCTTAGTGAATATGGATTTGATGAAGAGGATGACTTTTCTGACTGGTTTAAGCATGTTTTTTATCCCAAACAAGGCCTTAATGTAACTTATTTGCCCGGTCAAAAAGGATTAATTCCTATTGAGCCTGCTAAAGAGGTGGACTTTTTAAGTTTTATTGAAAAACAGAATAACGAAGCTTTGGAATTGGATAACATTCCAAGAGCTACGGATAACAGGGTGCTGGGATTTGTAATTGATTTTGGTGGAGATGTAGATGACCTGGTTTACGATGAATATGATTTTATTAATGATGAACCGCAATTCGAAATCTATCCTATTACCGCTAAGCCCGGGAAGAATAAAAGACAACTTACTTCGGGCTTTAAGCGTTATGATGAGCGTGAAGCCCCAATTATATTGACAGATAACCAGAGAAATACGCTCGACTTAATAAAGGAGTTGGATTTTGATAACTTTTCAGCAAAAAAAACTTTTGTTCTAAAAAAGAAACTCATTCGGCTGCTAACTAAAGAACGGTTTGTTTTTTTGAGAGAACAAAATGATTATAAGTTAAGAAAGGCAGACTTAATTCCTGTTCAAATTTCAGATCAGGCTATTGATGCAAAATATCAAACCTATGAGGATGCTAAATTTGTAGGTCTTGAACTTAAAGTACAGATTGGTGATACAGAATTAAAACCTTCCGAAATAAAATCTCTGTATAAAAAGGTTCATCTGTATAATTTTGATGGAACCATCTACCTGCCGGCCAATTATGCTATTGCAAAATATATTGAAGAAGGACAGGAAGATATTAAAATGGTAAAGAAATATAAATGGAAATTTATATCCGATGTGGTTTTACCGTTGTCACGAAATTTTAATATAGATTTTGGGGATTGGAGTAGCGATGTTGAATCAATGGAGTTGGATTTCAGATCTAAACAAATTTTCTTGTCCGAACAATATGATTATCTGATTATAACTCCCCAGGTGGAGTATCATAACGGTGTATCTGTTGCTTTAAATCACTCTGGTAATGTGCTGATTCATCATGATGATAATGGTATCACAGAGTATGTCAGGAACTTTGAGCTGGAGGATGATTTTGTTCAATCAATAGCAGCTTTACATCCTCATTTCGAAGATCAAAAAGAAGATAAGGTGTTTTATCTTCATTATGATGAGTTTACCAGGGATATGTGGTTTTACGATTTCTTTGATAAAATGCAGCATCAGGAAGTTGAGGTGTTTGGTTTAAAAGAACTTAAAAATTTTAATTACTCACCACACCAGGGTAAAGTGAGCGCAGCTGTTTCCAGTGGTCAGGACTGGTTTGAAATAGATGTTAAAGTTACTTTTGGCGATGATATTATTGCTCTTAAAGATATTAAAAAGGCTATTTTAAACAAGCAAAAATATATTCAGCTGGCTAATGGAAAGGTTGGATTATTACCCTCCGAATGGATTCATAAACTTGAAAAATATTTCAGACACGGTGAACTAAGAGATGGAAAGCTGGCTGTTTCTAAACTTAAATTCTCTATTATTGATGAATTATTTGATAATATTGATAATGTGGATATCATTAACGAAATAGCCGAAAAAAGAAGACGATTATCTCAGTTTAAAGAAATAGCCCAAACAGAAGTTCCTGTTGATATTACTGCCGAACTCAGATCTTATCAGAAAGAGGGCTTAAACTGGCTTAACTTCCTGGATGAAATGAGGTGGGGAGGTATACTTGCCGATGATATGGGATTGGGAAAAACCTTGCAGATACTTACTTTTATACAGCATATCCTGGGTAAAGATCAAACAACAAATATTATTATTGTTCCAACAACATTATTATTCAACTGGCAAAAAGAAATTGAAAAATTTGCTCCTAATATAGCTGCGTATTACCATTACGGGGCAAACAGAGCTTTAAATACCGATGCTTTTGATGCTTTCGATATTGTTTTTACAACCTATGGCGTGTTGTTAAGAGATATTGAAATTTTGAGTAAGTATCAATTTAATTATTTGATTTTAGATGAGTCGCAGGCTATTAAAAATCCGGCATCGAGGAGATTTAAAGCGGCTAACTTAATTAATGCCAAAAACAGAATTGCACTTTCGGGTACACCCATAGAAAACAGTACTTTTGATTTATTTGCACAGATGAGTTTTGTTAACAGGGGTATATTTGGAGGCGTTTCTGCATTTAAAGAAAACTTTTCGAATAAGATTGATAAAGAAGGCGATGAAAATATAGCAGCCGAATTACAACGGTTAATAAATCCTTTTATATTACGCAGAACCAAAGAACGCGTGGCTAAAGAATTGCCCGATAAAACCGAAGATGTGATTTATTGTGAAATGGATAAGGAGCAGCGTAAGGTTTATGATGCTTATCGCAATGAGTTCAGAAATAAATTAATCGGAAAAATTGAAGAGGATGGTGTTGGAAAGTCTAAAATGATGGTTCTTGAGGCTCTTACCAGACTTCGACAAATATGTGATTCGCCGGTTTTATTAAATGATGATAATGTAGATACTGCAGAGTCAATTAAAATTAAGGAGGTTATTCAGCATATCACTGATAAAACTTCAAAACACAAGATTTTAATATTTTCTCAGTTTGTTAAAATGCTTGGTCTTATTAAAAATGAACTGAACAAGCGTAATATCGAGTATGAATATTTAGATGGTAAATGTTCAACAGTGCAAAGAGAAAAATCAGTAGAAAATTTTCAGAATAATGATGATTTAAGAGTGTTTTTAATTAGCCTGAAAGCTGGCGGTACAGGTTTAAATTTAACGGCGGCCGATTATGTATATATTATTGATCCGTGGTGGAATCCTGCTGTAGAAAACCAGGCTATCGACCGCTGTTACAGGATAGGACAGGATAAAAAAGTTTTTGCCTACAGGATGATTTGCAAGGATACCGTGGAAGAGAAAATCCTGAACCTGCAAAATAAAAAGAAAAAGATTGCCGGTGATATTGTTCAAACGGATGAAAATATCATGAAAACACTTGAAGCTGATGATATCAGGGATTTGTTTTCGTAAACTGATGTTGCACAAAATATTACCAGAACAAATTGCTTATGGTACCTTGTTTCCGCAAGAGTATTATAAGATAATAGATGTAAATATTTGATAAAAAAAGACCTGCAAGATTTGCAGGTCTCGAAAATTTTCACCTGATTAGGTGTGTGTACAAAATTTTCGATTCCAAAGTAACACCATTTGGTGGCATTCACCTAATTCATAAGCAACTTTATGCTGATGGAGCAATTGATTTCATTGATAATCAATTAGGTGAAAGAGTAAAAAAGATAGGTTATAATTACTCTGATATATTATTAAGTAGAATATATACAACATTTTGCGGTGGTAATTCAACCGAAGATGTAAATTATTTGAGAGATAATACATTAAAACATCTTAAAGGTATTAAAATTCCTTCTGCAGATACAATTTTACGTGGTGATGTTGAATTATCAGTTCCGTGTGATAATATTGAAACACAATCAGGGAAACCTAATAAAATCAACGTAAACCCTAAAATGAATGAATTTTTACTTGATAGTGCGTTAAAATTCAAACAATTAAATCCTAACGACAAAGACTTAGTTTATGATTTTGACCATCAATTTATTCCAGCAGAAAAATATGATGCAGAATATAGTTACAAAGGAAAAAGAGGATATTTTCCAGGTATAGCAACTATTTCAAATATTCCTGTTTATATCGAAGGACGAAATGGAAATTGTAATGTTAAAACAGCACAGTTGGCAACTCATAAAAGAGTTCTAAAAGTACTTAACAACAAAGGTGTAAAACCTCGTTATGCAAGAATGGATTGTGGTTCATACATCAAAGAAGTTACAGACTATTTTCATGAAAAAGATATCCTTTTTTCGATTAGGGCAAATAACTCAGAAACTTTATTAACAAAGGCTGCAGATACACTGGATTGGGAGACTTGCCTTATTAATTTTCAGGATTATGAAGTAAATAGTTTTAAATATCAATTCGGAAAATATGAGCATCGTATTGTAGCCTACCGATGGCCTAATAAAACAGGTCAAAAATCTCTTTTTACAAGAGATGCTAAAAACTACTTATTTATCATCACCAACGACTGGGATGTTTCAGAAAAGGAAGCAATTGAATTTTACAATAGAAGAGGAAATTGTGAACGTGTTTTTGATATTCAAAACAATGACTTCAATTGGAATTCCATGCCACATAGTTTCCTTGAAGAAAACACGGTATACCTGATAATCATGGCTGTTGCGCATATAATATATAAGTGGCTGTTAAATATATTTGCTAAAGTAGTCGTTGGATTAACGAAAACCTCTCGGCTTAAAAAGTTCATTTTTCGTTTTGTGGCTACTGTTGCTAAATTTACTGATAGTGGCCGAAGAACAGTGATTCATCTTGCTACTAACAATGAAAAATTAATTCAAATGGCAAATTCTGGTTGAAAATATGATTTCTTGGTTTTAAGCTTTCCCGCAATAGCTTTTAAAAGTGGGTAAGGGGTTTTCTGCTTAAAAATTTAAATTGTCTACAATTTTAAATGCGCAAGTATTTTATTTTCGTGTAATTCGAGTAATTCGTAGTTAAAAAAAATTCTTGCGTATTTTAGGTGGTAAACCGATATTATAAGAATTATTAGCGAAACACTCGTGCCTGACAGCGAAGCGTATGGATTTGCAGCGAAATTGTCATTACTATGTGGACTGACCTTTTCGCTGTGTTGTTTGTGTTGTTTTTAGCAAGAAATAAATACAATGCTTGAAAACAGAACTTCAATTCATAACTTTTCTATATTTTTGTGCATAAAAAAATGGAATGCAGAGTAGGATGTGCCGCTTGTTGTATAGCTCCTTCAATTTCATCATCGATGCCTAAAATGCCCAATGGCAAAAAAGCAGGCGAGAGATGCTTACATCTAAAAGATGATAATAAATGTGAGTTATTTGGGAAGGAAGAAAGGCCGGCAGTTTGTGGTGGATTTTTGCCCGAAATAGAATTTTGTGGCAATAACAGGGAAGAGGCCTTGAAAATTTTAGGAGATTTAGAAAAATAAATTCTTTGTTAATGATTTACTTATTTATTTCAAATTTATAATGAAAGTAATTGGAGGAATCTTTTATCAGGTATATAAATGGATCATTTTTATACCTGTATTTGCTGTGGCAAGTGTTGTGTTTTCATTGGGTGCTGCAATTTTAGCTGTTTTAATTTCACCTCGTGCAGGAAGTTTAAGTGGAGTTATGTGGGCTAAAACGGTAGCTTTTTTTACGCCAATGAGAGTGAAGGTTCATGGCAAAGAAAATATTAAAAAAGGTCAATCCTATGTTATTGTGGCTAATCATCAGAGTGCATATGATATTTTTGCTTTATACGGCTTTTTAGGTATAGATTTCAGGTGGATTATGAAGAAAGAGCTTCGTCATGCTTTTGGAATTGGGCCGGCAAGTGCAAAAGTGGGTCACATTTTTATTGACAGATCTTCGCCTAAAGCAGCTTATGAATCAATTAAAGAGGCCAAGGAAAAGTTAGTTAACGGTACTTCTGTTGTTGTTTTTCCTGAAGGAACCAGGAGTGGGGGTAATAAGGTTCGTAATTTAAAAGTGGTGCTTTTAAAATAGCTGAAGAACTGGGCTTGCCAATATTACCTGTTACCATTAAGGATACCCATAAAATTTATGGAGGAGGAACTTTTAATGTTCGACCCGGAAAAGTGAGTATTACCATAAATCCTTGTGTTGATACTTTAGCCTACAAAGGAAATGTAAAAGAATTGATGGAGGTTACCAGAGATGCTCTGGTGCAACCAATAAGGGAGTTTAATGTGCAATAACAGGTTTTGTAATTGTTTAGTATAAAGTATAAAGATTTAAGTATAAAGATAAGAGTACTTTAGTATTTGGCAATTTTTAGGTATAAGTCCAGCCTCAGAATCCGGCTTTTGTTTTTACTTTAATTTTTACTTTTGAAACCGGATGTGTAAACTCCAGGTATTCGGCATGCAAATGTAATCTGTTTGCTTTAATTCCATATAAATCATCTCCAACAATGGGAGTATTCAGGCCTAGCGGGTGGGCGGAGTGAACCCTTAGTTGATGTGTACGCCCTGTTATGGGGAAAAAATAAACCTTCGTTTTGCCGTTTTTTCGTTCCATTACTTTGTATTTTGTTTTGGCAGGTTTACCATATTCATAACATACCAACTGCCTGGGTCTGTCATCCAGATCCACTCTTAATGGTAACTCAATATATCCGCTGTCTTCTTTAATTATTCCATCTAAAAGAGCAACGTATCGCTTTTGTACACTTCGCTCTAAAAACTGCTTTTGAAGTTCTTTGTGCACCTGCTTATCTTTGGCAATCAGAATTAATCCTGAAGTAGACATATCCAGTCTGTGCACTAATAATGGTCCTGTAGCACCCGGGTATTTGTTTTTTATTCTTAAAAACACTGAGTCATCTGTTTCTTTTCCAGGGACAGACAAAAACTCAGGCGGTTTATTTACCACTAAAATTACATCATCTTCATATACTGTTTCCAGGGCATCATCATGGATGGTAGGATTTTGAATCGGATTAGCATCTACATCAAGTCCTTTTAACATATGACCTAATATCGGCTCGCATTTACTTTTGCATGAAGGGTAAAAATATCCATGTTTCCTGATTTCAGATTTAGGACTCTGTCCCCACCAGAATTCAGCCAAAGCAATAGGTTTATAATCTTTTTGATAAGCATATTGCAATAATTTAGGAGCAGCGCAATCGCCGGCACCGGCAGGTGGAATTTTTTGAGCTGTAGGCGCAAAAATATCACAAACGCTCATTGTTTCTTTAGTGTAACTAAGAAACTGATATTGATCGAAAAGTTTTTGTTGTAAAGCAGCAGAGCGTGATTTTCTTTCGTTTTTTAATTCACTGATCACATTGGTGTACTCATCAAGCTCCTTTTTGCAAGTGTTGACTTTGCTTTCCCAATGCTTTTTTAGTTGTTTAAAATCATATTGTTGTTTTAAACTCTCCTGTTTTAAAACTTCCTTTAATTGTTCAAAGTCATCTTTACTAAGTGAGGGTTCAAGTTTGTTTCTTTTATCTTTTCGCTTGTTTTTTTCTTGTTTCATGAAGATTTTAAAATCGCCCATTTCTTTTTCTGATGATTTTATACAATCGTTATAATTATTTGTGATTCTTGAGTATAAATCTGAAGTTTCTAAATCCTTTATTTTCTGATTGATGATGCTGATTTGATCTTCTTCAGGTTTAAAAAAACCATTTTCATCGAGCAAATCATAAACAGGCGGAACAAAACCCGGTAATAAATTAGTGTCAGCCAGTTTTCCGCTAAAAGCACATAAATAACCTATTTCACCCTGTTTGTTTTGAACCACCAGAACTCCAAACATTTTACCAATATTAGTACCTTCCACATAGTGGTCTATTCCAAAATCGTGAACCCAGTCTTTTTGTGTTTTTAGGTGTTTTTGCAAAGATTTAGCAGCTAAAACACTTAACTCATGGGGTTCGTAATAAAATGGGTAAGTAAACTTAGAAGGTAAGGGTATGTGAGCGATTGGTTCATTAAAACAGATGAAATTCGGATCTTTCTTTGAAATATTCACAAGTCAGCTTCTTTATTATTTTTTGTACTCTAAAAGCGTTTGCAAAAATACTAAGCTTTTTGGCAAATCAATCAATTGTTATTGAAATACTGTTATGCTTTCTTGTTGATATAAACATTTATTGCTGATATACAGTGACTATTTCTAAACCTTGATCTGATAAATTGCGTTTTACCACATTGTAATTTCTGGTAAAACCTAAAAGGTAACCACCGCCACCCGAACCACATAGTTTTAGTATGTAATCATTCTTTTCCAATCCTTCTTCCCAATACTTAATAAATTCTGAAGGAATCATTTCCTTAAGATGTTTTAACTGGAATTTTGATAGTTCTTTTAAGTCCCTGTAAAACCAAGGTAAATCACCTTTAAGCAATGATTGTACGCAATGATTTGTAGTTGGTATTAAATGATTTTTAATCTTATCAAGGTATTCAGGACTGATACATTTTTTTAAAAACAAATCGACCAGCGGGGCTGTTTTTCCAGTTTTTTTTGTGTTTATAATAAAAATAGCATCATCCTTTTCAATGTTTTTACGAGAAATACCAATAGGTGAAATATCGTTCTGATTTTTAATAAATAAAGGATGACTTATATAACAGATTAAAGGATCTATACCAGAACTTTTTCCATGGAAATAAGATTCCAATGCCGAAAAGGTCTTCTTTAGTTTTTGTGTTTTTTCTTTGGATAAAATACTCTTGGAGTTATTTTTATTTTTCCCGTATGTGTGATAAACAGATGCAACTAAAGCACCGCTGCTTCCTAAGCCATACCCTTCAGGTATTGTAGATTCAAAAAATAAACCTTTGGATAAATCTCTTTTAAATGATTTTATGTCAATGTAGTTAGGGTAATTTTCTTCTATGAATTTATAATATTGATGGAGTTGTTCGTTTGATTGCTTTGCATATTCAAGATCAGTGTAACTTTTGTTATTGATAAAGGTTAACCGTCCGTTAAAGTGCGAATAAGGAATGGATAGTCCATTCGAATCAAATAACAGGGAATACTCTCCGAATAATAATATTTTTGAATAAAACAGGTGGTTTAATTTATTCAGTGGCATAATGTGTATTGCTAATAAGTGAGTTAAATATTCTGTTTGCCTTATGTCCAAATAAATTTAAAAGGATGAAATTTGATCCTGTATATATTGTTTGTCCTGACAAAAATTACTTAAATCTGTTTCAATAAACTCTAAAACTTCTTTTTTGTTCGTATCAGGATAAATAATATGTATGTTAGGCCCTGCATCTATAGTAAATCCAACCGGTATTTTCGTGGAACTCCTGAATGCTCTGATTTTTGTTATTATTTGCAGCGATTCTGGAAAAAGAAGGGTATAGCCCGGGTTGGAACTCATCATTAGTCCATGTAAGCTTAAAGCTTCAGACTCAGCAATGTCAATAAAAGTTTCCCAATCGCCTTGTTTTAATGCATCCAGAAGTAGTAGTGTATTGCTTTGGGCTTGTTTGATTCTGGCATTTTTATAAGGATGATGATTCATCAATTGATGACCAACAGTGCTACTTATTTCTTTTTGTTGATTGCTTACAATTAATATTGTATCCTGTATGTTACAAAAAGCTTTATGAACTATATTATTAATACATACAGCATATCTGTCATTGCTGTCATATTTATTCATTCTTCCCCACAGATTCCATCCTTTTTGAGTAGACCTGCAAGCACTACCGGAACCCAGTCTGGCTATTTCAGAAATTATTTCAGGTGCTAATGTTTGCCCTGTAATTTGCAGGTTAATATCCGATAGCGCATTTGCTAATGCACTGTAACTACTGGCCGACGAAGCAATACCTGAGGAATGAGGAAAGGTATTTGAACTTTTGATATCTAAATGAAGATGCTTAAGCCAGGGGAAAATATCAATGATCCGATTAAAAAACTGCTTTAGCTTAATTTCAAAATTTGAATTTGGCCTCTCATCAAATAAAAAGCTAAATGAAAAATCACCCGGCTTTTTATTTGAATAATAATTTATACTCGTGCTGGTAAAGCATTTTTCTAAACTAAAACTAACAGAGGGATTTAAGGGTATCTGAATATTCCTTTTTCCCCAGTATTTTACAATGGCAATATTTGATGAGCTTTGACTTAAAACTTTTCCTTCTTTTTGCTTATAATCCACTTGAAACTAATCTATATCGAGAGCCAGATCAGCATATTTATAAATAATATCATGCCCCCGATGGTTAAAATATCTTTCAACATAATGAGCAGGATTCTTTGTGGCTACTAACATCATATCTCCACCCCAGGCTCCTAATGATTTAATAGAACCCTCAAAGTCATAAAATTGTTTATTGTTTAGTGTAGGAGTATGCAAAATTTTTGAGATAATTTTTTCGTGTTCATTAATTAAACGCATGAAATCATCAATGTTGTTGCATAATGCCATACCTGAAGTAAGCAGGGATAATTTATTAATTTGTTGTTGAGTAATATCTTTTCTGCTGACTTTATCAATGGCTTTTAAAGAGCTTACTTTATTTCCGGAGTATACAAAATATAGATTTTCATGAAAACAAGGTTTGAACTTGATTTCAACATACTGAGGATTTTTAACGTTTTTGTTATAAAGTACAGGCAAATCACACATAGATGCAGCGATATCATATCCTGATCCCTTAAAGCTTAATGCATTTAATTCAAAAGGATCAATATTAAAATAACGAGCAAGGTTTACAATTAAAGAGGCGCTAGAACCTAATCCAAGGTCAGGATTAAAGTTAATATTAGTAACAAATTTTTTTGTCAATAAATCTTCTAAATTAAATTGGCTCAAATTTATAGCAAAACGCAATACTTTATGAATAACTACTGCAAAACCGGCATTTGTTCTGTCTCCAATATGTAATTTACCATCTGATTTATCTGGAAAAGAAACCCTGTTCCATAAATTATTTGATTGATACGCTTCCCATTCAAGCGAATTTCTTTCTTTTTCATATACATCAAGAGTCTGACCTACTTTTAATGGTATAGCCAATACATTTGCACCATACATAGCACCATACTCACCGGAAATCATAATTTTTCCATGAGATTCGGTAGAGAAAATGGGGGTGTTTTCCTTTTTAATCATCTTTAATTAAGTATTTTAGTTTAAAGGGTTTAAAACTATTGTCTTATTTTATTGAGGTAGGTTATTACGGCATTATAACTCACAGTTTGTTCACTAAAATAAGCAATTGCTTTGACTTTTTCCTCTTCTGAAGCATTCAATGTTAAAAGAATATTAGATAAATGCATTTTCATATGCCCTCTTTGGATACCTGTAGTGATTAATGAGGCTATGGCAGCAAAGTTGTTGGCTAAGCCCGCCGACGCCATAATACTCATTAATTCAGAAGCGTTTGGATTTTGAAGTATTTCCATAGAGAGTGTTGCTAACGGGTGTGATTTTGTTAAACCTCCAACAGTGCCAATGGTTAAGGGAATATTTATAGTATAAGTAAAAATATCGTTTTTTATATCTATATCTGTCAGAGATGTATATTTACCATCTTTTGCTGCATATGCATGTACGTTGGCTTCAATAGCTCTAAAATCATTACCGGTAGCTATTACAACAGCATCAATACCATTCATTATTCCCTTGTTGTGAGTAACAGCCCTTGACGAATTAAATTTGGCGATATCAACTGCTTGCTTAAATTTTTCAGCAAATTCCTGAGGTTTCAAATCACCCGACCAATAGCTTAGCTCCTTGATAGTGCAAGATACTTTGCACTCTACAATACATTCCGGGGTGTAATTGGAAAGGATGGCCATAACTACCTGTGCCGTCTTGTCATTCTCTGTAAAATATTGAACTAAAGATTCACCCATAGCTTCAAGACAGGAGTTTATAAAATTTGCGCCCATGGAGTCTTTTGTATCAAAAGTTACATGAAAGCAATAAGTGTTAGGTACCTTTTCGATGGCTTGTAATTCAATATTCCTTAATCCCCCGCCGCGTTTCTCCATATTTAGAGTAAGTTCATGTGTTGCTGTTTTTAATACAGATTGGATTTTGTTCATATTTGAAGAAAGAAATTGATAAGGTTCTTCAGTTGAAAAAAATAATTGCCCTACTTTTAAAGTATCAATTATTTTTGTTTTAAAACCTCCCTGTTTATGCCAAAAACCAGCGGATTTAGATGCTGCAGCAACAACAGAACTCTCTTCAATGGCCATTGGTACAAAGTACTCTTTACCGTCGATTAAAAAATTAGGGGCGATATTATATGGTACAAAGAAATTACTTATTGTATTTTCTGAAAACTGGTTATATGTTTCTTGTAAATCCCGGTGATGATGCGATAATAACTTAGCCAGTGAGTCGGCAGGTAAACCAGACTGTTTGATTATTACATCTATTTTTTCTTTGGTACTTAATTTTGAAAATCCTGAAATCATAAATAATAGTTTATATTTCAGGAAAACATCCGTAATTTAAAATTGTTTGTGCACTTCAGGTTTTAATATGATGGAGCAGTTGTTTATATTTTAACCTTCAAAAATGACTCAGCTAATTTCCATTTATCTATCAGTTCATTGATAAAAGTATCCAGGTTTGCTTCACTTATTAATGCATTTTCAAGGAATAAGGAACCCATTCCTATTACATTTGGTAATTTGCATAGTTTGTGTAAATAAAAACCATCTAAAAGATGGTGTATCCCTCCAGATATTATGATTTGCTTACAATTTACATCCGTTTCTTCTGCAATGTTATTTACCATTTTTGTCATTTCGAGTGCATCATGACCAACGTTAGCAAAACCTTCAAAAGCCTTACTTATATTATTGTTCCTCATGCTCTCTAGTCGCGTAAAATTAGTGCCTCCCCATGCGCCAAATTCAAATGCAGCAATATGTAATTGCAAAAGAGCTTTTATACTTTTATATCCCATACCCTGACCAACTTCTTTTATTATGATGGGTGATTTTACGTTTTCTAAAAGCGCTGTAATTGTCTCAACGGGAGGGCATTTTAATCGGTCTCCTTCAGGTTGAAAAGCCTCTTGTAAAGGGTTTATATGAATTATCGTTCCATCGGCATTTAGTTTTTCTCTAATCAGTTCTATTTGTTCAATAGATTTATTTTCGATCATTTTTTCTACTTGCGAAATACCGAAATTTGAAAATAGAGGCTGATCAGTTCCGATATACTGTCTTACGTTAAAATCGTTGAAATAAGCATCATTATCTATTAAAGACCTACAGGAACCTAAGCCCATTCCTAATCTGTATTTTCCTGCAGCAGAGGCTAGACGTCTGTTAATTGTACCGGCCAATTCTGTTCCCCCGGTCATTGAAGATATCCAGAATGGATAATTCATTTTCTTTCCTAAAAAATTAAATGATGAAAAGGAAAAATCCGAATGCGATGATAATAGTGGTTCGTAAATAAACCTGTCATCTTTTTCACTGTGATTTACTGTAGCTTGAAAAGCCAGTTGTATATGGTCTTTTTTTCTATCTTCCATAAAACAAAAAAAGAAAAGATTGATGATATTACCTATATTAAAGTGGAGATTTTTCTTGCGTTGCATTCTGATTTTTGAAATGTAACAGGTAAAAGGTCGAAAGGGGGATTTAAACCCCCATACTTCTTGATATAACCATTTTAAGAATTTCACTAGTTCCTTCTCCAATTCTTAAAATTCGATGGTCTCTGTAGAATCTTTCTATATCCTTGTTTTTAAATAATCCTGCACCCCCAAAAACCTGAACCGCTTCATCAGAAACTTCCCCGGCTATTTCACTGCAATACAGTTTTGCCATAGCAGCTTCTTTGCTATAGGGCTGATTGTTATCTTTAAGCCAACATGCTTTATACAATATATTACGTGCTAACTCAACCTTTAAATCCATCTCGGCCAATTTAAACTGTATCGCCTGAAAGGAAGATATTGATTTGCCGAATTGTTTTCGCTTTTTAGCATAATCTAAAGCCATTTCCAATGCTCCCTGTGCTAAACCTAAACCCATTGCTGCTATAGAAAGGCGTCCGGAATCCAGGGTCTTTAACATTTGAGATAAACCTTTATCCTTAGTGCCAAGAATATCTGTATTTAATACCCTGCATTGATCTATGGTGATTTCAGCTGTATCAGAAGCCCTCCACATCATTTTTCCTAATGTACGTTTGGTTGAAAAACCAGGCGTATTGCGATCCAGAATAAAAGTTGAGTATGTTGGCTTGTTGTCTTTAACACCTGTCTGAGCTAAAACGGTAATACCAGCCATTAGTTTGTTACTGCCATTGGTAATATATCTCTTACTACCTGACAATTCCCAGCCATCATTGGTTTTTATTGCGATAGTATCCACTCCTCTTGCATCTGACCCCGCATTTTCTTCTGTTAACCCAAAAGCCCATAGATGAGAGCCGTTTAATAAACCAGGAAGAAGTTCTCTTTTTTGTTCTTCGGATCCAAAATTGTAAATAGGAGCAACTCCCAGGGAGTTATGAGCTGCCATAGTTACCGCTTGTGACCCGTCAACTCGTGCCAGTTCTTCAACTGCAATAATATAAGATATTGTATCTAAGCCCTGACCACCATATTCTTTGGGGATATCAATGCCATATAACCCAACGTTTCCCATCTTTTGCGCCAGTTCAATAGAAAAGGTTTCATTTTCGTCTAATGCGGAGGCCAAAGGTTTAATTTCTTGTTCTGCAAATTCTCTAACTTGTTTTCTGTATATATCTTTCTCCTGATCGTAAAATGGTGTCATATTTATTTATTATTATATAAATTTAGTATGTTTTTGTTTGATTATTAATTGGTTTCTAATAAAGATTGCTTTAAACCAACATGTTCTCCGGTATGAACGCAAATTTTATCAATGGTAAAATCTTTCCAGGCTGTAAGTGTATTTTCGGTTTTCATGGCTTCCAGAATCATTAAAGGATCTCCTTTTTTTACACTCTGACCTTCTTTCACCATTATATCTATAATATTTCCGGGAGTTGGGGATACAAGTGTTCTTTGCTCCACGGGAGTCTGCTTTAATTCTTTTTTTATTTTTTGAGGTTTATCTTCAATGATGAGTTTGTTTCCGTTGTATTGAATATAAATATTCCTGTTTGCACTTCTTAAATAGTTTACTTTATATTGAATATCATTATAAATAAAACATAAATGGTTATCATCTATACTTGTAATATTCAGGTTGATTATTTCTCTATCATTAATTTGTATTACAAACTCAGTAAGGTTATTATAAATGACTTCAATAGTAATTTTTTCATCGTTTAAAACGATATAATGCAGTGAATTATTTCTCCAAAAATTATAATTATAAGCAGGGTTTTTGGTGTTGTATTTAATCAAGATATAAGCAGATGATAATATTTTTAATTCAGACAAAGAAAACGATTTGTTATACTGAATTTTATCAATATTATCAGTTATAAAAGAAGTAGAATACACTCCTTTTTTAAAATTTATATTGTTTAAAACATATAAAAGAACATCTCTATTGGTCTCTAATCCAAATAACACGTATTCCTTTAAGAAATACTCAAGGTTTTTAATTGATTCTTCACGGGTAGTGCCAAGAGAAATTACTTTCTTTAATAATGAATCATAATGTGTTTGAATTTCTTCGTAATTATTTACACCGTTATCTATTCTGATTCCTGGTATGTTAGGGATATATAGACCTTTGATTATACCATGAGATGGCAGATAATTATTATTTGCATCTTCTGCATACAAACGAACTTCAATGGCATGTCCTTTTATTTTTATGTGGTCTTGTTTGATCGTCAGTTTCTGACCCATAGCAATTAAAAGCTGCTGCTCGACTATGTCAATGCCGGTTATTTCTTCCGTAACAGTATGTTCAACCTGAATTCTAGTATTCATTTCAAGGAAGAAATGCTTCATTGAAGGAGTAAGGATGAATTCTATGGTTCCGGCATTAGAGTATTCAATATTTTTAGCTATTGTTAATGCATCATTAATGATCTTAGTTCTTATTTCATCAGGTAAATTTGGAGCAGGAGCTTCTTCAACGATCTTTTGATGTCGCCTTTGAACAGAGCAATCCCTCTCATACAAGTGAATTATATTTCCATGATTATCACCTAATATCTGAACTTCAATATGACGAGGATTTTGAATATACTGCTCAATGTAAACAGATTCGTTATCAAAATATCTTTTGGCTTCGGAAGATGCTTTTTGAATAGCGTTTTTTAACTCATCTTTACGAAATACAACTCGCATCCCTTTACCACCACCTCCTGCAGATGCTTTCACAACCAATGGAAATTCTAATTGAGATGCTTCTTTGATCATAGAATCTGTATCACCTTTAATTTTCTTTAATAGTGGAACATTGTTTATTAATGCAATTTTATTGGCTTCTTCTTTGTTCCCCATCATCTTTATTAAATGAGATGACGGTCCTATAAATGCGATGTGGTTCTCTTCGCATAGTTGTGCAAACTCATCATTTTCAGATAAAAAACCGTAACCGGGATGAATGGCATCAGCAAAATATTGTTTGGCGGTTTTTACTATTAATGATTTATTTAAATAAGTATCTTGTAGTGTGTTTCCATGCATGAGTACCTTTATGTCTGCATGGATCACATGTAAAGCACTTTCTTCCGATCTTGTATAAATAGCAACGGTTTCAATACCCATTTTTTTTGCAGTGTTTAATATTCTGACTGCAATTTCGCCTCTGTTAGCTATTAATATTCTTTTGAATTGACGGTATTTTTTATTCATGATTCCACACGGGTTTTCTTTTCTCTAAAAAAGCAGTAACGCCTTCTTGTCCTTCTATTGATATCCTGGCTCCGGCAATGATTCTTGCACAATTTAAAAACGTAGTTTCATCGTCGCAGCTTTCTTCTAAAATATGAATTAAAGCTTTTGTTTGGATTAATGCATCTGGAGCCCCTTTTGTGATATTTTGAGCTATTTTTAATGTGTCTTCTCTAATGTTTCCATTGGATATGAAATGTATTAATCCTTCATTTAAAGCCTCCTTAGCTGTAAAAGGTTGAGATAATAGTAGTCTTTTTCTTGTATTACTACTACCCATTTTTTTTAATATATAAGGAGATATTGTAGCGGGTATCAACCCTAATTGGACCTCAGGAAAACCAAACATTGAATCCTCTTCTGAAATTACAATGTCGCAACATGCAATGATCCCAACAGCACCACCAAAGGCAGATTTTTGTACTTCACAAACTACCGGAACAGGGAAGGTGTAAATCGATTCATAAAGAACATTAAATAATTTAGCATCATTAATGTTTTCGCTTTTGGTTTGAGTAATACCCAGTTTCATCCATTCTAAATCAGCTCCCGAGCAGAAATTATTATCGCTGCCATGAATAACCAATACTTTGAATGCTCTGTTTCCTTTGTTTTCAAAGAGTGTAGAGATAATATCCTTAATCATTTCTTTATTAAGTGCATTCCTTTTTTTAGGTCGGTTGAGCTCAAGATATGCTATTTGATCTACTACAGAAAAATTAATTGCTTTCATTTTAGTTTTTTTACATAGGTAAAAATAAAAGTCAATGTTTATATTACCAGATTGTTACATTTATAGTGGCTAATCACATTCTGAATACTCCGTAATCTCCTTTTTGATTTGTACTGTTTTGAATCATATTAAGACCTATAGATAAGACCATTCTTGTATCTGTAGGATCTATAATTCCATCATCCCAAAGTCTGCTTGTAGCATAATAAGGAGATGCTTCTTCTTTAAATCCTTCCATGATTTTTTGGCGCATTTCCATTAGCTCATTATCATTACTTACAATGCCCTTTTTGTTTTCCTGGTCTTTTTTTATTGTTGTTAGAACATCTGCTGCCTGTTGCGGTCCCATAACAGAAATACTTGCAGAAGGCCATAAAAATAAAAGACGGGGTCCAAAAGCCCTGCCGCCCATCGCATAATTACCGGCACCGTAACTACCACCGATAATAAAAGTAATGAACGGAACTTTGCTGTTAGCAAGAGCATTAACCATTTTAGCACCATCCTTAGCTATACCCATTCTTTCATAGTCTTTTCCAACCATAAATCCTGTGATATTTTGAAGAAATACCATAGGGATTTCCCGTTGATTGCACAGTTGTATAAAATGAGCTCCTTTTTGAGAAGATTCTGAAAATAAAATACCATTATTGGCTAAAACACCTATTTTTTGGCCATTAATTGTTGCGAAACTAGTGACCAAAGTACTTCCATAATCAGGCTTAAATTCGTTATAGCTGTCCTGGTCTATAATTAGTTTTATCAGCTTTCTTACATCTTTATTATATTTTCCGGCTTCAGGTATCTCTTTATAAATTTCAGCAGGAGTTATGTTATGAAGCAGATTATAATTCTCAGGGTTATTTTTCTTTTTACTTAAAGGTAAAAACTGAAATATATTACGACATATTTCTATGGCGTGATGATCGTCTTCTGCCAAATGATCGGCCACTCCAGATTGTGAAGTGTGCATTTGACCACCTCCGAGTTCTTCTGCACTTACCTCTTCGCCAGTAGCAGCTTTGACCAAAGGAGGACCACCCAGGAATATCGTACCCTGATTTTTTACAATAATTGTTTCGTCACTCATAGCCGGGATGTATGCACCACCTGCGGTACAAGATCCCATTACAATACTGATTTGAGGTATGCCCTGGGCAGATAAACGTGCCTGGTTATAAAAGATTCTCCCAAAATCATTCTTATCTGGAAATACCTTTGCTTGCTCTGGCAAAAATATGCCTCCTGAATCTACCAGGTAAACACAGGCTAAATTGTTTTCATAGGCAATTTCCTGAGCCCTAAGATGTTTTTTTATGGTTTCTTCAATGTAAGTTCCTCCTTTTATTGTTGCATCATTAGCAACTATTATGGTTTCACGACCATGAATATATCCTATGCCAGTTACAATTCCAGCTGAAGGAAAGTTATTATTGTATTTGCCATAAGCAGCAAGCTGTGACAATTCTAAAAATGGTGAGTTTTCATCTAATAATAATTCTATTCTTTCTCGAACTAATAGTTTACCTTTTTTTTTATGTTGTTCCTGTTTTTTTTTGTTCTGATTTAAGATTTGATGAGTTATAATTTTAAATTCTGCAACCGCTTTAGGAATTCCTAAGTTCAGATAAATATCCAGTTTTTCCTCAATACCTGTCATAATTATGCGCTCTGATAACATTTACAAGTACTAACCAATATTTATAGAAAATGTTTATTGGCTATTATTAATAAATCTATTCAATAGTGTTTTGTATCTTTGAATTTGTGAATTATAAATACGCATAGATTGAAAATTACTTTTTTAGGAACAGGAACTTCTCAAGGTGTACCTGTTATTGCATGTGATTGTAGGGTATGTAAATCAGAAGATCAAAAAGATAAACGTTTACGTTCTTCTGTTTTAATTGAAATAGATAACATTACCCTGGTTATAGATTCAGGTCCGGATTTTAGACAGCAAATGTTAAATGCAAATGTCCGTTCATTAGATGGTATATTGTTTACCCATGAGCATAAGGATCATATAGCAGGTTTAGATGATGTTAGAGCTTTTAATTGGGTAAATAAAAGGCACGTGGATGTATATGCTGAAAATAGAGTCATTAATGCATTAATCACAGAATTTGGATATGCCTTTGCAGAAAAGCCTTATCCGGGAGTTCCTAAAATTGATTTAAATACGATAAGCGAAGAGCCATTTTTTATTAAAGATGTTAAAATTATACCTGTTCGGGGTAAACACTTGCATTTACCTGTGTTAGGATATCGTGTGGGTGATTTTACATATTTAACGGACTTTAATTATATATCAAACAGTGAAATAGAGAAGATTATGGGTTCTAAGGTTGTGGTAGTTAATGGTGTTAGGAAAGACCCTCATATTTCACATTACTGTTTAAGTGAATCAATTGAAGTAATTCAGAAAGTGAATCCTCCTAAAGGATACATCACGCATATTTCACATCAATTAGGGCTTTTTAAAGAAGAGGATCCTCAATTGCCTGATAATATTCATTTGGCATATGATGGATTAGAGTTAATGATAGATTGATTTGTTGATCTTGTAATTATAATATCTTATTTGTGCAACCTTATTGAAAAATGCAAGTTTTGAGAATTAACCTCAGAATTGCATGGTTTACAGATGAGTTTAATCTGTACGAACTTCAGATGAATGTTATTCAAATTTATCGGTATATGGTTTTTTAATGTCAAAAGACTTAAAATTTCCTACGTTTTCTCCAGATAGTCTATAATCAAAAGAGCTACCACCCAACGGTATCCTCGGGAAATAAGCAATCTGTAATTGGATAGTTTTAAATACCAAATGGTCATTTCTTATTCGTATACCAACACCAACAGAATAGTAAGGTTTTGTTTTTAATAAAGTCTGATTTTCGCTAATCCATCCAATGTCAGCAAAGCTAAACGGAACAATTTTAAATCCATAAATATCTTTTGGAGTAAATAAGACGCTTTCTGAGTTTATTACAAATTTTTGGGTTCCTTTAAGTTGGTTGCTACGATATGAAGTAATCCCCGGAGAGGATTGAGTTAAGTAAAAATATTGTGCATGATCCAGATGCATAGCTTTTGTATAATAAGATGAAATAAAATATCTGAATCGATGATAGCCAAATTTTTTTAGTGAAGAAATATATCTTGTTCCTATTCTCATTAATGTTCTTTCAGGATTTTTTTGGTAGAAAAATGAATTCAAATCTGCACTAAAATATACGTACCCCTTATTAGGAACAATTGCCGAACCAAATGAAAAGTGACCACCTAAATACATACGGTTTTTCTTTTCGTTTGTATTTACTCCTAAGGTAACAGCAGAAAGAAAACCATATGGAACATCCTCTATACGACCGTAATTATAAATTAAAGTGTTTTTATAATAATTTCTTTTATTAAATGATAAACCGGTAAAAAAATAATAGTTTGGTGTGTAGTAGGCTTTATTGGCTAAAGAGTCTGGTAGATTAGAAAACTCATTAATGATAACCTGTCCTAAAACACCGATTGTGGATCGGTTAAAGTAGTTGGTGGAATTAATCAGAAAACTTCTGCCGAGCCACATATCCCGATTTAAAAAGTCGTAATTATTATATGTTTTATTTTCATCGGCATTATTAAGTGGAATCTTTATGTTTCTGTAAAAGTTTATACCCCCGGCATATTTTGTTTCAGGAGTATAAAAGTCCTTGTTAAAACCACAAGCAACAAAATTATCATTAACTGTATTGTTGATTTCAGCATTAAATGAAATGAAGGAACCATAAATATTGTTCCATAAAATGTTTTCGTGATAACCAAAATTATATTTTTCAGTTGCCCGGCTATCTACCAGATGGTTCATTTCTAATCCATACCCCAATACGTTTTTACTAAAGATACTGGTGCTAAACCTGTTTGTTGAAACAGTTCCGGAAATACCATAAGGATATGAATCCTGAGTTATTATTAATACATCTACCAGAGTTGTGTCTATAGTAGCTGGTTCTATTAAAATTATTGCATCAGTTATAAAATTAAGCGATCGTAACATACGCTCACTTTCGTTGATATTTGGGATGTTTACTAACTCTCCTTTTTTGAATGTAAGGGTGTTCGTAATAATACTTTTTTTGGTCTGAAATCTCAGTTTACTTAATGTTTTTTCGAGTTTATTAGTAGAGAAATCTATGGTATCAAGGATATTTCTGGCAAAAGGTGAAATTTGTTTAATGTTTATAGTTCTAATGATCTTTTGATTGTATTTTTTGTGTTCATTTTCAATTGATAAAAGGAGTTCGTTAGGTGATATGTTGGAATCTTTTGATACTACAAGCCATTCGAAAAGCTTTTTGTAAATGAAACTACTGTCTTTGCTGTTTTCTAATAATTGGTGAATTGAAGTACCTGAATTTATTACAGAGTTGATGCCTTTGTTTTGAGAAAATCCGTTTGGTAAAAAACAATATAAAAGTAAGGCAACCCAAAGCAGCTTTTTGATGCCGACTTTAAATCCTCCTGCTAATATGCGTTTTACTGGTTTTTTCAAAGTATATCAAATGTAATCAATTTATTAGGTGCTTAATACAAAAAGTAAATAATAACAGGTACAGTTATACCTATACTCATAATTATAAAACCACGCCATATAAATCCATTGTTGCCTTTCGGAATAATTAAACCACTTAGTGTAATTAATATTAAACAAATGGCAAATACATCAGAAAAATATTTCCATATTTTACCTGGATTATAATGTAAGAAGTTTACGGAACTAAAAAATGGTCGTTCTTTTATTTCTTCAACTAGAACTAAATTTGTTTTTGTATTAAAAGAAATTGTTGATCCTCCGGATAGAAATATTTTTAAACTATTGGAATCTGGAAGATAATGTTTTCGATAAATCTCGTTAATTCTTGATTCATTGATTATAGAGTTGATTATTTTTATACTGGATAATGAATCGTCGGGTTGTAGGTAAAATTCAAAAGTATTTGTGGAAATAATATAATTAGGATTCCAATCGTGTTTATGATTTAAGGCAATTCCACTTAAAGCATATATAATAATCATTCCCGTGAAAAAATATCCTAAATCACGATGTATGATGCGATTAATTTTTCTTAAATTCATTAAAAAACAAAAAAAGCCGACAGTGAGCCGGCTTAATATTTATTTAAATTTGTTTGAAATTATCACAAGCCATTACATAATCATTGGCTTTTTCTTCTGAGGTACAGGATTCACCATCCTGGTGTGTGTCATGTGTTTTAATAATATCAATTACTCCTGAAGCAATAATTGTTTCACCTTCAAGACTAGGTTCAAACTTGCTGATGTTCTCTCCAGCTTCAACTCTTATAAAAACAGAATCATTACTACCTTTGAGAAACATTTTTTTACCTGTCTTTTTGCAGGTATGCATCACTAAACCTTGAAGTTCGATTTTTTTATTGATATAATTTTCTGGATTTGCTAATAATTGATCTACTGTTACAACCATACTATCTGTTGCAGTTAAATTATTGTCAATAGATTTACTTGAACAGCATTCGCTTGATTGTTTTGTGTTTGCACAGCAATTCTGAGATTTTGACTCTTTAGAAGATTTTGATACACAAGCCAGTAGGAGTGCGGCAAAAATTATACTTAAAACTAAATTTTTCATATACTATAATATCTTTTTTAATGGTCATATGGAACTAACAAACAAATATAAAAATTACTCTTGCTATACAAAACAATATAGGAAAATAGTTTTAGGAAATAATAGCAGAAAACAACTCCATATTTATGTTAAGTTGACACATTTAATTGCGGTTACACGACAAATTGACATTAAATATGTATTGGAAGCAAATTTGATGTACGAAGAGAAAATAAAACTAAACGTTATGAATTTTAAGGAGTATACAATAAAGTCACAGGAGGCAATTCAACAAGCCGTGAATATTGCTTCTTCTAAAGGTCATCAGGCTATTGAGCCCGGCCATATATTAAAAGGAATTGTAGAGGTAGAAGAAAATATTATTTCTTTTTTATTTAGTAAACTTAATGTTAACAATATAAATAATGCACTAAATGCTATTATTGAATCATACCCGAAAGTTTCAGGTGGGGAACCATATTTATCCAGAACAACAAATGATGTTCTTCAAAAAGCAAAATCTTATCTAAAGGAATTCAATGATCAATATGTATCTATAGAGCATTTACTTTTAGGTCTTTTAGCAATTAAAGATTCGGTTTCATCTATGTTAAAAGATGCGGGTGTTACAGAAAAAGACCTGAAAACTGCAATTATGGAACTTAGAAAAGGAGCAACTGTCGATTCGCAAACAGCAGAAGATAATTTTAATGCTTTAAATCGATTTGCGATTAATTTAAATGAGCAAGCCAGAAACGGTAAGCTGGATCCTGTAATTGGTAGAGATGAAGAAATTAGAAGAGTACTTCAAATACTGTCTCGAAGAACTAAAAATAACCCTATTTTAATTGGGGAGCCAGGCGTAGGTAAAACGGCTATTGGTGAAGGACTTGCTATTAGAATTGTAAATGGTGATGTTCCCGAGAATTTAAAATCTAAAATGATTTACTCTCTTGATATGGGAGCCTTAGTAGCAGGTGCTAAATATAAAGGAGAGTTCGAAGAACGATTAAAAGCGGTTGTTAAAGAGGTAATTAACAGTAACGGAGATATTATTCTTTTCATTGATGAAATACATACTTTGGTAGGTGCAGGAAAAGGTGAAGGAGCTATGGATGCTGCAAACATTTTAAAACCTGCTTTAGCAAGAGGGGAATTGCGTGCAGTTGGTGCAACAACTTTAAGCGAATACCAAAAGTATTTTGAAAAAGACAAAGCTCTGGAGCGCCGTTTTCAAATTGTTCGGGTAGATGAGCCTGATGTTATTAGTGCTATATCAATTTTAAGAGGATTAAAAGAGCGATATGAAAACCATCATAAGGTAAGAATTAAAGATGATGCAATCATTGCTGCTGTAAATTTGTCTAATAAATATATTTCAGATCGTTTTTTGCCTGATAAAGCCATTGACTTAATAGATGAAGCAGCTTCTAAATTAAGATTGGAGATGAATTCTGTCCCTGAAGAAATTGATGAACTTGACAGAAGAGTAAGTCAGTTAGAAATTGAAAGAGAAGCTATTAAAAGGGAAGGGGATAAGCTTAAACTTGAAGTTTTAAATGCTGAATTAGCGCAACTTAAGGATGAACGATCTACTTTACGTGCAAAATGGCAGGAAGAGAAGAATATAGTTGATCAGATTCAAAGTTACAAGTCTAACATTGAAGAATTTAAATTTCAGGCTGAAAAAGCAGAACGTGAAGGTCAGTTTGATAAAGTAGCGGAATTACGATATGGGAAAATAAAAGAAGCTGAAGAAAAAATAATTCAATTGAAAGAGACTTTAAGTCAGAAACAATCAGAAAATCCAATGCTTAAGGAAGAAGTGGATTCTGAAGATGTAGCGGGTGTTATCAGTAGGTGGACAGGTATTCCAATAACAAAAATGCTTAAAAGTGAAAAAGAAAAATTACTGTCGCTTGAAGAAGAGTTGCATAAAAGAGTTGTTGGGCAAAATGATGCCATTGAAGCTGTTTCGGATGCCATCAGAAGGAGTAGAGCAGGTTTGCAAGATGAAAGAAGACCAGTAGGCTCATTTATATTCTTGGGTATGTCAGGAGTTGGTAAAACTGAATTAGCCAAAACGCTTGCTTCCTTTTTGTTTGATGATGAGAATAAAATGACCAGGATAGATATGTCTGAATTTCAGGAAAGGCATTCGGTTTCAAGGCTAATTGGTGCACCTCCGGGGTATGTAGGTTATGATGAAGGAGGTCAATTGACAGAGGCTGTTAGAAGGAAACCATATTCTGTAGTGTTACTGGATGAAATAGAAAAGGCACACCCAGATGTGTTTAATGTTTTATTACAGGTTTTAGATGATGGTCGTTTAACAGACAATAAAGGGCGTGTTGTAGATTTTAAAAATACGATTATAATAATGACCTCAAATGCAGGATCAGATATTATACAGCGTAATTTTGAAGGGATTAAGGAGGAAGAGATTTCTAAGGTCACTGAAAAATCTAAAGATGAAGTCTTTCATTTATTAAGGCAGACCATTCGACCTGAGTTTTTAAATAGGATTGATGATATCATCATGTTTACTCCTTTAATACATAAAGAAATCAAAGAAATTGTTAAGATGCAAATTAGCTCTATTGCCAATGTATTAAAAGCAAAAATGATTGATATTGAAATAACAGACAATGCAGTTGAGTTTATTGCAAACGTTGGATTTGATCCTTTATTTGGAGCAAGACCTATCAAGAGGGTGGTTCAAAAAAATATACTAAATGAATTGTCTAAACGAATATTATCCGACGAAGTTAACAAAGATGAGCTAATCGTTATTGATTCTGAAGGAGGAAACCTAATATTTAAAAATTAGCAAACATAAAGGGGTGATTCACAAAATAAATCACCCCTTTGTCTCATATTTTATAGCATGAAATTAGTAACCACTTGCTCCGTAATTTGGTAACACGCGAGCACTTGGATCATCAACATTGCAATTTTCCCACTCTTTATTAGGCATCCAGAAATCTTTAATGACTCCAGCTCTTCCAGGAAAATGTTTTTCAAAGATATCTCTATACATTAAAGATTCCTTTGTAAAAGGTGTACAGTAAGGGTATTTATCCTTAGCTGCAGCTAAATCTTCATCTGTATACATTTCTTCTGCATAGCCTTTCAAATAATCCACAGAACTGTGTCCTACAGCATCAGAGAAAGCAGCCTTGTCACGATGCAGAATTTCTTTAGGTAAGTAATCACCTTCGAATGCAGTACGTAATAAGTATTTACCTTCGCCATAAGTATTCATTTTTTTAGCAGGATCAATACTCATGATGTAATCTACGAAATCAAGGTCTCCAAAAGGAACTCGTGCTTCTAATCCACAAGAAGAGATACATCTGTCTGCTCTTAATACATCATACATATAGATTTCTCTGATACGCTTTTCTGCCTCTTTTTGAAATTCTTCCGGGCTTGGAGCAAAGTCGGTATACTTGTATCCTAGAATTTCATCAGCAATTTCTCCTGTCATTAATACTTTAACGTCGGTATTTTCACTGATGTACTTACATATTAAATACATACCCATTGAAGCCCTGATAGTAGTGATATCCCACGTTTCAATATTGTATATCAAGGAGCTAAGAGTATCAAAAATTTGTTGTTTAGTAAAAAGTACTTCTGTATGCTCAGCACCAAGATAATCTGCAACAATTTTGGCATATTTTGTATCAATAGGGTCGTCTTCAATACCTACAGCAAAAGTTTTAATTGGCTTATCCAACATTTTAGCAGCTACAGCACATACCAAACTTGAATCCAAACCTCCGCTACAAAGAAAACCAACAGGTACATCAGCTTGAAGTCTTTTTTCAATTGCAGTAGTTAATTTTTCATTGATATTTTTAAATATAGTGTCTAAGTCATCATAAACTACTTTTTCAACTTTTGAAATATCTTTGTAACAATGAAATGCATCTCCATCAAAATAATGTCCAGGGGGGAAAGGTTTAACGTCTTCGCATAATGCGTGTAATGATTTCATCTCACTGGCAAACATGATTTGTCCACTGGCTGTATACCCATAAAATAAAGGACGAATTCCGATAGGATCTCTTGCTGCAAAGTATTTTTTAGCAACGGAATCATAAATCACAAAAACATACTCAGCATCTAAAGTTTTAGCAGTTTCCTCAATTCCTTTGTCTAAAAACAATGGAATAATAACTTCACAATCACTTGATGACTTAAATTCAAATGAATGCTCATATTGTTTACGTAATTGTTGAAAATTATAAACTTCTCCATTACAAACTAAATTTATATTCTTATATACTAAAGGTTGGTGTCCATTACTCGAAACATCCATGATGCTTAATCTATGAAAACCCATCCAGCCGTTTTTTCCAAAATCCCTGATGTTAGAATGGTCTGGTCCCCTGTACTCGATTTTCTTAAACTCACTGGCAAACAAAAGTTTGTCCATCATGTCACTGCCTGTATAAACTGCAAATCCACACATAAAAATTTGTCTTTTGGATATATTTAATTTTTAATTCAATATTAATTTCGACGTAAAAGTAGCTATTTAAAATATAAATGCAATAATTAATTACGATTTAATATATATCATGGCTTTTTACTTATTGTTTGTAATTAATTTTAAATTAGGGGAGTGGTAAAAATAAATCATTGTATAAAGCAATGAAAAATAACCAAAAGGGGGGTGTTTTTTGGAAATTATACTTAAATTATTAACTAAGCCCTTAAAATAATTAGGGGTAAGTAAAATAATATATTTCTTAATATTTAGGAAAAGTTAATCAACAGGATAATTATTATATGGTTATAGTATTCTTATTCATCTAGATATATAACAAATAATTCCTTGTATATTAGATTCTCGATGTTTAAGTATTTTTTAATTGCAATAATAAAAACAGTTTTCATTGGAAAATTGGTAATTTTTTACTTTTTTGCAATTGTTAAAAATATCAAATATTAATCATTAAAAATTTATGCCTATAGATTAAATGTTTACGCTTTATTTATAAAAGTCAGAAACATGGATAAGTTGATTTTGCTTTCGGAAAATGAATTAATTAATCATTTTATTGAAGGAAAGGAAGAGTGTTTGAAAATCTTAATAGAAAGGCATAAAAACAGAATATATTCGTATATATTAATAATGGTTAAAAATCAGGAACTTGCCGAGGATTTATTTCAGGATACTTTTATTAAGGTAATAACTAATTTAAAAAAAGGAAAATATACCGAAAATGGTAAATTTTCATCTTGGGTAATGAGAATAGCTCATAATTTAATTATTGACTATTACAGAAAACAGAAGAATCTTCAAACAGTCTCAAATGATGCTAATGACTATGATCTTTTCAATTCACCAAAATATTCAGATTCTAATGTGGAAGAAAAATTGGTTTTTTCTCAAATATTAAAACAGGTAGGTGAATTGGTTGAGTTTTTACCAGACAATCAGAAGGAAGTTGTTAAAATGCGCCATTATATGGGGTTGAGTTTTAAAGAGATTGCAGAAGAAACTGGTGTTAGTATTAATACAGCACTCGGTCGTATGCGATACGCAATTATTAATATGCGAGCTATGGTGGAAGAAAAAAATATTACTTTAACATATTAAGTTATACAATATATAAAATTAATTGGCGTTTAATGATTAAATAAATAAAGTAACGCCTATGAACTTTAATTTTACTGCTTTAGAAGATAGTTTCGAAGAGTATAGTTTCGCTATTTTAAAACTAATTGAAAAGTTGCCTGATACTTTTTTTAGTAAGATAGAACTATCGCCTTCAACAAAAACAATTGAAAATATTATAAAGTATTCAAATAAAATAAGTAAATAAGATATACTTTATTTGTAAAAGTTTTTATTAAAAGCTGAAAACTCTGGTTTTTTTAAAATTATACGACGGATATATGCTATTATAAATCCCAATCCGTAACCAAATAATTGAGTATAAGATGTTATTATAGATAAAACAGCTGGTATAAACTGTTTTGTTTTTATCAATGCATCAATAAAAAATATAATAAGGGGTATTATTAGTATATAAATTAAGCTATGTAAGTATGCAGCTGTAATAAAACCTAAAATATTACCTGACATAAATAATGTAGGTAACCAGTGGACGAATTTAATGGTTCCAGGATGCCTGTAATTTAAATTGATTCGTGCAACTCCAGAATTGTAAACTTGTTTAAAAAAAGATTTGAAATTGTTTCTTCTTTTATGATAAACCCAAGCTTCTTCTATTAATTTAGATTTATATCCATTTTCTTGAATCCTCATACTGAAATCCAGATCTTCTCCAAATCTTAATTTTTCAAACCCGTTTAATTTTTCAAATACTTCTCTTTTTATTCCTAAATTAAAGCTTCTGGGATAAAATTTATCCATCTTTTTACTACCTCCTCTGATACCTCCTGTTGTTAATATTGAGGTCATAGAATAATTGATGGCTTTTTGAATTATATTGAATGATTCATGTGCTTTGTCTGGACCACCATAACAATCAATATTATCAAAGTATTTATTAACGTATTCAAAATAATTTTCAGGAATTAAACAATCGGAATCAAAGAAAATCAGAATTTCACCAGTAGCAATTTCAGCTCCTTTATTTCTTGCCGGACCTGGACCCGAATTTTCTTGAAATATATAATTAATCTTAAGTTTCGAAGAGTAACCATTACAAATATCTTCTGACGAAAGATGAGAACCATCTTCCACAATTATAACTTCGAAATTTGAATAATTTACTTCAGTTAGACTATGGAGTAGCTCGTCAATTTCTTGAGGACGATTAAATACGGGAATAATAATCGAATACTTTGGCATAAATATTTGTTTGTCTTTTGCGGCAAAGATATAATTATCAATACTAATTACAACAAAAGACTAAAAAAAGCCCGGTTGTTGAATCGGGCTACAATGATTTTATGATAAGTCAGTAGTAAGGAACATCATGGGGTCTCCAATGATATTTTGAAATATTGGACGGTATCTGTTTGTATCATAGAATTTTGTAATGTTTACCTTTTTAATGC
Source organism: uncultured Saccharicrinis sp. (assembly GCA_963677345.2). GTDB lineage: Bacteria > Bacteroidota > Bacteroidia > Bacteroidales > Marinilabiliaceae > Saccharicrinis. Next base: position 54,083 of record CAXXLC010000028.1, read on the forward strand.
TTTCTCCGTTGAGGTCTTTTTTTACCGCTTCAATTGATACATAATCAAATTTTCCGTTTTTAACGCATACCATGTGACCAGATTGACCTTTTGTAATTAAGTCTAATGCCATATTACCATAGGTAGTAGGAATAATTGAGTCTAATGCATCAGGTTGTCCCGATCTGACTAAATAGCCAAGTTTCTGATTTATGATATTAATTTCTCTTCCGTTATTAAACCTTGCAGAATGTTTTTTTAGTTCAAGGCCAATTTGTTCTCCAACACCCCCTAACTTTTTATGACCAAAAGCATCTGTTTCTGCATTTGAATATATAATATCAGATCCTTCAAAAGTTGCACCTTCAGAAACTAGAACTACAGAATAATTACTTGGATTATTACGTCTGTCTTCTACCATTAACTCAGTTAAATGCTCTGTATTGATTGAATACTCGGGAATAACACATCTGTCGGCAGCACCTCCAATGGTGGGAAATAAAGCTGAAAAACCGGCATTTCTACCAAACACTTCCAATACCAGAAAGCGTTCGTGAGAACCAGCACAAGTTCTTAACTCATGCGTTAATTCAATTGTTCTTGTAACACAAGTGCTAAAACCAATACAATATTCTGTGCCGGGAACATCTCCATCCATAGTCTTAGGAATTCCAATTACTTTAATGCCTTCTTTATGTAAACGCACTGCATAACTCAAGGTATCGTCTCCACCAATAGGAATCAAATAGTCAATTCCTATATGTTTTAAATTTGCAATAGCTTCATCAGTTAAATCAGTATATTCGTCCTTGTAGATATGTTTTAGATGATCAGGTATGTCTTTTTGTGCAACTTTTGTTGCTTTTGTTCTGCTTGAATGTAAAAAAGTACCTCCAGTACGACCAATTCGATTCACGGTTGATTCATACAAAGGTAAACAATAAGCTTGTTCTTCAATGGGTTTAGATCTGTCAATACTGATTACACCTTTCCACCCATTTTTAATACCTATTACATTAAAGCCTTCTCTTATTGCTCTTAAAGTTATAGCCCTGATAGCAGGATTTAATCCGGGAACATCACCGCCTCCTGTTAAAATACCAATTGTTAATTTTTTATTCATCTTCTTGGATTTTGGGATTAGCTAATTCAAATGTTTTTTAAGATAATATTAATTAAATCATTTGTATATGAGAGGATTAAATGTAACGAAAACAGTTGAATTAAAAAAGCCAAAATCAAATAAATAGAAATAGAGTTGTCATAATTAGGTACTTGTTATTAAGTAGGTAATTTTTAAGAGATAATGAGTTTAAATTAGTGTTAATTCCTAAATAAAACGGGTATTTTTTTTAGAATTTGAAAAATTATAGACAATTTTGCATCTCTTTAAACGATGACATTATATTCAATTCTATAGAAGATATAAAGATTGAGATTTTAAGTTTTGTAAAGATAATTTTTCTAAAAACTATATTAATATTTGGATAAGATGATTAAAAGTCCACTTCAAATCGCAAGAGAGAGTTACTCTCCAAAATTACCAGCAGCACTTAAAGGTTCTGTAAAGATTGTAGAAGGAAAAAACACAGAATCAGTAGCCGATCAGGCTGATATTGAAAAACTTTTTCCTAATACTTATGGGATGCCAGTTTTAACCTTTGAAGAAGGTGAATCTACAGCAACAACAGAAGTCATTAGTGTTGGATTAATTCTTTCAGGGGGTCAAGCTCCGGGAGGTCATAACGTAATTTCAGGAATCTACGACGGGTTAAAAAAATTAAATCCAGCTAATAAAGTATATGGATTTTTAGGAGGCCCGGGAGGATTAGTTGATAACGAATACACAGAGCTTACTGATGATATCATTAATCACTACAGAAATACCGGAGGTTTTGATATTATTGGTTCAGGTAGAACAAAACTTGAAGAAACAGAGCAATTTGATAAAGGATTGGCCAATTGTAAAGCTTTGGGAATTAATGCATTGGTTATTATTGGTGGTGATGATTCAAATACAAATGCTTGTGTATTGGCAGAGTATTACTTAGCTAAAAAAGCAGGTATTCAAGTGATTGGTTGTCCTAAAACTATTGATGGAGACCTTAAAAACGAAATGATTGAAACTTCATTTGGTTTTGATACAGCATGTAAAGTTTACAGTGAGTTAATTGGTAACATCCAACGAGATGCCAATTCTGCTAAAAAGTACTGGCACTTTATAAAATTAATGGGGCGTTCTGCTTCGCATATTGCATTAGAGTGTGCACTACAAACACAACCTAATGTAGCTATCATTTCAGAAGAGGTTGAAGCAAATAATATGACTCTTGATGAAGTTGTAACTTACATTGCCGATAAAGTTGTTGCACGTTCTGCCAATGGTGAAAATTTTGGTACAGTATTAATTCCTGAAGGATTGATAGAATTTATTCCTGCAATGAAAAAATTAATTGCAGAATTAAATGACTTGTTAGCACATAACGAGGCTGAAGTAAATGCTATTGAAACAAATAAAGAAAAGAGAGAATATTTAACTCAAAAACTTTCTGCTGAAATGGCAGAAGTATTCCAAAGTTTACCAAATAGCATTGCAAATCAGTTGATGCTTGATCGTGACCCACATGGTAATGTGCAAGTATCTTTAATTGAAACAGAAAAGCTTTTAGCTGATATGGTTAAAGCTAAATTAAAGATTTTGAAGAAAGAAGGAAAATACTCAGGTAAATTTTCTACTCAGGTTCACTTTTTTGGATATGAAGGTCGTTGTGCAGCTCCTTCTAACTTTGATGCTGATTACTGTTATTCATTAGGATACACAGCATCTGTGCTTATCGCTGAGGGTAAATCAGGATATATGTCTTCGGTACGTAATCTAACTGCTCCGGCAGAACAATGGATCGCAGGTGGTGTTCCTGTTACAATGATGATGAATATGGAGCGTCGTCATGGAGAAATGAAGCCGGTAATACAAAAAGCACTTGTTAAATTAGATGGAGCTCCATTTAAGGCTTATGCTGCACAGAGAGAGGATTGGGGTATAAATACAAAATACGTGTATCCTGGTCCAATTCAATATTTTGGTCCAACAGAAGTATGTGATTTACCAACTAAAACATTAGTTGAGGAAAGTAAGTAAATTTTATTTTAAGTAATAAATATATAGGATACCGCAGTATATATTACTGCGGTATTTTAGTTTATTTAATATAATTATAATTTAAATGTTTTATTAATTCGGAACATTGATTTTTTTAACGTAATTTGCAAAAAAAATAATTAAGAGTAAAACGTTAAATATTATATTCAACCTTACCAATGTCGAAAATTATCACACTGTCGGAAGCTGCTTCAATTGCATTACATGGAATGGTATTGATAGCTAAAACAGAACATAAGCTTAATGTAAATCAAATATCTGAACAAATTAATAGTTCAAGGCATCATGTTGCTAAAGTTTTTCAGCGATTGGCAAAAGAAAATTTTGTTTCATCAAACAGGGGGCCAAGTGGAGGTTTTGTGTTAAAGAAAGATCCTTCAGAAGTATCTTTGCTTGATTTATATGAAGTCATAGAAGGACCCGTGGAGGTACAAGGTTGTCCGGGAGATAAAAAGGACTGTCCTTTTAACGAGTGTTTAATGGGAGATGTAGCTGAAATTTTAGCGTGTAAATTTAAAGATTTTTTAAGTAAACAAACCTTAGCCGAATATATTTAATCTTGTAAATTTATTAAATTCATAGTTGCACAAGCCATTAATGCAGCAGTCTCTGTTCGTAATCGTGATTTACCTAATGATATTGCGTTGTAGTTGTTGTTTATAGCTAAAGCAACTTCGTTTTCAGAAAAATCACCTTCAGGACCTATTAATACCATGGCATTGCTGTTTTGACTATAGCATTTTTTCAATAAGTTTTTAGGTGAATCATAACAATGAGCAATAAATTTATTGATGGATGAGTGATTATATTGTTTTATAAAACTATTAAAATCAGTTAAAGGATTTAATATTGGTTTATATGATTTCAAAGATTGTTTTGTAGCTGAAACGAGTATTTTTTCAAGTCGTTCAGGTTTTATAACTTTTCTCTCTGAATGATCACAAATGATAGGCGTTATTTGATCTATTCCAATTTCAGTAGCTTTTTCTAAAAACCATTCGAATCGATCAATATTTTTTGTGGGAGCTACAGCTATGTGAAGATTAAATATTCGTTTTTCTTCAATTTTGAAATCAACAATCGAAAGTTTACATGATTTAGGATTTGCATCTGTAATTTTAGCGTTATAAACAGAGCCATTGCCATTTAATACAGTAATATGATCTCCATTTGTATGCCGTAAAACTCTAATACAATGTTTAGATTCTTCCTGGTTTAAAAAAGGATTTTTATCTGAAAAGTTTTCATCGAAAAATAAATGCATACTGATATTTTCTATTCAAGTGCACAAATATACTAATTGTTATCAGTATTTACTACAGGAAAAGATATAGTAAAAACAGAACCTTTATCAATTATTGATTCAACAGATATTTGTCCACCCATTAATTCTATTAAGCTCCGTGTTATAGAAAGTCCTAATCCGGTTCCTGCGTTAATTTTTGTAATTCTTTCGGCCTGCCTGAAGCGTTCAAAAATTATAGGTATATCTTCCGGGGCAATTCCTTCTCCCGTATCAATTACCTTTATTAACAAAATATTATTGTCAAGAACCTCAATCTGAAGTTTTATTTCTCCTTCATTAGTGAATTTTACAGCGTTAGAGAGTAGATTTAATAAAACCTGTTCTAATCTAAATGGATCTGTATTGATTATTAGAGGGGTGTGTGAATTTAAAATTTTAAATGTAATATTTTTATTCTTTGATAGTATGAGAGCTTCAACCGAATAGGAAATGTGTTTTAAGACTTTGTTGAGTTCAAATTTTTCATTTCGAATTTGTAATTGATCTGATTCTATTTTTGAAATATCCACAATATCATTAATAATATTTAGTAAGTTCTCACCAGAAGTCTTAATTTGATCCAGGTACTTAGATTGTTCAATTGACTCTAAATTTTGATATAATAGTATGTCAGAAAAGCCCATGATTGCATTCATCGGAGTTCTGATTTCGTGGCTCATGTTAGCTAAAAATCTGGATTTCAGCTTATCACTCTCTTCGGCTTTTTCTTTTGCTTGCTTCAATTTAATTTCAATATTTTTTTGTTCAGAAATGTCCATTAAAACACCAGTTAATCTTAAGGTGTTGTTATCTGTATCCGTATCAGTGACTTTGCCATGAATAGAAAACCATTTTATTTTTTTGTTTTTTAAATAAATTCGGGCCTCAGACTTAAATAATGATGTTTTACCTAAGTTGTATTTTTCCCAATTTTTATAAATTTTCTTTAAATCTTTGGGATAAATAAATTCGTGCCAGTTATTTATGTTTATTTTAATTTCTTCTGGTGAGTGATATCCTAATAAATCGGAGAACTTTTTGTTTATGAAAACTTTCTTGTCTTTTAGAGAAATATCCCAAAAGCCTTCATTTGCACTTTCAAGTGCTAACTCAAGGCGCTTTTCACTTTCTGTTAGTTTTTTTTGTATTCTTTTTCTTCGTATGGAGTTTGTAATTAATAAAAGGTTTAATGCAATTAATATTAGTAATGCAGAAATATAAAAAATAAGTTTCTTTTTGTGTTTTATATAAAAAGGTTCAACTTTGTTTATATAAGTGGTGTTTTTAGGGAGCTTTTTGTAATTCAGATTATACTTTTCGATTTGAGTAAAATCATATTGGTTACTGTGTTTACATGGGTAATAATCATTTAAAATAATATTTGGATTACTTAATCTTGAGGATAATAACTGAGCTGCATCATATCCCTGATAATATGAATTTATCAGGCTGCCGCCAATAATAAAATCACCTAATAGAAATTTCCAAAAACTATAAATAGGTATATTAATATTGCTAAATAAATCCATACCTAAATATTTCATTTCAATAGGCACATCGTACTTGTTTGAATATAAACTAAGGAGAATAACGATTTTATTTTCTATATTCATATTAAGTAATTTATTCTCTATGGATTTGTAGTTTGATGCATCCAGAATAACATATGGAAATTTAGGATAATATTTAGTTATACTATTTGAAAATTGAGATAGAAAAATTTGACCGGATAAAGTATTATCAGAAATTACTATTAAGGTATCCGTATTTGGATTCAGGATAAAAGCATTGCGTAAGGTGTTTTTTATATCAAGCTCTTCTTTTACAACTTTAATCCTTTTTTTGTCATAATTAAAATCTTCAATGTTATTTACTCCACAAACAGAAACCGGTATCGTATTATCCCAAATACTATCACCGTATGATAAAAAATACTCAAAAGCAAAATTATCAGCACAGATAATACCATCAAGTTTTATATTGTTATATTTCTTTAAGTAAAACTTTGTAATTTCGGAGATGTAATTTTTTTTTGGAAATCTTTTAAAATCCATATACTCAACAAAAACCCTATGAGAGCTCAAATCGCCAATACCATCAATCACCCCACTTGTAATATCGTCAGTCCATTGAAATCCTGGATGGTAGGAGTTAAGAAGCAATACTTCCTTTATTTCATTTGCTCTTATATTATAAATGTTAAATAAAATAATAAATAACAAAAGGTAAAATTTCATGGATGATGTATTAATTATTTACCTTAAATATATTAAAATATGATAATATTTGAATTTGAGATTCGATTTTTTTACTTAAAAGCGAAGGAAAAGTATATGCATATCGTCTATCTTTACAATAAGAGTTTTTTTAAGTGATTCAAGTAGAAGAAAAGATAAATATAGATAGCTTAATAGAAGGTGACTATAACACTTTTGAAGTTGTAGTAAATACCTTTAAAGATAAAGTTATAAATGTGTGTTTTTCGTATGTAAATAACCTGGCAGATGCTGAAGATATAGCACAAGAGGTTTTTATTGAACTATATAAGTCTATTTCGAACTTTAAAAAACAATCTTCTTTATCTACCTGGATTTATCGAATTGCATCTAATAAATCAATTGATTTTTTAAGAAATAAGAAAAGAATAAAAAGAGGAAGTGGTAAAATAGATTATCTGGAAGACCAGAATAATAATTTTGATTGGCGTACAAATTATTATAGTACCGATGATTTGTTAGTTCATCAACAACGAAAAGAACTATTGCATCAAGCAATTGAGAAATTAGCAACAAGACAAAAAGAGGCTTTTGTATTAACTCAAATTGAAGGTGTTGATCAAAAAACAGCAGCTGAAATTTTAGAAACTTCAATAAAAAGTATAGAATCGCTTGTTAATAGAGCAAAAAAGAAACTGAGAAAAATTTTAGAAAAAAGAATTTCAGAATATTTTTGATTGATTGCACAGGATAAATAAATATCTGTCGTCTAACTAAAAACAGATGGAAACATAGGGAGGAGCTAAGTATGAAAGAAAGAGATTTAAACCAAGAAATAGATTATATTATTAATAGTGGAGTTAACACGGAGAAAATGTATACAAGTCCGTTTTTTACAACAAGAGTTATGGGACAAGTTGAACAAATAGAAGTAAAACCACGATTTAGTTTAACCACATATATCTTGAAACCAGCGTTTATTATTTTTCTTCTTGTTAATATTGTAAACTTCTATTTTTTTTCGGGCCAGCAAAAAAGTAGCACTGACAGAAGTAGTAATATAGAATTGGTTACTACTGATTATATATATGCATCTAATGATTTTATTTTAAATGAAGATTTAATTTCAAATAGCGTAGAATAACATGAATAAAAAATATTATCACCTAATAATAATAATTTTAATCTTATTAAATATTTTTTCATGGCGTCTTTGGTGGGAAAAACCTCCTCTTCCTCCAAAAATGGAACAAAAGGAAATGGAAGGGAAGAAACGTAGGGATGGAGGTATGAAAGTACTTTTTGAAGAATTAAACCTATCAGAAGAGCAAGTTGAACAATTTGAAAAATTACGAAAAGAATACTTTGATACAGTATTTGTAATTAATAAGGAAATTGATGAATTAAGAAGAGATATTTCTCCTGGTGATTTATATAAAAATGATTCTATTTTTAATGTGATGGGTGCAAAGAAAGCACTGTTAGAAAAGAAAACATTTATACACTTTAAAAAATTAAGAGATGTATGTGATGAAGAACAAAAGATAAAATTTGATACTGTTCACAAAAGAATGATGAATCACTTTAACAGATGGTCTAAAGACAAAAAGAAAGATAATAAGTAATATAAAGATATTGCTTTAATATATATTGATACTAATATTACTTTCATCCTTCATTTTCGATATATTAAATCATCAATTAAAACCTAAAGAATTGGATATAATAATTCAGAACCTAAACAAGGTTTATAAAAACAAGCATCAGGCATTAAATAATGTCTCATTATCTATAGATTCCGGAATGTTTGGTTTATTGGGTCCTAATGGGGCTGGTAAATCAACGTTAATGAAAATACTTGTTACCTTATTGGAGCCATCCAGTGGCATTATAAAGGTCAATGGAATGGATTTAGATAGAAACAGAAAACAAGTAAGAGCCATGATGGGGTATTTACCTCAGGATTTTCGTTTTTTCGCTAAACTTAAGACGTATGAGTTTCTTGAATATGCTGCCTCTTTGGCAGGTTTAAGTACCCGACGAGAAAGAAAGAATGAAGTAGAAAGACTACTTGAGCAAGTTGGACTTTTTGACGTCAGAAATCGTTATGCAGGAAAACTTTCTGGTGGTATGAAACGAAGACTAGGTATTGCACAGGCGATTATTGGTGACCCTAAAATTGTTATAGTTGATGAACCCACTACAGGGTTAGATCCAGAGGAAAGAATCAGATTTAGAAATATATTAGCAGATTTAAGTCAAAAAGATGTCATTATCATACTGTCAACTCACATTGTTGGAGATATTTCAAGTACATGTAACCAGATGGCTCTTTTAAATGAAGGACAAATACAATTTACCGGTAGTCCTAATGATTTTTTAAAGCTATCAGAAGGAAAAGTATGGAAAACACAAGTGAGTTTTGATAAATTAGAAAGTTTTAAAGAAAAATATCCGGTAATTACTACTGTTCCAGGAGCAAATGGATACGAAGTTGAGTTGATTTCTCCTTCAGAGAATGGTTTTTCCGGTGAAATAATTCAGCCCAATTTAGAACATGCTTATGTTTATTTTATGGAATATGAATCTCAAAAGTTTAAGCAATAATGACTCTCAATAATCCTATCTCAACTGTCGCTAAATTTGAAGTAAAAACTTTACTTAGAAGTTGGTTTTTCCGAATTTTTTCCGGTATTGTTATCGCAATAATTGTTTTTTTTAATATAATGGCAACTACAGAAGTAGGACAGGCCGGATGGTCGGGCAGGATGCTTGTCGGGGGATTGCCTTATATGAACCTTTATATATTAAATATAGTACAGTCTATAATTGCAGTATTTCTATCCTCTGATTTTTTAAGCCGGGACAAAAAATTAGATACAACTGAGGTTATTTACGTTAGGGATATGTCTAATTTCCAGTATGTAATTGGAAAAACCTTAGGTATTCTTTATGTTTTTGGAGGATTAAATTTATTAGTACTTCTGTTTACCTTTATTATCAACTTTATTAGTCCTGATGCAGGATTTAGTATAATTACATATTTAATTTATCCTTTAATCATTTCATTACCTACACTGATTTTTGTTTTAGGTTTCTCGTTTCTTATAATGCAGTTTGTAAAAAATCAGGCCATAACTTTTATATTAATTTTAGGATATATTGCTTTAGAGCTGTTCTATTTGCAGGGAGATTATTATGGCATATGGGATTTTCTTGGATTTTACACACCAATGGCATACTCGTCATATGTAGGTTTAGGAAATGTAAGTCAATTAATATTTATAAGGGGAGGCTATTTACTTTTAGGAATAAGCTTAACTTTATTTACTATCTATAAATTACCCCGATTATCACAAACCAGAATTGGGAAAAAAATAATCCTGATTCCAGCCGGTATTTTACTTATTATTTCTATTGGAAGTTTTTTATACTATATAATTTCAGAAAATAATATAGAGAATAAAATTGCCAAACAAAAAGAGATTGAAAAAACTCTGCCTATTGATGCTGGTTACAAGATTGTTCACTATGATATTGAACTGGAGCATGATGGAAACCAAATAAAAGGAGTGCAAAAAATTACTGTATGTAAAACAAATACAGGTCGTAAATGGCCTGAGGAGTTACAATTCTATTTCAATTCAGGAATAAATATTATGAATGCCATGATTGATGGAACAGCTGTTGATGTTTCCCGAAATCTAAGTATAATGTCAATTTCTTCTGGCACAATCAAAACCGATACAACGGTAATTCAATTGAATTATAAAGGTACTCCTAATGATGATTTATCTTATTTTAATATTGATAAAGACAAAAGACAATCATTACAGAGATTAGATCCATTATTGGCAGCTAAAAAATCAGTATTTATTTCAAATCAGTATTTATTATTAACTAAGGAGTCTTTTTGGTATCCATTAGTAGCAGAAAGAAATGCTTTTAGGATTAATAATTTCTTTACTAGTGAGATAAAAGTAAAAGGTAATAGTGATTTAAATTATTTAACTCAGGGTAATCAACATGGTAGTAATGATTGGAGTGTATTTGAAGGTGATGCTAAATATGCAAAATTAAGTATTGTTGGAGGAGACTTTATATCTAAAACACTTGATGTGGATTCTGTTAAATTTGGCATCTTAATTAAGCAAGAGAATACTTTCTATGAAAAATATTTTGAAAATATTTCTGATACATTACCCTCTTTAATAAAAACATTAAAAAATGATTACGAGAGGAATCTTGGTATAAAATATCCGTATAAGCGCCTCACCTTTGTTGGAGTTCCCGTTCATTTTAAAAGTTATTTCAGAGGATGGTCATTAAGTAATGAAAATACTCAGCCTGAATTTGTATTTGTTCCGGAAGCAGGTGCCGGTGTTTATCAATTTAACCTTGCAAATTCTTCAAAGAGAGAAATGGATAGAGCGAAAAGAGATAACCGGGAATTGTTACCTAAAGAAATGGAGTCTGATTTATTTGTTAATCTGGTGGGAAACACTTTTACTCAACCAAGTGGGCGTGGAGGATTCTTTGGATTTCGCAATGATGTAGGGAGGTCTTTAAATAGCTGGAGTCCTTACTCGCTGTTTCCTCTGTTCTATAATTACTCATTTGCAATTGATGAAAAAAAATTACCATTTTTAAATATGAGTTTAGAATCATATATGGTATCACGCATAAACAGTTCGTTTAATAGATTTGGTGACTTATCCGGAAATGATAAATCAATCCTGTTTTTGAAAAAGAATAAAAAGAAACTGGTTGATTTAGTTGATGAAGAGAATTTAAAAGTGAGTATTGGTGATTTAATGTTAAGCATAGGTAACCGTCAGTTTGCTTTGGCTCAACAAAAAATAGGAGTTGATAATTTCAGTAGCTTTATTGATAGTTTATTGAAAACTAATTTAGGTAAAGTAATTCCTGAGGTTGAAATTAATAAGGTAGTAGAAGTTGAAGACGATACCCAAAAAAATCAAATACCCGGAGAGATAAAATTACCTGCTTTTCTTTTTGGCAACACCAATGTTTATGAATTTACAAATGATAATAAGAAAAGTTATTTTATTAGTATTGAAGTTGCCAATCGAGGTGAAGCTGATGGATTAATTAAGGCTTCAGTATTTGGTGGTGGCAGAGGCAACAGAGGAGGAGGGGGACCAGGTGGAGGGCCAGGTGGACCACCTCCAGGAGCAGGCGGTATGAGTGCTTCATTCGAAGATTTATATTTCATTCCTAAAGGGAAAAATGCTAAGATTGGTATTATTATAAGTAATGCACCTCGTATGATGTCTCTTCATACATATCTTTCTCAGAATGTACCCTCTGATATGAGAATATCATTGGCTGATTTTACACAGGCACCTGCCGGATTGCAAACCTTTAGCGGGGTTAAAATTATTGATCAGGAAATTAAATTGATCAGAAAGGGAGAAGTTATAGTTGATAATGAAGACGATGGTTTTTCTGTGGTTAATACTAAAGGACGAAAGACTCTAAGGGATTACGTGCAGGAATGGAATGAAAATAATATTGATGATAGCGAATTTGAATATAAAACAATGTATCCATGGAATCCTGCCGACAGATGGACACCCGTTTTAAACAGTTCGTTTTTTGGAAAGTATACAAAATCTTACGTTTATAAAGAATCTGGTGATGGAAATGCCAAAGCTAAATTTGTGGCTCAATTGCCAGAAAGTGGACGATATAATGTCTATGCGATGATTCCATCAAGAAGAATGGGATCTTTTGGTAGGCCAGGAAGAGATAATGCTCAAAATGGTAGTCAGATATATACAGTATATCATGATGATGGAACTGATGATGTAGAAGTTGAAATTGATAGTGATTCAGAAGAATGGGCACTTTTAGGTGAGTTTTACTTTTCGGATGGTGAGGCTGTTGTTGAATTATCTGATAAAAGTGAGCGACGTGTGGTTGTGGCAGATGCTATAAAATGGGTTAAATTATAAAATAAATTAGTCTTAAATTCTTATATCTATTATAGAAATGAACATTAAATATTTAAAATTATATTTCTTTCTCTCTTTGATATTTCTCTTTACGCATGGCTATAGTCAGCGAGTTATGTCGCTGCAACAAGCCCTTGAACAAGCCTTTACTTCAAGTCCAAGAATGAAAGAGGTGAGATTATCTTTAGAGCAAAGTGAGCAAAATTTAAAAGCTTCAAGAGCTGCGTTAAAATCGAATTTTAGTTTAAATTTTACTCCGATTGAGTATTCAAAACAAAGTCAGTTTAATAGTCAATTATCTAAATGGTATAACGTTGAGGATTATAGTAGTTATGGTAAATTAAATGTGTCTCAACCCATTTTGTTAACCGATGGTAATATATCGTTAAATAATACATTCAGTTATGTCGACAATTCAAGTGAAAGTAGTTCGGGTACCTCTGGTTTTGATGGTTTCACAAATAGTTTGAGTTTAGAATTGACACAACCTTTATTTACATATAATAAAACCAAGCAGGAATTAAAATCATTGGAATTGGCCTATGAAAATTCATCACTGAATTATGCTTTACAGATGTTAACTGTTGAAAATAATGTTACTCAGGCATTTTATCAGGTTTATCAATCACAAATGGAATACAGTGTTGCCAAAGAAGAATATGAAAACAGGGTAAAGAGTCATGAAATCATTAAAAATAAAGTAGAGGGTGGATTGGTTGCCAGGGAAGAACTATATCAATCAGAATTAGATTTATTATCCAGTAAATCTACCATGCAAAATGCAGAGGTGAGTTTTGAAAATAATAAAGATAATTTTAAGCAAATGCTGGGTATTCCTCTTGACGAACAAATTATGGTTTTAGCAGATATTTCTATTACTCCTGTTGATATAGATTTAAATAAAGCCATGGAAAACGGTTTGAAAAGCCGAATGGAAATACGTCAAAGAGAAATAGAGATAGAGGAGGGGCAATTTGATTTGATTCAAACAAACGCCGAAAATGAATTTAAAGGTGAATTAAGTTTATCTCTTGGATTATTTGGACAAGACGAAAAGATATCAAAAGTTTTTCAGGATCAAACAAATAGTCAAGGTGTTTCATTTGGGTTAACGGTTCCGGTTTGGGATTGGGGTGAGAAAAAAGCCAAAATGAAGGCTGCTAAAGCCAGTCTTGAAATGAGTCAAAATAATTACGATGACGAAATTATTGATATTAAGTTAAACATCAGACAAGTTTACCGAAGTTTGAATAATCAGTTGATTCAGGTTGAAATTTCTCGTAAAACAGTTGAAAATGCTGAACTTACCTATGAAATAAATCTTCAAAAATATCAAAATGGCGATTTAACCAGTATGGATTTAAATCTGGTTCAAAATCAACTTACCGAGAGTAAAAATGATTTAACCAATGCTATTATTGATTATAAACTCGAATTATTAAATATGAAAATTCAAAGTATGTACGACTTTGAAAAAAACGAATCTGTTACCCCTCAATTAAGCCCGAATAAAAAATAATATTATGAAATATAATCATCTGATAATTGTATGCTTATTTACTTTGTTTGTTGCCTGTAACAATCAGAATCAAAGTTTTTGTGTTGATGTTGAAGTTCCTGTCACGGTTCAGGAAATAAAAAAAGATAATATTCAGGAAGTGTTCACAGCAACAGGAACCATTCAGTCTGAATATGCTGTGACCCTGCAAAACGAGGCTGAAGGGGATTATTATTTGCAGATTAACCCGCGAACAGGTAAAAAATATAAAATGGGTGACATCGTTAAAAAAGGCGATTTAATCATTGTGATTAAAAATCCGGAATACGAAAATGAAGTCAACATTGAGGGCGCAAAAATTGATTTGGATATTTCAAAAATGGAATATGAAAAACAAGTAGCCTTGTTCGAAAAAGGTGGTGCTACCTTGCGCGAAAAAGTGGATGCTCAAAAAACTTTGGTAAGCTCAGAAAAAACATATGAAAATGCTCAGTTAAGTCTGGCTAAACTATCTGTAAAAGCTTCGTTCGACGGAGTAATTACTGATATACCTTATTTTTCGCAAGGTGTAAAAATTAGTGATGGTGAGGATATTTTAACCATGATGAGTTATAAAGAAATGATTATGGATTTAATGTTGCCTGAAAGTCAAATTACTAAGGTATCGTTAAACCAGGATGCCTTTATCACTAATTATTCTTTACCCGAAGATACCTTAATGGGGCAGTTAAAAGAAATATCGCCAGCTATCGATGAAGATTCTAGAACATTTAAAGGCCGTGTTTATATCAGTAATGACGCAATGAAATTGCGCCCTGGTATGTTTGTTAAGGCAGACATTATTGTGGACAGTAAGGATAGTGTAATTGTAATTCCTAAAGATGCCATACAAGTCTGCGATAATGGGAAAGCAGTATTTATAGCTCGTGGAGATCAGGCTAATGAAAGAATGATTACAACAGGGATGGAAAATGAGGGTATGATTGAAGTTGTATCTGGATTAAATGAAGAGGAGAGGTTAATTATTAAAGGATACGAGACCTTAAAAAATCGTTCTAAAATTAAAATTCTTAATAAGTAGCAGCCATAAAATAAGAATTTAAGTATTTACTTGAAGTTATTAATTGTGTAATTCAGACACATTAATTAATCCATAAATAATTTATTTATGAAAAAACTCGCACAGTTTTCAGTTAACTATCCGGTAACTGTTGCTATGATTATATTAGGGATTATTTTATTAGGACTTATTTCATTTTCGCGTCTGGGAACAGATCTGTTTCCTGATTTAAATAATCCAAAAATTGTTGTTGAAATTGAATCAGGAGAAAGACCTCCGGAGGAAATCGAAAAGCAGTTTGTTGAAAATATCGAAAACACTATAATCCGACAAAGCGGTGTTGTCAATGTTAGTTCGGTAAGCAAGGTTGGTACTGCTCAAATTGACGTGGAATACAATTGGGATCAGGATATGGACGAAGCATTTCTTGATTTACAGAAAGCCCTTACCACATATAGTCAAAATGAGGATATAGATGAACTAAACATCTACAGGAACGATCCTAATGCATCTCCTATAATGCTGGCTGCCGTTTCAAATCCGGCAATAACAGATATGGATGACCTTCGTAAAATTGCAGAGAACTATATCAGAAACGAGTTGATTCGTTTAGATGGTATTGCCGATGTTCGCTTGTCAGGAGATGAAACCAAAGAAATAATCGTTGAAACAAACCCGTATATCTTAGATTCTCATAATGTCACATCTTCATCAATTATAAGTAAAATAGAAAGCTATAATCAAAATGTTTCTGGTGGTTCTATCGAAGAGCTTGGACAAAAATATACTATCAAAGGAGTAAGTATTTATAAATCTACTGATGATTTAGGAAAACTGGTTGTTGGCACTACCATTCAGGAGGAGGACGATGGAACAGGTGTTGAAGTCCCGCTTCTTTTAAAAGATGTGGCTTCAATTACCTATAAAAATGAAGATCCAACCAATATTGTAAGATTAAATGGGAAAAGATGCATTGGTTTATCTATTTATAAAGAAACAAAATACAATACAGTTAGTGCTATTGAAACATTAAATGAAGGTTTTGATAAAATACAAAAGGCCTTACCGGGATATGAATTTACAGTTATTAAAAATCAGGGTAAATTTATTGATGATGCTATATCCGAAGTTGAAGACAGTGCCATTATAGGGATTATATTTGCTGTAATCATTCTATTCGTTTTTCTGCGTAGAGTTGGTACAACATTTATTGTTAGTATATCTATTCCAATTTCTATTGTAGCTACTTTTAACCTGATGTATTTTAATGGTTTGACATTAAATATTATGACATTAGGAGGGCTTGCTCTGGGGGCAGGTATGCTGGTTGATAATGCAATTATTGTAGTTGAAAATATCTTTAGCTTATTAGAAAAAGGAGTTGGCATACGAAAAGCAGCCATTGAAGGAACTGCCAAAGTAGGAGGTGCTTTAGTGGCATCAACCTTGACTACCATTGTGGTTTTTCTTCCTATCGTTTATTTGCATGGAGCATCGGGTGAATTATTCAAGGATCAAGCCTGGACGGTAGCATTTTCATTACTTTCTTCGTTGTTTGTAGCCATATTAATCATTCCTGTTTTAAGTGTATTTATTTTGGGAAAGAAAGCTGAAGCCATTATTCCTGAAGAAAGAAATTACAAAAAATATAATGCATTTCTGATTAAGGCTCTTGAGAAAAGATATCTGGTTATTGGACTGGCGTTTTTATTAGTTCTTGGAGCATATTTTTCAATTTCTCTGATAGGTAGTGAGTTTATGCCTACTGCACAGACAAAAGAATTTTCAATTGAAGTAACACTGCCATCAGGAACTAATCTGACTCGTACATCTTCTACTTTAGAGAATATGGAAAAGATGATCCAATCTTCATTCAGCGATCATATTAAAAATATATACACTCATGCCGGACCAGAATCTTCATCAGAAAGTTCAGAAGAAAGTGTGTTCGATGGTGAAAATACAGGTTATATTAAACTCATTCTTAACGATGAAACCAGTTTATCTACTACCGAGATCATTCCCGTTTTAAACCGGATGTTTAGTGGTATTCCTAATTTAGAGTTAGAATATATTCAGGATGAAACAGCTTTGCAGGAAATTTTAGGAAGTGAATCGGCTCCGGTTATGATTGAAGTGATAGGAGAGGATTTGCAAGAATTAGATAGCTTAACAGATAAAGTTTTTGCCCTTTTAAAAGAAGATGAGAATTTATATAATGTTAAAAGCTCTTTTGAAACTGGTGTTCCGGAAGTGAATATTGAAATAGACAGGTACAGGGCAGGTCTTTTTGATATTGATGCTTCAAGTATAATTAGTCAGTTAAAGGAGTTTTTAATGGGTAAAGATGCCGGAAGTATTGAAAGCAATGGAGAGCTGACAGATATTACCCTAAAGATGCCTGATTACCCGCTAAAGGATCTGAATAATTTTGTGATTGAAAACGGAGATTCAGAATATCGTTTAGGTGAGTTAGCTAAAATCTCAATAGGAAACTCATCTAAAGAGGTAATCAGAGATAATCAAAATAGGGTTGGAAGAATAACAGCTCATATTAATGGAGATATTGCCATTGATAAATTGACCGTTCAAATAAAAAATAAACTATCGCAAATAGATTTTCCACAAGGGTATAAATATCAAATAAAAGGGGACGAATTAAAACGCAAAGAGTCATTTGGAAGTTTATCTTTTGCATTAATGCTTTCTGTTATTCTGGTGTATATGGTTATGGCATCTCAATTTGAATCATTATTGCATCCGTTTACTATTCTTTTAACAATACCATTAGCCGGAGTAGGTGCTATAGCTGCATTTTTAATATTAGGTAAATCCTTAAATATTATGGCTTATATAGGTTTGGTAATGTTAGCAGGTATTGCAGTAAATGATTCCATCATCCTCGTTGATGCAATAAATCAACTGAAACGAGAAGGTGTAAAACTAAAAGAGGCCCTTATTAAAGCTGCAAACTCGAGATTAAGACCAATATTAATGACAAGTTTAACTACCATTTTAGGATTACTTCCTTTAACCATTGGTTTTGGTGAAAGTTCAGCTATCAGGTCGTCAATGGCTATCGCAGTGATTGGAGGATTAATCACTTCAACTTTGTTGACTTTAGTTGTAATACCTTGTCTATACTACATTTTTGAAGAGATATTAAGAGGAAAAAAACTGAAAAATGAGTAACAAATTATCTCTTCTAAAACTTCTTAGCTAAGAATTATGGATTTTATCATAAAGCGAAAAGTATTAATCAGTATGTTATTTGTAGCACTATCTCTTTTAGGGATAGTATCCTACAAAAGCTTATCTGTAGAATTATATCCTGACACGGAGCTTCCCATGCTTTTTGTTCAAATAGCAGGTCAAACAGAATCTGATCCTAAATATGTAGAACAAGAGGCTGTTATTCCGATGGAAGGCGTTGTTGGTACTCTTGAGGGTATTGAAAAGGTTGAATCAAGGGTTAATCCGGGAAGGGGAACGATAATTATATATTTAAATAAAGATGTAGATTTTAAATATGCCTATTTAAAATTAGCTGAAAAGGTGCAGGCTTCACAGGGATTATTACCTGATGATTATACTGCTACGGTTCTTAAAATGGATTTGGATGAATTTACAAATCAATTTATGAGTATTCAGGTTTTAGGAACAGGAGGTGTATACAGGGTGCGTGCTCTAACAGACGAAAAAATAGTTGATAAACTTGAAAATATTGATGGCGTTGCGGGTATTGAGGTATATGGCGGTCGCGAAAAAAGTGTTGAGATCATCCTGAATGAAGACAGGATAAAAGCCCTGGGATTAACCCTCTCGCAAATAAGATCAAAAATATTAAGCAATACCGAATCTAAAACATTTGCCGGCCGGGTTGTAGATCAGGGACAATACCTGTTTGTAAATGTTGATGGTGAGTATAATACTATAAGGGATATCGAAAATGTGGTTGTTTCAAGCGAAGGACCCTTGTTATTAAAAGATATTGCTCAAATAAACTTTGGATATAAGGATGTTACCAGTTATAGTAGAGTAAATTCTAAAGAGTCGGTTACTTTAAGTGTTTCACGCGAAGCTTCGGTAAATCAAATTGAACTCTCTGCTAAAGTTAAAAAGCAGATTGAAGAACTTAATCGGCAATTGGCCTCTGAAGGAATTGAAATAGCAATTACATCCAATAGTGCTGATACCATGGAAGAAAACATTGATCAGATTATTGATTTAGCTTTGGTAGGAAGTATTTTGGCAGTATTTATTTTATGGATTTTTCTGAAAAATATTCCGCTGGTATCCCTGGTGATGCTTTCTATTCCTATCTCAGTTTTCTCGGCCTTTAATTTGTTCTATGCTTTTGATATTTCCATTAATACATTAACGCTGATTGGAATCGCTTTAGCAGTAGGTATGCTCATCGACAACAGCATTGTTGTGATGGAGAATATTTATCGTATGGCCACGATTGAAAATGATAATGATAAAGCAGTAATAAAAGGAACAAAGGAAGTCTGGAGAGCCATTTTTGCCGCTACATTAACCACCATTACGGTATTCCTTCCTTTTGTTTTTTCGTCTAATATTATGTTTCGATTGGTTGCTAAAAATATTAGCGTATCCATAGTTGGAACCTTAGTCATTTCATTGGTTGTAGCTTTGCTGTTAATACCTATGATGACACATGCCATACTCTCATTTGGTAAAAACAAAATTCATTTACGATTAAAACGACTTCCCTTACATAACAGACTAATACAGGCATATCTGGTACTCTTAAAAAATGCCTTACGATTACCAGCCAGAACGATAAATGCTGCTGTAATTGTTTTTTTCCTAACGATATTAATTAGTCTGGTTGTTAGCTACCAGGTAAGTAAAGAAGTTGAAACTCCTGAGTTTATTGTTGACATTGAACGGCCATCCGGTTCCACTCTTGAAGGAACAGACTTAATGGTTAGTGAACTGGAGAAAAGACTTGAGCCTATTGCTGAAAAAGATAAAGTAATTAGTCAGGTTTATGAGGAAAAAGCAACAATTACGGTTCAGTTAAAGGAAGATTATAAAAAGGAATCAGACCGTTCTTTAGGTGAAATAAAAGCTGAAATACAAAGCAAACTGTATGGTTATGATGATTCAGAGATCGTTTTAGAACAAGGAAGTACAGGCTCCTCAGGTTCAGGTGGAGGTTTTGGTGCCAACCCCGGTATGAACCTGATGGGTATGTTTGGTATTGGTCAGCAAAGTGAATCAATTGTCATAAAGGGTGAGAATTTTGATAAGATGCTTTTATTAGCAGAAGATATCAAATATATTCTGGAAGATAATATCGAGGATCTGAATTATGCCAGGGTAAGTGCCAGTTCTGACAGGCCCGAAGTGCATCTGGAATTTGATCCGGGTTTAATGAGTATGTATGGCGTTACCCCTCAAAATGTGGTTTCTGAACTTAGCGTTTTCAAAAATGAGGTAAGTTCGGGTGGCGTATTAAAGATTAATAATGATGAATATGATATTGTTATTAAAACAGATAATGCTGAAGAGGAAGAAAATACTTCAAAAACATACGAAGATCTGCAAAAGCTAAATGTTCAGTCGAGTTCAGGAAGTTTAGTTGCCTTGAACGATTTTTCTGATATTATTTATGCATCCGGTCGTCAGGAAATATTAAGGGTAAACCAGCAGAAAGAAATCACTTTAACCTATGCGTTCAGCGAAGATGTAAACGACTCTAAAGACTTGTTAGAACAGGCAAGGGCAGAGGTGGATGATTTGGTGGCATCAGTAAACTTACCTTCGGGAACAGCCATTGAAGTGATACACGAAGAAGACCAATTTGAAGAATTCAAGTTTTTAATAGGTACAGCTTTTCTTCTTATTTTAATGATTCTGGCCTCAGTTTTTGAATCTTTTGTTACTCCATTTGTAATGCTGTTTTCTATTCCATTAGCTGCAATTGGTTCTTTTTTTGGATTGATTTTCACAGGTAATTCATTGTTTAATCTAAACTCATTAATCGGATTTCTGATTTTACTCGGTATCGTTGTAAATAATGGAATCATATTAATTGATTATTCTAATGTGTTACGAAAACAAGGAATGAGGCATTCACGTGCACTATTACAAGCCGGTATTTCGCGAGTACGACCGATATTGATAACAGCTTCAACAACCATTATAGCCATGCTTCCTTTGGCATTGGGTAAATCAGAATATGTAGGTAGTTTAGGTGCTCCTTTTGCTATAACCGTGGTAGGAGGGCTACTGGTAAGTACTTTACTAACTCTTGTTTTTATTCCAACCTTTAGCTTTGGACTGGAAAACGCACTTGTCTGGATTCGACAATTAAACTGGATTTACAAAGGTATTATCTTCGTTTTATGGGCGCTGGGAATTATTCTTATTCAATTTGTTTTTGATCATTCATTGGTTTGGAAACTCGTTGAGTATTTTTGCTTTATTGTAGGTGTTCCTGCTGTTATGTTTTTTGTATTATACAGTCTGCGCAGAGCCAATACTTCCATTATTAATGCTAACGAAGCCATCACCATTAAACTTCAAAATGTAGTAAAAGTATATGATCGGGATAATAGATTTGTGAGAGAATGGAAAATGGGTAAGGAATATGGAACCAGGGAACGAAATCAAAAAACTTCAAAGGTATACCGTGAAGGCTTAATATGGCAGATTCCATTATTTGGGTTTATTATCTGGATGAACTGGTTTTATCTCGATTCTGGATTATGGGCTTTTATTTATCTGTTTGCAGGATATTTCATTTTATTATCATACCTGGAGTACTTACGTAGCTGGCCAGGTATCAATCTGTTCTGGCAAAAGGTTTTTTCAGTAAATGGGATATTAAGTAAAATATCGATATGGTTTTACCCATTAATAACCATGGGCTTATTTGCCTATAAGTTTGATTCGTTAGCTACTTCTATTGTTTTAGCCGGTTTTTGGTATCTGGGAATTCGTATTTTTTATACCGGTCAAAGACTTCAGAAAGAAAATATTAATGTAGAAAGACTCAAAGGCCGTTTTGCTGCTATCCGCCGTAGCTGGTATATTATGGTTAGATCTATCCCTGTTATTGGAAGTCAAAAACAGCCTTTTAAAGCCTTAAAAGGTATTACCTTAACCATGGAGAGTGGTATGATTGGCTTACTGGGACCCAACGGCGCCGGTAAAACTACCATCATGCGAATTATTTGTGGAATACTGGATCAGAGTTACGGAAAAATATTTGTAAATGGATATGATACCAATAAATACAGGGAGGAATTGCAAGGACTAATTGGTTATTTGCCCCAGGAGTTTGGTTCTTACGAAAACATGACATCGTTTGAATTTCTGGATTATATGGCGTTGCTAAAAGGACTAAAAAATAACGAAGAACGGTACCAAAGGGTTGAGTATGTATTGAAAGCAGTGCATATGTGGGAAAACAAGGACAAAGAAATAGGATCCTTTTCCGGAGGGATGAAACAGCGTATTGGTATTGCTCAGATTATGCTTCATTTACCCCGTATATTGGTGGTGGATGAACCTACAGCAGGACTGGACCCGCGTGAAAGGATTCGTTTCAGAAACTTGTTGGTGGAATTAAGCCGCGATAGAATTGTAATCTTTTCAACACATATTATCGAAGATATTTCAAGTTCTTGTAATATGGTAGCTATCATGCGTAAGGGTGAATTAAAATACTGGGGCGAACCTAAAGAATTATCCATGATTACACAAGGTAAAGTCTGGACTTTTGATGTTCCTGCTTCAGAATTTGAAACAGTAAATAAACAATTTCAGGTTGTTCACCATATAGGTAGAGAAGGTAAAGTTACAGTAAGAGTCCTTTCAGCTGAAAAGCCGGTTGAAAACGCACTGCCCGTATCATCGAGCCTTGAAGATTCTTACCTGTGGCTTTTAAGAAATAATTAATCTCCTGTTTAAAGAGTTTTTTATGAATAATTTAGTTCGTATAGTAAAATACAATCTTAAAATAATTTTTGGTAACAAGTTTATCTATTTTCTGGGGGCTTCTGTTTTGTTTTACCTGCTAATCACGGGTATCGCCATGTTTTCAGATAGTACTATTGAAATTTCAAGTGCCTACTACCAATTAATATTCCCCGGTATTTTATTAATTTTCTTCCCTACCACATTTGGTATTCAAAACGACGAAGATGCCAGGATACTCGAAATATTATTCGGTATCCCTAATTATCGTTATAAAGTTTGGTTAATGAGGTTGTTTATCATCTTTATGATGGTGTATTTCATGGTGCTGCTATTTGCTTTACTCGATAGTTTTATCCTGGTTGAAATTCCTGTGTTAGAGGTGAGTTTTCATTTAATTTTTGTCATTATTTTTTTCGGATCACTGGGTTTTTTGTTCAGTACCATTGTTAAAAATGGAAATGGCTCGGCTGTATTGATGGTAATTGTGGGACTGGGCTTGTGGTTTTTACATGCCATTTTAGGAGCGTCAAAATGGAATATTTTTATTAATCCTTTTGACCTGCCTGATGGTGTGAGCGAAATGATTTATAGTACCATTATTTTTCAAAATAAGTTAATCGTAATTTCTGCATCTCTTGTTGCTGCTTTATGGGGATTAATTAATTTACAAAGGCGCGAACGCTTTATTAAATAAAGTTTATACTTATTTTAGCGCATATTTTATAAATAATTGAATGATTCCATATATAACTTCAGAACAGTATAATAATCAAACAGAAATTATTAAAGGAGAATACGAAGATTGTATTTTTACAAATTGCGATTTCTCAGACCAAAATTTGAATTCATATGTTTTTTGCGACTGTGAATTTAAAAACTGCAATTTATCCAACGTAAAATTGAATGATACTGCTTTTAGGGATGTGAAATTTATAAACTGTAAATTGATGGGAAATCAGTTTACAGATTGCAATCCTTTTTCGATATCATTTACTTTTGATGGATGCATATTAGACTTTAGTTCATTTTATCAATTAAAAATAAAAAAAACAGTTTTTAAAAATTGTAGATTATTGCAGTCTGACTTTGCCCGTGCAGATTTATCAAACTCCAGGTTTATTGAATGTGATTTGTCGGGCAGTGTCTTTGAAAATACAAACCTTGCTAAATCTGACTTTTCTACTTCGTTTAATTTAACTATTGATCCGGAATCAAACACTATTAAAAACGCCGTCTTCTCAAAACAAAATATTGTGGGATTATTAGCTAAATACAATATTAAAATTGTGGATTAATTAGCCCTTATGTTTGTAATTGTATAACGCATAAGTTTCTGCCCACTAATTTAACTTAGCAGGTAAAGAAAAAAAAGAAAGTTATGCATAACCAAAATTACAAATTAGATTTTACGGGAAAAGAAATTTATGCGGGAATTGATGCCCATTTAAAATCGTGGAAGATATCCATAATGAACAATGGCCTTTTGTGCAAAACATTTTCACAAAATGCGGATGCCAAAGAATTAAAAAACTATCTTGAAAGCAATTATCCCAATGGGACATATTATTCAGCATATGAGGCTGGTTTTTGCGGGTTCGCACCTCATCGAGAATTAATAAGCCAAGGTATTAAAAATATTGTGGTAAATCCTGCAGATATACCAACAACAGATAAAGAAAAAAAGCAAAAAGAAGACAGCAGAGATAGTAGAAAAATAGTACGTTCATTATATAATAAAGAGTTGGTTGCGATACATGTACCAAATATAAATATGGAAGGGTTAAGGTCGATGATAAGATACCGAAGTACAATTGTAAAAGAGATCAGCAGGCATAAAAACCGGACGAAGTCCTTATTGTACTACAACGGCATTAAAATTCCTGCCGAACTATCAAAGGGCTCTGTTCATTGGTCAAAACGTTATACCCTCTGGCTTGAAAAAGTTGATCTGGGAACCGAATATGGCAATGCAACATTAAAGCATATTATTGATACAGTTGAACATCTAAGAAAAAAATTACTTGAAGTTGGGAGGTGTTTGAGAAAGATTGAGAAAGATAGTGAACATTCAAAACTAATAGCTTTGTTACGTACGGTACCAGGCATAGGGTTGATCACAGCACTGACCATCTTAACTGAATTGAATGATATAAAACGCTTCAGGAGTATAGACAAATTGTGTTCATATGTAGGTCTTGTTCCCAGGACCAATTCTAGTGGAGATAACGACAGGACGGGAGGCATTACCCCACGAAGCAACAGACAGTTAAGGAGTATGTTGATAGAAAGTGCTTGGATAGCAATAAGGCACGATCCAGCCTTAATGATGAAATACGGGGAACTGTCACAACGAATGGACAGTACTAAGGCTATAGTAAACATAGCTAAGAAGCTATTGAGCCGAATAAAACATGTTTTAATAAACGAAACGCCTTATGTTAAAGGAGTTGTCAAATAATAATGGTAACCGAAAAAACAATCCAAAAGCAATGGGACTACCAACGGACTCTTGCAGCAATAAAATTGACTGTTTTTTTTAGTCTGTAGCCCATACTATAAATAATTGAACAAGGAAATGCAGCATTTAAAATGACTGTTGATAGAAGGTTGTTTTTATAGGGAAACCATTCATTATATAACCAAGAGTGACCGACGGTGATTGTTTATACCGGAGTCAAAATGGAAAATCGGTATGGGTATCGAACCCATACCGATTTTAACCAAGAGATTCCCTCTAGCTCATAATTACCCGGTGTAAAAAGAGTGTATATGACAGAATATCAACAGATAAGTATTCTGTAATATGAAATTTAGAAAAAAAAGTGTGCATGAAATTTGGATTACAACATAGAAGAGTCCCTCTATAAACGCTGCATTTTTTAAGAGTCTTGTTCAAAAAGTTCGAGAACAAGGCTTGCGATTTTTTGAAAATCAGGGAGTTTACTTTCGTAAATTTCCGTTTTCAAAATGAGCGTAACGCAGTTATCGGACCTTATGGACAGACTCAAATAAGTGTTAGGTCATAAGCATAGTTATGCTTTCTGGTAATTTATAAAATAAATTCCATGCACAAACAGGCATGACTCTCTTTTTGAAAAAATGGCTTTCGCCTAAACAGGCAAAGCGCATTTTATTAAAAAGTTGCCTTTTGCCTGTTTAGGCATGGGATTATATTTTAAAAAGTTCTAAAGAAAAGCAATTTCATAATAAGGTAATGAACCTTGCGGGTTACTAACCATCTTAGCTGTATGCAGTTGTTAAATTAATGATATGTGTAATTGAATAGACGAACAAATTAGTATATTTGGTTGATGAACAACAAAAAAAATCATAACCAAATATATACAAAACATATATATATTCGTTAAATCAGTTAGTTACAAGGGTTGTTGTCCTTGCATATAATATATATAAAGCCAATGTATTTAGCGAAATGTTGTGCATAATTTAAAATAACATACTGCAAATGAAAATACTGAAAATAACAGGAAAACTAGTTTTATTAATAATTGGATTAATCGTTTTAGTTTATTTAGGCTTCCGACTAAAAGAATATTTAGCAGGAAATAAATATGTTGACTATTTAAACAAAAATAAGTTAGTCTCTGAACGGATTAAAGAAACAATTCCATTGAAGTTCGACAATGATTTTTCTCAAAATCAACTTTATTTAGTTGGAGAGATACACGAACTAGGAACTTCTCCAGTTATTGATGTTTCAACATTCAAATATTTAAATCAGAAGAATAATGTTACGACTTATATAGCTGAAATGGATATATCACAAGCATATTATATCAATCAATATCTTAAAGATTCTACTGATTTACGACTTAAAACGATACTCGACAAATGGGTTGTTTGGATTGGCACAAACAGTACTGAATTTAGAGGACAGAAATGGGGAAACTTTAAAGAATATTACCGACAATTAAATGATAAAAAGAAATTCGAAGTTTTTGGACTAAATCGACTGAATGATTTTACTCTGTTAAATCGACTTTTAACAGAAAAGCTACCTGTAACTTATTCAACAGAAATCCCAGAAGATAAAGATTCCTTACTAACTTGGGTTTCTACAAGATTGCCTGAAATATTTAAGACTGCATCATTCTCGTTTCAAGACAGTTTATTATTAGCAAATATTGAATTTAACTGTTCAAATCTTGACAAAATTAAATCAAGAGATGAGTTTATGTATGAGAACTTTCGAAGATATTACACACAGAATGATTGGAAAACAAAAAAAATATATGGCTGTTTTGGTTTGTACCATACTTTGCAGGGAATTGAAAGGACTTTAGCAGGAAGAATAAAGGAATCAAGGATTTTAAATGACAATTTAATTTCTTTAGTTGCGCTCTATACTGATTCGAAACTTACAGTACCAAGTCAGGGGTTACCGACTTATTTAGCCGATGATGGTGCTTTTTCTAAATTATCATATAGTAGTGACAATATATTTTTAGGGTACATAAAAGGGATTGAAGATTTTAAACGTGTATCTGATAGAAACACAATCAATTTATTCAAACTTAACAGCAATGATTCACCTTATAATTTATCAAACAGAGGATTAGATAATTTTAGTCTGGTACAATTATTTGGAGAAATCCCAATAGATGAGAATAAGGTTACAACTGACTATATTCAATATCTTTTTTATGTAGACGGAGCTGACTGGGTGCAACCTGATGAATAAAAACTATGCACAACAATAAATAAAGTGCATGGGCTGTCCGCTGAATTTTAGGAAGTTTGTAGGTTGTTGAAACACCGCCAAAATTTCCATTTAATTTTAGAAGTAATAATTTAAAACCAAAATAAAAATTTAGGCTCAGTATAGATTGGAGAGGATTACTTTTCTAATTAGCCCACGACACTTTATTTTTAACGTTTGTGTGCCAATATTAAAACGAACAACCAAGCATAAAAACATAATGAAATGAAATACGACAAAGAAAAGTACAAGATTTGGAACTGGAAAAGTCCTGTGATATTGCATTGGATTATAAACCCTGGACTTGTAATTAATGAATTGATTTTAGGACAGACAATTCCAAAAATAATGTTAATAGAACGGGAAGGGAAAAAGCCTTTTTTTCAACGCTCATTGATTCCTTGCCCTCATTGTGAAACTATGCACAGCGGACTTAAATGGTCATCACAAAATAAAACAGTATTTAAGAATTGGTTTGGTTACTATTGCGACAATTGTAAAGAAATTATTCCGGTACAGAGAAATTTGACATCATTAATTATATTGACTTTGACTTTTCCTATTTGGGGCTGGTTTAGAAAGACTTTAAAACAAAATTGGTTAGACAAGCAACCTGATAGATACAAATGTATAAATCTTGAAATTGCAGAAAAGAAAAATTCGACTAAAAATTGGTTGAAATTAGGACTTTTCTTTGGAGTATTTATGTTCATTATTATGCAGATTTTTTTTCCATTGATTGAAAAAGAAGAAATTACTCAGAAAGGTATTTTGATAGGAATTCCAATGTGGTTGATTTGTGGACTTGGTTGGGGATTGACTATGAAATGGTTGATGAATAAGAAAGGAAAAGAAAATATAGCCCATAACAATGCGTAAAAAAAAATAGGCGAGATAGTAGTAAATTCAAGAGTTTTAGCCCGCTTCTACGTTCTTGTACCTTGACAGAAAAGTGCCACGCAGTCGGCTACTATTCTTATAATCAACGTTATGTTCAATAAAAATAAAGAACTTAGCCGTAATTGTTAATTCAAAAATATGTTTGCTTATCTTTGTGTCTAAGATTTATTAAAACAGAAATGCAAAAGATTGAGATAAAAAATTTTGGTGCGATTAAACATGCTGAAATTGAAGTAAAAAAGGTTTTAGTTTTAATTGGAGAACAAGCTAGTGGAAAAAGTACTATATCCAAATTAATATATTTCTTTAAGATATTAAGAGACGAATTGTTTAATAGGGTATATCAAGATTCAACTAGAGATTATTTTGATATTCCTCAGGATTTAATTTTTCCTATTAGACAGAAATTCTATGATTTTTTTGGTTCAACTTTCCGCTTGCCTGATTTTGAGATAACCTACTATTATAGTGTTGAAAATAATAGGTTTTTAAAATTGACACTAAATAGAAATAAGAAATTACATCCTAAATTCAGCGATAGTTTTCTTTCACAAGAATTTAAATTTGATGTAACTAAACTTAAAAAATTACTGC
The DNA here is from genome assembly GCA_963677345.2 of uncultured Saccharicrinis sp. Classification (GTDB taxonomy): domain Bacteria; phylum Bacteroidota; class Bacteroidia; order Bacteroidales; family Marinilabiliaceae; genus Saccharicrinis. Next base: position 83,429 of record CAXXLC010000028.1, read on the forward strand.
TAAAAGAAACTACATCAAGGAATGTTCATGAACAATTAGCTCATGAACAAAATAAATTAAAATATATTCAACAACTATCTTCTTTTGTTAACGATGCTTTTAATAGCTATCAAGATTCATCACTTTTTATTATTGCTGGTAGAAATGCGACTGTGAGTTATTCCGAATTATTTGAAAAGTATCTGTTTCTTAATTTACAAACCCAAATAGAAGATAATAAAAGGAACTCATTTAAACACAAGGAACAAACTATTGATGAAACACTAATGCTTTCCTTTGTAGAAAGAGTTTCGAAAATGAAAAAATTATTTGAAAAATATGGAAGCTTTGAAGGATTGTTAAGCTCATATGCAGAAGTTAATGTCAAAAAGGATTATTCGAAAAAAATTTGCGATAAAATAAATACGATTTTAAAAGGAAACTACACTATTGATAGATGGGGTGAAAAGATATTAATTGATGATGATGACGAAAAATATGTTTTTTTACATAATGCATCATCAGGGCAACAAGAAGCTGTTAGGATACTTCAAGATATATTTCTTACAATTGTTGAAAATCAAAAAGTCCTCAGAATTATTGAAGAACCAGAAGCCCACTTATTCCCAGAGGCTCAAAAACTTGTCATTGAATTACTTGCCATGATGGTTAATTCAGATGATGATAATCAGGTGATTATAACTACACATAGTCCATATGTTTTGACCGTTTTCAATAATTTATTATTTGCAGATAGAGTAATTAAGAGTAATGAAAGTGTAAAAGGAGAAGTTGCAAAAGTTGTTGATGTTAATAGTCTTATCTCGAGTAGTGACTTTTCTTCATATTCCCTTGGAGAACAATTGGAAGAAGGAAATGATACTTATTGCTTAAATATTATTAATGAAAAGACAGGATTAATTGACCAGAATTATTTAGATACTGTTTCTGAAACACTCAATGGTGATTTTAGGGCTTTATATTCATTACACTCAAAAAGTTTTGCAAGAAAATGAATAAAGCTCAAGAACTTCTCGATGAAATAAAAAAGATTGAAAAAGTTGATGAATATTATACTTATTCTACTCATGATTTTTTTAAGATTGCAGATGTAGAAGGAACTTCAATTCTTTGTGAGGAAGAAATATCTTTAGACAAAAGTTTTGATGTTTATAATTCTCGCAAATTAAAAATACATTTTATTCCAGTTGATGGGAAAAAAGGGATTTTAGGATTTGGTGATTCTTATTGTGATTCAGTAATTTTTAGCGATGAATCTTTTAGTTTTTTAGAATTTAAGCTTAATGCCACTAGTTTGAATCCACGTGCTGTTCGAAAAAATAGAAAAAAAGCTATTGAACAATTAGGCAATACTATTGATTTCTTTGATAAAAAACTACAAAAGGATTATAAAAGCATTGGATTGGAAGCTATAATTGCAACTCCTGATATATATCCAAGAGCAGATACAGGATGGAAGAGTCTGGAGGTTGAATTTCTTGAGGAATATGGGATTCCGTTATTTGAAGATACTAAAAAGGAATATTAATCAAAGCACACATCGAGTAGGTAAAGGGGAATCTCACCCCTAAACCTCTCACAGAACCGTACGTGAACCTCTCAATTCATACGGCTCTTATCATGCAGTCAATTCCAATTATTAGGTCAACTGGTAACCTAAAGTCCAATGGTAAAACAGGTTTGGAAAACATTTACAAATACGTCTCAACCACCGTACGGCTTTAACCTTACTGCGTTTGAATCGCTTGTATTTGTTCAAAGCCCATTTTAACAAACGATGATGTAGTTAATAAAACACAGGTCTCAGACATCTGCGATTAATTTTACCATAATAATTTAACCAGCCCCGAATCTTTGGATTAAGCACTTCCGCTATATCCTGAATTGTACGTTGAGTTTTATTATGGAACTGCAGTTCCCGAAGAACGCCGGTAATTCGCACTTTGGATTTTCGACTCATGATGCAGTCAAATTGAAGAAAACTTCCTCCTCTTTTCAAATGCATCTGTATGGGACGAAAACTAAAGCCCAAGAAATCAAATTGTACGGAATAACCTTTTAGGTTTCTACCTGATTTCTTGCAACATACCCCCTTGGTCTTCTCTGGATGAGCCGTCAGACCACAGCCGAGAAGCAGAACATCGGTCGTAATTATAGCGGACAACCTGTCAATACACAAGCACAAGGATGTAAAGGAATGGTTGCTAACCTCGTTTATGAAGTCGATCAATGGTTATGGTTGTTCCTAAAATAGGACTCTGGGCAATAGCCCAACCACCCATTACTCATAATAAGTTTGTGTTTTTTTGCATTCGTGATTTCGTTCCTCAATTCGACTTCGACTCCATGCATAAGCATGATCAGGGTCAACACCCAAACGAATCAGGTTTTTCCTTTTGCGTTCAGGTTAATTTATTCACTAAGTTTTATTTTAATTGGTCACATTGATTTTACTCCACCTTTATGAAAGATTAATATTATCATCAGGACAACCAAATAAAGATAAAGTATAAGAACTTTCACGAGAAGGACAAATAATTGATTCTGCTTCAGATATAGTAAAAAATCCATATGTATTTGAATTTCCGGAAGTAGATCCTGTTTACGCTCTTCAATCCAAGAGCTCCTTGTTAATTCCCTGACACCTTGAACACATTATTTAAAATTGTTAGTGGTCTCTTCAAGAAGTTAATGTAAAACCTGTCAAGCTATTTTAGGGAATTACACTCTGCAACACATAAAAGCATCTCTTGAACTCACAAAAACGCCTCTGCAACACATCAAAACGCCTCTGGAAGGCACAAAAACGCCTCTGGAAGGCATAAAAATGACTCTTTGTCAGGCAAAAAGGGGTCTGAGAGGCACAAAAAGGGGTCTGGAACACATAAAAATGACTCTTTGTCAGGAAAAATGCGTTATGTTAAATAGGTTTTTAATCATAATAATTTTGTTCTTTTAACATATTTTAGTATTTTAACAGCACTAATTCAAAAACTTACAAGAAAATAAACAACTAAAATTAATCAAACATGATCTTAAAAAAAAACAATCCTCACGCAATTTCTTATCGAATATCATAGCAAATCATTTATATCCACAATTATTCATTTAATCTGATAAACCTTAAATAAATCAGATCTAAAAAATTCATTAATATGAGTGATTCATTAGAAAAAGAACTAGAACGAAATCGTATTCTGGTTCAGGGAGTAATGGGTAGCAGCGAAATAAAAGAACGCATTGCACCTATATATCCTGAAGAAAAACTTGCACAGGGAGTTGAATTGTACACAGCTGCCCGTAATGCATTTCATACCCAGGTAAAAGAAGTAGGAGAGAGTAGAACTGCTACCCGTGCTTTTAATGACGAAAAAGAGCGCATCCATAACCAGGTCATTAAAATTAGAAAAACCTTGAGGTATTTCTACAAAAATAACCTCGAGATGGAAGAGGTATTAATGTTTAACTCTACTGTACCAACCAATTACGCACAGTGGGGAGACATAATACGCTTATTGGTAAATGCTATTGTATCGCACGAGGAGGTATTGGCTAAACTAAATTTAGTAGGAATTTCTGCCGGAGAGATTGAATCGTTGAAAACCGATTTAGATACTTTAGACGAATTGCGTTTAATAGCTGTTAAAGAAGATGGTGAGTCGCAAATAGCCACACAAAATAAAGAAGCTTCTTTTAACGAGCTAAAAAGTTATTGTATCGACCTTAGAGAATGTCTCGACCTGTTTTTTGAAGGAAGCGAACGCCAGGTATTAGAAAAAGTGGGTATAACTGTAAAATAGTAAGCTATAAAATAGGATTTATTGATTTGCTAAGTAAGGGAAGTGTTGAAATATGCTTCCCTTTTTTTTGAAGATAAGGCTTAGTTTGCCGAATACGGTTTATTTAATATTTATTTAACGTATAAATACGTCGTTATGCTCTGTTGTGACGTATATTTGCGTCAAATAAATGAATAATGGTAAAAGCAAAAGCAAATTTATTTCATGAGGATTTAATTCTGAATGCAGAAATGTTTAAAGCTCTGTCGCATCCTGCACGTTTAAAAATTCTACAATACCTGGCTCATCAAGAAACCTGTATAACAGGAGATATTTCTGATGAGTTACCACTAAGTCGTACAACAGTAAATCAACACATTAAGGAACTAAAAGAAGTTGGTTTAATCAAAGGAACCATTGATGGGGTTAAAACAAAATACTGCCTGAACTCTTGTAAAATAAAGGAATTGAACACCATATTCCTGGATTTCTTTAAAACTTTAGAAAATGCCAGTAATTCAATCATTTGTAAATAATAAATTAAAATAAACAAAAATGAAAATTTTAGTATTGTGCACAGGTAATAGTTGCAGAAGCCAGATGGCTCATGGTTTTTTACAATCATTTGATGAAAATATCACAGTATGTTCAGCAGGAACAGAAGCTTCAGGGAAATTAAATCAAAATGCAGTAAAAGCAATGGCCGAAGCAGGAATTGATATTAGTGGTCACACTTCAGATTCGGTACAAAAATATTTAAATGATGAATGGGATTTCGTAATTACGGTTTGTGGTGGAGCCAATGAATCTTGTCCTGCCTTTACCGGTAAAGTAAAAAAGAGATTACATATAGGGTTTGATGATCCATCGCACGCCAAGGGCACAGAAGAGTTTATCTGGAGTGAATTTATTCGTGTACGGGATGAAATAAAAACAGGATTCTATAAATTTTATACAGAAGAAGTAAAACCTCAGTTGTAATATATAATGGCAAACACAGAAAAGAGAATCGGCTTTTTTGAAAAGTACCTTTCTTTATGGGTAATTCTTTGCATTGCCGGCGGTATCATTATCGGTAATATTTTTGGCGATACCACACAAACCATCAGTAAACTTGAAGTATTTAATGTAAATATCCCGGTTGCTGTTTTGGTTTGGTTTATGATTTATCCAATGATGTTGCAGATTGATTTCTCAAGCATTAAAAATGTGGGTAATCGTCCTAAAGGATTAATACTTACTTTAGTGGTTAACTGGCTGATTAAGCCTTTTACCATGGCATTTTTTGCCTGGATATTTTTCACTAAAATTTATGCAGCATTCATAACTCCTGAATTAGCTGGTGAATATATTGCAGGGGCAATTTTATTAGGAGCAGCTCCTTGTACAGCCATGGTTTTTGTTTGGAGTTACCTTACAGATGGAGATCCAAACTATACTTTGGTTCAGGTTTCGGTAAATGATTTAATCATATTAGTGGCATTTGTTCCTATTGTAGGTTTTTTACTGGGAATTACTAATATTCAAATCCCTTATGATACATTGGTAACAAGTGTGGTTGTTTTTGTGGTAATTCCATTGTTTGCCGGGTTTGTAACAAATAAGGTGTTGATTCATAAATATGGAAATAAATGGTTTACTGAAGTGTTTTTAGTAAAGTTTAAACCCGTTTCAATAGTGGCTTTATTACTTACCTTAGTGCTTTTGTTCGCTTTTCAGGGATCCACTATTATTAATAATCCATTTATTATTTTACTGGTAGCCATTCCCCTGATCATTCAAACCTATTTTATATTCTTTATTGCATGGTTTGGAGGTAAAAAACTAAAGCTTCCTCATGCTATTTGCTCACCGGCATCTATGATTGGAGCCAGTAATTTTTTCGAGTTGGCTGTAGCAGTGGCTATTGCACTATTCGGATTGCAATCTCCGGCAGCTTTGGTAACTGTTGTAGGAGTGCTTGTTGAAGTACCGGTTATGTTGTCGTTAGTGAAATTAGCCAACAAATGGAAATATTAGTGTTAAAGAAACAATAATAAGTACGCCTTGTTTATATAATTCATGATATATAAGCAAGGCTTTTTTTTAGCTTTTCAATATATTTGTCACCTTAATTGATTTGCTTTATGGCTAAGAGTTCTGCATTAAAAACAATACAAATAAAAGGCGCCAGGGTCCATAATTTAAAAGGGATTGACATTGAGCTGCCTCGTAATAAATTTATTGTAATAACAGGTGTGTCGGGTTCCGGAAAATCTTCTCTTGCATTTGATACACTATATGCAGAAGGTCAACGCAGGTATGTTGAAAGCCTGAGTTCGTACGCGCGTCAGTTTTTAGGACGAATTGATAAACCGGATGTTGATTTTATTAAAGGGATTCCACCGGCAATAGCCATTGAGCAAAAAGTAAATACCAGAAATCCACGTTCTACAGTAGGTACTTCAACCGAAATTTATGATTACCTGAAACTGCTTTTTGCACGTATCGGGAAAACCATATCACCGTTATCCGGCAATGAGGTAAAACGCCATTATGTTTCCGATGTGGTCAATCATATCACTCAATATGATGATCGAACCAGACTGGTTATTCTGTCACAAATTCATATTCCTGAGGATAGAAGTACTAAAGCACATTTGGAGATTCTCTTAAAACAAGGTTTTGTAAGAGTAGAAGCTAATAATGAGTTTCTTAAAATAGAGGATGTTTTATCCAACAATGAAAAAGAAATTGAAGCTACTACTTATAATCTGGTTATTGACAGAGCTACAGCTTCGAAAGAAGAAGATAACTTATCGCGTTTGGCTGATTCTATTGAAACAGCATTTTTCGAAGGTAAAGGGGAGTGCATTGTTAAAGTTTATGATAAGGATAAGGTTGAAGGACATCATTTTTCGAATAAGTTTGAGCTCGATGGAATTGAATTTGAAGAACCCAGCGAGCATATGTTTGCATTCAATAATCCGGTTGGAGCCTGTTCAACTTGTGAAGGATTTGGGAGTGTAATTGGTATCGATGAAGATTTGGTGATCCCAAATAAAACACTTTCGGTATTTGAGGATGCAGTGGCTTGTTGGAAGGGAGAAAAAATGGGTGAGTATAAAAAAGAATTGATCGCATCGGCACATCATTTTAATTTTCCGGTACATACTCCATATTATGAATTAACAGATAGAGAAAGAGAACTTTTATGGAAGGGTAATAAGTACTTTTATGGAATTGATACTTTTTTTAAGCACGTAGAAGAGCAGCAGTATAAAATACAATATCGTGTGATGTTATCTCGATACAGAGGAAAAACCATCTGTCCTGATTGTAGAGGTACACGCTTAAAAAAAGAAGCTTCGTGGGTTAAAGTAGGAGGGATGAGTGTTTCAGATTTGGTGCTAATGCCCATTACAGAACTTATGTTCTTTTTCGATAGCCTTCAGCTTGATGAACATGATGCCAATGTTGGTAAACGCATACTCAGGGAAATTACTACCAGGTTGCGTTTTCTTTACGAAGTTGGTTTGGGATACCTGACATTAAACCGACTTTCCAGCACGCTTTCAGGAGGTGAAAGCCAGCGTATTAATCTGGCAACATCGTTAGGCAGTACTTTGGTAGGATCCGTATATATTTTAGATGAACCAAGCATTGGTTTACATTCGCGCGATACAGAGTTGTTAATTAAAGTATTAAGACAGCTTCAACAACTGGGAAATACAGTGGTTGTTGTTGAGCATGATGAAGATATTATGAGGGCTGCAGATGAGATTGTAGATATTGGTCCGGGAGCGGGTAGATTAGGTGGTGAAATCGTATTTCATGGAAAGCTTGAAAAAAATGCCAACGCAAATGATAGCCTGACCTATCAATATTTGTTTGGTACTAAAAAGATAGAAGTCCCTGAATCCCGAAGAAGTTGGAATAATTACATTGAAATTTTAGGTGCCAGGGAAAATAATCTTAAAGCAGTAAATGTAAAGATTCCACTAAATGTGATGACAGTTGTTACAGGCGTAAGTGGTTCAGGTAAGTCTACTTTAATCAAGTCCATATTTTATCCTGCAATAAAAAAACGATTGGGCGGTTATGCTGATAAAACAGGCGCATTTGATCTGTTAAAGGGAGATGTAGAGCAAATTACAGATGTGGAATTTGTAGATCAAAATCCAATTGGAAAATCTTCCCGATCTAATCCGGCTACGTATCTTAAAGCATACGATGAGATCCGTAAACTAATGTCTGATCAGCAAGCTTCTAAAATTAACGGCTATAAAGCTTCTCATTTTTCTTTTAATATTGATGGTGGTCGATGTGAGGAATGTCAGGGAGAGGGAACAATTAAGATCGAAATGCAATTTATGGCAGATATTGTTCTTACTTGTGAAAGCTGTAATGGAAAACGTTTTAAAGAAGAAATTCTGGATGTGAAATATCGTGATAAAAACATTCATGATATTTTAGAAATGACCATTGAGCAAGCCATCGAGTTTTTTGAAAAAGACAGCAATAGTACAACCAAAAGAATCGTAAATAAATTAAAACCGCTGGCTGATGTTGGTCTGGGATATGTAAAAATGGGACAATCGTCCAGTACGCTTTCCGGAGGGGAAAGTCAAAGGGTTAAATTAGCTTCGTTTCTGGCTAAAGAAAAAGCAGAACCAACATTATTTATCTTTGACGAACCTACAACCGGTTTGCATTTTAATGATATAAAGAAACTTCAGTTGGCTTTTGATGCTCTCATTGAAAAGGGACATTCCCTGGTTGTTATTGAGCATAATATGGAAGTGATAAAATCTGCTGACTGGATTATTGATTTAGGTCCCGAAGGAGGAGATAAAGGGGGATATTTGGTATTTGAAGGAAAACCTGAAGATTTAATAAAAGAAGAAAAATCATATACCGGGAAATATCTTCAACCTTACATTAAAAAATAAAAGCTCCATTTATTGGAGCCTTTATTAAATTAACTTTTATGTCAATTTTTATTATTAATCTTTTTCTATTCCAAATAACACTGCAACGCAACCTTTTTCAGTGTTTGTTTTTTTCGAATCGTAATCATCCAATACTTTAAGCTTAATAACCAATGTTTGGGTTGTTTCAACTGAAAAATCCCACACATCAATAAAATTATGATTTTTATTATCAAATAAAGTATTGTTATTCTCATCTACCAACTTAAAATTTACGACAGGCAGATTATCTATTTTGCTTACCGCAATTCTGTATTTTTGATCTTTAAAAAAGGTTTTATATAGCTCTGCAGTTTCACCTGCTCCCAAAACAGTTGCATTGTAATTACCATCATGTATAAAGTTTCCCAATTTAGCCTTACCAACTTTTTTTGCAAAACCTAAGCACTGGCCATTTATTTTATTACCAACAGTTATGAGCAATGCCAAGAAAAAAAATGTTCTTATATGATTTAAAAATAATCTTTTGTTATTCATAGAGTTTTTAAAGAGTAATTTAAGAAATGAACTCTGTTCTGATTTCTGCTACTTTTTGTAATAATTTATCAAAAACTTCTTTAGACATATGAGTTTCTGAATCAGCCTTAATAGTTGTTATTTTATTTTCAGAATCTGTTTCAGTTTCAACTTTAGAGGTATTTATAATTTTAATTTCTTCAAAAATTGATTGTAGCTCAGCTATTTTATTTTGTAAATAAACAATATCCTCATTGTCACCATACGATTCCATCAAGTTTAAAACAGTAATTAATGAAAGTTTTTGGTAAATAATTCTGTCTACAAGTCGCTGGTTATTATCCATAGATCCATTGGTTAAAGTTGTAGCTAAATATAAACCTTCAACCCAACCTCCAACTAATACCATAACAGAAATGGCAGCCCTGTCATTTTCTTTTAAATAAGCATTTGAATTCATGAATGTTTCAGAGATTATTTCCATCACAGCATCTCTGTTATTCATGTTATCTTCTAGTTTTTTGATAGTGCTTTCATCAATAGCATCCATAATACTTAAACCTTCAGCCATTTTTTTTGCACATCCCATGTATTTTATGGCTGATTGTGTTTGGTCAAACAGGCTTGTATAACTTAAATCAGCACTATAAATACCAAGGTTTATGGCCATTTTAAGGTTTGTATTGTAATTGGTTATGTTTGCTACAGGGTTCAGGATTTCTTCGTCATATCTGGCTCCAGATCTTTTTATAAGCATTGCAGTTTCCAAAGGGGAGGGCAAAGAATAGAAAATCAATTTCGACTTGTTAAAATTTTCGACCATTTGAGGATCAACTTCTTGTGCTGATTCTATGATTTTTTCTTCCTCACTTTTATCTGCTTTTTTACCATCTGAATTGCAAGAAACCGCAAAAGGCGATATTAGGGCTAAAACAAAAACTAATTTAGAAACCTGATTAAAAGTTTTTCTCATTTTGTTAAAATTTTATTCTGATAGGTTTGTTACTACACATATACCACACCAGTTGTAATTGTTAGGATTATATTTTTTACGAATATATTTAATAAAAACATAAAAATATCAAATATTATTTATATACAACTTGTTTGTGAATGCTTTTGTTAAAAAAAAATATAAAAAAAGCTTTTGAATGTAAGATATTCAAAAGCTTCTATGTCTTTTTATATTATTTATCAATCAAGAGATGAGAAATATTTCATAAACTGTGCTCTCTCGTATTGTGTGGGATCAGAAATCTTTCTATAGCTCATCGATCCTTTAAACTCATCTATTGATTTAAATCCTTTCTCGTCCATCCAATAAGAAAGTTCATTTATTATCGACGATATAATTTGAGCTCCGTTTTTATAGATGGTTGAACATAACTGAACAGTAGACGCACCAGCAAGTAATTGTTTAATTACAGCTTCTCCATCATGATTACCGGTAGAGGCAGAAACATCTATTTGATCCACTTTATCAGAAACAATAGCAACCCATCTTAAAGATTTTCTAATATCTGAAGGTGTGCTAAAAACAGATGAAGAAGTCAGCGTAAGTTTATTAATATCAATATCCGGTTGATAGAAACGATTAAATAAAACAACTCCTTTTGCACCTAAAGCATATAATTTGTTGATTACAGCCACCAGGTTAGCAAAATTATCGCCTAATTTAATTGCGAAAGGAATTTTAACAGTCTTGGAAATATTTTCTGCTATATTATAATATAATCCTTCAATAACGGAAGCTTCCAGATTTTTATCCGTATTTACAATGTGCACATTTAATTCTATTGCATCGGCACCTGCAGCTTCTATTTTTTTTGCAAAATCAATCCACTCATTAGCTGAAAAACAGTTTATACTTGCAATTACAGGAATATTAAATTTTTCTTTAGCTTCTTTGATCAAATTGATATATTCACCCACAGAATTATCCTTTGTATAACCAGCTATATAGTCAACCGCCTCAGGGTAATCATAACCTGATCCTTGCTTTATTTGATGGTTAATTTCATGATTAATTTGTTCTTCAAATAAAGACTTAAGCACAATGGCTCCGGCACCAGCCTCAACTAGTTTTGAAATTTTTTCAATGCTGCTTGTTAATCCTGAACTGCTGATTATTATGGGATTTTTTAAACTTAATCCCATGTATGAAGTATTTAAATTTGCCATATTATAAATGTATTTTACGATGAACAAATATAATTTTTTTTAAACATTAATAGTCTAAAAATATTATATTTTACATATTGTTGTAATTACGTGCACCAAAAATTGAACTTCCAACTCTCACCATTGTGCTTCCCTGTTCAATAGCTATTTTATAGTCTCCACTCATACCCATTGATATTTCTTTAAATGAGTTATTATCCTTAAAATACAACTCTTTTAACTTTAAAAAAATAGTCTTTAAGCTTTTGAATTCCTTGGCAACTTGTTGTAAGTTTTCAGTATATGTTGCCATTCCCATTACACCACAAATTTGAATGTTATTTAATTGTTTATATTCATCAGAACTTAATAGCAAGTCAACTTCATTATAAGAGAATCCAAACTTTGTTGTTTCTTCAGCTATATGGAACTGTAATAAGCAATTGATTTTTCTATTGTTTTTTTTAGCCTCTTTATCTATTGCTTTTAATAATTTAAAAGAATCTACACCATGTAATAGTGAAACAAAAGGAGCTATATATTTAATTTTATTTGTTTGTAGATGACCTATAAAGTGCCATTCAATATCTTTAGGAAGTTCTTCAAATTTTTTGGTTAAATCCTGAACTTTATTCTCTCCAAATATTCTTTGACCAACTTGATAAGCCTCTAAGATATCGCTGTTTGGCTTTGTTTTAGAAACAGCAACTAAAGTGACTCCTTGTGGAATATCGGATTTTATTTTTTCTAAATTTTCTGCAATCGACATGATTATATAATTCTTATTTATTCTGCAAAATTACGATTTTACAAAAAAAGGCTCTATAATTTCATATAAAATTAATAGAGCCAGTTGTATGTTGTAATTAAAGAAATATTTCTACTCTAATTTATGAATGACTAACCCGGATCGCAATTTTGGTTCAAACCAGGTAGTTTTGGGTGGCATAATATTACCGGAATCTGCAATATTAATTAATTGTTTCATTGTTACAGGATACAAGGCAAAGGCAACCTTCATTTCTCCACTATCTACTCTCCGGGATAATTCTTCCAGCCCTCTTATGCCTCCAATAAAATCAATTCTTTTATCTGTTCTTAAATCCTTAATATCCAGTATTTCATTTAAAACATACTTTGATAAAACAGTAACATCCAAAACTCCAATTGGATTATTATCATCATAAGTAAAATCCTTAGCTTTTAAGCTATACCATTTCCCATTTAAATACATCGAAAAACAATGTAGCTTGTTGGGTTTAATTACTTGCTCCGAACTTTTTTCTATTTCAAATTTTTCAGAAATTTTGTTTATAAATTCCGTTTCTGTTAGTCCGTTTAAATCTTTTACAACACGATTGTAATCTATTATATTTAATTGATCATCAGGAAAATGAACTGCAAGAAAAAAGTTGTACTCCTCATCTCCTCTATGGTTAGGATTGTTATCTCTTTTCTCTTTACCAACCAATGCAGCTGCAGCAGTTCTGTGATGACCATCAGCTACGTATGTAAAAGGCACTTTTTCTGCAAAAAGCATTTCAATCTGATGGTTTATTTCTTTATTATTAATCACCCAAAAGTGATGACCAAATCCATCATCTGAAATGAAATTATATTCTGGTTCCTGGTTTTCAACAATTTCTGAAACTACTTTGTCTATTTCAGAAACTGATGGATAAGAAAAAAATACAGGTTCTATATTAGCATTGTTTATTCTTACATGAACCATCCTGTCTTCTTCTTTTTCTTTTCTGGTTAGTTCATGTTTTTTTATAATACCGTTGAAATAATCATCAATAGACGCAGCTCCTACAATACCGTATTGGGTTCTGCCATTCATAGTTTGTGCGTAAATATAAAATTTAGCCTCACTATCTTGAAGAAGCCATCCTCTTTCCTGGAATTTTTTAAAGTTCTCAACAGATGTGTTGTAAACTTGTTCTGAATGTATATCTACAGTCTCTGAACAATCTATTTCACTTCTTGTAATATGTAATAACGAGACTTCTTTGCCATTTGCCATAGTCGCAGCTTCATCACGATTCATTACATCGTAAGGAAGACAACTAAGATCTTTTACTATACTTGCAGGAGGACGAAGTCCATGAAATGGTTTTACTATTGCCATATCGTTGAGTTTTGAATTAGATATTAAGATATGCAATATATAAACAGAGAAAAGAGATAGATGTGATATTTATCAAACTTCACTAAAAAAAAAGATGATTTTTTTACACATATTTTGACTTTCGTAACGAAAAATGGCCATTCGTACTAAAGAATGGCCATTTTAAAATTATCTTAAATATTTTATTCGTCTTTTTCTATATTTCCTTTTACACTGATTTTTTTTGGATTGCCTTTGTAATGAATTTTCCCTCCTGTATTTGTTTTAGCTTCTAATCTATCTGAAGCATTAATCCATGCAACACCACCCGTGTTGGCTTTAACAATGGCTTCTTTTGAATTTAATTTATCGGCAACATACCTGCCACCAGTGCTACATGATACTTCCTGGAAATCGACATTGCCAACAACTTCAATTTTAGAAGAAGACAATGAAGCACTAAGATTTTTAACATCTAAATCAAGAATTATAGTTGAGCCAGTACCCGCTTTTAAATCCAAATTTTCAGCATATAATATATCATCCGAGGAAATAAATGCACCGGTACCGGCACTTATTGCTTTTAATGATTTATAAGTAACGTAAACCATCACCGACATATCTTTGTAAATCTTAGTTTTTAGTTTGATATTTAATTTACGCCCATCAATTTCTGTTATTACATCTGTAACATCTGCATTTTCGATTTCAACTCTTACTTTTTCTTTATCCCCTTCAATTAAAGTTACATTAATTCCTTTTCCCGCATAAATTTCATTAAAGGAACCTACATTCCTTATTTGCGAATTTATGTCCTGCGCATCAACATTATAAATAGATAATAATGTTATAAATAAGAATATTACTTTTTTCATACTTCAAAAATTTACACCTAATAAAATGACTTTTAAAATTTCCTGCGAACATAACAATTATTATACCATCACAAGAATAACTCTTTGATTTGATTTTCATTCATGTTCTTAAACGGATTATTAGAGTTAATGAATGTATCAGCTAGTTTAGACTTTTGTTCTTGTAATTTCATAATCTTTTCTTCAATTGTTTCTGTGGAAACAAACCTGTAAACAAACACATTTTGCTTTTGACCAATACGGTGTGCTCGATTTATAGCCTGAGCTTCTGCGGCAGGATTCCACCATGGATTTAATAAGAATACATAGTCTGCACTTACTAAATTTAAACCTACACCACCGGCTTTTAATGATATAAGAAAAATTTTACAATCTTTGTCTTTTTCAAAGTTGTCAACTACTTCCTGCCGATTTGTTGTACTTCCTGTTAATTTACTGTATTTTATTTTTTTACGTTTAATTTGAGTTTCAAGCAAATCCAAATCCTTTACAAAAGATGAAAAGATTAATACTTTATGATTCTCATTGACAATACTTTCAAGATTATCAATAATCATGTTAAACTTACCAGATTCTCCTTTAAAATCAGGATTAACAAATACCGGGTGATTTGCTATTTGCCTTAACCTGGTTAAACCCTGTAGTACTATAAATGTTGACTTTTCAATACCTTTTTCTTCAATGGTTTTAATTAATTCATTTCTGATTCCGGATTTTTCTGACTCGTAAATTTTCTTTTGTTCCGGTGTCATATCACAATACAAAACCTGCTCTGTAATAGGAGGTAACTCTTTAGCCACCTTTTCTTTAGTTCTTCTTAAAACAAAAGGTTCAATCAGCTTTTGTAATTTCTCCTCATGTTCTTCACTGTTATTTCTTTCAATAGGAGTGATATATTGCCGTTTGAAAAAGTTGAAATTACCCAGTAGACCATTGTTAACAAAATTCATCTGCGCCCATAAATCACTTAAGGAATTTTCAATGGGAGTACCAGTTAATACAAGTTTTTTATTGCTATTCAACTGCATGATGGCTTCGTAAATCTTTGAATTGGGATTCTTTATATATTGACTCTCATCCAATATGGTGTAATGAAACAGAAAATGTTTTAGATAATCAATATCATTACGAACCACACCATACGAAGATAAAACAACGTGATAATGCCGGAATATTTTACCTATATCTTTTGTTTTTAAACGTTTTGTGCCGGAATAATTATAGATTTTTAAAGAAGGAGCAAATTTTTTGAATTCATTTATCCAGTTATGTATTAAAGATGTAGGCAGAACTATTAAAGATGTTGGTACTCCGCTATTATTAAAACCATTAAGTTCTGAAGTTTCAAAAAGACTTAGTTGTTTTATCTGCTTTATTTCAGAAGGGTTCAAATTGTTTTCTTCATAAACTTTAAGCAATAAAGTAATAGTTTGCAGAGTCTTTCCCAGTCCCATATCATCAGCAAGAATACCTCCGAAATTGTTGTTGTGCAGGAAATTCATCCACTTGAACCCCAGAAGTTGATAGGGGCGGAGAATAGCCTTCAAATCCTTAGGTGTGTTATTGTCTTTATTATCGGGTGATGATATAAACTTTGTATGATTATAACTTGTTAAACTTGTCTTTAGCAAATTATAGTACATATTATTAAGTTTGATCTTTCCGTTATTATCTTCCGAAAAAGTAAGTATGTCAGTGTATTTATTAAACCATTCTTCCGGAATTAAAAAGATCTCACCATTGGGTAGTTTATATTCTTTTTTACCAGAAATTATATTTTTTCTGATTTTAATAAATGGGATCTCAAAATCATTTACTAAAATTGTCATCTGTAAATCAAACCAATCTTTATCTTTAATAGATGTAAATTCACAAGAAAACTTCCCTACAAAATAATTATTCTCCAGCTTAGTTTGTTTAACTTCAATATTCTGTTGCTGAAGCTGACTATAATTCTGATTTAACCAGACTACAATATTATGTATGCCTGAAATTTCGTTTGTATTATCATTAAAAGGGTGAAAATTTGCACCGTTTTCATGCAGTAAACCCAAATCTTTTATGGTCTGAATAACATTTTCTTCCCAGGCTAAATCTCTCTTGTATTTAGTGAAAATATATGAATTCCCTTTCTTATCTAACTGCAAGGCAATATTTGAAATGCTATATGCCAAATACTCTTTTTGCGCATATTTAAATTTTAAAACCAATATTGGATTTTGACTTATGTTTTGTTCAATACTTAAAATAGCCTTAGGTTTAGTTTTATCTTCCAGTATTTCAAATCCTTTGTTTACAACAGGATGATTTTTAATTGCATTAGAAACAAATGTTTTCATATAGGATTCAATGCTCCTGGATTGAATTTTAATCTCCTCCTTGTCAAAAAAAGGAATAAACTTCTTACTATCTGTATCTTTAAATCTGTACAGTACATTTTTTATTAGCAATGCGCAGGGCTCATGACAAATTACCTGAGGATTTTTGTAGGTTAATGCTAAATCTTCATGTTCAATTTTTACTCTTAAACTGTAATTAATGCCTTCCTCACTCAAGGTAAAATAAAATACAGGTTCAGCAACTTCTTTAAACACCTCAATTCTATCCGATTTATATAAATTGCTGTATTTGGTATCCTTAAAATAAACCGGAATATCTGAGTCATTTGCCAAAAGATCAAAACATTTGGCCATGTATTTTTCAATATGAGGCCTTATTATATTGTTTAATTTTTTTTGATCTAAATTGTTATAAAAAAGTTTTATTGTTTTATCCTTCGAATAAATTGAAAAAAGATGCTTATCACTTAATTTATGAAGCATTTTAAGTAGATTCAATTCTGCTTTTGAAAAATTGTAATCGTATCGATTTATATCAGTAGTATCAATTATTTCATTTATCGATAGTGAAGGCGATTCTGTGCGATCCTCAACTAAATAAGGAACAGCAATAATTCCCAAATGTCTGTTGTCAGTTAATACAATAATGAATTTTTCCATTAAACTTTTGACTTTTCCTTTCTTTCCTGTTTATATAAGAAAGTAAAAATAGTGTGTTAGGAGTAATAAATGCAAAAAAATAGATGTTATTATTTTAAATTAAGCTTTGTTTTACTTATAGATGGTTCATATCCAAATATTTTATATTTTTGCACTCTGAAAAATTAAAAAGTAAATACGATGTTCGAGAATCTGTCGGAAAAACTAGAACGTTCCTTTAAACTTTTAAAAGGTCAGGGCAAAATTACAGAGATTAATATTGCCGAGACATTAAAAGATGTGCGTAGGGCGCTCTTGAATGCTGATGTTAACTATAAAACTGCCAAAATATTTACAGAAACAGTAAAGCAAAAAGCTTTAGGTTCTGATGTATTAAATGCTGTTCAGCCAGGGCAAATGATGGTTAAAATTGTGCATGATGAGTTAGCACAATTGATGGGAGGAGAATCGGTTGATATAAATATAAAAGGTAATCCTGCTATCATTTTAATGGCTGGTTTGCAAGGATCTGGTAAAACAACGCATACCGGAAAATTAGCAAACTTGTTAAAAAACAAAAGAGGTAAAAAACCTTTATTAGTTGCTGGTGACGTTTATCGTCCTGCTGCGATTAATCAGCTTCAGGTATTAGGTGAACAAATTGGTGTTCCTGTATACACCGAGGAAGGAAATAACGACCCGGTAAAATTAGCTAAGGATGGCATTAAACAAGCCAAAGCTAATGGTAATGATGTTGTTATTGTCGATACCGCTGGTCGTTTAGCGATTGATGAGCAGATGATGAACGAGATTGCTGCCATAAAAAAAGCAATTAACCCTGATGAAATTCTGTTTGTCGTAGATTCTATGACAGGTCAGGATGCTGTAAACACTGCAAAAGAGTTTAACGATAGATTAAACTTTGATGGAGTTATCCTTACAAAATTAGATGGTGATACACGAGGTGGAGCCGCGCTTTCTATCCGAAGTGTAGTTGATAAGCCAATTAAGTTTGTAGGTATGGGTGAGAAGATGGAAGCACTTGATGTTTTCCACCCAAATCGTATGGCAGATCGTATCCTTGGTATGGGGGATATCGTTTCTCTTGTTGAGCGTGCTCAAGAGCAGTTTGACGCAGAAGAAGCCAGAAAACTTCAAAAGAAAATTGCTAAAAACCAATTTAGCTTTAATGATTTCTTGAGTCAGATTCAACAAATTAAAAAGATGGGTAATCTTAAAGATTTGGCTGGAATGATTCCGGGTATGGGTAAGGCTATTAAAAATATGGATTTTGATGATGATGCATTTAAAGGTATCGAAGCCATTATCTATTCAATGACTCCTGACGAAAGAGAAAATCCAACTATTTTAAACGGTAGCAGAAGAAAAAGGATTGCTAATGGTAGTGGAACAAATATTCAGGAAGTAAACAGACTTATCAAACAGTTTGAAGATACCCGTAAGGTAATGAGAATGATGACTAAAGGGCAAAATATGGGTCGTATGATGCAAAATATGCCTTTTGGAAGAAGATAAAAATTAGTTGAAAGCTAAAAGTAGAAAGTAATCACTCTTTTATTTTCAAATTTTATCCACTTTATAACTTTATAAATAAAGCTTTATGCAAATAATTGACGGTAAAACAACTTCGCAAAAAGTTAAAGATGAAATTGCTGCTGAAGTTGCTCAAATAAAAGAAAAAGGAGGGAAGGTTCCTCATTTGGCAGCTATTTTAGTTGGACATGATGGAGGAAGCGAAACATATGTTGCAGCAAAAATCAAAGCTTGTGAGTATGTAGGTTTTAAATCTTCTTTAATCAGATTTGAAGATGATGTTACTGAGGAAGAATTATTGGCTAAAGTTGAAGATTTAAATAATGATCCAGATGTAGATGGATTCATTGTACAATTGCCATTACCTAAACATATTTCAGAGGAAAAAGTAACTGATACCGTTGATTATAGAAAAGATGTAGATGGCTTTCATCCTCAAAATGTAGGAAGAATGAGTATTGGTTCTCCAGCGTTTATTTCTGCTACACCACAAGGAATTATGGAGTTGATTGAGCGTTACGAAATTGAAACTTCTGGTAAACATGTTGTAGTTATAGGTAGAAGTAATATCGTAGGTAGACCAATGAGTATTTTATTGTCTCAAAAAGGTTATCCTGGTGATGCTACTGTAACAGTTTGTCATAGTAGAACTGCGAACTTAAAAGAAGTATGTTTATCTGCAGATATAATTATTGCTGCAATCGGTTCTCCTGAGTTTGTAAAAGCTGAAATGGTAAAAGAGGGTGCGGTTGTTATTGATGTTGGTACGACAAGAGTTAAAAGTGATGCAACAAAGTCAGGATGGAAACTTAAAGGTGATGTAGCTTATGATGAAGTTGCTCCTAAGTGTTCGTATATAACACCAGTTCCTGGGGGTGTTGGACCTATGACCATTGCTTCATTACTTTTAAATACTTTAAAAGCTGCAAAAAAAGAGATATATTAATAATATACTCTAGATGATATAAAAAGCCCTTCCTGGATATTCAGGAGGGGCTTTTTAATTTACATGAGTATTTTAAATTTCATCAACTTAAAATTATTTCATATTTTAGCGTGCAATCGATTGTATTAACGAGCATAAAGTTTTAAATTATTAACTAACAATTTATATACATTATTTTCTATGAAAATTTTTCATTTGTATTTAATCTTACTTACAGTTTTGACAAGTATGGCTTGTCAAACTCAAATTAAGAAACAAAGTAACCTTATTGAAGAAGAAACACCTTGGGGAAAGCAAGTATTTAACGTTCCTGTATTTAATGAAAATACTTACGATATTATTGATTTTGGAGCCTCGTTAGATTCCACTGTAAATAATCAGAATGCCATTCAAAAGGCTGTTGACAAATGTAGTCTAGAAGGAGGAGGTCGTGTTATAATTCCAGAAGGAACCTGGAAAACAAGTTATTTAGAATTAAAATCTAACGTAAACTTGCAATTGTCAAAAGGATCCATCCTTTCTTTTATTGATAGTATACCGCTTTATGCCCTACCAACATTTACCCGCTGGGAAGGATTGGAATGCATGAACTATCATCCGTTTATTTATGCAAGAAATGAAAGTAACGTGGCCATTACAGGAGAAGGAATCATTGAAGGAAATGCTCAGGTTTGGTGGGACTTAGCTAAAACAACTCAATTAGAATCCCTTAAGAAGTTATACGATTTAGTTGAAGCTGGAGTTAAACCAGAAGAAAGAAATTGTCTTGATTTTGAACCAACCTCTTATTTGCGTCCTTCGTTAGTACAATTTATTAATTGCAAAAATGTATTAGTAGATGGCATAGAGTTGCATTCTGGTCCAATGTGGACTACTCATTTTATATATTGTGAAAATGTTATAGCAAGAAATCTTTCAGTTATTACTACAGGAAGAAATAATGATGGAATTATACCAGACTCTAGTAATGGAGTATTGATTGATAATTGTTTTTTCTCAACCGGAGATGATTGTATCGTTATAAAATCAGGTTTAAATGAGGATGCCTGGCGTGTTGGTAAACCTTGCGAAAATATTGTGATTAAAAACTGTAAGACAAAGCACGGACATGGAGGTGTAGTCATTGGTAGTGAAATGTCGGGCGGAGTCAGAAATTTGTATGCTCATGATTGCGATTTTAGCGAAACCGAAAGAGGTTTAAGGATTAAATCGATGAAAGGTAGAGGAGGAGTTATAGAAAACCTCTGGTTTGAGAATATTCGCATGAATAATATAAAAAGAGAAGCCATTCAGATTAATATGCATTATGGAAGTAGTTCAATTCAACCTCGCAGTGATAGTCTTCCTACTTTCAGAAATATTCATTATAAGAATATCGAATCAGTAAATTCTGAATATGCAGTTCGTGTCAAAGGAATTGATAATCAATTTGTAGACAAGATTTATTTTGAAGACTTAAATTTAAAAAGTAAACATGGAATAGTATTGGAAAATACTCAAAATGCTGAATTTAAAAATGTTTACTCTGAGACGAATAAAGCTTATCCGATATCTTTAACTAATGTGAATAATGTAAATTTAGAGGTTGGTAAATTTATTTCAAATTGCGATACAATGATCAATATTGAAAAAAATATAAGTAATGTTACTTTTAATCTAACTAATAAATCAGATTTTAAAGAAATTTATAACAACAAGAATTTAAATCCGGATGTAGATATAAAATAACTAATATAGTATCAATAAAAAGGGTTGATTAGTCATATAATAATCAACCCTTTTTTATTTCTTTAATATTGGAATTATAAAGCTATAAGTCCTTCTATTTTATTAGCTTTTGCTGTAATTTCTACAATTTCTTCTGCCGTCTTCATTTTTGCAGTACATGTAACCGAAACATATTTAAGATTCTTAGTATGCTTAAATGAAATATTACCATTTTTAGGCATTAATGCCTTTACCTGATCTACTTTTCCTTCTGAATTAGGTACAATAAACTTAAACATATACAAAAGCGGCCACTTCTTATTCTCCTTAAGCTTTTCTAATAACTTTTGATATTCTTGCATGTTATTCTAATTTTTGAACTGCAAAAATATAGAAAACTCTTAGAATGTATAAATTAAAGGGTAATATTATTGTTTCATTAATCCCAAATAGTAGATAACTGTCTCAGTTTTTTCAGGAACTTCATAAGATACCATTAATCCATCAGGCATAGGAGAGACCATAAGAGTTAATTTAAACTCATCTTGTTTCGAAAACTGAATAGAATATGGTTTTGTAGCATTAAAATCATTAATGGCATAAAAACACTTTTGCTCTACATCACCGGAAAAACGTATAGTTGCCAACTCATCTTTTTGAAATTCAATACTTAGTATTTTATTTGAAGCTATTGAATCATTAACTGCAAATGGATTAATACTTGTAATACCTGACTCATAAGGATTTCCCTGAAGTAAAACAGGATTAAGAAATAGGTTCCATTTACCTTGTATATCTGATTCTGATTTTGGAAATGATGCCTGATTAAGTGAGGACAAAATCAAGCCTTTATATATGTCGTTTTGAATATTAATATCCTGATTAACACTAATTTGTTTCTTTAATGAATCAGACAATGACTTATTAATTTCAACAAGCTTTACCACTTTATTTTCAAGATCTTTATAAACATCATCAAACTTTACAGAAGCCTGCTTAATGGATAAATTAATGTCTTCAGCAGGAAAGAAATTTTGTTTTACATGCTCAAAAAATTCATTTTGATCTTTCCATTGTTGCTGTAGATCTTTATAATCATTTAAAAGAGATTCATGGACTGTTGTTAAAGTATCAAGTGTAAATTGAACTTCCTTTTTATTTTGTCCTATCAGAGTAATTGGAAGCATTAGCACAATAGTAATTATGTGCTTAAAAATGTATTTCATACTTAGTTTATTTAGTTTGACTTTGACATATAAATAAACTTATGAAATTCCTTTTTTATTTTCCAGTCGAAAATTCTTAATGATTACAAACGAATTAAAATCATTAATGAATGGATGAATTTTTTTGATTAAAATAAGGATAGAAAATGTTAGAGAAATCTTATAGTTCATATTATTTAACATAATATCAACTATAGGACAATTATGCTACGTTTCTAAATACCTGGTAATCCTCAGTATTTAGAGGAATTATTTGTTAAACGAAAAATTAACTTTGAATTTAGGTTTATCTTCTTCATTTACCATCCAGTTTGAAAATTCATCAAGCCAGTTCCAGAATGATATAATGAGATCTTCGGGAACATTTTCAATCTTACTTAAAACCTGTCGATAACAATCCAACCAAACAATTCTGGTTTTGGGAGAAATTTTGAATGGTAAATGCCGATTAGCAAGCATTGGATTACCTCTGGTTATTTTATAATATTCTGGCCCGCCAAATCTCTGGACAAAAAAATCAGAAGATCTTTTTTTCGCTCCATCAAGCAATTCTTCAGTATCAGGAAAAAGATCTTTAATTTCACTTTTTACAAGTAAATCATAATGGTCGCTAACCATTTTACGAATGCCTTCTTCTTTTAAATAATCGTATAACTTTAAATCAGGTTTAAAGTTTGTTCTTCTTTCCCCAAATGGTAAGTCTGTTATTATAAATTTTGAAATATCGATCATGCAATTTAACTTAATATAAACGTTTAAAAACTAATATTTATTAAACGAATTACTATTCGCCTTGCATAAGAACGTCTGACAAGATGATTTGTTTATTAAAAGATTGTTTTTCTGCGTTTAGGTTTATCTGCATTCTTAACAGCAAATAAATCATAAGATGGCCAATTGTCAATCTTTGAGAGAGTTCTATCCATCATATATTTTATATCGTTTGCAAATGCAGGACCTTTCCATGAACTGGTATTAAAAACAATTGCATAAGAAATACCATTTTCCATTCGCATAACCAAAGCTGAAGTTCCGGCTAAAGTTCCTGTTCTATACCAGTATTTACCTTCGCGTACGCCTCTCCAGCCAAGCGGACTACCACCAACAAGAGCTTTACTCGACATTTCTTTAATGCTGTTTTTAGTAAGTATATCCTGCGGATTATCAAATCCATCAATAGCAACAACCAATCTCAACAAATCAGTAGTTGAACTAACCCAGCCACCAGCAGCACCAAGTGTATGTATATCATTACCTCCATAACTTCTTAAAACAGGTTCATCACTGCCCAAATGATCAGCGACAAAGTAATCATCCTGAGGTTCATAATATTTTACTTCAAGATCTAACCTTTCCCAAGGATAACTACCTCCTAACTGCATATCAAATATTTCTAACGGATATAAAACATTAGTTTTTACAAATAATTCATAATCCATTCCTGAAGCTTTTTCAATAACCTGTTCCAGAATGGTATACCCAAAATTACTATAAGAAGACATGGTTCCTGGAGCATAATGCAGTCTTTTCTGAAGCATAAACCTTATTATATCTTCACTTTTAACAGGATAATCGATATGCATTTTATGACTAATTACATTAGGAATAAACATAGGATCTCCCCATCTGTTTGTCCAACCCGCAGAATGATTTAAAAGTTCTCTAATAGTTATAGATTTAACTTTAGGATCTTTATAATCCATATATATTGAATCATTTAAGACCCCCTCTTCCCCAAAAACAGTACTTTCTAAACTCAATTTACCAGCTTCAACAAGTTTCATTATTGCCACAGCAGTAATAAGTTTAGACACACTTGCAATTCGAAATAAATTATATGGTTGAACACTTATGGCTCTTTCTTTATCGGCATAGCCATACCCTTTGGCAAATACCATTTTACCGTCTTTAGCTATAGCCAAAGACGCACCAGCTAAATTATTTCTCTTTAAAAATCGATTTACATTGTTATCAATAACTTCAAAATCATCTAAATCAGAAAATACATTTGATAAATGGTGAGAAGATACCGTGGGTTTTGGTGGGATAAAATCTCCCCCAAAAGAATCTCCGGAGTTAAATAACGATAAGCTTATAACACCTGCTGTTGCTATAACAGAAGCTGATATACCCAGTTTATATATAAATGACATTTATTTCTCTACTTTAAAGTTGGATAAAAATACATAATTCAGACTAAAATTTAATCTTTTATGAACGAAAAACATAATTTAAACCAATCAAACCACACGCTTTTTACTAAACTATACGGCTTTTGAAGTAATAAGTTTTAATTTTTTGATGGCATTTAATTTTATGAAGCAAAATTTACATTTAAAATTAAATGCCAATCGTAGTGCTAAAATTATTGAAACAGGCAAAGTTATTACAGGAAATGATTGAGGAATGATCCACCAGCATAATATAAAAATACAAAGTAATAAAAGATTTATAGCTACCAGGCTATGTACGATTCTACTTTGATAACGAGCAAATCCAATAATTAACAAGGAAGGAAACGACCATAATACATTTAAATTATTTCGTGTTACTTCATGATCTGTTACTAACCATAAATACAGTAACAAAACACCGATAAAGCCAGCTACAATAAATATAAAACGATCAAACAAATTTAAAAATATACTATTCCTGTTTTTATATAACAGGCTTATAATCAGAATAACCACTAAAGCAATCCAGCCCAGGAAATCAGGAAAAAGGAATTTGTTTTTAGATAGTTGATTCTCATCCCTTTTTAATAAAGTTTTATTAGAAAGAACTAAACTTTTTACTTGATCACCAGTTTTAATTTGCATCCGATCAAACAATTCCATTAAAAAATCAGGCAAAAAGGTTGACTGTTGGTGCGTTGCAATCTTGTCTGCCGGAATCCCTAAAAGTAAATTTAATCCGGTTTCAATCCATGGTGAATGAATCAAATAATGATGCAAGTAGTTTCTAAAAGATAAATTGGCGGAATTATCGGACTTTATGACAATTTCTCCATCAATATTTTCAACTATGATATCATAAATTCTGGTGGCACAATTATCATAAAAAAAATCATATTTATAATACCTGTTTTCTGGCTTGTAATTTTCAATTAAAGCATTAAAAATCTTCTGTTTTTCATTATGGCTTAAATTAAGTATTTGTTCATTAACCCTTCTGTTTCTACGAAAATATTCAGGTAAAAATTTTTTAAAATATCCATAACTTAACATATAATTAAGTTTTCCATTGGCAAATTTTAAATAGAAATTAGGAGTATCAAAATCAAAAGTTCCATAATTAAATACATAATCAATATTCATTTCCGGATCACAGATTCTTATTGCAGAATGTCCAAATGCAGAATATAATTCATCACCTTCAGAGCAAGTTAAAACAGAAATGAAAGCCTTTTCTGTAAGCTTTCTGTTGGAATAAATATTTATTGTAGTTGCGTTTAATACAAGAAGAATAACGAATTGACAATATCTTTTTTTAATCATAAATAAAACTAATTTGTTCCAAATATAACCAAATAGAATAGTTAATCTATTTTAATTGAGTAAAGACATTATTAGGACCATATGTAATTATTGATAATAAATATTTGTTTAATCCTGAATGCTAACTCATTAACTAAAACAAAAAAACATTTTGTAGTCAAACGAAAAATACGCCTTCCTTTTTTATAAACATTAAATATTTGATTATCATTAAGTGCTTCCTTTAGCACAACCTTATTTTTATCTGCAAGATCACTAATATTAATTATCTTACTCTTCGATCGTTTATTTGGATATGTTTCTTCAACCCAATAATAATCAGGATCAGCGAAAAAATTCATAAACCAGTCAATACAAAACTCAGTCCACCTTAAATACCATACTTCCAAGCTTAATTTTATTGTACTCATAACTTAATAAATTAATGTAGTTAAATACTATTTATTATTTTCTTGTACAACAAAAATATTGCTATATAATCTTGTAATAAAGATATTTAAGTGATATATTTAAGTTTTTAAGTGAAATATAAATTTAGTTTTTTACTTAATTTAAGCTTAAAGCCACTTAAGTTTTTACTTAAAAATTAACTTAACTTTTCACTTAAAGACAGACTTAAATTATATCTTTGTAAGTTGATAGAACTATTTAATGACCAACAATAATAATATACATACCATAAAATTTTATGCGGCTGTCATCAATCATATATCAGAAATGATTGCTGGAGTGGAAAAGTTGGTGGGTATTTATAATATTGAAGATGGTTCTGATAAACTATATGGGATAAGTTTTACGCTTCAAAATAATCATCTTATAGAACAAACATTAATTATTAAAGATGATATACAAAGATTACAACAACTTCAGGAAGAGAAAATTCAGTATAAATGGTTAAACAAAACACAAATTCCTTTTGAAGAAAAAGCGACTAGTATTGCTCAACTAAACATTTTTAATGAGTACGATAACTTAATATTATTAGTTTCTATACCTCAATTAAAAAGCTATAAAAGAAACCTTGTATTTATATATTTCAGGGACGATTTAGACCAGTTTGGTATTCATCATGAAAAATCAAAGCTAAGTACCCAAAATAAAACTATTATAGGCTTTATGGTTTCTAAATCTGTAATTTCATTGAGTAAAATATATTGGGAACAAGAATTAAAAATGAAAAGTTTTGCTCAAAAAACGCAAGAAATATTGTTGAATCAAAAAATGAATAATGAAAAAGAGAAAAATAATATTGATTTAGAAAATTTAATTATTGGATGGGCCAATGATATGATTAAAGAATTTTGCAATTCTGACGGCGTTAATTATGTTATACAGGAAGACGCTTTAGATAAGATTAAAACATATAAAGGGTCATTTAGTAGTTTAAAAGAGTCTCTTATTGAGGCTATTGGATATGCTAAATTGTTAAGTGGCTATTCTGGTTTAAATACGGTAACTATAGAATCAGCTTATTTACATTTGGAAACAAACATTAAATCACCAAAGGAAACGCATGATATTACAAATGTAAATTTAGATATTTTACCTGAACGTTTACAAAAAGCACATGAACTATTAGATAAATTAGAAAAGCATGCATTAAAAATATCCCATGAAGGGATCAAACTTACAAGCTATAATGTAGGAAGAGCTATGGATAATCCAATTACCCCGGCAGCCATTTCGGATTCAATAAGTAAAAACAAGGATAGAATAAACTCTCTTTTTAAACAATACCCGAATAAGTGGAATTTTATAAAAAGTAATTTTAAACCTATTATTAATATAACTTCAAAAGATAATTACCAGGCAAGAAACTGGGGTTAAAATAATTATAAAAGGATAGAAAACTAGAGTATATAAACAACTTTCGTAACTATTCAGTCAAATTTTAAAAACATAAATTTTTCTGGAGAATGTTGATAAGTATTACTGAAATAAAGAAAATTGTGAATAAAGAATATGAAATATAGTTTCAGTAAAGAGTAGGTATGTCGACCTTTGCATCTGCATGGGAAAGAAGAAAAGTATAGAAGAAAAATTAGATGCCTTACTTGTTAGAGTTAATAAACTCGAAACAGAGAACAAGGAACTTCGCGAGGAAAATGCCACCCTCAAAGAACGTCTTTCTCATTATGAAACACCAAAGAACAGTAGAAATAGCAGCAAGCCACCTTCATCTGATTTTCCCAAATTACCTAGAACACAATCATTACGAAAAAAATCAGGCAAAAAACCAGGAGGGCAATCAGGACATAAAGGCAATACACTAAAAATGGTCGAAGAACCAACAGTTATACAAGAACACTATTCAAATTATTGTAAGTGTTGTGGCAATAATCTTTCAGATATTGCAGGCACATTTGCAGGAAGGCGTCAGGTAATTGACATACCACCTATTAAACCAGTGATTACCGAACACCGTATTTACCATAAACAATGCAGTTGTGGAATGGTAAACAAGGGATGCTATCCTAATCAAGTAAATACACCTGTTAGTTATGGTACAAACACTCAGGCCTTAGCTGCTTATATGTACACTCGCCAATATATGCCTTATGACCGCTTGCGTGAATTTTTTAATACCATATTAGGGTTAAAAATTAGTACTGGAGGTTTAAACTATCTGATTGGTAAGTTCACTAAAAAAGCAACTCCTTTCTACGAGCAAATACGTAACAATGTACTTTCTCATTGTACTGTTGGAGCTGATGAAACAGGAACTAATATTAATGGAAAACTTCATTGGGTATGGGTCTTTCAAAATGCACAATCTACCTTTTTATCCGTTCATCAGAAACGAGGTTATGATGCTATTGAGGAAATTATGCCGGAAGGTTTTAAAAACAATACTTTGGTAACAGATTGTTGGAAACCTTATTTTAAAACACAAGCAGGGAATCACCAATTGTGTACTGCCCATCTTTTAAGAGAGCTTGAATTCTTTATCCAGAAATATCCCAAAAGCAACTGGGCATCGAAAATGAAAACGCTTATTATTAAAGCCCTAAAAATCTACAACAATAATTGGGATGATAAGGCAACTAAAGCACAAATATTTAAATCATTTGTGAAACTCCAGAATAAGCAGATTAGCGAAACATTAAAAGAAGTGGTTGTCTTTAGAAACAGATTAGTAAAATATGCTGATTATGTATTCACATTCCTAAATCAACCTGATGTTCCTCCTGATAATAATGCTTCGGAACGGGCTGTGAGAAATTTTAAAGTAAAACAAAAAGTCAGTGGTTTCTTCAAATCATTTGAAGGTGCAAATCATTATGCAATACAAAGATCTATTATAGATACTGCTATCAAGAGTTCTCAAAATCCCTTTGATACGCTTCGTGCTATAGCTATAGTTTAAGGCATGACTGAATAGTTACCAACTTTCTATCCTTTAAATACTTTAAGCGATCTTTAAACCTCCAATTAATTCCGTAACGTCTGAAATTTTATGGCGTATCATATATTCTTTAATACCTTCAATTACTTTAATGGTAACGGTAGGATCAATAAAATTAGCAGTGCCAATCTGGACAGCTGTTGCTCCTGCAAGCATAAATTCAATAGCATCTGAGGCATTCATTATTCCTCCCATTCCCACTACAGGTATTTTAACGGCATTAAACACTTGCCAAACCATGCGGATAGCTACAGGTTTAACACAAGGACCAGATAAACCTCCTGTGATTGTAGATAAAGCTGGTTTACGTTTCTCAACATTAATAGCCATTCCTAATAATGTATTAATCAGGGATACACTATCAGCACCAACAGCTTCAACACCTTTTGCTATTTCTGTTACATCTGTAACATTGGGAGATAACTTAACCATCAGGTGCTTTTTGTAAACATTCCTGACTGCTTTTGTTACTGCAACTGCAGAGGGACAATGAACCCCAAATGCCATACCTCCTTCTTTAACGTTAGGACATGAAATATTTAACTCTATCCCGGGTATATTATCTAATTCATTAATTTTTTCAGCTGTTGCTATATAGTCCTCTATTGTAGATCCGGATACGTTTACAAATGTATTAGTCTTGTAATGCTTAATCCTTGGATATATGTCATTTACGAAATAATCAACACCCTTATTTTGAAGGCCTACAGCATTAAGCATTCCGCTAGGTGTTTCTGCCATCCTGGGATAAGGATTTCCCTCTCTATGGTGCAAGGTTGTACCTTTAACTACAATACCGCCTAAATCATCAATATTGATAAAATCCTCATATTCCTCTCCAAAACCAAAAGTCCCTGAAGCTGTCATCACCGGATTTTTAAGTGATAAACCGTTTAAATCTATAGCTAAATTTACCATTCTTTCAAATCTTTAGTATCAAATACTGGTCCTTCTGTACACGTACATTTATGTCCTTCTTTAGTGTCAACAACGCAACATAAACAAGCGCCAATACCACATGCCATAAGGTTTTCTAATGAAACTTCACAACTAATATTTTTTTGTTTAGCTTTTGCAGCAACTGCTCTCATCATAGGATCAGGGCCACAAGTGTAAACAATATCCATTTGATCTAAAGAATCATTCATCAAGGGATGATCTGTTACGAATCCTTTTACACCTAAAGATCCATCCTCTGTAGTAACACCAACATCAGCAATTTTCTTATAATTATCCAGCTCCATTAGTATTTCTTTAGTCCGTGCCCCCAATAAGAAATAAGGTTCAACACCCTTCTCCTTAAGAATACGACCTAAAATTAACATTGGTGCAACACCAACACCACCGCCAACTAATAAAGCTTTAGAACCCTTTTGCGGAATTGAAAAGGAGTTTCCTAAAGGATATATAAGATCAAGGTTATCACCCTCTCTTAATTTTGCCAGCAATCTACTTCCTTCACCTATTTCCTGAATCAATAAAATAATTTCATTCTTAGCTTCATCTATTTCGTGTATTGAAATGGGACGTCTAAGAAAGGTGTTTGGACCATTCTCAACCTTAATTTCAACAAATTGCCCAGGCAGAATTTCAGGTAATTTATCATTACTGGCTGCATGTATAATTACATACTCTTTGTTTATCCGTCTATTTTTAGTTACGGTTAATAGCTCTACTTTCTTCATAAAAAGCTTCAATATTGAATTGTTTATAATTGTAAACAATGGAATTTAAATCATGCAAATATAGATATTTTACATGGAATGTCAATTTTCCAAATATTGATATAAACTTCTTTTGATCGTATACACTACTCAGGTAATTAAATTAGTAATCTATATCTACCTCCCCCTATGAGCTTTATAATTTAACATTTAGTGATTAATTGAATTTTCGAAGCAGTAAATATACCTATGTTTTAATCAGGCTTATATATTTCAAAAGTATTATCAGAATAGAAGAATACTATTTTTTGCAAGGTTTTATCCTGTTCATTTAATTTTTTCTTCTCAGGAGTACTCTGTGTAATTATATCAGATAATTCAGTAATATGAGCATTTTTTTCAATTTTAGCGGCTGGTTTTGACAATACTGCCTCCTCTTCTACTATTTTAGGTTTTGGTTCTTCTATATCCTCATTAGCAGATTCTTCAAATAATGTATTAGAATTGAATTTAGAAAAATTAGTATCTGCAGACTTATTTCTAAACATATTGCCCTGCCCTAACATTAACCAATCTGGATTAATATGAGGGAATTTAATTAGTACTTTCTGTAAAATATCTAAACTGGGATTATTTCTTCCTGATAGTATATGAGATATGCTGGATCTATTTACACCAATAATATCAGCAAACTTGGATGGAGTAATTTTTTCGGAAGTTAATAATGTTTGTAAACGAGCTTTCATGTTTTTATAAATTTTGCAAATGTCATGATTACATATGTAACGTTCTTATAAAAGGAATTATTTACATATGTAGAAATATATTTACGCCAATAATATGATACAAATGTAATCATTATGCGTGATTTTACAAATGTTTATTTAATAATTGGTAAAAATTTGCTTCTCAATTATTGTAAAACCTATTCAAAACTCATCTATAAATAGTCATTTATTCTTACTATTCTATCATGTAAATTATCTTTAGGTATTAAACATCAATTATTAGTATAGATAAATACTGTTATATATTATATATGTGTCAATTATGTTATTAAAATTTAATTTAATTACTTTTTCAAATGGTGATTATTTTAAAAAATATCTACGGTTTTATATTTTTTACATTATTGATATACAGTAAATTAAGGATGTCATATAATATCATAAACAATAACTTTAGATATAAGTTTTAAATTCCTGGTTTTCAATAAATTAAATGTATAAACAACAAGTATTTGAGGTTTGAATTGTTATTACCACAAAATAGAGTCGTAAATTATTAATTAATAAGTTTAATTAAAATATATAAAATACTGGTTTACAATTATATATGACTTATGTGTAAAATTGTTAAACTACTTATTTGTTAATATTGCAGGTATGTAATTTTCTGTATAGCAAGATTACCCCTATCCTATTTAGTTTGCAGTTCCATTTTAATCAATGAACGGTTTGTTAAATATTTATTTTACAAATGTAAAATTATTCGCAATCGCTATGAATTCCATTTGTAAATAATATATTTCAAACTTATTGTTTACAAATGGAATTAAATATATCTTTCTTTAATGCTTTAGCCGGAAAGTTTTATTGATATAAGTGTGATAAAATAAAACAATTAGAATAGTTACTTTAAAACGATCTTCTTATAACCTTTTATCGCCTATCATTTTGTATATAAGTGACTTATAAATGGAGTTTTTTATATAATCTTTAATTTGGAATATTTTCCCTACTAATTAAAGTACAAGTAAATATTATAATCTAATGCGCTAAATTATGTTAATAAACAAATGGAGTTTTGCTAGGTTTTATATGGTGAGGGAAAAATATGTTATCTTCAACTAAAAGATACAAAAAACGCCACAAAAGTGGCGTTTTTTTATAGTAAGAAAAATATGTGCTATTTTTTAAGATTTGCAATATTTTCTTCTAATGCTTTAATCTTCACTTCAGCATCAGCTTGCTTTTGCTTTTCTATTGCAACAACTTTTTCGGGAGCATTATTTACAAAACGCTCATTGCTTAACTTTTTCATTACAGAAATTAAAAAACCCTTTTGATACTTTAATTCCTCTTCTAAACGAGCAATTTCTGCCTCAACATCCAGCAAGTCACCCATTGGAATAAAATACTCGTTTGCCTTAACCATAAAAGATAAAGCTCCGGATACTTTTTCTGTGACAAAGTTAATGGTATCAGTATTTGCAAGCTTAGTTAATACAGCATCAAAGTTATTATCGTAATTACCTGTATTATCTAAGATACTTAAAGAAATAGCATCTTTGTTAGCTATATTCTTTTGTTTTCTAATATTACGTATCCCAGCAATAGCATCTTTTGTCAATTCAAAACCAGATAATATATTTTCATCTACACCTAAAGCTTCAGGCATATTTGATACCATAATACTTTCTCCATCTTTTCTTTCATCAAGTAATTGCCAAATCTCTTCAGAAATAAATGGCATAAATGGATGAAGCAATCTCAATATTTTATCAAAATTATCAATAGTTGCTTTATAAGTTACAGCATCAATGGGCATCTGATAGCCTGGTTTTACAATCTCAAGGTACCAAGATGAAAAATCATCACGAAATAAAGTATAAACGGTCATTAAAGCATCCGAAATACGGAATTTATTAAAATGATCATCTACTAATTTAATAGTTTGATTTAGCTTGTGTGTAAACCACTCAATTCCTTTAGCTGCACTTTCTGGTTGCTCAATGTTTTCATCTACATTCCATCCTTTAACCAAACGAAATGCATTCCAGATTTTATTTGAGAAATTACGTCCTTGCTCTGTTAAGCTATCATCAAATAGTAAATCACCTCCTGCAGGAGAACACAATAACATCCCAACACGAACACCGTCAGCACCATATTTTGCAATTAAATCCAAAGGATCTGGAGAATTTCCTAATTGCTTACTCATTTTACGACCTTGTTTATCACGAACCATTCCTGTAAAATATACATTTTTAAAAGGGAATGTTCCTTTAAACTCATAACCGGCCATAATCATACGGGCTACCCAGAAAAAGATAATATCATGACCTGTTACCAAATCACTGGTTGGATAATAATAATCAATTTCGTCCTTATCTGTATTAAAGCCATCAAATACAGATATAGGCCATAACCAAGATGATGCCCATGTATCTAAAACATCTTCTTCCTGGCGTAAATCACTTGCCGTAAGCTCTAGATTGCCAGCTTTTTCTCTGGCTAATTTAAGTGCTTCTTCAATATTTTGAGCAACAACAAAATCACCATTATCTAAATAATAAACCGGAATTCTATGTCCCCAATATAACTGACGTGATATACACCAATCCTTCACGTTTTCCATCCAATGACGGTAAACATTTTTAAATTTTGGAGGATGAAATTGCACTTCATCAGTCATTACTGCATCTAAGGCTGTTTTAGCCATATCTGTCATTTTCAGAAACCACTGAGTTGATAATTTAGGTTCAATAACAGCTCCTGTTCTTTCTGAACAACCTACTTTATTATCATAATCTTCTACCTTAAGTAAGTTACCTGATTTTTGTAGTTCAGGAATAATCTCGTCTCTTACAGCAAAACGATCTTTACCTACAAACATACCTGCTGCTTCACTTAAAGTACCATTATCATTTAAGATATCAATACTCTCAAGGTTATGACGCATACCTATTTCGTAGTCATTAATATCGTGAGCAGGTGTAATTTTCAAACATCCTGTACCAAACTCCATATCAACATATTCATCCTCAATGATTGGAATAGATCTGTTGATTAAAGGAACCAATACTCTTTTTCCTTTAAGATGTTTAAAACGTTCATCATTTGGATTAATACAAACTGCAGTATCACCAAGTATTGTTTCAGGACGAGTGGTTGCAATAGTTACATGACCATCCTCACCTTCAATTTTATATAAAAGATAATATAACTTTGAATGTAATTCTTTATATACTACTTCTTCATCTGACACAGCTGTTAAAGCTTCTGGATCCCAATTTACCATGCGAACTCCACGATAAATCAATCCTTTTTCATATAACTTAACAAAAGTATCAATTACAGCTTCACTTCTTGTTTCATCTAACGTAAAACAAGTTCTGTCCCAATCACAAGATGCTCCAAGCTTTTTTAATTGTTCAAGAATGATACCTCCATGTTTATCAGTCCACTCCCAGGCATGCTTTAAGAATTCATCTCTGGATAAATCAGCTTTATCAATACCTTCACCTTTCAATTTAGCAACAACTTTTGCTTCTGTTGCAATTGATGCATGGTCAGTACCAGGAACCCAACAAGCATTTTTACCCATCATACGAGCTCTACGTACTAAAATATCCTGAATTGTATTATTCAGCATATGTCCCATGTGTAATACCCCGGTGACATTTGGTGGTGGAATGACGACCGTATAAGGCTCTCTTTCATCCGGTTCTGAATGAAAAAACTTCTGGTCCATCCAATACTTATACCATTTATCCTCCGTTTCGGCGGGATTGTACGTGCTTGCTAATTCCATTTTAAATTATTATTTGATTTTCAGATAGATACTTATGCAATAACACAATTGAATACATCATATTATCAATAAATATCTGATCTAATTATTGATTCTTTTTTAATAAGCTGCAAAAATATAAAAAATACCACATACAACGACATCTCAATACCTTGTTTTATTAGATTGTGTATTCATTATACATAAAAAAAGAAAGGTGAACTAAATTAAATTAGTTCACCTTGTAAATACTATAAATATTATGCGCTACTTAAATATACCTTCCAATACAATATCTAAATCATAACCCCTAATCCCTGTTTTAACAATATTTCCTTCGGGATTGACAATTATAATATAAGGAATTCCGGTAATTTCATAGTTTGTGAATAATTCACTATCAAAATCGGCCTGATATTGTGGCCATGGCATATTTTCCTGCTCCATAGCTTTAAACCAGGCTTTGTTTGATTTTATTATGTCATCTGCAGAAATGCTTACTACATCAAGTCCCTGATTATGATATTGATTATAAAGTTTTTTGATATGAGGAATTGCATCACGACAATAGCCACACCACGAAGCCCAAAAATCAATTAATGTATAATGTCCTTCAACAAATACAGAACTCAATTTAATTGTATCCCCTTTTACTGTTGAAACTTTCCCATCCATAAAAGGTGCTCCTTTTACAAAATTCTGACAATTCTTAGCCAATACTTTCAAGGTATCTATTTGATGCTGATTATATCCTCCTGCATTTTGAAATAATGTAATCCACTTATCCGCTTTTTCTTGATCAGGAATGGCCAGTGATTCATAATAATCAGCAGCTTTAGCAATACTTTCATCAATACGCTCTTCGTAACGGGAATCCATTGAAAGTGAAGCAAAAGCCAAATCATAAGCTACCTGACTTTGTGGATTTTCGGTAATAAACTGATCTAAAATCTCATCACGATGTTCCTGTAAATCTGTTAGTTTTAGTTGAAGCTGAATAGCCTTTTTTAGTTCTTCCTCTGTTTTTTCATGAGGCAATACCCTATCTATCACAAAGTTCATACTTATTGCAGAAGCCTGATTTACATACGGACGTGCTTTTTGTAAATATTCTTCGTAAAATGCATTGGACTCTGATCCTTTTATGACAGGTCGAATGCTTAATGTATCTGTGAAATCGTAATATTTTTCAAACTCATTAAAGTTACCCGTACAGCTTATTTCTCCATTTTCAACGTAAACCAATGAAGACTTAAATGTTGTATAAGGTGGTGTATTAGGCACAGCCAAATACAATCTAAACATCTTTGGTTGATCCAATTTACCTTTGAATTGAAAACAACCATCAATCATTTCTGCTGTATCTCCAAGGTTTGTTAAAGGATCCAAAAGCATGGCTCTACCATTTTCAACTATACCTGAAAGTTTTCCATTAATAACATAACTATCCTTTTTCTGACAGGAAACCACACTCAGCGTAAGGCATATTAATGCAATTATTTTTAATCTAATGTTCATCTGATCTTTATTAATTTAATGTTACTCATTCAAAGTGTTACGGATTTATTCATTATAAATACCTTGCAATAACAAATCCAAAGTAAGTCCTCTAACACCTGTTGCTACTATATGATGTGATGCATCAATAAGAATAATATTTGGAATAGAATAAACGCCATAAGCCTCTACAAAGCTTGATTTCTTGTTGGCTTGAAATTGCGACCATGACATATCCTCCTCATTCATCGCATTATACCATGCTCCTCTCTCTCTTTCTTTATCGTAATTATCGATAGAAATACTTATGATTTTAAGTCCCTTATCCGTATAATTTTGATGAATTTGCTTAAGGTGAGGAATAAACCATCGACAAGGTATACACCATGAAGCCCAACAATCAATTAATGTATAGCCATCTTTGTTCAATTGATCTTCAAGAGAAACAAATTCTCCTTTAACATCCCTGATTTGAGCATTTATAAATGGTGCACCTTTAGCAATTTGTTTTTTTTGATTCCATATAGAATCTATAACATTCAATTGCTCTTGAGTATAAGTATCCTGCTCTTTTAATAAAGTAATCCATTGATTAACCAATTCCGGTTCCGGAAACTCCATAATCTTTGAATACAAATTTCCATGGGCAACACTTTCATCAAAAACAGCTTTGTAACTATCATCATCTGTTAATGTGGCAAATACCATATCATAAGCAAATTGGGTTGCTGGATTATTGATAATAAAATTACTTTTAATACTATCTCTTTGATACTGTAGCTTGTTTAATGTAACCTGCTTATTAAGCATCCCCTTAAAATATGTATCAGACATATTTTCTATAGAAATGGTATCTAACAAGATCATATTACTTACTTCTGTTGCTTTTTTTACAACCGGACGTACTTTGTTTAAATAATTATTATAGATCGCATTTAACTTACCACCCCCTATTTCTGCTCTTTGACGACTAAAGTAATTGCGATTATCTAAATCATATAACTTATTATAATCTCCAGTTATTTTTATTGCAGTATTTTCAATATACAAGAGTTCGTTTTTTTGCTGAAACCAAAATGAATCCTGATCTGATGAAAGGGTCAATTTATATAAGGCCGGTTTTTCAACGCTTCCATTTATTTCAAATTGTCCATCAACAAAAGGAACGGTATCTATTTCTTCAGTTGATAGTTTCTCTAAAACGGCAATTCCCGTTCCTTTAATATTAGTAAACTTACCCGATAAGGTAAAACCTTTACTTTTATTACATGATGTGATGGCTATAGCACATACCACAACACATAACATTAATATTTTTCTTCTCATATCTACAAATAAAATCCGGGAATAAGTATTTATTCCCGGTCATTAATTAATTTATGGTTACAAACAATTTGTATCACTAAAAACCATAAATTCTCGCTAAGATTAGGTCTAAGTCAAAACCACGAATTCCGGTTTTGTATATCTTTTTATCCGGCGTAATTAATATGATATTAGGAATAGCCAGAATATTGTATGCCTTTAGCAACTCGCTATTGTATTCTACCATATACTGAGGCCAACTCATACCTTCAGCATCAATTGCTTTTAGCCACTGATTTTTCATTGCAGAACCGTCTAACGAAATACCGATAACATCAAGATCTTTATATTTATCTTTTAATTGTTTTAAATGTGGAATTGAAGCCCTGCAAGGATGACACCATGAGGCCCAGCAGTCTATTAATGTATAACGACCCTCTTTAATTGGTGTGCTCAACAATAAAGAATCTCCGTCTGTAGAATAAACCATCCCATCAATAAATGGAGCACCTGATTCTATTTGTTTACATCGCTTAGCTAATGTTTTCAACTTGCCGATTTGCTCCGGAGTAAAAGTATTTTGCTTTTCAAGTAATGAGATCCAGCCTTCAACTTTTTCTGATGAAGGAATGGCAAAATCTTCAGGATATCTGTTTCCATGAGCACGGCTTTCATCAAACCACTCTTCATAATGATAGTCCATTGCAATAGATGCCAATACAAAATCATAACCCAATTGCGTATCGGCATATCTTTGAATATATGCTTCCTTTACTAAATCTCTTTGAAGTAATAATGAATCCAACTGAGCTTGCATTTGCAACATCTCATTATATTGAGACGCTGACATATTTTCTACTGCAACTTCAGGATACTCAAGCTTATTAGTTACTTCGACGGCCTGAGCTACTATTGCTCTGGTATCATCTAAAAATGAATTATAAATCTTATTCATTTCACCACTTTGAACAGACATTCTTTTTAAAGAAAAATCTTTATTGTCCAGATAAAACATTAAATCATTATAATCCCCTGTGCAAGTAATGTTTGCATTTTCAATATAAATCAGGTCACTCTTGAACTGAGCTGCTAATGAATCATTTGGGCCAATAAAATACAAGCGACATAATTTAGGCTGATCCTGTTTTCCTATAAATTCAAACTTACCATCAATAAACGGTATAGTATCTTCTTTATAAGTTTCATAGTCCTGCAAAATGGCATACCCCTCACCTTTTACTCCTGTAAAGTTACCGGTAAGCTTAAATGAAGTTTCTTTTTCACTGCTGTTACACGACAGCAAAAAGAAAGCTATTGCCCCTAAAAAGGGGCATATACGATTTAATTTCATTAATATCTAGTTATAAATTTCAATATCAAACTCATCGTTTAAAATGCTTTTTAAAGCTTCCATTTTGGTAATGATGCGATCATAAGTACCATACATTGCTCTAAAATCCTCTTCTGAGTATGTATACATCTGATATAAATAACTTTTAATATCGAACTTTCGAGTAAAACCATATTCCGGAATATCGATAAATCCATTAATTAAATCAGATTCTGTATACGTTGGGTAAGAATTCCAAATATCATCATATATAAATGCTGAAACATCAAAAAAATCTTTTAATTCACTTGTGTAATTAGTTGCCAGTTGTTCACCTAAATACTGAGATAGTACTGAATTTGCAAGTTCTACTTTTTCCCAATCTTCTTTAGAAAGAATATCGCCAACAGTAATAACCGTTGTTTTTAAACTTGGTTGAGTGGCTATTGGTGTAAGTATTTCATATCCATAACTCATATTCGATGACATGAAATCTTTTGCTAATAGAACAGAATATGGAGGAGGTACTGATCCTAATCTTTTGATAATACCCTCACTTACAAATTCAGCCGCAGCCTTTTTCTCATCAATATCTTGAATCTTTTCTACAATATACTCTAAACCAGTATGATTTACAGTGAAGTTATAGTCAAAATTGATAACTATCGTATCTTTTTCATCTACATGAATGGTATCACTAAATAGCAGACGCACATCATTTTCTGCAAAAAATTCACGTTTTAGCTCAGCTTCTTCACTCATATCATCTTCCGCAGGAAGAAAATAATCAACATCAGCTCCTGATGGAGTTAGCTCATCCTCTTTTTGACAAGAAAATAGCATCAGACACCCCATTAGTCCTATAAGAAATATATTTTTATTCATTGTTTTTATCTATTAATAATTTACTGAATCATAAGGTTCTCTGGCATTTCTTTCATTACCTTCTGATGCATTATACTCAGACTCATCAACAGGAATAGGTAATGTCCAGGCTGGATCATTAGGTTCAAGCTTATAAAAATCAGCACGCAATAATTCGTAGTCTAACAATATTACAGCAGAAGAATAAAGTGTTTTGGTTTGAGGATAAGCTGTATTGGCCTGATAACGTCTTAAATCGAACCATCGATGTCCTTCCATACATAGTTCTTTTCTGCGTTCATCGCGAATAAAAGATACCAACTCCGTCCCTGTTTGTGCTACAGATTCAAAACTTGAAGTTTCAATACGATTCTTTAATAAACTTTCTATTGCAGCTTGAGCATTCGCTGTTTCACCTTTTACAGCATAAGCTTCTGCCAGGTTTAACCATGCCTCAGCAGTTCTTATAGTAAAACAATCTGACAACTCTGCATTTGAAGACATTCCATCGCTATATTGTTTATCATAAAAAGGAATCCCCGGATACATATCGTTAATATGAAAGAAATTAGTCTTTCTTAAGTCATTGTCGGCAAAACTATTATACAATTCAGAACCCACAATAAATTGACCAGTTATAACTTCAGGCCCGGTTCCCCAAGGATCATATTCATAGATATTTTCTGCTATAATATTACCTCCCATTGTAAACAAAACACTACGATTTTCTTCACTAAAAAGATTGGTAGTAAATGAATTTAGATCTTCGACATCGGGAGCTTCATCGATACACTTCTGTGCCCATACAATTGCATTATCATAATCTTGCATATATAAGTACACTCTGCTCAAAAACAAACAAATCCCGGCATGATTTATTCTGTATATTGATTGCTGAGGAATATCTCTTAAGGCCTCTTCGGCACTATTTAAATCACTTAATATTTGAGCATATACATCCTTTAAATTTGCCCTTGTAAACTCACCAACCTCAGCATAGCTGGTTAATTTTAAAGGGATACCTAAAGTTTGATCTGCCAAATCCGGTTGATAAGCATCTCCGAATAAATTAACCAACAAAAAGAAATCTGTTGCTCTGTTAAATAAGGCCTCTCCTTTAATTCTGCGGGCCTGTATTTCAGTTTCTTTATCTTTAGTACTTAAATTTCCCAATTCTTCAAGTATTACATTAGCAGCAACTATACTCTTGTATAATCTATTCCAATCAAGAGCATCATCATATTCATCACTGCCTGTAAAGCCTAATCCAACTTGTTTTTGCCAGCAATAATAACCAAACATAGAAATTGCTGAATTCGGAAGGTAATAGCTTTGATAAGCTGCATCAGTAACCTGATCCAATTCATCAGCCATGAAATGTACGTATGGCAAATAAGTTCCTCTTACATCATTAACTCCTACTGTTGTGGTACGTTGAAGATAAACTTCTCCTAAAAGAAGTTCATCTAAATCATCAAAACTGTTAATATAAGATAAGTCCTGCGAGGTTTCTTCCAGATAATCTTTACAGGATGTAAATGACAATCCTGTAATCATTAATAATAGATATATAATATTTATTTTCTTCATACTTGAAATCACTTAGAATGTTAGACTTAAGCCCAATGAATAAGTAGGTCTTTGCGAAAGCTGAATTTGATCAAAACCACTTTGAGTAGGCGTCTGTCCTTTTAGGGCTTTATCCGCAATGGTAAATAAATTACTTCCAGATAGCGTTACTTCAGCTCTTGTTAAATGAAGTTTTTCTAACAATTTATCTGATAGTCCATAGGTTAAACTCAAATAAGTACACTGTAAATAATCGGCACTTACCACCCTGATATCAGAATAATTATATTGTTCCCAACTATTATTGGCTACCAAATTACTTGTACCCCCATTATAACCACCTTTAGACCAATGAGAATCATAACCATCATCATTCCATGGAATATAATAATTGATTACCGCAGGAATATTAGTAGTTAATTCATCACCAGGTTGTCTCCATCGGTTAATTAAGTCACGATTTATATTGTATTGTGATGAAAAATTGTTTCCGTTTGGATAAAACTTCAATAAACGAGTTTTGGCACCTAAGCTATACGAAAAGTTTGTGTTTAATCTCCAGCTTTTATAGCGTACAGAAGTATTAAAACCTCCGGTTACATTAGGATCTCTACGGCCTGATTTTACCAATACTTTGGTGTAAGTATCGTACTTACTTAAGTAGGCTATACTTGCCAAATCACCATCATCGAACATTGGACCTCCGTCTTCAGGACTTAATCCGGCAAACTTATAAGAATAAAAGGTTCCAATGGACTCTCCTTTTACAATGGCAGTACCATTTAAGTAATCCATACGTTCATAAATGTCAGCACCAACATTTGATTTCATGGTGTTATCAATTCGGGTTAACGAGCCGGAAATTGACCAGAACCAATCTTTACTTCGTAATGGAATAATGGTTAAATCAACAGAATAACCTTCATTGGTAATATCACCAGCATTTACCATGTATGAAGTATGTCCGTTAATCCCTGAAACCGGACGTTCTACAAAGGCATCTTTTGTTTCTTTTCTAAAGTAAGTTAGTTCTGACTGCACTCTGTTATTAAACAAACCAGTATTTAAACTAACATTTATAGATCTAGTTTTTTCCCACTTTAAATAGGGATCCGGGTATGAACTTATTGTTGACGTATATTCACCATATGATGAATTAAAAGCACCTGAACGTATGATAGTTTTTGGAGACATTCCATCAATCATATTCCCCTGAAAACCATATGAAGTTTTTAAGCGCATATAATCAATGGAAGTACTTTTAATAAAACTTCCCAGGTTATACATAAATGATGCTGACCAAATAGGTAAAACTCTGTTATTACTCTGATCACCAAATTTATTTGAGCTATCAAAACGCATATTACCGTTTACTGTAAAGTTGTCTTTATAGCTATATGATGCAGAAAGATACTCCGATAAAAGATTTGTTAGATCATCAGTTACTCCAGGAACATTAGTTGCTAACCAATTACCATATTTTGTATATGTAGTAATATCAATATCTGAAACATATGATTTACCTCGGTCTTTCATGTAACCTCGCGTAAGAACATTAAAACCATCATACTTAGTTGAGTTAGCTTCTAAACCAAAAGATGCATTAATGTTATGCTGTAGCTGAGCACCGAAATATTTATTTACATTACCTTGTATACGAGCAGTATAAGCACGATTCCTTGTATAATCCTTACCTAATTCACCCCCATAAACCAGCTCGGCATATTCAGGATCTGAATCCATCATATCATTACTTCGTCTTAAATCTGCAGCATAATAGGTGTCTTCTCCCCACCAACTCTCTATCTCAGTATTAGATGATGTCATAGAAACGATCGATTGAAGATCAAACCAATCTGTAACTTCAAGATTTAAATTAGCCCTTGCCGTAATAGAGGAGTTGTTTTGCTCCATTCCACTATTATCCAACTCATTTAACATATTATACTGTAAAGCTCCATTATTTGAAGTAGATCCTTGATCATAAAAATAGTATTCACCATTTTCGTCATAAGCAGGAATTACTCTACTTGTGTTATAAGCATAATCAGCAGGTGATAAATCAGCCTGATAATAATTATGAGTTCCTGTATTTGCTAAAATATTTACACCTACAGATAACTTATTAAACTTATGCTGCAAA
Organism: uncultured Saccharicrinis sp.; assembly: GCA_963677345.2. GTDB lineage: Bacteria > Bacteroidota > Bacteroidia > Bacteroidales > Marinilabiliaceae > Saccharicrinis. The sequence goes on from CAXXLC010000028.1 coordinate 127,980, forward strand.
TCCATAGAAGCAGTGTAACGATTTAAATCATCGGTTTTATTTACACCCTGATTATTAGTATACCCTACTGAAGCACGATAGGTTGTATTTTCATTACCTCCTGAAAAGCTAAGAGAATGACTATGTGACCATGCATCACGCATCAATAAATCAAACCAATCCGTATTATTTGTTTCTAATTTAGCAACCTCTTGCTGATAAGTTTGAAAATCAATTTGTCCGCGATATAATTGTAGTGTTAATGCCTCATAACCATAAGTATTACCTGTAGCAACATACATATGATTATCCTGCATCAATTCACGGGAAAACTGAACTCTCTCTTTAGAGTCCATCAAATTAATGGATTCATCTGTGTATCTTGGGCGTACTCGTACAGAAGTACTTCCTGAATAATTCACTTCAAGTTTACCAGCTCTACCTTTTTTGGTAGTAATCACAATAACACCATTGGCCGCTCTTGCTCCATAAAGCGCAGTTGCCGAAGCATCTTTTAATACGTCGATACGTTCAACATCCTGAGGATTAATACCTGAAATGGCATTACCAATTCTGTTGATATAATCAGGGTCGTTTAATTCAGCTGGGGAAACATTAACAGGATCAGATAGCACAACACCATCTACAACCCACAAAGGTTCTCTGTTACCCACTAATGTAGAAACTCCTCTTACTCTTATCCTAGGTGTTACTCCCACTTCTCCGGAATTAAAACTAACACTTAAGCCAGGTATTTTACCTGATAGCATTTGATCTACACTGATGGCTTCAGTTTGCATCACCTCTGAAATATCTAACGAACTAACTGCACTAGTCAGTTGCTTTTTATCAATTACCTGATACCCTGTAACTACAACTTCCTGAGTCAACTGAACATCCGATTGCATTTTAACTGATAAATCCTGACCTTCCCATTGCACATCTACATTCTTCATTCCAATAAATGAAATATGTAAATTAGCTACTGAATTATTATAGCCTTTTGATAAGGTAAAATTACCCTCTGCATCACTAATTGTTCCAACTCCGGAATCTTTAATAATAATACTGGCTCCCGGTAAAGGCGTGCCTTCATCATCATAAATTGTTCCTCTAACAATCTCTGATTTAGGCTTATGCTTTATAATTAATGTGTTTTGGTCAATTTCATACGTTAAATTTGTTTGTTGCAAACAATATTTAATGATTTCACCAATCTGAGCATTATCGAAATGATACGTTTTTTCAGGAATTCGTTTAATGTCATCATTACTGTAAACAAAATTAATGTTTATCTGCTTATTCAATTCATTAAACAATTCGTATGGCGTAACCTCCTTTAAATGAATGGTCAACCGCTCTTTACTTTGCGCCGACACCCTAAATATAAGGACGTAAGAGACCAGGAGCAATAATATTGCCCTTTTAGTTAGTACAATCTTTGTCATTTTGTTTTTGTAAAAAAGGTTTAGGAATTATAACCTGATTTCAATTAAATTTTAGGATTCAAAACGCTTATAAATCATAAATTTTAATTGACTCCGGTTAATTTAATTATTCCATTGATTAATATTTAATGTATGTGCACAACATTCTCTTTATAACTAAAATCCACTTTCTCCACTTTCTCAATGATAGAAAGTAATTCCTTTAAGTTTTTCTTTCTGCTTACATTAATTGTAAATCTGATGTTTTTTAATTCTTGTTTATCAAATTCAATATTAACATCATATATTCTGGATAAACTGGTCATAATTTCTTCCAATGACTGATCTGAATAAATTAAGTTTCCATTTTCAACCGCACTAACGGTTAATTTGTTAAGGTTATTCACAACAATTTTTCCAACTTCAGCTACTTCCGTTCTCATATTAGGCATCATCAATACCTTGTTGTCTTTATTACTCACTTCTACTTTACCTCTTACCAGTGTAACTATTGTTTTAGCTTTTTGCCCGTAATCCATAATCTTAAATTCGGTACCTAAAACTTTAACTTTTGATTGACTGGTTTTAACCACGAAAGGTGAATTTTCATCGTGCGCAACCTTAAAATACCCTTCTCCCTGTATTTTAACACTTCTGTTTGATGCGCTAAAATCTTTTGGGATCATTAAAGAGGACTCTGAATACAAATGAATGATCGTTCCTTCACTTAAACGAACATCAATTTCACCACCTCTTGGTACCTTAAGATTTGTATATGTTGAATCCTGAACTTCCACATAAGATACATTCTTAACTTCTTTAAACTGTCCATTATTTGATTCAACAACAACTTTTGATATTCCTGTTTCTATTGGTGGAATATCATAACTATTAAAATTAATCTGATAAATAAATAAACCTACAAGAAAAATAGCTGCAATACTTGCAGCGGAATAAATCCAGCCAATCTTTAGTGTTTTAATATTGGCTCGTTTACTAAATTGCTCATATGATTTACTTGCTTCGTCTTTATGATTACGTAATATTGCTTTTTCTAAAAAAACCTCAGATTCAATTTTTTTTAAAAGATGTTTATTAGCTTCTGATGCATTAATCCAAGCCTTTACTTCAGCAATTTCATCATTGCTAAGAGGCTGTTTTAATACATATTTTGTAAGCAATACTTTTATATGATCTGATAATGGAAAATTCATTTGATCTTTGATTTTATTTATACAACACTCAATTTTAGATATGGGGTAATGAAAAAAGTAACTTTTTTTCAAAAAAATATATTTTTAACCGGGGAGGAAGTTTAAAACTCCAACAAGAACAACTATAAACCTATTGTAATTAGGGATACCTAACTCAAAAGAATAATAAATTCAAGTAAGTGTTTTAAGCTATCTTTCATGTAGTGGTTAGCATTGTTGATATGCTTTTTAACGGTATTTACAGAAATATTGAGGTCCTCAGCTATTTCCTTATACTTTTTACCATTAAGTTTTTCAACATAAACCCTTTTGGTAGCATCAGACAACTGGCTAAAGGTTTGATTTATCAATGCATATATTTCAGCTTCTATAATTTTAGTACTGATATCTTCTTCATATTCATCAATAAGTATCCCTACCTGATATTCACCTTTTTTATTAGAATTTCTGATCTGATTCAGTGCAGCGTTTCTTATGGATTGATATAAATAGGCTTTAAGCTGATGTTTATTTTCAAATACAGGTTTTTTATCCCACACTTTAATCCATACGTCCTGAATAATATCTTCAGCTTCGTCTTCTGAATTCAGTAATTTTATGGCAAAGTACTTTAATCCCGCATACATTTCAGAATACAATCGATGATAGTTACTTTTCTTCCCTAAATCTAATTCATTACTCATATTTTCATCAATATTTCCGTAGTACCCCATTTTTAGAGCACTCTAAATTTAAATATTCGATTACATCCCTATTATACCCCATTAATGGAGAGCGTAAAGTTTCTGAAAAAATACAATTATACAAAATCATTTATAAATGATTTTATAGGATATGTCATAACTACTTTATTGCTTCAATAAGTAATAAAGCTATAAAGACCGCACAGAAACATATAATTAGTGCTTGCCCGAAAAGTCCAATTTCTTCGTTACGCCCTTTTTGAAAACAGTCATTTACGAAAGTAAACTCCTTGATTTTCAAAAAGGCCAAGCCTTGAAATTGAATTTTTCCATTCAAGCACTTGAGAAAAACCTTAGTTTTCTTGCTGACACTAATTACTTAATCATTAAGCATAACCTAATCGCATAATCTACCTACCTGCAAGAGACCTGATACGTACCATTGTCGTATCAGCTGCGGATTTCACTCACTATTCCTTCACTTATCATTCACTATTGGCTCACTATTAGCTCACTGATTAGTGAATCAGATGTGAATCATACCTGAATGATATGAACTATATATTTGTGGAATATCCACATTTGTTACGTTGCTGTTCCCTATTTGGTACGTCTCTGATTTATATCAAACTATACTAACAGCCTTTATACTTAGCTCCATAAACAGTAATATTGATGTTTTTCATTAAACCATCTCCTTGCCAAGGCCTATCTGGAACATAATCGATCCTTTGGCTCAAAAAAAGTATTCTTACCAATACATTTATTTTTTTTCGGACTATTTGAATAAAAAAAAAGGTTGTTTCGCTATCAGGAAACAACCTTTTTAAGAAACTATCTTTTTATTATCTGGAGAATGAATCAATCCTTGCAACAGAATAAACTCCTTTTACATTTTTGATTTTTTTGATCATCAAATCTAACATATTGGTATCATTTACAAACACAGTGACAGTTCCTTCAAAGCTACCTTCCTGAGAATCTATTGATATTGATCTCATTTTCAAATGAAGGTCTTTTGTTATTACCTGACTGATATTACTAACAATACCAATATCATCAGTACCTGTTACTTTTAGTGTTGCCTGAAAATTGGCAGAAGAACCGGTTGTCCACTGAGCTTTCACAAATCTATATCCAAATTTAGAAAGCATTTCAGGTGCATTTGGACAGGTTTTACGGTGAATCTTAATTCCTCCAGTAACTGATACAAAGCCAAAAATTTCATCTCCAAAAATAGGGTTACAACACTTCGCTAAACTATATTCTACATTTTTAAGATTTTTATCTATCATTAAAACGTCATCTGATGAAGGCTGCTCCTCTTCCATATTAGCAACAAAATTGGTTGCACTTTTAAGCATTGCAGTTTCAGCCACATCTTTTTCAGATTCTTTCTTTTCAAGACTTAAAATATATTCCTTGATACTAGAGACGTCAATAGTACCAACTGCTATTTCTCTATAAAAGTCATTAATGCTTTTCATCTTAAAATGCTTCACCATCTGGTGTACCAACTGATCTGAAAGTTCTAGTTTCCAGTTTTTCAGACGCCTGACAAGTGTTTCTCTTCCAAACTCTGACTCCTTGTACAACAAGTCTTTTAATGCCTGCTTAACTTTTGATTTCGCCCTTGATGTAGCCACAATGTTTAACCACTCTGTTCTTGGCTCCTGGGTATTAGAAGTAATCACTTCAATATGATCTCCATTCTTTAGAACTTGCTTAATAGAAGCATGCTTGCCATTAATTTTTGCGCCAATACATTTTTTTCCAACACCGGAATGAATATCAAAAGCAAAATCCAGTACTGTAGCCCCCTTTGGCAACCTTCTTAAATCTCCTTTGGGAGTAAAAACAAAAACTTCTTCATCATAAAGATTCAGCTTAAAGTCATCAATAAAATCAATAGCGTTTCTTTCCGGATTTTCAAGAACTTCACGAATATTTGCCAACCATTGATCCATTCCTTTCTCACCTTTTCCTCCTTTATATTTCCAGTGTGCAGCCAATCCTTTTTCTGCAACTTCATTCATCCTTTGTGTACGTATTTGTACTTCTACCCATTTATTTTCAGGACCTAAAACAGTTGTGTGCAATGATTCATAACCATTAGATTTAGGTATGGATAACCAATCTCTTAACCTGGATGGATTGGGTTGATATTTATCAGTAACAATAGAGTATACTTTCCAACAATCCGCTTTTTCATCTTTTTCTTTGCTATCCAAAATTACCCGAATAGCAAAAAGATCATAAACTTTCTCAAAAGGAGTGTTTTGCTTTTTGATCTTATTATGGATTGAATGAATTGTCTTTGTTCGCCCCTTAATTTCAAACTTTAGCCCAGCTTCTTCCAATTCTTTTTTTAAGGGATCAATAAAGTCCTTTATATATTTATCACGAGCTCGTTTTGTTTCATTTAATTTTTGAGCAATATAAATATATGTATCCCTCATGGTGTATTTCATCACCATATCTTCCATCTCTGATTTAATAGAATACAGGCCTAACCTGTGAGCCATTGGTGCATACAAATATCCAACTTCGGATGCTATTTTTTGTTGACTTTCTACATCATATAATTTTAGACTACGCATTGTCTCTAACCTGTCAGCCAGAATAATTAATATTACACGTACATCTTTTGCAAATGATAAAAGTAACTTTCGGAAATTCTCAGTTTCTATTGAAGTATCCTTATTATACAACTCCTTCACTTTAATAAGTCCACTTATAATAGCTTCGACGCTTTTACCAAAAATATCTGCAACCTCATTTAAAACAACATCTTCGTGTTGAATAACATCATAAAGCAATGCGCAAATTATTGATGTTCGGCCAAGTCCTATTTCAGAAGCAACAATATTTGCGACTTCCAATGAATGAATCGCAGATAATTTACCAGAAGGCCGTCTGTATTCTTTTTTTCGCTCCAGAGAAATCTCTATTGCTTTTCTTATTTCTGTTACATCGGCACTACTTAAAATATTTTTACAAGCTTTTAATAGATTCCTGTAATTTCTTTTAATTTCATACTTTTCTACTTCACTAATTATCACCGGGTTTTCCATATGCTTCATATAAGATGTAAAGATCTTAAAAAAATACTATTCTTTTGAATCGTTTATCTCCAAAAATATATCACAAATACATTTAAACAAAACATTCTGTCAAAACCTTTCTAATAAAAGTTGACTTTTATAGGTTTAATTACTAAATTAAATGTTGATAACACGTTGTTTAACAGCTTAAAAAAAATAGGAGTTATGAGAAATACTGGTCTGTTTTTTGGAGGAATGATTGCCGGAGCATTAGTTGGAGCAGCAGCAGCTTTATTGTTTGCTCCTCAAAAAGGTTCTGAAACCCGAAATCAATTAAAAAACAAGTTAAATGAACTTGAAAAAGAAATGCAAAACACCAAAGACAAGCTTAAAGTTAAAGGTGGAGAGCTTAAAGACGAACTTAAGGAAAAGATTCACAGCATTGAACAAAAAATTGAAAAACTACTTGATGAGTACAAAAACACTTTGGAACCAACCAGTAGTGCAAATTAGTAGAAAATTAGATTTTTTTTTGCAGCCTGAAACTAATTTCTTATTTTGAAAAAGATTAGCTTCAGGCTTTTTTATCTCTTATACGATCACTGATTTTTTTGTTATGGATAGGAAAGAAACTCTATCAGAAGAATTATCTGATATAAAAAATGAAATCAACCATTATATACAAAGTAAAATAGACTTAACAAAACTACAAGCAGCTGAAGATCTTAGCCGTTTTGTATCAAAAATAGCTATTAAACTGGTATTATTTTATATTGCTATGTTTGTTTTACTTTTTGCTTCCATGGCGGGTGCCTTTGCAATTGGGTCGTATACACAAAGCAATGAATTGGGGTTTTTAATAATTGCTGGTATTTACTTTCTTTTGGCTTTTGTATTTTATTTGTTTCGCGGAAAGTTGGTTCAGACTCCTATTATTAAAACTTTTGTTCAAATGTTTTTTCAAAATTTTAGTAAATATGACAAGGAATAGATATAGCCACATTAAATCTTTTAAGGATTTTGAAAATGAAAAGATGCAATTACATTATCAAATCCGGCTTTCAGAAAAGAAATTACAGATAAAGCAACTTGAATTAAGAGAATATTTAAATCCTTTTAAATTTTTCTCTGCGATGCTAAATGAATTATACCGACCAGTTTTTGATTTAGCAAAATCAATTATTATGCATTTTATTGAGAGACATAAGGCAAAAAACGAAACAACAGAAGATAAAAAATAGTATTAATAAAAAAAAGAGACCATTAAGATCTCTTTTTTTATTAATACTTTAAGATTACTTTAATACACAAACACACTAGAATTAGGCATAGCTCCTACACTATATTCAGTTTCTTTTGTTCCATTTGCCAAATATACTTCAACCTTTCCAGCTGTTGTTGCATCAACACTTTCACATAACCATAGTTTATCAGTTACCGGGTGTACATCTATTCCATAAAATGATTTATCAATAAGTTTTGTTGTTGGTAAATCAGTAGCTGTAATATCCATTGCATAAACAGCATCTGCTAAATAATATATTATTGTTTTATCTTTACTTATAGCAATATTTTTCACAGTTCCTGATGGATTAGCAATTTCCCAAGAAACAACGCTGTTATCTTCAATATTAATTTTTGATAAACCAGCATCCGTATATGAAACATTTGGATAATTCGAATAATCCGGAACTCCTCCACAATTAACCCATACATTTCCATCTGCATCTACAACCATGTCCTTAGGACAAGATTTTACCGTAATCGTATTCTCTACAGTAAGTGTATTCAAATTAATAACAGAAACAGTATTATCATCATTTGACCATCCACCACTATTGGCTACATATAATTTATTATTAGAAACCACCATTTTTTCAGGTCCATGTCCAACAGCAATTGAAGTACTGTTCATTGTTAATGTCTTTAAATCAACAATATATACAACACCTTCTCCACTTCCATTTGAGATATATGCTTTATTTTCCAGCAATACAATTTCTCTAGGATAAGAAAGTCCAGAAATAGTTTTCTCAACCTCAAGAGTTGCCCTGTCAACAACTAGAATATACCCAGCACCAGTACCGGTTGTAACCACAATAAATGCATATTCATCATTTACAGCAATCGATTCAGGATATTGACCTAATTCAATACCATTTGTGGCTTTAAAATAATTATTTGTTACATTTCCTGCTACATCAATTAAACTTACTGAACCAGTACTATTTCCTTCATTTAATACAAAAACATGATTAATTTGTTTTTCTCCAATACTAATAACAAAAGTGCCTGTTAAAACAGTTTCACCATCAGTAACAGAATATTCAAAATAATCTGATTCTGTAAAACTACCATCATGAATATACTCCAATTTATTATCTGTAATATCTTGCTGAGTAAATGTAGTAATAGAAGTAGTCTCATCATCAATAAGAACTAACATACCATTTTCTGGAGCTTGAGTAACTGTATAAAATATTTCAACTTCATCATTATCTTCATCTGTAATTTGAAGTTCTTCTTCTGTAATAACCTTACTTTCACCATTATCAAGAATGATTCCGGTGTTAATTCCTAATTCTAAAGGAATATTTTCATCATCCTCGGAACACGAGGTAACTAATAACAAAGCTGTTAAAAGCGCAAAACTCAGTCTTATAAGTTTTTTCATAATTTTAATATTTAATAATTAATATTCACTGTAAAATAAAATGCTCTTCCTGGCATCGGATATGCATAAACCACTTCATATGATTTATTTAAAACATTTTCGATTCTTAGACTTGTGTTTAATTTAATTTTTCGGATATTGAATAAATAACCAAAGTGATAGTCCATTAATACAAACGCATCCATTATATTATCCTCATAAGTCTTGCTTTCAGATTGAAATGAGTAAATAACACTACTGCTCCAAGTTGCACTTAAAAAATCAATTGAAGTTTTTAATGTATGTTTTGGATGATATGCTATTGTTTCTTTATAATTTTCATCACTTACATTATTGTTGAATGTATGATTCAGTCCGTAGGAAATTTTATTCTGTAATTTATTTTTTCCTAAATGAAATGCTTGCCAAAATTCGAATTCCATACCTTCTGAAATCATCTTACCTGTATTTAAAGGCTGCCAATACCCAACTTCTGTCGGCTGCCAAGAAATAGACTCCTTATTATCTGAAAAATAAAAAGTTATATCACCGCCAATATTCTTAAGCTCAGAAGATTTATCTGCAAATGTAAAACCTAACTCAAAACTTTTTCCTTCCTCAGCATTTAAATCTTTATTTCCTCCAGGTTCCCAATACCTTTCATTAAAAGTAGGTCTTCTGTAATGAGTTCCGGCCTTTAATCTTGCTGACCAATTATTTAAGTTAGCTAATAAATTTAAAGAAGCTACAATAGGAAAATTATTAATATTATTCCATTCTTTACCCAAGGTTGTAATTAATGATATGTGATGTGCTTTATACATTGAGGCAACAGATAATCGATAATCTTTTTCCTTAGTATTATAATTATTTGTTACACCATATAATTGATTGTATTTAAAATCTACATCAGCACTTATCTTATTATTTATATAATATCTAGCATTAACATTACTCAACCACCTTTTTGAATATATCTCAGAATAAGTTTTATAATAAATGCTTTCATTCGATTCTTTATCTGTATACCTAAGAAAATCATACAAATATGCTCCCTTCATCTCCAAACGAAAACACCCCAAAATAGTTTTCCATCTAATATAAGTTCTAAGCAAAGAATCTTTCTGTTCCTGAAAACTTATAGGATCACCAATTCCCATTAATCCAGGGATATTCTTTTCTTTTACTTGATACCAGATACCTCCATCAAAATATTGTTTTTTAAGCTTTACGTGAACATCCTGTACTGTACCAATAACTTTATTTTCATTGTTATTTAGCTGTTCTTCTGGCGAGCCAAAATCATGAGTATCTGTATATTTAAAATTATTCTTACTACTTTGATAAATTAGTTGCCCACTATAAGATATTTTATCGTTTGATGCCTTTACATATAATTGACTTTTAACAGAAGAGATATCGTCTAAAAGCTTATCACCTTTTGAATAAAATTTATCACTATAACCAGAAAATCCACCAATTTCAGTAGATAATCCCACAGAAAAATTATTATTCCATTCAGGTTCGTTTGATAAATTAATTACTCCACCTAGAGTACCACTGCCGTATATTGCACCACTTGCCCCATAAACTATACTTATATTATTAAATCCTCCTACACTAATCAAAGATAAATCAGCAGAGCCTGTAGTTAATGAATTTATCGGCAGGCCATTCCAATTAACAACAGTATTAGTAGAAGAAGCTCCTCTAATACTTGCTGTTGAAAGAGTACCTGAACCACCATTTGATGATATTCTTATTAAAGACGTTTTTTGAAGAAGGGTTGCTAAATCTTGTGATGAGTATCGATATAAAATTGCAGAATCAATTATCCTTGTTTTATCAACATCTGTTAAATATTTAATTCGTGATCTAACAATATTAACTTCAACAATATGCATCGTATCCCTTGCCATATCCTGAGAAAATCCTACAGAATAATGCCCAATAAAAATCATAAATAAAAACAACCAGTTTTTCATCCCCTCAATAATAAATACAAAGATTATTCACAACAATTTCAGGGATACAAAAGAAAGAATTGTACCATGATATCTATTCCGAATAACATGAACATACTAAACAAATTGGCAGGTCTTCTGACTTATTCCGACTTACTATCGCCTTCCCATCCATAAAACAGACAGTGGCATTGTGATAGTAAGCATACTATTTTGAATACACATTCAAAATCGAAACTTACAGCAGCGGATACTGTTGTCGATTTTCACGACATTCCCTATTACATTGATAATTATATAATTCTATAAGTATCAAACCAATTTCGGCACAAAAATACAATTTATTCTATGATAAAAAACATTTAGTCACTTTTTAGTTCTATCCAAAGTTGTATTTTTACATTTTTCTAGACAGAGAAACTTATAAAACAACGATGGCAACAGATATTCAAGAAAAAATAAATCTTTTAAGAGATACTTTAAATAAACACAATTATAATTATTACGTTCTCAATCAACCTCAGGTATCTGATTTTGAGTACGATCAATTAATGAAAGAATTGGTTGATTTAGAACAACAAAATCCGGAATTATGTGATCCTGATAGTCCTACACAAAGAGTTGGAAGTGATCTGTCAAACGATTTCCTGCAGGTAATACATCAATATCCGATGCTATCCTTAGGTAATACTTATAACGAAAATGAAATTGCTGATTTTCATCAAAGAGTTTCAAAAGCCATAGGTGATAATATTGAATATGTTTGTGAGTTAAAATACGATGGAACATCAATTAGCCTAACCTACGAAAATGGACATTTAGTGCAGGCTGTTACTCGTGGGGATGGTGAAAAAGGTGATGATGTAACCGCCAATGTTAAAACAATTAAAAGTGTACCCCTTAGTTTGCATGGTAACTATCCAGATTCTTTTGTTATCCGTGGAGAAATATTATTACCCAATGAGGAGTTTATTAAACTAAATGAAACAAGAGAATTAAATGGAGAAGCTCCATTTGCTAACCCACGAAATGCGGCAGCAGGATCATTAAAAATGAAAAAAAGTTCTGAAGTTGCACAACGAGGATTAGATTGCTATTTGTATTATTTATTAGGTGAAAGTTTACCTTCTGACATACATTCTGAAAATTTAGAAACAGCACGTTCTTGGGGATTTAAAATCCCTACTCACTATAAAATATGTAAATCGCTTGACGAAATAAATGACTTCATTAATTATTGGGATAAAGAAAGATACAACCTCCCATTTGAAATCGATGGAATTGTTATTAAAGTAAATAACATTAACCTTCAAAATGAATTAGGATATACCGCAAAATCACCCAGATGGGCTATTTCCTATAAGTTTAAAGCAGAAGAAGCTTATACTAAATTATTATATGTTAGTTATCAGGTTGGCCGAACAGGCAAAATAACTCCTGTAGCAAACCTTGAACCTGTTCAATTAGCTGGAACAACAGTTAAAAGGGCATCATTACATAATGCAGATATAATCAACCAGCTTGATCTGCATGAAAATGATATGGTATATGTAGAAAAAGGTGGTGAAATTATCCCTAAAATTACAAAGGCCGATGAGAGTTCCAGAGGTCCTTTGGCAACAAAAATCCAGTTCATCAAAGAATGCCCTGAATGCGGAACACTACTGATAAGACCAGATGGTGAAGCTGCACACTTTTGTCCAAATGACAAAGCTTGTCCTCCACAGATTAAAGGTAAGATAGAACATTTCGTAAGTCGAAAAGCTGTTAATATAGATTCCTTTGGAGAGCAAATTGTAGATCTATTATATGAAAAAGGCCTTGTTACTAATGTTAGTGAAATATACGATTTGACTTTTGAAACACTAAATGGTTTATCCAGAGTTGTTGAAGATGACCAAAACAAGAAAACATTTACATTCCAGGAAAAATCAACTCAGAACTTACTTGCAGGAATTGAAGCCTCTAAAAATATACCATATCCAAATGTACTATTTGGTTTAGGTATAAAACATGTTGGAGCTACAGTTGCTAAGGTTTTATGCAGGAACTTTAATACCATTGATAAACTTGCATCTGCAACTTTTGACGATTTGATTGCAATTGATGATATTGGCCCAAAAGTTGCAGAAAGTATCATCAATTATTTTAAGGATGAAGACAATCTTAGACTTGTTGAAGGTTTAAAAATTAAAGGATTAACTCTTGAAATTGAAGAGCAAGTAAACGACAGTGAAAAACTCAAAGGTCTTTCTTTTGTAATTAGTGGTACTTTCGAAAATTTTTCCCGTGACGAACTTAAAGCCATTATCGAAGCTAACGGAGGAAAGAACTTAAGTGGTGTTTCTAAAAAAACATCGTATCTTGTGGCAGGAGAAAAAACTGGACCAAGTAAACTAGAAAAAGCTGAAAAGTTAAGCGTTAAAATTATTAACGAAACTGATTTTATTGAATTATTAGAAAATTAAATCTGTGAACTACTTAAAAAAATTGAGAATAAAAATTGGTAATTATTTATTGAACCGCAAGCTTAAAAAGAGAATTCAAACTCCAGTTATTTGCAATTTTAAAAATGCAAAATCAATTGGCATTGTTTACAATTCCCTATCTGAAAATGACTTAAAAGCTATTAAAAAAGTTGAAAAAGCTTATCGAAATTTAAATTTAGAAGTTGAATTATTAGGTTTCTCTAATTCTAAAAACCTTAAAGACAACCAGATTAGCGATCAAAAACACCATTTTATCTGCTTAAAAGATTTTAATTGGCTATTTCAGGCCAAATCACATTTATTAAAAGAATTCATTTCTAAAGAATTTGATATTCTTATCAATTTATATACAATAGAAGAATTTTGTATTGAGTATATTGTCAGATCATCGTTTGCTAAGTTTAAAGTGGGGGCAGCTCATTTAAATCCGCAAATGCACGATTTAATGATTGACAACGGTGAAAAAAAGGATAATATTTTATACCTTAATGAACAAATTGATTATTATTTAAACATCTTAAGTAATTGATTGGTATAAATTTTGTGAAGATTAGAAATTAAAAATCATTCAAAATATTTTACTATGAAATATAAAATAATATTTCCATTATTCACCTTACTATTTTTATGGTCATCGTGCATGACTCATAAAGTAGAGAGAGTGTCTCCTGAAGAAACAATAGATTTAAGTGGCAGATGGAACGATACAGATTCTAAAATGGTTGCAGATGCTATGGTAGAACAAATACTATCCGGAACCTGGATTGATAATTACGCCAGAGCCAATGAAGGTAACAAACCAGTTGTAGTCGTTGGACTTATTTATAATAAATCGCATGAACATATTAGTTCAGATACTTTTATTAAAGACATAGAAAAAGCGTTTATCAACAGTGGACGTGTAAGACTAGTACAAGCTGGTGACAAAAGAGAAGAACTAAGAAAAGAAAGAGCAGCACAACAAGAATTTGCATCATTAGAAACAGCAAAACAATGGGGTAAAGAACTTGGAGCAGATTTTATGCTTAATGGTGATTTAAATTCAATTGTTGATACTTACAAAAAAGAAAGGGTAAACTATTATCAAACCAACCTGGAATTATCAAACCTCGAAACAAACGAAATCGTTTGGATAGGAGACAAAAAGATCAAGAAATATATTACAAAATAAACCTCTTAACTCTACTTTTTATTTGCTGTAATTAGGAAAAAGTAGAGTTATTCTTTTCTGTAATTTCATGATGAACTTTCAAAACAAATATAATTTTTTTTTAGGGATTCTACTTGTACTTATTCTTTCTAACTGCGCTACTTACTATCAAAAAAATTACGAGTTACAATCCTATATCACCCAAGGCAATTTTAATGACGCCGAAAAACTTTTAAATAAAGATCGTAAATCTGAGTCTGGAATAAACAGGGTTCTCTATTATTTTAATCAAGGGGTTGTAAATTTCATGCTCGGCAACTATGAAGAAAGTAATTCCTATTTTAATAAAGCTGATTTATATAACGAAGATTTTAGGGTAAACTATGCAAATGAGGCCTTAGCTCTTATTTCAAATCCTATGATTAAACCATACAAGCCTGAAGATTTTGAAGTTATTATGGTTCATTACTATAAATCACTTAATTATTTAATGCAAAATAATTTCGAAGATGCTCTCGTTGAATGCCGAAGAATAAATATTGTATTACATCAACTTAACGATAAGTATAAAAATACAAAAAACAAGTATTCTGATGATGCTTTTGCACATAATTTGATGGGAATGATTTACGATGCTTCTGGCGATAAAAACAATGCTTTCATTGCTTATAGAAACGCCTATGAAACTTACGAGAACAATTACAAAACACTTTACAATCTTCACTCCCCTGTTCAGTTAAAAAAAGACCTGGTTCGTGCGGCATATCAGGCAGGCCTTTCACAGGAATATGAAAAATACAGCAGCTTATTTGATTTACAATACAATGCTGATGAGAATCCTGACGGCTCTCTTATATTTTTATGGATGAATGGGTTTGGACCTGTAAAATCAGAATGGAGTATTAATTTTACTAATGCAGGATACAATAATGGTTGGGTAACTTTTATTAATGATGAATATGGATTAAACTTTCCGGTTTATATTGGAAATCGTAATAAAAATGAACAAAACGCATTTAAAAACCTATCTTTCTTAAGAATAGCTTTTCCTAAATACGTCGAAAGAAAACCTACTTTTTATCAAGCTGCAATAATTAGTGATAGCATTAAATATTCTTTAGAATTATCAGAAGATATTAATGCAATTGCTTTTCAATCTTTAAAAGACAGGATGATAAGAGAATTATCCAATGGAATAGCTCGTTTGGTAACAAAAAAAGCATTAGAAAGTCTTGCCAATACTGAAAATAGAAATTTAGGCACCATAGTTAGCATTGTTAATGCAATGACTGAAAAAGCAGACACGAGAAATTGGCAATCATTACCTTATTCAATACACTACTCCAGAATTCCATTAAAAACCGGAATCAACAACGTAAAGTTGTGTATCAATGGCACACAAGAAACAGAGAACCTGCAATTTAACATAAATAATAAGCAAACTATCTTTTTTACTTATCACCAGCTCAATTAATTTTGAAATAATCTCATTTAAATAACATACACATTCATCAATAAATATAGGGCATTTAACGAAAATAAATTTTATCAATTCCTAAAAAACATACATTTAATATTCTGATTATTATAATGAATTATTGTGAACATAAATAAACATAATTATAATCCTTATTTAAAGCGCTGGAAGATTCAATTTAGCCTTATTGCAGATTTAATGGATGGTTCCATTATCCTTGCTGGTAAAAAAGAAAACAACAGTATCATTGTACTGGCCTATAACAATCCCAATGAAAGTTCTTTGTTCAAAGATTGTAGTAATGAAGAAAGCATTACACATAAGGTTATAAATGATGGAAAAAAACGCTATATAAATAACCTACAATCCAACAAACAATTTCAAAATACAATAGAATATAACGCTAAATTCAAATGTATTTATTGTATTCCTGTAATTGATCCAGCCAATAAAATATTTGGAGCATTATGTTTATATTCAAAAACAAGAAATATTTTTCCATCAGAAAAAATCTCTCAATTTGAAAAATTAAGAGATGTTATTGAAGATGACTTAAGAGATATTGAAAAATTAAATATCGATTTCAATATTCATAGAGATGTAATACAGGATGGAGAAGAAAAATTTAAACATTTTTTTCACGCCTCTCCTATCGGCATATTTTATTGGGATACTAATTTGATTATTACTGATTGCAATGAGAAGTTTTGTGAATTATTAAAATCAAATAGAGCTACATTATTAGGATTAAATTTAAAACAATTATCAGATAAAAGACCTGTTTCTTGTATACAAGATACTATCAAAGGTATACACGGTGAGTATGAGGGAGAATATCATACTACTACCAGTAAAGAAAATACTTATGTATTATTAAAAACATCACCCGTTTATAATGAAAATAAAATTATTTGCGGAGGAATAGGTACTATTGAAGATTTATCTGAAAAAAAGCAGATTCAAGATGCTCTTAAAGCAAGCGAATTAAAATACAAGGACTTAGTTGAAAAAATTAACGATGTTATTTTCACTATAGATCCTGAAGGAATTTGTACATACATTAGCCCGGTAATTACCTCTTTCACCGGTTTTTTACCCAAAGAAATAACTGGAAGTCATTTAATGAACTTTATTCATGACGATTATAAAATAAATTTTCATGAAGCGTTAAATACCGTAAGAAAAGGTTCTGTGGTTCTTATCGAGGCAAAAATAAAAGCCAAAAACAATGATTTCCAATGGATCAGAACTTCTTTACGTCCAACATACGATTCTAATAACAATTTTATAGGTACTCATGGTGTAGCTCAGGATATAGGAGAAACAAGAACCGTTGAATCCTCATTAAAAGATAGCGAAGAACAATTTAAATTAATAGCTACGCATATATCTGATATTATTTATGAATGGAGCCCAATTACTGATGAATTGATTTGGCATAGCAATCCTAATATTATCTCGCCAAAACTAAATGATATCAAAACATTTACTGAGCTAAATAACTTGATTGTCCCTTCTGATAAAGAAAAAATAAATAATTACTGGCATAATGCATTAAATAATCTGGGTGCTTGGAAAACAGAATTTAGAATGGATACTGGAGAAAATAGCATAAAGTATATTTTAGGTAATGGTATTGTATTATTTAAAGGTAAGATTGCTTATAAAGGCATAGGCACATTTACCGATATATCAAAAGAAAAATATTTAATCAGTAATTTAAAACACAGTAACGAAAAATTAGAACTTAATAATGCTAAATTAAATGGTTTACTTTCTGTAATTCCAGATATGATGTTTGTATTTGATCAAAAAGGAATAATTTTAGATTACCATACTAATGAATCTGAATTACTTTTTCAGGATAGTCTATTCTTTTTAAGTAGAAATGTAACTGAGGTTTTACCTCCAGATATTTCTAAACTAACATTGGATAAAATCAAAACTGTATTAAATAACAAACAAACAGAAACTTACAATTATGAGTTGTCGATTCAAAATGAAAATAGAGTTTTTGAATCCAGGATGGTTTATGTAAACAAAAATCAAACTCTGGCTATAGTTCGTGATGTTACAGAAAGAGAAAAAGATAAACTGGAATTAATTAGCGCTAAAGAAAAAGCAGAAGAAAGCGATCGCTTAAAATCTTCATTTTTAGCAAATATGAGTCACGAAATCAGAACTCCAATGAATGGTATTATTGGATTTTCTGAATTATTAAGATCAAGAACTTTAAACCCGGAAGAAAGAGAATATTACACATCCGTAATTGTAAATAGTGGTAAGCAACTTTTAGATATTATTAATGATGTTTTGGAAATATCTAAAATAGAAACCGGACAGATTGAATTATACCTGAGTGAGATTAATATCAATAAGCTTATACATGATATCAGTGATATTTTTTCGCAAAGGATTAAAGATAAAAATAATATGATTCATCTTAATTTAGCTCTTGATAATAATAAGGCATTAATATATACAGACGAAAATAAGTTGAGACAAATTTTAACCAATTTAGTTAGTAATGCTATTAAATTTACTCAAAATGGCAATATAAATATTGGATATAACGTTATAAATCAATCATTTCTTGAAATATACATAAAAGATACTGGTATAGGAATTGCTAAGGAAGAGCAAATTAAGATTTTTGAAAGATTTGCACAAGCTAATCCCCAAATCACAAAAACTCATGGTGGAACAGGTCTGGGATTATCCATTTCTCAAAGTTTAATTGAACTTTTAGGCGGTAAAATCTGGGTGGACTCTGAGGTAAATAAAGGGTCTAAATTTACTTTTTCCATACCTCTAAAGTATGATAAATAGATTATCCTATTAACTATAGTTAACAACTTTTCGCAAAAAAGGTCATTATATCGTATTGTATAAGTTAATTTCTCTTAATTTTTTTACTTTTCAGAATAACGAAATGCCCTTTTAAATACTTTTGTACAAATTTTTTACTCCCATGTTAAGAATCCATATGGTTTTGACAGGATAATTATCCTATCTAACTTAATAATTGAATTATACTTACTTTATATCTCAATGCTAAAAGTATATTTTTTAGTGTAATTCGGTATTATTTCTTACCATACATCTTTCATATAGTAGTGGAAACGGCTTATGATAAATGTATGCTGACATCTTTATAACAATAGATCGAGGGATTTAAGACGAAAAACTGATTTCTAAGGTGCTTATTGTCCGAATTTTATAAACCCAACAATATAATGCATATATGCTTAAAAATCAGATTTATACAAAATCACTACAACCTATTATTTATTATAAAACCAGATATTAATTAATATTTATCAAATACCTACCAATAATAGGTAGACAATTGGTATACATTTATTTATAACACAAAAACAATGAATAACATATTTAAACCTAAATTTTTCAGCCTTTTAAAACAAGGATTGAATCACAAACAAATTACATCCGATATTATGGCAGGTATCATTGTTGGTATTGTAGCCTTACCCCTTGCTATAGCCTTTGCTGTGGCCTCTGGTGTTTCGCCCGAAAAAGGATTAATTACAGCCGTAGTAGCAGGTTTTATAATTTCCTTTTTAGGTGGAAGCCGAGTTCAAATTGGAGGTCCAACCGGAGCCTTTATTATAATTGTATTTGGCATTCTTGAAAAATATGGACTCAATGGTTTAATTATTTCTACAATATTAGCAGGAGTAATTCTCATCATTTTTGGATTACTTAAGCTGGGAAATGTTTTAAAATTCTTCCCCCAACCTTTAATTGTAGGATTTACAAGCGGTATTGCACTGATTATTTTTTCTACTCAAATCAAAGATGCATTAGGTATTGATGTTGGTAAAGTTCCTGCTGATTTTCTGGATAAATGGCATTTCTACTTTTCAAACCTTGAGCATATTAATTTCACTGCATTAATTATTACAACCATTACAATTATAATTTGCGTATTCTCATCTAAATTAATAAAGAAAGTACCAGGCTCTTTTATAGCTATAGTTCTTATTACGATTGTTGTCTATTTTTTCAAAATACAAGTAAGTACGATTGAAACCTTCTTTGGAGATATACCAAGAAATATTTCATTAGAAATCCCTTCATTTAAACTAGCTGATTTACCTAATTATTTTGCTCCTGCAATAACAATTGCATTACTTGGCGGAATTGAATCTTTACTTTCCGCTGTAGTTGCTGATGGTATGATTAGTGGAAATCACAGGTCGAATACGGAATTAATTGCACAAGGAATTGCAAACATTGTAACTCCGTTTTTTGGAGGAATTCCGGCAACAGGAGCAATAGCTCGAACTGCCACTAACATTAAAAACGGCGGGCGCACTCCTATTGCAGGAATAGTACATGCATTTACTTTATTGCTGATTATGCTCTTTATTGGTCCTTTAGCTAAGTTAATTCCCATGTCATGTTTGGCTGGAATCTTAATTGTGGTTTCATACAACATGAGTGAATGGCGTTCATTTGTATCCATTCTTAAAGGTTCATTTTTCGATATAATCATCCTGCTTACAACTTTTATCCTAACTGTAGTTTTAGATTTAACAATTGCAATAGAGGTTGGCGTGGTATTATCAGCTCTACTTTTTATGAAGCGTATGTCAGACATTGCAGAAAAAAGAATTGACAACATTGTGGATACTGATTTAATTGAAGACTACTCCCAATTACCATCTAATACTGGCATATACGAAATTAGTGGCCCATTATTTTTTGCATCTTCTAAAAAATACGCTCAGGTAATTGAAAAAATTGGGCTTGATTACAAAACTATAATTATTAGAATGCGTCATGTTTCTTTTGCCGATCAAACAGGTATGCATAATTTTAAAAGCTCTGTACAAACATTAATGAAACACAATGTGAAAATTATACTATCCGGGGTCAATGACCAGGTATATACGGATTTTGAAAAATTTGGAATTAATGAATTAATAGGAATCGATAATATCTTTGAATCCTTTGAAGATGCCTTATCACAAGTAAATGATTCTAAAGAAAAATAGCAAACCAACACATAGGATTAACGGTGCTTAAGCTTCTTTAATCCTATGTATTTCCCTATAAACAGTTCGGCTATTAACCAAGTCTTCACATGATTTATTTTGAGATGAAACTTTTTTAAAGATTCAATACCTGATATTTTACCGTATTAATTGAATTTTTGATACTTTTACGGCTCAATTAAAAAATAATCATGTCACAAAAAACAGATCAGCAATTTGAACATGTAATAACAGTATGTAAAGATATCTTTGAGAAAAAAATGAAAGATTATGGAACTGCATGGAGAATATTAAGGCCATCGTCCATGACTGATCAAATTTTTATAAAAGCTCAAAGAATCAGAAGTATTGAAACAAAAGGTGTTTCTAAAGTTGATGAAGATATACGTTCTGAATTTATCGGAATTATTAATTATGCATCCATGGCCATAATTCAATTGGAATTGGGTCCATCCGATCAACCTGAGATGAATAATGAAAAAGCATTAGAGTTGTATTTGAAAAACATTTATAACGCAAAGAATCTAATGCTTAACAAAAATCATGATTACGATGAAGCATGGAGAAATATGAGAATTAGCTCTTTTACCGATTTAATTTTAATGAAACTCCATCGTACAAAACAAATTGAAAATAACCAAGGAAAAACAATTATATCAGAAGGAATTGATGCCAATTATTTGGATATGATTAATTATGCCATATTTGCAATGATAATGTTAGATTTTCCTGAAGAAGAAAATTAATGTAATTAAAATGAATAAGATCTTTTATTACTTAAGCCGTGTAATTGTAGGATTAACATTTATGTTTTCGGGCTTTGTTAAAGCCGTTGATCCAATTGGAAGTGCAATAAAGTTTGAAGATTATTTAAATTCATTTCATCTTGGCAGTTTAGCATTTATAGTAATACCATTATCTTTTGCTGTTTCTGCTATTGAATTCTTAACAGGGATTCATATCCTACTTGGAATTAGAATCAAAACATCTTCAACTTTGGCGATGTTGTTTATGATTATTTTCCTTCCATTAACTTTAGGTATTGCCATTTTTAATCCTGTTACGGATTGTGGTTGTTTTGGAGATGCTTTAAAGCTTACAAATTGGGAAACTTTTATCAAAAATGTAGTTTTAGTAATTCCTGCATTATTTCTTTTCATAAATAGAAAAAAGTTCATTTCAAATATCAATTCTTTAAAGCAATTTGTTTTTACAATAGGAGCTTCTGTCATTATTCTTGGTGTTTCATATTATTCTTATAATCATTTACCCTTAATTGATTTCAGACCATTTAAAATTGGTAACAATATACATGAAGGAATGATTATTCCAGATGGTGCAGAACAACCCGAATATGAAACTACTTTCATTATGGAAAAGAATGGGGAACAAAAAATATTTAGTACCTCAGACTATCCCTATAATGATTCAACATGGGTATTTTTAAATAGCGAAACTAAAGTAATTAGTAAAGGATACGAACCTCCAATTCATGACTTTGTATTAACAGATGACCAAGGCAATGACATTACCAACAACATTTTAGAAGATAAGTCCCCTACACTATTGGTTATTTCATCACAAATAAAAAAAGGAACCTGGGGAAATAATATTGACAGCTTAAAACAAATTAACAAGATATTGTTTGAGAATGGAATAAAAAGCTATTTTGTAACAGCCTCAAATTCTGATGATATTACTAATTTTGAATTTAATACAGAAGCTGGTTTTAATTACCTAACAGCTGATGAAACCATGTTAAAAACTATGATCAGGAGCAATCCTGGTATCATATTAATTCAAGATGGAAATATCATAGGAAAGTGGCACTACAATGATATTCCACAAGCAAAAAATATGATAAATCCATCATCTTTTGCTATTAAACAATTAAATGCTAAAAATGAGTTTAATAGAGTTCTATTAGTAGTATTAAGCTTAATTTTAATTTCAATTTTAAAGTTATTCAAAAATAAATAATTCAATATAGTTTTAATCACAAACATTTATTACGATGAGACAAAACATTGTTGCCGGAAACTGGAAAATGAACAAGACTCTTCAAGAAGGAGTTGAATTAGCATCAGAATTAAACAGCATTCTTGCTGGAAAAACACCTAACTGTAAAGTTATTGTTGGTGTTCCAGCTACTCACATTACTGAGGTTGTTAAAACTGTTGATGCTGATAAAATCTTAGTTTCTGCACAAAACTGTGCTGATAAAGAATCTGGTGCTTACACTGGTGAAATTTCAGCAGCTATGGTTAAATCTACTGGTGCTGCATGTGTTATTCTTGGTCACTCAGAAAGAAGAGAGTACTATGGTGAAACAAATGAAATCCTTAAAGAAAAAACTAATTTAGCTTTAGCTAATGGCTTAACTCCTATTTTCTGTATTGGTGAGGTATTAGCTGAAAGAGAAGCTGAAAAACAAAATGAAGTTGTAAAAACTCAAATTGAAGAAGCGCTTTTCCATCTTTCTGCAGACGATTTTGGTAAGATTGTTTTAGCTTACGAACCAGTATGGGCTATCGGAACTGGTAAAGTTGCAACTCCTGAGCAAGCTCAAGAAATTCACGCTTATATTCGTTCTGTTGTTGCAGACAAATATGGTGCTGAAGTAGCAGATAACTGTTCTATCCTTTACGGAGGAAGTTGTAAGCCTGATAATGCAAAAGAATTATTTGCTAACCCTGATGTTGACGGCGGTCTTATTGGTGGTGCATCTTTAAAAGCAAGTGATTTCGTTGGTATTATTGATGCTTTTTAATTTAAAATCAATCGATATTTATATAAGCCGTCTTATCAGACGGCTTTTTTTATGCAGAACTTATTGCTAATTTTGGCCACAATAATTTAAATTGAAAATACAACTCTAATGCAATACACTAAAGTATCTTTCTCAATTAGCCCAATTAATGATTTTATCAGAGATATCTTAACTGCCGAACTTGCAGAATTTGATTTCGATAGCTTCGAAGAAACAGAAAATGGTCTTAATGCCTATATTCCATCCTCTAGTTTTTCTTCTGAAGATATTGATAATTGTCAAATTATTCAGAATGATGATTACGAAATAAAATATAGTGCAGAAGAAATGCCTGATCAAAATTGGAATGAAACCTGGGAGAAACACTTTTTTAACCCTATAATTATTGATGATCGTTGCATTGTAAGAAGTCCTTTCCATCAAGATATACCAAAAACTGATTACGATATATTAATTGAGCCAAAAATGGCCTTTGGAACAGGACATCATGAAACAACAGGCTTGATGATCAAACACATCTTAGAAAGAGACTTCAAAGGCAAATCAGTTCTGGATATGGGATGTGGAACTGGTATTTTAGGGATACTTTGTGCCATGAAAGAAGCTAACAAAGTTACAGGTATAGATATTGAAGAATGGGCATACAACAATGCCATTGAAAACATCAATCTTAATAACATTAATCAAATGGAAGTTTTTTGCGGAGATGCTTCCTTATTAGGGAATGAGAGTTTTGATGTTATATTGGCTAATATTAATCGAAATATTTTACTTGACGATATCAATAAATATGCAAAAGTTCTTAATCCAAATGGAACATTAATGTTAAGTGGTTTTTATAATTCAGATATTGACGTAATTGATAAGGAATGCGCAAAAAATAACTTAATAAAGAAATCAATTAAGGAAGATAACAATTGGGTTGCAATTGCGTATACGCTTTCAAAATAATAATCTATGAGAATATTTTTACTGCTGTTTTTTACTCTAGTCTTTTCTTTTTCCTCTTATTCACAAAATCTTTTCAGTGACAATCCTGAAGAATTTATTTCTACTTTGGATGAATTGTTTAAATCTGTTGCTGATAAAAAGTTTGCTAAAGAGTATATCGAAGAGTTATCTTTATTTTGGACAGATCCGGAATTAAGTAGCGAATTAAAATTAATTATCATTGATAATTGTAATCAGATGGCCATAAAAAGAGCCAGACCAGTTCCTGATTATATAACTTATTTAAGTACAATTCGCGAATATATTCAGTCTGATATTTCTGAAAATAGCTTCAACGCCTGGAATTCTGCAGTTACTGACTTAATCAACAAAAAACGTTATCCATTAAGAAAAGTTAACGAATTCTTATCTACGACGAGCAATCTTTTGAACAACAATACAATCTATTCGACCCCTTCAACCAAATGGAATTCAAGCAACAACAACTGGGAGCTAATTTACAATGAGAATAAAGATTTAATTGGGATATTTCCAAACCTAGGCCTAACTTGTTTTTCAAAAAATGACAGTATTAAGATATTTGATACCTCAGGAAAATTCAATTACACCTCTAATATATGGAAAGGAGATAAAGGTAAAGTTACATGGGAAAGATCAGGTTTTTCACCTGATTCAGTCTATGCTACTTTTAATAATTATTCCATTCCGTTTAAAGATGCCATGTTTGAAATAGATTCTGTAAATTTCTACAATTACATTTATTTCGATCATGCTCTTAAAGGTAGATTAAGGCATAAAGTAATGAATATTAATAAAGCTGAAACATCCACCTATCCCCAGTTTTTGTCGACAGAGGAAAGATTTAACTTAACTAATATTCATCCAAATATTAACTACGAAGGTGGATTTGCTCAGAATGGAGCAAAATTTTTAGGTGCCGGAACTTATGAAAATCCTGCAACCATTACCATTTTTCGTCACGACACCTTGTTTATAACAGCCAAATCGCTTTATTTCGCCTTACGTAAAGATCAAATTTTAAGTACCGATACCGAAATAAAAATTCAGTTAGACACAGGATATATATATCATCCGGGATTAACTTTTAAATTAATGGTAGATATTAATGAACTCCATTTGATCAGGGATGGAGAAGGTTTAGCCATTAGTCCTTACTTTAACACATTTCATAACGTAAGTATGGATATAGAATTACTAAGCTGGAATCTGGATGAAGATGTTATGAATTTAAAAATGGTATCTGGTGCTGCAGAAAATCACGGTTCTTTTGAATCTCTTAGTTATTTTAGAGAAAGCTTTTATAATCAGTTGCAGGGAATGGATGCCATTCACCCTTTACAAGGGTTAAAAAACTGTTCTAAAAAGTTTAAAGGTAAACCTTTTACTGCTTATGATTATGCCCAAATGATGGGTTTACCTGAGGCTCAGGTGCGACAGCAAATTATACAACTTTCCTTTTATGGTTTTATAGGTTATAATATAAATACAGATGAAATTGTAATAAGGCAGCGTTTAAATGATTACTTACTTTTTAGATTAGGTAAAAAAGACTATGATGTTATTAGATTTGCATCTAATACTCCCGGAAGAGTTGAAAATGCTCAAATAGACTTGTTAAATTTTGATTTAAATATTAATGGTGTAAAATCAATATCAATTTCTGATAATCAAAATGTTGTTTTCTTCCCTAAAGATGAAAAAATTCTTCTTAAGAGAAACCGTAACTTTATGTTTGATGGAGTCATCAATGCAGGTATGTTAAACCTATACGGGGCAGGTTTCAAATTTAATTACGACGACTTTTTAATTGATATGACTAATATCGATTCACTAAGAATGCAGGTTCAGACAGGTGAACTTGATTACTTTGGACATCCAAAATTAACCTATGTAAAAAATGCTATCGAAAAACTTTCCGGAACACTTAAAATTGACCAACCTGATAATAAATCTGGAAAAGATTATTACAGCGAATACCCAATATTACATAGTACATCGGAATCGTTCGTATACTACGATAAACCTGAAATACAGGATGGTATTTATGACAGAGAAAAATTTTATTTCCGTTTAGACACCTTCTTAATGGACAGTATCAGCGAATTGTCCAGAAAAAATTTTGACTTTGCAGGGACTTTCGTTTCAAACATCTTCCCTACTTTTGCTGAGAACTTAACTGTACAAACGGATTATTCGTTAGGCTTTAACCGAAACACTCCTGAAGACGGGTATGATATTTATGATCATAGAGCCAAATTCATTGCTAACATTGATCTAAGTAATAAAGGATTAAGAGGAAATGGTACTTTAAACTATATCACTTCAACCTCTAAATCAGAGAATTTTTTATTCTTGCCAGAAGAAACGAAAGGCCAAACTTATGATTTTACAGTTGCAAAACAAGAAGATGGTGTTGAATATCCTGATATAACGGGTAAATTTAATTTTGTAAGCTACTATCCATATAAGGATAAACTTGAATCCAAAAGTCAGGAAGAAGCTTTTACAATGTTTAATAATGAAGCCCAATTAGAAGGTACAATAACCGTAGCAAAAACCGGAGCAACCGGAAAAGGTACATTTTATATGGATAAAGCAAATATAGTATCTGCTGCTATGACTTTTGGTGAGCACACATTACTTGCAGACTCATCTGATTTTAATTTAGTTAGTGGTGATATGGGTGATGTATCATTTAACACAACTAACCTAATTTCGAACATTGATTTTGAAACCAGAAGAGGTAATTTTGTTTCTAAATCAGGTGGTAGTTTAGTTAATTTTACTGATAACAGATATGTATCATATATCAGTGAGTTTTCTTGGGATATGGATCTGAATAACATCTATATGGGAGCAAGTGGTTCTGAAGGTAACCGATTTGTTTCCACTCACAGAAAACAGGACTCTTTAGATTTTAGAGCTCCATTAGCAAGATATGACGTTGAAAAGAAAGTTATTTATGCAGAGGAAGTAAAAGATATAAAGGTTGCTGATGCTGACATTCAACTAAACGATGGACGAATTACCATATATGAAGATGCTGAAATGGCACCTATTGATAGTGCTGTTATCTTATTAAATGATTCAACTTACTCGCATACTATTTATAATTCGCACCTGAATATTGATGGGAAATATGATTATAGTGGCTATGGTGAATATGACTACTTCAATGGTAATGGAAAGAAATTTACCATTCAAATGAATGAAATAAAGTTAGATGAAAACTTAAGTACAAGTGCAACTGGTACAATTGTGGAGTCTGACCTGTTTACTTTTGACCAGAATTTTACATTTAAAGGGAAATCGATATTGCATGCTAAAGAACAGCACCTGACCTTTGATGGAGGGGCTCAAATGCTCCATAAATGTAGTGGAGGACCTCAAACATTTGTTTATTTTAATTCTGTTATTGATCCATCCAATATCTTAATACCTATTGGTGAAGAACCTGTCAATTTTGAGAGAGAGAATATTTATAGAGACTTCTTTATCACTAAAGACTCTGCTCATGTATATTCTTCATTCTTACAGTCACGTAATGACTATAGTGATATTCCTATGATTACAGCATCAGGATACTTACACTTTAATAGCAAACAAAATGCCTTTGAAATAGCACCTTTACATAAAATAGAAAACCCGGATACAACAGGTGTTGTATTTCAATATTCAAATTCCGGATGCGATATAAAAGCCGAAGGCCCAATTGATTTTGGTATTGATTTAGGACAGTTTAAATATAAAAATGTAGGTACAATAATAGATAACCCTCAAAAAGACAAAATCTCCATAACCACTGCGATGGGGATTGATTTCTTTTTTGATGAAACAATTGTTAATATGATGGTAAATGCAATTATTACATCAACTGCTTCAGAAAGTAAAATAAGTGACGCTACGTTACAGAAACGTTTTGCTGAATGGGTAGGCCCCAAAGAAGCCCGTAATATAATTGCTAAAAAGAATACCCTGAAACAATTTGAGGCACTAAATCCATTAGTAGACCAGACGTTCACTTTTGGAAATATTGATTTTACATTTGATGGGCCTTCTCATACTTATGTATGCGATGGTTCTGCAGATTTAGCATTGATAAAGAAATTTGTCATTAATAAAAAAGCTGAAGTCACCGGTGAAATTGTTAAGAAAAGAAGCGGTAACACTATTGATCTAATTATTAGATTTGATGATGACACATGGTTCTATTTTTCTCATAGAGGAGAAATGATGCAAACATTATCTTCTGTTACGGAATATAATGAAGCTGTAAAAACATTAGATGAAGATAAAAGAAAATTGAAGGGTGGATTAGGAGAAAAATCCTTTACATATATTCTTGCCCCGGCAAGTAAGTTAAATCGATTTTCTAAAAAATATGGGTATGCGCCGATCAAATCAAGTATAGGTGCAGGTGGTCAAAAATTATTAAAGGGAAAAGGTGCTAATGACTCTGAAGAATCCCAAGAAAACACATCAGAGTCTGAACAAGCTGAACAATAACAATATAAAAAGAGCATTCCTTGTTACTTAAACACATTTTGGTTTGCTCTTTTTTTTAAATCTATTAGATTTTCCAAAACAAGTGTTTTTACCTAATTTTATACGCTCACAATTCAATAAATTATGAATAATTTTAAAATAAATATTTTAATTAGTCTGATTATATTCCTTGGTATAAAGAGTTATTCTCAAACTAGAATTTCAACTGACTTTAAAGAATATAGCCTTGATATTTTTAAAACAGAAAACATTAAGAACTTGGATATTAGAGGTAATCATGCTCAAATCAATTTATTAAATTGGGATAAAGACTCTATCAGTGTTGAAACCTCAATTGAAATATTATCAAACAAGCCCAATTTATCTAAAGAAATGCTAGATGAAGTGAAAATTAAAGTCGTTACTTACGCTAATACACTTCAGGTAAAAACAACAACAACAAAAGACTTTAACAGAACTATTCCTTATGACATAGTCTATAATATTTTTTATCCTGCCTCGATGTCTCTTCAATTAGAAAATTCAAACGGAGAGGTGAATATTGCAAATGTATCAGGGATTACAAGCCTCAAACTGGATTACTGTAATTTTAATATTAAAAATCTTTCGTTCAATAATGACTCAACACTTAACAACATTGAAATGAATTACAGTAAAGGTTCAATTAATTCATTTGGACAAGGAAAATTATTTGCTAATAATTGCAAAATCAATATCCATTCCGCAAATAATATAGATCTAATTTCCAATTACAACATTTTATCATTAAATAATGTAAAGCAACTCAAAGGAGCATCTAAAATTGATAACATTAAAATTAATCAATGCTCAAAAATTGCATTAAAATCAACACGATCTAATGTTAGTATTCAGCAGTTAAATCAAGAAGGATTATTTGAAGCAAATAAAGGCACATTAAATATTAATAACTCATCAAATCAACTTAAGAAACTAACCATTAATAATCAAAACACAAAAACAACAATAAAAATCAATGATTTGGTTTCCTATACGATAAACGGAGAAATTTATAAAGGAAAATTGATTCATCCTAAATTAAATAGTCTTCAGTTAGTTAAAGAAACAGACAAAGTATCCTTTAATGGCATTATTGGTAATAACCCACAAAGTGATACAAAAGTTATCATATTTAACACTAACCAAAACGTTGAGATTAAATAACTATAATAATTAAATTATGTCAATAGCTGATAGAATCTTCTTACTTCGCACAAAAATGCTTAGTATGGGTATTGATGCCTATATTATACCAGGAAGCGATCCACATATGAGTGAGTATACTGCTTCTCACTGGAAAAAACGAGAATTTATTTCTGGATTCACAGGATCTGCAGGAACCGTAGTTATTCTGGCAGAAGAAGCTGGATTATGGACTGATAGCAGGTATTTTATACAGGCAGAAAACGAGCTAAACAACAGTGGAATAGATTTATTCAGAATGGGCGAAAACGGAACTCCTGATTATCCCGACTGGATTGCAGAAAGGTTAAACCCTGGAAGTACACTGGCTTTTGAAGGTGAAGTTTTTTCTATAGAAGATGCACGTAAGCTATCCAAAAAATTTAAAACCTATGGAATTTCAATAGATCCAAATCAAACTTTGTTGGACGACATCTGGGAAGGGCGTCCTCCTATTCCAGAAAAACCAATTATACTCCATAAAACCGAATATGCTGGTTTAAGCCGTATTGAAAAGGTTGAAAAAATCAGGGAGGAAATGCGAAATCAAGACGCATCTCACTATATCATTACTTCACTCGACGAAATTGCTTGGACCTTAAATCTTAGAGGAAGTGATGTTTCATACAACCCTGTGTTTCATTCATATTTAATTATCTCATTAGATGCTGTTTATTTATTTGTTGATACACATAAAATTACAGCAACTATTGGTAAACAATTAGCTATAGATGATATTTCAATTCATCTTTATTCCGACATTTTTAAATGGATTAAAGATATGCCAACAGACTCAGGTTTAATGTTTGATCCGGTAACTACAAACGCTAAAATATTTTCTTTAATTCCACAGGGTGTTATTAAAATTGAAAAAGGGAGCATCGTTAAAACTCTAAAAGGAATAAAGAACAGTGTTGAGCAACAAGGATTCAGAGAATCTATGAAAAAAGATGGTGTTGCTATGGTTAAATTTATTCACTGGTTAGAAAATGAAGTTCCCAATGGAAAAGTAACTGAATTATCAGCCGCTTCTCAATTAAAAAAATTCAGAGCAGAATCAGATTCATTCGTAGGTGAATCATTTGCTACCATATCTGCCTTTGGTAACCATGGTGCAATATGTCATTATTCTGTTTGTAAAGACAGTAGTATTACTCTTAATAATGATAACTTCTATTTAGTAGATTCAGGTGGTCAATATTACGAAGGAACCACAGATATTACAAGAACTATTCATTTAGGAACGCCTGGTGATCAACAAAAGATTGATTACACAATGGTTTTAAAAGGAAACATAGCACTTGACACTACTAAATTTCCGGAAGGAACAAGAGGTGTTCATTTGGATATTTTGGCTCGTAAAGCTCTTTGGTCGCAAGGATTAAATTATGGTCATGGTACAGGTCATGGTGTTGGATGTTTTCTAAATGTACATGAAGGTCCGCAAGCAATAAGACCTAACGATAATGGAGTTGCTTTGGCCGAAGGTATGATTACTTCAAATGAACCTGGCTTATACAGAGAAGGTGATTATGGCATAAGAATAGAAAATCTTATTCTCGCAAAAAAAGAAATTACAACCGATTTTGGTAACTTTTTAGGTTTCGAAACATTAACCCTCTGCCCTATTGATACTAAGCCTATTGAAAAATCACTTTTAACTCATGAAGAAATTGATTGGTTAAACAATTATCATCAAAAAGTTTATGATCAATTATCACCTTTATTAACCGGAGATGTAAAAAACTGGTTAAAAGAAAAAACTAAAGCAATATAATTTAAGCCTGTTCTTGTTATGCTTTCTATATGTATTCCTGTTTATAATGTAGATGTAACAATGCTTGTTCGAAATTTAATTCAGCAAGTACAGCAACTATCAATATCTATAGAAGTACTTTTATACGATGATGGATCTAAAATTGAATACAAGAAAAAAAATAGGGCATTAAAAAAATATGACCAGGTAAAATATAACGAACTAGAAGTTAATCATGGTAGTGCAGCCATTCGTAACAAAATGGCTGCAGAATCTTTATACGATTACCTCCTTTTTCTTGACAGCGATAGTGAAATTTCCAATGATTATTTACAAAAATATCTTCCGTATATAAATTCTAAAAAGCAAATAATCTGTGGTGGCAGAATACATCCTGAAAAACTGCCCTCTATAAATAAAAGTCTAAGGTGGAAAGTTGGAAAATTAAGAGAAGATTTTTCTGCGGAACAACGAAACAAAATTCCAAATAAAAGCTTTATGTCAAATAACTTTTTAATAAAGAAATCTCTTTATAAAAAGGTATTATTTGATGAAACAATAAAACGTTCAGGTCACGAGGATACTATGTTTGGCATAAAACTTGAATTAATGGGAGTTTATATTTTTCATATAAACAATCCTCTAATTCATGTTGGATTGGAAGATAATATTGAGTTTATTAATAAAACAGAACAAAGACTTGATACATTAAAAATTATAGAGATAAATAACATAAACAACGAACTCTTATATAAAAGAATTACAGTTTTACGCTATTATAATATATTGAAAAAACTAAAACTCATTAGCATAACCGGATTATTTTTTAATCTAAGTAAAAGTGTTTTATCAAAATATTTAATAGTATCAAATCCTAGTATGTTTATTTATGACATCTATAAATTAGGATATTATTCTCTCATTTCTAAATAATTATTGTAATGATTAAAAAAATTACCATATTTCTTTCTGTGTTTTTCTTAATCACCCTGGTTAAGATGAATGGACAAGGATATAAAATAGATGTTACTGTTAATGGCTGGAAAGACACTACTCTTATTTTAGGTCATTATTTCAATAAAAAAATGCTGGTTAATGATACCATTTTGATTAATAAAGATGGTAAAGGAAGTTTCATAGGAGATGAATCATTACCAGGTGGTATATACATCATATATATGCCCGATCAGAAATATTTTGATATTCTAATTGATAACGAACAACAATTTAATATTTCAGTAAATAAAGATAATCCTGTTGAAAGCTTAATAGTTCATGGAAATAAACAGGAATATGCTTTTAATGAATATCAAAAGTATCTGGCTAAACAACAAAAGATAGCAACAAGTATTCAAACAAAACTCAAAAACAACGGAGATACTCCTAATGATTCTGTTGAAATATGGAAAAAACAACTTGATGAGCTAACTGATGAGATTAATATTTATTGGGATGATGTTCTGGAAAAGCAAAAAGGTACATTTCTTGCAAATTTCATCAAAGGAATTCGAGAAATTAACGTTCCTGAATTCAATGAAAATCCATCTCTTCCTGATTCTGTTATTCGTTGGAAAAGATATGAGTATTACAAAGAACACTACTTTGACAATATTGATATGCAGGATGATCGAATGTTAAGAACGCCCTATTTTACAAGTAAGTTAGAAACATTCTTTACCAAAACTGTATTTCAGATTCCTGATAGTGTTGTTAAAGAAGCCAACCGGGTTATTGATATGGCTGGTGATAATAAAGAAGTGGAAAAATATCTGATTCAATTTACGTTTAATACTGTAAATGAGAGTAAAGTAATGGGTATGGATGCTGCTATGGTGGCTTTGGCTGAAAGATATTACCTATCTGGTTATGCTGATTGGGTTGATGAAGAATTTCTTACCAAGCTAGAAGAGAGAGTTACTAAATTAAAACCCAATTTGATTGGTAATAAAGCTCCTGATTTAAAATTATTGTCTCCAAACAATGAGTATTACAAGCTAAATGAAGTTTATGCTAAATTAACAATTTTAGTTTTCTGGGAGCCAGACTGTGGTCACTGTAAAAAGGAAATACCCAAACTAAAAGAAGAAGTTTGGGATAAATTTGGAGATCAGGGAGTCAAAATATTTGCAGTCTTTACTCAACATGAAAAAGAAAAATGGACTGACTTTATTGAAGAACACCAGCTTGAAGATTGGATTAATGTTTGGGATCCTTACAATCAATCAAATTTCAGAAACCTGTATGATATTTACAGTACACCTGCTATTTTTGTTCTTGATGAAAATAAAAACATTATTGCCAAAAGAATTGGGACAGATCAGCTACCCGGTTTTATTGAATATCATTTAAAAAATAAGTAAATACAGTATGTATATCGCAAATATTAAATCATTACTTTTTGTTCTTGGTGTTTCTACCCTATTTGGATCTTGTGCAAATGAAGAAAAGGAATTACCAGTTTCTGAAATATATCTTAATATGCCAAATGATGGATATGAAATAAAGGTAAACGACACAATAGAGATATCCCCTAAAATAACATATGATTACGGTTCTACATATACGTGGGTTTTAAATGATGAAATTATTTCAAAAGATAAAAATCTGATCTTAATCCCATCAGAATTAGAGACTTTTGCATATACATTTACAGTAGAAAATTCAAGAGGAACTGTATCTAGAGAAATTAAAGCTCAATCTATGTATATGTCTGATTTTGAAGACTTAACTTTAAAGGAAGACACTTTTTCTGTAGGCGAAATCGGAATCACATCTTTCTCCTCAAGTTTATTAAACTTTGAATTAGATGGAGATCCTAGAGAAATATCTGGTTTTAATGGTTTTTTATATTCCAGCATAACAGGTACAAGTAGTAATGTTTTAGAACAAATATATGGGGCTTATCGTACGCCGGACGATTATGAGTCAAATAATTATGCAGTAATTGGATTAAGTAATCCCGAATCATCTGCTATAATTACTACTGTTGATAATGAAAATCATCTGTTTAAAAGTATGTATGTTGAAAATACATATTATAATTATCTGGCTATTGAAAATGGTACTGAATATTCGAAAAAATTTGGTGGAGATGAAGGAACAGATCCCGATTGGTTCAAACTTATCATAAAAGGTTTTGATAAAACTGGCACTCAACAAGGCGAAATTGAGTTTTACCTTGCCGACCATACAGCTACAATTAACAAGAATGATTACACCATTCAAGAATGGACAAACGTTGATCTTAAAGGTTTAGGGTACGTATCTCGTATTGAAATTAGCTTTTCTTCTACAGATAATGATAATGGAATAATGCATACTCCTGCTTATGTTTGTCTGGACAATATTAAAATTATTGACTAGCCTTTACAATCTTTTTATATGAATGATCCTGACCAAAATCAACATCAATAATATATACACCATTGGGTAAATCTGAAAAGTCAATATTAATAGGAGTTGAATACTTTCTCATCAATATTGATTTTTCAATCAACTTACCACCAGGATTATAAATACGATAATTATCAACATATAAACCTTTTACATCAAGTTCTGCAATAGATGTGTTAATTAAAGGGTTTGGATAGATTTCAATTTCTTTAGAGGTGTCATTAGTGACTTGTGTATCTCCTTCAACAACCATATCTGCCAATACATCAATCCATAATGATTTCATTTCACCACCAAAAACATCATTTGCCATTCTCCAGTTATTGTTATAATTTACCATCATAGTATTATTCACCTTATTAACTGACCCATCCATACTGTGATAAACGGCAAAACTATCAATAGGTGTTGTTGAATAATCAATTTCATATCCAATAAAGAATGTACCTGCAACAGTTACAGGTTCAGTAAATTCTATATAATTTTCTTTATTCTCCCTTATATCTCCAATACTTATACCTTCTTTTCGTAAAACCAAACTTTCAGGAGCAGAGCTGCCCTCCCATATATTAATATTTATTTTTTGATCCGACCCCCATTGACTCTCTCCTGCCATTAAATAAATACCGTGTATACGAGCTGATTTAACGCCGGAAAATTTTTCAGCAAACAATGTTATCTGATATTCATTATGTCCACTTATATATCCTAATCCTTCAGAATTATCTTTATTTGGAAGTTCTCCTGCTTCAATGTTAGATAACCTCTTATAAGGATTATTTTCATAGGGGTCATATCCATCCAGACTTTGAACTCCTGTGTTATCAGGATCAAGCCATTTAGAAAAATGACATGTATCTAATGAATTAAAATCCCATGCCTTATAAAATTGAGTATAATAATCATTCTTAGGCCATAAACAAGTTCCTTCACCACCGGATAAAGTCCCTAAAAGCTTGTTATTTGTATCAAACAATGCGGATCCGGACGAACCACCCTCTGTTGTTCCTAAATTCCATTCAGAAACTTTCCAATGAAAGTCAGGCTGTTGAGCATAGGGATCATTAGCAGGTTCCACAAATGAAGATGCAACAAGATCAGTTACAGAAGTTGATATTTTTTTCACATCCCCTTGTGGATGATGAATACACTTATATGGCTTAGAAGGTAAGGATTCTAATGTCCAACCCACAAAATAAGGCCGAAACTCTTCTGCTGGTTCTTCTAGCATTTGAATCAATGCAATATCAAGCTCTTCTGCATATACTTTTGTAATAGCTCCTGATATGGATTGTGTTTTTATTCCTTCTATTACATTGCTGCAATGAGGTGTTTCATAATTTAAATATGCTATAATTACATCACTGGTTCCCGGATGGGTTTTGCTATCTAAACAATGAGCTGCTGTAATTACATATGGTGTTCCATCATTATTTACATTATTAATTAAGGTTCCTGTGCATAATTCATCACCATTTATAAGTAGCTTTACAACGGCTCTTCTTATATCTAAAGTATTATCAGAATCATAGCACGAAATATCCTCTTCACACGCTCCTGAACCACCAAAAATTCCTGATTTTACATCAAGGTATTTAAAAACGCCTAAATAGTCATGATTTACAGCTCCAATTAATAATTCGCCTTTAAAATCAACATTTTTGGGCTCTGTATATTCAACAATAACTTCATCTCCGGAAACAGGTGAAGTTGCTAAAAGTCCTGATGCTTTATTATTTAAAGATGTAAATGCTCCAATAACATCTGATTCGTCAGCATTATAAATAATTAAAGAAGCTCCTTCAGGAAGAACATACCTGTCAAATATTAAATTTATGGAATATGCTCCAGGTGAACTTATTTTTAATTTCCAGACACGAGTTCCATCTTTAAGAGTAAACCAATTACCACTGTTTTCTGGAGTATAATTTACATTAAACTGGTGAGCAAACTGTAATGCTCTTCCTTTATGATACTCTTCAGAATTTTTAAGCCCATCATAAACCAGGGTTTTAACATCTATTTCTTGAGATATTAATGATTCAGAATGAATAGGAAATGCCCTTTTACTCAACTGGGCCTTTACCTGAATTTGAATGACTAAAAGGATTACTATTATTGATAATAATCGGTATATACGATAGTATTGAAACATGGATAATGACTTTAAACTACATACAAAATCTGTTATTTAGACGAAAAATTAAGCTAAATGTTTGTCTTTTCTTTCATCTTTTTGCTTTAACTTAATTAAAACCCCCATTTCAAATATATTTTTAACTCCAGCCACTTTCCTTAACCTTCCGGTTCTTCCTAATTTATAATGCACTAATGCCCAAGCCATCACAACACTTGTTCCTAAAATGACAAAAAGTAAAATTCCTGATTCAAAATCATTAATTAAAAAGTCATCAGGAATTGCAAAATACAAGAGAACGGAAATTAAGCCTCTTGGAGCCACAAAAACCTGAGGCGAAAAAGATCTTTTAACGATCAACCTAAAAAGTATCCACCTAACAACAAACATCAATACTAAAAATATTAATGCTCCAACAACAACCTTTATTTTAAAGATACCTGCAATGGTAATACTTAAACCAAAAACAAAAAAGAAAAAAGTTCTTACAATAAAAGCACTTTCCCGGGTTAAAAGTTTAAAATCTCCAAGAACACGTTTTACATCTTCTTCTTTTAAAAACCGATGCATAAAACCTGAAAAAAATATCTGCCGATTTTCAAGAATTAGTCCAAAAACTAAAATAATAAGTAAAGAACTTAAATGAAACACCTTACCTATTGAGTATAACATTAATAATACTGAAATAAATAAGAATAACTTAACCTGAGTTTTAACTCTTTGAAAAAAAATAATCATTAAATATGATAAAACTACAGATAAAACAAGGGTTCCGCCGATATTTGATATTACGTTAAGTCCAATTTTTGCTGCTTCTCCTGTATTTACATTATTTATTACTGTATAAAACAGGATTAAACCAAATATATCAGATAATGTACTTTCATAAATAAGAAATTCTCTTCTTTCTTCATCTAAACCATCAACACTTGGAATTACAATGGCACTACTAATTATAGAAAGTGGAATAGCATAAATAAATGCCGTAAGGAAATCTAAATTTCCTATTATTATCTGAATACCATATGTAAAAATAAAAACATTGATAAACAAAGATAGAAGAGCGATTAATCCACTCTTCCATATAATAGGCCATCTTTCTCTTGATAACTTTAAATCCAAAGCTCCCTCAAGAACAATTAACATTAATCCAACAATACCTAATATTTCCAGGGGAAAAATCCAATCTACATCAGATATTCCAATACTGAATATTTTTTTTACAGAAAATCCAAGTCCTATTAACAAAATAACACTAGGTATTGCTGTTTTTTTTGAAAATACTGAAAATAAATATGACAATACAACAATTAAAGAAGCACTTATAATTAACATATAAGCCATATTGCTGTCATTGATATAATCATGAATTATATTTAATACCATAAATCTTTAAAATAATTTAATCAGGATGTCAAGATATAAAAAAAGGTTGTCAATAATAAAATGACAACCCTTATAAAACAATTCTTAACTAAAATCATTATTTATAATCCTTACAATTAATTTCATTTTTAAGAACCATCAAGGCATTTTGCATTAATGCATTCATTTCATCCTCACCTGGATAAACGGCAAGTGGAGCTATCCAATCTATCATATTTTTTACATAATTTACAACAAAAGTATTATTAGCTATTCCTCCTGTTAAAATAATCCCATTAACCTTTCCTTTTAAGACAGCAGCACAACCACCAATTGCTTTACCTATTTGATATGACATTGCACTTAAAACCAATTCAGCCTTTTTATCACCTTTCTCTATTCTTTTAGCAACTTCATAGGCCTGGTTTGTACCTAAATGGGCAACTAAACCACCCTTCCCATTCACAATCTTTTTCATTTCTTCCAGGGTGTATTTGCCGCTGAAACAAGCTTTGATTAAAGGCCCGGTAGGCAGAGTACCTGCTCTTTCTGGAGAAAAAGGACCATAACCATCAATAGCATTATTTACATCAATAACTTTACCTTGTTTATGCGCACCAATGGAGATACCTCCTCCCATATGAGCAACAATTAAATTTAGCTCCTCATATACAAAACCTCTTGTTCTTGCAAATAAACGTGCAACAGCTTTTTGATTCAAGGCGTGAAAAATTGATTGACGAGGCATTCCCGGACATCCGGTAATGCGAGCCACGTCTTCCAGTTCGTCAACCACAACCGGATCTGCAATAAAAGCCCTCGCATTAGGAATTGTTTTAGCAATATCTTCTGCTATTAACCCACCTAAATTACTTGCATGCTCGCCTAGAATTCCTGCTCTTAGATCTCTCTTTAGAGCTTCGTTAACCTCATAAACTCCAGATTCAATAGGTTTTACTAATCCACCACGACCAACAACAGCATCCAATTTATTAATATCTATATCTGCACTTTCTAATTCTTTAAGAATCACTTCCTTTCTAAACTCATACTGATCAGCTACCGTTTTGAATGCTGCAATTTCATCAGAAATATGTTTAATATTTTTTAAAAAAATAGACTTTTCATTTTCGTATACAGCTATTTTTGTAGATGTTGATCCGGGATTTAAAACTAAAATTTGAAATGTTTCCATAGATTTAATTTACAATATATTTGACAAGAATTAAAATTACTTTAAAAATCCACTAACATATAATAATTTACCCAATTACTAAAATTAAATAGCAACACTACTCTTACCCCAAAACGGCCAATAAAATACTATGATACTTTGAATCTTCAGAATCGCTTCTGGAGGTTAATACAATAGGCGATTTGGCACCTAATATTACTGAAGCCACTTTAGCTTTTGCAAAAAACACCAAAGTTTTATACAAAACATTACCAACCTCAATATCAGGCATAAGGAGTAAATCAGTATCACCTGCTACAGAACTTTTTATATTCTTATGACGAGCACTTTCAAAACTTACAGCGTTATCAAAAGCTAAAGGCCCATCTATAATACAGTTTCTTATCTGATCTCGTTGATTCATTTTGGATAACAGTGCAGCATC
The DNA here is from genome assembly GCA_963677345.2 of uncultured Saccharicrinis sp. Lineage (GTDB taxonomy): Bacteria > Bacteroidota > Bacteroidia > Bacteroidales > Marinilabiliaceae > Saccharicrinis. The sequence goes on from CAXXLC010000028.1 coordinate 168,799, forward strand.
AAGAGTTGCCTGCATATGCTCATTTACCATTTCAATAGCCCCTAATACAGCTACTTTAGGCTTTTGTATACCTAACTTATTTAAATAACAAACAGAATTATTAATAATGGCTATTTTATCATTTAAATTTGGAGCGATATTCATAGCAACATCTGTAATTGCGATTAATTTATGATAAGTATCAACCTCAAACAAGGCAAAATGCGAGAGTAATTTTCCTTTTCTTAATCCCCATTCTTTATTTAATACTCCTCTTAAAAGAGTGGGTGTTGAAACATTACCTTTCATCAAAACATCTGCTTCGCCTCTATTCACCATTTCAACTGCGAGTTTTACACATTTTTCCGGATCTGATTCTTCTATAAAAGTTGCCCCTTCAAAATTATAATTGGCTTGCTTAATAATGCTTTTAGTTAGCTCAACATCACCTATTAGTACAGGTTTTATTATTTTCTTATTAAATGCCCTACAAACTGCATATAATGAATGCACATCCTGACTAACTGCCAAAGCCAGAGTTTTAACTACTCTGTTTTTATCAATCAGCAGTTCAAGATCTGATAGTTTTTTAAACATACCTGATAATATTTTCGATTTTGCTAACAGTAAAAATATGATGCTTAAAAGCAGTAAACAAGAACATTAATCATAAAAAAACCGCAAAGCATAAAAGTTATTCTTTTACACTTTGCGGCATAAGTTTTTTAAAATACTTGCTAAGAATTATCTATTTGCAAGTTCTTCAACAATTCGTTTGGTATCCTCAGCAATCATTAATTCTTCATCTGTAGGAACAACCATTACTGTAACCTTACTACTTTCACTACTAATAACAGATTCTTGACCCAAAGCTTTTTCATTAGCTTCGTTATCAATCTCAACACCCATAAATTCTAACTCTTTACAAACATCCTTTCTGATGTAATGCGCAAATTCACCAATACCTCCTGTAAATGTAATAATATCAACACCTCCCATAGCAGCAGCATATGAGCCTATGTATTTTTTAATCCTGTATGAATACATTTCCATTCCGAGAATAGCCATAGGATTATCCTCTTTAGAGGCAGCAAGTAAGTCACGCATATCTGAAGAAATGCCAGTAATTCCCATCAAACCACTTTGCTTATTGAACAAAATACTAGCAGACTTAGTGCCTATCATTTCTTTATCCATAATAAAAGTAGCTGCACCAATATCAAGATCACCAGCTCTGGTTCCCATCATTAATCCTTCTACCGGGGTAAATCCCATGGATGTATCAACAGATTCTCCATTTTTAATAGCTGCAATAGAAGCTCCATTTCCGAGATGACAAGAAATAATTTTTTTATTTTCATAGTCCTCACCTAATATCTCGCAGGCTCTGGCCGAAACATATTTATGACTGGTTCCATGGAAGCCATATCTACGTATTCCATATTTTTGATATAATGAATAAGGAATAGCATACATATATGCATGTTTAGGCATTGTTTGATGAAAGGCCGTATCAAAAACACCAACTTGAGGAACACTTGGTAATAATGATTCAATTGCAGAAATTCCACTTAAGTTTGGTGGATTATGTAAAGGTGCTAACTCAATACACTCATTCATCTTTTCTACAACTTCATTAGTAATGAATACACTTGAATTAAATGTTTCTCCACCATGAACCACACGATGCCCTACAGCATCTATTTCTTCAAGATTTTTAATACATCCATGTTTTGCACTTGATAAAACACCTAATATATAATCAATACCTGTTTGATGATCTAAAATTTCACCCTCAAGTAAAACTTTTTCGCCACTTTCTTTTTCGTGTTTCAAAAATGAACCTTTAAGTCCAATTTTTTCAATTGCTCCTTTGGCCAATACGTTATGATTTTGACCATCCATATTGAACAACTGATATTTAATTGAGGAACTACCACAATTTAAAACTAATATCTTCATTTTTATTGATTTAATCTTTTCTAATTGATAATTATTACAGGATTTATAAACCACAAACAATTATGAAATTACATTTCCATTTTCATCGTATTTGTAGAATCCTTCTCCTGAAACTACTCCTAAATGTTTTGCTCTGACTAATCTTTTAATCAGAGGAGATGGTTTATATTTAGAGCTACCAAACTCTTCATATAAATTATCCATCCACTTAGTAATCTTACTTAAACCAATAATATCAGCAGTTCTAAATGGCCCAAACCTCATTCCTAAACCAACTTTCATAGTTTTATCAATATCACTCATGGTTGCAATTCCCTCCATAAGGATTTGACAAGCTTCATTTAACAAAGTAACGTATAAACGAACACTTACTAAACCAGCAGATTCTTCAACCGGAATTACATCTCGGTTAATTAATTTAACAAATGTGCATACCCTGTTATACACTTCTTCAGAAGTATATAAACCTTTAACAACTTCAATAATTCTTGCTTCAGGTGAAGTAACAAAAAAGTGTAAACTAATACATCTTTCAGGCTTTTTCATTTCGGAAGCTAATTCAGTAATAATGATTGTTGTGGAGTTAGTAGCAATGATTGTATCTTCTCTGACAATTTCTTCTATTTGTCTGAAAACTTCTTTACGAGCATCAATACTTCTTGCTCCTGTTTTATCATCAGAGCGAATTGCTTCAATTACAAAATCACAATCTTCAAGGTCTTTATACTCCATTGTACCTTTGATGCGACTCATAATAGCTTTCTTCTCGCTAGCTGTCAAGCCCCAGTTTTCAATTCTATTATCAAGCTCCTTACCAATATTAGCAATTGCGCTTTCGATCTTGTCTACAGAAAGTTCAAGAAAAACAACTTCCATACCATGCCAACTGGCAATACGAGCTATACTTTGCCCTTCTTTTCCACAGCCTACCACACCCACTTTAGAAAATAAAGTAGTACCTTTCTTTTTCTTTTTACCTAGTGCGTAACCTTCGATAGGTTCAACTAAAATTTCAGCCATTTATTTACAGTATTTACTTATTATATTCTTAAATCATAATATAACAAAGTTAGAACAAAATTAAACTTTGTTCATTACTTTAAGTCATAAAAAAAATCCTTTCAAAAGAAAGGATTACATATTACCTGCTGCTTGATTTGCTGTGATTGCTACCAGGTTAACGATATCACTAACAGAACAACCTCTGGATAAATCATTAATAGGAGCTGCCATTCCTTGCAATACCGGACCAATTGCTTCTGCACGTCCCATTCTTTGTACTAATTTGTAAGCAATATTACCTACTTCTAGAGTTGGAAATACTAAAACGTTTGCTTTACCAGCAATTTCACTACCGGGTGCTTTCTTTGAACCAATAGCTTCCACAATTGCAGCATCAGCCTGAAGTTCTCCATCAATTTTTAATTCAGGATCCATTTCTTTAGCCAATTTAGTTGCTTCAACAACCTTATCAACCATTTCATGTTTTGCACTTCCTTTTGTTGAGAAGCTTAACATTGCAACACGAGGCTCTATTCCAGCAATTGATCTGGTAGTTTTCCCTGTAGTTACAGCAATTTCAGCTAATTCGCTTGCTGTTGGATTTGGATGAACAGCGCAATCTGCAAATACCATCATACCATTATCACCAAATTCATCAGTTGGGAAAATCATGATAAAAGCTCCCGATACTACACTAATTCCTGGTAAAGTTTTTACAACCTGGAATGCCGGACGAAGAACATCTCCTGTTGCATTTTCTGCCCCTGCAACTTCTCCATCGGCATCTCCATTTTTAATCATTAATGTTGATAAGTATAAAGGCTGTACTACTAGTTTTTCTGCTTGTTCACGAGTTAACCCCTTCTTTTTTCTAAGCTCAACCAATAAGTCAATATAAACCTCTTTCTTGTCATGATTTTCAGGATCAACAATTGTGGCTTTGTCTAAATTTGTTAATCCTAAGCGACTTGCTTCCTCAGTAATTTTTGCTGGATTACCGATTAATATCACTTCTGCAAAATCTTCGCTTACAATAATATCTGCAGCCTGAAGTGTTCTTTCTTCTAATCCTTCAGGAAGAACAATTCTTTTTTTGTTTTCTTTAGCTTTGGCTTTAAGCTTATTTATAAATTCCATATCTAGTAAGTATTTTTATTATATTAATTTAAGTGCTAAATTCTAATCACATCCTTCTTAAAAAAAAAAAATGCATTTTATCATTTGAAATACTATTCATTTCAAAAAAATCCAGTTATCAAAAAAGTAAAATTGAATATGCCATTAAATATTTCAATATTTTCAATTTGTAAAATATGATCTAGCTTGTATTGCATCATTGCATAATACAGTTCATATAAACTGGAAATACATACAATTTAACGAAAATAAATAATGACTCGCTTGCCAAAGCTTTTGAAGTTTGAGTTCACAAAGTAAATGCAAATAATTGAGTAATTAAAACTATTTAGCGTTAAAACGTACTATTTTTTACCAAAACAGTGTTACAGAAAATATTCCGTTATGAAATTTTGATCAACATTTTTCATTACCCCTATAATTAAAAACTACACCACAAAAAAGCCGAATTTTAAAAATCCGGCTACCTATAAATATCTTTTAATGCAAAGTAATTACAACCCTGAAATGGCATTATTAAATACTTCACTTGGTCTCATAGCCTTAAATGCTAAAGCTTCGTCTGGCTGAAAATAACCTCCAATATTTACTTTAACCCCCTGACACTTGATTAAATCCTCCAATATTGCAGTCTCATTTTCTTTTAGTGCCTGAGCAAGTTTTGAAAATTTTGACTTTAACTCTGCATCTTCATTTTGCTCAGCCATAGCTTCAGCCCAATAAAGAGTTAAATAAAAATGACTTCCTCTGTTATCCATCTCATTTACTTTACGAGAAGGTGATTTGTCGTTTCTAAGAAACTCACTATTTGCTTTATTCAATGCATTCGCTAAAATAATTGCTTTTTTATTATCAGACTTAATACCTATATCCTCAAGAGATACAGCCAATGCTAAAAATTCTCCTAAGGAATCCCAACGCAGGTGATTCTCATCCAAAAACTGCTGTACGTGCTTTGGAGCTGAGCCTCCTGCTCCTGTTTCATATAAACCACCACCTGCTAACAAAGGTACTATAGATAGCATTTTAGCACTGGTACCCAATTCTAAAATAGGGAATAAATCAGTTAAATAATCTCTCAAAACATTTCCTGTCACAGAAATGGTATCCTTTCCCTCTTTGACTCGCTTTAAAGTATATTTCATCGCATCAACAGGACTCATTATTTCAACATTTAATCCTGTTAAGTCATATTCTTTTAAATATTCATTAACCTTTGTAATTAAATTATTATCATGAGCACGTTTGGGATCTAACCAAAAAATAGCTGGATTTCCTGTTGCTTTTGCCCTGTTAACTGCAAGTTTAACCCAATCTTTAATTGGTAAATCTTTTGTTTGACACATTCTCCAGATATCACCTTCTTCAACATCATGTTCAAATGCAACAGAACCGTTTGCGGTAGTAACTTTAACTGTTCCTGAAGCTGGAATTAAGAATGTTTTATCATGAGATCCATATTCTTCAGCTTTTTGAGCCATTAATCCAACGTTAGAAACATTTCCCATTGTTGTAACATCAAAAGCACCATTTTCCTTACAGAAAGAAATTATCTCCTGGTAAATTCCTGCATAACATCTGTCTGGAATCATAGCTTTCATATCCTTCAGTTTTCCATCAGGACTCCACATTTGACCAGAAGTTCTTAATGCTGCTGGCATAGAAGCATCAATAATGATATCACTAGGAACATGCAAATTGGTAATTCCTTTGTCTGAATTTACCATTGCTAATTCAGGATTTGACTTATACACATCCATTATAGCATCTTCAATCTCTTTCTTTATATCCGAAGGAAGAGTTGCTATTTTGGTATATACATCTCCTAATCCATTATTTGGATTAACACCTAAGCGGGTAAATTCAGCAGCATATTTTTCAAATACATCTTTATAATAAACAGTAACAGCATGTCCAAACATAATTGGATCTGATACCTTCATCATTGTAGCTTTTAAATGAAGAGATAATAATACATCTTCCTCTTTAGCTGCTTTGATTTCTTTTTCGTAAAAGGAACATAATGAACTTTTGCTCATAACTGAACCATCAATTACTTCTCCTTTTAACAAAGGCGTTTTTTCTTTCAGAACAGTTACACCACCATCTTTATGAAAAAGTTCTATTTTAACAACATCCTCACCTGTAGATATATAAGATTTTTCACTTGAATAAAAATCTCCTTCTTCCATATGAGCAACATGAGATTTAGAATCTTTTGACCATGCTCCCATGGAGTGTGGATTATTCTTAGCATATTCTTTAACAGCATCTGCAACACGTCTATCTGAGTTTCCCTCTCTAAGAACAGGGTTTACTGCACTACCTAACACTTTTGAATATCTAGCTTTGATTTCTTCCTCTTCCTTTGATTTTGGTTCCGTTGGATAATCCGGAATATCATAACCATGCTCTTTTAATTCTGAAATAGCTGCAATTAACTGGGGTATAGAAGCACTTATATTTGGTAATTTTATAATATTAGCCTCAGGTTGCTTGGCCAACTCTCCTAATTCAGCCAAAGCATCAGCTTGTTTTTGATCTTCAGTTAAGTTATCAGGAAAATTAGCTATAATTCTTCCAGCCAGAGAAATATCTTTTAACTCAACTTCAACATCTACTGCTTCAGTAAAAGATTTAATAATTGGTAAAAAAGAATAGGTGGCTAAAGCCGGTGCTTCATCGGTTTTAGTGTAAATAATTTTTGATGTTTTTGTCATAATCAAAAAGTGTTATCAGATTTAGATAAAACTATTAAGCTCAACTAAATCCCTTCTTATTAAATGGTTATGTTATTTACTATATGAGATAAACATTCAAATAACAAAGTGAATTTCAATTTGTTTATTTGTATATTATATTTCTACATCCAAATCAAACTTTTTAGTTAAAGATAATAAGGATGGATTTTTCTCGGCCATCAGCTTTGCTCTTTCTGCTGCTGTAAAGGCTTTTTTTACACCTGTATCACCTATAAAGATCTCTGTCTCTAATGATAACTGAGCATTTTTAAGAAACGATTTCAAAAAACCAAAAAGCTTAGTCTTTTCATCATTAAGCTCTTTCTCCTGAGATACGTTTCTTAATTTGATATGCAAGACGGTTTCATTTTTTAATTCAGGAACATGATTTGTCATTATACTTGCCAATCGCGCATTCCTGTGCTGGATACGATTCATATAGGCAGACCAGGCTTTTTTAATTTTTTCCTGATCTACGGGCTCTCTCCAACTTGGATCAACATAAACCTCTTCTTCTGTTTTTTTGCTCTCTTGCTTAACGGCATTTGAATTTCCAAGATTCATATTACCGGATAAAGCTGCCTTTAAAGAAATTGTTTTTAAAGGATTCTTTGTTTCTGTTTTAACACCGCCATTATATGGCTTTATTTTAGTAACGGATGTAGCGGTATTTTTATTACCCCCAGACTGAACACCGGTTGATGCCTTCCCTACACTCTTACCGGAACCGTTTTCCTGCTCTGCCTTTTTCTTTACTTTTTTCTTTGTTCATCCAGAACTCTTGCCACCTTTATCAAGGCAAATTCCACATGCAATCTTTTGTTCTTTGCTACACGATATTGTAAATCACAATTATTGGTGATTTCTAATGCATCAATTAAAAAATTCACAGTACTACTTTGTGCTTGTGAAGCATATTTTTCTTTAATTTTTGCACCTACATCAAGTAATTGTACTGTTGCCTGGTCTTTACAAACCATTAAATCTCTTAAATGTGAGCTTAATCCAGAAATAAAATGATGCGCATCAAAACCTCGTTTTAATATTTCATCAAATATTAATAATGTTTGAGTAGTATCTTCAGCTAAAAAAGCATCAACCAATTTAAAATAGAAATCATAATCCAACACATTCAGGTTATCTATTACCTGCTGATAAGTGATTGACTTACCTGAAAATGCAACAATCTGATCAAAAATAGACAATGCATCCCGCATTGCTCCATCAGCCTTTTGAGCAATTACTGTTAATCCCTCTTCTTCAACAGAGATACTTTCACTTTGTGCTACGTATTGTAAGTGTCCAACGGCATCTTCAATCGTAATTCGATTGAAATCATAAATCTGACAACGAGATAAAATAGTTGGTAAAATCTTATGTTTTTCTGTTGTAGCCAAAATAAAAATAGCATGCTTTGGTGGCTCTTCCAATGTTTTAAGAAAAGCATTAAAAGCAGCTTGCGACAACATATGAACCTCGTCAATAATATATACACTATAGGTTCCTATTTGAGGTGGGACACGTACTTTATCAATTAAGCTTCGTATATCTTCTACTGAGTTATTTGAAGCTCCATCCAATTCATGAATATTATACGACCTGTTTTCATTAAACGATTTACAAGACTCACATTCATTACAGGCTTCAAAATCAGCGGTAATATTTGAACAGTTAATTGTTTTAGCAAAAATACGTGCACATGTTGTCTTTCCAACTCCTCTTGGTCCGCAGAACAAGTATGCATGAGCTAACTGACTACCTTTAATTGCATTTTTTAGGGTTGTTGTTATATTTTGTTGTCCCACAACAGAAATAAACGTTGAAGGACGATACTTTCGGGCTGATACAATATAATTCATGTATATATTTTTGATGAAGGCAAATATAAAATTTTAAAACGGGCAAAGGAAATTTAGTGGATAGATATTAAAATATCATTTATTCATTAAAACGTAAATTACAATTTTCATCCCAATCAATATATCCTGAAACATCCGGATTATCGTCACTTAAACTAAAGCCTTTCATTTTTTTTGTTTTACCATTTAATACCAAATCTTCCATATTCGCATCTGTAAGTGACTTTTTAAGAAACTCAAACGGAATAATTAATCTGCATCCATTTTTATAGTTTGAACATCCCCAGGCCGAATTTCCTTTTATGATTGTTCCTGTTTTGCATTTAGGACAAGTTAAAGTTTTTTGAGCTTCTTCCTCTAAACGAAGTTCAAAGTTATTATCAAAGCTAACCTTTCCATTGACTTTATTACCATCAATAACAAACCCTTTAATAACAGAAGTTTTACCTTTTAAAATTAATGTTTCAACTTGTTTATCGGTTAATTTTTTTCCTAAAAACTCAAAAGGAATTAATGTTTTACACCCTGTTGAAAAGGCAGAACATCCCCAGGCACTTTTTCCTTTAATCATTGTGCCCTTACTGCACCTTGGACACTTTAATTCTACTTTCTTTTTTGATTTTATTGTACTTTTGGGTTGAGGTTTAATTTCTTCTTCAGGCTGTTCTTCAAGAACAATTTTCCCTTTTGAATAATCATTTTTCACCTGAAATACAATATCTGAAACCATTTGTTTCAACTCAGCCATAAAATCTCTTGCTTCGTACTCTCCGGTTTCAATTTGTCTCAATTTCTTCTCCCACAACCCCGTAAGTTCTGCTGACTTCAACAAATCATTAGAAATAAACTCCATTAATTTTACCCCCATGGTTGTAGGCAATACATTTTTTCGGACTTTATAAATATATTTACGTTTAAATAATGTTTCAATTATGTTTGCCCGAGTCGAAGGACGTCCAATTCCATTCTCTTTCATCAACTCCCTTAATTCATCATCATCAACTTGTTTACCGGCAGTCTCCATTGCTCTTAACAAAGTAGCTTCAGTATAATACTTGGGAGGTTGAGTTTCTTTTTCCTGAAAATCAGGTTCATGAGGTCCTGATTCACCTTTTACAAATTCAGGTAAAATTTTATCATCAGTATCCTTTTTACCAGCCATGGATTTATAAACCACTCTCCAATTTTCCTTAATAACCTGTTTACCTGAAGTCTTAAACTCAACATCTTCAACTTTCCCTAATATAGTTGTTGTTGAAATTTCACAATCAGGATAAAAATTAGCTATAAATCGCCGGGTAACAGTATCATAAATTAATTTCTCATCACGAGATAAATTATCGGGGGCCGTAACACCTGTAGGTATTATGGCATGGTGATCAGTAACCTTTTTATCATCAAATACCTTTTTACTTTTTCTGATTTTTGATTGAAGTAAAGGATCTACCAAAGCCTGGTATTGCTTTAATCCCTTAAGAATTCCACCAATTTTAGGATACAAATCATTACTTAAATAGGTTGTATCCACTCTTGGGTATGTGGTAAGTTTCTTTTCATATAAAGATTGAATTCCTTTCAGAGTTTCATCTGCTGACAATGCAAATTTTTTATTACACTCAACCTGTAATGATGTTAAATCAAACAACCTGGGCGGCGACTCTTTGCCTGGTTTTCTGCTAAAATTAGTCACTTCAAAAGGCTTATCTTTGATTTTCTCAAGCGCACTATTACCTTCCTCTTTACTTGAAAATTTTCCTTGTGACGAATTAAAAGTAACATCTTTATAAACTGTTTTAAGTTCCCAATATGGTTCTGGAACAAAATTCTCAATTTCAAGAAATCTGTTCACAATTAAAGCCAGTGTTGGTGTTTGAACACGACCAATTGAGAGTACCGTACCTGGTTGACTATATTTTATTGTATATAAACGAGTTGCATTTATACCTAACAACCAATCTCCTATAGCTCTGGAACTACCTGCTGCATATAATAAATTAAATTCGTTATTATCATACAGCTTCTCAAAGCCTTCTCTGATAGCCTCTTCAGTAAGTGACGAAATCCAAAGACGTTTCATTTTTACATTACACCCTGCTTTTTGCAGAACCCATCTTTGAATTACTTCTCCCTCCTGACCAGCATCTCCGCAATTTATGACCTCAGTAGCTGACTGAACTAATTTTTCAATAACACTAAATTGCTTTTCTACACCTTTATTAGATATTAATTTAATTCCGAAATGTGATGGAATAATAGGTAAAGAACCTAAATTCCACCTTTTCCACTCCTGCAAGTAATCATGTGGCTCTTTAAGTGTACACAAATGCCCGAAAGTCCAGGTTACCTGATAATTATTACCTTCATAATATCCATCTTTTCTTGATGTTGCACCAACAACTTTTGCAATTTCTCCTGCAACACTAGGCTTTTCGGCAATACAAACACGCATAATAATTCTTTAAAAATTCTCTCTGGATGCACGAAGATAATATTTCTAAATAAAAATTAAATTGAAATTTATTATGTAAGTTACATTCATTTTCCTTAAATTATAATAAAGCATTAATCTGTCGAACCATTTTATATCTTTTTTTGTTCTAAATAGAAAAAACTGGGAGTCATGACAAGAGAAAACAAAGATTTTATAAATAGATTAAATTTACGTTTTGGAGAAATTGATAAACGAACCGAAAACTTTATTTATAAATTTGAAGTTGCAGTAAAACCAATGGTTTTATATGAATTCCCCGCCATAAAAAATAACGATTCACTTACAATGTCCATAAATGATTATGCTGTAGAAATGTTTAGTTTTACACAATCAACAATAGATAAGGACAAAGAGTATTCTGAATTTAAAAAGGATGAAGAGTTAAAATCTATGACTTCTTTAGTTGCAAGATTATCTAAAAATTTTAATGAAACTGATTTTAGCTTATTACTACATAACAAAGCAAAAAGTCTTACTGTTGATGAATTTCCGGATATTTACGAGCTGTCATCACAAGGTTTTTTAATATTAGAGAAATACACTAAACTTAAAAACATGGCTTTTATGACTATATTAAACAGGCTTGTAAAAGAGAAGTAACAGATTTTAAAAGCACTTTAATTTACATTAGTTTTTTTGATTTATTACTTTTGCAGCAAAATAAAGATAAATGAAGCTTAAAAAACTAATTCCTGAGCTGGCATCCGGAATAATAGATGCCGGTTACGACAAAGAGCCAACACAAATTCAGACTCTATTTTTACCGAAAATTAAATCAGGAGCTGATATTTTTTTAATTTCTCCGGAAGCTACAGGCAAAACTACAGCAATAGTTATTGGCGTTCTTCAACAATTAAAACAGGAATTTGAAGAAGCACCAAGAGCAATAATTGTCACTTCTACTAAAGAAAAAGCTTTTGAAATTGAAGAAAAAATTAAGCTATTGGGTAAAAACACATCACTTAGGTCTTTTGTAGCTTTTGATCAAGGCATTTTACAATATCAAAAAGATGAAATTTATGATGGTCTTGACATTTTAATCTGCACACCTAAAAGGTTAACCGAGTTAATCAATGTAAATGGCGTACCTATGACAAAAATAAACTTAATTGTTGTTGATGACGCTGAAGCTGTAATGTCTAGTCCTTACCATTCCATTATACATAGAATTGGTGACGGAGTTAAAAAAGCTCAATTTATTTTTGCCGCAAACAATTGGAATCAACGATTTGATACGGTTGAAGAAAATCTAATGAATAATCCTGTATTCATAGAATCTGTGGAGGATTAAATTACCTTCATTAAAAATTCATTTCTTCAACTTTAACAATAAAAACCTATATTTGCAGCGGTTTATTAATTCATTAAAAGGTAAATACTAATGAGTCAGACAATTATCAAAAGCTTCGATGATTTAGAAGCTTTAATAGGTAAAGAATTAGGAAGATCAGAATATCATACTATTACTCAAGAGCAGATTAATTTATTTGCTGATGCAACTCTTGATCATCAATGGATTCATACAGAACCAGAAAGAGCTAAAACAGAATCTCCTTTTGGCGATACAATTGCTCACGGCTATTTAACTATTTCCTTATTACCACATCTTTGGAGTCAGATTGTTGAAGTTCAAAATTTAAAATTACAGGTTAATTATGGTATTGAAAGCCTAAAATTTAACAAGCCTGTAAAAGTAAACTCTAACGTTAGATTAGTTGCAAAAGTTGCTGATGCTAAAAACTTAAGAGGTACTATTAAAGCTACAATAGCTGTTGTTTTAGAAATTGAAGGTGAAAAGAAACCTGCTTACGAAGCTGATGTTGTTTTCTTATATCACTTTAACAACTAAAAAGGTTACTCTATTAATTTAGAGATAAACGAATAAAAATATTTCAAAACGGTTCTTTATTGCATAATGCATGAAAGAACCGTTATTTTTTTGAAAAATTTATAATGGCAAGACATCTGGAATCCAATATTACAAAACTTTATATTATTAAAATAGCAAAGTGGTTTATGCTTACCATGCCAATTTTAATGTTATTTTATAAAGATATGGGATTCAGCGATAAAGAATCTTTTCAATTGAAAGCCTTTTATTCAATTGCCATTGTTATTTTTGAAATTCCTTCCGGTTATGTTGCTGATGTTATAGGGCGTAAAAAAACTCTAATTATAGGATCTATACTTGGAACAATAGGTTTTATCGTATATTCTTTAACAAGTGGATTTTACTATTTCCTTATAGCTGAAATGATACTTGGAATTGGACAAAGCTTTGTTTCCGGTTCTGATAGTGCTTTACTTTATGATACTCTTAAGAGCTTGAAAAGAGATAATGAGTACATTAAGTACGAAGGAAGAAACTTTACTGTTGGAAATTATGCCGAAGCTATTGCCGGCTTATTAGGAGGTACTTTAGCTGCGATCCATATGCGTTTGCCATTTATATTACAATCTGGAATTGCCTTTATGGCTGTACCTGCATCTATAATGCTGATTGAACCTGCATTATCCAAGGTTCGTAAGAAACCTGGAATTAGAGATATTTTAGATATTGTTTGGTATGCCATGGTTAAAAATGCAAAACTGCGATACAACCTGATTTATTCAAGTATTATGGGAACTGCAACCCTTACAATGGCCTGGATTTATCAATTATATTTAAGTAATATTGGCTTTACTTCTTATTATATTGGAGCAACTCATACCATTCTCAATTTAATTGTGGGCACTACAACTTTATACGCCTATAAAATTGAAGCCAGATTAAAACCCAAATTAACCATCTGGCTAACTTCTATTATTATTACCGGAAGCTTTGTAATTACAGGATATATAAATTCTGCATGGGTACTTATAGTTTTGGTAGTATTTTATTTTAGCAGAGGAATTGCCACACCTGTTCTTAAAGATTACATCAACCGTATTACATCAAGCGATATTAGAGCAACTGTACTTTCTATCAGAAGCCTTTTAATCAGGGCATTTTTTGCAGTCATAGCACCATTAATTGGTTATTTATCTGATCACTACGACAGAAGTTTCTCTATGAAAGCCATGGGGGTTACTTTTACAATTCTTGTTGGATCAGTAATCTTCTTATTTTTAAGATCTTTAAATTTAAAAGATGAACAAGTCTAACAAATGACTTATTAACGAATTAAATCATCTAAAGCAGCCTCTATCGTAGGGAATTGAAATGGAAACTCTAATTCTATTAATCTTTTAGGTATCACCTTCTGTCCTTTTGTCAAAACAGAAGCTCCTTCTCCCTGAATAAACTTTAAAAAATTAGCCCCTACTTTTATGAACACAGGTCGATGAAGCTTTTTACCCAATAGTTTAGAAAATTCACGATTGGAAATCATTTCTGGAGCAACTAAATTATATATTCCTCTGGATTTTGGATTTTTATATATGTACCAAATTGACGACAATAAATCTGCTATATGGATAAATGGGAATGGTTGAAAACCATCTCCAATTATGGCTCCCACACCTAATTTAAAAGGAGTAATCATTTTAGCAAAAGCACCATTATCTTTATCTAATACAACCCCTAACCGGACAATTGCAAGCCGTATTCCTTCATGATGAACCGGAGCGATAGCAGCTTCCCAGTCCCTACATACTTTTGCTAAAAAATCATTTGAATGATGATCTGAAAATTCATCATGAACTTCATATTTATCATATATACCTACAGCCGAAGCTGATAATATTATCGACGGTTTTTCTTTTACTAACTTAAGTGCTTCAACTAATTTCTTTGTTGTGTTGATTCTACTATTATAAATCTCCTTTTTATACTTATCTGTCCATTTATTTAATATGCTGGCACCCGCAAGATTTATAACCATATCTGCTCCCTCAATTTTATTAGCAATAGTGGACAAATTCGACTCAAAATCCCTTCTTGATATGTTTTCTACCTGAAAGCCGTTTTCATTAAAGAAATGCGTTATTTTTTGTCCTAAAAAACCAGTTCCACCCGTTAAACAAATTTTTACGCTCATAAATTCTGAATTTTCTGCTTTACTAAAGTAATATAATGATCTCTCATAATAACGCCTTAATCAATAATTTCAATCTTCCCGATAATCAAAAAATATATTATCGAAAAAACAAGGCTTTAAATTAATAATAATTTCACCAATAATATAGTATTATTAAAATAGTTCAATAACCTTATAAATTCCATAGATTGAAACTAAGGTAAATATAATTTGAATAGCTAATATTATTCGTTTGTATACCAGTGTTTTCTTCAGCCTAAGTTGTTTACTTATAACCCATGGAAAAATAATCCAAACAAATACATTTAATACAACAATAAAAGAGATAAAAAATTCAGTCATAATATAAATTAGTTGGTTTCTTTTTCCAGCAAAGCCTCTAACTCTTCTGGCGTAACTCCATGATTTATTTCTCCGGCATGGAAAAACGATATTTTTCCAGTTTCTTCCGATACAACAATAGCAGAAGAATCTGTAGACTCAGTAACCCCTAATGCGGCTCTATGACGTAAACCTAATTTCTTAGGTAAATCAAAACTCTGGGAAACTGGCAAAATACAGCCTGCTGCTTTAATCTTATTCTGTGCAACAATAACAGCTCCATCGTGCAATGGACTGTTTTTAAAAAATATATTTTCAAGTAATCTGGAAGAAATAACCGCATTTACTAATTCTCCGGTTTGTACATAATCCAGCATCTCAGATTTTTTAGAAATTACGATAATTGCACCGGTTTTTGTCTTTGAAAGGTTCTGGCAAGCTCTAACAATAGGCTTATTATAGAAATTCATTACTCCATTTGAATGTGTAGAGAATATTTTTTCAAAAGAAAACCTGTTAGCGATATTATACCTTGTTCCGAGCAATAAGAAAAATCGCCTTATTTCCTGCTGAAAAACAACTATTAATGCAATTACTCCTACGTTTACAATATTATCTAATATAGTTGCTGACAATTCCATGTTAAGCGACTTTATTAAAAGCCACAACACTATAAAAGCAAACAAACCAAAAAAGATATTCTGAGCCACCGTTCCTCTTATCAGTTTATACAACCTGTACATTAGATAAGCAACAACAACAATATCAACAATATCAATAAACCTTATGTCTAAAAATGTCATTTTATGCGTTTTTTACAGATTGCAATTTATTAAACAATGTAACACATTCTTTAGCCTCCTTTACATCATGAACTCTTATAATAGATGCTCCGTTTTGTAGTGAAACCATATTTAATATTGAAGTCCCGTTTAATGCTTTTTGAGGGTCACTATCTAATAAATTATATATCATAGATTTCCTGCTCAAACCAATCAATAAAGGTAATTCAAAAATCTGTAATTCTTTCATTCTATTTAATAGCTCATAATTATGATCCAACGTTTTTCCAAAACCAAAGCCTGGGTCTATTATAATGTCATGTACTCCTCTTTGCTTTAATTCTTCAACTTTACTCGAAAAATAATCAATTATTTCATAAACTACATCGTATTGATAATCCGGTTTATTCTGCATATCCTGAGGGGTTCCTTTCATATGCATCATAACATAGGGAACATTAAGCGACACTACCGTATCGAACATTTTATCATCCATCTCCCCTGCTGAAATATCATTGATTATATCAACATCAAAATTCTCCACAACAAATTGAGCTATCTCAGATCTAAATGTATCTATTGAGAGTATAAGGTCAGGAAAATTTTTCCTGATAATCTCTAAGGCCGAAGCCAATCTTTGCTTTTCTTCCTGAGTAGAAATATGGACAGCTCCAGGCCTGGATGAATAAGCACCTATATCAATAATATCAGCACCATCAGTAAGCATATTCTGTACTCTTTTTTCAATTGATTCAGAAGTCTGATATTTACCTCCGTCAAAAAAAGAGTCAGGTGTAATATTTAAAATCCCCATTACTTTGGGTTGACTAATATCCAGCAACTTACCATTGCAATTTATATATTGTTTTGAATTGATATATTCTTCCATCATTTCTTTAAATTAATTCCTTTTGTTATGCTCAAAAATAGTAAATTGAGTGTTTACACAAGAGTTGAAGCTCATTTTTCCTTTAAAATTCTCAATTATGTACTTAATTTATTTTGTAATTCACATTCTAAAACCACTAAATCTTCATGTTATTTTATTAAAAACTGTTAAAAAACATCATCAAAAAACCTCTCCTAAACGCAATAAAACATTGTATATCAACTCATACTACACTCCACCTAATCGCAATCAATATATCCACATATCTAATTTCTTGTATATGTAGTTTTTTGGATATATATTTGACCCAACAAAAAATATCAGTAAAAGAAAATAATAACCATATGAATAAATTAAAATTACTATTAGCTATTGCAGTTCTCGGTATTGGTGTCAACGCCAAACTAAAAGCTGAGGGATTTGACTCTACTAATGTTTTTTCGTTAAAACAAGCTTTAGAACTTGCTGAAAAAAACAATAGGGAAATTCTAAAGAGTATTGCTGAAGTAAATGGCGCAAAAGCAGATAATCAAAAAGCTATGGCATCATTTTTACCAGCAATTGAGCTATCAAGCACCTATTCATCAACCAATGATGCGCTCTATTCATTTATGTACAAATTACAAAGACAAGTTGTTACGCAAGCTGATTTTTCTCCAGAATTGCTTAATAATCCTGGTACCAACAATATATTTAACACTCAGGTATCGGTTATGCAACCCATTATTAACATTGATGCATGGAATGGGAAAAGTGCGGCTAAAAGTGCTTTTAAAGCCACGGAATTAAAAAGTGAATTTACTAAAGAGCATGTTCTTTTTGCAGTAAAACAAACCTATTTCGGTTTACAGCTTGCTAAAAGTCGCTTATCTGTTATCGATAAAGCTTATGAAGCTGCCAATGCCTACTTATTAATGGCCGAAGATAACTTAAAACAAGGGTACTTAAAAAATGCAGATGTTCTTTCGGTAAAGGTTAGATTACTTGAACTTGAAGCTCAAAAAAAGGAGTCTGAAAATCAGATTAAGTCAGTAACTGAAATGCTGAATTTTCTGACTGGAAGAAACATCAATACTCCGGTACAAATTGCAGATCAAATTGAGAAAATACCCTTTACTGCAAAAGGAATCAATTCCGTTTCTAACCGTTCTGATGTTTTGGCTATTCAATACGGAATGAAAGCCCGTGAGCAAATGAAAAAAAGTGCGCTCATGAAATTTGTTCCTCGGGTTAATGGTGTTGGAATGTACAATATGTATGATAAAAATATTGGAGGATTTGATGCTAACAGCTGGATGTTTGGCATTAACCTGCAATGGAAGTTATTTAATGGTGGACAAAATATAGGAAATTACAATAGAGCTAAAGCAGATTATAATTACTCTAAAAACGATTACTTTCAATATTTAGATAAGAGTAATATGGAACTTTCAAATGCCTTAAGAAACATTCAGGTAAATGAAAGTAATTTATTAACTTATAAAACAGCAGCAGAACAAGCAAAAGAATCACTAAGAATACGAACAAACAGATACAAAGAAGGTTTGGAACGCACTTCGGATTTATTGGCTGCTGAAGCTACTTATGCCGAAAGTCAATTAAAACATATTAACGCAATTTATCAATACAACATATCCATTTTTAAATACGAGTTACTTTCATCTGAATCAAAACTTTAATCAAAATAATTTTATTATTCACTTATATAATAAGTATTATCATGAAACTTCAAAAATTTGCTATCATATTTATCGCCACAGGATTATTCATTCAAAGTTGTGGAAACAGTTCTGAAGAACAAACAAAATCAAATGGTATAAAAATCTCAACACAAGAAGTTAATCTGGCTAACATATCTAAAACATACCATTACTCTGGAACTATCAGCTCGTTAAAAAAATCAACCTTGAGTACCAGAATCATGGGCCAAATTGATCAGGTTCTTGTTCATGAAGGAGATCAGGTACAAAAAGGTCAGTTACTGCTTTCTTTGAGAAGTAATGATATTGATGCTCAAAAAAGTCAGGTTGAAGCCAATATTTTAGCTGCGGAGGCTGCTTATAACAATGCAGAAGCAGACTTCAACAGAATAACATCTCTTTTTAAAAGCAAAAGTGCTACCCAAAAAGAATTGGATGATATTACTACTCATTACCAAATGGCAAAAGCACAACTTACGGCTGCAAAAAAAGCTAAAATTCAGGTTGAAGAAACGCTGGCTTATGCTAATATACGTGCGCCCTATTCTGGTGTGATAACAGATAAATTTGTTGATTTGGGAGATATGGCAAACCCGGGAATGCCTTTGGTTGCTATTGAATCTCCAGATCAGTTTGAAGTGATTACCAGAATCCCGGAATCGGAAGTAAATATTGTTGCTCAGGATGATGCTGTTGCCGTTGAACTTAAAAACTCAAGCGAAATTATCAAAGGAAAAGTAACTCATATTAGTCCTTCCAGTCGTTTTTCCGGAGCTCAGTTTGAAGCTCGTATCCTGTTACAACCTACTAACAAACAAAAAGAGCTTATCCGTAGTGGGATGTTCGCTAATGTTGAATTGCAAAAAGGAGATGATTATAAAATACTGGTAGATGATAATCTAATAGTGAACAGAGGTCAGTTAACAGGTGTTTGGACCGTAAGTCAATCAGGAAGTGCATTACTACGCTGGGTACAATTAGGCAAGCATTACAATGGACAAACAGAGGTGTTATCCGGACTTTCACAAGGCGACCAATTAATTATTAAGTCTGAAGAAAGATTGTATGATGGTCTGTTGGTAAAAGCACTTTAAAACACCTTTTAGTTAAATTACATTAATCATATCACAATAGTTTGTAATATATGTAACACATAGATTATAAGACAAAAGGTCAACTTTTTAGGATTATAAAAGATGTTTACTAAGCATATGGTAAATCAATCTTTTGTCTTACATCTTATATCTAAAAATCTATTGTATTAAACACTTTTGATAATGAAAACAGGATTTGCAGGGTCTTTGGCCCGACAATTTATAAATTCAAAGCTAACACCATTATTAATGGTAGCTTTTGTAATCATAGGGCTTTACAGCTCCTATCTAACACCAAGAGAAGAAGAACCTCAAATAGATGTACCTATCGCTGATATTATGTTACAATATCCGGGTGCAAGCCCCAAAGAGGTTGAATCGCGAATTGTAAAACCTTTAGAAAAGGTTATTTCAAATGTAAAGGGAGTTGAGTACGTATACTCTCAGTCTATGCCTGAAATGGCAATGCTAATTGTGCAATTTTACGTTGGAGAAGATGTAGAAAGAAGTTTGGTGAAGCTTTATAATGAAATTATGAAGAATATGGACCAAATGCCTCAAGGGATCACTCTGCCACTGGTAAAAACACGATCTATAGACGATGTTCCGGCACTAGGACTGACACTCTGGAGTGAAAACTATTCTGATTACCAATTAAAACGTATTGCTCAGGAATTAAATTCGGAGATAGAAAAAATCAACGAAATCAGTGAAACAAAAATCATTGGTGGCAGAAACAGAGAAATCAGAGTTGTGCTTAACAGGGATAAGATGACTGCTTTTGGAGTGGATCCATTAATGATAACTCAGCAAATCCAAGCATCCAACCAACAGTTCTCATCCGGATCTTTCAATCAAAATAACAATGAATATTTAGTTACTACAGGTAAATTTCTTGAAACTTCAGAAGATGTTTCAAATTTGGTGGTAGGTATTCATGGCAATTCGCCGGTGTATTTGCACCAGGTAGCTACCATTACCGACGGCCCTGAATTACCGGTTAGCTATGTATCGTTTGGTTATGGAAAAGCAAATATACATCAGGAGGAATATAAAGGAGAATATTCTGCTGTAACAATCTCTGTAGCTAAAAGAAGAGGTGCTGATGCCATGCGTTTAGCAGAGCAAATAATGAATAAAATCGATCACCTAAAAAGTGAATTAATCCCTTCTGACGTACACGTGGAGGTCACTCGTAATTATGGAGAAACAGCCTCAGAAAAAGTATCTGAATTATTAATGCACCTATTAGGCGCAATAGTTTCTGTATCTATTGTAGTAATGCTGGCCATGGGCTGGAGAGGTGGCCTGGTTGTGTTTATATCTGTACCCATCACCTTTGCATTGACTATGTTTAGCTACTATTTTATGGATTATACATTAAATAGAATTACACTATTTGCTTTAGTTTTTGTAACCGGTATTGTAGTAGATGACTCCATCATTATTGCAGAAAATATGCACCGCCACTTTAAAATGAAGCAATTACCATTTTTCCAGGCAGCGTTAAGATCTATCGACGAAGTTGGTAACCCAACCATATTAGCAACATTTACTGTTATTGCTGCTGTTTTACCTATGGTGTTTGTATCTGGTATGATGGGACCTTATATGAGTCCTATGCCTATTGGAGCATCAATTGCAATGATATTCTCGTTATTTGTGGCTTTAATGATCACACCATGGTTAGCTTATCGTTTGCTTAAGCATGATGACGGAAAAGATGATGAAAAGGATTATTCTTTAGAAAAGACGCTTATCTATAAAATATACGATAAAACGATGCGTCCGATGATTGAAAATAAAACCAGGCGTTGGGTATTTATCATAGGTGTAACTGTTTTGTTATTTGGATCGGCAAGTTTGTTCTTATTAAAGGTTGTTACGGTTAAAATACTACCTTTTGATAACAAAAACGAATTTCAGGTAGTGATTGATATGCCGGAGGGTACAACCTTAGAACAAACAGCTAATGTAACAAAGGAATTAGCTGCATATTTACGCAATCATGAAATGGTTACAAATTACCAAACATATGTAGGGGCATCTGCTCCAATCAATTTTAATGGTTTGGTACGTCATTATGATATGCGCAGAGGTTCTAATGTAGCAGACATCCAGGTTAACCTGGTTTCTAAAAACGACAGAGATATTCAAAGTCATGACATTGCAAAAGAATTACGTCCGGAATTACAAAAGATTGGTGCAAAATTCAATGCCAACGTTAAGGTGGTAGAAGTTCCTCCTGGTCCACCGGTAATGTCAACAATGGTGGCTGAGATTTATGGTCCCGATTACGAGGCTCAAAAAGATATTGCGCTGCAAGTCAAAGATCTTTTTTCCACAACAGAAAGTGTTGTTGATATTGATTGGATGATGGAGGATGATCAGGAAGAATACAAATTTAATGTAGATAAAGAAAAAGCCATGTTGGCTGGTGTTAGTACACAACAAATTGTTCATGCATTAAATATGAATTTACGCGGAGCCAGAGTTTCTAATCTTTATGCCGAAAAGGAACACAGCCAGGTGGGTATTACCTTACGAATGGCTCAGGAAGACAGAACCAGCATCGATGATCTGAAAAAGATTAACCTGATGTCGGCACGTGGAAATATGGTAGCTGTTGGCGATTTAGTTGACATCACTAAATCAATCAAACCCAAAAGTATTTATCGTAAAAATCAAAAAGAAGTGGTTTACGTAACTGCTGATATTGCCGGTACTTTAGAGAGTCCTGTTTATGCAATACTGGATATTTCTGACAGGCTTGATGAAATTAATGTGCCCGACGGATATAAGGTTGAAGAGTTTTATAACGGACAACCATTTTTAGAAGATAACTTTGGTATTAAATGGGATGGCGAATGGCAAATTACATATGAAGTATTTCGCGATTTAGGTACTGCCTTTGCTATTGTATTGCTTATTATTTATATGTTGATTGTTGGATGGTTCCAAAATTTAAAAGTTCCGTTTGTGATGATGGTTGCTATTCCCCTGTCACTTGTGGGTATTGTAATTGGCCACTGGATATTAAATGCCTTTTTTACAGCTACATCAATGATAGGTATGATTGCCCTGGCCGGTATTATGGTCCGGAACTCTATATTGCTCATCGACTTTGTTAATATAAGGCTCAAAGAAGGTATTCCGCTTAAAGAAGCTGTGATTGAAGCCGGTGCGGTGCGTACTACTCCTATCCTACTTACTGCAGGAACAGTAGTGATTGGAGCTGTTGTAATATTATTTGATCCTATATTCCAGGGATTAGCCATCTCGTTAATGGGCGGAACTATTGCTTCTACTTTTCTTACCTTATTAATAGTACCATTAATCTATTATATGGTAGAAAGAAAGAAATACAAAGAACCTACACCTATTGAATCATCTACAGATGAGCAAGAAGTGTAAAAAGCAATAACTCATAGTTTAATGGCTTATTTTTTTAGGCTATAAACTATGGGTTAAGTTTAACATTTTTAAAACTATTAATATGAAAATGCTTGTTGCTACAGCAGTAGAAGAATATCGCGAAAAGCTGGAACAGTTTTTTGGTGAGCAGAATGTTCCTTTTTATAATGAACTTGAAGTTAAAGGTGTGGATAAATCAGGTGACAAAAAACACAGGGTTGGCAACTGGTTTTCTTACAATGAAAATCCTTATAACCTTATCACATTTTTTACCATTGTCAACGACGACCAGGCAAATAAGATTATGGAAAGCCTCAGTCAGTGTAAAATTGAAATGCCCAACTGCAAAATAAGGGTATACCTGTTAAATATTGAAAAATCAGTACAGTAGAGCTATTAGTTAAAAGTTGAAAGTTGAAAGTCGAAGGTCGAGAGTTAAAAGTCGAAGGTTGAAAGTTGAAGGTGACAAATTGAAAATACTAAAGAAATATGGAACAAGAAGATAAATTTAAGAGTATAAGGGAAACCGTAAAGCTCTTTAACCTTTATCCTTGTTTCCTTTATCCTTTAAAAAATATAATATGCAAGAAAGAATAGTAAGAGCCGTTGCCGGTACATTTATTTTAGTGAGCGTGATACTGGCCTTAACAGTAAATATTAACTGGCTTTATTTTACCGGTTTTGTGGGATTAAACCTGCTTCAGTCATCACTTACTAAATGGTGCTTAATGACTGATATATTAACAAAATTAGGCGTTCCTAAATAAAAAAAGTAATCCGGAGTTGATATTTCGACTCCGGATTTTTACTTATTTCTTAAACTCATCCCTGAGTGCTTTTCGCGATGCACGGTCTACTAATGTAAACACCAAATCAACCAAAGATTTTTGCTTACCACTCTGATGTCCTTTAACCTTTATAATTTCAATATCACACGCATCATAAAGATGATAGAAATCTATATAAAGTTGTTTATTTTTAAGTTCCTTATTACCTTTTGTTTGATAATCATCACCCTCCAAACGATTTCTTCTACAAAGTAAACTTAAAACATTCTGCGAATCGGTGTACACCACTATTGATTTATAACCCCGGCTCATCACCAATTGCAATCCCCAAAGCAAATTTTCTAACTCTAATTTTGATGAAGATGTATCCTCAAATCTTTTAATTTTAACCTGCTTTTTTAAAGTTTCTGTGGCTTGATAAATATCTTTGGTATACAACACAGCTCCATATCCCACCCCTAATTGAGGATGAACACTTCCATCTGTAAAAAGAAAAATAACATCTGACATATTACGGGTTTAACTATGTACAAAAATATATTTATATTTGAATGATTTATAGAAAACTATATTTAGAGTAAAAGTTGACATAATTACTCAATTTAAGAAGAATCATTATCTTTACGGCCGAATTAAGATAAGAAATGGCAAAAACACAAAAATCAACAAGCACAAATAACGTTTTGAGACTAATTATATGGTTAAACAAACACTTTAACTTTTTAATGGGAAGTATATCGGGTGTTGCAACAGGAACTATTGTTTTTTTTATTAACTATCAACACGGTTTTAATCCTGCTCTATATAGCTTTCTGAGACAATTTTTTTTCAATTTATTAATGGGCGGGTTCAATATCAGAACTTGCGAAAAACTAACCCAAATCATCAAACCAAAGAATACAGCAATAGCAATGGGTACCATAATTCCATCCATCCAGGCTTTCCTGATTCTTTATTCTATCCATTATTTTGGACATACACCCAAGCCGGGTGCGTCATCCATATGGCAGTTTGGTGTTAATATTATTGTATTTTTCTTTATGTCGCTATTTTATCGCGACCCTGAAAATAAAATACAAGTAAAAACTGTGTTGTTAAAAATAATTCGAAAATAAAAGTATCAGGATAAGAGAAGCCACCTCTAACTCCCCAAAATTGGGGAGTGTTGATTCACAATTCCAAAATGAATTCGCATGAAAATATTTCTTTCTACTTCTAACTCCTAACTTCAAACTTTTCAAGCTTATCACCAACAGTTATTTATTTTAGCAATACCTTTACATTATCCGGAAACCAAGGTAAAATACCCGTTGAATTAAACTGATCATATATCTCATCGATATTATAAAGAGTTTCTGTAATACATAAATCTTTTAATGTCTTTTTATAATCTGTTTCTTTAAAAATATAATTAAAGGAAGTATCGTTTGTATTAACAATATACCATCTTTTGGGTATTAAAAATATTCTCTTCACAGAATCTACCAATTCTATTTGTATTTGATTTTCCGAAGGAATTCCTTTCTCCAAAGGAAAATACATAGTGCCTATTTTGTCCATAAATGCATAATCACCAAAATCGAATCATTCATTGTAATATATTGCTTATCTAAAATACCATAAACAACTCCCTTTTCTACACCCACAAAATACATTGAGTCGACAATAGAACCTATGTTGTATTTAACACTTTTTCGTTTACTACTTAAAAAGTCATCAAAAGACATAGACCAACTGCTCGAATATCTGTAGTTTTTTAAAATTGCTAATGGTTCATATAATGGAATTCGTAAAAATTGCCTGTCCCAACTTTTTGCAAAATAATATGGTTTCACTTTTGGAGTTTTAGAATTACTACATGCAAAAAAAATGAGCAAGGTGATCAATAGAATTACGATTTGTTTCATCATTAATGATTTTTTATTTCTATAGTCCATTTAGCATTAAGAGATAACTCATCATTACACCCAATAGCATCATGGTAAATAAAACCTAATACAGCACATATTGCATTGTACTCCATGGAACGTGAATTCCAATCTGGCCGTAAATCAAATACGTCAGAAAAAGAGAATGTAATAATTATATTACCTTCCAAATCTGAATTTGCTAAAAATTGTACTCTTATACTACGTAAAAGCCAGGTAAGTTCATCAAAGGCTACATCCCAAGTTGCACAATATTCATCGGCCCATTTCCATATTTCCAAAGCCTGTTTCCACATTTCAGCATGTGCTCTCTGTCCGCCTAGTTGTACACTTTGCATTCCACTATGAGAAATGGATTGTTTTCATATACAACGGATTGTTTTTAATTTTCACTACAATTGAGTTTTGTAAATCAATCATTGCCGGATCGTTTTTCACCTTCTCTAAGCCTTCACCTGTAAGTTGAGCCGTATCACTTTGTAATACCGAAAAAAATGCTGCTCCATAAATATTTTCTATTTTGGCAGGATTTTGTCCCAAGTATTTACATGCCGCATAAAAAACTTCTCTGCGAATGTTATGTCCCCAACCGGAACCTTTGTAATCTTCAAATCTTTTCATTCTTGCGAGTTGTGGTTTTAAGTTGAAAGATTAAAGTTGGAAGTAAAATACCATTCGCATGAAAATATTTCTTCCAACTCCTGCCTTTTTAGTTTTTAATAATCATACCTAATTTTTCAAGTAATTGAGGTTTATCCATTAACGCAAGTGAAGCAATAGTTTCATAATCCTGTATCCATTCGTATAAATCTTCAATTTTACTATCGCGCAACAAAGTAGCCTGCTGAGCATCACCTTTTTCACGAAGAATCAATTCATTGTGCATTTTAATATTATTAATTCCTGTTAATCCCTCCTCTAACGATTCTTTAGTAATACCATAAGCACTCATTTTTTCAATCCACTCCGGCTTGTTAAGTATATTGGTATAAAAACTGCTTGTTTGCACTAACCATTTACTTATACGAGTTGCTCTTCTTCCGTTTAAATCCAGACTAACCAGTGCTGCATGGTCGTTTTTTAATGCAATTTTTGCAATAGTAACATGCTTATTATATACACCATTAACCTGAGTTTGCAATTTGTTTCTTTCATCAAAAGCAATATCAACATCATGATATTCTTTTGTGTAGTTTTCGGAAGCCTGTTGCGCTTCTTCGAGCAGATTTTTGCCCTGTTGCAACTTATCTGTATCATAACCATATTGGGTTACAGCCGATAAAATAAGTTCATCGTTCATACTATTGTTGATTCGCATACTGCATCTGTATAGCAGTTCTTCTGTAGATAATTTAGATTTGTTCATCATAACTTATGTTAAACATTAGTGATTGTAAAAGTATTTGCTTTTACATTAATTAATTATTACTGATTTAAGATTTTTATAACATATATATAAACAAGATTCGCTCTAAAGCCTATATTATGTATCAAAAAAAATGTAAGTATTACAAGCTTTACCATTTTACACTCCACTTTCTTGTTACCGAACCACTTGTTCCCGATCAGAAATATATATTACAGCGACTAAGCTCCTTGTTACCGTGCAAAAACTGCTTGTTACCATAGCAAAGCTGCTTGTTACCATGCCGAAACTGCTTGTTACCATGCCGAAACCGCTTGTTACCATAGCAAAATTGCTTGTTACAGCGACTAAGCTGCTTGTTACCGTGCAAAAACGTATGTTACCATAGCAAAACTGCTTGTTACCATGCCGAAACTGCTTGTTACCATGCCGAAACCGCTTGTTACCATGCCGAAACCGCTTGTTACCGTGCCGAAACCGCTTGTTACCATGGAGAAACCGCTTGTTACCATGCCGAAACTACTTGTTACCGAGAAAAAATGTATGTTACCGTGGTAACCTATAAATTAGCAAAGGAAACATATACAATATTTACAGTAACAAGCTCATTTGTAACTAAAACACATTACCTGGTAATAAAACATTGTGATTTAGTTTATAAAAAAACCCAATCATGATACCTGAAGTAAATATTTGGATAGGATATATTAATTCGTGATGATTTTTTTGTAAATAAGCAGTGAAACTTGCAGAATAACTCTCGTTTAGATTTCATTATGATTGTGATTTTAGTGAATTGACATTCAATTTTACAAAATAATATTGTATTTCACAAATTTAATGTTAAATAAAGAGCAAATTATTATTAGAATCTTATCACAATCTTATCACAATAAGGCCTTAGTGCCATAGCCGTCAGGCCAAGGCTTTAAAATAATTATAATCATTTGTATATTAAGGCTGAATTGAAAATTGACGAAGTCAAAGCCTATAACACCAGAGCTTGGGGCAGTGCCTCTGCAGAGTAGTTATGGCGCTTGCAGATCGCACCTTGCTAATTTAGACTGTAATCTATCCTTCGGAAGAGAATTGGTTTACCATTAACAAATTTCCCCGCCTTTTTAAGGAGGGGTGGCAGATACGAGGCACAAGTATCTTTTATTTTATAAAACTGCATTGTCGGTATTTTCCTTTTTGGCTCTTATTTCATCTTCCAGCATATATAATTCATCTATCATTTCCCAGGCTGCCAAATGATATAAGCTTCCATTTAATTTACGCAAAAGGTTTCCTTCAAGATTTATAATATCATTTAAGTAATAATCAACCATTATTTCTTTCATTTTATTAAAAACGGCAAATATATACTCCTGAGATTTAACTTCTTCTTCATATGTTTCCCAAAACATTTGCGAATATTCATTCTTCCATTTATCCGGTATATCAAGCATTTCACTACTTAACTTCAACTCCTCCTCCTCTCTACTTATAATTTTTGGTACACCCAACAACACACTGTCTCCATTTCCTCCTATACATGAAAACAGGATATCAGAAGCAGCACCAGAAGCTCGTTCAAGTATATCTTTTACTTTTATCACATAAGCATGAATATTTTCATGCAGAAATGGGCGGTAAACTTTTACTACCTGATAAACTTCTGATTCGAAATCGAATCTGAACTTTCTAAATATTTGTAGTTGTTTTGTTTGTTGAAACAAACGCTCATATTTATCTTCTGGTTCTTCAAATGACATAATATAACTAGGTTTGAATTATTAAAATTTAGTATTTTATGACAATATCGAAGATATCAAAATATAAACAATTAACGCAAATTTTCTTTAATAATTGTTAACGCCAGATTTTATCCTTTACAAAATCTGCTCTAAAGCATTTTTCAACGTTAAAATTCATGAATTTTTGTCTAAAACAGTGATAATAATCACCATTTTTCACTCAAACAGGAAAGTAAACACATTGGGACGGTAATATTACGGAAAAATTTCTTTATATAAAACAACATGTTATAAAATATGCGTAAACTTTGTATTTACACTGTTATTATATGTGTTCTTTGATTATTTTTGTATCAAAATAAAATTCATTAACAACCGTAGCAAACCAAAAACATGTCAAAAAAATTATTGATTAGAGACCTAACGCTAAGAGATGGTCAGCAGTCGTTATTTGCAACCAGATTACGACAAGAGCAAATTGATAGAGTTCTTCCTTTTTATAAGGATGCAAATTTCTATGCAATGGAAGTATGGGGTGGAGCTGTACCTGATTCTGTAATGCGTTACCTAAACGAGAACCCTTGGACACGTCTTCAAACCATTAAAAAAGCTGTAGGTGATGTTAGTAAACTTACTGCATTATCAAGAGGACGTAACTTATTTGGTTATACACCATATACGAACGAAATTATTGATGGATTCTGTAAAAACGCCATTGATTCAGGACTAGGTATCATGCGTATCTTTGATGCATTAAATGATATCAACAACGTAAAGTCTACCATTAAATACGTAAAACAACACGGAGGTATAGCCGACTGTGCTGTTTGTTATACTATTGACCCAGTTTATCCTGAGCCACCAAAGAAAAAAGGTTTAGCCGGTTTATTTGGTAAAAAAGAAAAAGGACAAGAACCTGTATTTACAGACGAATACTTTATTAATAAAGCAAAAGCTCTTGAAGAATTAGGAGCCGATATGATTACTATTAAAGATATGAGTGGATTGATACCGCCTACTCGTGTATCTAAATTAGTAAATGACTTTAAGAAAAACGTTAAGATTCCTGTTGATTTCCATACACACTGTACTCCAGGTTATGGATTGGCTGCTGTTTTATCGGCAATCATGGCAGGAGTTGATGTAGTTGATACAAACATCTGGAACTTTGCCGGAGGACCAGCTGCACCAGCCATTGAGTTAATCTACTTATTCACTAAGAAATTAGGAATTGAGATGGATGTTAATATGGAAGCTGTTGCAAAAATTAATACAGAGTTATTAAACATCAGAAAAGAATTGGCAGATGTTGATGGTGTTAAGATATTCCCTAACCCATTCAATCCTCTTACTGATGAACTTCCTGCCAATATCGATGCTGAATTTGATAAAGCTATCGCTGCAGCAAAATCAGGTAACGAAGATGCATTATTAGATGCTTGTCATGCTATTGAGGATTATTTCAACTTCCCAAAACCAAACAATTTGGTTAAAGAAGCTGAAATCCCTGGTGGTATGTACACCAACATGGTTGCTCAGCTAAAAGCATTAAAATCTGAAGATATTTTAGAGGATGCTATGAAACTGATTCCTACAGTTCGTATGGATGCTGGTTTACCTCCATTGGTAACTCCTACCAGCCAGATTGTAGGTGCTCAGGCTGTTAACTGCGCTATGGATCTTAAAAAAGGAAGTGCCATGTACACCAACGTATCAAACCAATTTATCAGTCTGGTAAAAGGTGAGTATGGTAAGACTCCTATTCCAGTAAAACCTGAATTCAGAGAAAAAATATGTGGTCACAGCGATGAGCGTCCATTCGATACTTCTAAATATAAGATGCAACCAAATCCGGTATTAGAAAACTTTGGTGGTGTTAAATTAGCAGAAAACGAAGAAGAAGTGTTACTTCTTGAGTTATTCCCTATGGTTGCTAAAGGTTATTTAACCGGAGTTAAAAAAGCTGCCTGGGAAGCAAAACAAGCTAAAGAGCCTAAAAAAGAAGTTGCTGCAGAAGCTCCTAAAAAAGAAGCTCCTAAGGCAACAGGTAAAAAAGTGACGATCCCAATGCCTGGAAGAATTTTACAATATCTTGTAAAACCTGGTGATAAAGTAGAAAAAGGACAAACTGTTGCTACTTTAGAGGCTATGAAAATGGAAAACAGCATTACTGCTGACTTTGCAGGATATGTTAATACTTTAATGGCTGCTGAAGGTGATACTTTACCTGCCGATGCACCAATCATGGATATCGTAGATACTCCGGTTGCTACAGAAGCTCCTGTGGCTGCACCTAAAGCTGCTGCTAAAGCTACAGGACCAACTAAAGCTGTTAACGTTCCGATGCCTGGTAAAATTTTAGATATCCAGGTAACTGCTGGTGATAAAATTGAAAAAGGTCAGGTTGTTGTAATTCTTGAAGCTATGAAAATGGAAAACAGTATTACAAGTGACTTTGCAGGAACTGTAAATGATATTTTTGTAAATGTAGGCGACACCGTTGCTGCCGACACAAAAATACTTGATATTGCATTATAATTTGTAAAATAGGAACAAGAGTTTATCTCTTGTTCTCTTTTTGCATCATCATCTGCATAATAAAAAGGAAGAAGCCCGAAGTGATTTAATCATTTCGGGCTAATTGTTTATATCTTATTACAATAGGTTCTACTTGTAATTGCGTATCACAAAATCATAAACATTCTGATACATTATCTTTTCTAATATCTTTTCAATACTTAATCCCATTGATATTTCTTCGAAAGCCGCATTTCCTTCAAAATATTTTTTCAGGGCATCCATTAAATCAGTAAACTCATCGGCAACAATAAAAGAATCTACAGGGTTAATCATTCCGTCAAAATCAGAACCCAAACAAATGCAATTCCACACTTTCATTTTTTCAAATTCACTTTCAACAGAATCAATATGCGACTTCGCTATTTCTATAATATTTTCACCAATTTGTTGAGTCCAAAACTGAACTACCTTTTCATCATTATTCTTAATTTCATTATTAGAGAATTTCTTTGACTTGTTAATTCTCTTTTGTCCTGAAAGAATTCTCTGATCCAGGTTCAAACCAATAATACCCCCGGAGCGCACGATAATCCCAATCTCTTCCTTAGATAAATTTATACTCCAAGTATTAAAATCCTCCGAATTTTTATATTTTGTTTTATCGGTATCTGGTAAAACAATTGAATCCAGTATTGTTTTATGATTTCCAAATCCCATGTGACTTGCTATAACGGGTATTCTTTCACTTGGAGCTTTTCCTTCGTTATAATTTGCTATTTTATTATAATACCAAATTCGCGCTGCCACACTCATGTGTTTTGTATCAATCAAAATTCGTTTCCCGTTTCCTTTATATTTTCCAATTCCCAAAAGGCAATCTATAACATCTTCTCCTCTGGGATTAACAGGTTCATTTAATCCTACTTGCTGATGTAAAAGAAAAGATGCAGCCCCATCGGGGATACTACGAGCATGACCTAACATTCCATTATAAAAGTGATGAGACATAGTAACATACAATGGAACATACTCCCAGCTCCTTTTAATTTTTTCAATGTTATTTATAGTTGTTTTGTGAACATTAGAATCACGAATCACCTGATCTGCATTGCCTGAGATTAAAGAATGTGCACCTTCGATAGATGGAATTACAATGATGGTATTGTCATCGCCTTCATACTGTTCAATATCCATAGCATCTTTAGCCAGTACATATTTCCAATCCTTCCCATCGACCTGATGAATTTGATTGTGCTCTTTTTTTAAGAACTCATATTCTTTTTCGAGAAATTCGAAATAATTAAATAAGGAACTCTGAACTGTATTAATAAATTTAATGGGCAGGTGACTAATGAAGAACTTAGCAATAATATCAGAAATCTCTCCCTCTCCTATAATTGCCGGATCCAACCAGTTTTGTTCCAAAGGATATAAAGCTGCAACAACCAGTTTAACATTTCCCCTGGCTAAAGCCGGCATACTGGTTTGCAAATATTCGGGATAAGGGCTTTCCCTCTGACGTTTTTTAGGTGGATCATCACTCCACAGTGAGTTTTTCTTTCCTTTCCCTGCTTCCTTAAATGCAAAAGGATGCATTGTAGGATGACAATGTAAATCAGCAAAAATTTTCTTCATAGATATTTTGTTATAGTTTGAAACCTAAGAAAAATGCTTGAAATCAGCAAGAATTTTGTTTGGTAACCTTTGAAAAATAAAATTTCATACCATTACTTCTCTATTTCCACATCAACAACTTCCACTTTATACACGATACTTTTGCGACCGGGTATTTTATCATCATCGCCTACTAATCCATAAGCTCTGTGTGGAGGCATAATAAAGGTAGCCTTTGTTCCCTTTTTTAATAATAATATTCCCTCTTCCAAACCTGTTTCAACCCCACCTTGCCCTACTTTAAACTTTTTATTACCTAAAGAATCTGATGAATAACAAGTTGTTCCATCCAGTAAATATATCTGGTAAGCTATTTCAACCACATCTCCTTTTGATACCACATCTCCATCACCTGGCTCATCGATATGATACCATAATCCGGTTTTGGTTTCCTTCATATCCAGATTATTCTTTTCTAAATACTCTTTAATAGCATCGGCATCCAGGGTAACCATCCTCCTGTTCAATGAAATCAATTCTTCGGCAGTAGGCCTGCGTTTTTGCTCCTTATCACTATTTTGTACAGCGCACGAAGCAAAAAAAGCAATCAATAAACCTGTTGTTATATAAACTCTCATCATATTATTTGCTTTCTTGAAAATGTTGGTAAAACTTAGCTAGTTCTGTTTTAAATTTTTCAATAGTATCCTGCATATTCAGCTGCGACTCCCCTCCTGCGGCATTTCTGTGACCGCCACCACTAAAATTCAATTCCGAAAACTGATTTACAGGAAAATCTCCTCTTGACCTGAAAGAACATTTCACTATATCATCTTTCTCCATAAAAAATGCGGATATATTAATTCCCTCTATACCTAAAGGGTAATTAACAAAACCCTCGGTATCACCTTGCTGAAAATTATATTTTTCTAATTCATCTTTAGTTAACCACAAATAGGCCGCATTTTGTTCCGGCAACAAAAACATTTTTTCACCAAGTACATGACCTAACAGTTTCATCCGATAAAATGAGTTACTATGAAATACCAGCTCATGAATCTTATCCTTATCAATGCCTTTTTCAAGAATTTGAGCAACAACCCTGTAAGTATCAGGATTTGATGAGTTATAACTTAACGCCCCTGTATCGGTCATGATTCCGGTATAAAAACATTCGGCAGCAAACCCATTAACATACTGATCTAAGCCTACCCTACTAATAACATTATATACCAATTCGCAAGTTGACGATGATTCAGGAACAGAAATCATAATATCAACAATATTTTCGGGGTAAGGATGATGATCAATCATAATTTTATCACCAGCAAAACCAGCAACCAGCTTGCTCATTTCGCCAACCCTTTTCAAACTGTTAAAATCAACAAATATAAGCGCTTCAGCTTCTGAAATTCTTTTAGCAGCGGCCTCTTTTTGTTCTTCAAAAACCAAAACATCACTTGCTCCGTTCATCCAACTTAAAAACCTGGGAAAGCCCGAAGGTGTAACAACCTCTACTTCCTTATCCATTCCCTTTAATACATTTTTTAAGCCTAATGAAGAGCCCATCGCATCGCCATCGGGATTTAAATGCGGTATAATTACTATATTATGAATGTTATCTATTTTTTCTTTAAACTGAACCAGAATTTTACTATCAATCATTACTTAATTTTTAATCACCAAATATAGTCAAATAAAGAAGACTGAATTTTGAGTTTACCCAAAATATTCCTAATATTAAATTCTTCAATGTAGAATATATTAAACACATACTTATGGCAGGAAATAAAACTTTAACAATCATTAAACCGTTTGCAGTAAAAAAGAGAAATTTAGGTGCCATATTAGCCAAAATAGAGGAATCCGGATTTCGATTCTGTGCAATAAAAACCCTGAAATTAGATAAAAGCGAAGCTGAAGAATTTTATATAGAGCACAAAGGAAAACCTTTTTACGATGAGCTGACCGAATTTATGTCATCAGGTCCTATTACTGCAGCTATCCTGGAAAAAGAAAATGCGGTTGAAGATTTTAGATTTTTAATAGGAGCTACGGATCCATCGGAAGCTAAAGAAGGTACTATCAGAAAAATGTTTGCTACAGACAAAGCTCATAACGCAATTCATGGTTCTGATAGCGATACCAGTGCTGAACGTGAATGTGATTTCTTTTTTAGTAAAAGAGAAAGATTATAAACAAAACTTAATCATCAGTAAAGAAGGAGTCCTGAATCCTCACACTTCCTTCTTTATTGATACCTTTACCTGAGTATATTTAAATACTTGTAAATTAAATTTTGCAAGTTTTAAAAACAGGAGTTACCTGCACTATGATCCACCCATAAATGAAAGCATCTGAAAACAATAAAAACATTACAGAATCAGCCTCACTGTTTAGTAATATTGAAAACATGTCGGTGCAGGAAATATTATTCAGCATCAATAATGAAGATGCTAAAGTTCATTTAGCAGTAAAAAAAGCAGTTCCACAAATTAAAAAATTAGTAGAAAAAATAGTTCTACGGATGAAGAAGGGAGGGCGTATTTTTTATTTGGGAGCAGGAACCAGCGGCAGGTTAGGTGTTTTGGATGCTTCTGAAGTTCCTCCAACATTTGGTGTTTCTGAAAATGTTGTTATTGGGTTAATTGCAGGTGGAGATGCTGCTCTTAGAAAAGCCGTTGAAGCAGCTGAAGATGATCCTCACAAAGCATGGAACGAGCTTAAAAAATACAACGTAAACCAGTTAGATACTGTTATTGGTATAGCCGCTTCAGGAACAACACCCTATGTACTTGGAGGTATCAAACACGCCAGAGAAAATGGCCTGCTTACAGGTTGTATTACATGTAATCCCGAAAGTAAAATTGCTGACGTAACAGAATTTCCCATAGAAGTAATAGTCGGTCCGGAGTTTATTACCGGTAGCACGCGCTTAAAATCCGGTACTGCCCAAAAGATGGTTCTTAATATGATTACAACAACCATTATGATTAAATTGGGACGAATCAAAGGAAACAAAATGATACATATGCAATTAACAAACCAGAAATTGATTGACAGAGGCTCCCGAATGATCATGGAAGAAACACAACTTTCGTACGAACAATCAAAAGAACTGCTTCTAAAATATGGCTCTGTTAAAAATGCTATTGAAGCTTATAAAAACAGATAATAACTCTTTTACTCAATATTGATATTTTAATCTATAATCAAAAAAATTAAAAGTGAGAAAATTACTTTCTCCATGTTCCTTTATCCATGTTCCTTTCTCCTTTCTCCATGTTACCCTTATCCTGGTTACCATGTTTCAAAAATCATCTAATTACAATAGCCGTAACAACCTGATGCCCAACTTCACTGTTTAATGCATGCATTATTTTATCTTTAAGCATCAACAATTCATTACGCATAACACTCGAATTAATACTTAAATAAAGTGTTCCATTGTGCATATAAATTTGAGTAGTTGCCCTTGCTACAGTTTTCCCTATCACTTTCTCCCAGGAACGCACAACTCTGTTTTCAAGCATTTTATGATCAAGATGATCGCGTTTCAAAATCTCTGAAATAACTTCCCTTATTTTAACAGCTTCTTTCTTTTGCATTATGCTATCGTATCTTTATATAAAGTAAATTGTCCACCATCAACCGAATAAACCATACTATCCTTTTTAATACGATTTAATATTGGTAATATTCTGTTGAGCTGGGTATCCGTTAAAAATATTTGCCTGAAATCGTCACCCCCAACTAACTCAATCAACCTATCTCCCCTTTCTGAGTCCAGCTTATCAAAAATATCATCCAGCATCAAAATAGGTTTGATGTTTTTATGATGAGATAAAAACTTGAACTGTCCTAATTTCAAGGCTATTAAAAAGGTCTTTTTCTGTCCTTGAGAACCTACTTTCTTAATTGGATAACCATTAATTTTAAACTCAACATCATCTCTGTGGATGCCCCTTGTACTATATCCTAAAATCAAATCTTTTTGTCTTGCCTCTTTCAAGGCCTCTTCAAAATTATCCTTTTTAAGATGCGATTTATATTCAAAATCAACTTCCTCTCTACTTCCTGAAATATAATTATATACATCATGAAAAACCTCCTTCAACTCAGATAAAAACACTTCCCTGGCAGTAGAAATCTTACTACCCAATGCTAACATCTGCATATCCCAGATATCCAGCATGGCGTTAGTTTCAGCATTTAAAGTACTAATACCTTTTAAATACGCATTACGCTGAGCTAAGACTTTATTATACGCAATTAAATATTCCAGGTATGACTTATCATATTGAGAAATAACACTATCAATATATTTTCTTCTTAAATCACTTCCTTCAACAATCAAACTTTCATCCTGAGGTGAAATCATAACCAAAGGGAGCAAACCTATGTGGCCTGAAAGCTTCTCGTATTCTTTCTTATTTCTTTTAAACTGCTTTTTCTGTCCTTTTTTTAATCCACAATAAATTTTTTCTTCATCACCACTTAATTCATAAACTCCCTGAATGACAAAAAAATCACTATCATGCTTAATACTTTGGCTATCAATCGGATTAAAAAAGCTTTTACAAAACGACAAATAATATACAGCATCCAATAAATTGGTTTTCCCGGCACCATTATTACCCACAAAACAATTAATCCCCTCACTTAAAACCAATTGTGCAGCTTCAATATTTTTAAAATTTATAAGATGTAGCTTCTTTAAATGCATATATTATGTTTTCAGCTCACAAATGTAATTATTCCAACCATAATATTTTAACATTTACCCCAATCAAAAAGAATAAAAATGTTAAAGAATTTTGAAGCACATATTTTGATTTTTTCACAAAAGAATTACATTTGCGTATCAATAAAATAATAATAAATTATCCATGTCGAATAAGGAAAAAGAATATGCTACTGAAAGTGGTATTGAAAACGTTGAACATGCGTTAAGTAGAACAGAGCAATTTATTGAAGATAACCAGAAGATCCTAACAATTATAATGTTTGCAATTATTATTATCGTTGGTGGATACTGGGGAGCTAAAAAGCTTTACTTTTTACCAAAAGCAAACGAAGCTCAGGAGTCGATATTTTTTGCTCAGAATTATTTTGAAAAAGACAGTTTTAAACTGGCTTTAAATGGTGATGGAATGAATATGGGTTTTCTTGAAGTAGCAGATAACTATAGCATGACAAAACCCGGAAAATTAGCTAAATATTACGCTGGTGTTTCTTATTTACATTTAGGTGAATATGATAATGCAATAGAATATTTAAGTGATTTTTCTACTGACGATGAATTACTAGGCGCAACAGCCAAAGGTGCTCTTGGAGATGCATATCTCGAAAAAGGAGATGTGAATGCTGCTATTAGCAACTATAAATCAGCAACCAATGTAAACAATAGCGTAGTTGCTCCAACTTATTTCTTTAAACTGGGATTGGTTTACGAAAGCCAAAAGAAATACGAAGAGGCTATTGAAGCATACAAAAGCATTAAAGAAAATTATAGCACAAGCACAGAAAGCCGTAATATTGATAAATATATTACCAGAGCTGAACTTCTGGCTAAAAAATAAGCTTATTTAAAAAAAATTATAATAAAAGAGGTTGTCAATGTTGGCAACCTCTTTTATTTTTGCATCATATTTAAAAGAAATTATTATGGCAACAAGTTTAAAAAACTTATCAGATTACGATAAAACAAAAATGCCTTCGGCTGCAAATATGAAATTTGGTATTGTTGTTTCTGAATGGAATGAAGAAATTACCGAAGCTTTATACGAAGGTGCATATAATACCCTGGTTGAAAACGGTGCTAATCCTGATAACATTATTAAGAAATATGTTCCGGGTAGCTTTGAACTTACAAAGGGAGGTAAATATATGGCCGAATACACAGATGTTGACGCTGTGATTTGTTTAGGTTGTGTTATTAAAGGAGACACCCCTCATTTTGATTTTGTTTGCGATGGCGTTACACAAGGTCTTACTCAATTAAATTTAAATTATTCTATCCCATTTATTTTCGGACTGATCACAACTCTTAACTTACAGCAAGCCAAGGACAGAGCAGGTGGAATACACGGTAACAAAGGGGATGAAGCGGCAGTTACTGCAATAAAAATGGTAAATATGGCTTGGAGTTTAAAATAATAGTTCTATATTTGCATCCGCTTTCGGGGAGATACCAAAGTGGCCAACTGGGGCGGACTGTAACTCCGCTGACTTTCGTCTTCGTAGGTTCGAATCCTGCTCTCCCCACTAAAGATTTAAAACGATAAATCTTAACAAAATTTTGCCAATGTAGCTCAGCTGGCTAGAGCAGCTGATTTGTAATCAGCAGGTCGTGGGTTCGAGTCCCTCTATTGGCTCAATTTATTTTGCGGAAGTAGCTCAGCTGATAGAGCATTAGCCTTCCAAGCTAAGGGTCGCGGGTTTGATCCCCGTCTTCCGCTCAAAACAAAAGCCATCTGAATTTTTCAGGTGGCTTTTTTAGTTTATCAGCAAAAGAGAAAATTCCGAATCAGATACTATTCGAACTATAATTTATGGGTCAATCATTAACTCAGCTATATATCCATATTACTTTTGGCACTAAAGAAAGATACAATCTCTACTACCGATATTTAAACACTGCAGCCACTAAAGCTTATAATACATCAATATCAAACTCTGAAACCAACGCGAGGGTAATATTTTTTTAACAAGAGGCATAATCAACTCTAAAGGTGTCCCAACTCTATACTTGGGCTTAACCCTACTCTTATTAAGTATCTTTTCTACCTTTTTCGCCACCCGAATAGGATCGGCAGCATTCTCAACGTTCCTTATTGTTATTTCACTTATTCTTTCAAACTGATCCTTATATGGAGAGTATTCATCTATATTACTTTGTTTTTTATTGTAAGCAACATCGGTTTTAAAATCGCCTGGCTGCAGCACACATCCATCAATACCAAATTGCCTTACTTCCATACAGAGCGACTCTGTCATCACATCCAACGCAGCTTTACTTGCCGAATAAACCCCGTTATAAGGTAAACCTGCCTCAGCAGCCAGCGAACTAATAAAAATAAACCTGCCCTTACCCTGCGCCCTCATCTTTGGCAAAACAGCTTTATTTACACGATGAACACCATAAACATTCAATTGCATTACTTCATCAATATCTTCCGGACAAAAGGCTTCAATTGGCCCTATTGCACCCCTTCCTGCACATTGAATTAAAGCATCAATATGATTTAGGTGTAATATGGCTTTATCAATAGCTTTATTTACCGAATCCTGCTTTGTAACATCCATATTAATCCAACTTAAACCACCCTGGTTTAAATCATCATCAACTCTTCTTCCAAAACCTACTACCTGATGCCCTTTACTCTTTAAATAATATGCAATTGCCTTCCCTATACCGGATGTTGCCCCTGTAATTAAAATAATCATGCGTTTGTAATTTGATTTATAAGGTGGCTGGAACTCGCCAATTTCACTCTTTTCCCTAAGTAAGAAAGCCCTCTGGCAATTCGTTGCTTCATTATATTTCCCGTATTTTAAAATATAAAAATACTACAATATACTGGTAAGAGATCCAAATTCACAACTTATCACAATTAAAGATATCCAACCTGCAAAAAGCTTATGCAATCCGGGCTAAAACAGATATGAACATAAAAAAAAGCCTGCAAGCATAAAACTTACAGGCTTTAGTGAATCTGAAGGGACTCGAACCCCTAACCTCTTGGGCCGTAACCAAGTGCTCTATCCAATTAAGCTACAGATCCTTGTTTCATCCATAAGAGAAAGTGTTTTTCTCAAAGGCGGTGCAAATATAAGAAATAAAATTTTATAATTCCAAGGAAATATATATTCCTGTTAAACATTTCTATTTGCCATTAATTTAACAAACTAAACTACAATGCAATATAATGACAAAAAAACATTGCGCAGCAATAAACAATCTGATGACTATTGATGAGTAGTTAGATTGTCGAGTTGTTTAGTTAATGATTTAAAGAATGATTAATCATTAAAGATTAGCTCGTAGAGTAAATAAAATTTCATAATGAAAATCAAAATCCGTAAGGATTTGTCTTTGCGAGAAATAAAGTACTTAGTGCTTAGTACTTAGTACTTGGTTCTTAGTTCTTAGGCCATATTGTTTCAGGTTGCAACATTTGCGCAGCAAATAATCATTCGTGATAATTAACAATGTAATTTAATATTATATGGTATTGTTGAACTCCTTCGTCGTTTAGCTGTAATTCATCTTAATTCGTATTCAAAATAATTCGTGATAATTTGCGAAAATTAGATGACAGTAAAAACATTGCGCAGCAATAAACAATCTGATGACTATTGATGAGTTGTTAATTCGTCGAGTTGTTTAGTTGATGATTTGAAGAATGATTAATGATTAGGGATTAAAGATTAGCTCGTAGAGTAAATAAAATTTCATAATGAAAATCAAAATCCGTAAGGATTTGTCTTTGCGCTCTTAGCTTTAAGGAGTTTGAATCTTTATTCAAATAGTGAACTCCGGCTTTGCGGGCTCTGCGAGGAAAACTGAATTTGAAAGTTGAAAGTTGAAAGTCTTGGTTTGCTGCTGTATATATCCCTATGAGTAGTACCATTATTATGTGACTCAGTTGGTAGAGCTGTATGCAGTTGTTAAATTAATAACATACGTGATTGAATAGACGAACAAATTAGTATATTTGATTGGTGAACAACAAAAGAAATCATAACCAAATATATACAAAACATATATATATTCGTTAAATCAGATAG
This sequence comes from uncultured Saccharicrinis sp., assembly GCA_963677345.2. Lineage (GTDB taxonomy): Bacteria > Bacteroidota > Bacteroidia > Bacteroidales > Marinilabiliaceae > Saccharicrinis. The sequence goes on from CAXXLC010000028.1 coordinate 210,937, forward strand.
TTACAAGGGCGATTACCCTTGCATATAATATATATAAAGCCAATGTATTTAGCGAAATGTTGGCGTGCATTCTCTCAACACGGCCAAGAGAACATTGATGTTAAGATTAAATGTGAATTATTGAAGTTTATAGACAAATATTTCACATTGTTTAGATTAAAAAAGTAACAAATAAACAAAATTATAATGGATAGTTTAGTAATAATATTAATTGTTGTTTCAGCCATTCTATGGGTTTGGGCTGTTTACGATATTAACAAAACAAGAATTCGAAATAAAATTAGTTTTTTGTGGTTTCTTTTGGTATTTGTATTCCCAATATTTGGACCAATTATTTATTTTCAAATGAAAGGAAGACTTTTACCCAGATGAAAAATTGCAACTTGGAATTAAATTGGAGAATTAAAAAAGCAGTTTGTATATATTTCAGAATTCAAGGTTGACATTTACATTATTAAAGCATACGAAAAATAAAGGTCTTGCAATTTTTGCAAAGTCAGGAATTGCATAAACTGAATATAATTACTCAAATAAATTATGGACCATCATATAAAATATTTTCAGGCTTATAAAATAAATTAGGACTTTAACTTTCTCTTAGTCTTGACTCTCTGAGACAAATGGTTTGAAAAAAGAGCACTTATTCCGATAATTTGAGAATAGAAGGAAAACATAATAACGACACCACCGGACGTACAGGTCTCGTATTCGGCGGTTCTCTACATCATCATGGGGAATAGACTGTTAGTTTTATGGAAAAGTTTACTGGTCATTTGGTTGTACATGGAAGCAAGGCTGATATAGCCGCGCTTTTCAAGGCGTGCAACCGTAATGGTTGTCCCTAGAATACACAGTGAATAAACCTCATTAAAACGGATCACGTACAATATTTGGGTCTGAGTGTAAAATGTTGTTTATTTGCTGTTAAATAGAAATAATAAATAAACATCAAGAAAATTGAAAGACGGACTATCCCAGGAGCTACTATCTCTATTTCTCCCAGAAGGTATATTAGAACATTTTGAACTTGTATCCTATAGTAAAAGTTCAAGTGGAAAGAATATTTATGAGTCAAATTTAGAATTATCATTAGAAGAAAAAGATATAATACCACCAGAGTATAAACATTACCAATATAAATCATGTGGATTTACTGAACCAAGGTATATAGAAGATTATCCGATTCGAAATATGCTTGTAAAACTAAAGATAAGGCGGCGTAGATGGGAAATCACCATTGAAGGTAAAAAGAAGAAAGTAAGCAGGGATTGGGAAGTTATAGCGCAGGGTACTCGGATGAGCGAAGGGTATGCTTCTTTTTTAAAAGAAATTAGTAGATTCTAATGCAATAAGCTGTCAAAGTCTTGAAGTATATCTAGGCGTAAATGGACGAAATTTTCAACGACAATACAAAAATAGGTTGAGTGACTACAATGATTGGAGTCAGAAAGAACATGCTGAAGATTTCCTGGTTTTTCCTAAAAATATCGGATACTCTCTTTCTTTAGATGAAACAGCCATGTCTAATGGTGAATTGTATACAATACTTACCAATAAGGCAAAGAAAGGGAAGAAAGGCTCCATCGTTGGTATTTTCAAAGGAACTCAAGCAAACGATATTATTAAAATTATTAAGGAAAAGTTTACTGAAGAGCAACGACGGATGGTTAAAGAAGTGACATTAGATATGTCTAATAGCATGAATTTAATTGCCACAAAATGTTTTCCCAAGCATACTACAGTTATTGATCGTTTTCATGTTCAAAAATTGGCTTGTGATGCAGTACAGCAGAAACGAATCAACTATAGGTGGGAAGCTATTGATCAGGAAAATCAAGCTTATAAACAAGCCAAAGAAGAAGGGAGAAAATACAAGCCTGATACTTTTGAAAATGGGGACACCTTAAAGCAATTGTTGGTGCGAAGCAGGTATCTCCTTTTTAAACCCAATCATAAATGGACTGAGTCGCAGAAACAGAGAGCCAATATATTATTTAATGTCTATCCTGAAATAGAACAGGCATATGATCTCTCGCATCATCTGTATCTTATATATAGCCGTAATATTACAAAACCGGTTGCAATGACATACCTGGCGCAATGGTTTAATCAAATAGAGTTAGCTGACATTGATACATTTCAGGTTTTAAAGAGAACATTTGAAACTCATTATAGCAATATCATTAATTATTTTAATAATAGAAGCACAAATGCAGCAGCAGAATCTTTCAATGCCAAAATCAAAGAATTCAGGAGGCAATTCCGAGGCGTTGTAGATGTAAAGTTCTTTCTTTTTAGACTAACTAAGATATTTGCCTAATTAACATAGTGATATTTTAGACCCAAGTTTTATAACTGATCCATTAAAACGACGGTTTATTCTTAACGTTGTATGCCATGTGAAAAAAACGATACTGCAAATGAAAAAGATTGGATTAATAATATTTACTCTATGTTTGATTTATTCATACGCCAATATATCGACTAATGAGACAGAGAGCAAAACAAATGAAAATTCGGTTACAGGTGAATCAAGTAAAGAACCTCTGACTAAGAAAACGGATAAAACTAATAATTCCGAGATTATATCAAATCTTGATTTAGCGGAAATATTTGAAAAAGCAGTTCAGTGCTTTCCAAACGACAGTGCTTCACTTTATAGGTTTTATTTTAAATGGAATGCAACAACAGACCAAGAAAAAATACAAAAACTGATTGAATAATTACGTGCCCTAATCGAGATCGCCGATCCCGATAATCGGGACTGGAGGATCTCTCATATACACCCTTAGTTACTATAAAGAGGCTTTATTTCTTTAGCTACAATTTTATTGATAACACCTCTTTTGGTATTCATATCCCAAGAAGTAATTGTATTAACTTCTTTATTACTTTTTAATATATCTGATTCCATCCGGATCAATAGAAATAATTCTTTGCTTATAGAGGGAACCAATGGCTTTTTTAAAATTCTTTTTACTGATACCAAACACAGATGTAATTTCTTCAGCAGGACTTTTATCTGTAATTTTTAAGAAGTTCTGATTTTTTTTAAGTTCATCTAAAATGGATTGCGCAATACTATCAACTTTTTCATATCCTGGTTTTTCCAGTATCAAATCAATTTTATCATCTTCACGAACTTTTTTAATATAACCTTTTAATTTATCTCCTTTTCGTATCTTTTTAAATACCTCATTTTCATAAAGCATTCCTGAATGTGTATTATTTATAATGGCTTTATACCCTAAATCACTCTGACTATATATTAAAAGATCAACTTCCTGTCCTTCTTCATAATCAAGAGGAAGATTATCCAGGAACTTCTCGACTTTCGAGGAACCAGCTATTCGTTTGCTTTCGTCATCCAGATAAACATAAATAACATAGCTTCTCCCCTTTTCAATGTCAACTTTCTGCTCTCGGAAAGGCACCAATAAATCTTTAGGTAATCCCCAATCCATAAAAGCACCTACTTTACCAACCTCAACAGCATTCAAGTAAGCAAACTCACCAACTGTAGCCTCTGGCATTTCAGTAGTAGCAATCAATCGGTCTTCTGAGTCTAAATAGATAAATACTTCTAATTCATCGTCTACAGAACAATTTACTGGTACATATCTTCGTGGGAGCAATATTTCGCCAAGTTCTCCCCCTTCAAGATATAATCCAAAATCTAAATCTTTTACAACTTTTAAAACGTTATATTTTCCTATTTCAACCATATTTATTTCTTTTCAAACTTTTTACTTCACAAACTAAGCATCAATCTACTACTGACCTACAAATATATGTTGGCTTAATACCTATTTCCGCAATAAGATACTCAGCCTGAGTATCCAAAGTACTACCTGACAAAACCAGAACTGTGTCGATACCAAAATTATTACCTCCTATAATATCAGTATCCAAAGTATCGCCAACCATTAATACATCCCTTTTGGATATTTTTCTTTTGGTATTGGCAATATTAAAACCATATTCAAAGATACTTTCATCGGGTTTCCCAAAATGAAAGAATTTACGGTTACTAACAGCTTCTAACATATTGGCAAAACTTCCAATCGCAAAGGCTACTTCACCATCACTAACCGGATAAATTTTATCGGGATTAGCAACCACTACCGGGGCATCAGTTCCTCTTACAACATTTAATGTTTTATTAATTCCTGAATGAAACTCACCTCCGCCTTCTTCAAACAACATAACAGCCTTGATTTCGGAATAATCACGTTCAGTAACATCCTCTATCTTAACAGGAATCAGATCAGCACACCTGATAAAGTATTCCGATGTTTCCCGCCCTAAATAAGCCACTAAAGAACCAGGATAAATATTCTCTTTCAGAAAATCAACGCTCATCATTGCCGATGAAATCATGTTTTCTTCTTTTACTACATCAATCCCAGCTTCCTGGTAAACTTTTGCCAATAATCCAGGTGATCGTGATGCATCATTAGTAATAATATAAAAATCAATATTTTCTCTCACTAAAAAAGAGAGCATTTCTTCTACTCCCTTTATCATTCCATGATGCTTTTTTAAAACACCATAAGCATCAAAAAATACCACTTTATACTGTTTCACCAGCTCCTTAAATTTACTAATCTCCATCTTATTCTAATTCCTCTTTTTAAAAATCAATTTACTTTGATGATTCCATAGTGTCAGAATTCCATTATCAACAGTATAAAAGAAAGTATCATTCCCTATTGCACGTGCAAAATCATCTTCTATATCAATATCCAAGCACGCTTTTTTGGTACTCCTTAAATAACCAACAACCATCTTTCCATTCGCAAAATAACATTGACCTCCAAAATTATTACAGCCTAAAAAACCACTAATTCTATTAGTATCCAGATGTATTTCCATAAAAGGTTCTTCGTTTATGTGATAATCTGAAACTGATTTGCCATTAATCTCTATCAAACTCCAGATATCATGTAAAACCAAATCGCCAAAGTATTCACCTTGGCCTTGATAGGTATGCCAATTTGCATCTTTATTCTTTTTGACTTTTAACTCAACCAAATAGGGTTTATTATTTTCGTCATAAATAAAAGGATTTACATTGGGTTTAATATGTATTTTTAAAGACACACGATCATCATTAATCTCATAATTAATATCGCCAGCCTCTGAAGACTCCATCAATCTATCCATAGAAACAACAATATCTTTATTAAATTCTTCTGAAGTAAATCGCACCATCTTGTCAAAATCAATTTCTAAAGACCAGGAAGGTTCATTTCCGCAAGAATAAAAATCAACTCCTTTCATACGCATTTCATACGCTTTGGCATTTAGTAATTTTTCTGTTTCCAATGCACTATGAACAACTGGAGTATTACTTATTTCCTGTGTTTTACAAGAAAAAACAACAAAAGAAATAACAACAAATAATGGGAAAAACTTCATTTCAAAAAATCTAATAATTCACTTAATAATAAAATATCATTCAATGCAACAAATATAAGGTCTTTTTTATACAAACTAATTTAATATTTTTGAACCAAATAAATTTAGTTATGCAGAATAAAGTAGTCATTATTACAGGTGCATCCTCAGGAATTGGTTTAGCATTGGCAAAAGAATTTGCACAAAGAGGTTCTAAACTGGTTTTGGCGGCCCGATCAATTGATAAATTAAAAGAACTTGAAACAGAATTAAACACCAAAGGCATTGAAGCTATTAGTGTTGCCACCGACGTTAGCAAAGAAGAAGACTGTAAAAATCTTATAGATCAGACTATACAAAAATTTAATAAGATTGATATTTTAATTAACAATGCCGGTATTTCTATGCGTGCTCTTTTTATAGATGTTGAATTAAGCGTATTAAAACAATTAATGGATGTCAATTTTTGGGGTACTGTTTACTGTACAAAATATGCCTTGCCTTATTTACTTGAATCTAAAGGTTCTGTTACCGGAATTTCTTCCATTGCAGGCTTTATTGGTCTGCCTGCCAGAACAGGTTATTCTGCCAGTAAATTTGCTATGCATGGATTTTTAGAAACTTTACGGATAGAAAACCTGAAGAATGGATTACATGTGCTAATTGCTGCTCCTGGTTTTACATCTTCAAATATCAGAAAAACAGCTCTGTCCAATGATGGCAGTGCTCAAGGAGAAACCCCAAGAAAAGAAGATAAGATGATGAGTGCCGAAGATGTTGCCAAGAAAGTTGCAAAGGCTATTAAAAACCGAAAATCTACTCTTATTCTTACCTTTATCGAAGGAAAACTAACCGTATGGTTAAAGAAGTGGATGCCCCGTTTACTTGAAAAACTAGCTTACAATCATATGGCTAAAGAACCTGACTCCCCATTAAAATAAAACAGATTATGGCTGAAGACAATCAACTTCAGCCTTTTTTTACCCCATTGGATTATCTATTAAAAAGAACACAAAGGCTATAACAACCAAAATAACAATTGTAGCTCCCGCAATTTTATTTAACCACCACAATCTTCTTAAATTAATTTTTGATCGAAAAAGATTAACAACTGAGGTTAAAATAAACCACCATAAAGAAGCACCCGACATTACGCCGGTAATCAACAATAAATGATTTAAATAATTATCTCCTTTTTTTACAACACCAAAACCTGCAAAAAAAGCAAGAAACAAAAAAATGGCCAAAGGATTTGAAATTGTAATTAAAAAGGTAGATACAAAATCCTGAAACAAATTTCCTTTACCTTGTTTTTGCTTTCGTAACTGCTTCGCAGGATTACTATAAAAAATTCTGACGCCTAAAAATATCAATATTGCAGCACCAAAAATTTGAATGAACAATAACTGTTTCTCTATAAAACTCACAATAAAGGACAAGCTAAATCCTGCAATAACAGCATAAATAGTATCACTAAAAGCAGCACCCAAACCAGAAAAAAAACCGGCTAACCTTCCTTTGTTAAGTGTTCGCTGAATGCACAAAACACCAATTGGCCCTAATGGAACAGATGCTGAAAACCCTATTATTATACCGTCTATAATATATTTTAATATCATATTATTTTTAAGTCAATGCAGAAATATTTCTTTGTACTATAATTAAACAAGTTACAAATATTACCGTTTAAAAGCATCGCAAAAATAATCGAATCTTAATAACATAAAAATATTAATTCTATTATTATCAACTTTTAACAACTATATTGAATTTATTTAAAATATGATTATCTATCAGCCAGTCTCCACACAACTACTTGAATCGATTATAAATAACAAAATTCAATTAAATTATTATTTAATTATTTGTTATTTTACGTATCTCATTTAGCCTTGTTAACATTCAGTTAACATTAATTTAATTTATTAAAAACATTATTAGTCATAGGTCTATATATGTTTGCAACGATTTTATTATACAAACAATTTTATAAATGGACAGTATTTATTTAATTCTGGTAGTAGTGTTATTTGCGCTTGCTATTTCAGACTTAGTAGTAGGTGTTAGTAACGATGCCGTAAACTTCCTGAACTCTGCAATTGGTTCAAAAGCAGCATCCTTTAAGATTATCATGATTATTGCTGCAGCAGGTATTTTTGTGGGGGCTACATTTTCCAGTGGAATGATGGAAGTAGCCAGAAAGGGAATATTTAACCCTCAGTATTTCTATTTCTCAGAAATAATGATCATTTTTCTTGCTGTAATGTTAACCGATGTGTTACTTTTAGATTTGTTCAACACATTTGGGATGCCAACTTCAACAACAGTATCTATTGTGTTTGAACTTTTAGGTGCTGCAATTGCAGTTTCAATCATTAAAGTCTCAAAAGACCCATCTATTCCTCTCAGTGATTATATTAACACAGCTAAAGCTCTGGCTATTATTTCCGGAATATTACTTTCTGTAATTGTTGCCTTTAGTTCCGGAGCGATCATCCAGTATATTACCAGATTATTTTTCTCATTTAACTATCATAACAGATTAAAATATTTAGGTGCACTTTGGGGTGGAATAGCAATTACTGCAATCACATACTTTATGCTGGTTAAAGGTGCTAAAGGTGCATCATTTATGAACGAAGCGACCAAAGCATGGATTAAGGGTAATGGCATTCAGATTATCTTTTACAGTTTTATCGGTTGGACTGTTTTACTTCAGTTGTGTAAATGGATATTTAAATTTGATATTTTAAAGTTCACTGTATTGGTTGGTACATTTGCCTTATCCATGGCTTTTGCGGGTAATGACCTTGTTAACTTCATCGGGGTTCCTTTAGCCGGATTTGAATCATTTAAAGTATTTAACAGTACTGCCGGAGCAACAGCCGATGGTTTACTAATGACATCCATGGCAGGCAAAGTTAAAACAGATACTTATATGTTGATTATAGCTGGTATTATCATGATTATCACGCTATGGACATCTAAGAAAGCAAAAAATGTTGTTAAAACCTCATTAGACCTGTCCAGACAACAAGAAGGTGAAGAACGATTTGGATCTTCGTTCTTTGCTCGTTCTTTAGTAAGAGCCTCCATTAATGCATCAAATGCCATTAATAATGTATTACCATTAAAAGTAAAAACTTATATAAATAAACAATTTGATGATTCATCTTACGAGGAGAAAAGAATTGCTTTAGGGAAAGATGCTCCAGCCTTTGATATGCTTAGAGCGTCAGTAAACCTGGTTGTTGCTTCTATACTTATTTCTCTTGCAACCTCATTTAAATTACCTTTATCTACTACTTATGTTACATTTATGGTTGCCATGGGTAGTTCTTTAACTGACGGTGCATGGGGACGCGAAAGTGCTGTATACAGAGTTACAGGAGTACTTTCTGTTATTGGCGGTTGGTTTTTAACTGCATTTTCTGCATTTACAGTTGCATTTATTATTGCTCTGATAATTAACATTGGAGGTATTTATTCTGTTTTTGTTTTAATAGCTCTTGCTATCTATATCATGTACAGAACCCATATTATTAGTCACAAAAAAGGTGCTGAGCAAATTGAAATAAAAGAATTTGAAATTGAAGAAATCGAAGGTGAGATTAATACCAAAAAGGTTCTTGACAAATGCACCAAAAACGTAACAAACTCATTAAATGAAATTTCAGATTTATACACAAGTGCCCTGACTGATTTTCAGGCTGAAAACAGAAAGGATCTGAAAGAAAAACTCAAAGCTGTATTTCAGGTAAATAAAAAGATAAAAAAATACAAGAACAACATTTATAAGACGGTTAAAAAACTGCAGGACAGCGATATTGATTCCAGTTTATATTATGTTCAGGTAATTGATTATTTAAGAGAAACAGCCCATGCTTTAACATTTGTTGTTAAGCCTTGTTTTGAACACCTAGACAATAACCACACTCCTTTTAGTAAAGATCAATTCAAGGATTTGAGTATATTAATTGGTCATGTTCAGGTTTTAATAAGCAAAGCCAACAACATCATTAAAACAACCAACTTTAACAACCTGAATGACCTACTTGAAGAAATAGCAAACGAAACAGAAAATCTTAAAACAATAAGAAAATCACAACTCAAAAGAATTAAGAAAGAAAAAACAAGTACACAAAACAGTATGTTATACCTTAACTTACTACATGAAACTCAAAACTTACTTCTTCACATTGGAAATTTAATGAAAGCGCAAAGAGATTTCGTTTCATACAACAACGACAAATAGACACAAGGGATTGATTAAATCCCTTGCTTAAGTACAAAAAAATCCCTGTATGCAATAACATACAGGGATTTTTTTAACTACTCGGGTAAAAGATTACTTTGTAATTAAATTAATATCATTCATCAGTTTATCTTTATATGATTTACCAATTGGAATAATCTTAGATCCATCAGCCGTTTTTACAATTACAGAATTATCTTCTATTACTTTTATTTTAGCCAGATTCACAATAAAAGACCGATGAACTCTAATAAAAGTATTTGAAGGCATTTTGTCTGCAATCGACTTCATGGTAAAATGAATGGTATACTTATCAGAGAAAGTATTTAATACGACATAATTTTCCAGAGCCTCAATCCATAAAATATCATCATACTTTATACGAACCAATGAAGAGTTATTCTTAATAAAAATTTCGTTAGAAGTTTTAGTAAGCTCATCTCTTTTTTCATTCTGCTCTTTAACCTTGTTAATAGCTTTTAAAAAACGAACATAATTAACCGGTTTTAATAAGTAATCAGTAACATTATATTCATATGATTCAAGCGCATACTTTTCTTGCGAAGAATAAATAATAACTTGAGGCAATACGTTCAACGACTTTAACAAGTCTAAACCTGTCATTTCAGGCATTTCTATATCCAGGAAAATCAGATCTATTCCCTTTGATCCATTCTTGTTTAAATCATTAATCGCAGAAACAGCACTTTCATAGGTACCAACTAAATCAAGTTCTTCAGTTTTTTCTACAAATTCAGCCATTATTTTTGTGGAGAACTTATCGTCATCAATAATTATACAATTCATACTTCTCTCTTTTTTTCAAAAATAAAAATTTTCATTCAAAGAAAAAGTCTTTTTCTTAGTTTTTAAGGTGTTAATTTTGCCAAAACATCTTTTATCAACAATTCAAACTATTTAGTCAATATATTATGTTTATTTACCACATTTTCTCTTATAAAATTCCTGTTCAATAAGCGGGGCACTCTTTACTGTATTTCGTAACCAGGATAACTTAAGCTCCAGTTTCTCTTTCGCTGACAGTTTCCAGTTAACATTAGTTGCACGTATTTGATGAGCTAAATGTTGCAATACAAGAGCAGCAGAAACAGAAATATTAAAACTCTCGGTAAACCCATACATTGGAATTCTTACAAATTCATCAGCTTCTTCTTTTACAATATCCGATATTCCTGTAAGTTCAGTACCAAAAACCATTGCAGCTTTTCCCTTTTCCACATCAAAATCATACAATTCAACATCATTTGTATGCGGCGTGGTTGCAATAATACGATACCCATCCTCTTTTAATTTCCTTAATGCATTTCTGGTATTGTTTTCCTCTCCACTATAACGGTACATATTTAACCATTTTGAAGATCCCAAAGCTACATCTGGACTAACTTTATAACTATTCCTGTTTTCGATGATATGCACATCCTGAATCCCAAAACAATCACATGATCTAAGCACAGCACTTGCATTATGACCTTGGTATATATCTTCCAAAACAACAGTTATATATTTAGTCCTGTCCTTAATAACCTTATCTAGTATGGCATTTCTTTCATCAGTAATATGCTCTGCCAAATATTTTATCAATTCATTTTTCATCCGCTCAAATTTATTCTCCAACGCTTCGATGGAACACTCAAAAACAACTATCTTCTTGTGTAAAAACCTTTTAACTTAGACGATCTCTCGATTCTCACAACATTTTACACACGCATCGATTATTCTTTTACTTATTTACCTATTTATAACAACAGATCGATAGACTTAAGATAAAAGACCGATTTACAAGACACTTATTCCCAGCTCAATATACACCTAACAATAAAACAAACACATATCCAACAATCAAACCATTTCAAATACTTAACGAGCTATTGTATAGATTAGTTTTTTATAAAAAAAAAGAGAGTACTCTAAGCACTCTCTTTGTATTTTTTCCCGAACAGAGAATTAGTTTACAGCATCACCTAATTCGCTCCCAGCTTTAAACTTAACAACTTTTTTAGCTGCGATTTGAATTTCTTTACCAGTTTGAGGGTTTCTACCTGTTCTGGCACTTCTTTCTGAAACAGAAAAAGAACCAAAACCGATTAAAGAAATACGATCACCACCTTTAAGTGCTTCGCTGGTTACATTAATAAATGAATCTAACGCTTTTTTTGCGTCTGCTTTTGTTAAACCAGAATCTCCGGCGATAGCATCAATTAATTGAGCTTTGTTCATAATAACTGATAATTTTTTAGGGTTAACAACTAAGTTCACCAAAATTTGCTTTACAAATATAGACTATTCCTAGTATTTACCAAATCTACAGCCAACTAAAATCCTTTTTTTTTGACCTGACGAATATTTTAATTGGAAATTACACTTATCTTATCATAAAATATAATACAAACACATATAGTATTTAAGCTTTTAATCAAAATACGTAATAAAACTCAACACTTACCTATCACACCAATTGCGATGCTCTTAAACAAATGTATTTTATAATGAACATAGTAGTTATTTTTAAATCAAATATTATATATGTTGAAAACTTTATTCTTTGTAAATATCAATTTATTCTAATTTTGATGATTCATTCATTACAATTATTAGGAATTAGTTCAACTCTGTACCATGAAAATACTCCATACAGCCGACTGGCATCTAGGTAAAAAATTAGAGAATTTTTCTCGTATTGAAGAACAAAAAATAATTTTGGAGGAAATTTCGGAAATTGCACACCTTAATAAAGTGGATGTAATTATTATTGCAGGTGACTTGTTTGATACTTTTGCTCCTTCTACCGAGGCCATTGATTTATTTTACAAATCATTAAAACATTTAACAAATAAAGGGAAAAGACCGGTTATTGCTATTTCCGGTAATCATGACTCTCCTGACAGAATTGAGACCCCAGATCCTTTAGCCAGGGAATGCGGTATATTTTTTATTGGCTATCCAAACACTCATTTAAATACTATTGAACTTGAATCTGGATTAAAGATCAACAAATCGGCTCCCGGTTTTATTGAATTAATTATCCCATCGGTTAATGAACCACTAAGAGTCATTACTACTCCCTACGCAAATGAACACCGACTTAAAACCATACTAGAGGGAGAGGATAAGGAAGAAGAATTACGCGAATTACTTCAGCAAGAGTGGCATAATATTGCAAAGGATCATTGTGATAACAAAGGTGTAAATATTTTAACAACCCATCTGTTCGTAATTAATAAAGGTGATTCTTGTACCGAAGAATCTGATGATGAAAAACCAATATTACACGTTGGAGGTGCCCAGGCTATATATACAGAAAACTTTCCTGATGAAATTCAATATGTTGCTTTGGGGCATCTACATCGCAAACAAATTATATCCTCAGATAAACATCCCGTCGTGTATTCAGGTAGCCCCCTGGCCTACTCCTTTGCCGAGGCTCATCAAAATAAATATGTTTCTATTGCTGAAATACACCCCAACTCTGTGGCGAAGGTTAATTTTATCGAGTTAAAATCAGGAAAAAAATTAATTCGCATAAAAGCAAACGGATTAAAAGACGCTGAAAAACAATTATTACAGCACAACAATGATTTAATTGAATTAACCTTGATAACTGAAAATTATATAACAGCAAAAGAAAGACGCCATTTGAATCATATCCATGATGGAATTATAACTCTGATTCCCCATATAAAAAATTTAAATGAGAACACTAATTCTTCACTAAATAATATTGATATTAATAAAAACATAAATGATCTATTCATTGATTATTTTAAACACACAAAGGGCATTGATCCTAATGATGAATTAATGAATTTATTTAATGAAATAATTGCTGAATAATTAACTATTATGATACCTGTTAAACTTACCATCGAAGGACTTTATTCTTATCAAAAAAGACAGTCGATTGATTTTAAAAAACTAAGCGACAACCACCTATTTGGAATCTTTGGAAGTGTTGGAAGTGGGAAAAGCTCAATACTGGAAGCCATAACATTTGCATTATATGGTCATACCGACAGGTTACAAAAATCAGGTGACAATCGCAATTACAATATGATGAATCTGAAATCGGATCGACTATATATCGAATTTGATTTTATTACAGGTAAAGAGAAAAAAGAATTTAAAGTTATTATTGAAGGTAAACGAAACAGCAAAAAATTTGATGATGTAAAAACTTTTTCAAGAACAGCATATATTAAAACAAATGGTGATTTTATTCCTGTTGCACCAGATAATCTTGAAGATCACATTGGTTTAAGTTATGAAAACTTTAAACGTACAGTCATTATTCCCCAAGGTAAATTCCAGGAGTTTCTTCAGCTCAAAAGTTCTGAAAGAACCAAAATGATGAAGGAATTATTTAACCTCGAAAAATTTGAATTGTCAAATAAAACAAAACGAATTGAAGAAAGAAATAATGAACGAATCAACAAACTAAAAGGAAATCTTGAGCAATTGGGTGATATTTCTGAAGACCAGCTAAAAGAGCTGAATGATAACCTGGACAAATACCAACAAGAATTTACTTCATTAAATAAAAATTTAGAAAAACAAAACATTTTACTTAAAGAACAGGATAAGTTAAAAGAGCTAACATTACAATTCAATAACTATTCTGAAAAGAAAAAGCAATTAGAAAAAGAAGCTGCTAACATCAAAGTTCTTGAGAAGAGCATCAGTGAGTTTGAATACTGTGCCATTCACTTTAAAAGTCTTTGTGAGGCTACTGAACGCCATGAAAACAAAATCAAAGAATTAAACCAAATCATTAACACAAACAATAAAAACCTGATTTTATTACAAAAGGGCTTCAATGAAAAACAAGAGATTTTTATCAAACTACAATCGGCATATGAAAACCTTGACAATCAAAAAAAAGAACTGGATGATATAAATAAATTAAAAGATATAAAAGCAGCTCATGAAAGATTTATCAAAAACCAATCCAGGAAACAAAAGGGCGAAAACACAGTTAAACAAGTCATTGAATCTGCCAGCAAGTGCGAATCTTTAGAAAAAGAATTATCAAATAAAATTACAACATTAAAAACTTCACTTCCTAATATTGAAGAATTAAGTAAATCACAGCAATGGCATATTGAAAAAGAAAACCAATCAAAATCTTTAAACGAAGTAAAGATTGAGCTTGAAAAAGTGTACAACACCATAGCCGACATCAACAATGAAATTAATCTTATTAGCAGGAAGTACGATTTCTTATGCAACATTGAGATTTCGGAATGGAATGACATTATCTCTAAAAAACACGAAGTTTATGAATCAGCACTTTCTAAGATTAATCAGGAATTAGAAGAATCACTTCAGTTATCTGGCTTAAATAATTATGCAAAAAAACTAACTGATGGTGAACCTTGTCCTCTGTGCGGCTCAACACATCATCCTATCCCCTTTAGTAATAATGAATTCACAGAGAAAATCAATACATTAAGAAAAGTAAAGGCTAATAAAGAATCTGAAATCAAAGAGCTACAGTTTGGGCAACAGCAAATTGCACACAAATTGGCCTCTTTATACCCTGTTAAAGAACAGCAAAAAACATTAGAGCTTAAGAAAAAAAGCATCTTAAATCAGATACAGGAACATCATAAGCTGATTAACCCTAATTACAAAGATTCCGAAGTAGTCAGGAAGGCTTTTAATAAGATAAAAGAAATTACTACAGCAATAGAAAATACAGAAAAACAATTAGCCAACACAAGAGAAGAACTGCAGAAGGCTTTAAAAAATAAAGAACGATATCAGGTTGAATTACAAAAAATACAATCAGAAATTGATAAGGAACAATACACTATTGAATTATTAAGCACGCAAATTTCAAATAACCTATCTGAAAAATACGACACTTTTACGATAGAACAACTTGATAGTGAATTTTTAAAACTAAAAACCACTATTAATGATATTTCAGAGAAATACATAGCAGTACAAAAGCAAATTGAAGCAGACAAAAAGCAAATTGATCAACTGGAAGGCAGCCTAAATACCAACAAAAAATTTTTACTATCAGAAGTGAAGGAATCAAAAACACTACACAATCTTTTAAACGAAAAAATACAAAACTCAGAATTTAATGATGAGCTAGTGATTAAAAGTATCCTTACTCAAAAAATAAACCTTGAATATGAAAAAAATAAAATCGCAAGATTTCATAAAGAAAATCAAACAGTAAACTCTAAAATCAAAGAACTTAAAGATTCCATTCAAGGAAAACAATATATCCCTGAAGAACACAAAATTTGCAAGGAAAAATCAAAGCAGATTTCTGATCAAATCAACAAGAACAATCAGCTTCAGGGTGAAATAAAAAACAAAATTGAAGATAATAATAACAGACTTGCAAAACAAAAAGTATTAACAAAAGAACTGATAACACTTAATGAAAGAGCTGATAACATTAAACTCATGAAGCGAATGTTTCATGGTAGTGGTTTTGTTAATTACATTTCATCTGTATATCTTCAGAATTTATGCTTAGCTGCTAATGAAAGATTCTTTAAAATGACCCGGCAAAAATTAAGTCTCGAGTTAAGCAACGACAACAACTTTGAAGTACGCGATTTTTTAAATGGTGGCAAACTCAGAAGCGTAAAAACGCTTTCGGGAGGGCAGACATTTCAGGCAGCCCTATCTCTTGCCCTGGCATTGGCTGACAACGTTCAGAACCTGACTCAAACAGAACAGAACTTCTTCTTTTTGGATGAAGGATTTGGTTCTCTTGACAAAGAAGCTTTGGAAATTGTTTTCAACACCTTAAAAGGACTAAAAAAAGAAAACAGAATTGTTGGCATTATCTCTCACGTGGAAGAACTTCAGCAAGAAATCCCTTTATTCTTGAAAATTACGCAAGATGAAGACAATGGTAGTTTTATTTCAGAAAGCTTTTAATTATAACTCATTAAAAATTAGATGATAGATTTCAGAACTATTATCATCACTCTACTATTCTATCGACCTAATGATTCAACAAACTAACAACCTATTGACCTATCCATCTACTGACCTATTTCATTTAGCTAAAGCGATAATAGCAACAGAAAAACTTAATATGGTAGATAAAATACCTAAACTAAATGACTCACCAATTCCAAACTGCTTTGCCCGCATAGGTCTTACATAAATAAGATCGTTAGGGTAAATATAATAATACTCTGAACCTACTATTTTGTGATCTGTAAGATCAACTTCTAAGGTTTGTGTTTTACCATCCGGAGTTGGACGCACAATGGTTATGTTTTTTCTTTTAGCGTAAGCAGTTAAATCACCGGCCTTTCCTAATGCCTCAAAAATCGTAATCTGATCTTTTGTCATATTTTGAGTTCCCGGACTATTAACTTCACCAAGAATGGTGTAAGAATTTGTTCCTAACCTGACAAGGATATTTGCATCCTTCACAAAAGGCTTTAAGGCATCTTTAATTTTTTCTTTTGCCTGGAACAGATTACAGTTTTTCAGGTTAATCTTACCAGCATAAGGATAATCAACATTCATATCGTCATCAATCAAATACATCGACATTGTATTACCCTGTAAATTACTACTATTCATACTTGTTCCCTGAGATGAATTAAAAAACTCTGATATCTTAGGATCAAATGTGGATACCCTGATAAACAAGTAATCATTGGGTTGTAAAATATATTTACCTGTGATTTCTGTTAACTCATTAAACTCCATAATAGATTCTTTATCTTGTAAATAAAGCGTTTCTTTTTGGGGAATACACGAGGCAAAAATCAGTACCATTAAAAATAATAACCCAATATGGTTCTTTAGTTTATTCATGAAAAATGTGATATGATTATAACTATAAAGTAATCCAGCGAACAAATTTATAATAATTAAGGAGATTTAATAATCAATAGATCATAAGATTTTAGTTTTAGACAATAGATTTATATAATCATTTTATTATCTGACTAAAACTAAATAAATACTACATTGCAAACCAAACAACAAATACTTATGAGTTTAAAACAACTACACAATATTATTGTACTATTTATTATTTCAATGATAGTTTATTCCTGTTCACCAAAATATTATAAATACACAAAAGAAGCTATAAACAACCAGAAAAATATAATGGAGCAATGTGATTGTTTTACATATATTAATGAGATTGATTCAAACGTTCAGAAGAAATTGAATACGATAAACAAAAAATTGATTCAAATCTATTTAATTCGCCATGCCAAACCCAACATCTCAAAGAAAACATTCTATACATCTAAGCAGGCGCAAGAATATGTCACCAACTACAATAAGGTTAGCATTAATACATTTGACAGCACTCTTATTTGCAATACTTTATATAAACCACATACAATATATTGCTCTGATTTAAGAAGGGCTGTTGAAACTGCAGAATCTATCTTTAAATACCAATACAATATTGTGAGCGATAGTATTTTTAGAGAATATGAAAATAAAATTATTAAAGCACCAAACTTCATCAGAGCCCCTTTAATTCAATGGCAAATTATAAGCAGATTATCATGGCTACTGGGAAAAAATGATAAAGATATTGAATCATATAAAGAGGCAAAAATAAGAGCTGCTAAGGCTGGTTGCATACTTAATGATATCGCTACTAAAGAAGAAACTGCCATATTAGTTGCACATGGAATGTTAAATCGTGCAATTGCTAAAAAACTTAAGAAAGACGACTGGGTTATCATTGAAAAGAATGGCCATAAAAACCTTGGAGCCACAGTACTTGTAAAGGAGATTGATTTAACCCATATATGCATTAACAAATCAAACACATATATGGATTTAGAATAAAAAGGCCGGCCCCCTAAAACCGGCCATTTCTAACTATGAATTATTTCTAATTCAGAACAACGAAAATCTATTTTATTGTAATATTTCTTCAACCGGAACATAAGGTAAGTTAAATGCTTCTGACACACCTTTATATACCACATCTCCTTTTATAATATTTAATCCAAGCTTAAGCGAGTGATTATCTTTACAAGCTTGCTCCCATCCTTTATTAGCCAATTGTTTTGCATAGGGCAAAGTTGCGTTTGTTAACGCTAAAGTTGAAGTAAAAGGAACAGCTCCAGGCATATTAGCCACAGTATAATGAATTACATCATCAATAATATAAGTTGGATTGTCATGAGTTGTAGGTTTTGAAGTTTCAAAACAGCCCCCCTGATCAATAGCTACATCAACCAAAACAGTACCTTGTTTCATTGTAGGCAACATATCCCTGGTAATTAATTTTGGTGCTTTTGCGCCCGGAATTAAAACTGCACCAATAATCAAATCTACATCTTTAACAAAATCCCTGACTCTCATCTCATTAGGAATCAAAGTTTTTACATTGGCAGGCATAACATCATCCAAATACCGTAAACGATCAATATTTAAATCCATGATGGTAACATCAGCCCCTAAACCAGCAGCCATTTTTGCGGCTTGTGTTCCTACCACGCCACCTCCTATCACTAGCACTTTTGCAGGAGGAACCCCGGGAACACCTCCTAATAAAACACCTCTACCCCTGTAAGTTCTTTCAAGATATTTTGCTCCTTCTTGTATGGCCATTCGTCCGGCAACCTCTGACATAGGAATTAGCAATGGCAATTTTTTATCTGGTGTTTCTACCGTTTCGTAACTTAAACATATTGCTTTTTGCTCAATCATTGCCCTTGTTAATGGTTCGCATGAAGCAAAATGAAAATACGTAAACAACAGTTGATTTTCTTTGATCAACTTATATTCTGGTTCAATCGGCTCTTTTACCTTAACAATCATTTCGGCAATTGCATATACATCCTCAATCGCGGGTAATATTTTTGCACCGGCTTTTTCATAGTCTTCATCATAAAAATCAGTGCTAAAACCGGCTCCTGACTGAACGTAAACAGTATGACCTGCTTTTGTCATTTCTAAAACACCGGAAGGTGTCATACCCACCCTGTTTTCGGCAGGTTTAATCTCCTTTGGTATCCCTATTATCATCGTTTCATTTTTTAATTGTAATAACTTAAATACTCTCTATTCTCAGGCTAGCCTGAACTATTCATAAATTCTTCTATTACAAGCCTCAAAACCTTTGATAAAAAGCAAATGCTCGATTTTAAGTTTTCAAAATAGTTCACTATTCCTGCAAACTGAAAATCTCCACTTCACTTTTTCTCTTTGCTTTTGATGCTCTCATAACGAAAATTTATGAATACATCAGGCTAGTAAATTACCTAATTTATTCTAAGCTGTACTATGAATATTATCACCGAAAAAAGCTGCATTTTATCAGTTATTAAGAACGGACCTGTATTATTTTAGATTTGATTACATTTGCCACCACAAAATTTTATAATGAAGAATATATTCTTATATAATCCAACCAGCGAAATGGCTATTGCCAACGGAACCAATAGTTATATGCCTCCTAAAAACCTTTTAAAATTTGAAAGAGACCTGGCATTTATTCCTTCATTCTTTGCTAATGATGATGACTGTATCATTGTTGAAGATATACCGGATGATCTTTTTTTAAATCAATGGCATCAACTGGGATTACCTAAGCTACATTATATTAAATCGTCTGAAATTAAATCTTCACTTGAATATAAATCACTCTGTCCCTGGAGCTGGAATCAAACAGTTCATCATAAATTCAAAAACATATTGCCGGCAGCAAGTGCTGAATTTAAAAAATCTCCAAACTATATATGGAATAATGATCACAAGCACTTTTTCAGCAGGAATACTGCCAACAGAGTTCAAAAATTAATCAGTAACCACAACATTAACTCAGTGATTAATATACCTGCTCCTGCTATAAATATTACTTCTATTAATGAATTTAACGAATGGTTTATAAATCATCCTGTTGCAATTATAAAAATGCCCTGGAGCAGCTCAGGAAGAGGAATACATATTATAGATGAGAGTAATAATAAAAAAGCAAACCCAGACTGGATAAAAAGTGCTATTAAACAACAAGGGTATGTAACTGTAGAACCATTATTAAATAAGGTATTTGATTTCTCTTTTCAGATTGATATCAAAAGAGATGGTAATATTGAGTTACTGGGATATTCCTTCTTTATTAATGACAATAAAGGGCATTTTATAGGAGGTAATATTAACTGGCATCACGAAGACTATAATATAAACCGATTTTTATCGAAGGAAACCTTAAACCAGGCGGCCTGTATTTTAATTGAAGCACTAAAAAAGGTGAAACCACATCTTTATTACGAAGGCCCCATTGGTATTGACTCAATTGTTTACCTTGACGATAATAATGAATATAAAATTCATCCATGTCTGGATATTAACTGGAGGTACAATATGGGATTGATTAACATTAACCTTCCTAAGTATGTGCATGAGGAGGCTAAAGGAAAATGGTTAATTGGCTCATTTAAACCCGGAGAATGGAACTCTTTTATTGCTAATAATAAAGAAGAAAAACCTTTGGTATTGATAAACAACAAAATTAAGTCAGGATTTATAAACCTCACTCCTCAAAATGCAAAAGCCTCTTTTGGTGTTTGGATGGAAATATTTAGCGCTTAGTTGAGTTTGATAGAAAGCACAAACGATCAATTTAGCCATTATTAATGAAAGGCTTATATTACATTACATAGAGACTTTATGCATTTAAAGCCCAATAATCAGAAGCAATAAGAACAAACAGAGGGACTAGTACTAAACAGATAACCGGACTACATAAGAACAGACAACCTGTATAAGTAAGGACAAACTACAGACTCTTGATAAATACCTTCGACATCTTTGATAGTTCTCTAAATACTTTTAAATAACAATGGGTTAACAATCAATTTACGCATCTTCCTTATTCTTGTGCTTAATTAAACATGAATATATGTTGAGAAAAAAACAATTTGGGGATGATTTTATCTGGGGAACAACAATAAGTTCATTTCAAAATGAAGGCTGGTCAGATGCAGATGGAAAAGGAGAATCTATTTGGGATAAGTATACTTCAGACAGCAATAACATAAAAAATAACGACCTGGTAAAAAATGCCTCAAACTTCTATAAAGATTACCAAAAAGATATAAAACAAGCTTCTGATTTAAATTTTAAGGTCTTTAGATTTTCTTTATCATGGACAAGAATATTTCCGGACGGAAAAGGAACTGTAAACAAAAAAGGTGTTGAATTTTATCATAAAGTAATAGATACATGCATTAATAAGGGTCTTACTCCGTGGGTTACTTTATACCACTGGGATCTCCCTCAAAAACTGGAAGACTTGGGAGGATGGACTACCAGGGCAATAATCCACTGGTTTAGTGCTTATGTTGATTTCTGTACCAAAGAATATGGTAAAAAAGTAAAACACTGGATCATCATAAATGAACCCATGACCTTTGTAGGCTTAGGACATTTTACAGGTTATCATGCACCTGCAAAAACAGGATTTCAGAATTTTTTAAAAGCAGCCCATCATGTTACGCTCTGTAACGCTATCGGTGGAAGAATAGTACGTAAAAACGTTGAAAATTCGGTTGTAGGAACTGCCTTTAGCTGCTCTGTAGTTAAACCAGTTAATAATAGAATATTTAACAGAAAAGCTGCTAAACGGGTTGAGGCCTTGCTAAACAGATTTTTCCTTGAACCAGCATTAGGACTGGGCTATCCCACCGATATTATAACCGGATTGAACGCAATCAACAAGTATTTTAAAGAAGGTGATGATGAATTAATTAAGTTTGATTTTGATTTTATTGGCTTGCAATATTATTTTAGGGTAGTCACCCGCTTTAGTTTATTCCCTCCAGTTCTATTTGCCTCTGAAGTTCCACCACATAAACGCACCAAAAAACTAAATGCGATGGGTCTGGAAGTATACCCCAAGGGATTGTCTAAGGTATTAAAGTTTTACAATCAATATCATGGCATTAAAAAAATTGTAATAACAGAAAGCGGCGTTTGCTATCCTGACCATATTGTAAATGGTGAAATTTATGACATTAAAAGACTTAGGTATCATAAAAAACTACTTAGCGAAATACTCAAATCAAAGAAAAAAGGAATACCTATTTGCGGTTATTTAATATGGACTTTAATTGATAATTTTGAATGGAAAGAAGGCTTTGAACCTCGTTTTGGATTAATTTACAATAATTTTAAAACACAAGAAAGAATTGTAAAATATTCGGGCAAATGGTTTAAAGAATTTCTAAAAACAACAAATTCATAATTATCTACTTATATTATTTTAACTATGATATAACAATCAAATGATATAGGTTTTTACCTAAAAAAACTTCATTTTTGCAATGATGAAGCATAATGACATAACTATTTCAATAATTACAGCCACCTATAATGCTGAAAAAACAATAGAAAGTACCATACAGTCTATTATTGGTCAAACCTATAAAAACATTGAATATATTATTATTGATGGTGGATCTGCAGACAATACCGTAAATATAATCAACAAATACCGCCCTTATATACATCATTTTGTTTCGGAAAAGGATCATGGTATTTACGATGCAATTAATAAAGGAATTGCTTTGGCATCGGGTGATGTAATTGGAATACTTCATGCCGACGATATATTCTTTAATAATCAAACAATTGAAAATGTAGCTTTTGCTTTCCTTCTGGAAAATTGCAGTGCTATTTATGGTGATTTATATTATGTAAATGCTCAAGATACCAATAAAGTCCTCAGAAACTGGAAAAGCAAACACTTTGAGCCTAAACTCTTAAAGATGGGTTGGATGCCTCCACACCCTACTTTATTTATTAAGAAAAAGGTGTTTGACGAAATAGGTATTTATAGTTTAAACTATAAAATTGCCGCCGATTACGATTTTATTCTTCGCCTGTTTTCAAATCCAATATACACGTTTAAATACCTTCCTCAAGTAATTACAAAAATGCGCATTGGTGGAGAAAGTAATAAAAGCATTCATAACATTATTTTAAAATCAAAAGAGGATTTAAAAGCCTTGAAACAAAATAACGTTGGAGGCGTATCAACCCTTGTATGGAAAAATTTATCAAAGATTCCACAATTTATCAAAAAGTAATTGAACACTGATTAATTATACAATGAGAAAAAACGCTTTCTATTCATTACCACTTATTATTACTCTGGTATTATTTACAACTACCAACCTTACTTACTCACAGCAAGTTAGCTATTATCAAAATCAGGAATACAATCCTTTTTACAAAACCATATATCAACCCGGAAATAATTTTCATACTTCTGTACAACCATATAGAATAGATAAAATTAATTCTTTTGCAAATACTGATTCTTTAATATACGATGGTATGAAAATACCTGGCCATGATTTAAATTTTTGGAGAAGAATATTTAAAGATCATCTATTAAAATGGGAAGATAAAGATATTTCCATCAGAGTAAATCCTCTTTTTGACTTCGAGGTTGGAACAGAATCAGAAGAAGGACAGCAAACTTGGACAAACACGAGGGGACTTTTTATTGAAGGAAATATTGGTAAGAACTTCTATTTTTATACTGATTTTCAGGAAAACCAAGCTGTATTCCCTAATTATTACAATGATTTTGTATTTGAAAGAAAAGTAGTTCCTGGTCAGGGAAAAACACGAAGCAAAGGTGAACGCACCCACGATTATTCACAATCCACAGGTTTTATTTCTTTTAATCCCATTCAGTGGTTTAACATTCAACTTGGCCAGGGAAAGAATTTTATTGGCGATGGATACCGTTCATTGTTACTATCTGATAATGCATATAGCTATCCGTATTTAAAGTTCAGTGCTGAGTTTAAAAAAGTGCATTATATGGTGATGTGGGGACAGCATAGAGATTTATTTAATATTGATGCAGAAGATGAGAGCAACGATGTGCGCTACCCTACAAAATATTCGGCAATTCATTATTTAACCGTAAATGTAGACAAGAGATTATCTGTAGGACTTTTTGAAAGCGTAATATGGGCAGCTCAAGACTCTGCCGGTAACCGAAACTTCGATTGGGCTTACATGAACCCTATTGTATTCTATCGTCCCGTTGAATATTCTATTGGTTCTCCGGATAACGTTACTATGGGAGCAAATATTAAATATCTTGTTGGAAAACACAATGTATTATATGGACAATTTGTAATGGGTGAATTTAAAGCTGATGAGGTTTTCTCAGGAAATAAATGGTGGGCCAATAAACAAGGTTTTCAGGTTGGCTTAAAGTGTTTTAATTTATTTGGCATTAACAATTTGTACTTCCAGGCCGAATATAATCAAGTTCGTCCTTATACATATTCACATCGCGAAACAATTTCTAATTACGCTCACTACAATCAGGAATTGGCACATCCTTTAGGTGCTAATTTTAGAGAGGGCGTTTCCTTTTTAAAATACAAATACAAACGTTGGCATTTTAACCTTGAATTTATGACTGCCATGAAAGGGAAAGACTATAGTGAAGATGTTAGTTACGGAGGTAATATATTTGTTGATAACGATTTACGACCCAATGATTATGGTAACACTTTAGGCCAGGGCTTAAAAAGCGATCTTCATTATTTAGATGGAAGTATCAGTTACATGATTAATCCCAGAAACAACTTTAACATTGCATTAGGAGCCAGATACAGAAAAGAAAGTAACGAATTGGAAACTCTAAACACTCAAATGGTTTGGTTTGCTGTAAGAACTTCTATCAAAAACCTGTATAAAGATTTTTAGCATATGCAGCGACTTCTGCTAAAGCTAATTTACTCAGCTGGTTTACGTCGCAGTGAGCTTATCAAGATAAAAATTAAACATCTTGATTATAAAAATCATCATATTAAAGGTGTTGATCAAGATAATATATACTTTTCGTGGCTCAACTATAAAAACTCTAAGGGTGAAGGGTATAATGCCTTTATCGTTTTATGAATTCCTGCGCCGGTTTGCAATGCATATAGATATAATGAGAAAGGTATGTTTTGTTGGCAACAAAACAGAGTAAAATTAATTGTCAATTAATACATTGAAGTTGATTAGCGCCTGTTTTTTTTAATGATTTATGAACCAAACCTTGATATTTTTACTCTTACAATGCTGCTTCCGACACCTAAGAAACTAATGATTCCCATATCACCCCCCTTAGTGTAGGCTCGTTTCTCCCGGTTTCGTTCAACAACGAAACAACGTTCTTAATGACCTTTTAAATTATGTTTATCATTAAAATATAATGAATCAATCTGATGGTTAGCAAGGACTTGGTTTGTGCATTCGTAATTAATTATATTCTAAGTGTTAACAACTGCCGTTGATTTCAGTCATTTAATCTGTTTTCAATATCCATTCTTTGATGTAGTATTCTAATAATCTCCAGAATTCCATTTTTGGGGTCAATTCTGTAAAAAATGAAGTGTGATTTTGTTTTAGACCGAAAATATCCTTTCCTGACAGAACTAAAGTCATTCCCTGAATCTAGGTTTTGTGCAATAAATTCAATCTCGTTCATTATTAAATTAAAATATCTGTCGGCTTGCTCAAGCGACCAATTCTCAAATGTGTATAACCAAATATTCTCAAGATCTTGACTTGCTAATTTGCTTATTTTGAATTCCATTATTCTGCCAAGTGTTTCTTGTGAATATTTGCCAAAAATTCAGCCCTATTAAAATCCTTAACAAATCCAGATTTTTCACCTTTCTTTAATTCTTTTATTAATTCAGTTTTTTTTGATTCTTCGTATTCAAATAATCTTAATGCAGCTCTTACTACTTCACTTGCAGAATTGAATTTTCCTGTCTTCACTTGCTGATTTATGAAATTATCAAAGTAATCACCAAGCAATATTGATGTGTTTTTTGCCATAATTGCTATTTTTATTTATACAAATATACCAAGTGTTGGTATTAAATGCAATTTTTCATCGGTTTTCTGGCGGTTGTTGCTAACGGAGGCAATATGCGGAGGCCAGAATTCCGAAGCTCCATTTTGTCAAACAGTTACAATTTTGAGTAAATGCAAAAAAGCTCAAAATACTCAAATACCCCGGCTTACGTATATTGCGTGTTGAACTAAACCTCCTACGTCAGTAGATTGGGAGGTTTAGACGGTAAATTACCGCATCTTTGTATTTCAATTTTAATAAACTGATTAAAGATGAAAAAATAATTTAGCAACACCAAAGAGTGTTGAAGTTTGTGTTGCTTTTTGGTCATCCACACGATCTGTGTCCTAAATGTAAGCAAGGCATCATGCGGCGTATAGCCTCTTTTAAACCAGCTATCAGGGGCAGTCCTATTACACAAACACCTGCAAACACTACCCAACTTAGCTCTATATAATAAATGCCTCAAAAGGTGTAAAGAGAATGGTATGTCTTATTGCCAACAAAAAGAGCCAAAACAACTGTCGATTTATACATTAAAGTTGTTTCGACTCTCTATTTGAATGCTTTTTATACAGAAACTGTCCATTTTATACTATTAGTTTTTAATGCTACCAAGCATAAATAACTAACCTATACTTATATCAATCCCCATACTAGGGAATCCCTTCTCCCGGTTCCGTTCAACAACGAAACAACGTTCTTAATGACCTTTTATATTATGCTTATCATTAAAATATAATGAATCAATCTGATGGTTAGCAGGGACTTGGTTTGTGTATTCGTGATTAATTATATTCTAAGTGTTGAACTAAACCCGCAAAGCAGGAGCTTAGGCTAAAACTAACAAAATTCGTAAGAAATTTTCATCTTCTACCATTATTAATTTAAATATAAAGATAATGAGTAGAGAATCTTACCTTCAACAGGCTTGTAATGCCGTTCCTGAATTCAAAATCATTAGTGAGCAATTTCTTTCTAAGTATACCATTTCCGGTAAATCGGAATCTTGCACACGGAATTACCTGATGCAGATTTCTAAAATGGTTTTGCATTTTAAGTGCTCGCCTTTGGAACTTTCCATTGACCAGATGGAAGAATATTTGTATGAAATTCAACTTAATGAAAAACCCAGTAGAAGTTCGTTTAAACATCTGGTTTATGGTTTAAGAACTTTGTTTACCATGTTTAAAAATCAGGAGCTGTACCTGGCTCTTCCTTCTATTAAAGGAAGTAAAGCCTTACCTGTGGTTTTTTCGCAACAGGAAATCAAAACATTACTGCATACGCCTAAACTTTTAAAACATAAAGTGTTGTTTGCGGTGATTTACGACTGTGGTCTTCGTATTTCAGAGGTCATTAACCTGAGAATTGAAGATCTGGATTTTGATCGTAAACAGATTCATATACGTCAAAGCAAGCATAAGAAAGATCGCTATGTGCCCATGTCTGATTTAACGATGAAGGGGTTTTATAAGTATTTCCAAACCGTAAGTCCTGAGACATGGGTATTCAATGGTAAAATCAGGGGACAACAACTTAGCCGAACCGGTGTAAGACATGCTTTTAGAGCTACGATTAATAAGGCTGGTATTAAAAAAAATGTGTGTATTCATACGCTAAGACATAGTTATGCCACTCATTTGTTAGAGATGGGTTTGGATATTGTAAGTGTTAAAAACCAGTTGGTACATGCTGAAATCAGAACTATTATGATGTATCTGCATATTGCTCAATCTTCGCCCAATGCTGGTTTTAGTCCTTTAAGCAGAATATATCCCAATGTTTAACCGCAATGATATTGGGAGTATAATCAGACGCTTTTTACCGGATCTTTTAAAATTAAGAGGACTTACTAATTATATTATTCCAGCTGGTGGTATGGATAAAAATGGCCAATGGAAAACAACCAAACAAAACGGTGACTTCTTTTTTGATGTAAAACAAATGTCGAATAAGTTTAGTGCCATTTTTGCTAAAAAGCTACGTAAGTTGAAGCAGCAGGGTAAAATACACAAGTTTGTGCCTCGCAATTTAATTCCGGAACCCTGGGTTGTGTATGCCAAACAAGCCTTTGGATCGCCCCATTCGGTAGTGGAATATTTGGGTAGATACTCACATCGGGTCGCAATTTCTAATGCTCGTATTTTAAAAGTAACTGATACTCACGTTACTTTTAAATGGTGCAACAGAAAGGATAATTATAAATCTGAAACGAAAACTTTCAAGAGCTCAGGTACTTGAAATGAAGTTTGGGAAACGTTCCGGTCTTAGTTGTAAAGATTGTGGTGGTGAGCTGGCTTTAATACTTTCTTACCCTGGTAAAAGGGCTCCTCCTGCTTACTAATATTTACAGCAAGTCTCTATCTACCAACAAACTAAAGAATATGTCATTAAGCATAAATGGGAATGCTATATCCTCTTGTCAAAATAGTGGTTAAAAAACAATATTACAATTAAATAACAAGTGCAATAAATTACTGTCAAGTGCAATAAATTAATAAAATGGTTCATTATTTTCTGATATACCACAAAAATGACAATGATAAAACCATATAAAAAGCTATAAAAATGCCTTTTAAAACACTATAAGTAAAAATCACAGTATTAACACCTTACAGATTAGTTGCTGGAATGTTGTTTAGTTCAACAAACCCTCCAATCTGTAGGGTATGCAAGCAACCCTACATTAGAGGCTAAGTGTTGTAGGTAGTTGTTAATCTCAGTTTCAAGTTTTTTCTTACTATCAGATAAATAATCTGACTTGTTTGTTATCAAATCAAAGTCCGATATCAGTTCTTTAATTTCTATCTCTTTTCGTAATTTTTTGTAAATCTCAAACTTTTGGAAAATATAAGCAGGTTCGGGTTTCATCTCTAATTTTTTATTTATCCTGCCTAATAAATCTTGTAGTGTATCTTCATATTTTGATTCGTTTCCCATCTGTTTGTAGACATCTGCTATTATAGTTCTTTTAAAATCATCCAACCCATTTTCAAACGCTTGATTCAAAAAATCTAGTCCAAGTTCAAATTGCTTTAACTCAATATAATTTGATGCAATTTCTCTTTGAAGATTTGCTAATTCCCTTTTTCGTCTGTCTATGTTATATTTTGATGGGATGCTTTCAATATTCTCCTTTAGTAATTTAATTGCAGTTTTTTGATTACCTAATTTTCTCTCATTATGAGCTAAATTCCATAAGTATTGGCTTTTCTTTCGCTCATTTAATTTATAGTAATCTAAAAGAGAATAGAGTAATTTGTTTAAATCACTTAGCAACAAGTTGTAATCAGGATAAGATAAAATCTCGTGGCATTCCTTTGTTGTTTCGTCAAGATAGTATTTATCAGAAAAGGTAAACTTCGCAATCTTTTTAAATAATAGCAGTTTTTGCTCCTTTATATCATAATTATCTTGTTCTTTCTGTTCTGCCAGATTTATTGATTTAATCGCTCCATCAAAATCACAAATCTCACTTTGCATTGTCGATAAATAAGTCAGTCCTTTTATATGGTCAGGATACTTTTCTAAAAGCAATTTGAAAGCCTCTATTGCTTCGTACTCTTTTCCTTTCGAGTGGTAAAGTTTTTCTCCCTTTTCAAATAATTCATTTGCTGTCATATTTTCTCTAATGTTAGTTCTGTGGCTTTCTTCAATTACCTACAACGTTTGCGGTATAAAAGCGTTGCGCACTTCGAAGCACAAACTTATCAGCCCGCTAAGCCGTTGATTAAATGTTATTTCGTTCAAATATAGCACTAACCGCGCAATGTTTTATGACCGCTTGTTGTACGCTGGCCTTGTTTCACTTCATCAGCACTCCATTCATTTATTCTCATTCACACTGTTCTTGCATTCGGGCGGGAAGGACTTGAAGGCTCTTTTGGCATTTTTGGATTGTGAACAAGCCTCGTGGGAATGTCAAATGTGCCTGATGGCGAAGGGAAGGTAAACTTTGATATCAATTTTCAAATGCTTCTTTAATAATATTATGCATCCTTTTAACCTCGAATGGTTTGCTAAAATATTCTAATATTAATCCCGACTCCATCGCCTTCTTAATTTCATCTGTAATTTCAAATCCGGTAAGTATATAGTATTTTTTATCAGGATATTTTGTCTTAGCCTTTTTTATAAATTCAATTCCGTTCATACCTGGCATTTTCATGTCGCTGATAATTACTAAAGTGTCAGGATTATCCTCCAGTACTTTTAAGCCTTCGAACCCATCATGTGCAATTATTACGTTATACAAACTTTTAAAGTTGCTCTCAAAAAGTAATAAGTTAATTTCCTCATCGTCAACATATAATATTTTTCGTCTTACATCCATATTCAATTATTTTATTGGTAAAGTTATTCTTGCAATTGTACCTTTATTTATTTCCGAGTCAAAATTTATACTTCCTTGATGTTCTTGTAATATCGAATAAGTAATTGATAGTCCCAATCCCGTTCCTTTACCTGGGTCTTTGGTTGTAAAGAAAGGGTCTGTAATTTTAGAAATATTTTCTTTACTTATACCACAACCAGAATCTGATATTTCAATTATGGCTATATTCTCTATAATTTTAGTGGAAATTAATATTTTCCCAGAATTAACTATTGCTTGTATTGAATTTGTAATCACATTCATAAAAACCTGGTGTATTTTACCAACGTTTCCTAAAACTAAAATTTCATCTTTGCAATATTTTAATTCAATCTCTACTCTGCTCTTTGTAAGATTACGTAAAATAGCCAAGCAGTTATCAATAATAGAATGTATATTGCATTCCTCATCGAGTTTTTGATTATCTCTACTAAACTGATTCAACCCTTTAACAATAGCTGTAATACGTTCAATAGCAGTTTTGGTACTAGACATTAACAATGAAGTTGTTGCCTCATCTTTACTGCCATATTTATTAAAGTAACTTTCAAAACCATAGTAAGTTCCTGCCAAATAATTTAATGGATTATTAATTTCATGTGACACACCTGAAGTTAGTGTACCCAGTGAGGCCATTTTTTCTGCTTGTAATAACTGTGATTGTGCTTCTTTTAAACGGTTTAAAGTTGTACTAAGCTCCGTATTTTTTTCTTCTATTATTCTTTTCTTCTTGGCTAAGTCTTCACTGGTAGTTTTCCATTTTTCAGTTGCTGCTTTTAGGTCAAGACTCCTTTTATCAACAAGCTGTTCAAGGTTTTCTTTGTGATACTGAAGTTCTTTTAATGTATTTTTCAGTTCAGTAATATCGAAACTTATTGATGTATAGCCATATTTATTGTGCTGGTCTAATATTGGACTTAGTATTCTTCTGGAATATTTCTTTTGACCATAATATTCTACTTCATATTCTGTATCAACTATTTTGCCTTTTTTCACTTGTTTAACCATACTATTAATATCAACCGAAAATTTCACTGGAGCATTGAAATCAGTTGTCTTTTTCCCTCTTAAGTCTCCCCACTTGTTGATTGAAAAATCACTCTGTAAATGAATATTGTCCATGCTGTCAATAACCCATAATTCAATAGGGATTGAAGATAAAATTGAATTAAGGAATGATGCATTTTGATAAATTTGCTTTTCTAACTCAACCTTATCTGAAATATCAATAGTTAACGAAATAACACCTTTTGTTTCATTACCAACAACTAAAGGAGCAACTATTTTATGAGCATGATATTTTTTCCCTTTAAATTGCAATTCATCCTCATAATTTAATGTTTCATTCGTTTTTATTCGTTCAAGGTTTTCATTCCATTTTTTCTTGCCATTTTCGGAAGCTGGTCCCTCTGTTATATTCTTTCCTGTGTAATCACCCCAAATTCTTTTTGAAAACCGGTTCTGAAATAACAAATCACTATTTAAATTTGTAACAAATAATTCAAAAGGCAAGCAATCAATTATGGAACTTAACATTGCTTCATTGGCTTTTAATTTCTCCTCTGCCTTTTTTCTTTCAGTAATATCCCGAAATATTGCCAATAGATTTCCGAAAAGACCATCTTCAATTTTGCTTAAAGCTACTTCTGCAAATAACTGCTTTCCATTTGCATCTATGAATTCCCATTCAAATTTCTGCGCTTCGCCTTTTAGAGCTTTATGTATTTTTTCAAAGCCTTTATCTTTTGATTTCTGTCCATCAGGTTGGTATTTTGGTGAAATATCTGTAAACATGTATTGTTTATGTTCTTCTTTTAATCCCAATAGCTCTTTAGCTCTTGCGTTATAATCAATAAATACTTCATTTTGATGAATAAATACAGCTTCAGTTGACGAATCAAAAAGCTGTTTATACTGCTTCTTGATACTAGCTATATTCTTTTCCAGCTTCTTTTGATAACTAAAATCTTCAACGGTACTTATTAAATATTCATTATTGCTATTTTCACTTTTATATGGTTTAATAAATAACCTAGCATGCAATATTGAATTATCCTTTCTTTTAAAGTCTACAAAAAAAGGCTCATCTGATTCACTTTTGCGGAATACAGTAAGGATTTTGTTTCGTTGCTCAGGCTTGACATATAAATCAGTTGAAAGATTCTTAATATGCTGTTTTACATCATTTAATGAAGAATATCCAAGCATAGAAATGCAACGAGCATTCATGTTAACAACTTCACCAGTCTTTCGCGTTAACGCCATGCCAATTGGAGCATTGTCAAAAATTGCCTTTATACTTGCAAACTCATCTTTCATTATCAAACCAATTAATCGTATTGTCTAACATTTGACAATCTCAATTTACAAAATTTACAGTAATTTCTTTTTATGCAAGGCAAAAAAGCATGTGTTTGGCAGCGAAAGGATGGTTGCAGGGATGGGCTGACAAACTTATGCTTTGTGGGTTGGGTTTTCTTGGAGAATAATCCTATTTATCTTGTCAATTTAGCACAATGTTTCATTCTGGCAGGCTTGCGTACAACGTTTTGAATAGGGGGGCGTAGGCTGATTTGAAAAACTGAACCTCCAAAATCCCACCAAGCCGAAGCTTTTGTTTTGGTTATAAATTTAATCTTTTCACTAGCCGAAGCAAAAGCTTTGGCGGACTTATTAAAAGAGCTAAGCTCCCAAATTTTTGCTGACAGCCTATGCCCTTTATTTATTGTTAGGCAATGTTATTTCATATTATTTAAAGTCATAATTTGTAACTCATTCAAAGAGAAATTTTTAAACATCCCTCTATGAGCTTTGTCCCCAGCTTTTTGAATTCTTTTTTCTACTACTTCCAATAAGAATTCAGCTAAAGTTTTAATACTAGCAATCTCCTTAGCATTTAAGCTGCATTGCTTTAGTTGCTTGTACTTAACCTGAGTCTCTCCTTTACCTTCTTTTGGAAACATTAAAAAAGCTGCTCCAACTTCACTATCAGTTTCTCCTCTATGTGCGATAAAACGATGACGTAAGTTCATTAAA
Organism: uncultured Saccharicrinis sp.; assembly: GCA_963677345.2. GTDB lineage: Bacteria > Bacteroidota > Bacteroidia > Bacteroidales > Marinilabiliaceae > Saccharicrinis. The sequence goes on from CAXXLC010000028.1 coordinate 244,870, forward strand.
AAATCATGAAGTGCTTTATATTCAGGTTGGTCATTAAAAATTACATTGTCTTCTAGCTTTGGATATTTAGCTTCTGATGCATCTGTAAAACACTTTCCATATAAAACAATAATCGCATGAGTCAAAGCACTACTAATCGTTGAGGATTGTCCTTTCGATAATCCATTTAGATATTCAATTATTAATAAAATATCCTCTCTCATTGAACAGTATCCAATAAATTTCTTTGCTATTATCTCTGGTATTGCTATAATGATATTATCATCTGAATATTCAGCTTTTGCAGATTTTATTAAATTGAGTAGTTTCTTCTTTTTCATATTAAAATAAAATATGGAGATGATTTAACAACGTGCTGCTTAATTTTGCCTAACGGACGCGGCTATGAAGCGTAAGTAAGGTTCTAACCGTACTCACTTTCAAACTGCAAGGAGCCAAAACGTTGTATTTGTTTTTATCTTATTCATTTCAAAAGCCAAATCAACGATTTGGCGCTGGTCGCCGAAGCTACAAACCAACCAAAACCAGTCGGCTCACTTATGCTTTATTAGCCATTGTTGGGCAACGTTATTTCATATTATTGGTAGTAAATTCAAACATATAGGCTCTACAATACAAGTCACTTTTATGTATCAAATAATTCCCCAAATTATTAATTAATTCTGGATCAAAATACCCTTTTGAATAATCTGCATTCACTTGTTCTGTATGTTTCTTCATTGAAGTCAAATAATTGGCGTCGGCTAATTTTTTCTGCTCTAAAAGTGTCAAATTTGAATTGCTTTTTAATAACTCATCAATGTCCTTTCTAATTAGCATCAATGTTTTTGTTTCTTTGGGGCAATTTCCTGAAAGTTTTCTGTTGAAAATAAGGATGTTTTTAGAATAAGAAATTACACTTAATGTCATTTGCTTAATATATTCTTGTTCCAATTGAATTTCAGTCAGACTAGGATTTTGCTCCTTGAAACTTGACTTCATCTTTAATTCTAGGTCTTTATATTTTTCCCTCAATTTAAGAGTGATTTTTGCAAACTCAATTGTTAATTCCTGTCCTTCCTTATTAATTACTTTCTCTGTCTCTAAATCATAATCTTTACAATAATCCTTGAACAACTTATTCTGAGCTGTTAGTCCTAATGGAAATAGTATTAAAATTAAAAATAGAATTTTCATTTTCTGATATTTAGATTTCATATTATTTTTTACTCTTGATGTTATTTCCTAAAATACGCAAGAATTTTTTTTAACTACGAATTACTCGAATTACACGAAAATAAAATACTTGCGCATTTAAAATTGTAGACAATTTAAATTTTTAAGCAGAAAACCCCTTACCCACTTTTAAAAGCTATTGCGGGAAAGCTTAAAACCAAGAAATCATATTTTCAACCAGAATTTGCCATTTGAATTAATTTTTCATTGTTAGTAGCAAGATGAATCACTGTTCTTCGGCCACTATCAGTAAATTTAGCAACAGTAGCCACAAAACGAAAAATGAACTTTTTAAGCCGAGAGGTTTTCGTTAATCCAACGACTACTTTAGCAAATATATTTAACAGCCACTTATATATTATATGCGCAACAGCCATGATTATCAGGTATACCGTGTTTTCTTCAAGGAAACTATGTGGCATGGAATTCCAATTGAAGTCATTGTTTTGAATATCAAAAACACGTTCACAATTTCCTCTTCTATTGTAAAATTCAATTGCTTCCTTTTCTGAAACATCCCAGTCGTTGGTGATGATAAATAAGTAGTTTTTAGCATCTCTTGTAAAAAGAGATTTTTGACCTGTTTTATTAGGCCATCGGTAGGCTACAATACGATGCTCATATTTTCCGAATTGATATTTAAAACTATTTACTTCATAATCCTGAAAATTAATAAGGCAAGTCTCCCAATCCAGTGTATCTGCAGCCTTTGTTAATAAAGTTTCTGAGTTATTTGCCCTAATCGAAAAAAGGATATCTTTTTCATGAAAATAGTCTGTAACTTCTTTGATGTATGAACCACAATCCATTCTTGCATAACGAGGTTTTACACCTTTGTTGTTAAGTACTTTTAGAACTCTTTTATGAGTTGCCAACTGTGCTGTTTTAACATTACAATTTCCATTTCGTCCTTCGATATAAACAGGAATATTTGAAATGGATCAGTTATAAAACTTGGGTCTAAAATATCACTATGTTAATTAGGCAAATATCTTAGTTAGTCTAAAAAGAAAGAACTTTACATCTACAACACCTCGGAATTGCCTCCTGAATTCTTTGATTTTGGCATTGAAAGATTCTGCTGCTGCATTTGTGCTTCTATTATTAAAATAATTAATGATATTGCTATAATGAGTTTCAAATGTTCTCTTTAATACCTGAAATGTATCAATGTCAGCTAACTCTATTTGATTAAACCATTGCGCCAGGTATGTCATTGCAACCGGTTTTGTAATATTACGGCTATATATAAGATACAGTTGATGCGAGAGATCATATGCCTGTTCTATTTCAGGATAGACATTAAATAATATATTGGCTCTCTGTTTCTGCGACTCAGTCCATTTATGATTGGGTTTAAAAAGGAGATACCTGCTTCGCGCCAACAATTGCTTTAAGGTGTCCCCATTTTCAAAAGTATCAGGCTTGTATTTTCTCCCTTCTTCTTTGGCTTGTTTATAAGCTTGATTCTCCTGATCAATAGCTTCCCACCTATAGTTGATTCGTTTCTGCTGTACTGCATCACAAGCCAATTTTTGAACATGAAAACGATCAATAACTGTAGTATGCTTGGGAAAACATTTTGTGGCAATTAAATTCATGCTATTAGACATATCTAATGTCACTTCTTTAACCATCCGTCGTTGCTCTTCAGTAAACTTTTCCTTAATAATTTTAATAATATCGTTTGCTTGAGTTCCTTTGAAAATACCAACGATGGAGCCTTTCTTCCCTTTCTTTGCCTTATTGGTAAGTATTGTATACAATTCACCATTAGACATGGCTGTTTCATCTAAAGAAAGAGAGTATCCGATATTTTTAGGAAAAACCAGGAAATCTTCAGCATGTTCTTTCTGACTCCAATCATTGTAGTCACTCAACTTATTTTTGTATTGTCGTTGAAAATTTCGTCCATTTACGCCTAGATATACTTCAAGACTTTGACAGCTTATTGCATTAGAATCTACTAATTTCTTTTAAAAAAGAAGCATACCCTTCGCTCATCCGAGTACCCTGTGCTATAACTTCCCAATCCCTGCTTACTTTCTTCTTTTTACCTTCAATGATAATTTCCCATCTACGCCGCCTTATCTTCAGTTTTACAAGCATATTACGAATCGGATAATCTTCTATATACCTTGGTTCAGTAAATCCACATGATTTATATTGGTAATGTTTATACGGATCAGCGTTAAATATTGGGTCTAAGTTATAAATATGTTAACTACGCATATATTTTAGTAAGCCTAAAAAGAAAGAATTTCACATCTACTACACCTCTAAATTGTCTTCTGAATTCTTTTATTTTAGCATTAAAAGATTCAGCCGCAGCATTAGTACTTCTATTATTAAAGAAGTTTGATATATTATCATAGTAGTTGAAAAATGTATCAGCAATAGAATTAAATGATTTAAAGCCGCTCTTTCTGACTTTCTCAGACCAATGTGCTAATTTAAGCCAACCAACATTTTTCTCGCACATATGGTTATATGCAATCTTTAAATCCTGTGATAAATAATAAGCCTTTTTTATTTCAGGATATCTTTCAAATAATAGGGTAGCTCTTTCTTTTTGAGAAGCTGTCCATTTTTCTGGAGATTTAAATAATAAGTGTCTGCTACGAGCTAGTAATTGTTTAATACTGTCTCCGTTTGGTAGTATTTCAGGAGAATATTCTGTATCATTTTTACGAGCTAGTGATATCTCTAAATTGTCCTGATCTATTGCCTCCCATCTATATTCAATACGAATCTGTTGAACAGCCTCATATGTTAATTTTTGTACATGAAATCGATCAGCTACACGCTTGGCTCTTCTAAAGCAAGATTTAGCTATAGCATTCATAGTAGGTGATAAATCTAATGTGATTTCCTCTACTTTATCTCTAAGTTTAAAACCTATATGTTCTTTTATTAGACTGATTATGCTAAAGCTCTCAACGCCTTGGAAAATCCCAATTATACTACCTTTTTTACCAGATGCAGCCTTGTTTGTTAGTATAGTATATAATTCTCCATTTGATAATGCCACTTCGTCAATAGAGAGAAATGCTCCCATATTTTCCGGAAAAACTAAATATTCGTCGGCATGGGGCTTCTGATTCCAGCTGCTATAGCCACTGAGTTTATTTTTGTACTGTTGTTGGAATGTACTTGCATTTATTCCAAAGAATATTCGTAGACTTTCGGTACTTATGGCATTAGAGTCCACCAATTCCTTTTAAAAAAGCGGCATACTCAGGATCTAACCGAGTGCCGTCTGCTACAGATTTCCAGTTTCTGCTTCGCTTTTGATATTTCCCTTCTATCATAACATCCCAACGCCTGCATTTTACATTTAAAGTCACTAAATTCCGCCTAACTGGACAGTCTTTTATTTCCTTTGGTGCCATAAAGCCACTTGCTTTATATTGATAATTACTATATTCTTTCGGGATTTCTTTTTTTTCTTCTAAATATATAGTAAGCTTCTTTGTGTATAAATCCTGACCACTTGCTTCTTGCTTGAAGTCTGTTATTGTAAAATGATCCAATATTCCTTGTGGTAAAAATAGTCCTAGTAACTGTGCGTTGAGATCCTGTGATGACATATGTGTTAGTTTTCTTTAATGCAAAATTAACATAACTTTTTTAACAAACCCAACTATATCGTCTGGTCCTTTGAAATAGTTGCTATACCTGGAAAATATCCTCTTTTTCCTTTGTAACTATATTCTGCATCATATTTTTCTGCTGGAATAAATTGATGGTCAAAATCATAAACTAAGTCTTTGTCGTTAGGATTTAATTGTTTGAATTTTAACGCACTATCAAGTAAAAATTCATTCATTTTAGGGTTTACGTTGATTTTATTAGGTTTCCCTGATTGTGTTTCAATATTATCACACGGAACTGATAATTCAACATCACCACGTAAAATTGTATCTGCAGAAGGAATTTTAATACCTTTAAGATGTTTTAATGTATTATCTCTCAAATAATTTACATCTTCGGTTGAATTACCACCGCAAAATGTTGTATATATTCTACTTAATAATATATCAGAGTAATTATAACCTATCTTTTTTACTCTTTCACCTAATTGATTATCAATGAAATCAATTGCTCCATCAGCATAAAGTTGCTTATGAATTAGGTGAATGCCACCAAATGGTGTTACTTTGGAATCGAAAATTTTGTACACACACCTAATCAGGTGAAAATTTTCGAGACCTGCAAATCTTGCAGGTCTTTTTTTATCAAATATTTACATCTATTATCTTATAATACTCTTGCGGAAACAAGGTATTTCTTGATTAATGTTGCCCAACTTTTCAGTAATCCCAAGATACTTGGACTTATTTCGTCTTTGTATTTGGGATTAACTTCTGCTAAAATAATTATTATTTTAAATATTAATGTCATCTAATGGACTTTTTATCTGCTGTAAATACTTGTTGCTTACATGGGTATATATTTCGGTGGTTTTTGATGAATTATGTCCTAAAAGCTCTTGTATATAGCGCAAATCGGTTCCCGATTCTAATAAAAGTGTGGCAAAACTATGTCGTAATGAGTGTAATCCACCTCGTTTGGGTACGCCGCTCTTTTCTATATGCTTTGGATAATACATTACCTGCACTGGTGGCTGAATACTTACCCCCAAACTGACCTAAAAATAAATATTCTTTGGGTTTAAACTCCTTGTAATAGTCGCTGGTTTTTAATATTTTACGCATCTCTTCTTTATTCCACACCTTGGGTAATTGCCGGCCTGTTTTAGGTCGTATCACATCCTGTAATTCAAATTCACGTTTTAAATAACCCTGATAATATAATTTTATGGCATTTACCGATTGATTCACTGTTTGAAACGAATAGGCCTTTTCGCCCAACATCAATTGATGATATTCGTTAATTACAGATGCCGAAAACATATTGATTTGAGATATACTGTTTTGTCGGTAATAATTGATTAGCCGTAAAACAAAATAGTAATAGGTTTTTATGGTATTAATGCTATACCCCTTTAAAACCATAAATTTTAAATACTCAATAGGTACACTTTTAAAATAAACACTTTGTTTATAGGCCTGTTCTAAAAGTAATTGTAAAATTTCACTACTTAAAATACAAAACGCAAATATCTTTACCTAAATCGTTTTGCTTGTTTAAATATATTCTTGGGCGAGTCATATTATAATAATTTGAGTTTAATTAAAATTTTAGAATTCAGATTATTAGCAAGTAAATATTTTTATTACTTTTAAAGGCTTATTAAGCGCTTATAAACGCTAATAAGCGCTTAGTAAGCCTTTAATCCAAAATATCCTGATTATGACTAAAACTTGTTTATACTGCAATGAGCCTATCAAAGGTAGAGCTGATAAAAAATTCTGCGACAAACAATGTCGTAATGCGTATAACTTTCAATCTTCAAAATCTACAGAAAATCAAATACGAAGAATAAATAAACAATTAAGATCAAACAGAAGTGCATTGAAAAATGCTTGTCCTGAAGGAAAAGCTACTGTACGTAAAACATTTTTAAAAACTTTGGGCATGGATTTTAAGTACTTAACACATACATGGAAAAGCAATGGTGGTAATCTTTATTACTTTTGTTATGACTATGGGTACACTCCATCCATCTATCCTGAAAAAGTAGTTATTATTCAGCACCAGAATTATATGTAATCTACAATTGAATAAAATCCTATAACATATACAAAATGTCCTAAATTACTCCGAAAAGGATTTAATACAAACTCATAACAACTTCATGATTTTATTTACATCTTATTGATAGCTGTTCGCAAATCTATAGCGAATTTACTGACTTTCACCTCTCATTTCTCACTCATCACCTCATCAGTGGACGCAGAATAGATAAAGAGGTACGAGTTACAAACTCGCACCAGCATCTGTTATTTATTGCTGCGCAAATGGTGCAACCTACAATACTATGGCCTAAAGCCTAAGAGCTAAGAGCTAAAAGCTAGTAGTAGTACCACTTGTAAGAATATGTGTAGCAGGAAACTAAGACTTTCAACTTTTGACTAGGAACTAACAACTAAGAACTTTCTTCGTTTACACTAAGACAATATACCGGAGCTGTAAATCCGTCCTTCCCCATTTGCTGGAGTTATAGGGGACTGTAAAATCCCGGGCTGTAAGCCCAGCTCAATTCAGCCCATGGCAACGCCTTCGGAATAATACTATGTCGTGTTAATCTGCGTCCTGAAAGGACAGCTCAATGTATTCAAACAAACATTTTTGAGTTGTCCTTTCAGGACGCTTATCATTTCTGTAAATCAAAAACCCAATGCGTCACTTCGTTTTGCATTGGGCTGAAATGAGTTGTCCTTTCAGGACGTGTATTTACCATGAAAATCCTTTATTGTCAGCAGGCAGCTCTCTTCAGTCCACAGTCTTCACTTGGCATCTTTGCAAACCTGCGCCAACCTATAGCAGCAAACCGAAACTTTCAACTTTTACCTGTTATTTTGAATTACAGCTAATTTCACGAATTCTTTTATCCACTAATTTCACGAATTGTCACGAATTATTTTAACAACGAATAAATATGAATTACAACTAATTTCACGAATTAATATTTGCTGCGCAAATGTTGCAACCTGAAATACTATGACCTAATGCCTAGGAGCTAAGAGCTAAGAACTAAGAACTAAGATCTAAGATCTAGTAATAGCACCAATTGTAAGAATATGTGTAGCAGGAAACCAAGACTTTTAACTTTTGACTTTTGACTAGGAACTAACAACAACAACCGACTCTGCTGTTACTATTTTCACATTAACATAATGGCCGGTGGTTTTAGGAGGTAAAAAAACAAATGCATGGCCGGTAAAATGGCAAGTTCTTGTTGATGCCGGTGCAAGTGTTTGTGACTCAGCTCCGGGTCTGCTATGACTTAGCTCCGACTCAGCTCCACAAAACTCCACGGATTGTATGCAGGTTTTACGCAGTTTGTTCGCAAACCATGGTATAGAACCTGTGTAGAGCCTGTGTAGAGCCTGTGGAAAATTGCACAGCAGTTGCGCAGCAGGGGCGTACACTTCTCATAGCAGTTGTATACGATTTGTATAGAAGTTGTACAGAAACTGTATAGAAGTTGTATAGAAGTTGTATAGAAGTTGTACAGACATGGAATCAAAATGTGTTAAAATGACCTTTTTGTGGAATCATTTTGCTCAAAAACAGCAAAATCCTGGAATATTTTTGGTGTTTTTTGCAGTTTTCTGGAATATAGGGCATCAGATAACGCGCTGGGTGTATATTTTTCAATGGGGTTAAAATTTTAACATTCATTAAATCAGCGTTTTATAGCTCAAAAAAGTTACAGTAATTTTTTAGTAATTTTTTCATATTGCTTTTCATCATAATTTAGCATTAAACAATTAGTCGAAAGTCAAAAGTCAAAAGTTGAAAGTTGAAAGTTCATAAAGTTCGTAAAGTTGAAAGTTCATAAAGTTTATAAAGTGACTTTTTTCATGCAGAGATCAAATTTACCAAACTGAAAGCTAAGACCTAAGAGCTAAGAACTAAGAACTAAGAACTAAGAACTAAGAACTAAGAGCTAAGAACTAAGAGCTGAGAGCTGAGAGTAGTAGACTAAACATTGGTTCATCGGGTACTTTAGGTACAATGGAAATAGCTGATGCACAATCACTCTCGACTCAGGATACTGATCCGAAAACTTTGTTGATTGATCAGGTCAGCGATCACCCTGCTTGCAGGAACTCTCACTACTGTAATTTAAAACTGGATAAAAAGGCATAAAGTCCGAAAAGCAGCAGAAAGAGCAGCGGCTAAAAAAAAGCTATTATTTATTGCTGCGCAATAGTTTTTGGTCATCTAATTAACGCAAATTACCACGAATTATTTTGAATGCGAATAGTATCGAATTACAACGAATTATTACGAATTATTTTAACAACGAATAAATATGAATTACAGCTAATTAACACGAATTGGTATTTGCTGCGCAAATGTTGCAACCTGAAATATTGTTGCCTAAGAACTAAGAGCTAAAAGCTAAGAACTAAGTATAGTACCACTCTTTAGGATATATGCATCAGAAAACCGGCACTTTCAACTTTTAACTTCTGTTTTTCTCGCAGAGCCCGCAAAGCCGGAAATAACTATTTGAATAAAAATTGCAAATTCCTAAAAGCTAAGAACGCAAAGACAAATCCTTACGGATTTTGGTTTTCATTCTAAAATTTTGTTTACTCTGCGAGCTAATCTTTAATCCCTAATCTTTAATCATTAATCATTCTTCAAATCATCAACTCGACAACTCGACGAATTAACAACTCATCAATAGTCATCAGATTGTTTATTGCTGCGCAATGTTTTTTTTGTCATCTAATTAACACGAATTACCACGAATATTTTTAACAACGAATTATTATGAATTAATATTGGTTGGCGAAACAACGAAGGGGTTCAACAATACCATATAATATTAAATTATATTGTTAATTAACACGAATTAATATTTGCTGCGCAAATGTTGCAACCTGAAATACTATGACCTAATGCCTAGGAGCTAAGAGCTAAGAACTAAGAACTAAGATCTAGTAATAGTACCACTTGTAAGAATCCGTGTAGCAGGAAACTAAGACTTTCAACTTTTGACTTTTGACTAGGAACTAACAACTAAGAACTTTCTTCGTTTACACTAAGACAATATACCGGAGCTGTATATCCGTCCTTCCCCATTCGCGGGAGTTATAGGGGGCTATAAAATCCCGGGCTGTAAGCCCAGCTCAATTCAGCCCATGGCAACGCCTTGGGAATAATAATACGTCGTGTTAATCTGCGTCCTGAAAGGACAGCTCAATGAATTCAAACAAACATTTTTGAGTTGTCCTTTCTGGACGCATATCATTTCTGTAAATCAAAAACCCAATGCGTCACTTCGTTTTGCATTGGGCTGAAATGAGTTGTCCTTTCAGGACGTGTATTTACCATGAAAATACTTTATTGTCAGCAGGCAGCTCTCTTCAGTCCACAGTCTTCACTTGGCATCTTTGCAAACCTGCGCCAACCTATAGCAGCAAACCGAAACTTTTACCTTTTAACTTCTGTTTTTCTCGCAGAGCCCGCAAAGCCGGAGTTCACTATTTAAATAAAGATTTCAAATTCCTTAAAGCTAAGGACGCAAAGATAAATCCTTACGGATTTTGGTTTTCATTATGAAATTTTGTTTACTCTGCGAGCTGATTACTAGGCACTAGGCACTAGGCACTAGGCACTAAGTACTAGGCACTAGGTACTAAGAGCTAATAATAGTACCCCTCGCTAGTGTGATAATTACTTAATAAGTTAACTAATCTTCAAGGCATCGCCTGTATAAGTCCACCGAAAAGGCTTTGCCCTTGTATCATTGTATGTTTTCACATACTCTATCAGCTGAGAGGCTAATTGCTCTGAGGATTGCCAGATGCCGCCTTTTACAACATCCTTAGTCAGGATATTAAACCATATCTCAACTTGATTTAACCATGATGAGTATGTAGGTGTAAAATGTAACTTAATCTTCCTTTTGCCTTGCAGCCATTCCTTTACATCCTTGTGCTTGTGTATTGACAGGTTGTCCGCTATAATGTGAAGCTTTTTATTGCGATACTTCCTGTCGAGTGATTTTAAAAACTTCAAGAAGTTTTCTGCATTATTTGATTTTATTGTCTTGGCTGTCACTTCTCCTGTGTGCACCGCAAGTGCAGCTATTAAAGAAACTGTGCCATTGCGTTTGTATGTTGCTGTTTGTCTTCTTGGGTTGCCTGGTTTTAGTGGCAGCTCCGGCTGAGTTCTGTCAAGCGCTTGTATTTGAGTCTTTTCATCAACGCAAATAACCAAGGCGTTTTCCGGTGGTGACATATAAAGCCCTACAATATTTATCATCTTCTCCTCGAACTCAGGGTCTTTTGACTTGCCACACCAGTATTCAATTTTATGCGGTTTTAAATCCGCTTTGTTTAGAATTTGAGATACTTTAGATTGGCTTATGCCGACTTCTTTAGCAATACGTTCTTGCGACCAATTGGTATATCCGCCATTCGGCTTAGTGCAAGCTTTTTCAATAACCAATGCTTGCTGCTCAGGGGTGATGATCTTTGGTTTTCCGCTTCGCGGGGCATCTTTTAGTCCCGAAATGCCTTTCTCCCGAAAGCGTTGCCGCCATTTATTTACGACTGGTTTACTCAATCTTGTTTGTGTCACAATCTCATCCATAGACAAACCTTGGTTTGAATATAAGATTATTTCGGCTCGCTCTACATAACGCTTTTCAAGCTTTCGTGAGCGGCTCATGGTTAGAAGCTCGTCCTTCTCATCCATGGTCAATTGAATTGGTCTTCCTATCCTTGCCATATAGCAAAGATAATAAAATATTAGTGAACTAACTTAATAATTATCACACTAGAATATATGCAGCATGAAACCAAGACTTTCAACTTTCAATTTTTGACTAGGAACTAAGCTAACAACTACAATCTAAGCCCCATAAACAATACATCATCCACCTGATCTAAATCTCCTTTCCAGTTATTGAAATTATCTCTAACAAGTTCACCTTGCTTTTCCATAGGTTTGTTATATATTTCTTCCAACAGGTTTCTTACACCTACCTTCATCAGTTTTTTACCCTTAGGGCCACCAAACTGATCAGGATAACCATCCGAAAAAAGATAGATGGAATCGCCTTTAGAACACTCATATTCATAATTAACAAAACTAGTATCAGAAACAATATCATCATCACCAATACTTCGTCTTGTTCCATTATAAATGATTAATTCATTATTAATAAACAAGTAGACAGGCCGTTTAGCAGAAGCTAAGACGACTTTTCCTGTTGACATATCAATTTGAATCACACTAATATCCATCCCATCCTTAGCCTGATCGTCACCATCTTTTTGCAAAAGTATCCTGATATCCGAATCTAACCTCTCTAAAATATCAGCCGGAGTATCGACTCCATCCAGCTTATATATATCATTTAACAAAGTAGAACCAATCATTGACATAAAAGCCCCGGGAACACCATGACCAGTACAGTCGGCACAACAAAGAGTAAACACGTTCTTTGTACGGTGAAACCAGTAAAAATCGCCACTCACAATATCACGGGGAGCAAAAAAGATAAACGATTCGGGGAAGGTACTGCGTAAAGTATCTACCTGTGGCAATATGGAGTTTTGTATTCGCTGAGCATAATTGATACTATCCGTAATATCCTGATTTTGTTTCTCAATTTCGGCATTTTTTTGTCTGATAGCTACAGTTTGAGCTGCGACCTCTCTCTGCAAGGCTTCTTTTTGCAATCTTAAAGCTCTTTCACGATACTTAATAATCCAGTATACAACCAATACAATAAAACCAGCCATTAACAGGTAAAACCAAAATCTTTTCCAAAAAGGCAGTTCTATTTCTATAGAAACTGATAATGGATTTTTTGTAACAAAACCATCTGCATTAAAGGCTCTGACCTTTAAAGTATATTTACCAGATGGCAGGAATTCATATTCACGAAAATTAGTAGTTCCCAGATCGTCCCATTCCTTATCGCCATCTTCTCCCTCTTCAATCATTTTATATTGATAAGTAACACCTGTGGGATCTTTAAAGCTGATTCCTGTAAACTCAAATCTAAATTGGTAATTGGGCTTATTATAAGGATATTTTAAAACAATGGGTTTATTAACGGGATATTTTTGGCCTGATATATCTATCTGCGTAAAGTTTAACATAGGAGCTACGATATTCTTTTTATCCCTGTCGGGAAAATATTTTATAACACCATGACTTGAGGCAAACCAAATATTACGCTCCTCATCTTCCCAAAGTTTATAAAAATCACCTCCCATTTTATCCTTAAATCCAAAATTACGGATTTGCATTGTATTGATATCAATAGAACTGATTCCCGGCCAGTGACATACCCAGAGTTTGTTATTTTTATCGCAAACAATATCATAACAATAATTCTTTGACAACCCATCTAATACGGAGATAGACTGAAGTGTATCCTTTGTATATTTTAATACACCCTTACCTACAGTTGACAACCATATATTACCATCTTTATCCTTAGTCATACCCGATACATTTATTGGAGCACGCGACAATTTATGAACTTCAATATTTGCAGAATCAAGCATACATATACCACTGGATTTTGGGCCTATCCAAACTTTTTTATCATCATCAATATAAACAAAATTGATATTATTATGAGGCAATTTATTTTCTGTAGTATACTTTTCAACCTGATGAGAATTGGTATCAATAATAAAAAAACCACCCGATGTAGCCAGGTATACTTTAGACCCCTTAAGAGCCATATCATTGATATAATTCCCGATAATAGATTCTGTATAATGATACCTTTTAAATTTGAGGTCACCAGACTTTCTGTAATACAAACCTTTATTTAACGACGAAACCCATAAAGTACCCTGATTATCATATTGAAAACCGGTAATTCTATCATTAGGTATACCAAGTGCTGAATCATAATACTCATGATTTTCAAAGCAAAACGGATCGGTTTTTAATATGCCATTATCCAATCCAATCCATAACATATTATTAGCAGCTAAAACCGATATTGCCTTTTGCTGCTTAAAACCAATATCCTCAAGATCATAGTGAATAAAACTTTCATCCAATAGCACGGACACACCACCTCCATAAGCAGCAAACCAATAGTTATTTTCTCTATCAGCCAATATACTTTTTATAAAGTCGTGATTAAGTCCATTCTGCGTAGAAAAGTTAAAAGATTCATTAAAGTTCTGAGTGGCATCATCCCAAAACAATTTTATAATTCCTTTGCCCCATGTTGCCAGCATCAGGCTTCCATCCTTCTCTTCAAAAATATCAAGAACATTTTCCTGATCAACGTTGAACTGTATACATAAATTATTATTGGCAAAGTGTTTGGCTGTTTGATCATTATAAGTAAAAAGATAAAAACCTTCATCTTCAGTTGCGATCCAATACTCACCTTCTATGGCTCTTCTTTTTACAATTTTATTAATAACAGTAGGAGGAACATCGCTTACTTCTTCTAAACTGCTCACATTATAATTGTGATCCAGTTTTAGAATAAACAATCCATCAGAAGTACCCAGCAAGAAATGAAAATCATCTATACTCTTAATAGAATAATAGAGTTTATCGCCAAAAACGTCCCTGTCAAAGTATGTGGTAATTTTTTTATCTGATGAAATCCTCATAACACCATTATTTTGAACTGTAGCCCAAATATTACCAGACTCATCCTGACAAATATCTTTAATTGGACTAGTAGCTCTTTCTTTAGGGATTACTTTATGAAAACCATCATCATAATAAGAAAGCGTTCCATTTCCATGTCCCACCCATAATACACCACTATTATCTACATAAAGCGAATGAGTAAAGTCAGATGCTAAAGAATCATTTTGGGTATAGGTAATAAAGTTTAACCCATCATAACGAACGAGTCCTTCACCGGTACCTATCCATAAATAGCCTTTAGAATCCTGTGCCAAACAGTACACGAAATTTTGAGGCAATCCCATATCTGAATCAAAATTTTTAAAGTCAAAGGACTGGGCTTCAACTTTAAAAAAAGAGCATAAGAGAACGTAGAAAAGAAGTAATTTAACTTTTAAATATTTTATCTGAATCATAATTTGAATGCTGTTTTAAGGTTTAATGCCAATGCTATATTTGTATTTTGGAATACCACCGATGGGCACACTATAAAATGGCATTAATTCATCATATTGATTTTTCAAAAATATAACTACGTTATTACTTTTAATATGAGCACTTTTATTTTTTATAATCTGAATATCATAAGAAGTATTTTTTTCAGCCGGACTAACAGTATGCATACTCTCACTCCAGGCATTATCACCTGACACTTTGAGGAATTCACCATTTTTAGCAACCGAAATAATTCTGATAATCCCATCATTATCCCAATCGAAGTTTGTTTGCTTAATTGCCAGCACTTTATCATCTATAAAAGGATATATATGCGATACTTCATTAACATCATCATTTAACCTGAACTTGTATTTAAAGTAAAAAGCAAAAGCTCCCTCTACAGGCTGGTTTTCTGTTGACAATTGACTCAAATAAAGCCGGTAAAGGTTTCCATCATCGCCACCTACACCTTCAATGATAACTTTAAAAATATAGCCGCCATAGTCAGGAAGAAGCTCTCCTTCAGTTGGATTTATAGGTCCAAAGGTATACCATTGTTTTTCGTACCTGGCATTTTCGGTAAATGATTTTGTTCCCAACAAAGTACCGCTTCTAAAATTTCCGCCAAGATTCATTCTTCTGGCATCATCGTTAGAACAGGCTTCTTTACCTCCGTAAATACTATATTTCATACGAGTATCCCAGTCTCCCTTTTGCTCATCCAATTCTCCTCCCACATCAGGATCAAAAACTCTGATATAAATAGGTTCAGTATGATCTTTCGGGATAGAGAAAAATATAATCTGTGTAAAATCATTATCCCCCCAGGCCTGTTCCCCATCCTTTCCAAATGTTACCAGGTAAGGAATATTTTCATCAACTGCAGGAACAGATTGTGCAAAAGTTTTAACTGACAGGAATAATAAAATATACAATAAAATATTGTGTCGCATATGGTTAGTCTTTATTCTATTACTACGATTTTTGTTGTTGAGGCCATTTTTTGAGTATTATCATCCATAGATACAACTCCACATTCGATAATATATATACCCTTTTTTCGAAAAATATGATTAATTGTTACACCTTTACCCCTATTATTATCACCTAAATCCCAATAATATTGTGCAGGTTTAAAACTTTTTAATACAGATTCAGAAGCAGATAAGGTTATCGGGGTATTCACTTTAACGGTGTCTTTACATGAAATATAAACCTGCTGCGTTTGTTTTAATTCGAGTTCATATTGGGCTACAGTATACAAATCAAGGTTTGCAAGGGTATCTACTACATTTAAATGAACATTATACATTCCCGGTCCCGGAAAACAATGTCTGACCTCCAAACCCTGGGCTGATTCTCCGTCACCGAAATACCATTTATATTTATAAGGTAAAGTATCCGATTGATAAGGGCCATTTTCGAACAATGTAAAGCAATAATTATCTTTAACCTGTGGTTTGGCATCAGGAAAATCAGGATAAGGATTTGCAAAGCGATAAATATCATCATTCCCTGATCTGTTAGAAGCAAAGAATCCTTCAGTAGCACCAGGGTAGATATAACATGAAAAATCATCCTTAGATGAATTTACAGGTTCATCTAAACAAACCGGTACGCTCCATTCCTTACCATCCCACGAAGTATAAAAAATATCTAATCCTCCATGAGAATTATGCTGATCTGATGAAAAATACAATTTACCTGAACTATGATAAAAAGGGAACAATTCTTTTCCACTGGTATTTACCTTTGAACCCAGATTTACAGGCTCTGACCATTGTCCATCTTTAAAAGTTGACTGATAGATATCCGTCTCTCCGTAGCCGCCTTCTTTATTTGAAACATAGAAAATCGTGTTTCCGTCGGGAGTAGTTGTAACTTGTCCATTGGAATAATTTCTACGGGAATTAAAAGGGAAGGAAGATGGACGACTCCAATTTCCATCTTTATTATCAATAATATAAATACCTAACAAATTATCTCTTCCATTACTGCGTTTTATTGTAGTATATTGATTTTGTGTAATAAAGATTTTGCTTTTATCCTCACTAAAGCAAATTGATGAAGTATTTAATTTACTAAGCTTATCAGAAATTAACTGACTTTCATTTCCAAAATCATCATTCATCAGTAGTTTTGCTTTATAAATCCGATATAACCCTTCGTTATTCTGATCTAAATAACTTTTAATAATCTCGTGCTTTCTATTAGAAGCAAAATACAATGTAGAATCAACAACAAAAGGTGCAAAATCATTTTTCACAATGCTGTTAACAGGTATTTTTTCAACAGTAATTTCCTGAGAATACACAAATACCTGAGACAGTATTAAAGAAACAAATACTAAAAATATATTAGACAGTATTTTCTTCATTATTAAAAGAATTTTGGATTTGGAGAATGTATCTTATAACCAAAATCAAACTGCAGCGAAACTTCATGAGTTCCATTGTTATAAGTAGCTATTTTATCAAGACTATAATCTAAACTGTAGGTGAAGCGCAACTGCGGACTAATTTGATAACCTAAAATAGCAACAAGATCACCTACTGTTCTATAAGAAGCTCCAACCAAAAGTGATTTTAGGAAAACAGCAGTTGCACTCACATCCACAAATGTTTCATCATCCATATTTATCCTAAGCAATGCGCTAGGCTGAATACTTACCTTATTTGAAATATCGTATAAATAACCTGCTGTTAGCAGATAATCGATCTTTGCAAAATCGACAGAACTTTCACCGGTAACATATCTATCAAAATAAATAAATGTTGGAACAGACAACCCGACAAAATATTTTGAATTGTATAGTGCAGTACCGAATCCAAGGATAGGAGAAGAACTGCTTTCTGCAGAATTAAACATTGGATCAATATCATAATCCTCTGTAACATCAGTATAGATGACATCATTCCAATTTGAACTATAGTTTACGATTCCGGCAGAGACACCAAAAGCAAGCCTGTTTTCATGGCTTAACAACAACTTATATGTATAAGAAAAACTAATTCCTGTATTATGGGTAACAGCATAGCTATCATTAAACAATTGAGTTCCCAATGCTACTTTTTCATTTTTCAAGGGTGAATGAGCAGTAAATATGGCACCGGAAGGAGAATCTTCAAAACCCACCCATTGCTTTCGATAGGATCCAAAAACAGATAAAACGTCATGAGATCCTCCAAAGCCAGGATTAATACTGTACTTATTGTACATATACTGACTCATTACTATCTCTTTTTGCGATAGTGCAGTAAAATGAATTAAGATGATAAATATTATAGTAAAGGAGCCTCTATATTTCATAGTCAAATTCTTTCATTGTTATTTGATAATTAGGTATTGCTTTTGTGGCTCCGATAATTCATCCGCTTCAAAAACAATATAATAAGTTCCTTGCTCAAGCAATGATCCATCTTTACCTATACCATTCCAACCTTCGCTACCCCATATGTTATTGCAGTCTTCACATTTATATACCAACTTACCCCGCTTATCGAAAACAGTTAATTTTGTATGATTCAAATTTTCAAGCCCATAAATCTTAAAGTAATCATAATATCCATCAGCTGTATTAGGTGAAAAACCAGTGGGTATAATCAACTTTTTAACTTTTACCTGAACGGTATCATCCAAATCCCAGTCATCACATTCCAAACCAGGAATGCTGGTTGTCCAAACAAAATTATAAATACCATAATCATCAACACTTACATCTGTTATAAACTCATTAGGTGATTTAATATCGGCAAGTTCCAATGAGGTCCACTCTCCTTCTGCATCAGGAACATCATCAGCAAATGCTGCTGCATTCAAGTCAAAAGACAAGGTTCCATATATAATTTTGTCTTCACCTGCATTTACAGGATAAGGAACCTTTTTAAACGTAATAGTACGTTGATCTGACACATCATTACAAGCACCATTAACCACATCCCATATAATTGTAGCTTCACCAAAATCTGATGCCGTAAAACTTGTTATGCCATCCTCATCTGTATTAAAAACACCTTCACCCGACCATGTTCCATCAACTATTGTTGTTTGTGGATTCAGGTCTTTTAAAATCTTACCACAAACCTCATCGGGTAATTCTCCTATATCAGCTATTGGTTTTTCATCTACTAAAACCGTATATTGTTTTTCATCATTATAATCTGTTACACATCCCATAGCATCCTCAACTCTTGTAAAGGAATAGATGGTTTGGCTTTGTAAATTCATAGTTTGGTCAAAAGTTGGAGTGAATTCAATACTGGAAGAAGCTATTTCTATTCCATCAATAGGTTGAGTAGACAGTCCATCATTGTATGTTAAATTCCAAGGTCCATTACCAGTAAGAGTATAATCCATATAAGTTGAATTACCCTCACAAATTTCATCATTTACGTTAGGAATCACCAACTCAGGATATTCAACAAATGTAATAACTACATCATCATTATCAGAACAGCCCATTTCAGGTTCTGTTTCTGTCCATGTAAAAGTAACATCCTGTTTTAAATCAAAATCACTAAAAGTGGCAATAGCATTTTTATCAGAAACCAAATCAAAAATATCACCTTCACTTGAAGACCATGATCCAGAATTGCCACTATTTAATTGAGCTTGTAATACATACTGGGATCCACATACAAGCTGATCCTCGCCTGCATATACAGTAGGTTTTAAATCAGTTACGATTTGTGTTCCGGTAATATCTTCAGCAGAAGCTTCACATCCGTTATCATCAGTGACAGAGTAAATGTAATATTGATCGGATGAAGTAACCGTGTACTGAACATGATCATTTAAACCTGAAGGGCCTTGATTAAAGGAATTGGTATTATTTTTAATCACGTAAGAAAAAGGTTCATTACCAGTAAACTCAACACCGAAGGAAACAATATCGGGATCGGAATCAGTGGAGCAAAATTTATATTCGCCATCAGAGATTAATTTAGCTGTTGGTGATCCTTGAAATGTGACTGCTACTTCATCAGTTGCTGTACACTCTCCATTAATCTCGGTAAGTATAAAAGTTACATCTCCTTCCTGATCTGCAGTAAATGTAGAAGTTGGTGAATTAATATCAGAATAGGTTCCTACTCCTGTCTGTTCATTCCAATAGACTGTATGATCTGCATCTGTTACGGTACCATTTAAAGTCAATTCGTATCCACAAATTGGATCATAAACACCGGCCGATGGAGTAGGCATTTCATCAATTTGCACAACCATACTTTCACCTGTAACAGCGACACCTGACCCCATTGGATTATCAGAATCATATTGATGTACATTATCATATACCCTGACCACTTCAATTGTAGTACTTGTATTAATATCTGCAATATCTAAACTAGATGATGTTGAATAAATATCCTGTGCTGCTGAACCCAATAAATAACTACCATCAATTTTATACATAAAATTAAATGGTGCATCTCCTGTAAAGTCAACAGTCAATGTGGCCGAACCACTTTCGCAAAAAGCTACATCAGAACTGGTAACTGTTACTGTTGGATTCTGGGAATATAATGATGAGTATATATTTAAAACAAAAAACAGAAGAATGTGAAGTATAATTTTCATACAATACGACTATAGCTAATACGAACAATACAAACATAGCTATTTTATATGAAAATGTTCAAATCGTCGACCTAAGTGATACTGCCGTTAACAAAACAAAAACAACACTTTATCAAAAATAATAACGAGAGAAACGTTACAGAGCACAAATACAAAGGTTTAATTTGAAATTTACTTCAATTTGTTGTGCTTGTTGAATATCTGATTAGCCGATTCAATTCCTTTAATCCGACAGTATTCTTGCAGCAATTCATTAAAGTTATTACAGATCATAAATAGTCCTTGCTTTAGGTTTTTCCTTTCTTAACTTTTTATACCTCCATTCATTATAAGTTTCAGAGAACATGGGTACAAAATTTTCTTCCGGTCCCGGAGCCGGGGCAAAAATAAGGTTTCCTTTAGGATCAATTAAATAGTAGGTTGGAAACGCTTTGATATCATAATCGAGCAACACCTTGGCATTTTGAGAGAAATGCAGGAAGGTCCACTTATATTTATGGTCTTTTATAAATTCCTGTGCTTTATCCGGATCTTCATCTGTTAATATAGTAACAATAACCATATCCTTTTTAAACATCTCGGCAAACTGCTGCAATATCTGAAAGTCTTTTTTACAGGCATAATTTTCAGTATTCGCGAAATTGAGATATATAAACTTTCCCTCAAAATCTTTTAATTCACGAGTCTTCCCCGATAAAGTTGTCAATGAAAATGATGGAGCCAAAAGTCCTACTCTTAACTTTGTAAACTTCATAAAGATATCCCCTGCGATTTCTTTATTAATTTCACCCTCACATTCTTCAGAAGCCCGTTTCATCAATGTGATTATCTTTTCCTTATTGTAATTACCTGAATAAAAACCATCATACAAGCCTTTTATAACAACCAATTCGGTAAGTGTTCTGTTGTAAAAAAGAGAGTCTTTACCGAATGCCAGTGCCAAACTATCAAAAGACTCAACCTTTGGCCACAAATCTTTAACATTTTCACCTTCTTTTGAATTGAAATAAGAATAAAAGAAATTTGAGAACACCTGGTTAAAAGCCTCCCAATAAGGACCTAAAGAATACTGCACCGGAACATGACTAAAGTTATCGTTAATTAGTTTTCTTTGATCATTAGAATAAATAAAATTCTTAAGATTTATATAACTATACGACTTGTATTTTTGAAACCAACTATTTTTAGATGCAGGAAATTTCTCTTCTGTTTCATCAATAATTTGATAAGCAAGCTTCTTATTATTTGTTAAAACGACCTTCTTTACCTCATCTGCAAAACGTTGATTATAGTACAGGTCAAAGTTCTTAACGCTCTTATTTAAATCCATCCCATTATCATTCCTGACACCTAAAAGGACTGGTTCAGGGATAAAAAAAGGATTCATTTTATTTTCCTCCTTCAGAGGTTTGTATGGAGGTAATTCTATATTATATTTTTGGCCGGGTTCTACAAGAAGATATCCTTGCATCTCACCAAGACTGATATATATTTTCGTGACATCGTCAACAAAAAAAGAGGCCATAAAATCTCCATTTTTATTCACTCTAAAAGTCTGAAGATCCTTATAATCTCTTGTAATATAATTACTTTGACACTGAACAGTAAGGTTCATGTTTGCATACGCCACTGCATTGCCATAAACAGTTACACTATCTACTCTCTCTGCCTTAACCCACTGCGCAATTATTATAACAATTATAAGCAAACAGTTTCTCATTACTTACCTCTGCAAATTATAGTTAGCCATTTTTTCCTGAATTTTTTCAGGGATAAATTTACTTGGATCACCCTTATGTTTTATGATATCTCTAACAATTGAAGAATTCACTGGTGTGTGTTCAGGAGTAGTAAGCAAGAACACCGACTCTATACCTGTCATAGCCTTATTAACCTGTGCTATTGCTCTTTCATATTCAAAATCGGCTGCGGTACGAATTCCTCTTAAAATATATTGTGCATCACATTCTTTAGCAAAATCAACAGTTAAGCCTTCATATTTTGCAACCTTAACCTTAGGCTCGTGGTTAAATAAATATTTAATCCATTCAACCCTGGTATCCACCGGATAAAAATCTTTTTTACTGGAGTTATAACCTACACCGATAACAATCTCATCAAACAAATCAACAGCTCTGTATACTATATTTTCATGACCAATTGTAAAGGGATCAAACGATCCGGGAAATATTGCTACACGTTTCATTCTCTCTTTTTCGTATTTGAATTAATAAAGAAATTCATTAAGCGGCCCTAAAGTTGTAAAAATACTTTCAGCACACAAAACCCAAGCTACCAAAACTTTATTTTCAGGGTAGCAAAAACAGACATTCGGAGCAATATTAAACCATGCTTAAACCTACTAATATTAGTGTCTCCATACTTTCGTTCTTTATACCTTATTGGAAGATCAATTATTTTAAGATTTAATTTATAAGCCCCAAATAAAAGATCAAAATCGCCAAAAGGATCAAACTCACCAAAGAACTTCCTGTTAGCAGCTAATTTCTCATAATCATTTCTGAACATTACTTTAGTGCCACATAAAGTATCTTTAATAGGTCGCTCAAGTATATAACTAAAAAACTTACTAAAAAAATGATTTCCGACTGTATTTAATGGGCGCATTGCATTTTTTTCCATTGGGTACACCAATCTTACTCCATTAATAAACTCTCCTTTACCTGTAGTAATGGCATTATAAAATTTTGGTAAATCTTCAGGAGGAACCGTTAAGTCGGCATCCAGAATCATAAGGATATCGGATGTTGCAGCACAAAAACCTTTTCGAACAGCATCACCTTTCCCCTTTCCATCCTGTTGCATTATTTTAATATCATAAACTCCTGAATATTTCTTTTGTACTTTTTGAATAGTTTCCCAGGTATCATCCGTAGAATTACCCTCAACAAAAATAATTTCGGTATGCTTTCCTAATTTTGGTATTCGTTGAACCGCCTGCTCAATATTACCACTTTCATTTCGGGCAGGAATAATTACCGAAGTTGAGTATTTATGATCTACCTCCGCATTTGTTAAAGTTTTTGGAATTGGTCTTGCAAAGATAAATTGATTCAAACCTAAACTATTTATTAAAGGCAGACGACTAAAACATCTGTTTAGAAATGCTGAAAGAAGAGGGATATTATAAGGAAACAACATACTTCTGTTTGCCTTATAAGTTTCAAATCCTGCCAGATATAACAAGTTTTGAATATCCTGACTTGACAACCAATTTTGCTGAGGAGATTTCTTTTTAACGCCTATCAATTCAGCAAATCGAATAACAGGCTCCCACATTCTGTTATAAGAGGTAACAATCAGTCGCGTTTTTTCGTGAGTTACATTCTGAAGCTGATTGAAGGCCTGTTCAATATCAGGTAACAGTCCAATTAAGTTTGACATTACCACTACATCAAATTTTGTTTGAAGAGTAATATCTTCTGCTGCCATTTCGTAAAAAGCAATATCCTTAAACTGATCTTTAGCTAAACGAATCATAGCCGAAGAAAAATCTATACCGGTTTTTTCTTTAGCATTAATGTCATTTAACAAATCACCACTACCACAACCAATCTCAAGAACTTTACTTTCAGGATGAATAAAATAATTACAATATTTAGATATTGAATTCCAATAATACGATCGTTTTTTTCGGTATTTTATCCATTTTGGTGCAAACTGCTCCCAATATTCTTTTATCTCAGAACTATATAATTGCATATTCTATTTATTATCCTCAACAACAACACTACTAACAGGATTATTCAATTGAGAATAATCAATTTGAAAAAGATAGGATGGCTCTTTATCCCCAAACTTTTTAACCAAACGGAACATCTTTGGATACTCTTTTACCACCACTGACATATATCTTTTAATAGTATTAATTGTTTGTCCTGTAAATATATTAGGATTCTTCCGCAAACTTGCCACTATAATATGAGTAACATTTTTATTCTTTAAATTCTGAACCAAGTCGTATGCTGAACCTTCAGGTATACGATATACACCATAAAACTTACGTCCCTTACCATAAATACGAGCAATATTTGGTTTTCTGCAAGCTACATAAGTATCATTTTCAGATAAATTCTTATCAACGTAATCAATCATCTGTAAATAACTAATCCAGTCTGGAGTAAAACCGGCAAACTTATCACCCTGAATATTTTTAGATAAAGTTTTAAGATCAATTGTTTTTACTCCTTTAGAAACAGCCAATCCTAAAGACATCATCAGTACTATCACCAAATACGTTCTAACTAAAACAACATTTTTATCCTTTGCTACTCTGATAATAGTGGAAACTAAAAACACAATCATAAAAGGAACAAAAGGAATAATTAACCGATATTGATCCCACAGTTTTTGTAAGGAAAAAAAAGTAATACCAAGCATGATGGCCAGGTAAATTGAAGTAAAAAACAAAAATTTATTCCTTTTAATAAACCAAAAGAATCCTAATATAAACAACAGGTACAAAGCAATTGTTACAAAAGGGTTAACTGTATTTTTATGCGCAGATTTAAATCCTAAAACCCTTACAAAATGCTTCGACAAATATAAATTTGAGTTATCCTTAAAACGTTGAATAAAGCCTTTAAAATCTTCTCTTCCCTGGCTTTTATCATATGGATGTTTATTGAGCAGCTGAGATGTTTGTTCACCGGGTTGAGCCGGCAAATCCCACACTAAACTCTTCACTCCCAAAAGCATTGTAATGAGAAAAGCAAATCCTAAAAGCACGAACATCGCCTTCTTATAGCATCTGTTAACAACGAAAAAAACCAATAAGGCCAGCACCGAACCAAAACCAATAGTTCTTGTAATAAACATTAAGGATGCTAACAGAACCAATGGAGCTATAGATTTTATCTCCTCTTTTAAACCACCTACTCCTGCACCTTGTTGTTTATCAATAACTTTAAAAGAATAGACAAAAAAAGCACTTTGAAGCAACATATAAAATGCTTCGGAAAACGTTTGACTGGAAAAGAATAAAAAATACTGACTGATACTTAATATTCCTATCGAAAAAAACAAACTTATATAAGACACCCGGTCTTTAAATGCTTTATAAAATAAAACAACCGCACCCAACAGAAACAGAAAAGAAGTCAGTTTAAGTACAACAAGGTTCATTCCGAACAAACCTACGAACAATGATAAAACCATTGGATATAAAGGTCCCTGATAGGTTGGAAACTTGCCTGAATCCCAAAAATTAATAGCTCTTGTAATATAAGTAGAATCGTCACCTGTTATACTTACCCTGGCATTAAAATACAAGATGCTAAAAACTACAAATACACCTGCAAACACGTAAAAAATTAAAGTGGACCGCTCTTTTAGCCAACTTTCTATTTTATCATCAAATAATACTTTATCTTTTAGTGGTTTATGATTGACCATTTATTTAATATTTAATCTATTTCTTTCTTTCGATACGCATTTACAAATAAAATATTGCCCATTCCTTCGTATTTAGCAAAACTATCAATTCCATTTTTAATATCCTCAGATGAAAATCCTAATATTGTCAAATCAGCATCGTGACTTTGTTTTTTTACAATATCTTCCTTACTATCTCCTTCATTAAAAGAAATCATCTGAACATTACCGGGCACAATAGGCAGTCGGCCGCATTTAATTCTATCCAGCCACTTTTTACGTTCTTCTTTTGATTCCTGAGCCGGAGTAAGAGAGAATATTTTTATAAATCCCTTTTTCCAATCCGGATGACCCAATATAATGTAAGCCAAAAGAACCATCAAATTAGCATTATGAAAGTCATGACGACCAATCCAGATATGTATTTCTTTTTTATACCCAAATCCCTTTAAAGAGGTATTCAAAAAGCAAACATCCATTTTACAGGAGTCGTACAATATATAATTATCAAGTGCATTTTTTAGTGATTCAGGTTTATCGCAAGGAAATTCAAACAATATTAAATTGCTACCTTTACCCGAAATGCCCGAAAGCTGAATTACCTGAGCAATGGCAGATGTATATGAAGGACTAATCACAGTATCAATATAAACCCTTGTATTACTACCTTTTGCTCTTGATATTAAACGTTCAAGTGTTTTTTTCGACTGATGATGAGTTTGGCTATTTAAGAATCCTTCAACATAATGAATGTAAGTTCCAAATCCATATTTATGAGATAACCAACCTAACAAGTCAAAAGCACTTTGTCTTTCAAAAGAATCAGCACTTACGCATACTGCAAAAGGTCTCCAATAATATTCCTGCTCCTCTTTATTTGCCCGCTGAACAAATATCTGAATTTGTCTGCTCAATTGAAACACCACTCCTTTAAACAATTTCTCCAAGCCTCTCTTTTCAGGTCGATACTTACTAATTATGAAATAAATAATACCCATTATCAATATTGATATCAAGGCATAAGTCAGGTTCATTTTAAACATCAGCCAAAAAGACAAAACAGCACCGGCAATTGAGTAATACCATTTATTATGCTTAAAAGTGGGACGGTAAGAGGGGTCTGCAGCAAAATGCTCCAAAAAGCTTATTAAACAAATCGCTCCATAAGTAACCATGAAAAACATAGATATAATTTGAGCAACAAAGTTTACATCACCAATAATTACAAAGACGTAGGCAATTGCA
Organism: uncultured Saccharicrinis sp.; assembly: GCA_963677345.2. GTDB lineage: Bacteria > Bacteroidota > Bacteroidia > Bacteroidales > Marinilabiliaceae > Saccharicrinis. The sequence continues at coordinate 272,014 of CAXXLC010000028.1, forward strand.
ATAGTAACAAAAGTACCATTTACAGGGTCATTATCTTTTTCTTTTCCTTTAGCCAACCATTTATTGATATGAGGATAAGGTAATATCTTATCAAAACCTATTGCCTGTAAAGTTCTTGGAGCAACTAAAACGGAACCAATAGCAGAAGAGAGGGTTGCCGCAGCTAATCCAATGGGAATAATAGGCCCCCAAAGAGCTATTTTTTGCATAATAAGCTGATCACTTGCCAACTCCTGAGGTGTTGCCGAAACAGTTAATTTATAAGCAATGGCTACATAAACCAACATACCAATCAATGTAGCCCATAATGTTCCCCTGGGAATAGATTTTTTAGGATCCTTTAAATCACCAGACAATCCCAGGCCAGCAGCAATTCCTGTAAAAGCTGGAAAAATAATTGTGAACACATAGAAGAAACTCTCTGCATCATTGGTTGATTCATTTAAAAAGAAAAAAGTATTCTCTGAAGTAGAAGTTCCCATGAAAAATAAAATAATAGAAAGAAACAAAACTCCAACGACTACATACAAGGCCTTCATTCCTATATTCGCACCTCTGATTAAAACAATAATACTTAACAAAGTCATCATTACTAAGGTTACTATTTTTTTAAAATTAGCAGGTTCTATATCATAAGGTATCAGAGGTAGTACGGCATCAAAAGCTTCTCCAAATGCTATTATATAAAAGGCCACACTGATGGCCTGGGATAAATAAAGAGCAATTCCAATTGCACCTCCAATATTTAAGCCAAAGGATCGGGATATGATATAATAAGCACCTCCTCCCTCAACTTTTTGGTTAGTGGCAATCTCTGCAACAGCTAATGCTGTAGGTATAGTAACTAAATGTCCGATGACAATAATTGCCAACACGCCTAAGAAACCAACATTACCTACTGCCCAACCAAATCTTAAAAATAAAATAGCTCCAAGAATAGTAGAAATAGCGGTCATAAAAACCGGCATGGAACCGAACGTAGCATTTGGATTTGTAACTGCTTTTTGCATAAGTGCTTTTTTGGAATCGTTATTCAAAAATAGAAAAAAAATAATAAGCTAAATATCTTTATTAAACTGCTTCATAACATGAGATAATTCATATGCATCAATATTGACCAATGATCGAAAATTACTTAACTTGCACAATATTCTTAATAGGTTTAGATTACACAGAAATCTTTGAGGAAGCCGGAAAAATAGGGGTGTTTTTCCGGCTTTTTTAATCCTCTTTATCAAACAAATATATAAATTACATCTCTTCTTTTTATTTTTATATTTTTGTCTAAACCCAATTTAAATAATATGGATACATTAAAACCTTTATCAAATTCCAAACAGATCTTGTTAGGAGTGCAATTTTTATTTGTTGCATTTGGAGCCACAGTACTCGTTCCTCTTTTAGTAGGCATTAACCCATCCATTGCCTTATTATCTGCAGGAATAGGAACACTTATTTTTCATTTAATTACAAAAGGCAAGGTTCCAGTATTTTTAGGTAGCAGTTTTGCCTTTATTGCTCCAATAACAAAAGCAACAGAAAAATTTGGCTTCGCAGGAACTCTTTCCGGAATTATTGCTGTTGGTATTGTTTATTCATTAGTATCTTTTTTAATTAAACTTAAAGGGGTAAACTTTATAAAAAAGATTTTTCCTTCAATCGTTGTGGGACCGGTCATTATGGTCATTGGTCTCTCTTTAGCTTCTACAGCTGTTGATATGGCTAAAACAAACTGGATTATTGCCGGAACATCATTACTTGCAGCTATAATTTCAGTTGTTTACTTTAAAGGGATTATTAAACTGATCCCGGTATTTATTGGAATCATTACAGGATATATACTATCCTTTGCAATGGGAGAAATAGATTTTACTCCTATTAAAGAAGCCGCCTGGTTTCAATTACCAGATGTTACGCTTCCAACATTTAGCTGGGAAGCCATTTTATTTATGATACCTGTAGCTATTGCGCCTTTAATTGAACATGTAGGAGATATCTATGCCATTAGTGCAGTTGCAGAAAAAGACTTTATGAAAGAGCCCGGCCTAAACAGAACGATGCTTGGAGATGGTATTGCCACAAGTTTTGCCGGTTTAATAGGGAGTGTTCCTAACACCACCTATTCGGAAGTTACAGGTGCTATAGAGCTAACAAAAGTAACAAACCCGAGAATTTTAAGAATTTCTGCCATTACAGCGATTCTATTTTCTGTAATAGGAAAAGTAAGTGGTTTCTTAAAGTCTATCCCTACTGAAGTACTTGGAGGAATAATGTTATTGTTATTTGGAATGATTGCCAGCGTAGGCATAAAAACACTAATTGAATCAAAATCAGACTTTCACAAAACCAGAAACCTGGTCATCGTATCTATCATTCTCACAGTTGGAATAGGTAAAGCATCCATCGACTTTGGATCCTTTTCATTATCAGGCATAGGACTTGCATCTGTTGTTGGAGTAATATTAAACTTAATTTTACCAGGCAAATCTAAAGAAGTACACATAGAAAACACAAGTGAAGAAAACTAATTTAACACCCCTCTTAAATTATCTTTTAGGAGGGGATCATTTTTCTTTTAAATCATCAAGATCTTTAACGGGACGTATCCATACATCAAGAAAAACACCTCCCCGAAGCAGTTGTTTTTTAATTACCAGAGAAGATTTATATCCACCAAACTCTCCAAAAATATACCTGGTAAAACCATCTACACATTTTATCTCCTGAACATTTTCAATCCCTCTTTTAGAAAAAAAATCCCCATCCCTTAAAGGCCCGTTTTCCAAAGCCATCAGCTGGATTGTATAGCCCTTTCTTGTACTTGGAACGAATGTGTTTACTTTACTTGAATTAACTAATGTTTTATTCTCCTCTGCTATGGCTGCATCCTGAACTTTAGATTCTGTTTCGTCTACAATTACATCTTCACCAACAACAACCAATCGACTGGTATTCAATCCAGATTCAACCTTTAGCGATGGGACATTTTCAGTAATGGCGTCCACATTCTTCTGAATTCTTTCTAAAGGGGCATCCATTACAACATCCTTAAAAAAGATGGAATGTTTAATATTCTTATAATTCATCTCCGGAGTTACACTAACATAACCAAGCTGCTTTATATTCTCAGCAGAAGTTGTTTGCTCAATTTCGTATTCATACCCCACTTCAAGAAACAACATATATTTACCATTTGTAGGATTTGGCCTGTAATCACCAACCAAACATTTGTCCTTTCTCCTGGTAACTAAAACCCTGACATCTTTTCGATGATCACCAAAAACATTATCAACCTGACCTTCAACCACTGCCAACTCAGTATTATCATCAGAATCAAAAATTACCTGGTAAATATCCGACCCTCCATAATTATCTTCGAACTTTGATGATGCATAATAAGCCCTGCTTTTATTTACTGTGGGAACAAAAAAGAAATCATCGCCGGGTGTATTAACAGGGTATCCAAGATTAACCGGCCGACTCCATGTTGAGTCAGGGTTCATTTGTGCATAGAAAACATCCAGACGCCCCATTGAATTATGCCCTTCTGATGAAAAATACAAAGTCTTCCCATCATAATGAATCATCGGTGTTTCTTCATCGTACTCGGTATTAATATTTGGCCCTAAATTTTTAGGTTTCCCCCAAACGCCATTGGGATTCTTTTTTGCCATATATATATCCAAACCGCCCAAACCACCCTCTCTGTCACTGGTAAAAAACAATGTGCTTTTATCTGCAGAAAGCGAGCCATGTGTTTCTTGTGCAAAACTATTAATAGGATATGGTAACTTTTCAGGCTCTGACCATTTTTTTCCATCAAAATGACTTACATACAAACTCTTCCCGTGAACATCATTTCTAAATAAAATCATATCATCACCATCAGGAGAGAGGGATGCTGCTGATTCATGCTCATTTTGTTTAAAAAACACCTTCAACAACCTTGCACTCTCCCAATTCCTGGCCGATAAAGGAACTGAATAGATTTTTTCGGCATACTGGCCATCAGGCAATAATGATAATTTTGTCCAGTTCCTGCGCGATGTAAAAAACAATTCGTTTTCGCTTACACAAATAAGAGGACTATGATCATCATATATAGAATTTACTTCGGGCCCCATATTTTCAACTTTAATATCTATGGGATGCTGTATAAAGAAATTTGCGTTATGACAAATCTGAATTTCATATTCTACTTCTTTCATCAATAAACTATCCTCATCCGTGATATCAACTAAAAGGTTTTCATATATTTCGATAGCCTTTAACGGCTTTAATAAAACCTGATACGCTTTACCGATAGACATACCAAACTCTCGGCCTAAATAACCTTTTTTTTGGTCTTCTGTTAAGGTATCCAATCCCCTATTCAGATATACAACTGCAGAGTCGGCTCCATCAGAAGTATTTAAATAACACAATCCTAAATTAAATAAAGCATCTAAATTGTTAGGTTCATCAAGAAGAAGAACATTTAAATTACTTATGGCGTCTTTATAATTACCCTCATCGGCAAGGCTCATTGCCCTTTTAAACAACTTAGCACTTCGAGAGGCAGATTGTGACTGGGAATAAACACTTAAAACAAATAAGCTAAGAAATAAAACTACGATGAAAAACCTGTTTTTTTTTCCATTTCATGTATTTAATTTCACAAACAACTGATATTAAATACAATATAGTAACTTTCATGGTTTTATTAAACAGATGCAATTATTGAACCCTCATGAATAGACCGATTACTTGTGGATACCCGTAACAAACAATACCAACAGAGCAAAACAAAAACCCATACAAATCTAATATTCTGCCACTTATACATTTTCCAATAAATGGAAACGTTTTATAACTAATGATATAAATAAAAGCGTAAAGATCTATGAAATAATATCCTTTAAGACAAATCCCACTGTTGGAACATTTTCAATAGTAATGTTTGAATCACTTTTTAAATATTTACGAAGTTTGGCAATGAAAACATCAAGGCTTCTACTATTAAAATAGTCGTTATCACCCCAAAGGGAATTTAAAATATCATCTCTTTTAACCAACTGATTTTTTGAATCTGCCAACATTTTAAGAACCTCGTTTTCTTTAAAGGTCAGACGTTTTTCTTTCACATTAGATTTTAACAACTGATTTTTACAGTCAAATATAAATGAACCAATATTGTAGCAATCTGTGAATATCCCGGGTTTAAAATCATTGTTACACCTGGTCATTATGGCTTTAATACGACAAAGCAATTCATCCTCATCAAAAGGTTTAACAATATAATCATCAACACCAATACTAAAGCCCTTAATTTTATCCTCTTTAAGCGTTTTAGCTGTTAAAAAAACAATTGGAACGGTTTTGTTTATCTCCCTTATTTTTTTAGCAATAGAAAAAACCATCCAGCCCGGGAAGCATCACATCAAGAATACAAAAATCAAAAACATAGTTATTAAACGCATTTAATCCCAGAAGCCCGTCTTTATACAATTTAACATCAAAATGATTTGATTCGAGAAATTCTACCAGCAAAAACCCCATTGTAGTATCATCTTCTACAAGAAGAATTTTCTTTACTTCACTATTCATACCTTACTAACTTTTAATGTAATAATAAATGAACTTCCTTTTCCCAACTCACTTTTAACACTAATATTTCCTTTTAGATTATCAACAACTTTTTTAACAAAACTCAAACCCAAACCAAATCCTTTAATATCATGTACATTACCTGTTGAAACACGATAGTATTTTTCAAACACTTTATCCTGCTCACATTTAGGAATACCTATACCATTATCTTTAACAACAACAACCAACTTATGTTTTCTGTTGAAGGTTTTAATGAAAACGGAAGGGTTTTCTTTAGTATATTTAATTGCATTATCGATTAAATTCAGAAAGGTATGTTTAATATATGTTTTATCACCTACAACCTTGTAATTGATGGCTGTCAAATCCAAAACTAATTGTCCTTGCTTTTCTGCAATAACAGACCGGTATAAATCCGAACACTCTTTTAAAACAAGATGAAGATCAATTGCATCATTCGCTCCGGTATCTACAGACAAGCCCACAACATCAAGAATATCCTTAACATTCTGACTTAACTTTGTATTCTCATCCTGAATTAATTGAGTATACTGAGTTATTTTATCCTTATTTTCACAATTTAGTTCAATTTTCTTTTTTATTAATCCTGAAGCAAATTTTATATTCGCCAACGGAGTTTGAAACTCATGAACCATATTATCAATAAAGTCTTTTGTATTAACTAAAATTGATCGCTCTTTTGCAAACAATCGATAAACAATAACAAACGACATTAATACAAAAAGAATTGCGCCTATTGACAAATAAAACAAAGTACCAATTTGAGCTAAAATATACTTACTCTGACCGGGAAACTCAATCTGAAGCTTTATTCCATTTTGAGCCAACAAACCATTTAAAGATTGTTCATAGCAAGAAATACAGATATTATCTTTTACACTGTCATTTTCATTTATAAATTCAAACTTATAATCCAATTGAATTTTATGAATATACAAGTTAGACTGGATAATACTATCTACTTTTTGAAAATTGATATATTGAAGGTCACTGGAGCATTTTTTCCCACAAACATAATTATGCATATTATTACATTGGTTTGCTTCTCTTGCAATTTCATTACGGGCTTCCCTTAACGCCAATACTACCCTGTGATTGAAATGTTTTTCCTCAAGTTTTGCTGAACGTACTAAAAATAAAACCTGTATTATAATTAAACACAACAGGACTAAAAAAGTTAGTATTGCCAACCCTTCCAATCTTACTTTTTTCTTTAACATTTAAAACAATATTTATCTTTTTATGTTTGTATTAGTAACGGCTGCCACAAAAGTAGCAATAAATAACAATGCAGATAATTAATTAACAAGTCATTAACACGCATTAACAAGAAAATAACAACACTTGCAACAAAAACATATCATATTTGTAAAAGACAACATTTTAATAAAATAAATTATAGAATTATGAAAAAATCAATAGCTGTATCATTCCTGTTTTTATTTATGGTAGCACTAACAACTCCAGCATTAGCATCAGACAACACTCAAGAGCCACAAAAAACAGAAAAGAAGTGCTGTTCTAAAGAGTCAAAAAAAGAGTGCTCTAAAAAAGAAAAAGAGTGTTGCTCAAAAAAGAAAAAAAGCGAATGCACAAAAGCAAAAGCAGAAACAGAGAAGAAGTAAGGATATCATTCCAAATTATAGAAGCTACACACAAAAAACAGTGTGTAGCTTTTTTATTTTATAACGTTTATTAACTTTCTAAAAACAAATTTGGCACAACATATACAACACATTTAATCAATTAATCTTAATTTTGTTGATACATAAACAAAAGGTAATTTCTTACTATTTGTATTTTAAATAAAATATAGAGATTTACTTTCACCTCTTATTACCGTTTTAGAGACACAACTATGCTTAAACAAAGTTTACAACAAAAGCTACTTCAAAAATTATCACCTATGCAAATACAGGTGATAAAGCTATTGGAAATTCCGGCAGCTCAATTGGAGCAGAGAATTAAGAAGGAAATTGAGGAAAATCCAGTTTTAGAACTTGACGGGGAAGGCAGATCTAATGAGGATATGGATGAGCCAGAAGTAAAGGAAACAGAAGTTGAAAAAGATGAGTTGTCAATTGATGAATACATCCAAAACGAAGATATTCCTGCATATAAATTGCAGGCTCGTAACTTTTCAAAAGATGATAAACATGAAGACATTCCTTTCTCTGAAGGCACAACATTTCATGAGTTTTTAACAGATCAGTTAGGCCCTTAGAATATTAAATGACCGCCAACGCCTGATGGCAGAACATATCATAGGAAACATAGATGAAGATGGCTATTTAAGACGCGAAATCGACGAGATTATTGATGATATAGCATTTAGCCAGAATGTTGAATACGATGAAAAAGAGGCTCTTGATATTTTAGATATAGTTCAGGATTTTGATCCTCCGGGTGTTGGAGCCAGAGACCTGCAGGAATGTTTATTGTTACAACTTAACAAAAAAGACAAAACTGACCGGACAATAGAAAATGCATATCATATTATCAAACAACATTTTGAAGAATTTACAAAAAAAACATTACGAAAAAATCACCAAAAGACTTCATCTTGAAGAAGAAGATGTCAAAGAGGCATTAGAAGAAATTCTAAAACTAAACCCAAAACCGGGAAGCTCTTACAGTAACCCAATGACAAAAATGGTTCAGCATATTATTCCTGATTTTATCTTAGAAATTAAAAACGAAAAATTTGAATTGTCGCTAAACAACAGAAACGTTCCCGAACTGAGGATCAGCCAAACATATGCAAATATGCTAGAAGATTACGCAGGAAACAAGAAAAACCAAACAAGAGATAAAAAAGATGCTGTAATTTTTGTAAAACAAAAATTAGATTCTGCAAAATGGTTTATTGATGCGATCAAACAACGACAAAACACTTTGTTAAACACCATGCAGGCCATCCTTAATTATCAAAAAGAATACTTTGAAGAAGGTGACGAAACTAAACTAAGACCTATGATCTTAAAAGATATAGCAGAAATAACCAATTTAGATATTTCTACTATCTCAAGGGTTTCGAACAGTAAATATATTCAAACTCATTTTGGAATATTTGCATTAAAATCTCTTCTTTTCAGAAGGTATGCAAACAGATTCAGGCGAAGAAGTATCAACAAGGGAAATCAAAAAAATACTTTCAGAATGCATTGAGAATGAAGACAAGAGAAAACCACTTACTGACGATAAGTTATCACAAATTTTAAAAGAAAAATCGTACAATATTGCGCGAAGAACTGTGGCTAAATACAGAGAACAATTAAACATACCAGTAGCCAGACTCAGAAAAGAACTTTAGTTATAACTGTTGAAAATATATTTTGTTAATGCTAAAAAAGATTGCTTCCATCATATCTACATTACTCCACCCAATGTTAATGCCCACGCTGGGAATATTAGTTATTTTCAGCACTCAAAGTCACATTACCTTTTTACCCTATGAGTACCGCAGACTGGTAACTATCATTGTATTAATAAGTACTTGTATACTCCCACTCAGTGTTATCCCCCTTTTTATACAAACTAAAATAATCAAATCTGTTCAGATGGATTCCTCTAGAGAAAGAATAATCCCTTTAATGGTTACAGGGCTTTTCTTTATAATAGGTTATTATTTTCTAAAAAAAATCCAGCTACCTGCCTTTATTTCTTTATTTTTCCTGGGCACACTAGTGGCATTAATTATTTCTCTGTCCATTTCATTCTTTTGGAAAATCAGCATCCATATGGTTGGAATAGGAGGAGTTTTAGGTGCACTAATAGCCATCTCTATAAAATACGGAGTCAACACCAATATGTGGCTTTTACTCGGAATAGCCATTTCTGGTTTATTAGGCAGCAGTCGTTTAGCACTAGAGGCTCACAATCCCAAACAAGTATATTCAGGATTTATAGTTGGTATGATATGTATCCTTTCAATTGCAATGCTCTAACGCCATAAATCTGAGCTCGATTGAAATTATCAACTCATTATTACTATCTATGGTCATTTAATGTTAAAATGTTACTATTTTTACACATTATATACTACAAATAATTGAAGCTTAAATTTTAATTTTTCTTTTTATGGATTACTCATTAGTTGACTTGTTAAAATTAATTGGAGCAGTAGGTTTGTTTCTATATGGGATGAAACTAATGAGTGAAGCATTGCAAAAAAGTTGCCGGTTCTAAAATGAGGAGTATTTTTGCGGCAATGACTCGCAATAGGTTTTTAGGAGTACTCACGGGACTATTGGTTTCTGCAACTATTCAATCATCAAGTGCTACCATTTTGATGGTTGTTAGCTTTGTAAATGCAGGACTTGTTTTCACTTGTTGAATCTATTGGCGTTATTATGGGGGCCAATGTTGGTACAACCATTACGGGTTGGCTTATATCTTTATTCGGATTCAGATTTAACTTTACCGAATATGCACTTCCATTAATGGCAGTAGGATTTCCACTAGTTTTTTCTAAAATACAAAGACATAAATCCTGGGGTGAAGCTATTATTGGGTTTTCGATTTTATTTGTAAGCCTTGATTTTATTAAATCAACATTCCCCGATATTAATAGCAATCCTGAACTGTTAAGCTTTTTATCAGATTATACAAATTTAGGATTTGCATCTGTATTACTATTTGTAATTATAGGTAGTTTGTTAACGCTAATTGTACAGTCGAGTGGAGCAACAATGGCAATTACCTTTGTTATGTGCACCCAGGGGTGGATCCCTTTTCATCTAGGAGCAGCAATGATTTTAGGTGAGAATATTGGTACAACCATCACTCCAAACATAGCTGCCACAATAGGAAATATTTCTGCCAAAAGAACTGCGAGAGCACACTTGTTCTTTAATCTGCTAGGCGTATTATGGATGCTTGCCATATTTACACCATACACGGACTACGTGATGCATTGGATATCTAACTTCAACAGTTTTTCAGCAAACAATCCCCAGGCAATTATTCCTTTTGCCTTAGCCTTGTTTCATACATCATTTAATGTTTTAAACTTAATTTTCTTCATAGGATTTGTTCCATTGATTCATCGGGCCATCATTGAACTCGTGCCTCAAAAGGGAGAAGAAGGTGAAGAATTTAAGCTAAAATACATTACCACAGGAATGCTATCAACATCTGAACTCTCAATATTACAGGCTAAAAAAGAATTACAGTCTTTTGCGCGCCATACAAACAAGATGCTTGCATTTAACCAAAAGTTACTTCACGAAAGCAACGAAAAAAAATTCAATCGCCTTTACGCAAACATCGAAAAATACGAATCAATAAGCGATGATGTAGAAGTTGAGATTGCCAATTATTTAGCTATGGTTTCGCAAGGAAAATTAAGTGAGCAAAGTCGCAAAAAAAATCAGGGCAATGCTAAAATTAGTCAGTGATTTAGAAAGCATTGGCGACAGTAGTTTTACACTAGCCCGTATCATTAATCGAATGCATAAAAACAAAATTAAATTTTCAAATCTGATACATGACAAACTTGATTTAATGTTTAATCTTGTTGAAAAAATCATTGGTAACAATGAGAAACAATCTTAATACAGATGAAAAGAAATTAAATTTAACCCTGGCCTTTGAAATAGAAAAGCAAATCAATCAATATTGCGAACAACTAAAATCAGAACACCTGGAAAGCATTAAAAACAATGAATATTCATACGATACAGGCATTATATTTACCGACATATATAGCGAATGCGAAAAGATTGGGAATTATACCATCAACGTTTCCAAGGCATTAGTGGAGAGCAAATAAAAGAATATTTTTCCTTTATAAAAAAAACTAGGGATGTAAACCAATAAGCTACATCCCTAGTTCAATATTCTATTTTAGTTCAAAAAGAAAACAACCTTTTAAACACCAAAATCTTATTTACTTTATTCCATAAGAAATTTATGTACATTACCGGCTGCTTCTCTACCTTTAGCAATAGCTGTAACAACAAGACTGGCACCATTATGTGAATCACCTGCTGCAAATACTTTATCGGTACTTGTTTGATAGTTTTGATTCACCTTAAGGTTACCTCTTTGATCTAAATCTAACCCCAGCTCCTCAACTAATCCTTCATGAACACAATGTACAAAACCCATAGAAAGAAAAACTAAATCTACATCAATAATACGCTCAGAACCTTCTTTTTCATTCATTTTCCAGGCACCATTCTCATCTTTTGTCCACTCCACATCCACCAACTCTACTTGTTTCAATGTACCACCAGAACCTATAAATCTTTTAGTAGATACGCTCCACATACGCTCGCAACCCTCATCATGAGAAGAAGAAGTTTTAAGCACTGTTGGCCAGTAAGGCCAAGGATTATTATCCGCTCTTTCAACCGGTGGCTTAGGTAAAATTTCAATTTGAGTTACACTTTTAGCTTTATGACGGTTAGATGTCCCAACACAGTCAGAACCCGTATCTCCACCACCAATAACCAGTACATTTTTATCTTTAGCATCAATACGCTCAATACCATCCAGATTGCTTCCTCTATTCACCCTGTTTTGTTGAGTTAGGAATTCCATTGCAAAATGAACACCTTTTAATTCTCTACCCTCAACAGGCAAATCTCGCGGTTTCATTGCTCCAATAGCTAGAACTACAGCATCAAAATCCTTAAGAATCTTTTCACCTTTGATATCAAAACCAACATAAGTATTATACTTAAATTCGATACCCTCCTGATTAAAGATCTCAATTCTGCGATCAATTACCTTTTTGTTCAATTTAAAATCAGGAATACCAAAACGTAACAATCCACCAGCAGCCTCATCTTTTTCAAAACAGTAACACTATGTCCCATTTGATTTAAAAGATCTGCAGCAGAAAGACCTGCTGGACCTCCACCGATTACAGCTACTTTTTTACCTGTTCTTACTTCAGGTATTCTTGGTTGAATATAACCTTCGGCAAAAGCTTTTTCAACAACAGAACATTCATTTTCTCTAATGGTAACTGCTTCTTTATGTATCGCTAAAACACAAGATTTCTCACATGGATTTGGACAAATTCTTCCTGTAAACTCAGGGAAGCTATTCGTTGAATGTAAAATATCACTAGCTAATTTCCATTCTCCTTTGTAAACTGCATCTTGCCATTCAGGAATCTTACTACCTACCGGACAAGCCCAGTGACAAAAAGGGATACCACAGTCCATACATCTTGATGCCTGTAGGATACGATCTCCTTCGTTGAGCGTTTGTTCAACTTCACCATAATCATCAATACGCTCATTAATGGGACGGTAGCCGCTATCTTTTCTTGCTACCTCTATAAAACCTCTTGGATTACCCATAATATAATATTTTTTTTGAAGGGATTGTCCAAAAACCGATACTCCGATGAGTATCGATTGGTTTTCGGACTTCCTTCTTTATTCAAAGACTTGATAATTAATTACTCATTTACATGAGGTGTATCCTCAGTTTCTTTAAGCTTCTGTTCAAGCTCACGGACTTTTTCTTCCTGAAGCACCTTTTTGTATTCAAATGGAATTACTTTAATAAACTTAGGAAGGTATTTATTCCAGTTTACCAATATATCCTGTGCCTTCTCACTATTTGTATGTAATAAGTGTTTATGCAATAAGAATTGTAGTTCCTGAACGTCGGCAGCATCTTCAACAGCAGAAAGCTCAACGAGCCCCTTATTACAGTAGTAATCAAAGTTACCTTCCTCATCAAGAACATAAGCAATACCCCCACTCATACCAGCAGCAAAGTTTCTACCTGTTTTACCAATAACAACCACTCTACCTCCTGTCATATACTCACAACAGTGATCCCCTACGCCTTCTACAACCGCAGCAGCACCTGAGTTACGAACACAAAAACGCTCACCGGCAACTCCACGAACATATACATTACCAGCTGTAGCACCATAAAGAACGGTATTACCAATAATAATATTTTCTTCTGGTTTAAATGTAGAACCTGCAGGAGGAACAACTATAATCTTACCACCAGATAAACCTTTACCTAAATAGTCATTGGCATCACCTTCAAGTTTAAATGAAACACCTCTACTTAAGAAGGCTCCAAAACTCTGACCGGCAGAACCACTAAACTTACAGTTTATAGTATTTTTTGGCAATCCAAGTTCGCCATAACGCTTACTTACTTCACCCGAAAGCATAGCTCCAACTGTACGGTCTGTATTACTAATTTCTTTAGCTACCCATACTTTAGATTGATTTAATAATGCAGGTTGAGCTTCATCAATCAGTTGCCAATCCATCACTTCATCAATTCCGTGCTTTTGAGTAGTTGTATTATGCAGAGGATAAATCTTAGCTTCTTCAGGGAAGTGAAGCAATTTGCTCATATCAATACCCTTGGTTTTCCAATTTCCTACTGTTGGATCCTGTTCCATTAAATCTGTACGACCAATGATTTCTTCAAGAGATTTATACCCCAACTGAGCTAACAATTCACGTACTTCCTGAGCAATAAAGTTCATGTAGTTTACTACATACTTATATTTACCAATGAAACGTTTTCTTAACTCAGGATTTTGAGTAGCAATACCTGCAGGACAAGTATTCAAGTGACACTTACGCATCATAATACATCCTAAAGTAATCAAGGCTGAAGTTGCAAATCCAAACTCTTCTGCACCAAGGATTGCCATCTTAACAACATCTAAACCTGTTTTAAGCTGACCATCCGTTTGTAATTTAACCCTACCTCTAAGGTTATTCATTACAAGAGTCTGTTGTGTTTCTGCCAAACCAACTTCAACAGGCATACCTGCATGTTTAATTGACGATGTTGGAGAAGCACCAGTACCTCCTTCTGTTCCAGCAATTACAATTAAATCAGCATGAGCTTTAGCTACCCCGGCAGCAATGGTACCAACACCAGTTTCCGATACTAGCTTGACACTAATATTCGCTTTTGGATTGGTACATTTTAAGTCATAAATTAACTGAGCTAAATCCTCAATTGAATAAATATCATGATGTGGTGGAGGTGAAATCAAAGTAATACCAGGAGTTGAGTTTCTCAACTTAGCAATAATCTTATCTACTTTAAAACCTGGTAACTGACCACCTTCTCCTGGTTTTGCACCCTGTGCTACTTTAATTTGTAACTCATCAGCATTAACCAAATAATTGTTAGTTACACCAAAACGACCTGAGGCAATCTGTTTAATAGAACTACGAGCATTAGACTTAAATCTTTCTGCATCTTCACCACCCTCACCGGTATTACTTCTTCCGCCTACTTCATTCATTGCAATAGCAAGCGCAGTGTGAGCTTCTTTAGAAATAGACCCATAACTCATTGCTCCGGTAACAAATCTCTTAGTGATTTTCTCTACCGGCTCAACCTCATCAATATCAATAGGTTCTCTATCTTTAAGTTTCAAGAAACCACGTAAAAACAATGGATTTTGATTATCTTCATTAACTCTTTTAGAGAATTCCTTAAATTTACTATAATCACCCTGACTAGTTGACCATTGTAATAATCCAATAGTTTCAGGATTCCAACCGTGCTTCTCTCCATACTTTCTATAAAGCATAAGCACCAGTACTATTTAGTATTTCATTTGGTTTTTGTGGCGAAAAAGCTTTTTCATGGAAAAGCTCTGCTTCACGAGCTAATTCTTCAAAACCAACACCTCCAATTTTAGATGCAGTACCTGTAAAACACTTATCAACAATTTTTTGAGAAATACCTACAGCCTCGAAGATTTGAGCACCATGGTAACTTCTTAATGTTGAGATACCCATCTTTGAAAGAATCTTTAACAATCCCTTATCAATAGCTTTAATATAATTTTCGCGAGCCTGTTCATAATCCATATCCAGATCACCTTTCTTCACAAGGTCATCAATAGCTGCAAAAGCCAAATAAGGATTAATTACGCTGGCACCAAAACCCAACAACAAAGCAAAATGCATTACTTCTCGAGCCTCACCAGTTTCAACAATAATACCGGTTTGCATACGCTTTTGTTTCTTAATTAAATGGTGATGCACAGAAGCAACAGCCATTAAAGAAGGAACTGCAGCCATATCCTTATCGATATTTCTATCTGAAAGAATAATGAAGTTTTTTTCTTCATCCACAGCTTTTTCTGCAGCCAAACACATAGCTTCAATAGCTTTCTCCATACCTGCTCCACCCTCTTTTACAGGGTACAACATTGGAATTGTAGTCTGAGTAAACTCTTCCCTACGATAATCTTTAATTTTTCCAAGATCCGTATTAGTCACAATAGGACTCTCGAACTTTATTAATCGACAGTGAGCAGGACTATATTCAAGAAGATTTTTAGATACTGAACCAATGTAATTTGTTAACGCCATAACTAAACCTTCTCGAATTGGATCAATTGGAGGATTAGTAACCTGTGCGAATAACTGTCGGAAATAAGAGAATAATCGTTGTGGTTTATCAGAAATAGCTGCAATTGGAGTATCATTACCCATAGAATTAATAGGTTCCATACCCGCCTGCGCCATAGGACCTATTAACATTTTAATATCTTCTCTTGAATAACCAAATGCTTTAACAAAAGTATCATACTCATCAATTGAAGATTGAACTCTTTGCTTAACTTCTATATCCTTAAGCCTGATACGGTTTTCTTTTAACCAGTTTTCATAAGGGTATCTTTTTGAAAGCTGAGCTTTAATCTCCTGATCTGGAATAATAATTCCAAGCTTTGTATCGACCAGTAAAAGTTTACCAGGCTTCAAGCGTCCTTTCTCCTTAATTTCCTGAGGAGCAAAAACCTGACAACCAACTTCAGATCCCATTACAATCATATCATCTTTTGTAATCACGTAACGAGACGGACGCAAACCATTTCTATCTAATGTTCCACCAATATATCTACCGTCAGAAAATACAATAGAAGCAGGACCATCCCAAGGTTCCATAATAGTAGAGTGATACTCATAATAAGCTTTTAAACTATTAGGAATAGGGTTCTTATCATTCCATGATTCAGGAATAAGCATACTTAATGCCTGTGGCAAAGTTCTTCCTGTAAGAAATAAAAACTCTAGTACATTATCTAAAGATGCCGAGTCACTTTTACCTGGTTCAATAACAGGGAATATTTTCTTCAAGTCATCACCAAATAAATCAGACTTAAGTAGAGATTCTCTGGCTTGCATCCACAACCTGTTTCCTTTAATTGTATTAATCTCACCATTGTGAGCCATAATACGAAAGGGTTGCGCTAAATCCCATGCAGGAAATGTATTTGTACTAAACCTGGAGTGAACTAAAGAAATAGCACTTTTTAATTTTGGATTTTGCAAATCCAGGTAATATGCACCTACCTGGTCAGGGGTTAACATACCTTTATATATAAAAATCTTTGTGGAAAGGCTGGGAATATAAAAAGCTTCCTTTTCTTTCAGATCAGATTCTCTGATGTTTCTTTCTGTAACTTTTCGAGCAATAAACAACTTTCGTTCAATTTTATCCTGCTCAAATTTACCTTTAACAAATACCTGACGAACCCTAGGTTCTGTACGTTTGGCAATTTCTCCAATCACCGAACTATCCACAGGAACATCTCTATAGCCTATTAATTCAAGTCCTTCTTCAAGTAAATTCTTATTTAATTCATCCTGGCAAAGTAAAGCCTCTCTATCCTCTTCAGGTAAGAACAATAAACCGGTACCATATTTGCCCGGTTCTGGTAAATCAAATTCTAACGAACTACAAAATTCATGTGGTACTTGAATCAAAATTCCGGCTCCATCTCCAGATTTATTATCTGAACTTTCGGCACCCCTATGAGTCATATTAACTAAAACCTCTAGACCTCTGTTTACAATATCATGAGACTGCTGTCCCTTGATATTTGCAACAAACCCTATCCCACAGTTATCATGCTCATTGGCAGGATCATATAACCCAACTGCCTTTGGAAATTTCATTTGCATCATATCTATATATTAATAAAGAAGGAATAATACTGAACAAAAGCTGATATCACAGCCACTAAATCATTTCATCTACCATCAAAACAAAACTATTTTAAACACAAAAACAGCTCTGAACTCAAATGACAATTATAATTTATTCAACACTTTTACTATGAAAACGGAAGCAAAAATAACTTATTTAATTATATTTTACAACAACACCTCTTTTAATAACTGTTAAAAGATGACTTTTACAATGTTTTTTACATGACTTTTGTCATTATATTTTAGTTACTCCATAAACTTTTCTGCAAGATGAAAGATAAATCACTAAGACACAAACAATAAAAGAAGTTTAATCTTTAATATGGAATGAATATAACTTACTATCAAAGAAATAACGTATTAAAGATTGGCACTATTAAAAATTAGTTGACCCACCCTAAAATTTAAATACCGAACTTTCAATTTATACCCTTTTACAACAATTTTACTTATACTTTTTAGGGGTTAAATCATAATTTATGTGAATTTATTAATTTTAACCCCCATTTTATTTGGGTCATATTAAAAAAATATACATTTTTGCAATGTGATTATTAATAAACAACACCCCAATCAAGAAAAACGTTTCTTTTTATGTTTCATCACCCCAAAAAACATTATTTATTAATAATCATTCAAAATTGTGTAACCCATTAAAAACCTGTTAAAATGAAAAAGGTATTTCTATTTTTAGCAATTGCAATTATTGCAACTACTGCAAAGGCTCAATTTTCTGTTGGAGCCGATCTAGTATCTCGTTATGTATTCCGTGGAGTTGACTTCGGTAATTCTCCAGCTGTTCAACCAACTGTTGAATTTGCAGCAGGAAATTTCTCCATAGGTGCTTGGGGATCTTTTGCGCTTTCTTCTAACACAGACACTGAATATGATGATTTTGGCAATCCATATGTAAGCAGCTCTAATTTTAACGAGACAGACTTATATTTATCGTATGGTTTTGATTTTGGCTTAAGCCTTGGACTAACAGATTATTACTACCCAGGAAGCAAATGGGGGGAATTCGGAGACAAGGTATCAAGTCATGCTTTAGAATTAAATCTTGGATTTGAAACAGGAGATTTAAGTTTAGCAGCGAACTATATGCTTAACAATTCAGTAGAAGGAGCCGGAGCTGAAGATGGCATTATGTATTTTGAAGCCGGCTATGCATTTAAAAATGTCGATGTGTTTGTTGGTGCTGGAGATGGATGGCACACTGATGATACTGAATTTGCAGTTGTGAATTTAGGATTAGGAACATCTAAAGAAATTAAATTCTCAGAATCATTTTCATTACCGGTATTTGGACAAGTAATTATGAATCCCAACACTGAGCAATTACACTTAGTAGTAGGTATTTCTCTATAAAAAATAAAAAGAAGGTGAGAACGTTGGGCTGTAATCATTTCTCAACACTGAAAACCAAGCAATTGTTCTCTCCAATATGCGTTAATTAACTGGAAAAAGGTATTATTTCCACCTGATTACCATACAGAATAACATTTTCACCTTCTTTTTTTAAAATATATCCATTAATTATTAATCTCGGGCAAGCAAAAATGAAGCTTTTGGTTTCGATTGGATGAGCTATACCCGTATTAATTGAATAAGACATGAAAAAAATTGAAGCAATCATTAGATTAACACAGTATGAAAGTGTTAAAAAAGCTCTGGAAGAGCAAGACATTACTTTCTTTTCTTATTGGGATGTTCGCGGAGTTGGAACAGCAAGAGAAGGCCATCTGTACAGAGGAACCGTTTATGACACCAGTATCATTGAGCGTCGTTTACTTTCAATCATTGTACGTGATGAAAATTTAGAGAAAACAGTGCAAGCCTTAATGTCTGCTGCCAGAACAGGAGAAATAGGTGATGGAAGAATTTTCGTTACAGACGTTGCAGAAACATATAGGATAAGAACTGGCGAATCAGGGCCGGAAACATTATATGTAAAATAAGCAAGAAAAAACTAATCTGATTTAAAAACATTAAAATAGACAATATTATGGACGCAAACAGTGCTTTAGACATATTATGGATACTGGTAGCCGGCATTTTAGTATTTTTTATGCAGGCTGGATTTGCCTTAGTAGAGGCAGGTTTTACAAGAGCTAAAAACGTTGGTAACATCATCATGAAAAACTTCATGGACTTTGCTTTTGGTTCATTATTATTCTGGATCATAGGTTATAGTGTTATGTACGGTGGAGAGGGCGCCTTTTACGGGGCT
Organism: uncultured Saccharicrinis sp.; assembly: GCA_963677345.2. GTDB lineage: Bacteria > Bacteroidota > Bacteroidia > Bacteroidales > Marinilabiliaceae > Saccharicrinis. Next base: position 291,814 of record CAXXLC010000028.1, read on the forward strand.
TTTGACTTCTTTTATAATGTAGATGGCGATTATCATAATCTATTTTTCCAAACCGTATTTGCAGCAACTGCCGCAACAATTGTTTCAGGAGCAATGGCTGAACGTACCAAATTTAGCACTTACTTAATTTATTCTGTTGTTATCACAGCAATTATCTACCCAATTTCAGGTCACTGGGTATGGGGTGGTGGTTGGTTATCAACTATGGAAACTCCATTTCATGACTTTGCCGGTTCAACTGTAGTTCACTCTGTTGGAGGTTGGGCTGCTTTAGCCGGAGCATGGACTATAGGTCCTCGTTTAGGTAAATATAACGGAGGCGCAAATGCAATCCCTGGCCACAATATGGTACTAGGTGCTCTTGGTGTATTTATTCTTTGGTTAGGATGGTTTGGATTTAACCCTGGATCTCAACTTGCAATCAGCGGAGATAACGCAAATGCTGTAGCTAAAATATTTATCACAACTAACCTGGCTGCTGCTGCCGGAGCTGTTGTTACAATGTTTGTTACTTGGTTTCGCTACGGAAAACCAGATCTATCAATGACATTAAACGGCGCATTAGCAGGTCTGGTTGCCATTACTGCAGGCTGTGATATAGTAAGTCCAGGAGGGGCAACCATCATTGGTATCATTGCAGGTTTTGCTGTTGTATTTTCAGTAGAATTATTTGACAAAGTACTTAAAATTGACGACCCTGTAGGTGCTATTTCTGTACACGGTGTATGTGGCGCCTTAGGAACATTAATGGTAGGATTTTTTGCAACAGATGGTGGTGTATTCTACGGTGGCGGTGCTTCTTTACTTGTTTCTCAATTAATTGGAATTGTTTCAATTGGTGCCTGGGCATTTGGTTTAGGATTAATCTTATTTCAGGTTCTTAAAGCAACTGTTGGACTTAGGGTTACAGAACAAGAAGAAAGAGAAGGTCTTGACATTCACGAACACGGACAAAGCTCTTACAATTAATAAGCTCATAACCATAGCTTTTAAATATTTGATCAAGGCAGTCGGGAAGTTTCCGGCTGCCTTTTTTATTTTCATTAACACCACAAAATAAAATTAAGGTAAGAATAACATAGAATCATCCACTAATTTTATTATACATTTGCACTGTAAATAAAAATTTAAGGAATGAGCATAAACCCATTACAGATATTATCAGCTTTTATTGTTCTTTTTGCAGTTATTGATATATTAGGATCTATACCGGTATTCATCAATATAAAAAAGCAAGGAAACACAATCAATCCGTTTCAGGCATCTTTTGTATCATTATCTATACTACTTCTTTTCTTTTTCTTGGGAGAACCCCTTTTAGGACTATTTGGCGTTGACATTTCTTCTTTTGCAATTGCCGGATCTTTTGTTTTACTGGTAATGGCATTTGAAATGATATTTGGAATTCACATATTTAAACATGACGATTCACCTACAGGAGCAAGTATAGTACCTATTGCTTTTCCTTTGATTGCAGGAGCAGGTTCTTTTACTACTCTCCTGTCTCTCAGAGCTGAATTTGATTCTATCAATATAATTATTGCACTGATTCTAAATATTATCATCGTATATTTCGTTTTAAAAACCACCGACAGAGTAGAGAAAATTATTGGTGAAGGTGGAATATATCTACTTCAGAAGTTCTTTGGTATTATTTTACTAGCGATGTCTATACGACTATTCCTTTCGAATTTTGCAAATCTGTTGGCTCAATTTCTACCGGCATTAAAAGGATAACAATGGCAAAAAAAAACAAATATTACGTTATATGGAACGGTCACGCTCCGGGGATTTACACAAACTGGGAGGAGTGTCAGAAAAACATCAAAGGAGTTAGCAATGTAAAATACAAAGGTTTTGCATCATTAGAAGAGGCAGAAAAGGCATTTGAGGAAGATCCGGAGCTGCACTGGGGCAAAAAAGACAATTCAGCAAAAAATCTTCAGTTCACACTTGAAAACAATCCAGACATTATACAAAACAGTCTTTCAGTAGATGCTGCATGCAGTGGAAACCCAGGTATCATGGAATATCAGGGTGTATATACAGCAACAGGCACACAGGCCTTTATAAAAAAATTTGACCTTGGCACGAATAATATAGGCGAATTTTTAGCTATCGTTCATGGCCTTGCATTTCAAAAACAGAACAAAATAAACATTCCTATATATTCCGATTCCAAGATTGCCATAGATTGGGTAAAAGCAAAAAAATGCAGATCTAAATTGAATAGGAATACAAAAACTCAAGCCCTTTTTGAAGTCATTAAAAGAGCTGAAGAATGGCTTAAAAATAATACATACGACCAACAAATATTAAAATGGGAAACCAAATTATGGGGAGAAATACCTGCTGACTTTGGAAGAAAATAATTTAATTAAATTCCATTAAAGGGATAGTAAAAATAACTTTAGTGCCTTGAGTTCCTGAAGCTCTCCTATCTTCCACCCTTAATTCTATTCTTCCATTTTTATGATTATGATTGATAAGATTCAATCTTTCGCGGGTAATCTTTAAAGCCAGGGACTTATGCTTTTTCTCATGCTTCCCCTTACTATCATTAGCAACATCTACACCAATACCATTATCTTCAATACAATATGTTAAAACGTTATGCTGCTTTTTAAATAATACCGTAATATTTCCATCAGGCTTTCTAAAAAGCTCTCCATGTTCAAATGAATTTTCAATAAAAGGCTGAGCCAACATGGGAGGAATCATAGTTTTGGTATTATCTAGCTTCTCATCAACCAGTATTTTATAATTAATCCTCCCTCCAAACCTTCTGTTCTGAAGATTAATATAATAATCCAAAAGAGCCCTCTCTTGTGACAAGGTAATATATTCTTTCTGGGAATACTGCAAGACCAATCGCATTAAACCAGCAAAGTCTGCAAGAAAATCTACGGCATCTTCAACCTTATTTTCCAAAATATAACACTGTATTGCAGATAAAGAATTAAAAATAAAATGAGGATTCATCTGCGTTCGCAGAACTTTTTGCTCCAGTTGTAATAATCTTTGCTTTTCCTCAAGGCGTTTTGTTCTGAAATAAAACACCCAATATACAAGACCTAAAATTACTACAAAAACTATCATCAATAGTACTAAAAGGTAAAGCCTGTTTTTTGCCGTTAACTCAGTTACTTGATTGCGGGCTTTCTGATAGTTATATTTAGTTTCTAATTCAAGCATCTTATTTGACTGACTATCTGCAAACAAGCTATCTTTAATCTGATAATATTTTTCTAACACTCTTGTTGCATCTTCAAAATACCTACTCTCTTTGTATGCTTGATAAAGACTATATAAATTATTCATTTGAGTATCAACCAAACCCACTTGTTGATTTACTTCTTCACACTTTTGATACAAATCTATGGCCTTTTCAGAGTATCCCTGAATAGCATAAACATCACCCAACCCACTTAATGCATGAACCAATCCTGCTTTATTATCAATTATTTTAAAAATACCAACAGCCTGCTCTAAGCATTCAGAAGCGGCATCATATTTATCCATTTTTAAATAGTTGCAACCAATATTATTCAAAACAGAAGCTATTCGATTACTATCATTAAGTTCAGTATAAGCCTTAAGTGCTGACTTATAATATGTATTCGCTATTTTATAATCATTATCCTGAGAAAAAGCAACACCGAGATTTGTATTAATATCCGCAACAAATGAATTACATCCTAACTTTTCATAGATTTCCAAAGCTTTTTTAAAATAAGAAATTCGCAGAGAGGCATTTCCCCAATCTCCAAAAACAAGGCCTATATTCTGATATGTTTTGGCAACACCCAAACTATCGTTTAGTGCTTTATCAATAGCCAGGCTGCTTTCATAGTTTTCAATTGCGACACCATACTCTGACTTATAATATTTTATTAGGCCAATATTACAATAGTTGGCAGAAATCAAAGCACTATCTTTTGCAAACTCTAAATAAGGCTGCGCTTTGGTATAATAGCTAAGAGCTTCATTAAAATGTTCCTTGTAAAAAGAAACTTCACCCAAATTAAAATAGGCAATGCCCATAAACTTATATTGACTATCATCTGCCAATTTTAATAATTCCAATGATAGTGCCTTTGAGAATTCTGGATTACTTACGTTAGTTTCAAAAGAAAAACTACGTATTGCTTCTAACTTCTCATCTCCTTCCAACGAATTAATTATAGCATTAATACTATCTTCTTTATCCGCTAAACAGAAATTACTAAAAATAAAACAAAATAAAAACAGGACAAAGACACTCTTAAACATCTGAAATATATTTGATTTCGTCAAATTTACACGATTTATTAATTAAACAAAAGCCACCTCAAACAAATGAGATGGCTTTATATATAATAACAGTAAAAATATATTATTAAAATTCCGCATTTTTTGGAGTACGAGGGAACGGTATAACGTCACGAATATTTCCCATCCCCGTAACAAACAACATTAAACGTTCAAATCCTAATCCAAAACCACTATGAGGTACTGACCCAAATCTGCGTGTATCCAGATACCAATACATTTCTTCTTCTGGTAAATCTAACGCACGCATTCTTTCCAATAACTTATCATAACTTTCCTCTCGTTGCGATCCTCCAATAATTTCACCAATTTGCGGGAAAAGCACATCCATGGCTCTAACAGTTTTACCATCCTCACTTTGCTTCATATAAAAAGCTTTAATCGACATAGGATAATCTGTTAAGATAACAGGCTTTTTAAAATGCTTTTCGACTAAATATCGTTCATGCTCAGCTTGAAGATCACTACCAAAACCCGTAACCGGATATTGAAACTGTCCTTTTTTATGAGGCTTAGAATTCATTAAAATATCAATAGCCTCTGAATATGTCAAACGAACATACTCATTATCAACAACAAACTTTAATTTTTCAATAAGCTCCATTGAACGATCTTCAGCCTTTTTGTTTTTTTCTTCTTCTTGTTGGCGTTTACTTAAAAATTCAAGATCTTCTTTACAGTTCTCTAAAGCATAATTCAATAAATATTTAGTAAATTCTTCAGCCAAATCCATATTATCATTAAGATCATAAAAGGCCATCTCAGGCTCAATCATCCAAAACTCAGCAAGGTGACGAGCTGTATTTGAATTCTCAGCTCTAAATGTTGGTCCAAAAGTATAAATTTCAGACATAGCCAATGCCGCCAATTCACCTTCTAACTGACCAGAAACAGTTAAATTAGTGGATTTACCAAAGAAATCCTGACTAAAATCAATGGCTCCATCCTCTGTTTTAGGAACATTATTGATATCCATTGTTGTTACTCTGAACATTTCTCCAGCACCTTCAGCATCAGAAGCAGTAATTATGGGAGTATGTATATTGTAGAAACCTTTTTCAGAGAAAAACTTATGCACAGCAAAAATCATTGAATGGCGAATTCTTGTAACTGCACCAAATATATTAGTACGAAAACGTAAATGAGCAATCTCCCTTAAAAACTCCAAGGAGTGCTTTTTAGGCTGCAACGGATATTCATCTGCATTACAATCTCCAATAATCTCAATAGAAGTAGCTTGAATCTCTACCTTTTGACCGCCCCCTGATGATTCACTCAATGTTCCAACAACAGAAATTGCAGCTCCTGTAGTAATTCTTTTTATCAGACTTTCATCAAACTTTGGAACATCAGCAACTATCTGTAAATTATGAATACATGAACCATCATTTAACGCAATAAAATTTACAAATTTATTACCTCTTCTGGTTCTAACCCATCCTTTAACATTTATTTCCTTGCCGTATTCTGTATCTTTAAGAATAGCAGCGACTTTGGTTCTGCGAATTTGTTCCATATTAATTTTCAATTTTTAAGGCCGTAAAATTAATGAATTGTTTAATAAGGTAATTAAGTAAAATGTATAAATTTTAAAAAACATCCTCCGCCCATGATATTTTATTGTAAAAGAAAATAAAAAAGCCGAATGAAATCATTCGGCTCTGTATAGGTTAACGCACCCTATCTATTTTTTAATAAAAGAACCTAACTTATCATCAAAATTCAAATAGTACTTTCCTTTTTGCAAACCATTAACTTTAATACTTTCTCCAAATCCTTTAAATACAATCCCCCCAAATTCATCATAAATCTCAAACATAGTTGGAGCTGAAAAAGTAATTACATCCTCTACTCTGGTTGGCATAAATGAAACTTTTGGCTTAGTAGAAGTAAAAGTTATCTCTTGTGAATACTTTGGCTTACCCCTGTAATCTACTTGTTTAACCCTAAACCGATTATCTCCAGAATGTAATCTCACTGGAGAAGAATATTTATTTTCACCTGAAATCCCTTTCCCATTTACACGCCCTACTTCTATCCATTTATTCCATCTGTATTGCTCAACTATAAAAGGCAATACACCAGCCTCTTTTACAGTAGTCCATTGAATTTTATTATCGCTGACTTCAATGGAAGTGACTTCAAATGTAGCCCGTGAGTTTAAAACTTCAGGATTCAACACAATAGGAAGACAGTTTTCTTTATATTTTATTTCAACATTAACCTCTTGTCCAATTTTAAATCCATATACACTTAAATCAATTTCAAAAGCACTTGAATTTATTTCATCAGTAGAAGTTAAACCATTTACATCTACTTCATATACACAAAAGCCAACACCACTAGGAGAGAATGGATTTTTCACAAAAAGATTATCTCCTTGAAACGTTCCGTTCAAGACGATTTCCTGCGAATTAGCATTCAAAAAACACAATGCTACAAAAAAGAATAAATAAAAAAATCGTTTCATTGATTAAATTAAGGGATTATTTAGGCTACGCAATATAAAAAAACATATGTTTGATTGCAACAAAATACATTCATTTACAGTCACTAAAAATACACTAATTCTTTTAATACCTATAATTATATAATAGATTTTTTATATGAACAAACATCTATTTCTGATGGTTATATGATTTTTTTTGACGAACGGAACAAAAAACTAGGGTTCAACCCAATCTCCCTTTTCTTTAATCAGTTTTATCAATTCATCAACAGCCTGATTTTCGTTAATATTTTTTCTAATGATTTCTCTTTGATAATATAGGGTTATTTTTCCAGGACCTGATCCTACATAACCGTAATCTGCATCAGCCATTTCACCGGGTCCATTAACTATACAACCCATTACTGCTATTTTTAATCCTTTCAGATGAGAAGTCCTTTCCTTAACTTTTGCTGTAGTCTCCTGAAGTCCAAATAAAGTTCTTCCACATCCTGGACAACTTATAAAGTCGGTTTTTGAAAACCGGACTCTGCAGGCCTGCAAAATAGAATATGCAGTACTATTAATAATATCTGAACCATTATCGCAAGAATCGATCCAAATTCCATCACCAAAACCATCTAATAAAAGCGAACCAAAATCGCAAGATGCAGCCAATTGCATATCTTCACCAAACAATCCGGAATAAGAATTATAAAGTATCACCGGTAAATCAATCCTATTTGCCTGCAATAAAAGTATCGCAGCCCTTTGCTCGGCAACACTATTAATTGTTTCACAATCAAGAACTAATATGACATTACCTCTTGCTTTAAAACCCTGTATAACACTATCATTAAGTTGACTATACACCACTTTAACAAAAACTAATTCCAGGTCATCGTAATCCCTAGTTAAGTAATCAGCTAATTTAATTAAAGGAAATACATTTTTACGGCTCTTAACTTTCGTCCATACATCATTTGGCAGGATATATAAGCCATCATCTTGTATATCTTCACATGAATTAGCATAAATATAATCAGGCATTTCACACTCTTCTGTCACTCTTCCAATGACAACAGGAACGTGATTCCCTCCTATATTTTTAATCTTTATTGAACTTCTTTTTTTATACTCGAATGGAGAATAGCATGATGAATCCCCTTGCTGTAAAGGAGTATGTCCAACTTTAGTAGAAATATAATTAACAATAAATTTTGCAACAGGAATCTCGAATTGGGGAGACTCTGTTAAAGAAACACGTATCGTATCGCCAATTCCATCCGAAAGCAATGCCCCTATACCCACAGCCGATCTAATCCTGCCATCCTCTCCTTCTCCAGCCTCCGTAACACCCAGATGTAAAGGAAAATTCATTTCTTCTTCAAACATCTTTTGTACGAGTAGGCGAACAGTATGCACCATTATTCGTGCATTACTAGCTTTAATACTAAGTACTATATTATAGAATTCCTCATCTACACAAATACGTAAAAACTCCATACAACTTTCTACCATACCCATTGGAGTATCACCATACTTACTCATAATTCTATCAGAAAGAGAACCGTGGTTCGTTCCAATCCTTAAAGCTGTGCCATTTTTTTTACATATATTTAATAAAGGAACAAATTTTTCCCTTAAAAGCTGAATCTCATTATTATATGATTCTTCTGAATATTCTAACTGAGAAAACCTTTTTGCACCATCAACAAAATTACCAGGATTAATCCTTACCTTTTCAACATATTCTGCTGCAATATATGCAGCATTAGTATTAAAATGAACATCTGCCACTAAAGGAACATGATAACCAATGTCATTCAATCCCTTTTTAATCCATTCAAGATTATAAGCCTCCTTTTTACCTTGGGTAGTCATCCGAACCATTTGTCCACCAGCGTCACATATCGCTTTAATCTGATCAATAGTTTCATGGGTCGAATTGGTATTTGTTGTAGTCATCGACTGAACAACGATAGGATTATCTCCTCCAATTTTCAAACTACCTACATTAACCTCTAAAGTTTTATATCTTTTAAAATTAAATATATCAATACAATATTTATTCAAATTCATCATCGTCTAATTTTCACAACAAAAGTAAGAATTTTATACTATCCACATCTTTTAAAATTAAAAGTACTTATTAACTTTACTGCTAAAATATCATTTAATATGTCGATATCTGTAACACAAGTAACAAGAACTTTTGGTAAACAAAAAGCTCTGAAAAATATATCATTTGACATTGACGCAGGAGAAGTGGTTGGATTCCTGGGTCCCAACGGAGCAGGCAAATCTACCATGATGAAAATCATCACTGGGTATCTGCCACAAACTTCAGGTGTAGTAAAAGTATGTGGCCTGGATGTTTCCAATAATGCTCTTGATTACAGAAGAAAAATTGGATATCTACCTGAACACAACCCATTATATCTGGATATGTATGTAAAAGAGTATCTTAAACACATTGCCGGTATATATAAACTTGGAAAATATGCAAAAAATAAAATAGATGAAGTTATAGACATCACAGGATTAACACCTGAAAGTAAAAAGAAAATAAAAAGCTTGTCAAAAGGATATAGACAAAGGGTGGGCTTAGCTCAAGCTCTTTTACCTGACCCGGAAGTATTAATCCTGGACGAACCTACAACAGGACTAGATCCGAATCAGATTATCGAAGTAAGAGAACTTATTAAACGAGTAGGTGAACAAAAAACCATAATGTTATCCACTCATATTATGCAGGAAGTTCAGGCAATATGCCAGCGGGTAATCATAATAAAAAAAGGAGAAATCGTAGCCAACGAAAAAGCTTCAGAAATTAACCACATCTCATCTCATCAAGAACATATTATTAATTGCGAATTTCTTTCTAATGTTGATATTAATTCCCTTAAAAACATCAATGATATAAAAAACATAAACTCTGTCTCTGAAAAACATTATAAAATATATGCATCTTCTGATATCAGAGAATATATATACGACTGGAGTGTTGCAAACAATAAAAAAATAGTTACCTTGAACATAGAAAGACAAAACATAGAAGATATTTTTAGAGACCTAACCTCTTAATTATATCATATTTACTAATTTTACTTATAAAAACACATTAATCTTATACTAAACACAAAAACCTAATTTCATGCTTGTTAAAACATACGGAGCTGCTGTTACCGGAATAGATGCAGCAACTATAACCATAGAGGTCAATCTTTCACAAGGAATTAAATTCTTTTTAGTTGGACTTCCCGACAATGCAGTTAAAGAAAGCGAACAACGAATGCAATCTGCATTAAGAGAAAGCAACTATAAATGGCCAGGTAAAAAGATTGTTATCAATATGGCTCCAGCCGACATCAGAAAGGAAGGTTCGTCATACGACCTGCCTCTAGCCATAGGAATACTAGCAGCTTCCAATCAGGTTTCTGGAGAACACCTTGATAAATATATTATGATGGGAGAGCTATCATTAGATGGAAGCTTACAACCAGTCAAAGGCGTATTACCAATAGCATTAAAAGCTAAAGAAGAAGGTTTTAAAGGTGTAATCATACCCAAACAAAATGCTAAAGAAGCTGCAATTGTCGACAATCTGGAAGTTTATGGGGTTGAATCTTTGACCGAAGTAGTTGCATTTTTGAATGAAGAGAACAACCTTTCTCCTATAATAATTGATACACAAAAAGAGTTTTTTAATCAGCAAACATTAAATGATTTAGACTTTATTGATGTTAAAGGACAGGAAAGCGTTAAAAGAGCACTCGAAATAGCAGCTGCCGGCGGACACAACCTTATTATGATTGGCCCACCTGGAGCAGGTAAATCAATGATAGCCAAAAGACTGCCGTCCATACTACCTCCTCTCACTCTAAATGAGGCTCTTGAAACCACAAAAATTCACTCTGTAGTTGGGAAAGTTCAAAATAACACTTCATTAATAACGCAAAGACCATTTAGATCTCCTCACCATACCATCAGTGATGTTGCACTTGTAGGGGGAGGAAGTTTCCCTCAACCTGGCGAAATATCTTTGGCTCATCATGGCGTTTTATTTTTAGATGAGTTGCCCGAGTTCAAAAGAACGGTTTTAGAGGTAATGAGACAGCCCCTCGAAGATAGAATAATTAGCATTTCCCGGGCACGATTTAGCGTTGATTACCCGGCAAGTTTCATGCTAATAGCTAGCATGAATCCATGTCCTTGTGGATATTACAATCATCCTGAAAAAAATTGCGTTTGTAGTCCAGGTGTCGTCCAACGGTATTTAAGTAAAATATCTGGTCCACTATTAGATAGAATAGATTTACAAATAGAAGTTGTACCTGTTCCATTTAAAGAACTGAGCAATGCTATTCCTTCGGAAAAAAGTTGCGAAATAAGAAAACGCGTCATTAAAGCACGTGACATACAGGAAATGAGATATAAAGATGAAGAGAAAATATTCTGCAATGCACAAATGACTTCGAAACTTCAACGCAAATACGCCAGACCCGACGAAAATGCAATGTCCATATTAAAGCACGCAATGGAAAAACTGGATTTATCCGCAAGAGCGTATGACAGAATCCTAAAGGTAGCAAGAACCATTGCTGACTTAGACAATCAGGATCAAATTCAAACCCACCATATGGCAGAAGCCGTTAACTATAGAAATTTGGACAAGGCTGGATGGCTAGCTTGATTTTAAGTAGTTATCATCTATATTACAGAACCTAATTATTTAGAAATAAGTAGTTACCTTTGTACCACCAAAAACTAAATAGAAAATATTATATGGCCGACGAGTTTACAACAAACAGTCTTATGGATCCCATAGGAAGACTGATGGGATTACGTTATAAATCACACCCCTGGCATGGAATAAACATTGGGACTGAGGCACCTAATACGGTTAATTGCTTTATAGAAGTAGTTCCAACTGATACTATTAAATATGAAATAGATAAAGAAACAGGTTATTTAAAAATAGACCGACCACAAAAATACTCAAATGTGGTACCTGCGCTATATGGCTTTATTCCACAAACTTACTGCGGAAACAGAATAGGAGAATTTTGTGCAGAAAAATCAGGAAGAGATGAGATTCAAGGTGATGGCGATCCGTTAGACATCTGTGTACTCACTGAAAAAGAAGTACCTCATGGAGATATTTTAGCTGTAGCTACTCCCATTGGAGGTTTTAGAATGATAGATGGAAACCAGGCTGACGATAAAATAATAGCAGTTCTTAAAGGTGATATCGTATACGGAGACATGAAAGACATTAGTGATTTACCAGAATTGGTTATTAACAGGTTAAAACACTATTTCCTTACATACAAAGATATGCCAGGATTAGACGCAGATTGTGAGATTACACACATTTACAATGCAGAAGAAGCAAAACACATCATTAAACTATCTGCATTGGATTATGACTCAAGATTTGATTCACTTAGAAGAGCACTATCTAACTATTAAAGACTTATTTCAGATACAATACTAATTAAAACTTCCTTCTTTAAGACGGGAAGTTTTATATTCAAAAAAAAATAATCAGCCACTAAACCCATCTACTTAAAATTCCTTTTTTCTCTTTACTTTACTTACTATTTATATTAACTTATAAATTCTTAATAATTAAATATAGGAGGAATTATTATGCCATTATCTAAACTGGAAACATATCTTAGAAATCAAGATGTTTCATTTAACAAAATTGTGCATCATAAAACGTATACTGCACAAAGAACTGCTGCCGACGCTCACATATCCGGAAAAGAAATAGCAAAAACCGTAATCATGAAAGTTGACAACCAAATGTGTATGGTTGTTTTACCAGGAGATATGCAAGTTGATATGGGCTTACTAAAAATGTCTATAGGAGCAAAAAACATCAGACTCGCAACAGAAATGGAGTTTAAAGATTTATTTGAAAACTGTGAAGTAGGGGCAATGCCTCCATTCGGAAATCTGTACGATATGCCTGTATATGTTGCAGAGGCTTTAAAAGAGGAGGTATTTATTGCCTTCAATGCAGGCACGCATAGTCTACTAATTCAAATGAAATTTGAAGATTTTGAAAGATTAGTTCAACCTATTATTCTTAAACTGGCATATCATGCGCATTATTAAATATTTTTATACTGGATGTGGTAAATTAATTATATTATAATAATCGCTCAGAATCTTTAACTTAACTAAACTTCCATTCGTACTTTAAAAAATAAAAAAAGCTGTTCCAACGTTTTGGCAACAGCTTTTTTTGCACTAGCAAAATCGAAAAGGGTAAAAAATAGTAGTTACTTATTTTTTAAATCATTCTCATTATTATTTTCACCTTAATAAAGGTTTATTTAATAATAAAAAACAAGCGTTTTATTTTCTTGCACTGCAAACCAACAAAACACTGCTGAAATCTCCAACTAAATGGTATTGCACCCTCGCTATTGGTCTGGAAATTGGTATTTAGGGGTGAAATTTGCATAACAGGGATGTATTTTTCATTATCAAAACCACAATATTTTATCAATTTTTAAAACAAATAATCCATTATAATTAAATTTATATTTACTTTCGCACTAATTATGGATTTAAATCAAATAATACCGGCATACTTAGTTTCTAAAAAAAACAGTATCAAACTTGTTCTGTTTACTGCAGGTTTTGCATTGCTATTTATCAACCTTTATTCGCCCTTTGATGTAAGAAACTGGTTTGGTTTAGATCTTAAATCTCAAGAACTATTTTTCTACTCAAGCTTAATAATACTAACTGGTGTTCTAGTTGCCGTTATATCTAGAGTAATTCTTTACCATTATAACAAAAAAAGAAGAAGAACTAAACTTTGGGCTTTTATACTCATAATTGCCCTCGAAGTATTCTTTATGGCTTTATTTTTCACCATTTATGAATCTGTATTTATTAAAAACGATGAAAGAACACATTTAGAAGTATTTAATGCTTCTGTACAAAACACCACTCTTGTTCTTTTATTACCCTATGCTGTTTTATGGCTGTATTTTTCATGGTCCGACAAAAACCACAAAATCAAACAATTAACAGACTCAGAAGGAAAGGTTGAAATAGATTTAAAATCCATGATCCCATTTTTAGACGAAAAAGGAATTATGCGTATTTCAATAAAAATGGAGGATATTTTGTATATAAAAGGAACAGATAACTATGTTACAATATACTACAGTAAAAATAATGATATAAGTAAATTCTTATTAAGAAACACTATCAAAAATCTAGAACAAAAATTCTTAGATTTACCTATTACAAGATGCCACAGATCCTATATGGTAAATTTTGAAAAAATTAAGGTTATACGAAGAGAAAGAGGCGGGCATATTCTTGAAATTGACATTAATCCCCCCATAGAAATACCAGTATCAAAAACCTACATAAAAGAAGTATTTCAGCTTTTTGAAAACACCTAACGCTTACTATAAAAAGGATGAATAAAAATGGTAAAAACCCAACATCCTAAACAAAAATTAAGAGCACACTCTAAAACGGCAAAAAATATAAACAGCACAGAAAACACATCTGCAACAAATTCAATTTTAAACATTTGCAAAACCAGAATAAACACTGTAAACATAAATCCTAAACGAGCCGCAAATATTTTAGGAGCCTTATTTACAAATCCCTCATTACGCCATTTAAATAAACGATGCAACTTTAACGAAACAAAAGTCAATGGACTTTTAGTCATATTTATAAATCCTCTTATAAAAAAATCAACTATCAAAAAGGATATTATTACAATATGGTAATTCAACAACAAGCCCATTAGGATTACAATCACAAAAAAAGCATTTATACGAGGAACACTTACTAAAACTTTTTCGTCTGAAATTGGACAAATAATATTTTTCATATATTAATTAAATATGTTTTTATTTTACAAACAAACCAGGAACAAAAGAAAAGGTTTAGATAGCTTCATCAATTTATCCGATTATTTTTATAGTACTTATATTGCAACATAGTTGCATTTAGTAAATCTTAATTATAATTTTGCAGAAACAAAATACAGTATGGATTGGATAAAATTCTTAAATGAAAAGAACATAAAAGCTACTACTTCAAGAATTCAACTACTCACAATGTTGGCAGCTCATCCTAATCCAATGCAAACCAAAGAAATTGAAAAAAAGTGGGATTCTAAAGTTGATAGGGTCACTTTATACAGAACATTAAAAACCTTAGTTGAAAAAAATATAATTAAAAAAATTGATATAAATGAAAATATTACATGTTACAATTTCATTGATTATGAATCTTCAAAATCACAGCATGCACATTTTCATTGCAACAATTGCAACAAGGTAATTTGCCTGCATGAATATACTAACGAAACAAAACCATTGCCTGATGGTTTTATTCAAAAAAAAACAAATATTATTATAGAAGGCATTTGCAGTAAATGCAATATTTAAAATAAATCGCAAAACATAATGAACAAACTATCAGTATATATAATCGTTTCTTTAGTAGCTATATTATTTTCTTGCACAAGTAACCAAACAAAAAAGAATCAAATAATTGTCAGCATTCTTCCACAACAACATATTGTATCCCAACTGCTTCCAAAAGAATATAAGGTATCAACAATGGTTACAAAAGGGAATAACCCAGTTACATACTCACCAGCACCTTCACAAATAAAAGACATTAATCAAGCTTCTTTATATATAAAAATCGGTCATATTGGTTTTGAAGATGCTTGGGTTAACCGTTTCCAGGAATTAAATCCCACACTAGAAATCGAAGATTCGTCTGTTGGAATAGATTTTATTCATGGTGAAGATTTTATTCATGGAGATCATGTTCATGAAGGAGGGATAGAACCACACATATGGACATCCCCTAAAACTATGCTTAAAGTAGTTTATAATACAAAAAACATTCTTCAAAAAGCATACCCTGAAATTAAAGATACAATAGAACAAAAAAGCAAATCATTAATAGACTCTCTTAAAAAAATTGATTCATCGTATGAAAAAATATTAAATCCATTAAAAGGAACAAGCTTTTTAATATTCCACCCTGCATACACTTACCTGGCGAGAGACTATGGTATAAATCAAATTTCAATTGAACACGATGGGAAAGAACCTAGTGTAAAATGGCTACAATCTGTAATTAACGATGCAAAATCAAAAAATATTAAAACCATATTTGTTCAGCAAGAGTTCGACAAACGAAATGCAGAAATCATATCAAAAGAGTTAGGCATAGAAATTATTGAAGTTTCACCTCTAAATGAAAATTACGAGGAAGAAATGAAAAATGTTTTAAAGAAGCTTAAAACCAATTTAGATTAACTTTATATAAAAACATGAAAACTTTGCCTCTAATAGAGATTAGAAACTTATCTGCAGGATATACTCCCAATAAAATTATTCTTAAGAATATTAACTTTAATGTATACAAAAATGATTTTATTGGAATAATTGGACCAAATGGCGGAGGTAAATCCACATTACTAAAGTTGATTCTAGGATTATTAAAACCTATTAATGGTAAAATAACATTTAACAACACCACTGAAAATAAATTAAAAATAGGATATTTGCCTCAAATAAATTCCATTGATAAAGATTTTCCTATAAAAGTTTTAGATGTGGTTCTTTCTGGTCTAATGAATAGAAATATTTTTAAACATTTCTCAAATTCTGATAAAAAGAAAGCCATTAATTTACTGGACAAAGTAGGACTGAAAAACTTTTATAACAATCCAATATCAAAACTATCCGGAGGACAAATGCAACGAGTTTATTTATGTAGAGCAATAATTAACAATCCAGAACTCTTAATACTTGATGAACCTAATACATTTGTTGATAAAAACTTTGAACAAGAACTATATCAACATTTAAAAGAATTAAACAAAAAAATGGCGATCCTTCTTGTTACACATGACATTGGAACTATTTCTTCTGTTGTAAAAACAATTGCCTGTGTAAATGAGGAACTACACTATCACAACACCAACAAAATATCAGCTGAGATATTAAAAACATATAAATGTCCTATTGAATTAATTACTCATGGACATATTCCTCATCGAGTATTAGACAATCATTAATTAATTTATGCAAGAATTTTTATCACTACTGGGCTTCTCATTTTTTTCAAATGCTATTATTGCAGGCCTGCTCACAAGCATTATTGCCGGAATTGCAGGATCATATATCGTAGCACGAAAAGTTGTATTTATAAGCGGTGGAATAACACATGCTTCATTTGGAGGAATAGGACTTGCTTATTTTTTAGGATTAAACCCTTTTCTAGGAGCTGCTATATTTGCCATTTTATCAGCCCTTGGAATTGAATGGAGCACACAAAAAGCTCAACTTAGAGAAGACTCTGCAATTGCAATTTTATGGTCACTTGGAATGGCTATTGGGATAATATTTGTTTTTTTAACACCAGGGTACACTCCTAATTTAATGAGTTTTCTCTTTGGAAACATACTAACAGTGACTTCAACCGACATCATAGCCATGCTAATTCTGACCATAGTAATCATTACAGGAATAATACTCTTTTATCGACTTATCCTATACATTGCTTTTGACCACGAATATGCAAAAACACTGGGTCTAAATACATCTCTCACAAAATATATAATATCTGTTATTATTGCACTTTCAATAGTAATGAGCATTAGAGTAGCAGGCATTATTCTTGTTTTATCCTTATTTACCATACCACAAGCTATTGCCAATATCTTCACACACGATTTTAAAAAGATGATTGTTATTTCTATTATTTTTAGTTTTTTAGGCGTACTGATAGGATTAACAGGCTCTTATTATTTCAATCTACCCTCAGGTGCGATTATTATATTAACCTTAATTTCATTCTGGAGCATATTAAAAACCAGTCACAAACTATTTTTTAGACATTAATGCTTCGCCAATTAATATATCCATAGGGGTTGTAATTTTAATATTTTCACGGTTTCCCTGTGCCAGTGAAACCTTAAAACCAGCACTTTCATAAACACTTGCATCATCAGTAAAATCTTCCCTATAAGGCTGGTGATAACAATCTTTTAATTTAGAAAAACAGAATACCTGTGGCGTTTGAACCATTTTATAATCCTGGCGATTAACTGACTCACTACCATCTTTACTCAATTTACGGATAGACTCAATTGCATCAATTACAGGAACAGCAGAACCATAATGTTGAGCAATAGAAAAACAACTATTTAAAGTATCATTGGATACAAAAGGACGAACTCCATCATGTATACCAACTAAACACTCACCTTCAATTTTCTCCAATCCATTCTTAACACTCTCAAACCTGGAACTTCCACCGTATGCAATTATACAATTACTAGCAAACTTATGTTTCGAGCAAAGACTATTCCAATATTCTACTTGACCTTCAGGTAACACCAAAATCACCTCTATTTGGGGATCATACTCAAAAAAACGATTAAGAGTATGCATCAAAATAGGTAATCCATTTAATTCAATAAATTGCTTTGGAACTTCACTCTGCATTCTACTTCCTGAACCGCCAGCAACGACAATGATGACTTTTTTCATTAGACTAACATATTATTATTGCAAGTTTAGTGAATTTTGAAGTAATAAAATCAAAACACAATACAAATGAAAAACATTTGCAACCTAATCAACACAATATATACTTAAATAACATAATCAATACTTGAAAAAGCAAAGTATTACTTTTAAATTGTACTTATTAAAAGTATAAGATATGATTCCTACAACTATACTGGATTTTCTGAATGAACTTACTGTTAACAACAATAAAGATTGGTTCATAGAGAAAAAAGAAAAATACCAACAAGCCAAAGAAGATTTTGAATCTTACATCAATGAATTAATTTTAATAGTTCACTCTATTGACCCTAAAATAGGACATCCTCATGCTAAGGATTGTATTTTCAGAATTTATAGAGATGTAAGATTTGCAAAAAATAAACTTCCGTATAAAAATAATTTTGGAGCTTACATAGCTCACGGAGGAAGAAAAAGCCCATATGCAGGATATTACTTTCATATCGAGCCAGATAATAGCTTTATTGGAGGTGGTTTATATTGTCCACAATCTAACATATTAAAATCTGTTAGAGAGTCAATTATGGAAAATACAGAAGAGTACAAACAAATCATAAATGATAAATTATTTAAGAAAACATTCCATAATATATGGGGTGAACGCGTAAAAACAGCACCTAAAGGTTTTTCAAAAAATGATCCAAATATAGATTTAATAAAACCTAAATCATATGCTTTGGTTGCAGAACTTAGCAATAAAGATATTCTTTCTTCTAAAATAGAAAATCACATAAGAAAGGTTTTTCAAACAATGAAGCCCTTTAATGATTTTATTAATATTGCAGTTAAAGAAAGCCTCACATAAAATATTTATCAATATTATATGTAAAAAGGGAGATGAATGAAAATCATCTCCCTTTTTAAAAAACAATTAAATTCAATATTTTTTTTGGGCTTTAAGTTTACCGTATTCATCATAAACTTTCCATATACCCACTTTTTCTCCATCCTTGTACTCCATATCATAACGTAAAACTCCAGACTCATCATAGATAAACCATTTACCATGTTTCACTCCTTCTCTATAATTAGCTACGCCTAATTTTACTCCCTTGTCATTCCATGTTTCCCATAGACCATCCATTTTATTTTCATGATATGCACGTACTTCCTGTTTAAGCTTATTATCAAAATAATAGGTGGAAATGCCTTGTTTTTTACCTTCAACAACGGCCATCTCAACTCTCTTATTGCCACTAGGATAATATTCTACATAAGTTCCTGTATACAACACCCCATCCTCGGTGTAATATAATCCTTCAATTTGGTTTATTTGCGCCTGGCTGATAGTAACTATACTAATCATTGCCAAAATTGTCATTACTATTTTCATGGCTATTTATTTAAAATATTAATAAAAGCCTCCCTTACCTATCGCAATCGTTATTACGATTTTATATTCCTGTGTGTATATTTAACCTCAAATTAACATTGTATTTACATTAAATACAAATATTCTATGTTAAGTTTTACATTAAATTAACAAAATAACATTATAAATGTGATTTCCAGGAATAAAAAAAAGACCATTCATTTAAGAATAGTCTTTCTTTATTTATATACAGAAACAGATATCAATCAACTTTTTCCATTTGTATTGTTATGGACATATCCTTCTCAGTATTAATCTTAACAACTTCTTTTCTAAAATCCTTATATGAAACAATTTTAGCAGTAACTTCATATTCTCTCCCAGAAATATTTTTAAAAACAAAATTACCATCGAAATCAGAATATGTTCTTTTATCTGTTCCTTCCAATAGAACTTCAACTCCAGTTAATGTCTCTCCCGTTTGATTGTCAATAACTGTTCCTGACAAATCAAATAGTGCAACAGATGTATTATTATTAGACTTCTCTCCTTTAAAACTACTAAAATACAAAACGGCCAAAATTGCCATTACTATTACATTAATCTTCATAAATAATCCCATTTAGTCATTAATTGTTATTCTTTCTGAATTACGTAACAAAAGTAGCTCCATCATGTTGCTTATTTATTATCAATACCTTACAACTTCTTTAATTTTTTATTAAATTTATGACTCGAATCTTAACTAAATATTATGACCTATATTCAAGACTTCATAAATCTTTTTTTTCCAAATATTTGCAATATATGTGGGCGTCAATTATTTCGCCATGAAATTTTGATATGCAATGTATGTAAAGATGAACTCCCATACACTAATTTTCACAAGTACGCAACAAATCCTGTAGATATGACATTTTGGGGAAGAGTTGAGCTTAACAAAGCCACCTCATATTTATTTTATACTAAAGGAGAAATTGTTAAAAGAATTCTCCATTCTATAAAATACAGGGGTAATAAAACTTTAGCAATGGAAATGGGAAGGTTATTTGGAATAAATATAAAAGAAGAAAAAATATTTAAAGACATAGACTTTATCATACCGGTACCACTTCATCCAAAGAAACTTAAACAAAGAGGCTATAACCAAAGTGAATTAATAGCTAATGGCCTCGCAAAATCAATCGAAACAAAGGTGATACCTGATTTATTAATTAAAACAACCAATACCAATACTCAAACCAAGAAAAACAGATATGAAAGATGGGAAAATTCAGAAAATATATATACTCTTTACAACAATATTATGCTCAAAAATAAAAACATCTTAATTGTAGATGACGTCCTAACAACAGGTGCAACTCTTGAAGCTTGTTGCCAGGCCTTTAATGAGGCACAAGTAAAATCAATAAACGTTGCTACACTAGCATTTGCTCCTGCCTAAATTTCAATATCTTGTTGCTTTATTAAGTCGAATCAACCAAATACACAAAAAAAGCAACCTCAAAAGAGATTGCTTTAAAAATATATTGATTGAAATGATTACATTAACAATTCAACTACTTGATTAAATACGTTTTCAGCAGTAAAACCAAACTTCTCATCAAGAACTGTATAAGGACCAGAATATCCAAAATGATCTAATCCCCAAACTTTACCATTTTCACCAACCAAACCTTCTAAGGTTACTGGTAAACCAGCTGTCATACCGAAACGAGGAACACCTACAGGTAGAACTTCATCTTGATAAGCTTTATCCTGATTTCTGAAAACACCTTCTGAAATTACAGAAACAATTTGAAGCTTTAAACCTTTTTCTGCTCTTAACTTTTCAGTCCCTGCAATTAAGGTAGAAACCTCAGAACCACTAGCTAAAAGAACCACATCCGGATTATCTGAATCCTTTTCCACAATATATGCTCCTTTTTTTGCTTGTAAAGCTTCATCATAAGAGCTCCCTGGAAGGTTAGCAATATTTTGACGAGACAAAATTAATGCAGAAGGTGTATCGGTATTGTTTAAGGCCATTTCCCAGGCTACTGTAGTTTCATTTGCATCAGCAGGACGAAGAACTAAAACTGAATTTTTTCCATGATGATTTTTTAGTTTCTCCATCAATCTGATTTGAGCTTCTTGCTCAATCGGTTGATGAGTTGGTCCATCTTCTCCCACTCGGAAAGCATCATGAGTCCATACATATTTAACTGGCAATTGCTGTAAAGCTGCAATACGCACAGCAGGCTTCATGTAATCAGAGAAAACAAAGAAAGTTCCTACTACAGGAATAACTCCACCATGCAGAGCCATACCGTTAGCCATAGCAGCCATAGTTAACTCTGCCACACCAGATTGTAAAAACTGCCCTGAGAAATCTCCTTTTTCGAACGCTTTTGTCTTTTTAAGGAAACCATCAGTTTTATCAGAGTTTGCAAGATCAGCAGAAGATACAATCATATTTTCTACTTGCTCTGCAAAAGCAGCCAACACAGTGGCCGATGCAGCTCGGGTTGCTGCCCCTGCTTTTTGTTCAATTGCAGCGTAATCAACCTCAGGAGCCTCTCCGGAGAAGAACTTAGCAAATTTTGCAGCTAGTTCTGGATTTGCTTTTTCCCATTCAGCTTGTTCAGCTTTTTTAGCAGCTACATATTCAGCTTTTGTAGCTTTTACAGATGCATATAATTCTGCAACATCATCAAAAATAACAAATGGATTTTCAGGATTTCCACCAAGATTTTTAACTGTAGCTTCAAAACTTGCTCCTGCAGCAGATAATGGTTGACCATGAGTAGAAACCATTTTTTCAAATGATGAACCATCTTCTTTAACAGCTCCTTTACCCATTATTGTTTTACCAATAATTAAAAATGGCTTTTCAGTTTCAGCTTTAGCGGCATCTAATGCTTTACGAATTTCATCAGCATTATTTCCATCAATAGTCATTACTGCCCATCCCCAGGCCTCATATTTTTTTGCTGTATCCTCAATGGTTACAGCATCAGTAGTTGTTGAAAGCTGAATGTCATTAGAATCATAAAACATAATCAGGTTATTTAAACCTAAATAACCTGCAATACGGCCAGCACCTTGAGAAATCTCTTCCTGGATTCCTCCATCAGAAATAAAAGTATAAATATCATGAGACATCCAGTCTCCAAATCTTTCTTTTAAAAATTTTTCAGCGATAGCTGCACCAACAGCCATTGTATGCCCCTGACCAAGCGGCCCAGAAGTATTCTCAACTCCTCGTGCAAAGTCAACTTCAGGGTGTCCAGGTGTTGGACTTCCCCATTGGCGAAAACTGGCACATTCTTCTAATGTATAAGCCCCTGTTAATGCCAATTGAGCATATAACATTGGTGACATATGACCAGGGTCTAAAAAAAATCTATCTCTGTTTACCCAGCTTCTGTCACTAGGATCATAGTTAAGATATTCAGTATAAAGAATGTTAATAAAATCAGCACCACCCATGGCACCGCCCGGATGTCCGGAATTTGCTTTTTCAACCATTGCAGCGGCAAGCAATCTAATGTTATCAGCTGCTCTGTTTACTGTTACGTTACTCATTAAAAAAATAATTTTTTTGGGTTTAACTCTTTAATAATATGCTTTTTCCCCTATGATCCATTTGTCTTAAAAACGCAACAAAGGTAATTTTTTTTTAGAATTGCGTGACATTTTTAAGCGTCATACTCCATAAAAAAAACTATTAATTTGTTATCAACAAGAACTTTTTAAACATCCTGATTTGATATTATAATATATGTGAAGCCAAGCACTCCAGTAATTTACCAACCCGATAAGATATTGATCCCTAAATTCCCATGATATATTTTACCCTGATGAATAGGAAATGCATAATAAGGTTCAATTGTTATTGCCCCAAAAATATTAAACCGTAATGCAAATCCGGAACTCATGATTGGAATTCTTTCTGAAATAGAATTTGAGGTAAAACTCATTTGAGGAACAGACTCCTCATCCCATGCAATACCGGCATCATAAAAAACAGCTAATTCAGAAAAGAAAATATCAGACTTAATCCACGCATAATTTTTAGGTCCCGAAAAGGGAATACGCCATTCAATATTACTTACCACAACTTTTGAACCCCATAACTGGCCTGAAGAAATCTTACCTTCAGATTCCAATCCAAAGAAACTTCCTGCTTCATACCCTCTAACGTACCAAGGATAACCAATATAGAAATCATACAGCCTTTTATCGTCACTACCACTCCCATAACGCCCATGATGATAAGCTCTAAATGCAACAGTATAAGGCTTAATTCTGAAATACTTCCTATAATCAAATAACAAAGCATTCAAATCCAGGCCACTAAAATATCTTTCATAGGAAAACCGCAGTCTTTTTCCTTCTATAGGCGATGCCAATCCCATTTTGGCATTATCAATTACATAAGCCAGATCGATAATTCCTGTAGCAAAAGAACTTGGTGAATCAACCACTTTTTTATTCTGACTATAAACAGAATAATAGTAATTATAATTATTGACCTTTTCAGTCCGGTAACTATAATTTGCAATAGACAAACCTCCCTCAATCCTGTGAGATTTATTAAGCGGAAAATATCCAAATAAGGTTAATTTATCAATAAATGTTCTACGGAAGTAATATGCCAACTGCTCATCCCCTGTTTCTGTATTTTGTTCTATATCAAAATATCCCGTTTGATAAGGAATATGAGATAAACTTACTCCTAATTTTAATGGACGTTTTTGATTTACATAAGCTACCTGACCTCCAAAATCGTAAACCTCTCCATTAATACTAACTGCGGAATACAGCATATGATCTCCTAAAATATCGCTAAACCTTGCCTCCACGCTACCAGCCATACCAGAACCAAAACGACTGGTCATTACACCCATTGATGTATTACCAATATAATCTAACTTAAACATAGCTTTTACAGGTTCTGTATAAACAGTATCTGGCACTTCATGAAAAACAGGCTTATACACAAATAGATGTTGATCCACCAAAGAGGGAAATTTTGAGAAAGGCATCAACCTTGACGCACAAAAATTATTTTTACGGTCTTCTACCTCTAATGCTGTTTTCTGAATATAATTAATATTGGCTTTAATAATAGAAAACTCGCCTTCTGATAACATATTATAGTATAAGGTATTTTTTGAAATCGTTAAGGCTGGAGCAAGTGGAGTTATCCCGGAAATACCGGTAGGGTAAAAAGTCATTTGCTTTATCGATGCTTTTTTTTCTTCAAGCATATACATATTCCTGGTACCATCCCAGTCAGATAAAAAGAACACTTTTGAGCCATCACCACTAACAACCGGATTTACAT
Organism: uncultured Saccharicrinis sp.; assembly: GCA_963677345.2. Classification (GTDB taxonomy): domain Bacteria; phylum Bacteroidota; class Bacteroidia; order Bacteroidales; family Marinilabiliaceae; genus Saccharicrinis. The sequence goes on from CAXXLC010000028.1 coordinate 316,809, forward strand.
TTTGAGCTCCTGAAAACGTTGTGAATACAGTTTTCGAATCTGAATTCAGATCAATTTCAGCAATATTGTACTGAGCTGCTACATATCTTTCCTGTAAGGGATCAGGAGCATCTGTAACATAATAAATTTCAGTTCCGTTACTAGACCACGAAGCTTGTATATTACAAAATGGGTCATGAGTAACATTTAAAATCTTACCATTTTCAATATTCAATAAATAAATATCTGAGATACCATCCTTTAATCCTGAAAAAGCAATAATGTTATCTTTTGGCGACCAAGCAGGATAACTCATCGCATCAACTTCCATGACCTTAATTTCTTTGGCAATTTTACCTTTCTCAACATCATAAATAATTAATACACATTCTCCTTTAACATAAGCTACATAAGCAAACCGTTGGGAGTTAGGAGACCATGTTCCGGAGGTCTCCATATAAGTGATATCATCAATACGATCACTCTTTGTAGAAGTATAAAGACGTTTTAACACCACACCATTCTTAGTGTCAGCTAAAAATAAGTCTAAACTAAAAAGATTCCTCTCTGAAAGAAAAGTTATCTTTTCTCCATCAGGACTAACTGAAGGAGCCAGATTATACCTCCCACTATTTTTCCTGGTCAATAATTTTTCACCATATATTGAAAATACAGAATCATTGACGTTCTTTAACAGATGATCCTTTAAGGCATTCTTCCATAATACTGATAATGAATCTGGCGAAACAAAAAAAACATCCGCAATCGCAGTTTCAAATCCTTTTTCAGCAGTTTCAAAAAACAAATGCTTAACATACTGCTCGCCATAAGTATTTGCAATATAACTCCAAAATGCCTGACCATACCGATAAGGAGAATAACTTAAATCAAAAGTCATTTCACGTAAAGAAGGAAACTTGCTATGTATCAAGGCATCTCGCATCCATAAAACAGTATGACTATCAATATTTCCAACAGACAAATACTCGGCCATCCCTTCAATCATCCATAGTGGCATATTTTGTACACCAGATATTCCCATTGAAGAATATTTTTGCAACAAATCGTACTGAAAAGCATGTACCATTTCGTGACCCAACACATGATTAATTTGTTGATTAGAAAAACTTAAAGGCATCACAATACGCCTCTTAAAGCCTTCAGTTACACCACCAGTACCTACACCGATATATCCATGTATGGCATTTGTTTGCTGAAAATCTACATGACTTGAATAAAGAATTAAAGGATTTCTAACATAAAATGTATCTAATAATAATTGCTGATAATATTTATACCATTGTTCACTTTTTATAGCAATAGACTTTAACAAACTATCACTTAAACTATAATGATATATTTCAAAATGAGGTGATTTATATAGTTCAAAATCAAACTGTTTGTAAGACGGTTTGTTTTGACCAAAATACTGAGCATCAGCTGTAACCGACATGAAAATCAGCATATATAATAATAAATATTTAAACCATCTGCATCTCATTTTATCTATATGTTCAGATATTCAAGTTACAAACAGAGTGGTTTATACGCAAATAATTAATCAGAGTTAATTTTTGCCTGTTCTCCTATGCTATAGCACACTTCTATTTTCATTAAAATGTTCTTTAAAATCTCCCCCAAAACTTTAACTTTGCGGGTCTGCATCGCAGTATTTGTATACATCTTTAAACGATTGATTTATAATGTTTTTAGTATTTGATACCGAAACCACAGGACTACCAAAAAACTGGAAAGCTCCAATTTCCGACACCAACAATTGGCCCAGAATGGTTCAACTGGCATGGCAATGTCATGATATTGAGGGGAATTTTCTATTTGCAAAAAATCATGTAATCATTCCTGACGGCTACACCATTCCTGAGGATGTAGTTAGTGTACATGGTATCACAACAGAGTTAGCTCATGAAAAAGGTATCCCTTTAAAAGAAGCTCTGGTGGATTTTATGGCCGATGTAGCTAAAAGCAAATTTATCATTGGTCATAATGTAACCTTCGATATTAATATTGTTGGTTGTGAACTTGTCCGCTGCGAAATGAATGAGCAGGTATTGGTAAATGCACCTATGCTGGATACCATGACAGGTAGTAAAGAGTTTTGTGCATTAACCAGAGGTGGAAAACTAAAAAACCCAACACTTACCGAGTTACATATTAAGCTATTTAAAGTTCCGTTTGAAGAAGCGCATAATGCTGCTGCAGATGTAGAAGCTACTTCGCGGTGTTTTCTTGAGTTAGTGCGTGTAGGAGGAATGTCTGTTGAGCTACTTAACATGACTGAAGCCGAACTGGAAGCTTTTCGAAAGAACAACCCTTCTGAGATTCAGCTTGTAGGAATCGAGTATGAATCGTTTAAAGTCGATGTATTTGAGGATATTCCACTTGAAGAAGAAGAAAGAATCATTCAGGAAGCTGCTAAAAATGCGGAAACAAAAGCCTTTGTCCATCTGCATGTCCATACGCAATATTCAATCTTAGATGGTGCCAACAAAACAGGAGCCATTGCAGCCAAAGCAAAGGAAGACGGTCAAACAGCTGTTGCCATTACGGATCATGGTGGTATGTTTGGTGTAAAAGAGTTTCATGTGGCCTGTAAAAAAAATGAGGTTAAACCCATTATTGGTGTTGAAGCATATGTTGCACAGCGTGGTCATTTGCGTAAAGATGATAAAACAGATTCATCAGGACACCACCTTATTTTATTAGCTAAAAATTATAAGGGTTATCAGAATTTACTAAAACTGACTTCCATTGCACATACGGATGGTTTTTATTATAAGCCACGTATTGATAAGGAGTTACTTGAAAAATATAATGAAGGCGTAATTGCATTGAGTGCCTGTCTGGGAGGTGAGGTAGCTCAGCATATTATGCAAGGAAATCTAGATAAAGCCAAAGAAACGGTGCGCTGGTACAAGGATATTTTTGGTGAAGATTACTATCTGGAATTGATGCGCCACATTAACAACGACCCCATTTTACGACGTGATACATGGCAAAACCAAGCCAAAGTAAACAGAGTTTTGCTGAAACTAAGCAGAGAATTGGGCGTAAAAGTTGTAGCTACTAACGATAGTCACTTTACCAACGAAGATGATGCCGAAGCGCATGACATGTTAGTGTGCTTGAGTACAGGGCGGGATTATACCGACCCAACCCGTATGCGATATTCCAAACAAGAGTGGTTTAAAACTTGTGAAGAGATGAGCAAGTTATTTGCCGATATTCCGGAAGCATTAGAGAGTACTGTTGAAATTGCCGATAAAGTGGAATTCTTTGAACTGGACAGTGATCCTATCATGCCTCCGTTTAATATACCAGAGGACTTTGGAACTTTTGATAGCTACAAGGCCAAGTTTACCGAGGAGGACTTAATGCAAGAATTTGGAGAGGTAAGATATGGGAAATTGGGCGGATATGATAAAGTACTCCAAATTAAGCTAGAGGCAGATTATCTTGAGCACCTGACTTATGAAGGCGTTAAGTTTAGATATCCAGATGATTTTACTGATGATAAAAAAGAACGTATTGATTTTGAACTGGAAACCATTAAAACCATGGGTTTTCCGGGGTACTTCCTGATTGTTCAGGATTTTATAAACTGGGCCAAAGATAATGGCGTACTTGTGGGACCGGGAAGGGGTTCTGCAGCAGGTGCCGCTGTAGCATACTGCGTTAAAATTACGGATGTTGATCCTATTAAATATGACTTACTTTTTGAGCGCTTCTTAAATCCGGATCGTATATCTATGCCCGATGTCGATATCGACTTTGATGATGACGGAAGACAAAAGGTACTGGACTATGTTACCGATAAATATGGGCATGATAAAGTTGCGCACATATGTACATTTGGAACGATGGCTACCAAAAGTTCCATTAAAGATGTAGCTCGTGTGCTTAACCTTGAATTATCTGAAGCCAACAGATTGGCCAAAATGGTACCCGAAGCACCTAAAATGAATTTTAAAAAAGCATTTAAGGAAGTTCCGGAATTAGAGCTTGAGAAAAACTCCCCAAATCCACTCATTGCTCAAACCATGAAGTTTGCTGAAGCATTGGAAGGCGCAGTCAGACAAACAGGAGTTCATGCCTGTGGGGTTTTAATCGGGAAAAACCCATTAGATCAGCATTTACCTGTTATGCCTACTAAAGGTGAGGAATTACTAACAACTCAATACGACGGTCGTTTTGTAGAGGACATTGGTCTGTTAAAAATGGACTTCCTTGGACTAAAGACCTTATCAATATTTAAAGAAGTTCTTGGCAACATAAAGCTATCTAAAGATATTGATCTTGATTTAGCTAAAATTCCTTTAGATGATGAATTGACCTTCAAACTTTTTGGTAACGGAGAAACTACAGCTGTATTCCAGTTCGAGTCTCCTGGTATGAAAAAACACCTTAGAGCACTCAAACCAAACCGATTTGAAGACCTTGTTGCTATGAATGCCCTGTACCGTCCGGGTCCGATGGAATATATCCCTTCATTTATTGAACGTAAACACGGAAGAGAAGAAATAAAATATGACCATCCGATGATGGAACCATATTTAAAAGACACCTACGGTATTACTGTTTATCAAGAACAGGTGATGCTCCAGTCCAGAGCTCTTGGTGGATTTACACGTGGCGACTCAGATTCCCTTCGTAAAGCGATGGGTAAAAAAATCATGGCCATGATGGATAAGCTTAAAGAAAAGTTTATTGATGGCTGTTTAGGAAGTGAAGAATTTGTTCAGGCCTGTAAAGATGGAAAAACAACAATCGCAAAACCTCAAGACCTGATTGATAAAATATGGAGCGACTGGGAAGCATTTGCCAGTTATGCCTTTAACAAATCCCACTCGGTTTGTTATGCTTATGTCGCTTACCAGTCGGGATATTTAAAAGCACACTACCCTGCTGAGTTTATGGCAGGGGTTTTAAGTCGTAATTTAAGTGACATCACCAAGATTACAACCTTCATGGAGGAATGTAAAAGAATGGAAATGCCAGTACTTGGTCCTGATGTTAACGAAAGTTACAACAAGTTTACAGTAAATAAAAAAGGCGAAATCCGTTTTGGAATGGCAGGAATAAAAGGAGTAGGAGCCGGAGCTGTAGAAGAAATCATTCGGGTACGAGAAAAGGATGGTCCATATAAAAGCATCTATGATTTTGTTGAAAGAGTAAACCTGCAAACGGTAAACAAAAAAAACCTTGAAGCATTAGCTGCTGCAGGAGGTTTCGATGGGTTCTCAGGTTTTCACAGAGCTCAGTATTTTGCTTCCCATCCAGGAGAAGAAACTACTTTTATTGAAAACATTATCCGATATGGTAATTTATACCAAAATGATCAAGCCAGTGCAGCAAACTCACTATTTGGTGCTATAGGAGCAGGAGCTGCAATTTCAAAGCCTGCACCACCTATGTGCGAGGAGTTTTCAATACTGGAAAAGCTAAACAGAGAAAAAGATTTAATTGGTATTTATCTTTCTGCACATCCGCTTGATATATATAAGTTAGAACTAACACATTTTTGCAATACTAAAATTGCCGATCTATCGGATTTAGAAAAGATGAAAGGTCGTGATGTAACCATAGGAGGAATGATTACTGCATCTCGCTCAGGAACAACCAAAAAGGGAAATCCTTTTGGCATCATGACTTTACAGGATTACAGCGGCTCATATGAATTTGCCTTTTTTGGAAGAGATTATCCTGAGTTTGCAAAATTTCTTGTCGAAGGATATTATATAATGGCACATGGGAAAGTTCAGGAGAAACAATGGACAAAAGATGGCGAACTTGAAGTAAAAATTCATAAAATAGAAATGCTGGATGGAATCCGTGAGTCAAGGGTATCCGGAATTAACATTTCCGTTCCATTACAAAGCATTGACGAGGCAATGGTTACGGAACTAGCCTCGTTAACCCAGGAAACAGAAGGGAATATCGCTTTACGCTTTTCTATCTACGACAAAGAAGACAAAGTAAATAAAGCCCAGTTTTTGTCCCGATCATCTAAAATTAAGTTAACTGATGAAATATTAGAATATCTTGATAATCACCCTGAAATCTCATTCACCCTGTCTTAATGCAAAATAAATTTTGATAAACAATGAGATTTAAACTTTTAGGGTCTCTAAAAAAATGAATATATTTGGATTGACACAAAGTAATTTTTTACATTTGTAAGAATGTAAAAACAAAATTAAATATAAACTTATAACATTATATTATGACTATAGATGTAACAGATGCAACATTCGAGGAGGTTGTATTAAATTCAGACAAACCGGTTATTGTTGATTTTTGGGCAGAATGGTGTGGACCTTGTAGAATGGTAGGACCAATTGTAAAAGAATTAGCCGAAGAATATGGTGACAAGGCTGTTGTTACTAAAATGGATGTAGACAGTAATCCAGGAACATCTGTAAAATTTGGCATTAGAAATATTCCTACAATTCTTTTCTTCAAAAATGGAGAAATTGTTGACAAACAGGTAGGAGCAGTACCAAAAACAATTTTAGCTTCTAAATTAGACGCCTTATTATAATTTAAGCATAAAAAACCTATTAGGAGCAGTTACTTATTGTTTCTGCTCCTTTTTAATGATATACTAAAAACAAATCAATAAATACTATCTGCCTACTTTAACACCAGGATAAGAGAAAAATTTCACATTTAAAGTAAATAATCTGTCAATTATATATTTTATAAAGGATATTTTTTAACTTAGATAAATTAATATCATTAAACATTTATGGACGATTTAGGTAACATATTATACATTCTTTTTGCAATCGCAGCTGTGATTTTCAACATCATGAGAAAAGGAAAGCAAGCTAAGCCTTCCACTCCTCCTGTGGATACAAAAGATCCGTTTGAAGATATCATACCTAAGTTTGAGCAAATGTTTAAACCTGAAGAGAAAGCTCAACACAAACAGGTTAATATAAACAGCGAGAAAAAATCAAAGAAAGAACCTAAACCTGTTCTTAACGACTTTGAAGAGAAAAAAAGACAAATCCAGGCAAAAGTAAATCGAATACCAAATAAAAAAACTAAAGAAACCTTGATTGAGGTCGAGGAAATTTCGGAACCAGGATGGTTTAATGCAAGAGAAGCTATCATTTATTCTGAGATTTTAAAACGCCCGGAATTCTAACTGCAAAATCTTAGTTTTTTTAATAACTACATAATTATTATCTTTGCATCAAAGAGTTCCGAATTCGGGATTCTTTATTTTTTTATATACAAATCATAAAGGAGGAAGAAAGATGTCAAACGTAAGTTATCTTACCGAAGAGGGTTTGAAAAAATTAAAAAATGAACTCCATCAATTAGAATCGGTAGAAAGACCAAGCATATCACAACAAATTGCAGAAGCCCGCGATAAAGGGGATTTATCTGAGAATGCAGAATATGATGCAGCAAAAGAAGCTCAGGGATTGTTAGAAATGAAAATTTCTAAAATCAAAAATATTATAGCAAATTCAAGAATCATTGATGAGTCAAAGATTGATACTTCAAAAGTTCAACTACTTAACAAAGTAAAGCTTAAAAACATGAAGAACAATGCTGTTATGTCTTACACTTTAGTTCCTGAAAGTGAAGCTAATTTAAAAGAAGGTAAAATTTCAATAAGCACTCCAATAGCAAAAGGCTTATTGGGAAAAAAGGTTGGAGACCAAGCTGAAATTAAGGTGCCTTCAGGAGTGATGACTTTTGAAATTATTGAAATAACCATCTAAAAACTCTTATTATGCCAAGCATATTTTCAAAAATTGTAAAAGGAGAAATACCTTGTTATAAAATAGCCGAAGATGAAAATTACTTTGCCTTTTTAGACATTAATCCATTACAAGAAGGTCATACCTTAGTAATACCTAAAAAAGAAGTTGATTATATCTTTGATGTTGAAGATGAGATTTTGGCAAGAATGGTGGTGTTTGCTAAAAAAATTGCTAAAGCTTTAGACAAAGCAATCCCATCCAAAAGAGTTGGTGTAGCCGTTTTAGGATTAGAAGTCCCTCACGCTCACATTCATCTTATTCCTCTTCAAAGTGAAAGTGATATCAACTTCTCAAATCCCAAACTTAAATTCACTGTAGAAGAATTTACTGCAATAGCAGATAAAATAAAAAAGGAGCTTTAAGCTCCTTTTTTATTTTATCCTTCCCGGATTTTTATTTATAAATTCCTTCCAACTTTTTACGGTCTTGTCCTTATTCAGGTTCTGATTTTGAAAATAGTGGCACAAAGCTGCAGCAACACCATCTGTCGCATCAAGATACTTTGGCTCTGTATCAATTTTTAAATAGCGGGATAAAATTCCTGCAACTTGCTCCTTACTTGCTCTACCATTGCCTGTTATTGCCATTTTAATTTTTAAAGGAGCGTACTCAAATACAGGTAAATCTCTAGACAGAGCAGCTGCCATAGCAACTCCTTGGGCTCTGCCCAACTTGAGCATAGACTGTACATTCTTACCAAAAAAAGGAGCCTCAATAGCTAATTCATCCGGATGATAATTATCAATCAAACGAACTACCGTTTCAAATATTTTTTTTAATTTAAGATAGTGATCCGTATACTTTTGAAGTTCAAGAACTCCCATTGACATCAACGAAGGTGTATTATGAATAACCTTAATAATACCATAACCCATAACATTAGTTCCGGGGTCAATACCTAATATAATCCTCTCCTTAATCAACCTTACTTATATTTCCTTAAGAATGGTACTAAAATACAGAGCATCCTGGCCAAATTCAGAACTCATCTGACCTAAAACAATAGGCGATTGACGATTAATAATCTCCAAATCAGTAGGAGTCACAACTCGCCATTGTACCGAAACTGTTCTTTCATTTGGGTTCTCTGTTGTCATTACCTCAAAAATACCGACTTCACATCCTGAAACCACTGTTTTAATAAGTGGAATATAAGATTTTTTCAACCACTTTTCCCAACTCTCAAACTTATCTTTATTTATTACAAACGTAGTATTAAAAATAAACATAATTAAAAAATCTGCATTATAAACGAAAAAACCCTGCTAATAGCAGGGCTATATTAAAATAACAACTGCTACCTGTATTATTTTATCATATCAAAACCACAATAAGGAACCAATACTTCAGGAATCTTAATGCCTTCTGCCGTTTGATTATTCTCAAGTAAAGCAGCTAAAATACGAGGTAAAGCCAAAGCACTACCGTTTAAAGTATGAACCAATTCTGGCTTCTTCATATCTTTCCCTTTAAATCTACATTTTAACCTGTTAGCCTGGTAATTCTCAAAATTAGAAACAGAACTCACTTCCAACCATCTTTCCTGAGCTGCAGAATATACTTCAAAATCAAATGTTAAGGCTGAAGTAAAACTAATATCTCCACCACACAAACGAAGAATTCTATATGGCAATCCTAATTTATTAACTAAACTTTCTACATGAGCCACCATCTGTTCTAATGATTGATAGGACTTATCCGGGTGAGCAATCTGAACGATTTCAACCTTATCAAACTGATGCAATCTATTCAAACCACGCACATGAGCTCCCCACGATCCAGCTTCACGTCTAAAACATGGAGTATATGCCATATTTTTCAAGGGCAGGTCTTCTTCCTTAACAACCTCATCACGATATATATTGGTTACCGGAACCTCTGCTGTAGGAATTAAATATAGATTATCAGCAGTAGCATGATACATTTGCCCTTCTTTATCAGGAAGCTGACCTGTACCAAAACCAGAATCTTCATTAACTACAATTGGAGGAAGTACTTCGTTGTAACCAGCCTTCTCACCTTCGTCCAGAAAAAAAGAAATTAAAGCACGCTGCAAACGAGCACCTTTACCCTTATAAACAGGAAAACCTGCTCCGGTGATTTTAGTACCTAATTCAAAATCAATAATGTCATACTTTTTAATCAACTCCCAGTGAGGTAACTTCTCACCTACGATCTCCGTAATAACACCACCTTCTTTAACAACCTCATTATCCTCATCACTATTCCCCTCCGGAACAGATGAATGCGGTAAATTAGGTAATTTAACTACTTCGCTATTTAACCGGGTTGTTATTTCACTAAGTTCAGCATTTAAATCTCTAATACTATCCTTTAACTCAGCAGTCTTTGCTTTTGCATCGTTTGCTTCCTGAGCTTTTCCTTGTTTAAACAGCATCCCGATTTCTTTAGATAAACCATTCATCTCAGCCTGTTTTGCTTCTACATCGACCTGAGTGGTTTTACGTTTATTATCTAAAGCAATAATATTTTCTACTATTTCAGTTGCATCAAACCGCTTTACTTTAAGGCGTTTAACAACCTCATCCTTATTTTCTTGTATAAATTTTAGCGTAAGCATTCTGCGTTTTTATTGTTTGTTGATATACGGATAAAAAAAATCTCCTGAATTGTGTTACGAAAGTAACAAAATCAGGAGACTCTTAAAATCTTTCTAAGTCTTTTTATTCAGCAGCAAAAGGCTCAACTGATACATAAGACTTGTTGTTTCTTTTTTTACGAAAAGATACTGTACCATCAATAAGAGCAAATAAAGTATGGTCTTTACCTATACCTACATTATCTCCCGGATGATGCTGAGTTCCTCTCTGACGAACAATGATGTTACCTGCTTTTGCAGCCTGACCACCAAAAATTTTAACGCCTAATCGTTTACTTTCGGATTCTCTACCGTTTTTCGAACTACCGACTCCTTTTTTATGTGCCATCTTATTCTAATTTTTTTAATTATCCAACTAAAATATCTTCAATTTGAATTTGAGAAAATTGTTGACGGTGACCATTTTTCTTTTTGTAACCTTTTCTTCTTTTCTTTTTGAAAACAATTACTTTATCACCTTTAACATGAGAAAGAACTTTAGCAGTTACTTTCGCACCTTCAACAACAGGAGCACCTACTTTTACTTCTCCTTCATTGTCAATCAACATTACTTTGTCAAATTCAACAGCAGCTCCTTCTTCTGAAGCTAGACGGTGTACATAAATTTTGCTGTCTTTTTCTACTTTAAACTGCTGCCCTGCAATATCAACAATCGCGTACATAACAATTAAATTAAAATTATATCCAGGAGGCGGGCTTTTTCTCTCATTATCAGCCACTTTACCAAGCCTCTCAAGAAGTACTGGAGTGCAAAAGTATAAAATATATCTATACTCACAAAAAAAAATGCGTTAATTCAATGAATCTCAACACAATTAAATATTTCTCAACAGAACATTTATGGATCATTTTACTCGTAAAAGAAACATATGCAACTTATATTTGTTTAGTATGTTAACATCAGATATCATATATATCGCCTGATGTTTAAAACAAATTGTTATATTTGTTTTATTATAGTAATGTTTTCCATACTTCGAAACACGAAGAAGATTTATGAGCAAAAAAAAGATTAAACTTAATATATTAGGTCTGTCTTATAGTCAAACACAATCTGGTGCATATGCATTAGTACTGGCGGAAGAAGAAGGTGAAAGAAGAATTCCGATTATCATTGGTGGAGTTGAAGCGCAATCTATTGCAATAAAACTGGAAGGTTTGGAGCCCCCCCGACCTCTGACCCACGATCTTTTCCTTAATTTTTCCAGAGCTTTTGAGATTGAAATTATTGAAGTTATCATCTATAAACTTGAAGAAGGAATATTCTATTCTGAATTGGTTTGCATAAAAGATGGTGAAGAAATAAGAATAGATTCAAGAACATCAGATGCAGTAGCACTTTCCCTAAGATTTAACTGTCCTATTTACACTTATGAATCTATTATTGAATCTGCAGGTATTATATTAGATGTTAATTCGGATCAGGAGGAAGAAATTGGCTCCAAAGACAAAAATAAATCAGGCGACAAAAACAAATATTCAAGTTTATCTATTGATGAATTGAATAAAATGCTTGATAACGCCATTAGTAAAGAAGACTATGAAAAAGCATCTGAAATTAGAGATGAAATTCAAAAAAGAAGCGCGTCTTAGCATTCTTCATTTATATTATTAATTTACCCATGATCAAAAAAGTAATTTCTGTACTATTCGTTGCGATAGTATTAAGCACTCAATCTGCCCTGGCCTCATCTGTTGTAGAAACACAAATACATTCCAATTTTTCATTCCTTAGTTTACTAAGAGGAATTATAGGAATGGCGGTACTAATAGGGATAGCCTGGTTATTTAGCTCAAACAAAAAGGCTATTAATTGGAAAGCGATAGCAACAGGCCTGGGCATCCAACTATTATTGGCTGTATCTATATTGTACATTCCTTTTGTACAAGTGTTTTTTGAATTTGTAAGTAAGATATTCGTACAGGTTTTAAATTTCACAGAGGCTGGTACTTCATTTTTATTTAAAAGTTTTGGTGCAGGAGAAATCGAATCACCTCTTTTAAATTTTGCAGTAACCATATTACCAACCATTATATTTTTCTCAGCCTTAACGAGTTTACTGTTTTATTATGGTATTATACAAAAGGTAGTGTATGCTCTGGCCTGGGGAATGACTAAATTAATGAAACTTTCGGGTGCCGAAAGTTTATCTGTTGCCGGAAATATTTTTCTTGGCCAAACAGAATCTCCTTTAATGATAAAAGCATATCTCGAAAAAATGAACCGGTCAGAAATGCTATTGGTCATGTCTGGGGGTATGGCAACTTTAGCCGGGGGTGTTTTAGCTGTATACATTAAAATATTAGGCGCTGGCATTCCTGCTCAGGAAATTTTATATGCAAAACACTTACTTGCAGCATCCATAATGGCTGCTCCAGGAGTTGTTGTAATTTCAAAGATACTACTTCCTCAAACAGAAAAAATTAACAATGAAGTGGTTGTCAGCAAAGAAAAAATCGGAAAAAATGTATTAGATGCCATTTCTAACGGAACATCTGAAGGTTTAAAACTTGCAGTAAATGTAGGTGCCATGTTATTAGTATTCATCTCTTTTATTGCTATGATTAACTACATCTTTCTGAAAATTGGCTACTATTCAGGATTAAATGAAGTTATAGCATCTGCAACATCGGGTGAATATCATGAACTGAGCCTTCAATTTATTCTTGGATATGCTTTCTCACCTATAATGTGGTTAATCGGTGTTTGCAGTGAAGACATTGACTTGGTAGGTAGAGTTTTGGGTGAAAAAATTATCATGACAGAATTTATTGGTTACGTTAGTTTAGGCGATTTAAAAGAAGCCGGTGCTTTTGCCCAGCAAAAATCAGTATTAATTGCAACCTATGTTTTATGTGGATTTGCCAACTTTGCTTCAATAGGAATACAAATTGGGGGTATCGGAGCTCTGGCTCCAGGACAAAGAGTAACCTTAACTCAATTAGGTATGAAAGCTCTATTAGCAGGCACATTAGCATCTCTTCTGTCGGCCACAATTGTTGGTATGATTTTAGGTTAAAAAAGCTAAAGATTAAAAAGAGTAACCTACACATTCATGGAGTATACTCAACAGGTAATCAATCTTATTCATAAAAATTAATCAAAAGCCACTGTTCACGTGGCTTTTTTTTATAATTTAGGTGTAATATAATAATTCATCTCATGTAATTAACCTAAATTATACACGCATGAATTCATTTGATTATACGATAAATTACCATATGCAATCTGATCTTGATGATGAAAATCCAGATAGATATGTCAATAATTACGAAGCAGAGATACTCGTTTACAAGCCTTCTGGTGAACTCATTAAAATTGGAAGATTATTATTTAGTACAATCTTAATCAACCAGGTCATTGAGCAAAATTACGACCTGTTTCACGTTTTTGATTCTTCATCAAGCATTTTAGATTTTGGACTTGAATTCATTGATTTTGACAATGAAGAATACAATGAACATTTTATGAAATATGCCGACAGGGATATGTACCTGGAAAACATATGCTTAATTACCGAATATGAATTAATACCGGCTTTCAGAGGTAAAAACCTTGGGGGTAAAATACTCAAGGATCTATATACCAGGTTTGGGAATGGAGTTGGAGCCATTATTATAAACTCAACTCCTTTTCAACAAACTATTATGAATAATATTAATGAAGATGAATACGAAGAAGATGACTTTTTAAAGGCCTTGACTTTTGAAGATGCTGAATTTGATGAAGAAACAGCGCAGTTAAAGATCAAAGCTTTTTTTCAAAGGTCAGGATTTAAATACCTAACAAATAATTACTTTTATATCAATACTCATTTTCAGCAACCAAAACTCATGGCTGCTGATTGGTAACAAAGCTATCCGAGGATAGCTTTGTTAACTTTATTTAATGTGCTGTACGCTTTATCACATTCACAAAATCCTCAACCTGCCACACGGTTCCGTCTGCTACTACTTTAGCTTTCAGATAGTGAGCCTCCCTCTCATTAAGCTTATCTGAAATAAAATTCAACAATTCCTCCCCGTTTTTATTAGCAACTAAAGGGCGCTGTGATTTTGAGCCAGTCAATCTTTCATTTAAAACTGCAGGCTCTAACTTTAAATAGATAGTTAAACCTGTAGCATTCATTACATCCATATTATCATAATAACAAGGAGTTCCACCTCCCGCTCCTATTATTACTCTATCAAAATCACTAACCTCACGCAAACAATTCGCTTCTATCTCCCTGAAACCATCCTCTCCTTTATCTTCAAATATCTGAGATATTGTTTTATGATATTTATGTTCGATAAAATGATCCAGGTCCAGGAAACTCCATCCCAGGGCATCAGCCAGCCATCGTCCCATCGTGGACTTTCCACTACCCATAAAACCAATTAAATAAACTCTGGATACCATATTAAAACAATGACATTTGGTTTTCATCCTCTTCTTCCAAAGTATTATGGTCATCCACAGAATCAGCCTCCTCTTCTGGTTGAGGCTTGGTAATTAAAGGTTCAAGCTCATTGATTTTCGACACCTGATAAGTTGTTAATCGTTTACCCCTGGCTTTAACACTCTTTACTCCAATAAACTCATCTACCTCAACAATCATCTTATCTTTTTCTTTATCCTCTCCTCCAAACTTAACTTCAAGACGCGGGTAATCAATATTTGTAACTCTTACAAGATAAGATTTTGAGTTATCTCCAATAAAACTTTGTGGTTTCATTGATGGTTCGAGCTGGAATCTTTTCAGGTAATAATATTTTTGATCTGCATCATAATATGCTACGGACCACACTTTATCCTGATTATATTTTTCAATAATTAAGATATTATCTTCATAATGGTTTGTTAAATCGAAGTTTGTATGATAGTAATTCCCGTCCTTAGTAAGCACCAAAATTAAATCGTCGGCATGAAACTCTCCAAGATAATTACCTCTGACATCAGAATTAATTCTTAGCACATCAGGGTCAAACCATATTTTTCTTCCTCCAAGAGTTGAAACGCCTTTTTTACGCAATACTACTTTTTGAACTTCATGCTTGGTAAGAATATTACCCATTGCGCCCCTTCCCTTAATAGCCAGTTCGGCCATATCGTAATCAAAGATTAAATTACGAATACGAGCTTTAGGTCGCAATACTACTTTTAAAATTTCTGCTTCACCGTTAGGATTTGCACTAAAGTAAAGTACATCGGAGCCTTTAGTACCTTTTGTTACATCATACTCTTTATCTCTGGTAATTCCGGTAACAGCAAAGCGTTTTACATAGGTAGCTCCCGATTTACCATCTCTGTAAACTACATTATAAATAGTTCGTTTATCACTCTTTTTAAATACTGCTAAATGAATAACTCCTTTTCCGATAAAAGCTTTTTCAGAAACTTTGGTAATCAAATACCTACCATCTTTATAAAAGATGATAATATCATCTATATCTGAGCAATCGCATACAAATTCATCCCTGCGCAGTGATGTACCCATAAAACCCTCATCGCGATTGATATATAGTTTTTCATTTTTAACAACAACCTTGCTTGCTTCAATATTTTCAAAACTTCTGATCTCTGTTTGACGGGTAAAATTTTTGCCGTAAGTTTTTTTAATATGTTTGAAATAGTTGATTGAATAAGGAATGATATGTTCAAGATTATATGCTATTTGTTCTAATTCTTCTTCAAGAGATGCAATATATTCATCTGCTTTATTAGAATCAAAACGAGATATTCTTTTAATCCTTATTTCGGTAAGTTTAATAATATCATCACGAGTAACTTCTCTTCTCAGATTTCCTTTAAAAGGCTCTAAACCATGATCAATAGTTTGAATAATAGCCTCCATAGTTTCACAATTTTCAATCTTTTGATAGATTTTATTTTCAATAAAAATCCTTTCCAAAGATGCAAAATGCCAGGCCTCTTCAAGCTCACCCCTTCTAATCTCCAGTTCACGTGTTAATAAATGAACAGTATGATCCGTATTTTTTCTTAAAACTTCTGAAACCCCGATAAACTTGGGAGTATTATCTTCAATAAGACAGCAGTTGGGTGATATAGAAACTTCACAATCTGTAAATGCATATAGAGCATCGATTGTTTTATCGGTAGACACGCCGTTTGGAAGATGAATCAATATTTCAACATTCTCAGCAGTGTTATCATCTATTTTCTTAATCTTAATCTTACCCTTTTCGTTGGCCTTTAAAATAGAATCAATCAAAGTACCGGTATTCTTTCCGTAGGGTATATCGGTAATATTAAGGGTTCTGTTATCTTGTTTAACAATTTTAGCACGAACTTTAACGGCTCCACCTCTTAATCCGTCATTGTACTTTGATACATCAACCATACCCCCGGTTGGGAAGTCGGGATATATTTCAAAACCTTTTCCTTCCAGGTGTGCCACAGAAGCATCAATCAACTCGTTAAAGTTATGAGGCAATATTTTTGAAGCGAGCCCTACAGCAATACCTTCAACACCCTGAGCCAGAAGCAAGGGAAATTTTACCGGTAAGGTAATAGGTTCTTTATTACGGCCATCGTAACTCATTTTCCACAGTGTAGTTTTAGGATTAAACACTACTTCCTGTGCAAATTTTGTTAAACGGGCCTCAATATAACGAGGTGCAGCAGCTCCATCACCAGTAGCCACATTACCCCAGTTACCCTGCATATCTATCAACAGGTTTTTTTGACCTAATTGCACTAATGCATCACCTATAGAGGCATCTCCATGAGGGTGAAATTGCATGGTAAATCCAATGATGTTGGCTACCTTGTTATAGCGCCCGTCATCCATACGACGCATAGCATGTAGTATTCTTCGCTGCACCGGTTTTAATCCATCATTAATATGAGGAACCGCACGTTCAAGAATAACATACGAGGCATAATCTAAAAACCAACCTTTAAACATACCACCCAGGTGCGATATCTTTACATCAGTATTTTGTTCTTCGAAAGTATTACCTTCCTGACCGGGATTATTTTCCTCAGGGTTTAGGTTTGTTTCTTCGTCGTTTGGGGTATTTATATTTTCACTCATGCTTACAACTGCATTATATTGTTTATACTATGCCAGGTCTTCTTCTACAACAAGATTATCAATAATAAAAGTCTGTCTGTCAGGGGTATTCTTACCCATATAAAAAGAAAGTAACTGCTGCACGGCATCTTCTTTCTTCATTCTTACAGGCTCCAATCGAATATCTTTACCGATAAAGTGTTTAAACTCATCAGGACTAATTTCTCCCAAACCTTTAAACCTTGTAATTTCAGGATTTGCTCCTAACTGTTTTATTGCTTTAAGTTTTTCATCTTCTGAATAGCAATACATTGTTTTTTTCTTATTCCTGACCCTGAACAATGGTGTTTGAAGAATATACAAGTGACCATTCTTTACCAGTTCAGGAAAAAACTGTAAGAAAAATGTAATCAATAACAACCTGATGTGCATTCCATCCACATCGGCATCGGTAGCTATAATTACATGATTATATCTTAATGTTTCCAGTCCATCTTCTATATTTAAAGCGGCTTGCAGTAAGTTAAACTCCTCATTTTCATACACAATTTTCCTTGTTAACCCATAGGAGTTTAAAGGCTTACCTTTCAAACTGAATACAGCCTGGCTATTTACACTACGAGCTTTGGTAATAGACCCACTGGCAGAATCACCCTCGGTAATAAAAATTGAAGAAAGGGAAGCTGCTTCATTATTAGAATTGTAATGAACTCTACAGTCTCTTAACTTTTTATTGTGCAAACTTACTTTTTTTGCCCGCTCCTTAGCCAGTTTTTGAATACCCGAAATTGCTTTTCGTTCTTTTTCCGATTCAAGAATCTTCCTCATTAATAGTTCGGCAGTTTCGGTATTTCTATGCAAGAAATTATCAAGTTCCTTTTTAATAAAATCGGAAACATAATTTCGTACTGACGGCCCATTAGGCCCCATATCTTTGGATCCTAATTTTGTTTTGGTCTGAGATTCAAAGACAGGCTCTTCAATTTTTATACTTATGGCAGCAATAACACCTGTTCTAATATCTGAAACATCAAAATTTTTATTATAAAACTCACGTATTGTTTTTACTAAAGCTTCACGAAATGCCAACTGATGCGTTCCTCCCTGAGTTGTATGCTGACCGTTTACAAAAGTATAATACTCCTCGCCATACTGGTTACCATGCGTAAATGCTACTTCAAGATCTTCTGTTTGAAGATGAATCATTGGATACACTCCAGGGGAAGTCATGTTTTCATGTAGTAAGTCCAGCAGTCCATTCTTTGACTTAAAAACTGTTCCATTATAATGAATTGCCAAACCAGCATTTAAATAGGTATAGTTTTTTAATAAAGACTCGATATATTCATCCCTGAATACATATTTTTCAAAAATATCTACATCCGGTTGAAAAGAAACAAAGGTACCATTAGCTTCTGTTGTGGATTCCACCTCATATTCATGAACAACATTACCCTGGGAAAAGTCAACTTTTTTACATTCACCCTCTCTGAATGCTGTAACCGTAAATTTAGTAGATAATGCATTTACGGCTTTAATACCCACTCCATTAAGACCTACTGACTTTTTGAAAACCTTAGAGTCGTATTTTGCACCTGTATTCATTTTTGAGGCCACATCAATTACCTTACCTAAAGGTATACCCCTTCCATAATCACGAATAGTGACAATTCCATCAACAACTGTAACCTCTATCTTTTTACCAAACCCCATCATATACTCATCAATAGAGTTATCCATCACCTCTTTTAGCAACACATAAATACCATCATCTGAATATGTTCCATCACCCAACTTACCAATATACATCCCTGGACGTTTTCTGATATGTTCTTTCCAGTCTAAGGTTCTAATGGCATCTTCTGAATACTGTTGTGACATAATTTTATGAGATTTAATTTTTTTATAAAGTATGGATGGATTAAAAATAAAATTCCTCCAAATATAATTAATTCGGCATTTTTATGGTAATACTTTTTTCAACAGATAAATATCAGCAATCAATTTATTAACACAACACACTACATATCAATGGTCAACAAAATAAAACTTTAAACAAAGTAAATTGAGCAAAATAAAAAACTTTAAATTCATCAACTCACTAGCTAAATAACAGTCTGCAGTTCATAAGATGAAACAAGTTATTTATCGCAGTTGTGTTTAATGGTATTTCTAAACAGAAATAGCTTCTCGCAGTTGTGTTTGATGGTATTTCCAGACGAAAATAGCTTCTCGCAGCTGTGTTTGATGGTATTTCCAGACGAAAATAGCTTCTCGCAGCTGTGTTTGATGGTATTTCTAAACGGAAATAGCTTCTCGCAGTTGTGTTTGATGGTATTTCTAAACGGAAATAGCTTCTCGCAGCTGTGTTTGATGGTATTTCTAAACGGAAATAGCTTCTCGCAGTTGTGTTTGATGGTATTTCTAAACGGAAATAGCTTCTCGCAGTTGTGTTTGATGGTATTTCCAAACAGAAATAGCTTCTCGCAGCTATGTTTGATGGTATTTCCAAACAGAAATAGCTTCTCGCAGCTATGTTTGATGGTATTTCAAATGCAATCTTGTACCAAATAACAAAGCGACACACCTAAACATCATCCTAAAAACATCATTTATTAATCAGAAACGACATACTACGTTTGTGTAATTACAATTACTCCAGAACACTTAATTATAAAGCACAACATATTAAAAAACGGATTCATATTTATGAATCCGTTTTATTGCAAATTTGTGAACCAATAATAATAATATTTTGACAAACAATCTCTCTAATCAGAAAATTCTTAGATCGGATTTGAGATTAATTAAAAGTCAGGTATAAAAAAAAATAAAAAAATCCTTAAAACATAGTGTTTACGGGATTTTTTTATAAAAAAACAGAAAAAATTATTCGATTGGTATAATTCCCATCTTTTTCATTAAAAACGATGCATTATGGTTCTTTGTTACCCCTTTATATAACTTATAATCAAACAACAACTTACCCGAATCATTTTTAACTTCGAAACAATAATTGGCTACCCGGCCTGAAGTTTCATCCTCTAAAATTTCAAGTTCCAAATCGTGAGTGGCAATCAGACCGTAAGCGGTAAAGTTCAATAAGTTTCTTATCAAGGCCATACTTCCATAGGTTTTATCCTTAGAATTAGTACCCTTGAGTATTTCATCCAATATGATAAAAATATCATTACCATTTTGCAGCTTATCAATTATATACTTTAACCTTTTTAATTCAGCAAAGAAATAAGACTCATGTTTCATTAAAGAGTCGGTGGTTCGCATATTTGTAACCAACTCCATGGGTTTATAAATCATCCTATCCGCACAAACCACAGCACCGCAATTTGCCAAAACCAAATTGAGGCCAATACTTCTTAAAAAAGTACTTTTCCCTGACATATTGGCTCCTGTTATTAAAGTAAATACCGAATCTTTAAAATTAAAATCATTACATATCCTTTCTTTTGTATCGATTAAAGGATGCCCTAAATTTTCAACATTAAAAACCTGATCATCAGAAATTTCAGGAAAAACATAATCAGGATGATTAAAAACATATCCGGCCAGGCTACAATATGCATCAATTTCATGAACAACATCAAACCACTCAAACAACTGACTTTGATAAGTATCCAACCATTTCTCTATTTTTAACACATATTTAAAATCCCATAATAAAACACCATTCAACACAACCCCTGATAACATTCCATTGCGCTGATCAAAGTGATTCATATACACACTAAGCTTTTTTATAGCTAATGCGGCATTTGCATTTTCAGAAGATAATATATTTTTTAACTGAACTAATTTTTCAGAAGTAAACTCTTGCTTGACAATCAAATTTGTTAAGGAGGCGTAATTCTGAAGGATAACTGAAAGAGATGAAAATTTTAAATTGAAAGTATTAGTAGCTTTTAAATAAGTACCCACAAAACTCAAATTAAAGAGAAAAATCATTATTGGAACAACAGGATTCAGTCCAAAAAATGACCAAACAAAAGTCAATATAAAAGAAATCGGAAGAATTTTTATGAGCACTTTAAAAAAAACACCTTTTGTTCTAAGCCATGGAGAATACTCTTTGAAATAGTTCACTTTTGTTATATCCTCTTCTGACTCATTCAGCACTCTTCCTTTAGCATAAAACTCCTGCCGAAATTCAATCTTTTTAGATAATTCCTGAAATACCTTTTGATTTCGATGTAAGTCCTTAATATCGACAGAAGAACGAGTGAGTAACCCTGCTAATTTCCTTTCACCTTCAATAGTTGCAGAGCGATTAATAAATTGGAAAAATGACGACTCTCCAAATAAATCTAAATCATATGAAAAGTTATGCAATGGGTCTTTATACTTCTCGCCAGAACCAAAGCAATCCCAATTGCCGTTTAAAGCAGAAATCTCATTATGATTCAACTCTTTCAGAAATGAAAATTCACTTTTTTGTCTTTTATAATGATTAAATTGTTTAATCAAGTATACAAAACAAGAAATAAAAGCAATAAAAACCGAAGCCGATATAACGATTGAATATTCAAAAATATAAAATGGAAGAACAAACATTAAAACAAAGCACAATACTCGTATCCATCCGGAATGAATTATTTTACGAGAATAAAAGCTGCCTTGTTCTTCGTATTTTTCTTCTAATAGTTTATACTCTTGAACTAATCTGTCATATCCTTGTTCGACTCGTCCAGTGCTTTCCATATCATATCTTTTAACTCAGTAATACCAATATTGGCAACCGAAGATATAAAAGTATACGGAATTTCGGGTAAGTCTTTTTTAATTTCAGCAATCAACTCATCGTCGAGCAAATCGCACTTTGAAATGGCAAGTAATCTTTGTTTATCTAAAAGCTCGGGGTTATAAACCTTTAATTCATTTAATAACACCTGATATTCATTAACAATATCATCAGCATCAGCAGGAATCAGGAACAACAAGATGGAGTTACGCTCAATATGACGCAAAAATCTTAATCCAAGACCTTTACCTTCACTGGCTCCCTCAATAATACCTGGAATATCAGCCATGACAAAAGACTTGAAATCACGATAATTTACAATACCCAGGTTAGGCACCAAAGTAGTAAAAGGATAATCGCCAATCTCAGGTTTTGCAGCAGAAACAACCGATAATAATGTTGACTTACCGGCATTAGGAAAGCCTACCAAACCAACATCAGCCAATACTTTCAATTCAAGTATAACAGCAATTTCAATCCCTTCTAATCCAGGTTGTGCATAACGAGGTGTTTGATTTGTTGAGGATTTAAAGTGCATATTTCCTCTACCTCCTTTTCCTCCCGGAGCCAGAATAAACTCCTGACCATCTTCGGTAATCTCACACATCACCTCTCCGGTTTCGGCACTTTTGGCAATAGTACCCAGCGGCACAAATATTGTTTTATCCTCACCCTGAGAACCAAAACTACCTTGAGCACCACCCGACATACCATGACCGGCAAAAATGTGCCTCTGAAATTTCAAGTGTAATAAAGTCCAGTGATTACGGCTACCTTTAATAATTACATGACCACCTCTACCGCCATCTCCTCCATCAGGACCACCTTTAGGAACAAATTTTTCTCTACGCATATGTGCAGAACCAGCCCCTCCCTTACCAGAGCGACAAAATATCTTTACATAATCAACAAAATTACTACTTGCCATAACCAATACACTAAAAAAACAAGCCACGGAAAGCACATAACTCCCGCGGCTGTGATAATTTATAATTTATTATTGTACAGAATCAATTACTTCAGAAATAGAAGCAAAAATTTCATCAATACTACCAACACCTTTAATTGACTTGTATACTTTTTTCTTCTTATAGAAATCAATTACCGGTTTAGTTTGAGATTCATATACATTAATTCTTTTTTCAATCGTTTCAAGGTTATCATCTGACCTACCAGAAACCTTACCCCTCTCTAACAATCTGGACACAAGCTCATCTTTAGGAACTTCAAGATTAATCATCACATTAACCTTCGTTTTATAATCAGCCAACAATTGCTCTAAAGCCTCTGCTTGCTCCACTGTTCTGGGGAAACCATCAAAAATAACACCTTTAGAACCTACCAATGATTCAATCTTATTGTCAATCATTCCAATAATTGTTTCATCAGGCACTAACTCACCTTTGTCAATAAAACTCTTGGCAATTGTTCCAAGTTGAGTATGACCGCTAATTTCTGCTCTTAACAGATCTCCGGTAGAGATGTGTGCTAAATTGTATTTGCTAATGATGTTTTCACTTTGGGTACCTTTACCGGACCCTGGAGGACCAAAAATTACTACGTTCAACATTTCGGTTATAGTTTATATTTATTCAACAACTGTATATATATCTGCTAAATTACGACCATGGCCATCATAATCAAGACCATAGCCCACAATAAAATCATTAGGAATTTCCATCCCTACATATTCAATATCAAGATCAACCTTACAAGCTTCAGGTTTAAACAACATAGTAGCAATTTTAACCTCTGCCGGTTGGTATCCTAACAATTGATCCTTGATCATTTCAATGGTAAATCCGGTATCTACAATATCCTCAAGGATAACAACACATCTACCTTCGATATTCTCATTTAATCCAATAAGCTCTTTAACTTTTCCTGTTGATGAAGTTCCTTCATAAGAAGACAACTTAACAAAACTAATTTCACAAGGAAAATTTAATTTTTTCATTAGATCAGCAGCAAACATAAAAGAACCATTCAAAACACAAATCATTAAAGGATCTTTATGAACCAAATCCTTATTCATCTTAGCTGCTATTCCTTCTATTGCACTATCTATCGTCTCAAAAGGAATCGACATTTCAAACTCCCTGTCTAATAGCTTTATACGTTTCATTAATCGGACAAAATTTTATTTACGTGGCGCAAAAGTACAAAAAAATACAATGTTTAAAACCTTTTCTTTTCATAACTTGTTAATTTTGCGTTAGTTTAAACATTTTATTTACTTATATTAAATTACACTATGCAAGCAGTAGTTAGTATTATTATGGGCAGTACATCTGATTTGCCTGTTATGGAAAAGGCAGCTCAGGTGCTAAATGATTTAAAAATACCGTTTGAAATCAATGCACTTTCAGCACACAGAACCCCTGAGGCTGTTGAAAAATTTGCCAAAGGAGCAGAGGATAGAGGGATAAAAGTTATTATTGCAGCTGCAGGTATGGCAGCACACTTACCTGGTGTAATTGCTTCAATGACTAAACTACCAATTATTGGTGTACCCATTAAGGCGTCCCTTGATGGTTTAGATGCGCTATTAGCTATTGTTCAAATGCCTCCTGGTATACCTGTGGCAACCGTTGGAATTAACGGAGCTCAAAACGCAGGAATCCTGGCAGCTCAAATGTTAGCATTAGGTGATAAAGAATTAGCTTTAAGAGTAGCAGACTTTAAAGAAAATCTTAAAACAAAAATTGAAAAAGCAAATCAGGAGTTAAGTGAAATTAAATACGATTTTAAAACTAACTAGCTCATTAACAGTATTTATTTTTTTAATTTAATTTTAAAATATTAAAGTTTTTTGTATTTTTAGGTGAACATTGACACACAGTCGAAGTTCACCTATTTTTTTTTACCACACCCTAAATCATGAAAAACACCTATCAGTCACATCTCCGAAAGTTAATTTTTATCACTCTATTTATAATAACTACAAGCTTAAACTGCTTATCTCAATCAACCATTCATTTATCTACTGAATCTATAGCCCAGGGCGGAACAGGGGTTGCATCTAAAGGAACATCAAGTTTATTTGCCAATCCGGCAGGGGTAGCAAGCATAAGAGATTTAAGTCTTGCAGTAAATTATTTCATTCCATATTTCATTCCGGAACTCAGCAACCAAAAACTTAGCTTAGCCTTCCCTACAAAATATGGCAACATTTACAGCAGCATCAATCGATATGGCTATCAGCAATATAACGAAAACATAGTAACAATTGGTTTTGCAAAAAACATATCCCCACACTTTAGCTTATGCTTCCAACTAAACCTGCAATACAACCAGGTTGCAGAATCAGGCAACGGACAACAGTTATTTTCATGTGCAGGAATCCAATTTAACCCTCACCCTTCTTTATGTATAGGATTTGTAGCATTTAACCCGGAAAAAGCTTCTATCAAGATAAACAATTACAAAGAGGAAATCTCCTCATACATCAACCTGGGAATAAAATGGATGGCACACTCCAGGTTCTCAATCTCTTCTGAAATTAACAAAACCATTAACTACAACACGATTACCCGATTTGGAATAGCATATAAAATAAATCCATTTTTAACTTCAAGAATAGGTGTTTATGGCAAACCAGTAGTTTATACCCTGGGAATGGGATTAAATATTGAATCTTTAAATATTGATATAGCGATGACGAACCACCAAAATCTGGGTGTATCATCAGGAATAGGCATTTCTTATAAATTCACGGCTAAACAATGAAAAAGACTATCTTATTCGTCATTATTATCGTTGCCGCAGAGATAAATGCGCAAGAAAACTCCACCAGAAATGCCATCTACTCACAAATCATCGAATACTTAGCAGAAAACGAGATAGAAACAGAAATAAACACCCAGGTATTTGATGAATTATTGGAGTTGACGGAACATAAAGTCAACATCCACCAAGTCGACAAAAGGTATCTGGAACAATTAATATTTCTTTCTGACTTTCAGATGGATGATTTATTAGATTACATAAGAACTTACGCTCCGGTATACAGCAAATATCAATTACAGGCCATTAAGAGTTTTACTCCTGAATTAATTGAAACCTTATCGCTTTTTGTAGAATTTGAAGATGAGATAAAAAAATCTAATCATAATTATTTCAATGCAAATATTCTCGTTAGAGATTCCTACAATTTAGAAACACCGATTGGCTATAGCAAAAATGATAGCAGCGGATACACTGGAAACAAACATCATTTATACCAGAAATCCATATTCAAATATGGTTCAAATATTTCAGCAGGCGTAGTATACGAGAAAGATGCAGGAGAAAAATTTACTGATGCAAAGAATAATCCTGAGTTTCTATCCGGATTTCTGGAATACAAAAACAACAATTTAATTGAGAATATAATAATCGGAGATTTTAATGTAAACTTGGGTCAGGGACTAGCTATATGGAGTGGTTCAAATATTGGAAAAGCAGGCAACATATTTTTAATCAAGAAAAGAGGTGATGGAATCAGAAAATATTCTTCCACCAACGAATCTGATTTTTTTAGAGGTATTGCTTCAACTATAAGATGGAGGAATCTAAAACTAACGACTTTCATCTCTATGAAAGATATCGATGCCAACATTGAGTACGACTCAATAAATAACGATCATTATGCAACGTCATTCCCATCCTCAGGATATCACAGGACGATCAGTGAACTTGCAAAAAAGCATCAGGCACAAAGAAAAACCTATGGCGCTAGTTTCCAATACCGACTAAAGAACCTAACACTCTCTATCGGAAACGTTTACCAAAATATAAATATAAAAAGCAACCCAAACCCTGCAATTTACAAAAGCCTTAACGCTATACAAAGCACTTCAAATAATGCCTTTTGTGCCTATAATTATGGAAATTCAAACTTTATAGTATTTGGAGAATGTGCTACAACCACAAACTTTAACTGGGCAATCCTGAATGGAATATTGATAAAACCCGCTTCAACTATTTCTGCCTCTATTCTGCATCGTAAATTTTCAAAAAAGTATAATTCGCCCTGGATGAATGCATTTTCAGAAAGCAGTAATCCCAATGGAGAATCCGGTTTATTTATTGGTATAAGTGCCTTCCCAATACCAAAAACAGAACTACAAAGTTACATTGACATATTCAAATTTAACTGGCTTGAATACAACATCAACAAACCTTCCTGTGGATATGAAATATCATTAAAGACATTGTACAAAGTCAATAATCAGACAAATATTTTTTTTCAATACAAGGAAAAGGACAAAGCAAAGAACATATCCGATTCACAGAATACAATTCACCCAACTGAAAACTACAACCTAAAAAAAATACGAACTCAAATCGATTATATAGTAAATACAAACCTAAAAATACAATGCCGAGTAGAAAAGTCGTTCTACAACTCAAAGTCCACAACATCAACAGGTCTACTCGCCTATTGTAATCTTAAATACAGTATCCCGAAGCCTGAATTATCTTTTTATATCAGATATGGAGTTTTTGACACAGATGATTACAACGCAAGAATTTATGCATACGAAAACGACGTATTATACAACTTTAGCATCCCTTCATTTCAGGATAAAGGGTCAAGAGCATACCTGTTAAGCAAGTTAAAACTAAGAGATAACATAACACTTTGGATTAAATTAGCACAAACCTGGTATAGTAACAAAAAAGAAATTGGTTCCGGATTACAAACGATAAATCGTAATACCAAAACCAATTTAAAAATTCAATTGCAAATAAAAATATAATTTAATTTCCTACTTCCGATAAAAATTTAATCCTTACCAATCGAACATTCTCTTCAGGATAATCATCTTCACCCAGCTCTTCAAGAGCACTTCCAATATCATCTGTTTCAGCATCTTCTTTAAAGTAATAAAAAATATCATCCCTATGATCTTCATCCATAACCTGATCAATATAATAATCAATATTAACTCTTGTACCTGAATAAACAATTGATTCTATCTCGGTCAACAAATCATCCATTTCCAGCCCTCGTGATTCTGCTATATCATTAAGAGGAACTTTGCGGTCGATACTTTGAATAATGGCTATTTTATTTTTAGATTTATTTGCTACCGATTTAACAACCATATCGATAGGTCTGTCAATTTCATTTTCCTCAACATGAGATTTAATCAACTCAACAAACTCTTTTCCAAAGCGGTTTGCTTTACCTGTGCCAACTCCTGGAATATTCAACATTTCCTCAATGGTAATAGGATAATGTATCGCCATTGCTTCAAGAGATGGATCCTGAAAAATAACAAAGGGAGGTAAATTCTTACGTTTTGAAATTTTCTTTCTTAAATCCTTTAGCATACTAAAAAGCTGAGGATCCACAGCCGCAGTACCACCTGCTGATTTCTCCTCTACATCATCCATATCAAAATCATGCTCCTGCGTAATCATAAACGACTTTGGACTATCAAGAAAAGCCTTACCTTCTTCACTTACCTTAAGAATACCATAATTTTCAATTTCTTTGACTAAAAAACCAGCCACTAATAACTGCCTGATAACAGCATTCCAATATTTTTCTTCCTTTTCTTTCCCTGCTGCAAACAATTCATGCTCGTGGTGTTTATATGACTTTATTGCCGAATTACCAATTCCTGCTAAAAAAGGCACAATGTAGTCGGCTTTAAACTTTTCTTTCAAGGCCAAAATAGTCTTAATCATAAGAACTACATTATCCATTCCTTCTGTTTGTTCTTTAGGATGGCAACAATTATCACAAGTATCACAATTCTCCTCTGTATATCTTTCGCCAAAATAATGTAACAAAATCTTTCTTCTACAAATAGAAGATTCTGCATAAGAAACAGTTTCTAAAAGCAACTGCTTACCAATTTCCTGCTCGGCGATAGGTTTACCTTGCATAAATTTTTCAAGCTTCTGAATATCCTTGTAGCTATAAAAGGTTATACATCTGCCTTCGCCACCATCGCGACCAGCCCTACCCGTTTCCTGGTAATAACCTTCTAAACTTTTAGGAATATCGTAATGAATAACAATACGAACATCAGGCTTATCAATCCCCATTCCAAAGGCAATTGTAGCCACAATTACATCCGTTTCTTCCATCAAAAAGGCATCCTGATTCGAAGCTCTGGTTCCTGCATCCATACCCGCATGATATGCCCTTGCATTAATGCCATTTACTACCAGATTTTCTGCCAGTTCCTCAACCTTTTTACGGCTTAAACAATATATAATAGCAGATTTACCGGTATTTTCTTTTAAAATTTTAATAATCTGCTTTGTAGCATGCTTTTTAGCTCGTACCTCATAATACAAATTCGGACGATTAAACGACGATTTAAAAACCATCGATTTACTCATTCCTAAACTTTTTTGAATATCACTTTGAACCTTAGGAGTTGCTGTTGCTGTCAAAGCCACGAGTGGCTTCGAACCTATTTCTTCTATGATAGGGCGAATTCTTCGGTATTCAGGACGAAAATCATGCCCCCATTCAGAAAT
Source organism: uncultured Saccharicrinis sp. (assembly GCA_963677345.2). Classification (GTDB taxonomy): domain Bacteria; phylum Bacteroidota; class Bacteroidia; order Bacteroidales; family Marinilabiliaceae; genus Saccharicrinis. Next base: position 346,467 of record CAXXLC010000028.1, read on the forward strand.
ACAATGCGCTTCATCTACAGCATAAAAAGAAATTTCAACCTGTTTTAAAAATTCAATATTTTCTTCTTTGGTAAGAGATTCAGGAGCTACATACAACAACTTAGTCTTGCCAGAAAGCATATCTTCTTTAACCTTAGTAATTGCTGCCTTTGTTAAAGAAGAATTTAAATAATGAGCTATACCGTCATCTTCACTAAATCCCCTCATGGCATCCACCTGATTTTTCATCAGCGCTATTAGCGGAGAGATAACAATTGCAGTTCCTGACAATATTAAAGCAGGCAACTGATAACATAAAGATTTACCACCACCAGTAGGCATTAAAACAAAAGTATCGTTTCCTTTTAAAATATTATGAATAACATCCTCTTGATTCCCTTTAAAAGTATCAAATCCAAAATGTTTTTTTAGATGAGCAACGAGATCTACCTTTTTTCTCATAACAAAATAATTATCCTCAATCTGTTACAACACAATTTGAGGTAAAAGTTTCTTTTTCCCAAACAATCACTTCAAACAAAATTAATTTTTCTTCAAACAAAATCACACTTTTACCAAAAAAAATTAACCGCTAATCAATTATTTGCATAAAACAATTCTATACAAACCAGCCATATCAACAGATAAAACATAAGTTAAAAATATTTAACACGAACCACAAAACCAGCTTAATTGAATATACTCAAATAATCATTCAATTTCAATAATTGGCATATTAAATTTACAATACTATCTTCGCAAAAGAATATTAAAACTTAAAACGACACATTATATAAGTGTAAAGTGATAACTATTGTTTACTGTAATTTTTTATGGCAAGTGAGGAAATGACATTTTTGGAACACCTGGAAGAGTTGAGATGGCATATTGTTCGTTCTTTTTTAGCCATTGTTTTAATTTCAATCTTTGCCTTTGTTTACAAAAGGATATTATTTGATATAATAATTTTTGGACCCAGCTCCCCTGACTTTTTAACAAACCAGATACTTTGTTCTCTTGCTCAAAAATTTAATATGCCAGCACTTTGTATTAACCATGAAAAAATTCAGTTCCAAAACATATTAATGGCAGGACAATTCACAACCCATCTTAGAGTATCATTTATAGCTGGAATTATAGTTGGTTTTCCTTATATATTCTGGGAATTCTGGAGGTTTATAAAACCTGCATTATACCAGGAAGAAATCAAACATTCAAGAGGTGTGATATTTTTTACTTCCTCACTATTTACAATAGGAGTATTATTCGCTTATTACATAATTTGTCCTTTATCAATTCATTTTTTAGCCAACTATCATGTCAGTGATAAAGTTGAAAACATTTTAAACTTAGGATCCTATATTTCTACGATAAGCTCCATTGTTCTGGCAGGAGGTGTAGTATTTGAACTACCTATGTTAATCTTATTTTTAGCTAAAATAGGCTTAATTACAGCTAAAACATTAAAAAAATACAGACGTCACGCTATTGTGGCCAGCTTATTGCTTGCTGCAATCATTACACCTCCGGATGTAATCAGTCAGATATTAGTATGCGTACCTCTGATTTTTTTATACGAAGGAGGAATTGTTATTGCGGCAAATATCGAAAAGAAAAAAAGAAAATCTCAAGGGTATTAATTTATATAAATATGTCTGAAAACAATAATCTAGTATTACATACAGATAACCTTGTTAAAAAATACAAGAACAGAACGGTAGTAAAAGGAGTATCAGTAAAAGTAGAACAAGGAGAAATTGTTGGACTACTAGGTCCAAACGGCGCTGGTAAAACAACCACCTTTTATATGACTGTTGGTTTAATTACCCCCAATGCAGGGGAAATATACTTAAATGACGAAGTAATCACCAAAGAACCGGTTTATAAAAGAGCACAAAGAGGTATTGGTTATTTAGCACAAGAAGCTTCTGTATTCAGAAAATTAAGCATTGAAGACAATATCAAAGCAGTGCTTGAAATGACAAAATTTTCTAAAGAATACCAAAAACAAAGACTTGAAGAACTTATAGAAGAATTTAGCTTAGGACATATAAGAAAAAGTTTAGGAATACAACTCTCGGGAGGAGAAAGAAGAAGATGTGAAATTGCGCGTGCATTAGCCATAAATCCAAAGTTTATTTTATTGGATGAGCCATTTGCCGGAGTAGACCCCATAGCCGTTCAAGACATACAGGAAATTGTAGCAAAATTGAAATATAAGAACATTGGTATTTTAATAACAGACCATAATGTTCACGAAACATTATCCATTACAGACAGAGCCTATTTGCTATTCGAAGGTAACATATTAAAAGCAGGAACAGCAGAAGAATTAGCAGAGGATTCAGAAGTAAGACGCCTGTACCTTGGAAATGACTTTGAACTCAAAAGAAGAACCTTTGATATACCACACTGATAATCTGCCTTTTGTATTTTTTTTTAAAAAAAATGCAAATTAAATTTGCAAAAACGAATAAAAAGCAGTTATCTTTGCATCGCAAAAAAATAACGCGGATGTGGCGTAATTGGTAGCCGCGCTAGACTTAGGATCTAGTGCCGAGAGGCGTGGGGGTTCGAGTCCCTTCATCCGCACAAACTAAAAGATATGAAAAACCGTCTTACTTACGATCTAAATCGGCAGTTTGGCGGTTTTTTTAAGTTAAACAGGTTTAAGATTGATTTTTAGAAATCTTGGTACAATAATTTAACGTCAGACTTTCAAGTGCTTGAAAGTACATTAACAAATTTATCAGATGAACATCTCAAAAGAAAACATTGATGATTTAAATGCAGTAATAAAGCTTACTGTTGAAAAAGATGATTACGAAACACGCGTTGATGCGGTATTAAAAGATTACCGTAAAAAAGCAAACATGCCTGGTTTCCGTCCTGGAAAAGTGCCTTTTGGAATGATTAAAAAAATGTACGGCAAACACGTGTTAGCTGACGAAGTAAATAAAATTGTTTCTGAAGAAATTTCAAAATATCTTGCAGAAAGCAAGTTAAACATTTTAGGAGAACCACTTCCTAGCGAAAATCAGGAAACGATTGATTTTGATACAATGGAGAGTTTTTCTTTCAATTTTGACGTTGCTATTGCTCCTGAATTTGAAGTAAAACTTTCGAAAAGAGAAAAGTTACCATACTATACCATTGAAGTTTCAGATGAAATGCTTGATGCCCAGATAAAACAGGCTACTGGTCGTTTTGGAACTACCGAAGCAGCAGAAGAAGCTGGCGAGGAGTCAATGATTAAAGGTGACTTTGTTCAACTGGATCAAGACGGAAACGCATTAGAAGATGGTATCAAAGCAGAAAGTGTAGTTATCTCACCTCGTAATATTAATGAAGAAGCAAAAGCTACTTTAATTGGTATTAAAGCTGATGCAGTAATCACTTTAAATCCTAAAACAACATTTACTGATGCAACTCAAACATCATATATGTTAAAAGTAAGTGCTGAAGAAGCTGAAAAATTAGATTGTAACTTCCAGTTTACAGTTAAAGAAATTACAAATTATGTACCTGCTGAATTAAACCAGAAATTATTTGATCAGGTTTTAGGCGAAGGTAAGGCTACAACTGAAGAAGAATTTAAAGCTAAAATCAAAGAAGATTTAGAGAAAACATTAGCTTTTGAGAGCGAATATAAATTCTCTATTGATGCCAAGGAAAAATTAATGAACAAAATCGACGTTAGTCTTCCTGAAGCATTCTTAAAGCGATGGATTTTAACTATTAATCACGACAACGATAAAATCACTCCTGAGGCTTTAGAAGAAGAAATGCCTAAATATATTGAAGACCTTAAATGGCAATTAATCAAAAATGAAATTTTAAAGGTTAATGAAATTAAGGTTGAAGAAGCTGACATTCTTGATGTTGCTAAAAAATCAGCTAAAATGCAATTTATGCAATATGGCTTATCCAACATTCCTGATGAGCACCTGGAAAGCTATGCTAAGGATATGATGGGTCAGGCAGAGCAAAGAAGAAATATGGCAGAAACTGCAGCTCAGGAAAAAGCCTTAGCATTTATTAAAGAAGCTATTAAAATAGAAGACAAAACAATTAGCAGAGAAGAATTCAATAAACTATTTGAAAAAAACTAAGCTAATTATTTAGTGCAAGGTTATTTTTTTTAATTTAGCTTTTTAATAAGTTAGAAAAGCAAAAAATTATAGTCATGATAGATCCAAAAGATTTTCAGAAATATGCTACTAAGCATATCGGTATTAATAGCCTTGCACTAGACAAATATACAGCCATCTCAAGTGGATATATTTCACCTACAATTATTGAAGAACGCCAATTGAATGTTGCATCAATGGATGTTTTTTCAAGATTGATGATGGATCGTATTATTTTCTTAGGTTTACCAATTGATGATACTGTTGCCAATATTATTCAAGCTCAATTATTGTATCTTGAATCAGCAGATCCTCAAAAAGATATTTCAATTTACTTTAACTCTCCCGGAGGTTCAGTTTATGCAGGCTTAGGTATCTACGATACGATGCAGTATATCTCATCAGACGTTGCTACCATCTGTACAGGTATGGCCGCTTCAATGGCTGCTGTTTTATTAACAGCAGGAACAAAAGGTAAACGTTCTGCGCTTACTCATTCAAGAGTAATGATTCACCAACCAATGGGAGGTGCACAAGGACAAGCCAGCGACATTGAGATTACCGCAAGAGAGATTCAAAAATTGAAAAAAGAACTTTATACCATCATAGCAGATCATTCAGGCAATACATATAAAAAAGTAGAAAAGGACTCTGATCGTGACTACTGGATGACTGCCACTGAAGCCAAAGAATATGGCATGATTGATGAAGTACTGGTAAGAGAAAAATAAAAAGATTAATTTGATATAAATTTATGCAGAATACCTAATAAAAAGGTGTTCTGCATTGTTGTTATATATACAATCAACAATTGTTTTATGGATAAGTGTTCATTTTGTGGTAGGGAAAGGAAAGATACCAACCTATTAATTGCTGGTGTTTCCGGGCATATTTGCGATAGCTGTATCGAACAGGCACATGGCATTTTAGAAGAAGAGTTTAAGAAAAAGGGCGGATTTAATGTTGATGATATAACCCTATTAAAACCCAAAGAAATAAAATCATTTCTGGATCAATATGTAATTGGACAAGATGAAGCCAAAAGATATCTTTCTGTAGCTGTATACAACCACTACAAAAGACTACAACAGCGTAATAGTTCTGATGATGTTGAAATCGAAAAATCGAATATCATTTTAGTGGGGGAAACAGGAACAGGAAAAACACTTTTAGCAAGAACCATTGCAAGAATGCTGCATGTTCCATTCACTATTGTTGATGCAACAGTTTTAACTGAAGCAGGATATGTAGGTGAAGATATTGAAAGTATTTTAACCCGACTTTTACAAGCGGCTGACTATAATGTGGAAGCTGCAGAAAAAGGAATTGTATTTATTGATGAAATAGATAAAATAGCCAGAAAAAGCGATAATCCAAGTATTACAAGAGATGTTTCAGGAGAAGGAGTTCAACAAGGGCTGTTAAAATTATTGGAAGGATCAATAGTTAATGTTCCGCCTCAAGGTGGAAGAAAACACCCTGAACAGAAAATGATTCCTGTCGATACAAAAAACATCCTGTTTATTTGCGGCGGGGCATTTGATGGTATTGAAAGAAAAATAGGTCAAAGGTTAAACACTAAGGTTGTAGGTTATACTGCAAGCAAAGCTAAAGATAAAATTGACCAAAAAAATCTTTTACAGTATGTTGCTCCTCAAGACCTCAAATCATTTGGTTTAATACCAGAAATCATTGGTCGCTTACCGGTTTTAACCTACTTGAATCCATTAGACAGAGAGATTCTTCGACGTATTTTAGAAGAACCTAAAAATTCTATTACTAAACAATACGAAAAGCTATTTGGTATTGACAATATAAAACTGACTTTTACTGATGATGTATTAAACTATATTGTCGACAAAGCAGTTGAATTTAAGTTAGGAGCTCGCGGTTTGAGATCAATTTGTGAAACCATCATGATGGACATGATGTTTGAAGCTCCTTCTAATGAAGATAAAGAAATTATTATTTCACTTGAATATGCAAAATCTAAGATCGACAAGGAAAAATTAGCCAGATTAAAGGCTAGTTAATATACCGGATTGATGAATAAAACATACATAAGCTACATTCATTTATTGGATGTAGCTTTTTTGTGTTAAGGATTAATGCTCTTCAAGAAAACGATCTAAAACATACTCCAGATCAGGCTGACCTATTTCTTGCAAATCGTAATGTACTCTTGTATAAGGACTGTTTAACTTCACAACTCTGGATAAATCAATTGGTGTACCAATAATTATTGAATCACAAGGAATATTACAGATTGTTGCCTCTAAATCCTTTATTTGTTTTTCACCATAACCTATTGCCGGTAATACATTAGTAATATGAGGATATTTTTCATATGTTTCTTTAATACTACCTACTGCATATTCGCGTGGATCAATAATTTCTGCTGCCCCGTACTTTTGAGCTGCCAGGTAAGCAGCACCAAAACTCATCTCTCCATGTGTAAGAGTTGGGCCATCTTCAACAACCAATACTTTTTTACCCCGAATAAGCTGCTCGTCATCAACGGCTATAGGTGAAGCTGCTTCTATTATTGTAGCCTTTGGATTAAGCTGATGAATATTACTGCGCAGCTCCATAACATCACCAGCATTGGCACTATCTATTTTATTGATAATCACAACTCCTGACTTGCGAATATTTATTTCACCAGGATAGTAGCTGGTTTCATGTCCCAATCTATGGGGATCAGTAAGTGTAATCATCAAATCAGGATTATAAAAAGGCATATCGTTATTTCCACCATCCCATAGAATAAAATCGCAGCCCTTTTCATCATCTTCAGCTTCCCTGAGAATATCATGATAATCTACACCGGAATATATCACATTTCCTCGTGCAATATGTGGCTCGTATTCTTCCATCTCTTCAATAGTACAGTTATGACGCTGCAAATCCGACAAGCTGGTAAAACGCTGCACTATTTGCTGACGCAAATCTCCATATGGCATCGGATGCCTGATAACAACAACCTTCTTTCCCTTCTTCATAAGATACTCTATAACTTTTCGCGAAGTCTGACTTTTTCCACATCCTGTACGTGTGGCACAAACAGCAATTACCGGCTTTAAACTATTGAGCATCGTATGTTCAGGACTTAAAAATTTAAAGTCAGCGCCAGCCGCTTGTACAATTGAAGCGAGGTTCATAATTTTCTGATAAGAAATATCACTGTACGAAAAAACGCATTCATCAACATTATACTTCTTAATAATAAAAGGCAAATCCTCTTCTGGTAAAATAGGAATACCCAAAGGATAATGTTTACCAGTCAATTGAATTGGATAATTACGTCCTTCTATATTGGGTATCTGAGCTGCAGTAAAAGCAACAACTTTATAATCGGAATTATTTTTGAAATAAACATTAAAATTATGGAAATCTCTTCCTGCAGCTCCTAGAATAACTACGTTTTTCATACGCTAAAATTTTCTTACAATTCTTATTGTAACTAATCTAAATATTCTTTTTCACAACATATCCCCAGTATTTATCATGAAAGAATTTATAATAGTTGCTATCTCCAACCAAGAATATGTTGAGGTGATATATTATATTCAAGCTTAAGTTTTAAAGATAGCTGAAAATATTATATTTTCATGAGTTTTATATCTTTACACCATGAATTTTTTAGCTCACTTGTATTTATCTCATGGCATTAATCAATTAATGATTGGTAATTTCATAGGTGATTATGTAAAAGGTAAAAAATACGAATCGTTTTCACCTGAAATTCAAAAAGGAATCCTTTTACACAGAAAGATTGATGCATACACTGATTCTCATCCCATAGTAAAAAAAAGCACTATGCGGTTTAAACCTTGCTATAACCGTTATGCTTCTGTTGTTGTTGATGTTATTTACGATCATTACCTGGCTAAATATTGGACTAATTATTCAGATGAGCCTTTAAGCAATTATGTAGATAAAGTACACTCATATTTAATAAGACATTATTTTACTTTGCCAAACCGCGTTAAAGGATTCTTACCTTTTTTGATTAAAAGCCGGCGACTAGAGAATTATCAATTTGTTTGGGGTATTGAAAGATCGTTACGAATCATGGCCAACCATAGTTCCTTACCTGAAAAAAGTGAATGCGCCATTAAAGTTATGACTAACCAATATGATGAACTTCAATACGAATTTGAGAGATATTTTAATGAATTACAAGAGGTTGTTTCTGAAGAAATACATCAGTTTAATCAACACAAGCCTTAACCATACGATCTTTACCAAACAAATCTTTTCGCAGTTCCACCCTTTTAAAACCAAGTGTATCCAACATTTGAACTGTAGCATCACCAAATGCTTCATTAATTTCAAAATACAGAGCTCCTTTAGCATTCAGGTTTGTTTTAGCAAATTCTGCAATGGCCTTATAAAAAAGCAAAGGCTCATGATCGGGCACGAACAAAGCCAGGTGAGGTTCATAATCCAGAACATTATGCTGCATCAGTTCCTTTTCTTTGTTTAAAACATAGGGTGGATTACTTACTATTACATCAAATGTTTCTTTAATAGCTGACAGATCTAATGCATCGTGTTTTTCAAAAATAACTTGTACCTGATTTAATTCAGCATTACTTCTTGCTGTATTTAAGGCATCTACTGAAATATCCCAGGCTTTAAGCTTTGCATTGGGAATATTCTTTTTTAATATGATTGGAATACAACCTGTACCGGTTCCTACATCAAGTATTGCAGGTTGTTTACTACGGTAATCTTTAATAATCCAATGCACTAACTCTTCTGTTTCAGGACGGGGAATTAATACAGAAGAATTCACTTTAAACTTCAGATTGTAAAACTCTGTTTCTCCCAATACATACTGAATCGGAACATGACTTTGTAATTTTACTAATGCCTCCTCACAATACAAAATAATATCATCACCAAGCACCTCATCTTTTTTCATCAGAATATCCACTTTAGAATATCCTAACTTATACTCAAGAATAAGAGCAATAAAATTCCTTATTTCTTCCTGAGAAAAACAATCTTTTAGTTCATCCTGAAAGTACGTTGATAATTGATGTATTGTTTTAATGGTCATAATATTTTTGTTGTGCGTCAAAAATAACCATTTTTGTGTTTTATTTCTACAATAAACAAGGGATGAGCTCCCTATTTTACATTTCTGAAAGATGAATGAAGACCAAATATATATGCAGCGTTGTTTGGAGATAGCGCAGAACGGACTGGGAAATACATATCCAAATCCAATGGTAGGCTCTGTTATTGTATACGACAATAAAATTATAGGCGAAGGATTTCATCATAAGGCAGGAGAACCTCATGCCGAAGTAAACGCCATCCATTCGGTAAAAAATAAAGAATTACTAAAAAAATCAACATTATATGTAAACCTTGAACCCTGTGCTCATTTTGGCAAGACACCACCTTGTTCATTATTAATTAAAGAGATGCAAATACCTAAGGTTGTAATTGGTTGTACCGATACTTTTTCCCAGGTATCAGGAAAAGGAATTAAGATGTTACAAGATGCGGGTGTTGAAGTTATAGTTGGAGTATCAGAAAAAGAAAGCAGAGAATTGAATAAGCGCTTTTTTACGTTTCACGAAAAGAAAAGACCATATATCATCTTAAAATGGGCTGAAACAGAGGATGGTTTTATTGACATAGACAGAAGTGAAGCTGATTTTGGACAACCGACATGGATTACCAGTATTTGGGCTAAAAAACTTGTTCACAAGTGGAGAAGACAGGAACAAAGTATTTTAGTGGGAACCAATACTGCAATAAAAGACAATCCATCCTTAAACGTGAGAGAATGGGCTGGAAATAATCCGATAAGAATTTTAATTGACAGAACAGGAAGAGTACCGGAATCAAATCATTTATTGGATAACAGTATTGACACTATCGTTTTTACAAACAGGCTTAAAACAAACAAGGAAAAGATTGAATATTGTGAGATATCTTTTAACAAAGATATTATTCCTCAAATAAACAATTACTTATACAGTAAAAACATTCAATCTATAATTATTGAAGGAGGAAGAGAAATACTGCAACATTATATCGACTCAAATTACTGGGACGAGGCAAGACAATTTATTGGTAATAAATGGTTCAGCAAAGGAACTCCTGCTCCAAAATTAAACCAGTCACCAGGCAAGCTAAATACCTTAGTTAATAGCAAATTATTTTTTTACCGAAATAATAATGCCTTGTAATAAATAAGTTTTAATTTTATCTGCACAACCTAAACAACACAATCCGTATGTGGTGGAATGAAAACCTGGAATCAATAATATATACCGTTTTACTTTCTGCACACCTGATTTCTATGTTAATGGTAATAGGTGTGATGATTATGGAAAACAGGAATCCGGTTAAATCGCTTTCGTGGATTCTGGTATTACTCTTACTTCCCGGCCTGGGCATTATTTTATATGTATTTTTTGGTCAAAATTTCAGAAAAGAAAAAATCATCAACAGGAAAGGACTAAAAAACCATGAATACATTAGTAACATTGCTCATGCGCAAACCAAGGCTTTAAATGAAAAAGATTGGCAGCAAGATGATGCAATCAAAGAAACTGAGCGCATCATTCAACTTCAACTCAACAATAGCGAGTCGGTACTAACTTATGGAAACAAAGTGTCGCTATTAAATAATGGTGATCAGAAATTTGATTGTTTGATCGAAGAACTAAAAAAGGCTAAACATTTTATCCATCTTCAATATTATATCTTTTCAATAGATACCATTGGCAATACTATTAAAAATATCCTGATACAAAAAGCAAAAGAAGGTGTTGAAGTCAGGATGATAGTTGATGATGTAGGCTCATGGGAACTAAAAAGTAACTATTTTAAAAAATTAAGATCAAAAGGAATTGAGATTTATTCTTTTTTAGAAGTGCGCTTTCCTATTTTTACCAGTAAAGTTAATTATCGCAACCACCGTAAAATTGTTGTTATTGATGGTAAGATTGGCTTTTTAGGCGGAATAAACGTGGCCGACAGATATATTCATGGCGGAACAAAATATGGTATTTGGCGAGATACACATATTAAAATTGAGGGAGATGCTGTAAACAGCCTTCAATACATCTTCTCGCTCGATTGGTACTTTGTGAGCCAAAAGGAATTAGCCGACACCAAATATTTTCCTGTAAAAAAACCGGTTGGCGACAAACTTGTACAGATTACGCCAAGTGGACCTGATACAGATTGGCCAAGTATTATGATGGGCTTTTTTAAAATATTTACTACCGCCAGAAAATACGTGTATTTAGCTACTCCTTATTTTATGCCTAACGAAAGTGTATTGATGGCTTTAAAAACAGCGGCCATGTCTGGAGTAGATGTAAGAATCCTGATTCCTGAAAAATCAGATGCTTATATCACAAACCTATCAACAATGTCGTATCTGAAAGAGATGATGCTGAGTGGTGTAAAAATCTACTTTTATAAAAAAGGTTTTATTCACAGTAAAGTCATTGTTTCTGATGATATCGTAACCTCTATTGGATCGGCAAATATGGATTTCAGAAGTTTTGAGCAAAACTTTGAAGTGACAGCCTTTGTTTATGATGAAGAATTTGCTAAAGAAGTGAAACAAACATTTATTGACGACTTTGCTGACAGCCAGAGAGTCATTTTAACCGAATGGAGAAAACGTCCGGTGAAACAAAAAGCTAAAGAATCGCTTGCCCGCTTATTAAGTCCGCTGTTATAACTACAATTTATTAAACATTTGTGAAGCCCACACCCCTTAACCTGAACTGAACGGTACACAAAATACAATTCAAGCACCAGAAACTTAAAAAGTACAGCGCGAAAAAGGCCATACACACGCCGAAATGGAAGTTACCGCGGTAACATGGAATTTTGATCGGTAACATGGTGATTTTGATCGGTAACATGCAAATTTGGCCCGTAACATGCTGTTTCGGATCGGTAACATGCTGTTTCGGACAGGTAACACCGGATATTGGACGTGAAACATGGCAATTTTTACCCGTAACATATAAAATTGATCGGTAACATGGCAATTTTTACCCGTAACATATAAAAAAGGATTGGAAACATGGCGATCTTTACCCGTAACATATAAAAAAGGATTGGAAACATGGCGATCTTTACCCGTAACAGATAAAACAGGGTTGGAAACACAACTGTTAAGACAAGAAACATTGTGTTTAGCGATAGAAATTTGTAAATCATGCTTTACAAATAATAAAGCCGGGGTTAACACACTCGAATATCAGAGAATGTAGGTGTATGCATACTTTAAAACAAAAAGGCCCGGAAATATTTCCGAGCCTTAAATTAAATATTTTTTATATTATCGGTTAAAAAATAGCAAAAGCCACTGTTAAACCACTCATTACTACACTAACCATTGTCATTAACTTAATTAAAATATTTAATGACGGACCCGAAGTATCTTTAAAAGGGTCACCTACTGTATCGCCAACTACACCAGCTTTATGAGCTTCGCTACCCTTACCTCCATAATTTCCTTTTTCAATATATTTTTTAGCATTATCCCATGCGCCACCAGCATTATTTAAGAAAATTGCCAAAGTAAAACCTGTTGTTAAACCTCCCATAAGTAATCCCACTACACCGGCAACGCCAAAGACTATTCCAATTACAATAGGAACAATAATAGCTAATAATGAAGGCAATAACATTTCGCGCTGAGCTCCTTTTGTAGAAATAGCCACGCATTTTGCATATTCAGGAGTACCTGTTCCTTCCAGTATACCTGGGATTTCTTTAAACTGACGACGAACCTCATCCACCATAGAACCAGCAGCACGGCCAACCGCTTTCATAGTCATAGCACAAAAAACAAAAGCCATCATAGCCCCCATAAACAGTCCGGCTAACAACATTGGATTAAACAAAGAAAGATCATAAAAAGTAGAAAAATCCTTTAATGTAGCCTCAGAAATAACTACTTGCTTTGCACCTTCAACCACATCTTGCGAAGAATCCAAAACAAACTGAATAGAATTTTGAATCACACTGTCACCATCTACTAAAGCGCGCTTCAACCATATTTTTACTTCCTCCATATAAGCAGCCATAAGTGCCATGGCTGTTAAAGCAGCAGAACCAATGGCAAAACCTTTTCCTGTGGCAGCAGTAGTATTTCCTAACATATCCAAAGCATCTGTTCTTTCACGAACTTCTTTAGGCAGTTCACTCATTTCTGCATTACCTCCGGCATTATCGGCTATTGGACCAAAAGCATCAGTCGCTAAAGTAATGCCTAAAGTAGAAAGCATACCTACAGCTGCAAATCCAATTCCGTAAACACCCTCGGCAAAGTTATCAAAGCCACCAGCAAAGCCAAACGCTCCAATAATACCGGCAACAATAGTTACTACAGGAATCCATGTTGAATACATTCCTACTGCAACACCATCAATAATCGTAGTTGCTGGACCCTGCTGTGCCTGTTTTGAAATCCCTTTGGTTGGGCCATATCCATCCGAAGTATAATATTCTGTTGCTTGTCCAATAATAACCCCGGCAACAAGACCAGAAACTACAGAACCAAAAATTCCCCAGGATATCCAATCTAATGAAGCCATTCCAGCAATGGCAATCAAAATCAATACAGAACTACCACCAGTACCTATTAACAATGAATTCAACAAATTTTTTGCAGAAGCATCTTCCTTTGTACGAACCATAAATATTCCCACAATTGAAAGAATTATACCAATTGCAGCAACCAACATTGGTGCAATTACTTTACCCGAGATATCTCCACCATTATGTGCACTTAAAGCTGCACCAAGAGCTGCAGTAGCAAGAATAGATCCACAATAAGATTCATAAAGGTCGGCACCCATACCGGCAACGTCACCTACATTATCACCTACATTATCAGCAATAGTTGCAGGGTTGCGGGGATCATCTTCAGGAATACCAGCTTCAACCTTACCTACAAGATCGGCACCCACATCGGCAGCTTTAGTGTAAATACCACCACCCACGCGAGCAAAAAGAGCCTGAGTTGAAGCACCCATTCCAAAGGTTAACATTGTAGCAGTAACTTCCATTAGTTTTTGTGATTCATCCATTCCGGCATGAACAAAATCTAAGCCCAGAAATGACAAACCTGTGCTCATATGTTCAGCTGTATAAATCACTTTAGTTAATAATAAATACCAAAGCGAGATATCCAACAAACCGAAACCAACCACTACAAGTCCCATTACGGCTCCGGAACGAAAGGCAACTTTTAAACCTTTGTTTAATGATTCGGATGCCCCCTGAGCTGTTCGGGCCGAGGCATATGTTGCTGTTTTCATTCCTAAAAACCCACAAAGTCCTGAAAAGAAACCTCCGGTTAAAAACGCAATGGGAACAAAAGGGTTTTGAACACCCATATATGCCAGGATAGTTAAGATCACAAGCAGTACGATAAATACCATTCCTACCACTTTGTACTGTCGGGTTAAATATGCCATTGCTCCATCCCTGACATGTTGAGCAATTTCTTTCATTTTATCAGTACCTTCAGGGCTTTTCATCATACTTTTAAAGAAAAACCATGCAAATACCAGAGCTGTAAGAGAGGCAACCGGTATGATCCAGAAAAATTGTGATACCATAATACGTAGATTAATTTGTTTGAAATATTGAGTTAAAATTCTGATTCTGAGATTTAAGGTCTTCTAATATAATAAAATTTCAATCTTGATTGGTCTGTTTTTTGAATTAAATCCAACGAAAAACAAAAACTCCTAAGGAATTAACTTTACGTATCTTTACAAGAAAAAAAAGCGAAGGGTAGATTAGGATAAAGTGTAAATGCAACTAAAAACGTTAATAATATGACAGATTATATAGAAACAATTGAAACAGAATTTAAAAAGCAAGAAAATCCTGAAAATGCAGCTAATCAAAAGAAATACCTAAAAAATAAATTCGAGTTCTTCGGTTTAACCACTCCACAACGAAGAGCTATTCAAAAACCTTTTTTACAGAAAGAATATTTACCCTCAAAAAATGAATTAAAAGATATCATTATTGAATTATGGCAAAAACCACAACGTGAGTTTCAGCATTTTGCTCTGGATTTATCTTATAAATACCTCAAGAAAATTGAGAAAGAAGATATGGCGCTGTTTGAATATATGATTGTAAATAAATCGTGGTGGGATACCGTTGACGGAGTGGCACCTAAGTTGGTTGCCGGGTATTTCCTGAAATTCCCCGATCAAAGAGATGATTACACCGAAAAATGGCTGAACTCCGGTAATATCTGGCTGCAAAGATCTACCCTTATTTATCAGTTATTTTATAAAGAGGACTTAGATACCGAATTTTTAGCTCAAGCCATACATCGGCTAACAGGTACCAAAGAATTCTTTATCAACAAAGCCATCGGATGGATACTGAGACAGTACAGTAAGACCAATCCGGTTTGGGTAGAAGAGTTTGTTGAAAAAACTGAATTAAGCGGATTAAGTAAAAGAGAGGCTTTAAGATTGATTAGATAAAAAAATAATGACTGCTCTTACTTAGCAGTCATTATTTTATTTAAGCCGTAGAAATATAGATCAATATAAAATAATACCATACAAGATATTAATTCTGAATAATTAAAGTTATATCATCAATATAGGCATATTGAGTACCTCCATCCTCTAGAATTGAAAGACTTAAGTCACCACTTGTAGTTGCCATGCCAGTCCAATAATCACGAAACCATTCATTATCATTCCATGGATAGGAATCATTTAATGTTACAACATGTTCTCCATTAATCCTTAACTTAATTAAACCTTCTGCTGTATCACAATCATTACAGGTTGCATTATATATCCAACCTTTAATAAATATTCTTTGACCTTTTTGAATTTGGGTAATTACACTTGAGTTCCCAGCTCCTTTATATTTCATAGAATAGCTCCCAGAATGCGATTTGGATAAACAGTTTCCAATATTTATATAACTAAACAAAGGATTATCAGAACCATCAAAATTCCAACTAATTTCAACAACATCATCAGGTTCATATTCAGCACCATCATGTAAGGAAAGCACAGCTGCTTTTAGTTGATTATCATCGGAATAATATTCACAAGATTTGTATTCATTTTTTTTACATCCGGAAACAAGTATAATACAAATAACTATAAATAATATTTTCATAATAAATTAGGGTTACTTTGATTTATAAGAGCTAAAAACAAATCCCCCCCCTTATAATAGAAGGGGAGGGGAGATATGTATATTAAAATACTAATTGATTATTATTCAATAGAAGTAGTCCAATCTGCAGTCCAGTCAGAACCTGAACCAATAGTTGTATTTGATTCAAAGAAATCAGCATCAACTGCACTCATATCAACACCACCTGTATAAGTCGTTGACATATCAACTGAAGTATAATCTCCTAAAAAGATATTAGCTGAATTCTCAAAATAATAATCAGCTAAGTTAGCTGGTTTATCATTTGCAACACCATCCACTTCAGAAGCAGAATACTTAATTGCAGCGTCTGTAACATTGTTATTTACATATCCATAATCACAAACTAATGAACCATCAACAACATTCAATAATGTTTGATCATGCTCTACATGAATACTTCTTTTATCGAAACCAGTTACTATAAAGTTAGTGATATAACCTTTCGTTCCTTCACGTAATTTCATTCCGTAATTACCATCATTACCAGCACCAATTAAAGTAATATTTGTAAGTGTTGGATTAGCGTAAGGAGTAGCAGTATTATCAGAACCGCTATTATCACCTTCAAAACCACGATCTCCAATTGCACCTTGTACAGCAAGAAGATACTGACCTTTACCACACCATCCTTGAGTCCAATCAAAGGAATCATCTTGTGCTCCGTAAACCATCGTGTGCTTAATGTTAACAGTACCACCAAAGAACTCAATACCATCATCAGCACCTTCATAAATTTGTACATAGTCAACAGTAGTTCCATTACCTACACCGTAGAAAGAAATACCATTTGCTTCATGCTCTTCGTCTAGTAAAGTACCTGAATATTCAACAACTACATATTTAAGAATACCTGAATTATCATCAGAAGCATCACCTCCATAAGTAGCTTCACCAATTTCAGAAGACCCAGTACCACCTGATTTGTTGATTGGAGCATAACCACAAAGGTGAAGACCACCCCATGCACCAGCTTCGTGAACGTTAGAAGTAAATACAATTGGGCTATCAGCAGTACCTTCTGCGTCAATTTGAGCACCTTGCTCAATTAATAAGTAAGTAAGGTCAGAAGCTAAAGCAATTACTTTTGTTCCTGGCTCAACAGTTACTGTAGCTCCTGCTTTCACATGAACCTCTCCTGTAATATAAGCTGTACCTGATAAAGTTACATCAGAAGTGATATCTCCTTGTAAAGTAACGATGTCTGTACCTGCATATGATCCGCTTACCCAGCTTGAAGCCCAATCAGTACCAGCACCAATTTGATCATCAGCAGCAAAGAATGATCCTAATGTAGAAGCATCAACACCACCAGAATAAGTTTGTGACTCATCAATAGAAGTTAAATCAGTTAAAGTAATATTAGCTGAATTCTCAAAGTAATAATCTGCTAAATTATCAGGCTTTGCATTTGATACACCATCAACTTCAGAAGCAGAATACTTAATAGCTTGATCTGAAACAACATTGTTTACATAACCATAGTCAACTACTAAAGATCCATCAACAACATTCAATAATGTTTGGTCATGCTCCACGTGAATACTTCTTTTATCGAAACCAGTTACAATAAAGTTAACAATATGACCTTTAGTACCTTCACGAAGTTTCATTCCGTAATTACCTTCGTTACCTAAACCAATTAAAGTAACTTGAGAAAAAGTTGGATTAGCGTAAGGAGTAGCAGTATTATCAGAACCATTGTTGTCTCCTTCAAAACCGCGGTCACCAATTTCACCTTGAATAGCAACTAAGTACTGCCCATTACCACACCATCCTTGCGTCCAGTCAAATGAATCATCTTGTGCTCCGTAAACATAAACGTGGCTGATATTTACAGTACCACCAAAAAACTCAATACCATCATCTGCACCTTCGTAAATATTAATGTAATCAACAGTAGTTCCACTACCTACACCATAAAATGAGATGCCGTTTGCTTCGTGTTCTTCATCAAGAAGCGTTCCTGAATACTTTACAATTACATATTTTAATATACCAGAATCGTCATCAGAAACGTTACCTCCATATGTAGACTCTCCAATTTCAGAAGAACCTGTACCACCTGATTTATTGATTGGTGCAAAACCACAAATATGAAGACCACCCCATGCGCCAGCTTCGTGAACATCAGCAGTGAAAACAATTGGTTCTTCAGCAGTACCTTCTGCTTCAATTCTAGAACCTTGCTCAACTAAAATATAAGAAAGATCTGCGGATTCAGCAGTAATAGTACTACCTGCTGTAATTTTTAAAGTAGCACCATTCTTTACGTGAATTTCTCCTGAAATAGTTATGTCACCATCAATAGTATAGTCTTCAGTAATGTCAGAAGATAATGTATCTCCATCTTTTATTACTTTTTTAAGATTATCATCATCATCGCAAGAAGTAATAAGCATTACAGCAGCCATAGCTACCATTAAAGGCTTAAAAAAACTAATTTTTTTCATTTTCGCAATTTTTAAATTTTAAAATATTAAATTCTTATGTTGTCAAAATTTATATGATACACCTATACCAACAGTAACTCCTGTTTTGTATTCATCAGTTACTTTATTCTTGGCTACACGATCATTACTGTCATAAATATCTTGCTCAATTGTAAACTTTGAATCTAACAAATTATTAATGGTCAGATTTATATCTAATTTGTTATTAATTTTATTCTTCACTAAAAAATCAAGTTTGTTTATTGGCAATTGATATGCATTACCAATGCCGTCAACACCAACTTTGTACAAACGCTTGCCAAATACGTTATAAACAAATCCAACGTATGTATTAACCTTATCATCTAATCCTAATTTGAAATTATATCCTGCATCAGCATTTATAAGATAAGGTGCAGCTCCTTGCAAACCACGCTCTGAATCATTTTCTCCATTCTCTTCAGGTATATCTATATGCGTATAAATATATGCAGCATTCATACCTACGGTAAAGTCATTAATTTTCTTTTTAACTTCTAATTCTACACCAGCAGCCAAAGCATCCTGATTTAAGTTTCTCATATAAACTTCTTTCTCCAACTGCACTCTTTCTATAGGCTCACTAATATTTTTTCCATAAATACTAAGTGCAAGCATATCACCTTGCGTTGGAAACCATTCATACTTGATGTCGAAGTTTGTACTATATGAATTCTCTAGATATCCCATATCAGCATTGGGTTCCTCTTTTGTATATGGATTACCCATGATTGTAAGTTCTCCTGGTTCAGGATATAGATAAGCTGGCGTTTTTTCATAAAAACTTGGCCTAACAACAGTACGACTTACCGCCATACGTAAATTTGCTTTATCTGATAAGGAATATTTTGCGTTGAAGGCAGGAAAAAGATCTGTATCATCAAAAGTATACTCTTCCTCATCACCATCCAGTTCTGTCATATTGGATGTCAGGTTCATTTCAGACTTCTCAATTCTTAAACCTACATTAATGGTTAACTTAGTAGTTTTAAATGTAAAATCTACAAAACCGGCAGCGATCGAACTATTACCTGTGTAGCCCATATCATCACGTGTCCAATTTCTAATTCGGCTTACATATCCTGCACCCTGATTTAATCCTTGCAACGCATCAGAGTATGAATCATCATCAATATCAAACAAGCCTACATCTTCTAAATTGGCTTCCATTACATAATCATATGCATGGGAAAAATATTCTAATTTTTTACTATTATACTGCCCTCCAGCAACTACATTAAATTTCTCATTAACATCGTATCCTAGACTAAGTTTGGCATTCTGCTCATCAGTGTTTTGTTCAACGATAATTCTACCTGCTCTAAAACCGGTCTCATTCATGAAGGTATACTGATCTCCATAAGGCTCAAATCCGATCTCCCTTCTATCAGGAACTGCATATTTTGCATTAATTAAATTACAGTTCCAGTCAACTTTAAGTTTTTCTGATAACACATGTGAACCTTGCAGTTGATTATTGAATAAACGATAATTTTGATAATTTGAAAGGAAAATAACATAATCTTTATCTTCTCCCCAATCCTCATTCAAACCCACTTTTTTATTGAAACCATCAACCCCATTATTTAAATACAATACATCATAACGAAATTCATGCTTATCGTTTAGTGCAAATGTTATATTTGCCATATTAGAAAAGAGAACCGAATAATTATACTTTTGACTAGTAAAATTAATTTGCGTCCCACCTCCCTGACGCTCAACAACAGGACTTTGAATAACATCAGGCAAATGTTCAAATTCATTTTTAAATGAAGAACTAAACATAATTCCTAATTTTTTACCTCCTGCAAATTCAAACAATTTACCTCCTGCAATGCTTAAATTCATGTTTGGCATTGCTGTTACTTTTTCTTTATCAAAAGCAGTCGTATTGAAATCATTACCAATTTCCATAAATCGATTAACCTCCCTACCTCTATATTCTTGTGGGGTTAAATTCAATCTATCCTTAACATCAAAGGCCATAAAATTATTTCCTTCTGCTTTGATTTTATAAAAATCTTTAAAGGTACTCTGGGTATTATATTTACCCCCAAAACCTATTTTTAAAAATGGTTCCGAAGGGTAATCTTTTGTTTCTATATTAATAAGAGCTCCTGTATAATCAGCATAATCCTCTGGAACTATAAACTTTTTTAACTTCCAAAACCTTTACAATATCCGTAGCGAACATATCAAGCTTCACTATCTTTTTCACAGGATCCGGAGATGTAAGAGGAAGTCCATTTAACATTACAGCATTGTACCTGTCTCCTAATCCGCGAACAAATAAATTCTTAGATCCCATCATTGATACTCCAGTAACTTTCTTTAAACCAGAGGCCACGTTCGTAACACCTTTCCTTGATAATTCTTTGGCACCAATTGCTTCTACTGCCACAGCTGCTTTTTTCTGCTCAATCATCAACATATTCTCTGATTCCCGATTTGCTTTAGCTACAACAGCAACCTCCTCAATATCCATAGTGGCAGAATTAAGCTGAACATTTAGTGTTGTTTCTTCACCAGCTTTAATAACTATATTATTAAAAACCTGTGGGTCGTAAGAAATGTACTGAACTCTGATTGTGTAAGATCCTGCTTCTAAAGGAGGCATAGTATATTCTCCCATAAAATCAGTAATAGTTCCTATTGTGGTTCCATCAACCACAACTGCAGCACCAACAAGTTCCTCGCCTGTTTTTTTATCGGTGATTTTTCCTTTTAAATATCCCTGTTGAGCAATGGTTGTTCCCAAACCAATAAATAACATCATTGCAACAACAAAAAACTTTTGTCTCATTTGATCCATTATTATTTTAATTCATTCTTTACAAAGCCTCATTAATGTTCCTCCTGTGTGTGTCTTTAGGATCCTAATGAGCTTAATGTGTGCTTTCACTAAATTTTCATGAGCAAAAGTATATTGCAAACCTATGCTTTTCGATAAGTAAATATTAAGGGTATATGAAGTATCAAAGTATCATTAAGTAAACATTAACACACTGAAATAACGTATGTTAAATGAATTATTACAATAAGGAGAATATGTTAATAACGTGACTGGTTAATACTTAATTAACCTATGATTAACAAAAATTACAGAGTGCGATAAAAAAGAATTGAAAATCAATTTTGAATAAAAAATAACATTGCATATTTATAGAATAGTCCAATAATAGATAAATACATGGTATTTACATTATTTCGAATACACGAGTGTATCACCCCAAGGCAGCGAAGAAATGCCCATGTGATCTTGCCACTATTGCCCTATCGGGAGTAATTGTAAAAGTCGCGATGCGATTTCAGCAGGTTTATAGTATATAGAACAAGATTTTTAGATTCGGCATAGCATTCGAGCAACAATATACTGGCTCTTTTTCGGCTACCGCCGTCCATAATACGTTTGATTTGCTTTTTGCGCAAATCCTCTATCAAATCAACGATGTATTTTTGTTTTTCAACCATTTCGGGAACTGAATCAAACTTGCTTTCTTTTTCAATATGAACCAAAAAGTTAAAAAAACCGGTCATTTCTTCAAGTAATAACAAAGCATCTCTTTCTGAGAATTAGATAATCCCTTATGTTGATTCTCGATATGATGATAAACAGGGGTAGAAATCTGACGCAAAGTATTAGACAACTCACCTAAATAATCCAGGGCCTGTACAAAATAATGTCCCGTGTCAAACGACTTTGTATCCAGGTTAGAAAAATTAGTAAAAAGTTCTTCTTTAGTCTTCCTGGCCACTTTTCCTAAAAACTCTGTCTTTTCACAGGTTTCTTTCAACTGCTTCATATTTTCATCTACAAAACCCTGAATAATAAGCATATAAATTTTAGATGTTTCCAGTATATGTTTTCTTATTCTTTCACTACCCAATTCTTTTACAGGAATTTCATCATGCATATCCTGTCTTTCTGATTGTACAGTCAGTTCCTGTTTTTGCTGGTAGATCTTTCTATGATATTTTCGGGTATGATATAAAACAAAAGCCGACAAAACCAACAATATAGCTACACTATAAATCTCGCCCCACCAAATTAAAATAGCAAGTACGAAAGCACCCACAAAAGCCATTATTGCAGTTATAAACCAACCACCTAAAATAGAAAACACACCTGATATTCTATACACTGCATTTTCTCTTCCCCAGGCCTGGTCGGCCAAAGAGGTTCCCATAACAACCATGAAAACAACAAAAGTGGTTGACAGTGGTATGGTAAAATATGTACCTATAGCTACTAAAAAACTGGCTACCACAAGATTTACACTTGCCCTTACGGTATCAAAATACATCCCAACCTCATCATTATCCATCCATTCATCCGACCTGTCATATCTTTTTGAAATACCTGCAACAAGTTTAGCAGGTAAAATTTTTAATAATCGTGTATGGAAATTTAAAAAACGAAAAACCACATATCTCGACAACTGAGATGGTTCAAAGGATTCATAACCCGAATCTTGCCTTCCCAAATGCATTTCAGTTTCGGTAACGGATCGTAATTTACGGGAAGTAAACAAGGTAATAATCATAATTATGGCAGACGCAAGGTAAACCAGGTTATAAAATCCTGAATCCTGAAGAACTCCTTTATCCCAAATATTCATTAAGAATGTATCTGAAGCTCCTCTTCCATGATGCATATACGAGCGTATACCCTCAATACCGGAAAGCGGAATTCCAATAAAATTTACTAAATCATTAGATGCAAAAGAAAGGGCAATGGTAAAAGTTCCGGCAAAAACAACTACACGAGGTATATCTATTTTCAGAAAATAAGATAAAACCAAAAACAACACCAACGCAAGGCTAAAAATACCAGCCAATACCATTAACAAATGAGTATGTATAAAATCGGCAAAAGGTCCGGACAAAATATTAGTAAAAGCAATATCTTTTTTCAATATCAAAAAACATATCGCTGAAATGGCAAAGGCTCCTGCTATTGAAAAGAGCAATTTAAAGCGATTTTTATATCTAAATGTAAAAACTAATCTTGAAAAAAACTGAATAACTGCACCAGCAATAAAAGCAATTACAATACTTAATACAATACCTGAAAGAATGGTTACAGCACTCTGTGTGTTTATAAGATCACTGATTTTGAGCGAATCCGGATTTTCACCTCCGATAATAATCAGACCCAAAGCCAACGCCGCACCCAGTAATTCAAATACAATTGCTACCGTAGTTGATGTAGGAAATCCAAAAGTATTAAACAGATCTATTAATATTATGTCGGTAAACATAACTGCCAGAAAAATAATCAGCAGTTGATCCAGATAAAAAAACTGCGGGTTAAATATTCCTTTACGAGCCACTTCCATCATACCGCCACTAAACATACTGCCTATGATAATACCTGCTCCGGCAATCATATATATATACTTACGCTTAGTTACTTTTGACCCTATAGCCGATATTAAAAAATTAACCGCATCATTAGTTACGCCCGTAACTAAATCAACAATACCCAACACTATTAAAATAAATATAATTAAATATAAATAGTCCATTCAAAAAACAATTTAACATACAATGCGCACCTTTTCCCTTCAATCTGGTATATGCTTACATTATGTTATTGTAAAGTTTTCACTATTTTGGTAAGCATACATACAAACTACCATTCAAATACTATAAATTTGAAGCCGGCATTACTTATAAAAAAAAGACGATCCGGTGTGTACCATGAATAATAACGACCGAAATATAGTATATTGCTCTACCTGGAGCAAATGTTTAATGCTATTATAATATTAAATTATCATCATCACACATAACAAAATAACAATCAATATTATATGAAGAACATAACTTCGAAAAAGATAATTATTATATCTACAAGCATATATTTCTTTTTAACTATTTCTTTTTTTCTGATTAATTATTTTTCATCGGATATTATCACCTCGCTTTTAATCAGTATCCCTGTAACTATAACTATATATGGTATATATTCCGGAATTTTTATAAACAGTTTTATCAAATCAAAGGTAAAACCCATCTATAAAACCATTCATCATTTTAAACCCTCAACAAATGGAGTTACATCCTCCAAAGAAAAAGATCCTTTTATTGAAGTTAATAAAGAAGTGGCAGATTGGATGAAAGGAAAAACGAAAGAGATTCAGCAATTGAGGCAGATGGAAAAATACAGGAAAGAGTTTTTAGGTAATGTATCTCACGAACTTAAAACACCGGTATTTAATATACAGGGATACATATTAACACTACTTGATGGTGGAATTGATGATCCGGATATTAATATGCTATACTTAAACAGAACAGAAAAGAGTATCGACAGGATGATCTCTATCATAGAAGACCTTGAGGCCATCTCTAAATTAGAATCCGGAGAACTGGAAATAAATCAGGAAGAATTTAACTTGTACCAGCTCATCGACGACATTCTGGATTTACAGGAAATAAGAGCTAACGAAAAAAACATCGAATTAAAGCTAAATAAAGAAGGAAATAAAAGCTTGATGGTTAAAGGTGACAAGCAGAAGCTATTCCAGGTTTTTAGTAATCTTGTGGTAAACTCTATTAACTATGGAAAAAAAGGGGGTAAAACCCTGATAAGTACTTACGATATGGATAAACGTTTTTTGATTGAGGTAAAAGATAATGGTATTGGTATTAGCGAGGGAGATTTACCCAGAATATTTGAAAGATTTTACCGTGCTGATAAAAGCCGCTCCCGTGAACAAGGAGGTACCGGACTAGGGTTAGCCATCGTAAAACACATTATTGAGGCGCATAAACAAACCATTAATGTAACCAGTACTTACGGTAAAGGAACCAGTTTTACAGTCACCCTTGATAAGGCACGAACTTAAAAATCGTAAAAATTAACAAAATATTTACATAATATTAATAGTGTATATACATATAAAATAATCATTTATGTACCTTCACCTCAGAAAATTATCTTCATAATCCGTTAATACACAGGAAAAAAATAAATTATGAAGCAAACAGTTCAAACGCTTTAAAAGATGATAGAAGCAAACAACTTTAAAATTTTATTAGTAGATGATGAGCCCGACATTATTGAATTTGTGGGCTACAACCTGAAAAAGGAAGGATTTCAGGTATTAACATCAAGTAATGGAATTGAAGCCATTGCTATTGCAAAAAAAGAACTTCCTCATTTAATAGTATTAGATGTTATGATGCCCGAAATGGATGGCATTGAAACATGTGAGGAAATAAAAAGAATACCCGAGTTAAAAAATACCATTGTGGCATTTTTAACAGCCAGGGGTGAAGACTATTCTCAAATAGCAGGTTTCGATGCCGGTGCCGATGATTACATATCCAAACCCATCAAGCCTAAGGTTTTAATATCAAGAGTAAAAGCCTTGCTAAAGAGATACAAAACTGATAACGGCTCGTCTTCTGAAAAAAAATCAAACATTGTTAATATTGGTGATTTAACCATTGACAGAGAAAAATATATCATTATCAATAAAGGCTCTGAACTCATATTGCCGAAAAAGGAATTTGAACTTTTAATGCTCTTAGCTTCAAAACCCGATAAAGTATTTACCCGTGACGAAATTTACAATGCCGTTTGGGGCGATAGCATTATTGTTGGCGACAGAACCATTGATGTACATATCAGAAAAGTACGCGAAAAAATAGGCTCAAACCATATAAAAACAATCAAAGGTGTAGGTTATAAATTCGTTGAGTAAAAAAAATGCAACTTAATATATTTTAAAGCTGTCAGACAAATCATTGCATGACAGCTTTTTTATTACTGATAATATTTATTCATTCGTCAATATATTCTCTTATATTAAATTATTATTTTTATTTTTGGTCAGATAATTTCTAGAAAAATCATGATAAAGAGAATTATACCTATACTACTCATTGCTCTTATTGCGTTTTCTTGTGGAAAGAAAAAAGCAACAGAAGTAAAACAAGTGAAACGAGAAGTTGTAAAACCGCCTGTTGAAAAAAAGGATACAATTACACCTCCACCACCACAACCTGAACCGGAAATAGTTCCACCTCCTGAAAATAAGTACTTTTTAATTGCAGGTAGTTTTTCAAACATGAAAAATGCCGAAACTTTTAAAAGCGAATTAATTCAACAAGGATATGATTCTGAAATCATCATTAGAAAAAGAGGAAAAAACAAAGATTTCTATAAAGTGTCATACAAAGGATTTTCAGATAAAGATGAGGCCTTTAACGAATTAGCAATGGAAAGAAAACAACCCAATAATCAGGATGTTTGGTTATTGATTAAAAAATAAAAATAAAATCCCATAGTTATATATATTTTAAATAACCATGGGATTTTTTTTACTCCAGCAGCTGGTTCATTTTTGAAACCCACTGATCGGGATACTCCACTAACCAGGATTCTATACCCACGTTCCTGGCAGCTTCCACGTTGGCTAATGAATCATCCAGATAAAGCGTTTCTTCTGCTTTTATATTTGCATCCGCAAGCACTCTTTTAAAAATAGCATCACTGGGTTTACTCATACCCATTTCGTGACTGTAATATATCTTGTCAAACAATTTATCCAAGGATCCAACAATGGGAACCCTGTTCGAACAGGATTCAATATGTAAGCTATTGGTATTGCTTAGTAAATAAACCTGATGTGTTTGTCGTAATTTAATAATTGTTGAAATGCGTTCGTCTTTATAATCACCCAGTAAAGAATTCCATGCCTCTATTACATCCTTTTCAGTTACGCCTTGCTTCATTTTTTGAAGTAGTTCTGATGTAAATTCACTTGAAGTGACTCTTCCTTCTTCAAAATCTTTAAAAATTGGTGTTTGATGATATTTTTTCAAAAAATTTTCATCTATATAAAAACCCAGCTCCTTAAATCGTTGAAAGGTGATTTTCAAATCAATATCGACAACCACATTACCCAAATCAAAGATTACACTCTTCTTCTTTTTCAAATTTGTCATATTTTTTTTGATTTGTTGTTTGATAAATTGATATAACTTATTATTTTTGCATCCGCAATATACAAAACGATTTTTGTATTCCAATGCAGGGCCTATAGCTCAGTTGGTTAGAGCACCTGACTCATAATCAGGGGGTCGTAGGATCATGCCCTACTGGGCCCACATTAATTATCAGCCACTTATGGATACATTTCCGTAAGTGGCTTTTTCGTTTAGTACACAAATTACTACACAAAACCGTAAATCACGGATAAATTCACTAATCAAAAAAAATTAAACATACTAACAATAGAAAAGAATATGCATATAGAAGAACTTTTAGCTGATGATCCAAAAGTAAAAGATCAAATTCGATTAAGGGAAGATATTTATAATGGTAGATATAGTTTTACTGATTGCAATACTTTAAACTCAATAATAAATGATTTTACCAAATCTATTAGAATACTTTTATATTGGCTACCAAAGGAATGGCAAACTTATTCAAACATAAAATCTTTTGCTACTGATAAATATTCAATAACAAAACACTTGAAAAAGTACAACATAACTCTGGATAACATAAACAAATCTGATTTTGAAATAATCAAACAATATTTATTCAATTGTCTAATTGCTCATATAAGGTTTCATTTAGATATGTTTAAGATGGAAACAATTTTAAAGAATAAACATATGGCTAAAGCTATTGTAAATTCATTCCTATCTTCAACATATAACATCATAGCAGATATTTCATTATTAAATAAGAATACCTCTCAAAATAAAATATTAGTATTTATAAAATACAACCTAAAATCTTTTCTGTATGAAATCGATAGTTCTGAATCCCCAACAAAAAAACGCATAGATCTTAAATTCAGAAATACACATAACAAGTCTAAAAACGATAAGCGAAATACCAACACAACTACAACAATAAAAGATATTTGGATGTTGGAGTTCAATGATGATATCAGAAACCTTAACTACATAAACGTTTTTGATAACTTCTTAAAAAAAAACGGATTCTATACTGAGGTAGATGGGAAATATAAATGGAAACACTTCAAAGGAAAAAGTATCAATAAAGCATATGCTGCACTTCTAAAAGTTCTTGACCAAAAAGGATATATAAAACTTGAAGATTTTAGAAACAAATCCCCTGAATTAAAGGATATAATTGAAAATACATTTTCTCATAGTTTCCAAACCAGTAAAGCCTTTCGAATAAGTCATATTTATGCACTAATGGAGTACCATACAGAGGATTTAAAACTAATACCGGATATTATTCTAGATAAATCGTCCCTTCGTGCCTTTTTATAGCATGGGCACAATAGGCACGTCACAATAAAACTTGATTTCTATCATTGCAGAAGAATTAAAAAAATCAATAGAAATATTAAAACATCTGCAAATGAATAAATACAACGAGAGAAATCGACAAAGTCAGCTACCAATACAGTTGGCAAATATTGGTCTATTATTTGATCAATTATTGTACCTGATTCATAAGGTCGAGGAGATTGATGATAAAATCCAAAATCAGCAAAGCTCTTCTACTGATGAAAAAGAAGATATAATTCAAGTTAAAGAGGCTGCACGAATAATCGGGAGGTCAGTTTCAACTGTCTATATAAAGGCATCTAAAAGGCAAATTCCATGCTGGAATGATGGGGGAAGACTGCTATTTAGCCGAAAGGATCTTACTGAGCACATATTAGCTAATAAAGATAAACAAGAAAAAGAAACTCATAGTGACGGATCTATAAAAGATCAAATGAAAAAAAATAGAAAGAAATATACAAAAAAGAAATAGGAGCTGACTTTCGACTTCCAACTCCTATTTATAATATCTTAAATTATTTTATATGACAAATTTACAACAAAAAAATTTGACTGGAAAAATTATATCTCAAAATTCCAGAGTATTTTACCCATCTTCCTTAAAAACCGCAAAAGAACTTGCAAAGGAAGGTGCTGATCTTGAACCCTTAAAACAGATATGGGGTTCATACATCTTAGAGAATAGCTTACACCACCATCCTTCAGAACGATCGACAGGGAAAACTATGTTGAGCCTTCAAATTGCACTTGCTGTTTCATCCGGATGGGATAGTTTTTGTGGTGAGAAAATTGATATCAGCGGCAACACACTACTTCTAAATTTTGAATTAAATGAACATGTGATTAAACGCCGCATGGATCATTTATTCAAAAATCCTCCAAAGAAAATTAAACAAGATAAATATCAGACAAGAATTTACACCTCAAGAATGAGCTTTTCAGAAGAACTAAATGAAATTAGCTCTATTATTGCTGAATATAAACCAGTTCTTGTATTTATTGACAATTTTAGATTGGCATTTCTGGAGTCTGATGGCAATTCGAATAAAGATGTCGCACAAGCAATGAGTCAAATTTTATCATTAAGAGACTTACATGATTGTTCGATAGTATTAATTGATCACACAAGGAAAAACACTAGAAGTCAATCAACTGAATCAGATCTTCAATCAGGCGCTGGGGCAAAATCAGATTTAGCTGATGGAGATTATTTCCTTAGACGCTCATCTAAGGATGAAACACTACGGATACTTAAAAGATCTAAATCAAGAAATTGTGCAGACCAAGCAGGTGCAAAACTACTAAGACTGGATCCTGAAACTTTATGGTTTACCGTTGAAGAAGAAAATATTGACGAGTCTGAACATTTAGGCAATGGAGTTAAAATTGGAAAGGATGAAATGAAAGAATTAGCTCATAAATTATATGATCAGGGAAAAACCTATGAGGAGATTGGAACGATTTTAGGTAAATCCAAAAGCACTATTTGTCGCTGGTTTAAATAACTAAAGGTACCAAGGAACGGAATATAAGCCCTTGTTCCGTTCCATCCCTTTTGTTCCAATGTCTTTAATTGTTTCACATTTCCCACTTGTTCCATTAGTTTCATTTATTATAAAATTAAGATAATATGAATTATCAACAGGCAAAAGAAATACGGATAACCCAATACTTGAACTTTTTAGGTATTAAACCACAAAAGATCATTAACCAAGATTACTGGTATTACAGTATGATTAGAACTGGAGAATCTAAGCCATCCCTAAAAGTAGATAACCATCAAAACTGTTGGTACGACCATGGATTAGGTAAAGGTGGCAATATCCTTGATTTAGTTATGAAGATTCACAATCTAAAGGATATATCAGAGGCCCTTCATCACCTTGATAAAAAAAATAGTATTAAGTCATTTTCTTTTCATCAGTATAAAATAAAAAATCATAAGGAGCAATATAGTTCAACCCCTTCTATGGTAAAAAAACTTATTAATCCTTCCCTTTTATACTATTTAAACACAGCAAGAGGTATAAAGATAGAAGATGCTAAAAAATACTGTTCTGAAGTTCATTATGAAATGAACGACCAATCCTATTTTGCTATCGGTTTCCAGAATGATTTGAACGGATGGGAACTGAGAAACAAATATTGGAAAGGGTGTATTGGTAGTAAATTCATTACCACCATCACGAACAACAAAAATGAGTGTTGCGTATTTGAAGGATTTATTGATTTCCTATCCTTTTTAAGGATGTACCATGATCATAAAGAAAAGTTCGACTATGTAATTCTAAATTCAACATCTAACACGCTTATATCAATACCTAAAATTCAAGAATATGATACTGTACATTTCTATCTAGATAACGATGATTCAGGAAGAAAAGCTATGTATAAATTATCCCTTGCTAGCAAAAACAATATCGATCATTCACCTGAATACAGAAACTATAAGGACCTTAATGAATTCTTACTTAATACTGTATAATCACGAGGTTTTTGTTAGGCGAGCCGTAACAGTGTAACTGTTGTTTGAAATAAGGCTTTACTGCTGTAAAGAATTGGATACAAATCAAATATAAAACTTAATATATATTAACATAAACGTCAACCTACATTATCAAGCACCTATCACCTTGAATTCCAACATATATAATAATATTTAAACACATTAAAATGAATAATAGATTAACTACAACTAATATAGGATCCAACGAACTAAAATCACTTCGCCAACTTGCTAAAAAGCATGATTTATCACAGACTGAATTTATCAATAGATCTATCTTATATTTTAAGAAAACAGGCATAAACCCAGCAGATGAAATTACATCACCTAGAGAAGAAATTAACAAGCTCAATAACAAAATGGAAAGTGTGATAAAGTTTATTCGAACACAAGAGAAGACTAAAATGATTCCATTGTTAGACGAGTTGAGTATCATTAGTAGAAAGCTTAATGACCAAATGGAAGATCAGCTTACGCTCTCCAGATTTATGGAAGTAGCTAAACTATTTCTTGAAAATTTTAAATACCTAAGGGAAGTTCAAGAGAATCAGGGCAATCATCTTAAATCTATAAAAAATTCAGTTGAAGGATTACCTAATAGTATTAGAGGAATCAATCGATTACTATACATAACAAAGGAATTGCATGAAAACCTATATTATTCACTAACAAATCGTTCAACCATGGGGCGTTTTAGAGATGAAGACATAGAAAAGTTCAGCAATACTGTTGAAAGGTTTAATGGCATGTTTAAATCTTAGCCTATGCCATATGTAAAATTTGATGCCCCTGGAGATAATAACATGCTATCCTCAGGTCCAAGTGGCTTTATTTCCTATATGGAAAAAGAAGACAAAGAAAAAGGAATTAATAAGGAATTCTGGTTTAACCAGAATGATGACTATATACCTAGTTACAAGATTGCTGAGGATATAGAAAATCAAAAAGGCCTGAGCATGAACCAGTTTACGTACTACACCGGCTCGATTAGCTTCTCGGAAGAGGAATTGGCATTCTTGAAGAACGATTACAAAAAGTTAAAGGAATATGGAAAAGCTTTTATAAATATTTATGCTGAAAATTTCAATAAAAATTTATCCGCATCCGATATTCGTTTTTATTTAAAGTTAGAATCTGATAGATATTATAAAGGCACAGATAAAGAAGTAAGAAATGGTGAGGTTAAATCGGGAACCAAGAAACCAGGATCCTTTAACACTCATTTTCATTTTATAACAGGTCGAAAGTCGGTTGACGAGTCTAAGAAACTATCTCCAAACAGTAATCATATTGATACAAAAACAGGAGCTGTCACAGGAGGTTTTTCAAGAGATATATTAAAAGAAAAGGCCGAAACTCTTTTTGACAGAATGTTCCTGTACAACAGACCACTTGAACAAACATATAAACACCTTAAGGAGGTAAAATCACATAAGGATATAAAAAAACGAATATATGCTGTAGATCAATCAACGCAAAAATCACACTCGATACTCAAATATGATTATTTATCCATTGATGAAAAACACAAGAAATTGGGTGTTTTAATAAATTACATTCAACATGGTATTAGCAGAAACGGTGATGGACAAAAATATAATATAAATGCAGAACAAGTTCTACAATTGGCAAAAGACCGGAACTATAATGGAGATATTTATAAATCCCTATTAAATATGAATTATCGGTTAAAGAATGAATTTAAACCTGAGTTCAATGATTTAACACCCTACATTATTCAATACGCAAAATTTATTAACGCCCCTTATAAACAATTGCCAGATTCATTAAAAGAAGATAGATTTTTACGTTTCGCAAGAATAATAAATCAAAAATTACCAACGGATGACAAACTAATCATCTCTGAACTTTTTGAAAAAGAAAAACAAAACAATCTTGATGGGAGCGTTTACAAAGCATTAGGATTACTAAACAATAATATAAGGAAGGGACAAACTATATCAAATGCAAATAATGTTGTTTTAGAGATAGCAGAAAAACATAATTCAAAAAATACTGATGTAAATCATCAAGTATTAAACACTGAGTCTAATTCCAACAACTCACTAGTCTCCTCATTAATAAATAATCTATCAGCTGGAAGTTTAAATATTAATTCTGGGTCCGAATACAAAGAAGAAAAGAAAAAGTATAAAAAGAAAAGAAAACCAAAAATTCGGTTTAATTAAATATATGAACGAATAATATCAATCACACCAGTATTATCAATAATATGAAATTATCTAATAATATTTACGCAATTGCTAACCACAAAGGTGGGGTGGCAAAAACTACCACAACATTAAACCTGGGAGCCGGTCTAGCTAGACTTGGAAAGAATATACTTCTTATTGATTTGGACCCACAGGCGAATTTAACCCAATCATTAGGAGTAAAGAAGGTTAGCTCCAGCATTTACAATGCATTAAAAGGTGAGTGCGATTTACCTATTATTGAAATAAAGGAAAACCTATCTCTGGCTCCGGCATGTGGTAAATTAGTTTCTGCAGAAATTGAACTCAGCATGGAACCCGGTAGAGAAAACCTGTTAAAATTACTGCTGCAAAATCCAGAACTTAACTACGACTACATACTAATCGACTGTCCTCCTTCACTTGGATTATTAACGATTAATGCATTAAACTGCTCATCAAAAATCATTCTACCATTACAAGCTCACTTTTTAGCAAGCCAAGGCTTAAATGTAATAAACACTTCAATTTACAAAGTTAAAACAAGATTAAATCCTCAATTAGAATTAGGAGGAATCCTAATAACATTTTTTAAAAAGAATACAGTTCTAAGCAGAGATATTGCCGAATTCACAAACAATCAATTTAATGATGTGGTCTTTAAAACAAAGATAAGAGATAGTATTTCTATTGCAGAGTCACCTGCTGTAGGAGCTGATATTTACACTCATGCACCAGGCAGTCTGGGATCTATGGATTATATGAATTTTTGTAAGGAGTTTATAGATCGATTTGAGAAATAATACAGCATTATTCATATTACTGAAATAGCTCAGTAATATGGTATTTTCAATATTACAAAAAAACATCAATAATATCATATTATGGCTAAAAAGTTTAAAAGTAATTTTCAGGATATTTTTACTCCAACAACTGATGTATCTGAAGATATTGGGGGAAAAGGAAACAAAGAGAAAGAGATTGTTCGTACAACTCTATTAATGGACAAAAAGATATATGAACAAATTAAGGCTTGCGCATATTATGAACGAAAGCAAATTAAAGATATTATTAATGAAGCATTTTCATTAAAATTGAATTCTTATTCCGGGGAAGAATTAAAATCCATTATTAATACTTATCTAACAAATAAAAATAACAAATAATAATTTCAAAAAAGTATATGTTACAAAAACAGCTGCATAACGTTCATGCAGCTGTTTTCATTCTTTAACCAAACCTAACCCTAAACTATGAGTTATATTCAAATATAGGGATTTTGTTCCAATCAGAAAATTATTACTAATTTTAGATTAACAAATATTTGAAAAAGGTTATTCATCACGAATCTATATCACAAATACAAACAAGTTCTTGGTTAAGTATTCATCATTACTTAACTAAAAATGAAACATTTTGAAGAGGATTTTCCTCTTAGATTAAAAGTAAAAACGAAAAAAGAATTTCGTCTTAAAAAAGCGTTTGGATGTTATTATCCTAGAGTAGTTGATATCCCAAAAAAGTTCAATAATGTAAGAATTTCAAGAATTCAGAACTATATTGAAATGGGTGGTTGCCAGTATTGTTTTCCTCATGGCAGAGAAACACCCAACTCAACTATTTCAAAACAACGAAATAAGAATTGGAAAAGATACCGCAAAACAAGATGGAAATGATTTAAAAGGCATCAGTTATGGTGCCTTTTTTTTAATAATATCTGGCTTTTTTGTATTCCATATTTACATCTTCAATATCAGAATGTACTTCTTTATTTGCTAATGAAAGTCTGGCCTTCAATCTATTTTTTTTATTTTCAGATCTGTTATGAAGTGTTTTCATTCGGCACCATTTACACCCACAATTTAGTGAATGATTTTTGCTCAGATAGTTCGTTCCTCTGTATACCCAGCCAAAGGAATCCCATAATTTCTTTCTTTTTTCTGCGTATTGACGGTCTTTGTTAGTAAGCATCAAGTATAATTTAAATTATATTTCAAAAAATGCAGCGTTTTTAAATTCATGATGTTCACCCAAATGTACATATCCTAGTTGATTTGTAACTAACTTCGTTCCATTAATTTCTTTTTCAGGCATATTATCATGATGATGGCCATAGATCCAATAATCAACATCTAAATCATGAATTAATGGATGTAATTCTGTTACAAAAGCAGGACTGATAATTGATGTTTTGTACTTCTCCGGATTACACAGCTGACTTGGAACATGATGAGTAACAATTACTTTTTTAGAGGCTTTAGATTTGACAATTGATTGCTGAAGAAATGCAATACTTCTTTCATGTAATTCATTAAAAATGTCTGTATTCAAATCTTTTCCATGATATTTGATTTTATAAAAATCACTTACGTTATTTTCAATATATAGAGATTTATCAACTGGTATATTTGACCATAAAGTGCTAAAAAAGAA
The DNA here is from genome assembly GCA_963677345.2 of uncultured Saccharicrinis sp. Classification (GTDB taxonomy): domain Bacteria; phylum Bacteroidota; class Bacteroidia; order Bacteroidales; family Marinilabiliaceae; genus Saccharicrinis. The sequence goes on from CAXXLC010000028.1 coordinate 382,678, forward strand.
TTCCACTCTTTCAATAGCAATAGATGTGTTGTTAACCATCCATATATTTTCCCTTATGGATTCAAATACGGGTTTATCAATAACCCTTAAATCTTTACCGGTATAGAACTCATGATTTCCAGGAACATAATATGCAGATTTAAAACGTTTTGAAATATAATCAAAGAAAGAATGTTTAAAATGCTTCTTTCCCCAATAAGTTATGTCTCCAGCCAGGACTAGTATATCTCCAATTGGATTAATTGGATTTTTATGAAGATATAAACTATTCTGGATAAACTCCAGATGTAGATCGGAACAATATTGGATTACCATAAGGGAAAAAAGGATTTGAATTCAAACAAAATAAATAAAAAGATCAATAGTCAGCAATGATTTACTATTTTTGAAGCTGAAATATTAAAATAATTGTTGCGTCACTGACGCTTCTCCTTAGAAAAACGACCAATTTTATCAAGAGAGAGAAGTCAGAAAGTGAATGCACCCTGATATGGGTGTGTTCCTTTCGCTTGTATGGTTCTCTCAGGGGATCACGTACAATATTTGGGTCTGAGTGTAAAATGTTGTTTATTTGCTGTTAAATAGAAATAATAAATAAACATCAAGAAAATTGAAAGACGGACTATCCCAGGAGCTACTATCTCTATTTCTCCCAGAAGGTATATTAGAACATTTTGAACTTGTATCCTATAGTAAAAGTTCAAGTGGAAAGAATATTTATGAGTCAAATTTAGAATTATCATTAGAAGAAAAAGATATAATACCACCAGAGTATAAACATTACCAATATAAATCATGTGGATTTACTGAACCAAGGTATATAGAAGATTATCCGATTCGAAATATGCTTGTAAAACTAAAGATAAGGCGGCGTAGATGGGAAATCACCATTGAAGGTAAAAAGAAGAAAGTAAGCAGGGATTGGGAAGTTATAGCGCAGGGTACTCGGATGAGCGAAGGGTATGCTTCTTTTTTAAAAGAAATTAGTAGATTCTAATGCAATAAGCTGTCAAAGTCTTGAAGTATATCTAGGCGTAAATGGACGAAATTTTCAACGACAATACAAAAATAGGTTGAGTGACTACAATGATTGGAGTCAGAAAGAACATGCTGAAGATTTCCTGGTTTTTCCTAAAAATATCGGATACTCTCTTTCTTTAGATGAAACAGCCATGTCTAATGGTGAATTGTATACAATACTTACCAATAAGGCAAAGAAAGGGAAGAAAGGCTCCATCGTTGGTATTTTCAAAGGAACTCAAGCAAACGATATTATTAAAATTATTAAGGAAAAGTTTACTGAAGAGCAACGACGGATGGTTAAAGAAGTGACATTAGATATGTCTAATAGCATGAATTTAATTGCCACAAAATGTTTTCCCAAGCATACTACAGTTATTGATCGTTTTCATGTTCAAAAATTGGCTTGTGATGCAGTACAGCAGAAACGAATCAACTATAGGTGGGAAGCTATTGATCAGGAAAATCAAGCTTATAAACAAGCCAAAGAAGAAGGGAGAAAATACAAGCCTGATACTTTTGAAAATGGGGACACCTTAAAGCAATTGTTGGTGCGAAGCAGGTATCTCCTTTTTAAACCCAATCATAAATGGACTGAGTCGCAGAAACAGAGAGCCAATATATTATTTAATGTCTATCCTGAAATAGAACAGGCATATGATCTCTCGCATCATCTGTATCTTATATATAGCCGTAATATTACAAAACCGGTTGCAATGACATACCTGGCGCAATGGTTTAATCAAATAGAGTTAGCTGACATTGATACATTTCAGGTTTTAAAGAGAACATTTGAAACTCATTATAGCAATATCATTAATTATTTTAATAATAGAAGCACAAATGCAGCAGCAGAATCTTTCAATGCCAAAATCAAAGAATTCAGGAGGCAATTCCGAGGCGTTGTAGATGTAAAGTTCTTTCTTTTTAGACTAACTAAGATATTTGCCTAATTAACATAGTGATATTTTAGACCCAAGTTTTATAACTGATCCCTCTCAGGTGCTTGGTCGTACCTTCTAAGGCTATATAAAGCAAAGGTTCACGCCCACCTTCATTTTTAAGGGGTTCGTGAACCAATTAAGGAACGAGCCTATGACCAGTTACCAATTCAATGAATCAAAAATATTTCCGTATTTTAGTAAGTTATCTTATGATGAACTCAAGGAGGTAATTTGCCACTTTCATAAAAAAGATTGTACTCTTCCAAAGATTATGGAAAAGTACAATCTTGAAAAGGTTACTAATACTCAATTCCTAAAATTATTACCTCCTATTGTGCATCCAGATAATATCTGTGTAACATGTGGAGAAACCTCTCATAAGCTTCATATTAAAAGAGGAAAACTATCTAATCCAACTTGTCCAACATGTCATAAAGAAATGTTTTCAGAGGTTGATCCTTATGAAAAGTTATTTCCGTATGACGGCTTTTGGGATGGTGCAGCGTATTCTTACAAAAAGGGTAACGTCAAAACAATTAAAATCTCCAGAGAAAAATTTGAAACACTTGATCTTGATGTCAAATTATTTTTGGGGAGTTTAATTCATACAGGTATTTCAAAAGACTTTAAAGTTATTGGTGCTGGAATAGTAGGAGATGGAGATCCTGCGCCAAATATATTTTACCTTAAACATTTAATGACAGAGCTAGGAGTTGGAAACCATTCTCCCTATGCAATTTATATTGAAATTGAAGAAAATATAGCTAGAAAATATTTTATGCCATTTAGAAGACTAGACCTTTCATTGGAAGAGCAATTGGAACTATGGAGGAAAGTTGCATTAAACGAGGTGATTGAGATTTTTTATGGTAGTCTGGACTCTAGAGGCCTTGTTACAAATCAAAAAGAAGCAATCGCTCCAATTATGGCTGATCTGCTCAAGCTATATTCTGTTGGGCAAATGGTGAATCTGATATGGCAAGCGTTAAATTTTAAATATGATGAATACCTAAAAGGTATGAGAGACAAAAATCATACTGCTAATTCCATTATTTATGCTTGTCTGAACTTTGGAGAATCTAAGAAAAGACGAAATCAAAAAGTTCAATGTTTTAATAGACCTGCACAATTTCCTCAATCAGAATTATCAAAATATCTTTTTAATGATGTATTGAAAATTGGAGATGTTGGATACAGAGAGATTCCTTCTGAAATGGAATTAATGAAAGATCTGATTACAACAAAACAAGGAGATATTCACACATTTAATTAATATAAAATAAACAAATGAACCTAATTAAAATTTTTATTACAGCATTTGTAATTGCAATTACTTTGTTGCCAATTACAAATGCACAAAATTTCAAAAAATCAGAAGAACCATTCACTGCTAGTAATGGAAAAACGTACCATATTGGAGATTCGATAATTATTACCAGTCCTGCAGATTTTAGTAATAGATATGTATGCTATAAAGTAGGAAATAAACTTCAGGAATCACAAGTAGCTATACGGGAGTCTGTCATTGAAAAGGGAGAAATGGTTGATATTAGGTATACCAAATGTGCTATAAAGCAATTTAGGCATTACGAGAATGAAGGCACCTATGCGGTAGTTGATAAGCTTTTTAATTGGGCTATAAATATCAATAAAGGTATAGAAATGGGAGAAATTGCTAGTGACAAATTGATTGAGTTATACAATAAACCGGAAAGCTTTTCTAAAGAAAAAGCATTTTTAGCCACCTTAAGTGAAAATATCGACAATAACGATGTCAAAGAATACCTGTACCGATTTTATCGTAACGAGTACAAACAAAATTGCCAGGATGAATTCGCCTTTAATTCATTAATCTCAAGTAAAAAGAAGGAGCTTGCCGATAAGGCTAAACAGTATGATAGAAATAAAAAGTTCTTTACATATATAAATCAGGAATTTGGCACATATGATTTTGATTCTAATTCATATCCTATTATTTGGGATGGGAATTATATCCATCTTATGGATGATACTACAGAAGGTATTATGGCGAAGGATATTAATGATGAAAGAATTGACTTCTCAGATATCGCTATTTACATTGATAATACTGAAAAATTCACAAGTTTTCCCTTGCCTCAGGAAAGAGCCAAATATTTAGTTAACCACAGAAAGGCCTCCAATGGTAAAATTGATAGATCTATTTATATGGGTGTTCAATTTGAAATTAAAGGTATAGCAAGTGAAGAATGGTTGAAAAATCATGCCATAAAAGATATGACAAAGAAAGTATTGATTTGCAATCTAAAGCGAGTTGATTTATTTGAAGATAAGGCATGTAAAGCAAATTACTTATCTACAATTGAGATATAAAAGATAATTTATGTGGACCTATTTGATATGTTCACTACTTTTTGGTTTTCAAGGGAGGCAACGGCCTCCCATTTTTTTTATTGGTATTAATAAAAGTAATCTTCATGACGAGATTGATTTTGGTGAGGTTCAAGGAAATGAAGAGTAGTAAGGTTTTTAGAAAAACATTAATTATTCTATACCTTAATTGAATTTTCTCTAGTGATGATTATAAATACTTCTATTTATGCTTTTTTAGGACGTGTAGTCTCAATTATTTAATTGATAAAGTATGTGTGATTAGGTGGGTTATAAAATATATTGAATGAAAACCCTTTATATATAAAGGATTTGGAATAGAATATGAATAAGAACCATGTGTGATTAGGTAGGTTATATTGTTGGAATTATAATGTATGCAGATAATTCAATGATCGAAAAAAATGATTTAATTTACCTATTAACTTCTACATGTGACATATATCTGATAAAACACTCCTTTTGTGAGACTATATTTAAGCAAATTTTCTTTAGTAACTTTGATAGAATTTAACGGAAACTTATTCTACTAAAATTCATATGAATTATAATATTATGATTGTTGAAATGATGGCATGAGTAATGGCATATAGAATAATACCAGCAAGCATTAGAAATTATATTTATAGGCAGCACAAATATATATGCGCAAAAGCATTATGCTTAAAAAAATGATTATTCATATTCCAATAAAAAGTTTTGCACCCTGCAATAGTGTTGTTTAGCCGACAAAATGAAATATTGCAGTGTGCAATCCTATTATTTGCAATCTTAATTAGGGGAATTCTTTGCTTTTCTAGCTATTTCTATAAAAAGGTAGCACCTTTTTTGAATTATCTTGGTTTTAAAAAAATACGCTCACGGTCGCTATCAATGCTAAGAATTATCACTTCTAACTCATCGCCTTTGCTTAGTTTTTCCATTTCTAACTGTTCTGGTATATCCATTGGAAAGATATGACCGCTTACACCACCATCTAATTTTACAAAAACACCTATGGTAGTAATACCATCGATGGTTCCGGTAATTGTATCTTTCACTTTATATTTGGATGCAAACTGTTCCCATGGATTGGGCTGACATCGTTTTAAGCTTAAAGAGAGATCTTTTCTTGTGTTATTAAAATCGAGTACATATGCCTCAATAGGATCACCAACACTCAACAAATGCGAAGGGTGGATGTTATGGTTTAACCAACTCAATTCCGAAACATATATAATGCCTTTGATACTATTTTCAACTTCAACAAGGCATCCATAATCGCGAATCTCAGTGACAAATCCATTTACAAGGTCTCCTTCTGAATAATTTAGTGTGCCATCCGAAGGGCTTAATTCTGATTTCATGTTACGATTGAATAATTAATAGTTGCTTAACCCAATTTGTACAAGTTCTGGTATAAAAAAGGTTTGCAAAGATAGAAGACAAAAGGTAAATATCATAAGCTTGTAGTACGACTTTTAATAATGTACATTTTTAGGGACAGCTGTTTTTATACTGGGAAAGAAAATAGTTGAGGCTTCAAGCAGTGAAACCAAAAATATGCTTAATTAGATGGTTAAAATAGTTTTATGTACTTACTTTGCTAAGTATTTAAATATTGAAGATACCAATAGAATGTAGAGAGAATTGTGGTGCCTGTTGTATTGTACCAAGTATATCATCACTAATACCGGGTATGCCTGATGGCAAACCATTTTAACGTCATTGTAATAGTTCATTCTAAAAAGTACTAACTTCTACTTATATATTAACACATTGATCTGAAATAAATATAAACCTGGATTAGTAAACACTTTGTCATCATGTCCGTTTTGAATATAGACAACCTTAACACAATTAAAGAATAGTGAGCAATATCTCCTTTTTGAATAAACTCATTTGCTTTGCGTTTGCTGAGACTAGTTTGTCATTTTGCTATATTCCCAATAACTTTTTCACTAGTTCAATATTTTCTCCTGCAGAATTGATAAAGTCATTTTTAACTCTATCATCGATCTGATTAATATTTAAAATTTTTTCATGGTTTAATCCTCCAGGATATTGACTTTTGTCGTAAGTGTGTTTAATTGTACCATCTTCATACAATTCATAATCATCATCTAACATTCCTTTTTTCATTCTAAATGAATGAGCTATTGATTTTTTAGACATATCTTTTCTTTTTAATACATATATAAATTATAATTTGTGCTGAGATTTATTGATTGACGATTAACTAATTTCTAGCTCTTTTTTTATCACATATATCAATTGATTGTATGAAGTTTATAAAACTTTGCTCATCAACTTTGGCGTTTAGCTATATCTATTTATTGACTTTTTTTACATATACTGTTGCATCATTATATACTCCTGTATGTAGTAATTCATTACAGTCTGGGCAATATACATCTTCTCTTTCTGCACACCCCGGATTACTTCCTTCGTGAATAGATACATGAACAACCGTTCCACATTTACATTCAATCTCCATAATATTCATTTTTTAGTACATTTAATTATTAAATAAACCGACTATTTCTAATCGGTTTAAAATGATCTAAAAATTAGAAATCTAATAATGCTCCTAATTTACCTTTAACTTCTGCTAGTACATCAGATGAAGCTTTTCCTTTATACTTCACGTCTCTAGCCCTCCAATCCATACTTTTAACCTGATCTGCTAAGATGACTCCTGAAACATCAGGAGAATCACAATCTACCTCGAAAGCATAACCTTTAATACTATTTGTTATTGGGCAAACTAAACAAAGGCCAGTTTTGCCATTATAACTACGTGGTGAGAGAATCACCGCAGGTCTGTGTCCTGCCTGTTCATGTCCCGATTGTGGATTGAAATTTAGCATTACAAAATCCCCTTCTTGTGGGACATAAGTGTTTTTTACCATATTTCTTTACCGACCGAATCCCCTGTTAATATTTCTCCGTGAAGGTTGGATTCGTTTATCCCTTCTAAGAGCTGTTCTAATTCGTATTTTTTCCTCTTTTTGGGTTTCAAAGTGATAATACCATCATTGACACTTACGTCCAACTCACTACCTTCAGAAATATGACTTTCTTCAACCACCGCTTTAGGGATTCTAAGTCCTAGACTGTTTCCCCATTTGTTTACCACTGCAATCATCTTAAAAATATGTTTAAAAATTAATTAATAGCCAATATAATTATACATTGTATATACAAATGTAATGCAATATAGTGTATATACAAAGTATATGGTATTATTTATTTAAAATATTTACATTTTTACTTTTTGTAATCTTTTGTAAGCAAAGTAATAAAAGAAAGCAGCTTTAGTTGTTTTATTAAGTTTTCTATTCCCATTAAGAAAAAGTGATAAAGTGGATTTATCAAGTAGTAAATCATGCATTAAATCTTTCCTGGATATACCTAATTTATCCATTTGAGTTACTACCCAATTGTAATCAATCTCTTTTAAAACTATTCTTTGTTGTGATTCCTGTTTTAATCTTGCTACTGCAGCTTTAAACTTATTCATATAAATATGTTTGCTATACGCAAACTAATATATTCAATTTTTACTAATAGCAAACTACTTTTTTCCTTTTGTTTCTATCTCCTTTTTAGCATATTCAATATATCAATAATAACTAGCTATACTTATTTCAAAGATGTTGTTATATATTTTACATTAATCTGTCCATAAGCAAGATACAATACCTTTATCAGAAATATTATAACATTGCTCCCAAAGCTGAAAGTCTCTTTGATATTTAATTTTATAATCTTCAGGAAACCACTCAATTGCATCAATCTTTTCAGGTTCTGACTCAAAAGTATTATGATAAAAATAATCGCCTGCAACGGTTAATGGTGGAATCTTGGAATTGTGTACTAAGAATTGAAAGGGAAAATCAGACGAATGATCCTTCCACTTAATAAACCCATCTTCCATATAGATTACCATAACAGGGTAATCTCCGTGAGATACATATTTTATAAATGCGGATAATTTGGATACTTTAAAATAATGACTCACATCATTAATTAATTCAAAACTCATTTTTTTCCCTTTAACCTTCTCTAAAAATTGGTCAGAAGGCATTAATAATTCAGCAGCAAATGAATTAGCTTCTTCTTCTTGAGGACCTTTTTTATGCCAATCTGAAAGCGTTTTGCTTGTATCCGAACAGATCATCAAATCTTTATGCAAAAGGAAATGTCCTATCTCATGAGCAATTATAAAGTTTTTACTTGGTTGGTACTCAATATTTGAGTTTATTGAAATTATACCATTTTCTCCAATTCTTGAAATACGCCCTTCTGAGCCATTCATTTTAACTTCTTTTATACTTATACCAAGGCATGCAGCAACTTCCTTTAAGGTAAAGTCTGAAGGTGAAATCCATCCTATTGATTTTCTCAATTCAATAGCCTCACTCTTTGGATTTTTACTTTGAATCATCATCTGTTTTCTTGTTCAATAATTCAAGCATTTTAAGAAATTCTTGATCTTCCATAATAGATTCTTGATCCTCTGTTGTTAGTTCTTCAAACTTCCTAAAAAGAGGCATGTATTGAACTCGTTCCTCAGGCGATATTAGCTTTTGGATTTCTTCCATACCTCTTTGTTTAAGTATTGATATTTGTTCTTTTGCTTTGGCAAAACGAGCAAGATTAGCTTTAGCTTTCATCTGTGCAGATATTTGTTTTATCCGTACTAAATGCTTATCAACTTGCTTATCAGGATTCTCATTTAATTCTTTTAATACTTCTTCATCTTCAAGATGGAAATTGATTTCCATCATCAATCCGTAAAGATCACTTAATATCTGTTTTGTATTTCGAGTTCCCATTTTACTTCTGTGATGAATTATATTTTTGTACTTTTCTAATTAATCGTTCTTTTACTTTATCTAGCTGTCTTGGTGTAAGGTCAAGCATTTCTGCTACATCAGATCGTTTTAATCCTTCTCTTACAGATTCCATAAACAATTCTAGTTGGGAGTCACCATTTATAGCATGATTAATAATTTCAAGCTTACCTGCAAAAATAGCTTCCTCTTTCAAAGAATCAGGAGGATCCGTAAGGTCATAAAAATCATTTTCGATGTCTTTATAGATAATTTTTGTTGATTTCTCTTTCTTTGTTTTACTTTTTTCTACCTCTGTATCAAGGTAGCTATTCACAATTCGGATCATTTGCTCAACAAGGGAATAACTTTCTTTCCACTCCCATTCTCCTGAAATAATCTTCTCATAGGCTAGCCCAAGGTAATGATCAACAGGATCAGATCCTAACCTTGAGGCTGAATGTGCTCCTGATAGCGTTTTCTGTTTTAATTTCCATTTTAAGTGTTCCTTGCACTTTTTCAATGCAACCTTCCATTCTCGCTCTTTTACTTTTGCGATTCGGTCTTGATTCTGGTAATAATATTCTCCTAACTCCATAATAACCGTAAAAATATTTTTTTACACCTATGGTGTATTTTTTTAAAGGTTCGGTAAATGTATTAATAGAGGGCCTCATAAGTAATATGTATTTGAGGTGTCCTGATAAATGTAGTAAAAATAAAAAATTAAGTTATGGCAACAAATCCACCAAAAGATGGAAGTAGAAAAGGAGCAGTAAGACAGCGATCCCAAGTGAAGAATTCTAAAACTGGTTTTTGGACTAAGCGAGATGCTGAAACAGGAAGGTTTATGGATGTTAAGACATCAAGTAATAACCCATTTAAGGGGGTTAGAAAGGAAAAATGAATTTAATTTATGGAAAAAGAAAGACTCAAGTTTTGTATCGAGAGATTTGATCAGTATTATGATAATATTAATAACAAAAGCAATATCTTTTTAGGCCTTAGTATTTTTATTATTGGAAGTTTGGTTACGGGGTATCAAAAATTAATGTCGATTGTATGCCCAAATCTGACCATCCAAGTTTTGTACCTATTAATTCTTTGTATAGCTATTGTGTGTGCATTACTTATGATTTTGGCTTCAACCCCGTACTTATCAAAGGAAACTAATTCAGTTTATTATTTTGGTTCAATTTCAAAAATGAACAATGGAGATTTTATGGTAAAATCTTATTCTTTATCAAATGAAGATGATTTAGATGATCTAAGATTACAAACTCATTCTCTAGCAACAGGTTTGAAAAGAAAGTTTAAAAGATTACGATTGGCTAGTATGCTAATTGCATTGCAAATTCTTCTTTGCATTCCACTAATTATTTTGATTATATGTAATTTAAAACAGTAAAACATGGAAATATATAGCGATTATATAAAAACAATAAAGTCCGCAATAAAAACTAGCGATAGATTAAGAAAAGGATCATTGGGGTCAATAGAAGCATACTCTTCACTTGATAATTTAGAAAATGATTTTGACTTCCAAAATTATCTTAATGAATCTAAAAAAAGTGAGTTATTACCTAGTTTAGGATCTTTTGCTAAAGAAATAGGAATGAAACCGGACTATGAACAAAGCCTTGGTGCTCATCCAGATTTTACTCATTTAAAGATTTCTGAATCTATCGAGAGGCATTATATAGTGTCAATGTTTATTGATATTAAAGGGTCAACAAATTTATTTAAGAGATATTCTCCAGAAACAGTCTTTGTAATTTCAAATACTATACAAAAGGCTGCCATACACACCTGTTTAATTTTTGGCGGCTATATTCATCGTCTTCAAGGGGATGGTCTTTTTGTTTATTTCGGAGGTAAGAATATTTCTGAAAAAAGCGCTGTTTTAAACTCATTAAATGCAGCAAGCATATTCTCTTATTTTGTAAAACATGACATAAGAGAGTTATTTAATCAAGAAGGAATTGAAAATATTTACACAAGAATTGGAATAGACTTAGGGACAGATTCTGATGTAGTTTGGGCTTTGGCCGGTATTGGTTCGATTAGTGAAATTACAACTTGCAGTCTACATACTAGTTTGGCTAGTAAAATGCAAGGTAGTGCAGAAAGTAATGGAATTGTTGTAGGAGACAATATTAAGTCACATTCAGAAAAAACATACTATTCTTCTGTATCAAAAAGAACAGGCAAAGAATCTGATCGTTATATTTTTAGAGATAGTGATAAAGGTTTCTTCTACAGCCAATATGACTTTAATTGGCCTGCTTATGTGGAAAGTTTAGATTTTATATATGCAGATCAATACGGAAAACTTAGTACATCCCAATCTATGAGCATTGGAAAGAGTTCTCAAGATGACACCATTAGACTTCAGCAGTTAAATAGAACTGCAACCTTGATTAATTCAGAAAAAGCCTATACTGATAGAAATGGAAATGTTGGAGAATCATCTAATGGAGTACCAAACCAACCACATAGATTTCATTATGGCGAGTAATCTAAAAAAACTATTAGGTACAGGATACAATAAATATTCTCATTTATTATATCAAAAAAAATTAATTGAGCAAAAGTATGACTTTTTAAAATGCGATGTTAAGAATAAAGTCTTAACATGTGTAGGATACATTTCCCCAGACTATTGTATGAATACATATAAAATTAAAATTGAATATGTAGCTGGTCATGAACCCAAAAGTACCATACTAGTGCCAGATATTGAGCCTTCAACTGAAATTCATATGTATAAGGATCATAGTGTATGTTTACATTATCCTCCTGATATGAAATGGACCATACATAAAGAAGTTGCAAATTATACTATCCCTTGGCTTTGTGAATGGATTATTTTTTATGAACTGTATCTTATAAATGGAAATATTTGGAAAGGAAGAGAATCTCCAAGTCATATTAAGGAATGTGAAAAAAATATTAATCAGGATTATGATTAACTTACTACTTCTTCTCCTTTTCCTTCTTAACCCAATCAATATACCTATAAAAAGTAGTCTTACTAACATTAACAATTTTCAGTATTTCAGAAACAGACCGAGAGTGATCCACCCATAATTGATAGCAAGCAAAAGTAGTTTTCTTTGCGTTTGGAGACAAGCCTTTTTTCTTCCTCCAATACGCTCACGTTTGCGAGCGGCTTGTAGTCATGCCAAAGTTCTTTCGCGGATAATCTCACGTTCAAACTCTGCAAAGCTGGCAAAAATATTAAAAGTTAATCTCCCTTGTATAGTTGTTGTATCAATGCTATCGTTCAGACTTACAAACTCAACATTTTTTTCTCTGAAGCCCGTAACTAGGTCTATCAAATGTTCTAGTGACCTTCCAAGTCTATCAAGTTTCCAAACAACAACTACATCTCCAGCTCTAAGATGCATAAGCATTTTTTCAAGTTCCGGACGTTCCTTTACTGCACTTTTTTTCTCTTTGAATATTTCTTCGCATCCAAATTTCTTTAATGCTTCAATTTGTAATTCCAAATTTTGATCCTGAGTTGATACTCTTGCATATCCAATTTTCATGTGTAATTCGATTTAATAAAAAGTACTCATTAAATGGTTATTCCTGAAACTTATTAATGATACGAGTTTTTGAGAAGGATTCAAAATATTAATGATACATTTTAGAGATATACCTCAAATCCGGGTTTTACGAGACTATCTTCTAATTGTAGAATATAAATAAGTATACATTATGTAAAGCTCTTGAATGGATAATCCCCGATTATAATTATCAAAGGCCACACAATTCTTTAAATGGATTGACACCATATGAAGTATGTACAGGAAAACAAATTGATATAACAGTACAAAAAGAAAAGATATAACAAGCTAAACAGTTAAGGGTAATTGAAAACCGGAAAAATCTATGTTATATATGCCAATGAAAAAACAAAACAGTAATTAGGATGTAACAAAATTGTTGTTTCACTTGAAATAAAAACTAGTAAATGAATCATATATACATAATCAACCTGAATTGAAAAATGGAGTTAACCGAAAAACAATTTTTTACTAAGTAACGATTAACTCCATTTATATTTATTGTACAGTCATCTATTTATTAGGTAGATACAATTGGCATGTTGCAATTGCAACGTGTTTTTCCAACCTCACCGTGTTATTGGTCAATGAAGCCGTTAAGCGTATCAAGGAAATTCAGTTGCTCCCCAAAGATGACAAGGAAAAGATATTTTCTGTTATTGATGCTTTAATAAGGGATACCAAAGCCAAACAAGCGTTTGGCATATCTAAATAAAAAAAGCTGCCACAATGGACAGCTTTTCTTCATTATCTTAAATTATCTACTATGCATCTTTTATAGCATAGGATAGTACTCTTTCTGCAACTTCCTTATCACTTAGCTTTTTATTATCTCCTTCTTTTAACTCTTCAATCATATCAAGAAAATAATAAAAGTCAAAAAGATTATAATATTTAACTCCATCAGAAATATGCTCAATATTTCCTTCTGTCTTTTCTATTTCAAAAAAAGCTAAGTCAGAATCTAGTGAAAATGGTTTTTGCATATAAACCTCTATAACTTCAGCTTCTACATCAAGTGAATAATCTTGACAAAAGTCTTCAAAAACTCCAGCTTTTCTAAAATAAGCTATTAAATCTTCTAGTTTCATAATTTTTAATTTTATTGTCCCCATATAGAATAACCACCTACACCACCTGGGTGCATTGTTTCCCAGAATATACCTCCCGGGATACTTGGGTGTTGAATTTTAGGAACTAATTGCATAACACCTGTTTCAATGTTGTGATGCCAAACCCAACCACTAGGTGATTTACCAATAATACCTCCTGCGGGAGACCTTGGAACACTTATTCCTAACTCTGAAAGTGCGGGGTTAGTTCTCATTGCTGCATCCAATGAGATATTTGCTTCTTTAAAATGCATATATCTCGAAACTCCTGGGTACGATTTTGCACTTAATTCCATTTCATATGCTACAGAATAGAATTCGCCAGTTGCCGACTTAGCGGCAGCAATCATCTCAACACCACTAACTTCTGGCACAAAACATATAGCACCAGGACCTGCATTAATTGAACCAATAACAAAAGATTTAATTAATGGCCATGGATGTCCATCTATTGCGTCATTCACCATACCTGTAATGGCCCACATTTGATCTTCCCAAGATAAGGCTTGCGGCATTGAAGCAATTATTCCTTGTGCTTCCATAGTTTGCAAGAATGTAGGATTTGTATATTGAACATTTCCACTAAGCCTCAAACCTGCATATTCATAATCAAATAAATCTCCAGAATATGGCATACTTCCATCACTTAATGCTACGTTTAGGGCATTATTAACTATAGCACTATAATCTCCACTACCCTGTCCATGATAAAATTGCTGATTACCTCCATATGTAAAATAACCATTAGCAGTATTATATCCCCCGCCTGCATTTACTGAGATATTATTCTTAGTAAGAAACTCATCTATGGAAGGTGCTATATTCTCATTTAACCAATCTAAACCAGCAACTGGATTTATCAATGGATTATTTGTTATCCAATTCCAAGTATCACTAAACCAACTCATTCCACTCGGATCGGTATAAAACAATGGATTATTCATGCAATAAGTATACCTATTGTAATTCAATGCATTATCTGGAGCCTGTAACATTGGATCCGGACTTAATAATCTTGCAATTAAAGGATCGTAAACACGACCATTCATATTAATTAGAGCAAAATTATCCAAATGCTCATGCAAAGTATACCCTCTATCTGTTAAATAGTTTTGAGCTGTTGTAATTCGTTTTGTCCAATCTAAAGGATTTCTACGATTACCCCACGGATCATAAGCAAAACGCTGCTCATTACCTTCAAAATTAGCAATACTACCATCATCATTTGTTAAAGCTATCAAAGAACCTTGGTAATCAGTAAAAGCATAATTCAATTTACCCACATTGCTTTTTTCTTGATAAATTGCAGCTAAACCATCACCCCCTGAAAGATAATAAATTTTTGTTGTATCATTGTTTCCATCAACATCTTCCTCGTAGTCTCCAAAATAATACCTTGTAAGGGTTATATTATTGTCTGTTTTATATGTTGCTTTTCGTCGTTGAAAATCAACTCCATAATCAATACTTAAAAAATAATTACCTTCATTAATGGTAGAAACTTTATTAAAGTTTGTATAGGTGATATGTTGCTTATTTGAATTAATAATATCAGGTATACCTTCAATACTTGTTATAGCATGTGGTTTGGTGTCGTGCTCATATTTCATTTCGTAGCCCAAATCACCTTTGCCGGTTACATTACCATGAGTGTCATAATTCATTTCAAAAACTTCAACAGACGTATTACCCTGAAATAACTCCCATGACTTTAATTGATTATCACTTGTATAGGCAAAAGACTCACTATATGGAGTATCAATATCACTACGTTCCATAAGGTTCCTGTCACTATTAAAACCATAGGTATAATTGATAATACCATTAGAATAGATACTTTCCAGATTATTATATTTATCATATCCAAATACGGTTTCTATATCTCAGGGAAATCGCTTTTAAAAAAAATATGCTTTCTGAAGTCGTAAATTATTAGTATTTTTATGTCAAAGAAAATGACTATGCGTCAAAAAAATGAAAATTTCTAAGGCGCAAAATCGTATTGAACAGAATATATCTTTTATATCTCACTTTTCTAAATTGACAGATCCCCGACGTACAACCAAAGGCAACTATACATATCCATTGCAAGAAATATTTTTTCTATGTATATCTGCAATAATAAGTGGAGCAGATAGTTGGACTATGATTCAAGAATACGGAAATACTAAATTAAAATGGCTTAAAAAGTATTTACCTTTTGAGAATGGGATTCCATCTCATGATGTCTTAGGTAAACTTTTTGCACGTTTAGACCATAATCAATTTTCGCAGTGCTTTATAAACTGGATAAACAGTATATCTAATGTAACACAAGGAGAGGTTATTTCGATTGATGGTAAAACTATTTGTAAATCAAATGATAAAAATGCTTTTAAATCAGCATTTCATGTTGTTTCAGCTTATGCTTCAGAAAATAGAATATGCTTGGGTCAAAAAGTTGTTAATGCAAAAAGTAATGAAATAACAGCTATACCAGAACTACTTGAACTACTAGAAATAAAAGGCTGCATTGTAACAATAGATGCAATGGGTTGTCAAAAACAAATTGCTAAATCTATAATAGAAAAAGATGCTGATTACCTGTTAATGGTAAAAGGCAACCAAAAAGAATTACAAGAACAAATAAAGAAACTCTTTGAAATAGGTATTGTCTCAAGTTCCGATACACATATAGATAGTGGGCATGGCAGAGTTGAAACAAGGAGTTGCGATATAATTACAGATTTAAAATTTTTAGATGTAAAGGAAGATTGGATGAATTTAAACAGCGTAATTCGTGTGAAATCAGAAAGACATAATAAATCCACAAATACAACCTCTAATGAAACCAGATATTATATAAGCTCCCTGAATAAAGCAGCAAAAGCAATTAACATAGACATAAGAAATCATTGGACAATTGAAAATAATTTACATTGGTCCTTAGACGTCCTTTTTAAAGAAGATGCATCCTTAAAAAAGAAGGACAATTCTGCCATCAACTATAATATAATGTTAAAGCTGGCTCTGGCTATGCTTGAGCGTGAAAATTCAAAGAAACGCTCTAAGCCTGCTAAGAGATTAGCTGCAGCTTTGAATGACAAATATCGGGAGAAAATTTTAAATCTTTAAAAGCGATTTCCCTGACCTTGTCAAGGGTCAATTGCTTATTATATTGTCATATTTAAAAAGGAGAATAAGCTATCATGTAAATGATCATAAATCACATAGCTCATTAAAATATATAATGATAGAAAATATTATAGGTTTCTAAGTGCTTAGAATAAGTACTTTCAAACAGTAGATTAGTCCTTACATAAGTTTTAGAGATAGGCTCGCCATTATTACAGCATTGGGTATTGCTTATTAATGCATAATTAAAAGTAATACCAGGTAGGGTTTGGTTGTTCATACAAAATTTTAATTAAATGTTAGTCCTTTAATAATGTGTGGGTTGATTGTTTGATTATTTACGATGAATTGTTTTTTATGTTACATAATTACTAATGTGATCAATAAAATAAATTTGGACTAATTTAAGATTAATGCCTATTTCTGTATAAACAGGCCAATAAATATGGGAGAAAGAGTTTTTTAGAAAAAAAATCTTTGTACTATTTTTCTTTTGCGAGGAAGGAGTAATTAATATATAACAATAATCGTAAAAGGAAATAGCTTTTTACGTGTTTGATGAAATAGTACAGTTTAGATTTATAATACAATTAATAATTTTCAAGAAATCGTCTCAGTAAACCGAGGTTTTAAGAGAATGACACCTTAATGACATTTCTCTAAAAAACTAGAAGTTATATTTAATTCATTACTTATATGATCCTAAAAAATATACTATACATAAATTATTTTGTCGTATTTATTTTGAAACAAATGCAACTTTTGCAACAAATGTACCCTCTGCAACAAACAGAATGCAACGCAACAAATATCTTATTTCATTTAAATTATTTCTAGGTATTCTTTTTCTACTTGTATTTATCAATATCAAAATCCATTAGGGAATCAGCATATTCTTTATGCTTTTTTGAAGGTATAATATCATTAACATAATTTTGAGTTGTCTTTATATCTTTATGACCAAGGAGTTCTCTTAACTCTTCAATAGTTCCTCCTTGGTTAATTATTGCCAAAGCATAGGAATGCCTTGCTACATATGTTGTTACATCTTTTTCTATACCAACTTTTTTACAGATACTTCTTATATGATCATTTACTAAATCAACAAAGTTCTTTCGTGACTTCCTTCTCTCACTCACTGAATTCCCCATATATACGTAAGGGAATATGTAATTATCTGGATTTTTATCCTTATTCCCCCATTTATTAATAATTTCCCATGCTTTTGTATTAAGATGAACATGTACTATAATTGGATCTTCTTTTGTTGTACGAATAGTTTTTTCTCTCTTAAAGCTAAATCCTTCATTTGTTAGTTGTTTAAATTTTAGATTAAAAATATCCTTGGGATTAATTCCTTGGCAATAAAAACTAAAGAGCCAAAAATCTTTTGATCTATCTTGAATACTATTAGGGATTCCCTTATACCTATCAATTAATCCAATCTCCTTAAGTGATAGTGTTATTTTCCCCCTACTGCCTTTAGGTATTTGAAATTTATACTTTGTAAAAGGATAGACCTCTCTATCAATTATTTTATCAACATTAATAGCAATATTAAAAATTGCCCTTAAATTCCTCAAATAAATTCCAATAGTTGTATATGTCCTGCCCTGATCAAGCATCCATTTTTCATATTTATTTAAAAAGTCAGATGTAACATCTTCAAAACTAAGCGTATTCTTAAATTTTTTTAAGGAAGACAAAGCATCTTCGTATGTAGATTTAGTTCCTTCTTGCTTGTTTTCATTTAAGATTGCAATTTTTCTTTCAAAAGCCTCATAGACATCTAAAGTATTGTTTGGAGCGTTAAAAAACTTTTCTTCAAACTGATGAAAAGAAAAATTATGAATTTTATCTGAGATATCCTCTGCGTCTTGCACAAGCTTACCTAGTTCTGTTCTTTTTTTTAATAGTTTCCCTTTAGTATTCTGATTATGCATTTCATTCCATTCTGCTTCTGTTAAGTCGACACCTGTTGCATAATATTTTCTTTTTCGTTGATACGTAACACGTAATTTAATTGGATAAGTTCCATTTTTTTTCTTTCGAGTTGTAACGAGTAGATAAGCAAATGTTGGTTTTTTTTTTCATTAGCAAAAATTAATTATAACACATTTTAATACACAAATATGAAAAAAATCAATATAATTTGAAAAATCAACTGAATTTATATTTCTTTGTAAGTGCTATATGGAGGGAATTATGAAAGATTTTAAAGAAAATATAAAAAGATATAAAAACAATAACAACCTGACTCATAATCAGGTGGTCCCTGGTTCGAGCCCAGGTGGGCCCACAATACAAAGCCACTTTCAGTCAAGCTGTTAGTGGCTTTTTTGTTTTCTTTAATTATTTTGAAACATTCATAACTATGCTATGATTTTAATTAATATTAGTAACTTTAATTTGCGGATTTAAATCAATTCGTATCTAAGATGACTCCTGAAACATCAGGAGAATCACAATCTACCTCGAAAGCATAACCTTTAATACTATTTGTTATTGGGCAAACTAAACAAAGGCCAGTTTCCCTATTTGTTTACCACTACAATCATCTTAAAAATATGTTTAAATATTAATTATCATTCATCCTAAAAAAAAGCCCAAAATCTATAAGTGCAGAGTTCGGGCCTTCTGTTATAATTTTATTCCTGGTTTGTTCTATGAATGAATTTGCCCATATTTAAGGGAGCATTAGCACCAATTCTGATATCACAGTCCCTAACTACAATATCAGTAGCATTATCAATATAAAAGGCAGAGGTTTTGGCTTCTACCAGTCCAATTCCTTCACATGGCCTGCGGTCATATATTCCGCCTGGATAGTCTGTTACCCTGTTTAATTCAACAGAAACTCCATCAAATAATATATTATTTATTTTATCTTTTGATTCAGCACTTACATAAACTCCATTTTCAGATCGACATTGGATATTTCTGAATACAATATCATTTACTTGTCCCACTTTGCCTTCAGTTGCACCTTCAGGGAATCTCCAGCTAGCATCTTTATGATTAATATTTGCTCTACGATAAGCTGTTACATATATCGGCTCAGATTTACCCCACCAAACATCACTAAAAAACCGGCTCTCTACAATAATATTTGTAAACAGAACATTCTGAACCACTCCTTCATCCCTGTTCTGAATGCCAATACCCCTGTTACTGTCCAAAATAGTACAATTACTAACCGTAACATTTTGAATAGTATCCATATTTTCGGAACCAATTTTAAGGGCACATGATCTTGAACTCATCAAGCAGTTGGTAACAACAATATTTTCGCATTTACCATACTCTTCAAACTCACGCCTGTTTTTTAAACAGATACTATCATCCCCACTTTTTATATGACAATCACTAATTCTTATATTTTTACTATGATCCAGGTCAATTCCATCACTATTTCTTATTTTCAAGCTATTATCAATAGTAATACCGGTAATTACACCATCGTTACAACCAATTAAATGCACAGTCCAATAAGCAGAGTGCCTGAAAGTAACATTTTCAATTCTCAGGTTATAAACATTAACAAGAGTTAAAACATGAGGACGAGGATCTTTAACAGTAAAAGGAAGTAGCTCAAATGAATCATCCAGTTCATCACCCATAAATTTTAATCCATTTCCATCAATCACACCCAAACCGGTAATCGAAACATCATGAAGGTCTTTTCCACCAATCCAAACAGTTCCTTCCCCCGGATTTTCTCTAAAAGCACTTTCAGTATAAACTGCAGTATCCGGATTTGCTAATAATGTTGCTCCTCCCTGAAGGTTCAACTCCATTTTAGACACCAGGTTAAAAGGTCCGGTTAAAAACACACCATCACCAGGAACAATTACCTTACCACCACCGGCTTGTGAGCATGCTTCAACTGCCTTTTTAATTGCGGGCGCATTATCCGTTACTCCATCAGCTACAGCCCCAAAATCAACAATATTAAACACCCTACCCGTATTTTTATTTACCTGACAGCTCATCAAGCACAATACAGTGAGTGACAGCAAAACTACTTTAAGATTTTTCATTCGATTTCTATTTAATTATTTTCTTCTTGATTTAAGCTACCTTTTACTTCACACAACTGTTATCTTCTATTACAAAATCACTTTAGCTTTCAACCTTTACCACTTGTAACATTAACTTTATAATAAATTACTTGGAGGAAAACCAAACTGTTTTTTAAAACAACGACTAAAATAATAGGGATCATTAAAACCGACCATATCTGATATTTCTGATACATTATTCCTTTTTAATTTAAGTAGTTGAACGGCTTTCTTTAACCTGATGGTTCTGATAAACTCATTAGGCGACAAATCTGTTAACTCCTTAACTCTTCGGTAAAGTGTTGAAGAACTAATGGCTAATTCAGAACATAAAAAACTACCTGTGAGGTTAGTATTACTTATATTATCTTCAATAATGAGGGTTAGTTTTTTCATAAATTCCTCATCAATAGGAGAGTGAGTCAACACATCAATATTACTCTCCACATCACCAGAGAATTTTTCTTTAAGATCAACTCTTACCTTGATAATATTTTCAATTCTGGTTCTTAACAATGAAGGATCAAACGGTTTGGTCAAATATCCGTCTGCTCCAAGTTTATAACCTTTAATTTGGTTTTCGTTATCAGACAGAGCTGTTAATAACACAACAGGTATATGGCTAATTCTCTCATCATTTTTTAGGGTTTTGCAAAACTCAAAACCATCCATCACAGGCATCATCACATCAGCAATACATATAATAGGTTTTACCTGCCTGCATACCTGCAACCCTTCCTCACCATTTTCGGCTTTATAAACTTTATAGTAATCAGAAAGATAGTCGGCAATATAATCTCTTAACTCCTTATTATCTTCAATAACCAATATTTTTTCTTTTAGCTCAGTTGAGTTTGTAATATTTTTTGCATCAGGGCTGAAAGCATAAACTGTTTCCACTGATTTCATCTCATAATCAAAGATCTCATCTTCATTATAATATGCTTTATCAATAGGTATTTCAATGATAAAAACACTTCCTTTCCCTGGGGTACTATATAGTTTGATATCAGACCTATGCACATTCACCAGGGAATTAACCAGGGATAAACCAATTCCTGTTCCGGTATTATCACTCTTTACGCCTTCAACCTGATAGAACCGGGTAAATATCTTTTTCTGACTATCTTCCGGGATACCAATTCCATCATCACTTACCTCAATAATTAATTTACGTAATCCTTTCTCATTAGTATGAACACCAACAAACAAATCAACATTTCCATATCTATGGGTAAATTTGATGGCGTTAGACAGCAAGTTATACAATATTTTATCATACTTATCAGAATCCACCCATCCTACAATCTCTTCATTTTCACATATAAAATGATAATTGATTTTCTTTTCTTTTACCAGGCCATCAAAAGAATGGAAGATATTTTGCGAATACAACAGAATATCAGTTTTGGAAACTTTAAGTTTAAGCTCACCATTTTGAGCCTTTCTAAAATCAAGAAGCTGATTGACCAGGTTATACAATCGACTTGAATTCTGAAGAATTAATCCAATACGCCTTTTTTGATTATCGCTCATTAAACCTTCCTCAGCCAACTGTTTGGCAGGACCCATTATTAAAGAAATAGGTGTACGTAACTCATGTGAAATATTGGTAAAAAAGCGAAGTTTTTCATGGTTCAGCTTATCCTCTCTTTCGCGATGAACTTTTTCCATTAGCAACTCTTGTTTTAGCATAAAGCTCTTTTTTAGCTGATGGTAAACAAGGTATATTGTCATTGACAAAAAACTTAGTATTAAAACAATAGCCTTATAAGTAAACCAAAAAGGAGGATTGATTTTAATTTTATACGAGGAAATTCCACTCCAAAAACCACTGCTGTTAGCTGCTCTGATTTTAAAGGTATAATCTTTAGGGTACAGGTTTGTATATTGAATATTGGTAGCATTATTATCAAGAGTAATCCATTCCTCATCAAAACCTTCTAACATATATTGGTATTTATTTAACCTTACATTTGCATATGAAGGAGAAGAAAAAGACAGTGAGAAGTTTCTGTTTACATACTCCAGTACAAGCTGTCTGGAGTAGTTAATATCCTCATCTAAAACAACCTGTCCCTTAATAGTATCTCCAGGCAAAACAGTTTTATTCTGAACCTTAACTTCATTAATAAAAGGCAGATCTGCTTTTAAATTATCTTTAAGGTCATTTATTGTGAAATAGATAATTTCATCTTTACCAGTGATATAAACTTCCGAATTATTAAAAAGCAAAAATCCCTTATTACTAAAGATATCTAACCTGTTCCCACTTCCTACATCATAAGTATTTAAACTATTACTGGCGGGATTAAAGTGCCCTACTTGTCCATTATTAAAATTAAACCATAAGTCGCCCTGTTGGTCTTTAATAATATCAGTAATCCAGTTTTCCCTGAGTTCAGGAGGGTTTTTAACCTGTATAAAGTCATCTATACCCGAAGAATAATAATTTAATCCCATACGTGTTGAAACCCATACTTTACCAGTATTATCCACACAAACAGTCTTTGCACTATTATTTGTTAAGCCCTCTATTTCACCATCTTTAGAAAGGTACAATTTAGTTTTTTGATTACTTTGATCATAACTGATAACTCCATTTTCTGTTGCCATCCATATTTTTCCATTTTTAGAGGAAGTAATCTGATTGATTTCAATACTGGGATATATCAATTGCAATGTTGAATCCACAGCAAGGGTTTGCGGGTTTAAAATTACAGCACCACTACCATGAGATCCAATGATTATATTACCATTTGCCAACTGATTAAAAGCAAAAACCGGAACTTGCTTAAACCCCAGGTCTAAAACTTTTGATGTATTTAAAAGATAATCATACAAAAGTATTTTTCCAGACCACAATCCGCAGTAAAAAAACCTGCCACCTGGCGAATAAATACCCGAGATATCTTTAGCTAGGATCTGAATGACTTTAAACTTATTCCCATCTCTTAAAAACAACCCACTATTATGAGTGGCTACTATTAACTTACTATCATATGTTTGAGCATAATCAGAAATTCTGGGAATTTTACCATCCACTACCAGTTCAAAAGTATTAATTGATTTAAACTGATTTCGGAAAGGATCATATTTATCCAATCCATTATCAGTTCCAATCCAAAGCAATCCCGAATTATCGAAATAAAGAGCAGAAACAGCGTTATCCACAAGTGAGGTTTTTTCAGATCTATTGGAGTAGTACCATTCAAATTTTCCTTTAGAGATATCCTCTAGCCTGCTGCAAACAACAATACCTCCAATGGTACCCAACCAATATTTACCATCAGGAGCTTTAGATATGCAAACAAAATAAGGCCCTATTGTTTCTCTGAAAGTAGCATCATGAATGGACTGTAATTCAAAAATATCATCCTGCTTATTCCATTTAAAAAGCCCTTCTCTTGTTCCAACAAAAATATCTGATTTATCATCCTGAAAAATAAAATACACATAAGGATTTACAATATTTAAACCAGGAATCTTTAATAGATAGTTCTGAACATTGCTTATTTCACCTTTTTTATCTAACGATATTTTAGATATACCCCCGGTATCAAAACTCCCCACCCAAATATGTCCGTTAATATCTTCGAATATTGTTTTTACATAAGTAAACCCTTCAAGTTCAACCGTTTTAAAACTTTGTGTTTGCTGATTATAAATACACAAACCGCAGTCTTTAGTACCGATCCACAATCTCTTAAATTTATCTATATATATCGACCTGATTTCTGAATCCGGAATTGATTGAAGATTATTCTTATCGTGCTGGTAAGTTGTAAACCGGTGCGTTCTCAAATTATATTTTGTTAATCCACCTCGCGTACCAATCCACATAACATCCGAATCCTGATCAATCTCCAAGGCAGTAATATCATCATTCTGAATTCGGTTTATTTGCTTATCACTACTCAAATACGACGTAAACCTCTGTCCATCAAAACTATTTAAACCTTTAAAAGTGCCTAACCAAAGCAATCCTTTTTTATCCTGAACGATATGACGAACAGAATTATGCGACAAACCGTTTTCTCTGCTATAATGTTCGAGCTTAATATCTTTGCCATAAGCATTAGCTGTTAATAACAATGTAAGTAGTAAAAAAATTCTGCCTGTCATCCTCATTTTTAATTGTATTTACTGTATAATCAACCTTAAAATTATTGAATATTAAGTTAAGTCAATGTTTTTTACAGTAATTATCGTACATCTTTACTATGTCTTTTTTCAAAGAGCCATAAAATCACACTATATTTTAATGTAAATTCGTTTTTTATGGAGAAGATAACCCAACAACCAACACATTAACATGAACATCAAGGCCGTTAACAAAGAGCCCAATGCTCCAGGAGCTATATTCTGAAATATTTTTTCACTGAGCCACTGAAAGGCATCCAAACCATTACCAACCGGAATAAGTCGAAGAATAACATAAAAAAGTTCAGAAAATAAATATATAAACAGTGGATTTTTACCAAAAACATTAAAAAAAGCAACTCCAGTCTTTACTTTTTTTATTTCAATAAAATAGATGAGAACAGCCATAATAGAAAGATCAAGTCCCACGGTATAAAGAACAAATGAGCTTGTCCACAACTTTTTACCAATCGGGAAGATCAAATCCCACCATAATGCAAGTGAAGTCAAAGCAAAACCAAACATTAAAAGCATTGCAATACCTTCAAAGGATTTTCCTTTCTTCTGAATAAATATACCGGCTATATATCCAAAAACAACATTAACTATAGCCGGAAGAGTACTGAGTATGCCTTCCGGATCAAAAGGAATACTGTCTTTTTTATAAATATGTCCTAATCCTAAAACAGAAAGATCAAACTTAGAGGCTGCATTTGTTGCCATTTCCAATTTAGCACCAGGCTCTCCAAACACATATAATATTGCCCAATAGCCAAATAAAATAAGTACAGATATAACAACGGCAGTTCTTTCTGATAAATAATAAAAAATAACTGAGGCAAAGAAATAACAAAGAGCAATACGTTGAAGCACACCCATGATCCGTGTTTCTGATAATGGTTTAAGCATCCATCCTCCACTTCCACCAATCTTAAAAAACGGAAACCAATACATTAAATATCCGAGCAAGAATATGATTATGGTCCGTTTTATAATTTTAATCCAAACATCGACAGCCGGAGCTTGCTTCATTTTCATCATTGAGAAACTCAATGAATTGCCTACAGCAAATAAAAACGAAGGAAAAACCAAATCAGCTAATGTAAAACCAAACCAATGAGTATGTATTAAATACCCATATATTTCAGCTCCTGTTCCAGGGGTGTTTACTATAATCATCAATGCTATAGTTATTCCTCTAAACACATCCAAAGATAAAAATCGCTCTGTTTTTATTTTTAATACTTCTGCCATAGTAAATATTTAGTATCCTTTTGTTCGGCAAATCCTTTTGGCTTTGCCACTACCTAGAGTCTGTCCATAAAGTCCGATAACTGCGTTACGCTCATTTTGAAAACGGTCATTTACGAAAGTAAACTCCCTGATTTTCAAAATTTCGCAAGCCTTGTTCTCAAACTTTTTGAACAAGACTCTTAAAAAATGCAGAGTTTATAGACGGACTCTACCTAACATAGCGAAGGTGCTATGTAACCTTTATGCCATTTCACCCTCAAATCAGTAATTATAATCTATCTGAAGCTGGATGTTGGTCAACGGAATGATCTTATCTCTATATTTCTTATACAATTCTATGACTATATCAGTTGATTTTCCAACAGGGCTAACCGGAAAATCATTAGTAGAAACCACCCATTGCCATTCCCATTGTTTGATTTCCTCATCAAATGCTTTTTGGTCAAAATCCCCCCAATTCGATCGCACCTGTTCAAAGAATTGTTCCCATCGTGGTTTATAAAAATCATTGAACAATCCACTCCACTGACGACAACTATATTCGTGCAACCTGTTATTTGCATCACCCCACAGGGTAATTAAATTGCGGGCATTTTGCTCATATAAATCTTTTTCTTCAACTGTAAATCCACATTCACGGGCATCAGCTAACCATGGTCCCAACATAAAATCTTTTTGTGTAGCCAATAAGCGATCCATATCCTCAATTAATTCAATAAACTCCTTACTATACTGTTCAAATTTTTGTTTATTGTTGATATGATAAGCCACCTTAATTTGTTGTTGCAGAGGTAGTGCATAATTGGCTAACACTTGTCGCGAAACATCTACTAAATCATAAAGAAAGCCATCGTATTGATCGCAATCCTCAATCGATTTAATAAATAAATCCCAGGCTGGTAACAAATCCTCAGGTGCATAATTCAACTTCGTACGAGCCCATCTGCGATACCCTTCAAACGTTGGACGAGATACAATAATTGATTCAGCTCCATCTCTGATTACTTTACCATTGTAAACAGTTTGCACCAAAATATTCCAGGCACCTTCAAGATCTTGCGTTATGGTTCCATACCTGTTTTTAATGTAGTCCTTCAGCCAGACATCAAGATTAATGGGTGTATCTCTCCAGGTATTATCGGTCATCAGCTCATATAAAACCGGGTTTTGCTCAATAGCTTCCATGGTTAAGCCTATTCCTTTTAATTGACCTGATTTCGGATCATTTAAATCTGCTGCAGGATTATTGGCCACCTTTTCGATACGACCAAACATACTTATGTTTCCGCCAAAATTATGAAGCATATTCCAAATCCATTGCTTTCCGTAAAAGGCCTCAGTTCGTTTCCATACGGGTTCAATTTCTGTTGCCAAATCAAGAATGATCATCCTGTCGTTAGGAACGGCATCCAGCAATCCTTTGATTTGTGGTGCTTTCCAGAAATCACGATGACTATAAAACAACCACCCCTGCATCACCCAAACAGCTTCGGGATCTGCTGATTTCATTCCTTCAAATACTTTATTACTTAGCTCAGATAAATATCCAGGGTCATCCGTAGGAGGTTCGTTCTCATTAAAAGTATCGGCAGAGTATAGATGATCTGATCCGTAAACTTCTGATTGAACTTCAAGAAATTTCTTACCAATTTCAGCAAACAAAGGATCATCAGCATCTAAAATATAAGTATCCTCAAAATCGTTACCCCAATTGGTTTTTTTAAGCTTTGCATCAGGAAAATACTTTTTAAAAGAAGCAGGTACATGACCTGTAAAAGCAGGCAATACAGGTTTCATACCTAATTCGCGTTCGCGCTGAAGTATTTTAATTTGCAGCTCTTTATGACTTTCCTTCCAGCTTAAAGGCAGAGGGCCTCCCCAACCATCAAGATTACCCATCCAAAACCATGAAAAATAAGCCGGCCCACTAAAAAAAGGATTCAGATCCTCATCAGTAAATCCATAAGAACGATACACCTGATCCCATATATATTCTTCTCCGGTAATGGCCAAAGGCATATTGATGCCATGCAATGCCATCCAGTCAATTTCCTTTTCCCAGCGATCCCAGTTCCACCAACTCATACTGTAATTAAACGTACAATAATTCAAATAATAACGATATTGGTAAGGACTCTTTTTGTGAATTTTATTATCAAGAACAGGAAGCTCTTGAGGTAAATTTAAGTTAGAGCCATTCCATGTAACCTGGCAATGACAATACTCTTTTAAATAAAAATATAGTGCAGAAGCCACAGAAACCCCATTCGTTCCTCTCAGTACGATTTTATTATCTACAGATTCTATCTCAAACCAATCCACACTATCCTTATCTACTATTTCAGTAGTAAAATGATGCGCATGATTTGGGATAATACGCTGAATCAAACTGTCAGACGGAGACATTGCAGTACCCGCACTTGATTGAGTAGTACAACCTACAACTATGCTACAATAAATCAATATCGATATTTGATATAATATACCCCTCATGTTTATCATTTTTTATTTTATAATTCTAATTTTTTCAACCGGGTAATCAATACTGTAATCCAAAACACTTTTCAATACAAACTGAGCCTGTGAGCCTGAATTCTCAAGCTTGGTATTTTGAACGTTTAATTTTTCTACATCATCAAAGACAAATGCAGGGCGAAAATCCTTATCCTCTAGTTTTAATATGATATTATTAAACTCAAGCCCCTTTACGTGCCTAACATAAAATCCCCAGGCCGGAAGCTCTCTAAACATCGAAAATTCCGGATACTTCTTTACCTGTTCCGGAATGCGATTTAAATCACTTAAAGGAACATAAGCCATTCCTTTAGTCGCTCTTCCCGGAAAGGTTATCGTTACATTTTCTATCGTTACATTTTCGATTTCATGACCTGGGATTCCTGCAATAGATGATGGAAATGGATTGTGGAAGAAATCTACTTCCGGTCCGCGTAAATCATAATCTATATCAGGACGACCAAAAGGAACTTCAACCTGCATATCTGAAATATGGATGTTTCTGACAATTCCCGGTTTCTCTCCGCCTCGATGTCCTAACCTTATAAATATGGCATTGCCGGTGTTTTTAGCTACAATATTCTTCACTTTAATATTTTCGATTACGGCACCATCCACCGATTCAATAGCTATTGCAGACCGGAAAGTATCAAACACCTTAATATTTTCGATGCTTACATTTTTAAATCCCCCAAACGAACCTGTTCCAAACTTAACCGCACTGGCACTGCTCCTCACGATACAATTGGCAATATAAATACTATCGTTACATGATTGGGGATGATATGATTTCAAACAGATACCATCATCGGCAGCATTGATATTACAGTTCGTGATTTTTACATTTTTACAATCAGTAATATCCATTCCATCATTATTCCAATAAGCCCGGTTAACAATAGTAAGATGATCCATAATTATATTTTTACATAAATCGAACGACAAACCCCAGTTGGCACTATTGGTTAAGGTTACATCTGTGATTTCTATATTTTCTGATTGCAGAAAACGGAATAATTTAGGACGAACCAATTCGCTGGGTCGCATCCTTCGGTAATTATAGTTTTTATCAATCAATACACCAGTATGATGCAAACTATCTCCATTTAAAGCCAAAGCTAACCCCTGCCCGTCAATAGTTCCTTGTCCTGTAATTTTTATGTTTGAAGCATCAATAGCTAAAATCAGTCCCAGCTCTGAATTGTCATCAGTCTTAGGACTTTCGGGAGTTCCTTCTCCTTTAACTTTAAAGTAATCATACGGACTGGTGCTACCGAGTAAAAAAGCATTTTCTTCAAGATACAATTCCACATTGCTTTTTAACTGTATGCTTCCTGTTAAAAATTTACCTGAAGGAATAATAACTTTGCCTCCCCCTTTTTCATTCGCTTTGTCAATTGCCTGTTGAACAGCCTTTGTGTTTAATGTAACTCCATCAGCAACAGCCCCAAAATCCTTTATATTATATGATTTTCCATAACCCGTTTGAGCAAAGATTAAGCTCCAAACCAATACGATTGTTTGTAATATCTTCATTTTCTATAAAATTTAGATGAAAGACAAAAGACATTGACGACTTTCAACTTTCAACTTTCGACTATGTACTTCTCTAGATCCCTTTATCAGATAACGAAGGAGGTAATATTCCTGTACCCCATTTAACTGAAGGCTTTGATCCCATTATTATTGTCAGTGTTCCACCTTTTACAATATCACCATGCTCAATAAATGCTTTTGTATAATCCACACCATTTAACTGAACAGATTGAATGTATTTATCATGTTCTGAAAAATTCTTTGCTTCTATGATAAAATCCTTACCATTCTCCTGATGTATTGTTGTTTTCTGAAAATAAGGAGCGTTAATTAAATAATATGATTGACCTGCATTTGGATATAAGCCAATCATATGAAAAGCCAACCATGAAGACATGGCTCCGGAATCATCATTACCAGGTATTCCGTTTGCGCGGGTGTTGTAATTAGCATCAATAATTTGATGAATTCGTTCGTTACTTAAATCAGGTCGGCCAATCCAGTGATACAAGTTTGGGCTTAGAAATGATGGTTCATTGGCAACATTATACAATCCTTTATCAAACAAGGTGTTTAACCGGTTTTTAAAAGCCTCTTTACCCCCTGACAATTCAACTAGTTTCGCAACATCATGAGGTACCGATAACGAATATTCCCACGAACTGGCTTCATAGAAAAAACCACACCACCAACACACACAGATAGGCCAATCCTGCATAACAGGAGTGTATGGCACATAACTTATCCTACCGTATTTTGCATTACACTGAATGCTATCTACCCAGTTTCCATGAGCATCTTTAGGCATAATAAAACCGCGGGATCCATGATCTTCAATATCGCGCCATAGATTCTGCCAGTTATCGGCCTGCTTGATGAAGCGCCAGTATTCACCTCTGCGTTTAACCGCTTTAGCAACTATGGCCAAACAATAATCATTATAAGCATATTCCAGGGTACGGTTTCCGGCTCTGACAAAATCAGTTGAAACGTAACCCAATCGATTATAATCGGTCAATCCTCCGCGGCCTTCTTTCTCTTCATTACCTCCCGGAGGTATAGTAGCATCCTTTAACATAGCCTCAAGTGCCACTTTATATTTTATCCCTTGTAATCCTTTTACAAAAGCATCCGCAATCACAACTTCGCCATTTGATCCTCCCTGCGTTCTGCCATTGGAATTACCGCTACGTGCATCCGGCATATAACCATCCCGTTTAAAGATCTCAAGCATGGCATTGACAATATCCACTTGTCGTGAAGGTGTTAGCAAGGTAATCAGAGGACTGGATGAGCGATAAGTATCCCAGATGGCATAAAAATCATCGTAATAAGAACCATTGTTTTCCCACTTAGGATTCTCTCCTGTTCTGTCTACGGGCATGAGCATGGTATGATACAATCCTGTGTAGAGCATTGTTTTCAATTCGTCACTTGCATCATCATTAACTTCCAGGCGATTAAAAATATCTTCCCATTTTTGCTGGGTTTGATGAAGTGTTTGGTTAAAATCCCAATGGGGAATTTCATGATCTATATTTGCCCGTGCTTTCAGCGGACTCAAAAATGAAATGCCTATTTTCATTTGTATATCATCATTTTCCCCATCAAAAAATAATATTGTCCCGGTTTTGTCACCAGTGTCGACCTGTATCTTTTGATGTTTATAAATTTTTTCTCCTTTCCACGATGAATATTCTGCAATAGGTTGATCGAAAACTGCAGAAAAATAAACGGTATAAGCACTCCCATTATTCCAACCACCTCGAATCCTGCTATAACCACGAACTTCAGTATCAGATACAATTTCGAGCTCTGACCCAACAAACTGTTGCGCTTCACGGGCATCCGGATTTGGAATTGAAGGTTCACCCAAGAACTTTCCAAGATCAATTTTTACAAAACGTTTTACCCCATGCGGATATGAGAAATGATAAAAAGCTGCACGATCTGAAGTCGTGATTTGCGTTTGAATTTTCCATTCATCAAGCATTACACTATAATAACCCAGACGAACCTGTTCATCGCTACGCAATGACGTTTGATCTTTTGAAGGCATGTCGCTCTCTGAAGAAAAAGGCATTACTGAGATATTACCGTACTTTGGACCTCCACCTGTTCCACTCACATGAACCTGACTGAATCCATAAATCTCCTTATTTATATCTGCAGAATATCCACTGTTGGCTCCCTTATCATTATCAGGGCCTGGTTTTACCATCCCATATGGCGCAGAAGGACCTATAAACACATTACCCAATCCTTCAGAACCTATTAAAGGATCAACGTATTTATGATTTTGAGAATAAAGAGATATTGGCAGAGTTAATAAAACCGACCACAAAACACCTATATGTAAGATCCTTTTTTTCATATCATTAGATTATTATCATTTTTATCACAAAGTCTCTGACACTCCGAGTTTTTAACAAATATAAAGCTGTAAGCTTTACACTTCAGCTCCCCGTCTGTCATCTGACAGATCCTCATTTTCAAGGAGGTATTTTATTTTTAAATTATTATATGCTAATAAATAATAACATATAGAACCACCTCCCCTCGCCTTTAGCGACTTACTCCTCCTTAGCAAGGAGGAGAGTTGATTTACAGCTTGCAAAGCCTATTTATTACAATAAAAACACGGCCTTTGAACCCCTGTGGTAATTATTAACCAAGCTGCAAATCAGTCCTCCCCCTTTGGGGGAGTTAGAGGGGGCTCTTAACCCCTTTGGGTATAACCTTTTCAATATTTTGATGTGCATCAAATTTTAAACTATCGATACAAAGTTGGCGCAATACATACTCCTCACCCTGTGGGAAAATACGATGATACAATAGATAGTCCTGCCCGTTTTCATTAAACACGGTATGATGACCAGGACCATAAGTGGTACTGTCGGCTGTAGTGGTTAAAACAGGACTATTGACTCCTTCGGTAAACGGTCCCATTGGAGAATCTCCAACAGCATAGCCAATTTTATAAGTATGGTCAATTGCTTTACCATCAGAAAACATCAAATAATATTTACCAAAACGCTTAATCATATGCGGTGCTTCAAAATAATGAGGCGGTGTTACGGCAATAGGTTCACCATCAAAAGTAAGCATATCCGATTTTAACTTAACGGCCATACAAGTTCCATTAACCCAGTTAAAACCAGAGCCCCAATAAAGATATGCCTGTCCATCGTCATCAATAAAACAATCAGCATCAATATTATGCACATCCGGAAAATCATCTTTTGCCACTAGTGGTGTATTGTCACTCTTGGCATTTTTCCACGGACCTA
The DNA here is from genome assembly GCA_963677345.2 of uncultured Saccharicrinis sp. Lineage (GTDB taxonomy): Bacteria > Bacteroidota > Bacteroidia > Bacteroidales > Marinilabiliaceae > Saccharicrinis. Next base: position 416,428 of record CAXXLC010000028.1, read on the forward strand.
AAGGACTATCGCCCACGCCTGCCCATACTTCGCTACCCACAGAAACATACATATAATATTTACCGTTTGGAGCTTTTCGAACAGCAGGAGCCCATACCATCGATCCGCTTGAAGTTGCACTGGTACATTCCTTTTTAGAAGGCCAATTAATATGATGACGAGTAAAATTCAGAAAGTCTGTTGTTGCAAAAACAGCCAATTCCTCACCACCCCAAGGATCTATTGTGGCATATATATAAAAAGTATCAGCCTCTTTCACAATACAAGGATCAGCAAAATAACCTTCCAAAATTGGATTGGTAATTATCTTTTTTTTCTCCGCTGCTGTTTTTTTGTGGGATGAAGAACACCCCACAGCTATCAAGACAATAAGAGGTAAAATTTTAAATATTCGTTTCATAAAAATTAGTATCAAGACACAAGTATCAAGACGCAAGACCGATTTACATTTCTAAAAGGACACTTCAATCTCCCAAAAAATATCGAGTTTTGTGTATGATAACTTCTATCATATTTATTTAATCTGTTTCATAATATATTTCAAAAATACAATCTTATCATCTTAACCATCGCCTCTTCTCAAATTTGCCTTATCGTCCTTTCGCCTCATCGCTGTTTCCCCATTGCACATTAGGTTTTTCACCCATTTCTAAAATCACAGTTCCACCTTTAACCAAATCATTTTGTGAAACACTCCAGCTATCTATCTCTTTTCCATTTAAACTTGCCGATTGAATATATAAATTTTTAGCAGAATTATTCCGGGCATCTATTATTAACTCCTTCCCAGGATAGTAGGATTGATTCAACTTAATAGTCACTCTTATAAAAACCGGGCTTCCTAATTCTAACTGAGGTTCCAGAGAACAGCCTCCTTTCATTGAAAACAAACCCATTTTCATAAGTACCGACAGAGAACTCATTAAGCCCTGATCCTCATCCCCATTGTATCCCTTTTGAGTACTGACACCTTCATAAACATCTTCGACCACTCTGCGCGACCAATATTGTGTTAACCATGGTTTATTTAAATAATTAAATATAAATGCAGTTTGTATAGATGGCTGATTACCGTAATTAATGGGTATACGGCTATATTCAGGATGTGTTTCTCTATCGTGAGACGTACCTGCAGTAAACCCTAGTTTTTCAGCATCAACAAAAGCCTGGTTCAATTTATTTGAGCTGGAATCATTCCCTCCCATTAAGCCACTTAAACCTTCTAAATCATGAGGGACAAACCATGTATTTTGAGCTCCATTGGCTTCGATAAATCCGTTCTCTATTTGATACGGATCAAAATCTGCTTTCCATTTTCCTTCCTTATTTTTAGGCCTCATCCAGCCACTCTCAGAATCAAATACATTCTTATAGTTTTCGCTACGCTTAAGAAAATATTCAGCATCCTCATCATGACCAAGTCTTTTTGCCAGCTGAGCCAATGCCCAATCCTGGTAGGCATATTCTAAAGTCTGACTCACGCCATCCTGATGCGAGCCATAAATAATATCAGAAAGCGGATAAGGAACATATCCCGTATTAATGTAATATGATAACCCACCCCCAATACTGGTATTGTGCTCGTAACCTATTTTATCCATAATACCACCAGGCATTTGATTCTTCTTTAAAGCCTGGTATATCTCTTCTAAACCATCTTTAACAATTCCTTTTTGAATAGCACTAATAATAAACGGGTTAGTAGAAGCACCGGTCATTACATAAGTATAATTTCCTCCAGAAGGACCCCTTGGTATTAATCCGCCATCTTTATAATACTGCATTAATGAATGCACGAACTCTTCCACAATATCTGGATACACCAATCCCCATAGCGTATTAATAGTCCACTGAGCTCCCCAAAAAGAATCGGAATTATAATGATTAAATAAAGGTTTTCCGTTATCATCAACAGGAAGCTGTCCTATTCTAAACTGCTCGCCTGTATTATCCGGGTAGGCTCCATTAACATCACTGATTATTCTCCGACCTTGCAAAGAATGCCACAGGTCGGTATAAAATCTTTGTTGCTGCCCTACAGTTCCTCCTTCAACTTCTATTCTTGACAATAAATTATTCCATTCATCTTCAGACTCCTTTACCACCTGGTCGAAATTCCAACCCGGAAGTTCTTCCTGCATATTCAGCTGTGCATTTTTTAAGGAAGTATATGATATAGATAATTTGACCAGTAAAGGTTTAGCCTTCTTATTTTTAAAATAAACGATATAATTGCCTGTTGCTGAATCTTTATCCAATTTATCAACCGGCTTATTAAATTTTGCTGCAAAATATACAGTACACGGTTTAGGACGACGAAAGGTTGGTTTATTGGTTACCTGACCTGTAATAAGATCAGATTTTTCTGATAGCTGAACAACTCCATTACTCATAAAACTTGGCCCCAGCTGCCCGTTTAAATTAAAAAGCAAGGCAATATTTTCACCATAAGTATAGCGGTGAAAACCCACCCGTTTGGTCGAGGTTAGCTCAGCTTTGATTTGATATCTTTCTAATAATAGCTGATGATATCCGGGAGATATCTTTTCTTTTTGATGATTAAAGTCTGAATAATAATCCTGAAACAAATTGTTTTTATTAAGCAAATAAGGATCTATTGGCATAATTGAAGGACCTGCCAACTGCCAGGCATGGATATGACTAAATCCTTTAACGGTATCAGTATTGTAACGGTATCCGCTCCCCCATGCTCCATCGACCTCAGTATCCGGACTTAAATTTACCATTCCAAAAGGTCGGGAAGCTGATGTAAAGAAAAACCACCTTGAATTAGCTGCATCTAAAGCAGGAACAACCATTTTGGTATACGAATCAGAAAACGTACCAGCTTGTTTACATCCATTAATGAAACACAACGAGCCTAATACCCAAAAAAACAAAAATTGTTTATAAGATCTAATGTTCATCCTTAAAATATAGTTTGATGAATATTCAATGAGCCGCATTTTATTGCGATAATAAAAAAGAGATAACCCCAGGTCAATTGTCTCAAGGGTTACCTCCTTAAAATGGTGACTAGATATTAATCGAACTCAGATTATTAATATCCTGTATTTTGAGACCAATTGGTGTTTTCATTTAAAATACCCGTTGGTACAGGAAGCAATCGTTTTGTGTAATCTGTTGCAGCAGCAGGATTAATTATATTTTTATAACCCCAGTCATCTTCAAAATTGCCAAAACGAATCAAATCATTACGACGCCAGTTTTCTCCAAAAAACTCACGCCCACGTTCGTCAAGTAATTCTTTCAGGCTAGGATTAGCACTAATAGTAGGTGCATCAACATAAGATCGAATCTGATTAAACAAACTCATCGGTGTATCTCCGTTTGTAGCAGTGGCTCCACGCAAAATAGCTTCACACTTGGTAAGCAGAATATCTGCATAACGAAAAACAGGCACATCATTATCCTGAGAACGGCTGTATGTACTGTAATCTGCAGGATCCATTGCAAACTTATTAAAGCGGTAACCCTGTGACCATCCAGTGGCATTATTACCAACATTTAAATTTGCATCAACAGAAGTAAGAGTTATTTCTTTAGTTGCCACAACCGGTTCTCCTTTATAAGTAAAAGGAGTATTAGTTACAGTATAGGTAGTTGGATCCATCTGATATAACTCATCTTTAAATAAAGCATCATTTCTTCTGTCTCCTTCCAGCGTAAACAAATCTGCAAACTCAGGATTTACAGCAAAATTACCTGCACACGACTTAGCCAGAACGTAACCATAGAGGCCATTCCCTCCGTCACCATCATCACCGGCTTTACGCCATGTATTAAAACGAGCCAGGTAATTTCCATCTTTATTTGCAGCAGTAAAAGGCATAGCATAAATAAAATCTCCTATCTGTGATCCATTGCTAGGATAAAACTTCTCCAGATAGTCATCATTAAGGTCGAAAAGTCCTGATTTAATGATCTCATCACATACAGCTACACACTCATTCAGTTTTTCATTTGCAGCAGTAGCCGACCAGCTGGCACTTGTTACATCCTGAGTATAAACATTCCAGTTAATATATAACTTGGCCAAAAGAGCATCCACCATCCAGTAAGTGGGAGTACCATAAGTAGCGGCATTAACCTCAGCAGGCATATCTGCGCGAATAGCAAGTAGTTCTTCCTCGATCCATTTAGCAACATCAGCACGGTCATTACGAACAATCACCTCATCATCCTCAAGTACATGATCTAAAATAGGCACATCGCCATAGCCATCCATCAAGACAAAATGGTAATACGCACGGGCAGCCCTGATTGGAGCAGTAACAGCTTTGGTTTCACCTCCAAGATCTACAATTACCTGATTACATTTAGTAATACCACTCGACAAATCAGACCAGAAACCAATACACGCATCATCTGCTGTAAAATCATGTAAACTTGGATGTGCATAGTTACCCGAATCGTAATAGTCACCATCAAAACTAACTCCCATACACTCATCAGATGACAAAGTCATAATTTCGTTATAACGGCGACCCAGCTGACCTCTGAATGCATAATAAACATCAGAAGTTTTTGCAGCAACAGCAATATCAGACTCGGGATAAGATGTATATTGAGATTTTATATCAACATCCAAATCCGTACAACTGCTAAAAGCAAAGGCTATAAACGCAGCTGGTATAAAATATTTTATATTTAGTTTTCTCATAACTTGTTTAATAATAAATCAGTTTTAAAAATTGATATTTAATCCCAGCATAAATGTGCGGGTGCGTGGATAATAAGTTTCACGACTATCTATACCCGGAGTAAGACCTCCTAATGACACTTCAGGGTCAAGTCCTTTATAACCACTAATAGTCATCAGGTTATTACAGGTAGCATAAACACTTAAGCCATTAATATATTCACCTATATTGCCAAAATTATACTTTAAGGATAAGGTTGATAAACGTAAATAATTACCTTTTTCTAAATAACGATCCGATGGAGCCTGAGCGTTAACATCAGTAAATTTTTGCTTGCTTGCCACTTCACTCAACACATTTTTACCCCCGGCAACTAAAGAAACATAATTATATTGTGCACGAGTTGAATTCAGTACATCGCCTCCTAAAACACCTTGCAAAAAGGCTGTAAGAGTCCATTTTTTATACGAAAGTGTATTATTCCATCCGTAAGTCAGCTCAGGTTGAGCACAGCCAACTTTGGTACGGTCTGTATCCTGAGGATCTGTTGTTAACTCACCTGTTCTTTCACCTGTTTCCTGGTCATGTACATAAAACTGTGATACACCATTGTCATTATACCCGGCCCATTCCCACATATAAAATGTTCCGATAGCTTCCCCTTCCATGATACGCTGAACATTGGCTGTTGAAAATCCGCCGATATTCGGATTTCCGGCATTAATGTAATCCACTGAATAAGTTTCATTAGACAAGCTTACCACTTCGTTTTTATTATGAGAAAGATTTATTGATGTTTCCCAACGTAATGTTTTATTTTGCACTGGAATAATATTCAATGAAAACTCAATCCCTTTATTACTTATTTCACCAACATTGGCCAGCATACTACCATAAGGATAACGGTTAGTAGATACAGCATAACTGTAAATCAAATCATCTGTACGTTTGTTATAATACTCTAAAATACCTGTTACACGATTTTTTAAGAAGCCAAAATCAACACCTACATTAAACATACTTGTACGTTCCCATTTTAAATCAGGGTTTGCGTTGCTTGTTGCAGCCAATGTTCTATAGTCAGAGGTACTACCATTTTCATCGGTATATGTAAACCACCCCGAAGCTCCATACGTTTGAATAGCGGTAAAGGCATCAAAACCCAGTGAGTTTCCGCTTACACCATATCCTACTCTGAATTTTAAATCATCAAACACATTCATGTTTTTAATAAAATCCTCTTCGCTTAAACGCCATGAACCGGATACTGAAGGGAATGTGGCCCAACGGTTATTTTTTCCAAAAGCAGAACTACCATCCCTACGCAAAGTAGCCTGAAACAGATATTTACTATTGAAACTGTAATTTAAACGACCATAAAAAGAGATCATACGTAAAGTAGAAAGAGTATAACCGCTATTTATTCCCGAAATATCCATACTGTTGGCATAGCCCAGGTTGTAGTAACTTAAATCATCATTGTAAAAATTGTATACTGTAAGGCCAAAACCATCGTTGTTATCAGACTGTTCCCATGAGTAACCTGCCATAAGTCCCAGCTTATGAACATTGTTAAAAGTTTTATCGTAATTAAGATAAGTTTCGAACACTGTTTTTTTATTCTCAACAGAAGTACGACTTGCCTGGCCATTTTGAGAAGAATAAATTTGAGATTCAGAACTGTTATAGTTGCTATAAATATACTGCTCATTTTGATAAGAAAGACTCAGGTTATAAACCAAACCATCCAGCAGTTCAAGTGAAGCTTTAGCTGTTCCCTGCAAGCGTTTACTTTCTGTGTCATATTCATCCTCATTCACCATCGACAAGGGATTATAATTTTGCGATATACTATAATCAGAATACCACTCACCATCGTCATTTTTTACAGGAACCAAAGGAGAATAATAATTCATAGCATCAAGAACACTTTCTCCCTGACTGCTCATAGAAACCGTATTATTGTTAGTGATACTACCATTAATATTAAATGCCAATGTTAAACGGTCGTTAAGTGTTTTGGTTTGAAGAAATGAACGAGCCACCAGGCGATCCATATCCGTTTGTTTGATAACACCCTGTTTCTTCATATAATTAATACTGGCATTATAACTGGTACTCTCATTACCTCCGTTGATTGAAACATTATGATTATGACTCACTCCTGTTCGCTGAACCTCTTTTTGCCAGTCGGTATTGTATCCCTCATCATTAGGAAGTGTTATTCCATTAGCAGAGGCATATGCACGAAGTTGATCGGCCGACATCATGTCTAAATTTTTCAACACATTATCAAACGCCAGGTAAGTACTGTAGTTTACACTTGTTTTACCTTCCTCACTCCCTTTTTTAGTGGTAACGATAATTACACCATTGGCAGCCTTAGAACCATAAATAGCAGTTGCCGAAGCATCTCGCAAAACATCCATACTCTCAATATCGTCGGGAGAAACAAGCGAAAGTGAAACTCCGGGAACCCCGTCAATTACATAATAAGGCTCCTGTGCTGCACCGGTACGCAAAGTAGAAGCTCCACGTAAAGTAATAGAAGAACTACCATTGGGATCAGATGTTTGAGTAATGGTTAACCCGGGAACTTTACCTTGCAGCAACTGTGCCGGGTCGCTATAAACACCACTGTTCATATCCTTTGAATCAATAGTTGTAATAGAACTTGTAACGTCCTTTCGGGTCATTTTTCCATATCCGATAGCAACTACTTCTTCCAGACCAATTACGTCTGATTGTAACGTTACTTTAATCTGCGTTTTATTTGCACCAACAGTAATTTCTTGTTTTGCAAAACCCACAAACGAAAAAACCAATACTGTTCCTTCATTTGAAACAGTTAAATTAAAGTTTCCATTCATATCTGTAATAGTACCGTTTGAGGTTCCTTTTTCTACAACAGAAACACCGGGTATGGTATACCCCTGATCATCTAATACTGTACCGGACAAAGCAATATTCTGCCCCCAGGTATTAAATGAATAACCTAATATTAAGGTTAGCATTACTAAGTTTAAAGTGAATTGTTTCATATAAGATTATTTAGATTTAAATCAGCTTTTTCAAATTTACATTTAATAACGTATTTTAACCTTGATTATTTATTCAATAAAATGGATAATTAAATCACCAACCTGAGACCTTAATATTTTAACGACAATATTAGGTGCAAAAATCATTAAAGCACCGAGTAAAAGTTATGGTCTGACAAGCTGTAAGCAATTATAATTTTTGCGATCAAAATAAAATGATAATGCTGATTTTGTATTAATATTTCTACGGCCAAAGAAAACCGATCAATATTAATTACCTGTTACGGGTATTTTATGTAATCAGATTATTGAACAATCAGATTTAAAAAATTATGAATATTAACACTACGGGCGATTTGTTCATTAAAATGAATGATTTGTACAGGTATAATTACTCACAACATACAGAAAACATTAATTCATTACTATTTCTGTTAATCTGCACCAACAAAAAACACACATATTGATCTTTATACTATAATATGGTAAATATTTAACCCGGAATATAATAATTGATGACGACTTAAGTTGCATAAAAAACTCAGTAATATAGCTCAACTAACTCTGAGTTAACATTATTTTTATATATGCATAAACTATTAACCTACCTTATACATAATTTACGCAACTTCCTTTAGCTGAGAAAGTTGATTTTCTAGGAATTTAATACGTTTTTCTTTAAAAGCATTCTGATTCTTTTCAAATAATTCGATATTAAATTCCTGTTTTCTTATTACCATGTTATAATAGACTATTGCAATTTTTCTTGCCATTGCACATTGAGCAGCTTTAGGCCCCATTCTAGATTTCAATCTTCTATAATAGTCACCAAAAGCATTTTTACTATGATGAAGACTATTTGCTGCATGAATAAGTGCTTTTTTTACCATATGTCTTTTTTTAGGTAAATGACTGCTAATTATTTTCCCTCCTGATATTTTATTATTAGGTGCTAAACCTATCCAGGATATAAATCTATTAGATGTAGGAAAGCACGATAAATCACTTCCTATTTCAGAAAACAAAGTCAATGCAGTATCATCACTAAAGCCATATATTTCATTTACATCTACTCCTAATATCTTTTTTAGATAAGGTTGAACACTAAAGTTTAATTGATTTTTGCGAGTCTTTTTTTTAATGAATTCCTGTTTTAAATTGGTAATATCTCCTTCAGTATATTTTGCTGTAATAATTTCTAATTGTTCTTGAATTTTGATGTCACATTCTGCTGTTAAATTTTGAAGAAAATAATAATATTCAGTTGCCTGTTTAAGTTCAAAGAGACATTCTTCTCTCCAAACACCATCTAAGGCTTTTAGAATATCTTCTCTGGGGGCTTTTACTCTTCGATGCACAAGTTTAACCAATTCTTTTGGCTCTCGCTCTCCTGCATTTATTGCTGATATTATTTTTAGACCGCTGTCTGTTGTTAATTCACTTAATACCATATTTAATTTTATATTCATAGTATTAAGAGACTTGGTCATTTTATTAATAGCTATTGTTTTACTACTATTCAAACTCTTTCGATGTCGAACCAATTCGCGTAATGTACGAACTTGTTCCTGTGGTTGAAAGCTATTTGTTAATAAACCACAAGTGTGCAACCGCATTATCCAATGAGCATCATCTTCATCTGTCTTTTTCCCAGTCACATTTTTGACATGACGAGAGTTTACTAAAAATACTTCAAAACCAAACTCCTGTAAAACTACAAACAATTGTTTCCAGTAAACACCGGTACTTTCCATTGCAACACTTGTAATTTGACACTGCTTTAACCATTTAGCTATATCTTTTAAATCACAAGTAAAAGCGCCAAATGTTTTGATTGGTGTTTTATCTCTATCCTCGGGAACACTTACAACATAATCTTTACTTGATATATCAATTCCCGCAGCATTAGGGTTTATAATAGAAAACGTATTAACATTTTGCTTTTTTTTCTTAACGTACTTTTTCTCGTTGTTCTTTTTTGTAGTTTTAGACATCGTTTTTTATTTAAGTTTTGTGTCGCTGTGCCCGGTTGACTAATTTTGATCTGGTGGTCTACCTTACGATTTCTAAAGAATCAATTATCGGATCACCGTCAACCAGAACCATACTGAGAAAGGTAGTTATACTACAGTGTGAAATACGGTCTTCACTGCACAGCAGCACGAACTTAATGTATTTTATTAAAAGGAAAAAAAAATCAGCTTTTTAGAGGGACTGAGTTCGACAAAAAATTATAGAATTCAGATCAGAAAGTGCTTGTTACCATCTAAATCACAATATTACCGTGAAGAACCTGCAGGTTACCATGAAGAATCAGTATATTACCGTGAAGAATCAGTATGTTACCGTGAAGAACCTACAGGTTACCATTCAAAACGCAATGTTACCATGAAGAATCAGCTTGTTACCATGAAGAATCAGTATGTTACCGTGAAGAACCTACAGGTTACCATTCAAAACGCAATGTTACCGTGAAGAATCAGTATGTTACCGTGAAGAACCTGCTTGTTACCATGAAGAACCTGCTTGTTACCGTGAAGAACCTGCTTGTTACCATGAAGAACCTGCTTGTTACCGTGCAGGAATCAATGTTACGGAGACAAAAATGCTTGTTACCAAGGAAACATTCAAAATTTTCCCGTAACATATACATAGAAGCAGTTCAGGCTTATAAAGAGTAGGTAACATCAATGATTATTTACGTTACAAGCAAAAGGAATCATTCAATCTGTAAATTAAGGTGGTACAATTGGAGTCTCTGAACCCATCACTACTCAATATTAGTCAGTACACCGCTTTTCATATCAATACTAAAGTGATCTGAAGGTTCACTATGAAGTAAGTCATTAAAAATACGAATATAATGATAAAAGTCTGTTTCTATAGAATCAACACCTGTAGTGTCGGGTATACTTTTATTCAACTCTGAATCAATAATCGTTTGATATTCATTAATTCTCTGTTTGCCAATATCCTTTATAGCTAACTGGTCACCAGTAATCAACCTGTAAAAATCAAAAATCATATCATAGCCACCCCACTTAAAACAATTCAAAGAATCAGAAACCTGTCCCCCAGCATATTTAAGCAAAGATTTTCCATCTGAATTCATCATGAACTTTTTAAACTCAGCAGGCCAGTCCTCCTTTAGGAAACGCAATCTCACCAATTCTTTAAGATGCCAGTTAACAAGTTCACCATAAGTTTGAGAACTAAGTATATCTTGATTCCATAACTCAGAGAAATGGGTCTTTTTTAAATAACTATATTCATATTGGTACAAAGGAAATAATTCATTAAAACCGGGAACATGGTCAATTTTAACTGTATTAACTTCCATTACCTCCGGACTTTTTATTGTTAAAATCTTGTAGGCAGCAGGATAACCGGCTAAAGAGGGAACCTGGATATTAATCAGGAAAGTATCATCATCAAAATACCTGATACCAGTATCATTTAAATGCATATGTCCCCCGAAATGAATTTTAATTCCAGCCTTTGCAAACAGTTTAGATATTTCTTCGTCGGGCACCCTGTGAAGTTGCATTTTATCTACCCCAAATAATGATTTCATATTATCGGCTGCCCCATCGTAAAAATCAATCATAGGATAATGACTAAAAGCAATTAAGGTTTTATTCAATCTTTTAGATTCCTTTACTACTTTACTGACCCATTTAATCAGATGCTTTTTATATGCCAGGATATTTGAATACTCCCCTCCTGTTTTTAATTGAGCTTTAGTAAAAGCTTCACCTCCGCCATCTGAGGGCACAAACACATTACCATCCAGAGCCAATAACCATAAGCCATCAACAGGTTCAACCAAATAACTAACATCGGGCAATGATCTTTTTAAACTATCCACAACATACGATCGTTTTTGAAATGCTGATTCAGCGATTGCCTTTTCAAAACTATAATCACCATAACTATATTCAGAAAAAGGTGTTTCCCAATATTTGTACGACTCCTGAGGATAAAATCCAAAAGTATGGAGTGCATTTACAATTTGTTCATATCCCATTTTTCTGATATCTTTTGTAATAATTACCGGATTTTCATCAGGAGACTTGGGAACATACATACCTTCTTTACTCATGATAACCTGATCTTTTCCATCCTTACCCAAAAAATCAGTCTTACCGGATTCTATGGTATAAGGAGCCACGGGATCATGATTACCATTAATGGCAAAAAATTCAATTCCATAGGCTTTTTTATATGCATTTAAAAAATTTCTTAACGCCCTAACATTATATGGTTGACCATCATCACTAAAATCGCCGGGAAGAACAACATACTTAATACCTCTTTCTGCAATATTATCCAGGGCTGCTCGAAAAGCAAAGTAGTTTTCGTTAAAAATTCTTGTAGAATGCAACTGCGACTTCATAGTCCGAATATTAGCATATTTATGGTTTAAGGGGTTAAGTATACCCTTATAATTGCAGTCTTCAAATTCACCATAAATATCACTCAGATGCACGTCAGCAAGAAAAGCTATCTGAACATTGTTTATTTCTGTATTCCTTTTACAGGATGTACAAGAACAAATGAACATACCTAAAAGCAGAAGAATAATATATTGGTTGCGTATCATAACTAATTGCATATATAAATACTATCGTAACAACCTGAGTTCGATTAAAATTATAGAATTCAGATTAGTAGGCAAATATATTATTTTATCCTAAAATATTGGGGATAAATGGAAGGTTCTGAATAATTATATACTAACCTGAACTATTCATAAATTATTCTACTGCAAAACTAAAAAGGTTGTTCCCATAACTGAAAACAACCTTTAAAATAGATCTTACAACCTGATTTCGATATAAAAAGAATTCAGGTTGTCATAAAATGCGTACATTAAACCAATTAGTAAACCATAAACACATCATCAACAGGCTTAATAATAAACTCAAAGTCATAATCCGCATACGGGATACGGTATTGAGGTAATGGCAGTGTTCCCCAACTGGTTATACAGCCTAAGCCCATCTGTACCTTATCGATACAAATAGTTATAAAATCACTTTTACTTACCTGTGTAAAATGTCTTTGATCCTTCCATTTACCATCATCCAACGACGATACGGTATAATTTAATGCCGATATTGAAAACGCAGCATCCGAATTAAAACAGATACCTTTACCACTCACATCAACTTGCTTCCACCAACGCACATCTGTTTTAGTTCCTGTTTCCTGGGGTCTGATATACGGATAAGCCTGATCTTCGACTTTTTGCTGATACAAACCAATAAACTCAGAATCTTTTCGGTCGATATAGTTTTCGCCTGGCCCTCTACCATAATACTTAATAAAATCATAATCGACAGGCATCTCCAGTTTCATCCCAAAGCGGAACATTCCAGGTACAGACTCCTGATCCCCGGCTTTAAGTTTTTGATGAACCTTAATAACTCCTTCATTATTGATTTGGTATGTTAAATACAATTTACCCGAAACATCAGGCATATAGTATTCCGCTGTAATTTCAGCCAAACCATCCTTATTGATTTTCCCTTCAAAAGATTTTAGTTCCATTTTTGGATCGTTCCATACGGCATACCTACGCTGAAGACCTGCCCCAAAATCGTTATCGGTAGGTGCTCTCCAAAAATTTGGTTTTAATTGAGAGCCCTCTTGTAAAACAACTTTTCCATCCACAAGGTAACGGGATAAGAAACCTGAATGACGGTTAAAATCAGCTTGAAAATTATCGCCTTTGACAATAAAAAAGTTATAATCGTTTTGTACAAGATCAGGAGAAGCAACTTGCTTATTGGCGTATTTTTTATTAGTCAGCTGCAATGCTTTAAACTCATAATCATGAACAACCAACTGTTGACGCGCCAAAGTAGTTCCGGCACACATAAGCTGCTCACCAGCTTTAAGCTTATAAGCTACATTAACAAAAACCTCTTTAGCATCACATTGGGCAGGAAGTTGTAAATCTAAATTAACACTTGCTTTTTGCTGAGGAGCAATATTTAAATCATTAACAATACCAGTTTTAACAACTTTCCCATCAGCTACCAGTTGCCACTCTAAATAAAAGTTAGCTAAATCTCTAAAGAAATACTCATTATAAATTTCAACAGCTCCTTTTGTTAAATCTACAGGTGTAGTCCATATCGACTGATAATAATATCCAACTTCGTAATAGTGAGGATTAGGAACACGATCCGGACTAATCAATCCATTATCCAAAAAGTTGTTATCAGAAACATCGTACGAATTAAAGTCACCTCCATAAGCATAAATAGAAATACCATCTTTATCTTTCCAATGGATAGATTGATCTACAAAATCCCAGATAAAACCACCTTGATACATTGGATATTTACGAATCAGATCCCAGTACTCTTTAAATCCTCCCTGCGAATTACCCATGGCGTGCGCATATTCACACTGGATTAAAGGTTTTGTTTTATCCGTGGCTCTACTATATTCTTCACTGCTGTTATAGTCATAATACATCGGACAAAAAATATCAGTAAATTCATTATGTCGTGCTTGCTCATATTGAACCAGACGTGATGTATCATAACCCTTGATCCATTTATAACAAGCTTCAAAGTTTTTACCAAAACCAGCTTCATTACCCAAAGACCAGATAATAACAGCAGGGTGATTAAAATTACGTAACACATTACGTTGGTTGCGCTCCATATGAGCTTTGGCAAATTGAGGATTTTGAGCGAGTGTGGCATCTCCGTAACCCATACCATGCGACTCAACATTAGCTTCTGCAACAACATAAAGTCCATATTCATCACACAAGTCATACCAGGTACTATTGTTTGGATAATGACAGGTTCTTACGGCATTCACATTGAACTTTTTCATCAACAGAATATCCTGAATCATGCGTTCTTTAGATACCACGTATCCGCCATCAGGATCCAGTTCATGCCTGTTAACACCTTTAATTAAAATTGGCTGACCGTTAATACACAATTGATTATTGATTTTTTCAACTTTTCTAAATCCTACCTTAACCGGAATTACCTCTAAAAGCTGGCTCCCTTTTTTAAGTTCGGCAGTTAAGCTATATAAGTATGGGGTTTCAGCTGTCCATTTTAATGGATCAACTACAGATATATCGGTAGAAATTTTACCCGAACCACTAGCTACTCTTTCGCCAACAGAATTTCCTTTTGCATCATAAAGGGTAAGTTTAACATTTGCGCTACCCTGAAGCTCAAGATTAATTTTTAAGGATCCATCCTTATACTCTTGATCTAAGTCAGCAATAACTTTAATATCCTTAATACAGGTTTTATTACGGGCATATAAATAGCAGTCTCTGCCAACACCGCTAAATCGCCAAAAGTCCTGATCTTCGAGATAAGTACCATCGCACCAGCGAAATACCTGAAAAGCAATTAAATTTTTGCCTGGTTTAAGATATTTAGTCAGATTAAACTCAGCTTCAAGCTTACTATCTTCACTGTAACCAACAAACTTTCCATTAACATATAACGAAATGTTGGATGTTACAGAACCAAAGTGAGCAAAAATTTCTTTACCATTCCAATTCGAGGGAATATCAATTTCTTTACGATAAGTTCCCACGTGATTATTCTCTTCAGGCACCACAGGCGGATTATTTTTATATTGATTGCGCCAGGCGTAACCAACATTAACATATAGAGGATCCCCGTAACCATTTAACTCCCAGATACCGGGAACTTCCATCGTAGCCCAATCCTGATCATTATAAGTTGTTTTGTAAAAATCTGTTGGCCTTTGCCAGGCATTTTCTACCCAATTAAAACTCCATTTCCCATTCAGGGATAAAAAGTTTGCAGACTGTTCCATTTCTCCAACCCGTGCAGCGTTTATTGATTCATAGGCAAAAAATGAACTATGCATCGGAATCCTGTTGATTTCATTTACATCAGGATCCTGCCAGTATTTCTGCGCATTTAGCAGAGTTATTATAAACAATAGGTGAGCTAATAAAAATACTTTCTTCATATGAATATTTTTTCTTCCATTTACCATATGGAACTCTACGAATTTTCTCCTTTTCCCTGTGCGGGAAAGTTCACTCATGTCTCGTTCCATAAATTATAATTAATAATATTAAAACCGGATTGTTAGTTTCAAAGTTACAGCAAAACCGCCTTTTCAAGAAAAAATATTCAATAAAAAAATGGCTTATTATGTATTAGACTAAATTTTCTTTTCATTACGATATAAAACGCACTAACTTAAACATCTTGGAGAGTTCAATATCATCAATTAATTGCAGAACCGCCTTTACCAACTTGGTATTCCCCTTATTCTTCTGAATGAGCTTTATTAAAATATTCTTATTTCTATTTCACTCTATATAATAAATGCCTCAAAAGGTGTAATGGGAATGGTATATCTTATTGCCAACAAAAAGAGCCAAAACAACTGTCGATTTATACATTGAAGTTGTTTCGATTCTCTATTTGAATGCTTTTTATACCAAAACTGTCCATTTTTTACTATTAGTTTTTAATGATACCAAGCATAAATCACTAACCTATATTTATATCAATCCCCATACCAGGGAATCGCTTCTCCCGGTTTCGTTCAACAACGAAACAACGTTCTTAATGACCTTTTAAATTATGCTTATCATTAAAATATAATGAATAACTGTGATGGTAAGCTGGGACTTGGTTTGTGCATTCGTGATTAATTACATTCTAAAATTTGTATGCTGGACTTTGTTCATTTCTATCTCAGGATGTTCATAACTTATTTAATTATCATGCAAAAATAATTGCAATTTAAACGATTAGTTTGCATATTTGCAAATATAAGTTATCTTGACATGGCATCATACAATTGGAATGAATTATCCAAGAGGCTTTTAAAAGCAGAATTAGTCAAGCGTGGAATTTCCCACGAGGAACTTGCTAATCGTTTAAATGAACTTGGAATCAAAGAAACAAAATCAAGTGTCGACAGCAAAATTTGTCGAGGTACTTTTAGTGCGTCTTTTCTTCTCCAATGTCTAAATGCTATTGGCTGCAATAATCTTAGTATTGAAAATGAACTATTAATTGCTGCAGAACCTATTGTTGAATACAAAAAATCAGTAAAAAATGAGACCAATTAAGTTTATTGACCTTTTTGCAGGTCTTGGTGGAATCAGAATCGGTTTTGAAGATTCATTTAAAAAAATGGGTTTTGATACGGAATGCGTTTTAACTTCTGAGATAAAACCACACGCAATAAAGACTTTGGAACATAATTTTAATCATAGCCAATTTGTTGGTGATATTTTTAAAGTGAGAACCGATGAAATTCCTGATTTCGATTTTTTACTAGGCGGTTTCCCTTGTCAACCTTTTAGTGCTGGAGGGAAGCGTCTTGGTTTTCTTGATACAAGAGGCACTTTGTTCTTTGAAATTGAACGTATACTTCGAGCAAAAAGCCCATATGGTTTTATCCTTGAAAACGTTGAAGGACTTGTAAAACATGATTTAGAAAATAAAAACGATGAAATTGGGCAGACCTTAAAAACAATTTTACATGTTTTAGAAAACGACCTGAATTACAAAGTATCATGGAAAGTGTTTGATTCGGTTAATTTTGGTCTTCCTCAATCAAGAAAACGTATTTTTATTGTTGGCACTAAAAATGAAAAAATTAATCTAAATGGTTTTGAACCCACATATTCCGTTTTTAAAGATGTAATGGAGTCGGGATTGCCAACTTTGAATACAGATTTTGCGAATAAATTATTAAGCCACTTTGAAATAAAAGACCTTTACGGTAAAAGCATAAAAGACAAAAGAGGTGGAAACAACAATATTCATTCATGGGATATTGAATTAAAAGGTTCTGTATCAAAAGAACAGCATATTATTCTTAATAAACTCTTTAAAGCTCGAAGACAAAAAAAATGGGCTGAAGAAATTGGCATTGCTTGGATGGATGGAATGCCATTAACATTAAAACAAATTAGTACATTTCATTCGTCTGATAATCTCAAAGAGCTACTTGATGATTTAGTCGATAAAGGGTATTTAAAATTTGAACACCCCAAAGGTATCATAGAAGAACCGACACTTGATGGTATTAAACGTTATCGTGACTATGATCGGACTAAACCCAAAGGTTATAATATTGTAACTGGAAAACTAAGCTTTGAAATTAACAAAATTATTTCTCCTGATGATATAGCTCCAACACTTGTAGCAACTGATATGTCAAGGCTTGCTGTACCTGATGGCAATGGTTTAAGACGATTTACTATCCGTGAAGGATTAAGACTGTTTGGTTATCCTGAAAATTATGAAATCCCAACAAAGGAAAATGAAGCTTTTGATTTACTGGGAAATACTGTTGCAATTCCAGTTGTCAAAGCAATTTCAGAACGTATTGCTGAATGTACTCAAAAAACTAATTATCTAACAGAAAGCTTAACTCCAGTATGCTCTGCATAATTTTTAAGCACGTTTCTTAACCAATGCCCATTTGAATGCCTTGTTTGCGGGTATTCATAGCGAGTTTCGTTTAATGCACTTAAAAATTCTTCTTTTGAAGTGAAAGGCTTAAACTTTGTTCGTTCTGAATACCATGTTGATGGTCGCAAGTTATAAATTACACTTTTCTTTTCTTGTACTTTAATTGGATATGTTCCGCTTGGACAAGACAGTTCCCAAATCTTTTTCAGCCAAACATTTTTTATAGATAATGAACTTCCTTGCATTTGATATGCTAATATCAAATAATCAGAATCAATACGATATGCATCGGTGAGTAATGAATTACAATATGAATCAAAATTGGCTAAATCAAACCCTGGACCTCTGTCCCAATCAAATGACTTAACTTCCAGTAGTCCTTTCTTTCTGTCGTCTTTATCCAAGTAAAAATCAGGAAACTTTTGAGTATTTTCATTTTCCTCAAAATCAATCTCCATTTTTGCAAACCACGCTTTCAGCCATTCTTGCAATAAATTTCCAACTGTATCTTTTGTCTCAACCGATATTGTTAAGTCCTTGAGTGTAAATTTAATTACTCCTTGTTCTCCAATTACTTTGTAATCATTGACTAATTTATCGTATAATTCTTGTGCCGTTAATTTCATATTGTCAGTAAAAGTAGCAAATCTATAAAAGATTAACGGCATTAAAGAATAAAATCATTCATGTCCAGAATCCGTTGATTAGATGCACTGTCGTTCTTTTAGCCTTGCAGATAACATTTCGCTAAACCCATTGGCTTTATATATATTATATACAAGGATAGCAACTCTTGTAACTAACTGATTTAACAAACATATATATGTTTTGTATATATTTGGTTATGATTTTTTGCTTTATTATTTTGTGGATATAAAGCCTTATTTTTTTGATTTCTTTTGTTGTTCACCAACCAAATATACTAATTTGTTCGCCTATTCAATCACGCATATCATTCATTTAACAACTGCATACAGCTCAGCCAACTGAGTCACATAATAATAGTACTACTCAGGAGAATATATGCAACAGCAAACCTGGACTTTCAATTTTCAACTTCAGTTTTCCTCGCAAAGCCCGCAAAACCGGAAATAAGTTTAAAATAAAGATTCTAACTCCTTAGAGCCAAGATTGCAAAGACAAATCCTTATGGATTTTGGTTTTCGTTATGCAATTTAGTTTACGCTGCGAGCTAATCTTTAATCAAATCATCAACTAAACAACTCGGCGAATTAACAACTCCTCAATAGTCATCAGATTATTTATTGCTGCGAAATGTTTTTTTGTCCACTAATTTCACGAATTAACACGAATTATTTTGAATACGAATTGCAACTAATGATTACGAATTAATATCGGTCTGCGAAACAAAGAAGGAGTTCAACAATACCTTATAATATTAAATTACATTATTAATTACCACGAATTATTATTTGCTGCGCAAATGTTGCAACCTGAAATACTATGGCCTAATGCCTAGGAGCTAAGAACTAAGAACCAGGAACTACTATATAGACGCTGACAGGTTTAATTTACAGCTTGCTTACGAAACGCAGTCAGGTCGTTCATCAACTCAACAACTCCATGATTTAACATCTCGCCAGCTAATTCATCCCTAAACTTTAATCAGCTAAGTACTAATTACCAGGAACTAGGAACTCACAACCAACAACTACAACCGAACCTGCTGTTACCATTTTCACATTAACATAATGGCTGGTAAAATTGCAAGTTATTGTTATTTCTGGGAAAGCACCTCCGACTCAGCTTTGGGTCTGCTCTGACCCTTCTCCTACCCATCTCCGGTTCAAACCTGGACCAAGTTCGCAATTCCACGCAGATTCAATGCAGGTTTATCGCAGGTTCTTCGCACTCTTATGGCAATAAACCTGCGATAAACCTGTATTGCCCCTGTGTAAAAAGGCGAACGTGGTTCATAGATGGTCCATAGAAAATCCGAAGCAGGTGCATAAAAAGTGCATATAGTATGCATAGCTTATGCGAAGACGATGCGAAGAAATGCGAATAACGTGCGAAGAAATGCGAAGCCTATGCGAAGAACTTGCAGAAAAAGTACGAAAAACATCAAAATCGGAATCGAAAATGGCCCATTTTGCATAAAAATGGAATCGAAAACAGGCATTTTTGCCCAAAAATGGAATTTTGAGCCATTTAGGGGGTCAAAACAAAACAGAATGGGAATCGCTACTTTTCATACAACACTAACTATCAAACTATTACAACTAAAAAAAGTAACAGTAAAATAACTGTTATTTTTTAATTTACCTTATTGATCTAATTTAGCATTAAACAATTAGTCACAAGTTGAAAGTTTATAAAGTCCTTAAAGTTCGTAAAGTTGAAAGTTTATAAAGTAACTTATTTCTTACAGAGATAAAATTTCCCAAACCGAAGATTAAGAACTAAGAGCTAAGAACTAAGAGCTAAGAACTGAGAACTGAGAGCTTTCTTCGCCTACATCTATTAGTTAATGAGTTAATTAAATTAGAATATAGTTAGAAACTAAAAAAGGTTAGAAAAAAAAAGAGCAACTTCATGACATTCAAAAAGTTGCTCTCTATTAAATATTTTTAGTGGGGTGGAAGACCGGTCTCGAACCGGCGACCTCCGGAACCACAATCCGGCGCTCTAACCAACTGAGCTACAACCACCATTTCTGCTAAAAGCGATGCAAAGATAACATTAAAAAAACTACATTTGCAACAGTTTTACAGAAAAAAAGTTGAAATAATTTAATAAAACCCACTTTTAATCTGTTATTGAACACATTACAAAAACCAAATTAAATGAAGTTTTTTTTACAGGATAATACAAGCGATCAAATTGATGAAATTTTAAAAGCCTTGAATAAACTAATGGACGGTGATGTATCTGTCCAAATGAAAAAAAAAGGACTTGAATATAAACTCAATTACGGAGCAAGCACTTTGTGGTTAAAACAACTAGCCCAAAAATACAAAGGCAATAACGAATTAGCCAACAGGTTATGGTTAAGAGAAATAAGAGAAACCATGATTTTGGCTACTTTAATTATTGAACCGGTTAACAATAATATATCCATAACTAATCAATGGCTTGAACAAATACCCACAAATGAAATAGCAGAACAATTAGGTGCAAATACACTGTGGAAAGTTGAATCAATCATTCCTCTCTCCAATAAAATACTTAAAACAAAAGATACTTTTCAACAAGCCTCCGTTTGGGTTGGCCTGGCAACTTTTCTACAAAAGGGAAATATCTTAGAAATCAATGATATTAAAACCTTTCTTGACTATATAAGATCATCAACAAGTGAGGATTCAATATTTATGCAAAGAGTAAAAGGCAGGTTTTTACGACAGTTATGCAGGTCGTCGGAAACAAACATGAAACACACTGAAGACCTTATCAACGAACTTGAAAAAACACAAAATGCCAAATGGCTTGTAGAAGATGTTAAAACCGAGATACAATTTCTTAAGGAGAAATAACCAGCAAAATTAACAAGGGAGATTTATCTGAAAAACCAAATTGGGTACGTTTAGCAATACACCCAACAACTATCGACCAAGAAGTTGACTACATCATTGATTATGATGAGTGGTTTAAATTATAAGTTTTATAAAGATAAAATTAGGGCATTATTTACGATAAGCCCTACTATTCTATATCTTTTTTATAGCTTTACATTTTAAACACAATAAGTATTTAAAAGATATTGCAGTATGCAAATTGTAGAAGTAGAAAATAAAATACATCAAAAACAATTTGTTAACGTGGTAAATACAATATACCATGGAGACAATTCATACATCAGACCTCTTGATAATGATATTGAAAACATTTTTTCACCCAAAACCAACAACTACTTTAATCACGGAACTGCCATCAGGTATATCCTGATAGATGACAACAAAAAAGCCATAGGCAGAATTGCAGCATTCATCAATGAAAAAAAAGCTTATGGATACGACCAACCCACAGGAGGCATAGGATTTTTTGAATGCATCAACGATAAAAAGGCTGCCTTTCTTTTGTTTGACACAGCTGTTGAATGGTTAAAACAAAAAGGAATGCAAGCAGCTGACGGACCTATAAACTTCGGTGAAAATGATTCATTTTGGGGACTGCTTGTAGAAGGTTTTACAGCACCCGCATATGGAATGCAATACAACCCCCCATATTACAAAGAACTATTTGAACAATATGGCTTTAGCACTTACTTTGAGCAGGTAACAAACAGGCTTGATTTAAAAAAGCCATTTCCCGAAAGATTTTGGAAGATCGCTGAATGGGTAGGAAAAAAACCTGATTATAATTTTAAACATTTTAAATGGTCAAAAGCAGATCAGTTTATTAAGGATTTTTGCGAAATATATAACGACGCATGGAAATTTCATGAAAATTTTACACCCTTAAGCCCCGAAAAAGTAAAACCGATATTTTTACAGGCTAAACCTATAGCCATAGAAGAACTCCTTTGGTTCGCCTATCGCAACAACGAACCCATAGGATTTATATTACTTTACCCAGATGTTAATCAAATCTTTAAATTTTTTAATGGTAAATTAAACCTAATAAATAAATTAAGGTTTTTATGGTTAAAACACAATAAAAAAATGACCCGCCTAAGAGTTGTCATTTTAGGAGTAAAAACAAAGTATCAAAGATCTGGAATAGAGTCAGGTTTATTTTACAACCTCAAAACACCAGTATACAACAGACCCTGGTTTAACGAAATGGAATTAAGCTGGGTTGGAGATTTTAATCCGAAAATGAGAACCTTACAAGACTCCATGGGAGCAGAATTTTCTAAAAAACACATTACCTATCGTTATATATTCGACCCTGTAAAAAGAAAAAATGTAAGAGCATCATTTATTCCGACAGACACAAAGGAAAAAGCAATTAAAGAAAATAAAACGGAAGCATAGATTTCTGACTTAATCACGCTAAAAATTAAACAAATAAATAAGATTTCTTTTGGAGGTTAAATTTTAATATATACCTTTGCAGTCCGTTAAGAAATTTGAATATTAAAGAGGTAAGAAAATGAAAAAGGAAATTCATCCGGATAATTATCGCTTGGTAGCTTTCAAAGATATGTCAAACGAGGAGACATTCATCTCTCGTTCAACAGTAAATACCAAAGATACAGTTGAAATAGACGGAGTAGAGTATCCGTTAGTGAAACTTGAAATCTCTAACACATCTCACCCTTTTTACACTGGTAAGATGAAACTTGTTGATACTGCAGGACGTGTTGATAAGTTTAGAAGCAGATATCAAAAACACATGGATAACAAAAAAAAATAAGCTTAGACGCTTAAGTCTTATAAAAGCTTCGGAAATACCGAAGCTTTTTTTTTATCCCCATGCCAACATTCCCTTAGCTATATTATTTCATATAATCTATAATTTGATTCATATGGTACTCGCCAAAAAAATAATCTTCCTCGTATGTAAGAATGTTCCCTCATGGTTTTTTTCACATACCTTATTGAATAATTTGGCATACCAATTGACATTACAGTTCTACCTAATCACATTAAAAAACAAATGACAATTTGTCAATTTTCTTAAAATATATGGATAAGTATAAAATCTCTATAAATCAGGCAGCATTAAGTAACGAATATGATTCAGATGCAGAATTCATTCCTATCGTATCTGATGAAGACGATTCCGAAGTATCAGATTTTGAAATACCTGAACTTTTACCGCTATTACCATTACGAAATACAGTTTTATTTCCGGGAGTGATAGTTCCCATCTCCCTGGGAAGAGATCTGTCACTGAAATTAGTTCGTGATGCCCAAAAAGCAGATGGCTTATTTGGAGCCTTAGCCCAAAAAGAGGCTGACATTGAAGAACCCAGGATTGAGGATTTACATAAAACAGGAACCATCGCCAAGGTAATCAAGCTATTGGAGATGCCCGACGGATCAACTTCTGCTATTATCCAAGGAAAGGCAAGGTTTGAAGTGGAAGAAGTTATTGAATCAGAGCCATATTTAAAAGCCAGGGTAAAAGGCCTTGAAGACATTAAACCCGAAGAGGATAAATCAAGAGACTACGAAGCCTTAGTCAGTTCATTAAAAGATCTTTCCCTAAGAATCATCAAGAATTCATCAAACATCCCACCCGAAGCTTCTTTTGCTGTTAAAAACATAGATAACTCTGCTTTTTTAATCAATTTTATATGTTCAAACACTGATATTTCAGTTAAAGAAAAACAAAATTTACTTAAAATTGACCAGCTTAAAGAAAGAGGAATGAAACTCCTTGAGTATTTAACAAGAGAAGTTCAACTTCTTGAACTAAAAAACGACATTCAAAGCAAAGTCAAACTGGATATTGACCAACAGCAGCGTGAGTATATGCTACATCAGCAAATGAAGCACATACAAGACGAACTGGGATCAAGCCCCATAGAGCAGGAAATAAGGGAACTAAGAGAAAAATCAGAGACAAAAAAATGGGGTAAAGAAATTGCCGAAGTATTTTACAAGGAGCTAGATAAACTTGAGAGACTGAATCCTGCCACAGGAGAGTATTCAGTGCAACACAACTATCTTCAGACAATGCTTGATTTACCTTGGAATGAATACACTGATGATAAGTTTGATATGGATTCTGCAGAAGACGTTTTAAACAGGGATCATTTTGGATTAGATGGTGTAAAAGAGCGCATTCTTGAACATTTAGCTGTACTTAAACTAAAAGGCGATTTAAAATCACCCATTATATGTTTATATGGCCCACCGGGAGTAGGTAAAACTTCACTGGGAAAATCTGTTGCCGGTGCTCTGGGTAGAAAGTATGCCAGAATGTCATTAGGCGGCGTTCATGACGAAGCTGAAATCAGAGGTCACAGAAAAACATATATCGGAGCAATGCCCGGACGCATTATTCAGAATATAAAAAAAGCTGAAAGCGCAAATCCGGTATTCATTCTTGATGAGATTGATAAAATAGGCAGCAGCGCTCACGGTGATCCTGCAGCTGCATTACTCGAAGTATTAGACCCTGAGCAAAATGAGAATTTTCACGACAACTTCCTTGAAGTTGATTTTGATCTTTCAAAGGTCATCTTTATAGCCACTGCAAATACACTAAGTACAATATCCCAACCACTTCTTGACAGGATGGAGCTTATTGAAGTGAGCGGTTATATTTTAGAAGAGAAATACGAGATTGCAAAGCGTCATTTGTGGCCCAAACAGCTTGAAAATCATGGCATTCCAAAAAGCAAGATATCTATTGCAAAGAAAACCATGACCTACATAATTGAAAACTACACCAGAGAATCTGGAGTTAGAGAATTAAATAAGATACTAGCTAAATTGGCAAGGAAATATGCTTTAAAAATTGCAACCAACAAAGAGTTTAAGAAAGCTGTATCTATTGACGATATAAAAGAAAACCTCGGCGTAGAACGCTTTTCAAAAGAAAAATATCAGGACACCCACGTTCCGGGTGTAGTAACCGGTTTAGCATGGACAGCTGTAGGAGGAGAAATCCTTTACGTTGAGTCAAGTCTTTCCAAGGGAAATGGGAAATTAACTTTAACAGGGAACTTAGGTGATGTAATGAAAGAATCGGCCATATTGGCTCTTGAGTACATCAAAGCACACTGTAAAGAACTAAATATCAACGAAAAACTAATTGAACAAAACAACATTCACGTGCACGTACCAGAAGGAGCAATACCTAAAGATGGTCCTTCAGCAGGAATTACAATGGCTACAGCACTGGCGTCGATTTACACAAAGAAAAAGGTAAAAAAACGCATTGCCATGACAGGTGAAATCACCTTAAGGGGCAAAGTTCTTCCAGTAGGCGGCATAAAAGAAAAAATTCTGGCTGCAAAAAGAGCCGGGATCAAAGAGATCATCTTATCTAAAGACAACCTGAAAGATGTATCGGAAATAAAAGACATCTACATAGAGGGCTTATCTTTCCATTATGTCAACGACATAAAAGAAGTTCTTGTCATAGCGATTGAAGAATAAGAGAGGGAGCAAAAAGCTCCCTTTTTTAATGCATTGAAATTAATATTTCTTTACGTTCATCCTGATAATGAAGATACTTATCTTCAAAAGCATTCATAAATCTTTCCATCTCAGGAGTTAACCTACTCAAGGCTCTCTTTATAATGCTTTTAGGAATATGTTTATAATAGGCATATGCTATTGCTCCTGTGATACTACAAATAGTATTAGAATGACCACCAAGAGACACAGCTCGTCTTACGGCATCCTCAAAATTGGAGGAACGCAAGAACATAGTTATAGCAGCTGGTACAGGAGTGACCAGGTCAGAACCTGTAACCTCAAAATGCAATTCATCAGTATCCTTATCCAAATTATATCCAAATTCATTTTCGATATAATTTTTAACATAAGACTTACTTTCACCTGTTTTAGCTAAAAATATTGCTGCACTTACAGCTTTTGCAGCATTTATTTTTTCAAAACCAGTGTGGGTAACCATTACAGACTCTTCTGTTAGGCTGATTACGTCTTCTAAGGAAGAAGCAACCATGCCAATAGCACTAATTCGCCGGGCAGATCCATCATCCATACTGTTAAATGGATCAGAACAGTCAGTTTCCATAATCCAATCTTTAAATTCCTCTTTATATCCAGCATAAGGATACTTTTGAACCCAATATTTCAGGCTCTTTCTGAAATCATAATTATGAATTACAGCATCTGCAGTAGCAAAAGTTAATACTGTATCTTCCGTAAAAGATGAAATTGGTTTAAAAAGTTGAAAATCGGTGGTAAATTTATTGTCATACACAAAGGCAGATCCAATAATATCTCCAATAATAGCTCCTTTCATTTGTAGGGGTTTTAAGGGGTTTTAAAATAATGAGCTTTTTACTTAGGTCAAAAATAAAATTTTTATTTTACATATCAATAGTGGTTTTAATATTTATTAACAATTATACTTTTCGTAACAGAACGATAATTATTCAATTGTTAAATTGATTAACCTATTATTATTATAAATGAATAGTATTGATAATCATTGATGGTTAACATGAATTTTAATAAATTTATAATCTACAGCTAATACAACCCGGGATTGGTCAGATTAATTTTCATTAAAACAACAAATGTGAAAGACAACATTAAATATATCTTAATTATAATTTCAATTATTATAGGTTGTATATTGCTATGGTATTTTCGTGCTATAGTGTTTTTTATAATACTATCCATAATTTTATCATTAGTTGCGCGTCCTATTTTTGATTTTTTTAGAGGAAAACATCATAAAAAAATCAAATTATCCCGATCATTAAGTGCTCTTGCAACAGTTTTATTAATATGGTCTATCATTATATCTATCCTTAGTTTCACGGTACCATTTATTATTGAAGAAATACAATTTTTATCGACTGCCGATTATTACTTACTCATTGACAAATTTGATAACACTACCGCATCCCTATTACTACCACTTAAAGACACATTTATCACTGACACTGGTCTTCCGATGATAAAAGATCAGGTAAATGAATTCTTCAGATCAACCTTCAGTCTATCTAAAATCCAGGAGGTATTATCCTCATTTATTGAGTTTGTAGGAAATACATTTATTGCCATGTTTTCAATTTCCTTTATCACTTTTTTCTTTCTAAAAGAGGAATCTCTCTTATTAGAAAGCATCAAACTTATAGTACCTGAGGTCTATTATGTAGGTGTAGATCATATGTTATGGTCAATCAACAGATTATTAAGAAGGTATTTTACAGGGATTATTATCCAAATAACATTAATCTCAATTTTAGTCACCATAGGTTTAATGATCATTGGTCTTGAATTCCGCCACGCATTAATCATTGGGCTCTTTTCAGGCTTTATCAACATCATTCCTTATTTAGGTCCTTTAATCGGAGCTTCTTTTGGTATCATTGTATCCATGGTTGTATATCTTCAAACTGCAGCTCCACCCCCTCTACTCATATTTTTTGGAGCCATAATTATTCTATACATAATAGTACAACTACTGGACAACATATTATTTCAGCCCATGATATTTTCAACCAGCGTAAAGGCTCATCCATTAGAGATATTTCTTGTAATAATAATGGCGGGCTATTTAGCAGGAATGCCGGGGATGTTTTTAGCCATTCCGATTTTTACGATTATAAGAGTTGTTGCAAAGGAATTTTTTTCGAAATATAATCTAGTAAGAAAACTAACAGGAAAGCTTGATTAACACAATAGTAATAATTTATAAAGAATGTTGCACAAGAAGAGAATCTTTTCCATTAGGATATAATTCATCTTCGGTCAATTCCTGAACAGGGATCCTTCTCCCATTTTTAGTTGAAATAATAAAAGAATCATTAAAACCCATTTTTTGAACATCTTTTAAAAAGAAACGTGCTTTTTGATAATCTTTAAACACTCCAATTGTATACTGATTGATACTATCATAAGTCTCTTGATTAATAGCAACTAAATTTTCGGTATAATTCTTTAAACTAATGCCCTTAAATGCACCAATCTGCACTCTGAACCTCAAACCCTTTTCATTTCTATCAATAAGATTTTTATCAAGAACCTTGTTTAATCTGCTTTGATACGACAATAATGAATCCTCAAGAATATGATTGGCATTCTTTAAGTCTGCATATCTCAACTGCAAGGCCTCAAAGTGCTCATTTGAAGACGAACCTGAAAAATTAATCATCCCTTTTAACAAAAAAACAAGCAGTAAGGAAACAAAAAAGAAAATTTGGAAGTACAGTGCTTTTCTTAATTTAGATATTTTAAGTGACTGATTACGATTTAACCTTCGTAAACGATCAACTTCCTTACCTGCAGCCTCTTGTCTTAAAATAGTTTTTTTATTTTCAAATTCAAATTCTTTGGAAGTCATAAGCAGCATTATGTTGTGTTAAAAAACTCCTTAAAAATAAAAAAAAATAGTTACTATTTCTTTATTTAAAACTAAAACAAAGAATAATGTAATAGATGCATATATTATACTAAAACTTCATTTAAGACCTCTACAATACTAGGATAAGTATTTTGATAAACAAGCTTCAAATCGTCTAAGCTCTTCCATTCTGCAATCTGTATATCCTCTTCCAACTGAGGAACAGGAGTATCAATACCATCAAACTTCATCTCGTACCAAAAAGTTTTTTTTAATATCAACCTGGACTTTAACCAATAAGTATGATAAGTAGGAGAGAGTGGTCGTATAATTTTAAGAGGGGAAATTCCACATTCTTCCTCCACTTCTCTAAGGGCAGTTTGTTCAATAGATTCACCTTTTTCTGCTTTTCCTTTAGGTAAATCCCAAACACCCAAACGATGAATAAACAACATTTCATTCTGGCTATTTCTCACAGCACCCCCTGCAGCATAAATTACCTTAAAACAATCTGAGAACAACTGCAATAATTCACCTAAATCATGATGATAGATAAAAGCACTTTTAATATCTTTTTTACTTTCAAAATGATTAATAAAATCCTTTAATTCTTTTTTATTGGAATATTTAAAAATAGCACCAAAACTATGATTTAAATCCCTCTCAATATTGTTCGTTAAAAAAACAATTCTATCGTTGAAAAAAACTTTATACATTTGTTGCATGGAAAAAGTATCAGAAACTATAGCAAAACATTTGTTGCAAATTAAGGCAATTAAATTGCAACCAGCAAACCCATTTACATGGGCTTCAGGATGGAAATCGCCAATATATTGCGATAACAGAAAAACATTATCATATCCTGAAGTCAGGGATAATATAAAATCCAGTTTTGTTTCCCTGGTTAACGAATTGTACCCCGAGGCAGAATATATTGCCGGAGTGGCTACCGGAGCTATCGCACAAGGAGCTCTTGTTGCAGATGAATTGAAAAAACCTTTTGTTTACGTTCGCTCGGCTCCCAAAGGACATGGTATGGAAAACCTAATTGAAGGAGATATTCAGCCAGGTAAAAAAGTTGTAGTTATTGAAGATTTGATTTCCACTGGAGGAAGTAGCCTTAAAGCGGTAGAAGCATTAAGAGCGGCAGGCTGTGAAGTACTTGGTATGGTTGCTATCTTTACTTACGGATTTCAGACAGCTACTGACAATTTTATTGAAAAAAATGTCAAAATTGATACATTGAGTAATTATCAGTCCTTGATTGAAGTAGCTGTTGAATCAGGTTATGTTTCTTCCGACGACGTTAAGACTTTAAGTAACTGGAGAAAAGACCCATCAAACTGGGGTGTTTAAAAAAAAAGAAATCACATAACATAAGCTCATTGAGATCACCATCTTCATGAGCTTTTTTATTGCATTACTATGATACAATTTGAAAGCGACGTAAAAAAGGCTTTAAAGAATGATGAAACCATTTTTTCTTTCATCTCAAATTTCAATCATTTTCAGAGCCTGATACCACAAGATAAAATAACAGATTGGCAGAGCACTGAGGACTCCTGCAGATTTAAAGTAGAGGGCATTGGTGATGCCGGCTTAAAAATAATTGATAAGGAACCTTTTAAAACGGTTAAATACTCTACTGATGGAAAAGTACCTTTTAATTTTTACTTGTGGGTTCAGTTAAAACAGTTAGCAGATAACGACACCAGAATAAAACTGACACTAAAGGCTGATTTAAATCCTATGATGAAAATGATGGTGAGCAAGCACATTAAAAAGTTTTTAAATATGCTCGGTGACGCCATAGCCACTTATCACTACTAATTTGAATCAATAAGAAATTGAACTTCTTTAAAAGAATAAGTTTGTTCATGACCATTTTCTTTACATAAAATTAACTGCCCGTAATCAGATATACCAGTAATACGGGCTTTAAACTCACCCTCTGCATCTTTATAACAAAATAGTCCTTCCCTACGAAACAAACTATTAAAATACTTTTGATTTATCACATCAAAATCGTTAACATCAATAATTTGAGTATAATAAGTGAAAATATTATCCACTATTTGTTTTAAAACAATATCCAAATCACTCTTTTTATGAATAATATTCTTCAATGAAACAGGATTAGGGGCATCACTAATAAACTTATCCTGATTAATATTTAAACCAATTCCTACGACCGAAGTACCGATAAAACTTGAGTACAATGAGTTTTCTATTAAAACACCTCCTATCTTTAAATTATTATAATAAATATCATTAGGCCATTTTATAGAAAAACTATCAGAATACTGTTTTAAAAAATCCAAAATTCCCAAACATACAATTTTTGAAATAACAAACTGATCCTGAGCCAACATAAAATGAGGCTTAAGAAGCAAACTAAAAGTAAGATTCTTTCCTTTTTCACTTTCCCACGAATTGCCCTTTTGTCCTTTCCCTGCAAATTGATGATTTGTGATAACCACACTGTATTCAGAAAGGCCTTCGGCAATCAGCGATTTCATTTTATCATTGGTTGAAGGCAAACTTTCAAAAACGATACATTCAGAATTGATGTTCTCTGTCATAACTTTAACTTATATAAGACAATTTGGCATTAAAAAATATTAGGCAAAATTATTGCGTAAAAGTAGTTTGTAAATGTAAAAGTAAAAAAGTAGTATCTTTGTCTTTTTCTAGTATTTTAGCAAAAATAAAATCAAATAAATTTATAAAGGGAATAATATTAATGATAGATCAGAAAAATACTTCAACTGAACAATTAGTAGATACAATTGTTGAGGGTATTCAGGAAAAAAAAGGCACAAATATTGCAATCTTAGATATGAGAGAAATTGACAGCAGCATCTGTCAGTTTTTTATTATTTGCGATGGGGACAGTAATACGCACGTTGATGCAATTGGGAATTCGGTTGAAGATTATGTACGCAAAAAGATTAATGACAAACCATTTCATATTGAAGGAAAAGAAAATGCCGAATGGATATTAGTTGATTATGTTGATGTTGTAGTACACATTTTTCAAAAACCAATCAGAAACTTTTACAATCTTGAAGGGTTGTGGGCTGATGCAAAACGTACAGATATTGAAAACCTTTTTTAGGTCAAACAAATTTCATTTAACAAATGGGCGAAAATAACAATCAAAAAAAAGAACCTACTAACTTAGGTGGGAACAACAATACACCCAAAATACCAAAGTTTAATGGTTATTGGATTTACGGAATCTTACTTTTACTATTTCTGGCATTCTTTTTAATGAATCAAAACGAGGCAGTAAAAACCATTCCGTATAGTAAGTTTACTCAAAAAATATTACCATCTGGCGATATTGAATTAATAACTGTCATTAAAAATATGGACCAGGTTGAGGTAACACTCAAAAAGGATGCTATAAAAAATTACGAAAACGAATTTGGTGACAATTTTCAGGCTGTAATTGAAAGAGGTCCACACTTTAAAGTTGAAATTCCTTCTGTTGAGAAATTTTACGATGATTTAAAGGATGTAGAACAAGCAAAAAACATTTCAATTCCCAATACATTTGAACAACGTTCTAATTATTTAACTGAAATCATTGGTTTTTTATGGCCTTTAATTCTAGTCCTTATCATATGGATCTTAGTATTCAGAAGAATGGGAGGCCAAGCCGGTGGTGGAGGTGCCGGAAACATTTTTAATGTAGGCAAATCAAGAGCAAAAATATTCGACAAAGAATCAAACATCAATGTAAACTTTCTTGACGTTGCAGGATTAGCAGAGGCCAAACAAGAACTTGAAGAAATTGTTGAATTCCTTAAAAAGCCTGAAAAATATACAAACTTAGGAGGTAAAATCCCTAAAGGTGCTTTACTGGTAGGCCCTCCCGGAACCGGTAAAACACTACTTGCTAAAGCAGTTGCAGGTGAGGCCAATGTGCCTTTCTTCAGTATGTCAGGGTCTGATTTTGTTGAGATGTTTGTGGGAGTTGGGGCATCCAGGGTTAGAGACCTATTTAAAAAAGCCAAGGAGAAAGCACCGTGTATCGTATTTATTGATGAGATTGACGCAATAGGTAGAGCTAGAGGTAAGAGTCCTAGTATGGGCGCTAACGACGAGAGAGAAAACACTTTAAACCAACTACTAACAGAGATGGATGGTTTTGGAACTAACTCAGGCGTTATCATTCTTGCAGCAACAAACCGGGCAGATATTCTGGACAGAGCACTAATGAGAGCTGGTCGTTTTGACAGACAGATACACGTAGAACTACCTGACATTAAAGAGCGTAAACAAATTTTTGAGGTGCATTTACGTCCACTTAAATTAAGTGATGAAGTTAAAGCTGAGTTTCTTGCAAAGCAAACCCCGGGATTTTCAGGAGCAGATATTGCCAATGTTTGTAACGAAGCTGCATTAATCGCAGCAAGAAACGACAAAAAAATTGTTGAAAAAGAAGATTTCTTAAATGCCGTTGACAGAATAGTTGGTGGACTTGAAAAGAAAAATAAGATTATTTCAACAGAAGAAAAAAGAGCGATAGCATTCCACGAAGCTGGTCATGCTGCCACAAGCTGGTTACTAGAATATGCACATCCTTTAGTAAAAGTTACAATAGTACCACGTGGAAAAGCACTAGGAGCAGCCTGGTATTTACCTGAAGAAAGACAATTAACTACAACGGAGCAGATATTAGATGAAATGTGTTCTACTTTAGCAGGTAGAGCGGCAGAAGAAATAGAGTTTGGAAAGATTTCTACAGGAGCTCTTAATGACCTGGAAAAAG
The DNA here is from genome assembly GCA_963677345.2 of uncultured Saccharicrinis sp. Lineage (GTDB taxonomy): Bacteria > Bacteroidota > Bacteroidia > Bacteroidales > Marinilabiliaceae > Saccharicrinis. The sequence goes on from CAXXLC010000028.1 coordinate 450,284, forward strand.
TCACTAAACAAGCCTATGCAATGGTTACATATTACGGTATGAGTGGAAAAATGGGTAACATAAGTTATTTTGATTCCAGTGGTCAGAATGAATATGGATTTACAAAACCGTATAGTGAAGAAAGAGCGAAAATAATTGATGATGAAGTTTCTAAAATAATCAATGAACAATATCAACGAGCAAAAGATATCCTTATAGAAAACAGAGAAAAACACGCAGCTCTTGCCACTCTGCTATTAGAAAGAGAAGTTATCTTTAGCGAAGATTTAGAAAAAATCTTTGGGGAACGAAAAGTCAGCAAACATGTAGTTCAGCTTGACGAAAACAATGGAAATTTAAAAAACAAGGAATCAGAAAAATCAAATGAAGATGTTGTGATTCCTGAAGACAATACCAAAGAAGAGAATAATAAATAATTATACTCCTGAAACATAGAGGAATAGCCAAAGCTATTCCTCTATTTATTTTTAATGAATAAAAATGATTGAAAATACAGTAAACTACTTAATTTTGCAGCTGAATTAAAAAAAGCAAATGAACAATTTTTGGCAACGTACTTTAACAGGAATCCTTTTTGTAATCGTATTGGCAGGAGGTATATATTACCACCAGCTTTCCTTTGCTGCCATCTTTCTTCTTATAGTAGTAGCAGGAATACAAGAGATGCACCAACTCTTTACAAAAACGAAAACTCAATTCAATTTATTTACAACTTCATTTCTTGGAATATTTATTTTTATTTCAATTTATTTAGTTCAGGCCCAAATATTTAAAACCTCTATTTTTTTAGCAATCATACCCATTATTACATATATATTTATAAAAGAACTCTTTTTACAAAATAAATCTCCTCTACTAAATATATCATTAAGTTTATTAACTGCAATTTATATTGCATTGCCATTTGCTTTAATGAGTCTTTTAGCGTTTGACAACGGAGAGTACAATTTTCATCTTCCTTTAGCAATCTTTATTTTAGTATGGATAAATGATACTGGTGCATATCTATCAGGGATGACATTAGGCAAACATAAGTTCTTTGAAAGAATTAGTCCTAAAAAAACATGGGAAGGTACAATTGGAGGATTTATTTTAACCATTGTTGCTTCTTATATATTATCTTTATTTTGGAATGAGATGAACGTCATACAGTGGATATTCTTTGGTGGAATAATATCAATTATGGCTGTTCTTGGCGATTTAACAGAATCTATGTTTAAAAGAAGTATTGGAGTCAAGGACTCCGGAAGCATACTACCCGGCCATGGAGGTGTGTTAGACAGATTTGATGCAGTGTTATTTGCCATACCTATGGCAGTATTTTATATAGAACTATTTGTAAGATAAAAACTATGACCATTCACAAAGAAGGCTACAAAACCATATTAATTGCCTTTATTATTGCCACTGCAATTATTGCAGTAAGTTATTATACCATTGATAACAAAATTGTTAAATACTCTTGTTTTGGAGTTGCAACCATTTTTTTTCTTTTAATTGTAAACTTCTTCAGGAGTCCTAAACGAGTTTGTAATCAGATAAAAAAGGCTGTGATAACACCTGCCGATGGTGAAGTTGTTGTCATTGAGGACGTTGATGAACCAGAGTACTTAAAAAAGAAATGCAAACAAGTATCCATTTTTATGTCACCTCTAAATGTTCATGTAAATTGGTATCCTGTAGGAGGAAAGATATTATACTCCAAACACCATAGTGGCAGATTTATGGGAGCCTATTTACCAAAATCATCCACTGAAAATGAAAGAACCACTGTTGTTATCAGAACAGATGACGGTAAAGAGATATTAGTTAGACAAGTTGCCGGTGCTATGGCTCGAAGAATTGTTTGTTATGCTAAAGAAGGCTCAAATATAAAACAAGGAGAACAAATGGGATTTATTAAATTTGGTTCGAGACTGGATTTGTATCTACCCTTAGATTCAGATATTAAAGTTAAGATAGGGGATAAAGTAACCGGAACTCAAACTACTGTTGCATATATTTAATATCGTATAAAGAGTAAAGTAAAAAGGCTGTTTCATAATTTGAAACAGCCTTTTTTATATTTATAAAATATTTTAAAACTAATTCAGTAAATCATTTAATTTTTCATCCAGGATTCTGCCAAATAAATCTTTACCAATAATTTCCCCTTCTCTGCTAATTAGATAATTTGCAGGAAGCTGTTGAACATTATATATTCGTGCCGGATAAGAATCAGTAAATTGTAAATCACTCACATTAATCCAGGGTAATTTATCACTCTGAATAGCACCCTCCCATAAGATCTTGCTTCTGTCTAAAGAAACCTGATAAATTTCAAATCCTTTGGACTTATACTTTTTATAAATCCTTAAAAGGTTTTTATTTTCAGAACACGATTTTTCATCCCAAGAGGCCCAAAAGGAGAGCAAGACTAGTTTTCCTTTCAAAGAGGAAAGTTTTATTTTCTTACCATAAATATTTTCTTCTTCAATTTCAGGAATACCCTTAGCCACCTCGGATTGTAATTGTTTCTGAAGAGCTTCTATCTTTTTTTCTTTATGAATTCCTAATACAAAATTTTTAAGCTGTTTAGATCTTGCACACTCAGGGTAATAAACATCTAAGCTTGTTGCCACAGTCGAAAACAAGTTCAAATCTTTCTTGTCATAAGGATCCAGCACGAGTGTACCATCATCATATCTCTGAAAAACTGCGTAATAACTCGCAAATGATGTAGGATTAGTCATTACAAACTCATTAACAAAATCCTTTTGCTTTTTAATTACACTCTGAATATTATTTCGAACGGCTACTATATCTTCAGAATTATCTTTTGGCATATTATTGTAAACATCAACTAAACTGTCTAAAACTAGTTTAGTTTTTTCAAGTTTGGTATTTAATACCTGAATATATTTTGAACCTAACGAATTTTTTACCGTGTAATTATCTGCAAAATCTACAGCATCACCCTCTACCTGAACTCTTTCTGTTGAATCAACCAATAATGTTATAAAATTATTTTCAGATAATTTTAAAAGAAAAAAAGTAGGGTAATCTAATTTAGGAAGCGTAAATTTAAAATTTCCTTTTTCTCCTAACTTTACAGAATCAACTTCAATCTCACCATTCAGACTTAATTGATTGAGGTATAAAACCTGTTCAGATACATTTGTAATTTTTCCTGAAATTCTCAGTTGATCTTGATTAGAACAAGCTGCAAAAAGAAAAATAGTGCTTATAAATAATATAATGCGGTTCATGTTCATTTGTAATATTTTAACTATTCTGGCAATTCTACAAATCCAATTTCTACTAAGCGCCAAATATATTAATTATTTTTAAGAAAAATACTTACTTGCTTTTCCAATCCTTCACCCCATAGATTACGACCAATAATTTTACCCTTTTGATCTACAAGAAAAACAGCAGGAAAAGATCTTACCCCGAGTTTAATCAAATCAGCAGACGCAGTAGCGGATGTATCAATTATATGCCAATAATTACTATACAATTTACTTATTGCAAATTTCCAGGCTTCTTTATCTTTTTCATACGCCACAAATAATGTTTTTAGGCCTTTTGAATTATATTTCCTTTGTAACTTATTAATCTGTCTAAATTTGCAATTTGTTAAATCATTATCTAAAGTCCATAAGACAACACTGATCAATTTAGCATTTAATTTTTCAAAAGGTAAACTATCATTCCAATAAGTTCGTGCTTTTAACTTAATAAACTCATTGCCTTCTGAAAATCTTTCCGATGATCTTATCTGTGAAAAAATCTCCATCAGGTCTTTATCATATTCTTTAAATAAATCTTTAATCTGTGAATCGGCAACTAATTTTTCAGAATTATCCATAAATAATTTCAGATCCTTTTGAAGATCGAAAAGAGAAACATTACCTGCTTTTTGATTTAACATTAACCATTCAATAATTTTATCTTTTGAGTTGTTAACAATTTCAAGACTTCTATTTCTATACAATTTTATTAAGCTATCCTTTTGATTGAGCAATGATTGATAAATCGAATCACCTCCTTCCTTACCGATCAAAGCCTTGAATGCAATTGATAAATGATCCATTTCCTCCTGAAACTTATGATTATTTCTTTCAATATTCCATAATGCATTCATAAATTTTGAATTTTTACTAGTACAAGAAGATTCTATATTATTAGCATCCATATGGATTTGAATAAAATCATCTGGCCTTAAAAACAGGTTAACTGATTTACCATTACTAAAAACAAGAGTATAAAAGTTAGCGGTATCAACACTCTCTTTATAAACTCTGAAAACCCCTTCTTTATCCACTTTTAAAGTATCCATTAGTATAGGAACTTCAGTTTTTTTATATAAATAAATATTTTCAGATGTGAAGTTTGAAACCACTCCATAAACCACAGGAACTCTATGTTTATCAGAGCCTCTGCACGAAGACAGAATAATAGCTAACACTATAAAATTTAAAAAATACTTCATTATTAACTATTTATATAATTATAATCTAATAATACCGTTTCCAAAAAATCCTGAGATGTTTTATCTATGGATTCGATATTTAATTTCTTTTGAATAGCCCGGCGCGTTTTGTTTAAAATAACGTCTACACTTTCTCCATCAATTTTATTTTTTGAAGAAGTAAGTTTTAAAACCTCTTTTAATGTATTAACGTCGTGATCATTTAATAAATTTACTTGTGGATAATGTAATATATAACCATCCGGGACTGAAACATAACTTGTATCTTCTAAAAGATTAGAATGTACAAGTTTTACAACAGTAGTTCCTGCAGTTAAATCTCCTAATCGCTGATGTTTATTAGTCAATATAACAGTTACTACAGCAATACTACCAAACATAATCCAGTTATCAACCAAACGAAATAACCACCTGATTAAACAAGTACCTAAAGTGAGTTCACTCCCATCCAATCTAATGACTTTAATTTTAAAAATCATTTTACCAAAAGACTGTCCATTTAAAAACAACTCACACAAAAGACTATAAAAAACAACAGGAAGAGCAAATATAATATTCCACACTTCAAATCCACCGGAACTTGTTAAAAAAACAGACCAAGCTATAGCCCAGACAAACATAATTAACAAATCAAAACAATATGCTAAAATTCGATCTCCAACGCTGGCTGATTTAAAATTCAGATTGATATTTTGCGTAGTTTCTATATCCAGATATTCCATAAATAACAATAAGGCTAAAAGTCAAAATAAACTTTTTCAAATGTAACAAATTTGAAGTGATTAACTATATTTGAATTTCCTGACAGAATGTTTAATTTTTTGCAGTTGATTTAATAAATTCATTAAATCAAAATTGATTACCTAACTATATTATGAAAGAAGTTACTTTTATTAATAGAAATAAAAATCGCTGGGAAAGTTTTGAAAAACACCTACAAACACCGTCATGCATTTCTCCTGACGATCTTGCTGATCAATTTATTCAATTAACAGACGATCTGTCATATGCAAAAACATTCTTTCCTAAATCACCAACTATCAAATACTTAAACGCACTAACAATACAAACACATCAGCAGGTTTATAAAAACAAAAAAGAAAAGTCGAATCGCTTTACAACATTCTGGAAACAAGAACTACCTCTGGAACTTTATCATGCACGTAAATACTTTTATATATCAATAGTGATATTCTTTATATCGTTTGCATTAGGAGTGATATCTGCCATTAACGATGACGGATTTATCAGGCTTGTTACAAGTGACGAGTATGTTAACACTACACTTGATAACATAGAAAAAGGAAATCCAATGGGTATATACGAAAGTAGAAGTGAGTTTCAAATGTTCTTTTACATTACTTTTAATAACATAAGAGTATCATTTATTGCTTTTGTATTGGGTATTTTTACTCCTATTGCTGTTGGATTTATTTTATTTTACAATGGAGTAATGTTAGGCTCATTTCAAACCTTTTTTTATTTAAAGAATCTCTTTGCAGTTTCAACACTTACAATATACATACACGGGGCTCTTGAAATCCCGGCTATTGTACTAGCCGGAGGAGCAGGTATTATACTTGGTAACAGCTATTTATTCCCTGGAACATATCCACGAATAACATCATTACAAAAAGGTATTAAAAAAGGATTAAAAATAATGCTCAGTTTAGTGCCTGTATTTATGGTTGCCGGTTTTTTAGAAAGTTTTGTCACAAGACATTACAATACAATGCCAATTATTTTAAATCTAGCAATAATACTTTGTTCTTTAAGTTTTATTGTATGGTATTTTTTCATATATCCAATTTTGGTATTTAAAAGAAACAATAATATAAAAATATAATTATTTAATATGTCAGAAAGAAGAATTGAGCTAAAGAAAAAACGTTCGTTTAGTGATGTAATTAATGCAACATTCAGTTTTATTAAACAAGAATACAAGTCATTTTGGACAATGATAGTACTTTATGCAGGTATTCCGGTATTGATATATAGTATATTTAGCACGGTATATTTCAGAAACACATTCAATGTGCTGATAAAAGTAATCTCCAATCCACAACAAGCTCAGCAATTTAGTCAGGGATTTACAAACGAGGTATTTTTGATTTATGTTTTATCAATTATAATGTATCTGTTTTTCTATGGGTTAACCTATTCATACATTGTTCAGTACACGAACAACAACAACAAAATAGATACAACACATAGTGTCTGGAGTCTTTTTGTTCACAAATTCCCGGCACTTCTGGGTTATTCTTTTCTCACACTCTTTATCATTAGTTTTGGATATGGGATCGTATTTATGGTATTAGGAGCAATTAGAAATCCATTTATAATTGCAATTGGCGGTATAATCACTTTTATCACTATAACCTATGTTTCTGTCATTTTATTATTTCTTTTTATTGTAAAAATAAATGAAGACGACCCCTACTTAGAATCATTAAGAAGATGTTTTTATCTGGCAAAAGGACATTGGTGGCAAACATTCTGGTTGGTTGTTATAGCAATGATCATTGGTTTTGCTATCAATATAATTTTAACAGTACCTGTAACCTCTTATGTTACAGCAAAAGGTTTATTATCTGATTCAAAAAACATTGATATAATACCTGCTATTATTGTATCTGTTGCATCCACAATCACAACTATTATAACAACACCAATTCTTCCGTTAATAATTTCATTTCAGTATTATAGTTTATGTGATCATAAAGATAATACATCATTAATTGATAAGATTAATGATATTAACAATTCAAATACAGAAATTTAGAAATGTATTTTTTAAAATCATTGATATTAACCCTATTTATTCTGAATGGAATATCTTGTTATAGTCAGGAAAAACAAGATATTCCCATTGACTCATCAAATGTGGAATACAGACATCCATCTATTGCTAAAATGGAAGCTTACAAAAATATGGATGATTATAAATATAACACCTATGTTGCTCCTGAATCATATTGGGATAAATTTTTAAAATGGTTTTTTAGTTTATTCAAAGGAGTTGGCATTCAACCCAATGTGATTAAATACTCATTTATAGGAATAGGAGTATTGCTTCTGTTATTTATTGTATTAAAATTAATTGGAATAAAGCCTAGTGGATTATTTATTATTAGTCATGATTCAAAAGTAACACAACTCAATTTTAAACACAGCGAGGATGACATTTACAACCAGAATTTAGATGAACTACTTCAACTTAGTATCAGAAATAATGCATACAGAGATGCGGTAAGAATACACTATTTAATTTGTCTGCGCCATTTAGACCAAACCCGCATAATTGACTGGAAACCATGGAAAACCAATCACGACTACTATTACGAGATAAAAGATAAAAATCACTCTCAGAGTTTTAAGCAACTGGTTACAAGCTATGAATATGTTTGGTATGGTCACTTTTCTGTGAACAACGACATTTTCAATGACATAAAACTGCAATTTGAAAGCTTTATGACTTTTAATAAAGAGAATAGATAATGAGAAAACAAACAAATAAATACCTTTTGGGAGGAATAGTTGCCGGTTTTGTCATTTATCTCATCATATTAGTCATTAGTCCAAAACCTATTGATTGGAGTTTGAGTTTTTCAAAGGACGATAATATACCTTATGGCAGTGAAATAATGTTCAATGAGTTAAAATCACTTTTCGATACCGATCTTATATCTACTTGTCATTCGCCAATTTACAATTTCAATAGTATATCTGAATATGATGAAGCATCATACATATTTATCAATACATCGTTTAATCTGGAAAAACCGGACTTTGAGAAAATATTGGATCATGTTAGATATGGGAGTAATGTTTTTATTGCAGCCTCTTCCTTTTCAAAAGAGTTTCAGGATACGCTTTCTTTTGATATACATTCAGACATTAACTTATATCCCTCAGTAAACGACAGTTTATGCCTGAATTTTTTAAATCCTGTTTTAAAAGATTCCAATACATATGTATATAAAAAAGCCTATTCCGATACTTATTTTTCAAAACTAGATACGATAAATACAACGCTGTTAGGAACAGGAAATGGGGGCAAAATCAACTTTGTTAAAATAAAATATGGTGAAGGGTTCTTTTTTATCAACCTGAATCCATTTTCATTTACCAATTATAATTTAGTTAGTGGTAACAATTATGAATATGCTTTTAAAGCATTATCCTATCTTCCTCAGCATACAGAAGTCATTTGGGATGAATACTATAAAGCCAAACCTCATCCTTCAACTTCATTGGTCAGATATATTTTATCACAAAAAGCGTTAAAATATGCCTGGTACATACTTCTGTTTGCAATTGTATCATACATTGTTTTTGCAGCAAAAAGAAAGCAACGTAAAATTCCAATAGTTGAACCGCCTAAAAACACCACACTAACATTTATTGAAACAATTGGAAGATTATATTTTAAAAGAAAAAACCACTTAGATATTGCACAGAAAAAGTTCAACTATTTTCTCGAATTTCTTAGATCCAGATACTTCATTAATACTTCGGTAATCAATTCAGCTATGATTTTGGAGACTTCTAATAAGTTAGACATCCCAGAAAAAACCATAAAGAAATTATTCTCGCAGGCTGAAAGGCTAAAAATGAATATTTCTTATACAGAGGAAGATCTGGAACAATTGAGCAGAAATATTGAGTTTGTATATCAAAAATGTAAAAAGTAAAACAGAAAATATCAACCCAATGGAAAATAATAATACACCATTTGAAAACAGGTTAAATTTAGATGATTTAAATAAAGCTGTTTATCAGATAAAAAGCGAAATACAGAAAGTTATTGTGGGTCAGGAAAAGATTATTGACCTGATGTTAACTGCATTATTGGCAAACGGACATGTACTTTTAGAAGGCGTACCGGGTATTGCAAAAACAATGCTTTCAAAGCTTCTGGCAAAGACTATCTCCACAGGTTTTTCGAGAATACAGTTTACTCCTGATTTAATGCCTTCCGATGTATTAGGAACAACCATATTTAATAATGGAACAACGGCTTTTGAGTTTAAAAAAGGACCTATCTTTTCAAATCTGATTCTTATTGATGAGATCAATAGATCCCCGGCAAAAACCCAATCTGCACTATTCGAAGTTATGGAAGAACGCCAGGTAACTATTGATGGAACCTGCAAAAAGATGGAACCTCCTTTTATTGTATTTGCCACTCAAAACCCGGTAGAACACGAAGGTACATACAGATTACCAGAGGCTCAGCTAGACAGATTTTTATTTAAAATAGAACTGGATTATCCTAGTTTAGAGGAAGAAATTGAAATTATAACCAATGCTCAAAACAGACACAATCAAAACGAATTAGAGCAGATTACTTCTGTTATTGAAGCATCAGAAATTGTAAAACACCAGGCTCTTGTAAAACAGGTAATTGTTGAGCCTGATTTGATTAAATATATCGCTCAAATTGTAGAAAAGACTCGAAAATCAAACAGCTTATTCCTTGGGGGAAGTCCTAGAGCATCGTTAGCCATTTTAAACGCATCCAAAGCTTATGCAGCAATTGAAGGTCGTGACTTTGTTACTCCAGAAGATATTAAATTTGTTTTAATACCTGTATTGATTCACCGGGTAATATTAACGCCTGAAAAAGAAATGGAAGGGGTAACTACGCAGCAGATCATTCAGCAAATTATTGACTCTGTTGAAATACCTAGATAAATCTATACTTTGATATGCGAAATTTCTGGAGATCAATTTTTATAAATAATAGATTCTATGCGGGTTTAGGATTTTTTATTGTGCTGATGATTTTAGGGCAATTTTATCACCCTGTATTTCTATTTGCTCAATTAACCTTTGCCTTGTTTGTTACGCTTGTTGCTATTGATTTTATCTTACTATTTCATAAAGGAAGCCAAAATAAGATTTTAGGTAAACGCCAATTGCCCGAGAGGTTCTCGAACGGTGATATTAACCAGGTACATATTACTATTACCAATCATTTCGGATATCATGTCAGGATTAAAGTAATTGATGAACTCCCAGTTCAATTGCAAATAAGAGATTTTCTGGAAATATTATATTTTAAGCCTTATCAGGAAAAAAAATTCACCTATAACGTTAAACCTGTTGTACGAGGAGATTATCATTTTGGCGCTTTAAACGTACTTGTAGATTCTCCACTAAAACTGATTACACGCCGTTTCATTTTTGATTCGGAAGCCATGGTAAAAGTATATCCTTCGTTTATTGAAATGCGAAACTTTGAACTGCTTGCCATATCCAACCGACTTACAGAGGTAGGAATTAAAAAAATTCGTAAGATTGGACATCAAATGGAGTTTGATCAAATCAGGGATTACATTTCGGGCGATGATTACAGAACCATAAACTGGAAAGCCACAGCACGTAAAGGTCATTTAATGGTAAACCAGTATCAGGATGAAAAATCACAACAGGTTTACAATTTAATTGACATGGGTAGAAATATGAAAATGGCCGTTTGAAGGTATGTCGTTATTGGATTATGCGATAAATACTTCTTTGGTTCTTTCAAATATTTCAATGTTAAAACATGATAAATCCGGAATTGTTACTTTTAGCAACACCATCCATTCTGTTGTTCCTGCAGCCAAAAACGGGAGACATATGCAATCCATAATGGAGATACTATATAATCAGCAAACAGATTTTAAAGAACAAATTTTGAACTGCTATATACCCTGATCCGAAGAAAAATTACGCATAGAAGCTTATTGATATTATATACCAATTTTGAAAGTCTGAGCTCGGCACGCCGACAAATTCCGTTTCTTCAGGCCATAGCCAAAACTCATTTATTGATTGTAGTATTCTTTAGAAACACCGAGGTTTCGAAGATTACAAGTAAAAAAGCAGTTAGCATAGAGGATATATATGTAAAAACGATTGGTGAGAAATTTATTTACGATAAAAAATTAATTGTAAGAGAATTGAATCAACACGGTATTCAAACCGTTTTAACCTCACCGGGCGATTTAACTGTCAACACTTTAAACAAGTATCTCGAAGTGAAATCCAGAGGCATATTATAAGCATTAAAATTCTATGCTTATAAAAAAATTTCTATGCCTATAACTTTTTAAAGATATAGGCATAGGATTTTAAGGATATTAAATCAGTGATTTATTTTAAAAGTTCATTTAACTTTTTATATAAAGCTTCACCTCTAAGATCATCTGAAATAACAATACCTTTTTCATCAACCAAAAACATTGCAGGAATAGCTTTCACCAAAAATAAATCATCTACATTATTATTATCCCACAAGTTAGGCCATACCATACCTTCCTGATCAAGAGCTTTAAACCATGAGGCTTGCTTTTGATCAATAGACACACTAACGATCTGCAAGCCTTTACCAGAAAATTCACTATAGATTCGTTTTAAATTTGGAATTTCTTTTCGGCAGGGAGCACACCACGACGCCCAAAAATCTACTAATACATATTTTTTATTCTCGCTTAATTGCGAAAAAGAATGCATTTTCCCTTTTTTATCAGGTAACTCAAAAGCAGGCACTTCTTTATCAACAAGTCTGGGAGGAAATAATTCTTTATAAACAATTTGTCCATAGTAACTATCTTTAGCTTCTTGAGAAAATGCATCGTACAATGTTTTTTGCTCAGGAGTAAAATAACTCATAGACTGTAACATAACCAGAGGACCCCAAAAAGATTCCTTATTTTTTAATATCGCATTATTGGTTGATCGCTCTACACCAGTAAAAAAATCATGCTCTGCCTTTTCAAATGCTTTATATTCATCACTATTTCTAATTGCAGCAATTCCTGCATCATCTTTATCTGCTCTAGCCTTGTTAAGTCTATTTAGAACATCATCATATTTTTTATAATAAGCTTCATACTCATCATTTAATGAATCTTTAAAGGCCATTTTAGTTAAATAGTCCTGATGCAAATCCGAACCTTTAACCAAAACATCAGAAAAATTATAAACCGTATCATCACCTCGTTTAGAAATGGAGGCTGTGGCATTAACCTCTATTTTGGTATTTTCTGCCATCACTGCAATTATACCATACGAACTACTAACTTGTATATTAAACAATCTGGGTTCATCAAGCTTTCCTTTAAATAAGAAATGTCCATCATTGACAATACATTCGGCCAATGCTTTTTCTTCAGAATGCGTTCCTCCGGGTATTAATTCTAATTTGGTTCCATCCGCTAACCCCTTTATTGATCCCTCAATTGCAAAACCTGTTTCTGCTTGCTTACACGAAAATAAGATTAGCGATAAAATGACTGCATATAATAATGATGCAGACAGCTTTTGTATTTTCTTCATAATAGTATTAAGATATTATTGAAAGGAAAAAGCCACCTATTCACGAACAAACAACAATGACTTTTCCTATCCTAATTGTTAATTATTTTTCTACGTTTTGTGATATACTTCCATTTCCCGGGTTATCAATTGCTCCCTGAGGAAAAGGCATTGTCCACATATGCGAATTTGGCAGTAAAGTAAGAGTTTGTCCGTCGTACTCTTTTGTTAAAGTTGTTGTATAAGTACCTTCATTATTCAAACGACGGATATCGCAAAATGGAATTAAAGTTAAAATCAACTCATTTCGTTTTAATTGAATGATATAATTCATTGCCTGAGATTCAGTATCGGCTGACAAATCGTTATAATACAACGCTAAAATGCGTGTTTTACGAATGTCATTAACGATTTTCATGGCATTTCCATATTCACCATTTCGGGCTAAACATTCGGCTTTTATCAATAACACTTCCACAGTAGTAATTCCACCATAATTAAAATACCCCTGAAGCGTAGCATAATAATAAGTATCTGATCCTACAGTGCGCAGTTTCCATCTTGAAAGAAATCGAGCGTCTCCATCTTCAAATTGCTTTGCTCTATCAATCAACATAGGTTGTTCAGAAGATGAGTAATAGGTACTTCCATGTCTGTAATTATAATTTTCAACATAATCAAAGCCCATCGGAGAAGATGTTCTAACATAAGAATCAGCATTTTCAATTTGAGATTGATTTAATTGATAATAAGCCGTCCAATCATATAATTGATCATTTTCAGCAAGCGCTTTATTAGCATAAATAAGAGCGTTTGAATAATCTTTCATTTGTAAATACACCCTGGCATAAAAAGCATAACAAGCACCTAAATCCGGATGCAAAACAGTGGCTGCCTCGTGAGGCAAATACGGAAGAGCTTCATCAAGATCACTCATAATAAAATTATACATCTTTTGAATAGTTACCTGTGTATAAGCCGCATTTACATCTGCACTAGTAATCAGAGGTACTGAGAGTTTATCACTGGCTGTGGTTTCATCATAGGTATCAGCATAGTAGTTTACCAGGTTAAAGTAAGTCATTGCTCTTAGTACTTTAGCCTGCGCCCATACTTCTTGCCTTTCATCATCAGTTGCTTCAGAGGATGAAAGCGCATTTTCAATCACCAGGTTAAATGAACTAATCGCTGAGTAACTTGCATAATATGTGGTCTCATCGCTATTATTTAGTTCAACTCTGTCGGCACTTTCGTCCCATAAATAATTGGCTTTATACAATGGATAATACGAAAGGTTCGATCCTGATACATATTTATCATTTAATAAAATAAGAGCTTGATTTACATCAACTCTATGACATCCATACTCATAACGAAGCATAGCTTCAAAATCAGCTAAAGTTTCGGGAATTTTCTCGCCTTTAGGCACAATGTCTAAATATTCATCGCACGAAGTTAAACCAAAAGTAACCAGCAAGACAGGAAATATCAATAATTTATATAAAAGCTTCATATACTAAATTTCTTACAGTTAAAAATTAACATTGATACCAAACACATAATTAGGAGATTCATATCCATTAAGCATATACTTAGCATCTTTACTTTTTGCCATAGTAAATACATTTTCCACATTAAAGTTTAATCGTGCATTTTGTATTTTCAATTTTGAACATAATTTTGATGGAATATGATATGCCAATGATACATTACTTAATCTAAGATTAGAGGCATTTATAACATTTACACTGGCATAAGAATAAGCTGAATACAACCCATAGCTAAAATCACTATCGTACTCAAACACAGCACGAGGAACATCAGTTTTTAATTCATCGCCTGGATTTTTCCAACGATTAGCAATCCGTTTATTAGTTGCTGAAATATTTGTAACATACCCACGTAAAGCACTATTGTAAGAGTTGCTTAACATTGGCAGATTTGTATTACGAAGTTTGTGTCCTAATTCGAAGATAAACAATGCGGATAGATCAAAATTCTTATACTTAAACGAAGTATTAAAAGATCCGCTATGTTTAGGCACTGTTGACCCAAGGTTTTCAATAGCGTCGAGCGTTGTTGGGTTTGTTGAAACTTTGTTTCCCTCGGCATCATAAACCTGGGGCAAACCGGTTTCACTTAACCCCGCCCATTTATAACCGTAAATAGAACTATAAGGTGTGCCAATACGAGGGAATGAACCTGGATAGTCAAGTTGTAAATAATAAACAGGTGCTTCTACATTCACATATGTTACTTCATTTTTATTATAAGCATAAACAACACCTGCATTCCATCCAAAATCTTTGTTTTTTATAATTACACCATTCAACGAAAATTCAACACCTTTATTGGTCATACCTCCATTATTAATAGTATAGGTAGAGTATCCCCAACCTTCGGTAGGTACACCCTGAGAATTAGCTAATAAATCACTGCCCTTCTTTTTATATACTTCAATAGTTCCGTTTAAACGTTGGTTTAGTACAGAAAAGTCAATTCCAATATTTGTTGTTGCTGTTTTTTCCCATGATAATTGTGGATTAGGGCGAGACGAAACATAACCATAAGTACCTCCAACATTAGTATTTGAGTAATAAACAGCAGTCATATAAGGAGCAGAATCTTTAGCTATATTACCTCCAATACCATACGAAAACCTAAGTTTCAACATATTAACCCAATCCAACTTGAAAAAATCCTCTTTATTAATATTCCAGCTAGCTCCGGCCGACCAAGTAGGTTTATTTTGATACTTTTTATCGGTTCCCCAAAGGTTTGAGCGATCCCATCTTAAACTACCTGTTGCAGTATAACGGTCATTAAAGGTATAACCAGCGTTACCATACACCGACACAAAACGATTTACCAGCTCTCTTTGCTGAGCAAAATTACTAGCATACATATATCCTCCTAAAATACTACCCCCTCCACTAATTAATGTTTTTTGATCCACTGGAGAAAAAGTCAACATATCAGGATCATAATTATAGAGTGTATTATCAGTATATTCTAATTTTGAATGACGAGTTTCAGTACCTGCAATAACTGTTAAATCATGTTTTTCTTCAAACACCTTATGAATATCAACTTGCTGGCGGAAGTTATAAGAATTAGAAAACTGATTTGCAGTAGTATAAACATTACCATAAGGTAAATTAAACTCAGCAGTTCCACTTGATGAAACAGATGCCATACTATTGACTAATGAACGTACAGCATATGATTCTTCGTCCTTCAATTGATGCATCCTATCAGTAGCGTACTCATACTGAAACATGGCATGATACTTTAACCACTCGGTAAAATTTAACTTTAGTTTAGCATAACCACGATTCGAAAAATTCTTACTCTTTTTTATGTTGTAATCAAGCTCATCCAATGGAGTTATATCCATATTATATAATCCATAAGTAGAGAGAGCATTTAAAGTTGATTCACTTAATCGTGATGCTGCAGTTGAAACATATGGATTACCATCCTCATCAACAAGACTATTGTAAGGCTGATAAGAAAAACCAGGACTTAATGCATTGTAAGTTTGAGTGTTTCCTTTTTTATACATCATGTAAGTTCCTAAATCTACAGTCAACCATTCAGAAACCTTAGTTGAGTTACGTAAATTTATACCAACAGACTGATCTTTGGTATTGATATCCTCATAACGATTATTTTTATAGGTTACTGAAGCATTAAATGAGTTTTTATCAGTGCCACTGCCTATATTAAGGTTATATTGTTGATAAAAAGGATTCTGTTTAGCATACTTCTCAACATCATTGTAATACTTATAACCCATTTCGGATAACTCATCAAGCTGATTATTCATTTCTGTTTCTGAGATATTTCCGGCATAACGATTTAATAACGCTTTCATACCCATGCTAGTAAAAACAGCATTCGAAAGCAAAGACGAAGCATAATCGGAAACACTACCATCATTAGCCTGAAGCTTAGCATTACCACTTGCCCATTCGCGTTCCAGTTCAACAATATCAGCCGAATTGGTTAAATTCCCGGTGTAATAATTATACGGAGAAACAGTAAAATTCGATGAAAAAGAAACACTTGCCTTCCCTTTAGATGCTTTTTTAGTTACAATAACAACCACTCCATTAGCAGCTCTTGCTCCATAAATAGAAGTAGCTGCAGCATCTTTGAGTACAGTAATACTCTCAATATCTTCAATATTTAAATCTGGCAGGTTTTCTTCTATTCCACCTGATGAATTAAAACGAGTATTTTCAACCGGGAATCCGTCAATAACGTACAATGGGGTTGTCATCCCATTCATAGAAGTAGTCCCCCTTAAAATTCCATCCTGTAAACCAGGTATTCTTCCTTCAATTACTTTACCAATATCAACAAGGCGTGTTGTTTCAATAGTTTCTGTATTTAACTTTGAAAAAGAACCGGTAGCTCTCTCCCTGGAAATACTTTGATAACCGGTAACCACAATATCATCAAGGTTGGTAATAGCAGATGTTAAAGTAACATTAATAACCGTTTGGTTGGTAAAAGGAACTATTGCAGTTTCCATTCCAATAAAAGAAACTACAATAGTACCTCCTCCCTTGGGTATCGATAAACTATAATTACCATCCATATCCGTAATGGTTCCGCGTTCAGTACCTTGTAGCAAAACATTCGCACCCGGAACTCCAAGATTCTGATCATCAACTATCTTACCTGTAATTATAACATTGTCTGATTTAGATGTTGTTTGAATGATTGGTTGAGACATCTTTTTAATAATAAAAACATCATCCTTTTTTTCAAAGCTTAAGCCTTTATCCTTTAAAATAAACTCCAAAACATCTTCTAGGTCACCCTCAAGATTTACATCCAAATTTTTAAATTCACTAACCTGGTTTTCACTAAAAACAAAAACAAAGTCTGTTTCACTCTGAATCTTCCATAATAGTTCTTCCAAACTAATTCCCGATTCATTAATGGCTACTCTTCCATTCTGTGAAAACACATTTGCATTGAGCTGCAAAAACGTTACCAGTAAAAAAATTGTGGTCAATTTCATAATCCTAACACATTTTTTCCATTTACCACTCCGCGGTGACAATAGATGAATGATTTTTTTCATACTTTTATATTTACGATTAATACTTTGCTGTGTACCAACAGCATTTATTATGAGGGAGTGTTACCAGCACTCCCTTTTTATTTTGAACTTACTATAAGATTATTGTTATCGAGTTTGAATTTAACTTCACCTGTTGTTTCAATCATATTAATAATACTGGCTATACTTTCATACCGTTTTAAATACATTGAAAACTGAAGTTCTTTGAGTTTAGGATTTGTATAAAATATTTCAGTATTGTACCATCTCGACAAATCATCAAGTATTAAACCGAGACTAGCACTTCTGTATAAAAACATATTATCTTTCCATGCAGTGAAATTGTAAGCATTCACTTTGTTTACGACGGTTTCACTTTGAGAAATAACAGCCTGCTGGTTCGGGATCAAAACATCACTATGTCCATTCGATAATAGTTGGATACTACCTTCACAAAGCGTTACAAAACTCTTTTTACTGTTTTCGTATGCTTTAACATTAAAAGCCGTACCTAATACTTTTATTCTATTGTCGTTATAATAAACAAAAAACGGCTTACTTTTATCTTTTGACACTTCAAAATAAACTTCCCCTTTTACATAAACAGTTCTATTATCACCAATAAATGTTTCAGGATATCGCAATTCTGATTGCGCATTAAGCCATACCAAAGTTCCATCAGATAAGCGAATTTTATATGAGCCACCTCGCGGGGTAGATAAAGTATTATAATGAATACTTTGAGTATTAGCAATAGTATTTTTGTAACTTACAGTACTTGAATCAATATTTATCTGAGCTCCATTTAAACTAAAAACAGTATCTAACTCAGCAAGCTCTATTTTACTTCCATTTGAAAGCGTTAACAAGGCTTTGTTTGACCCTGGCTGAATATGCTCATAAACAGCAGTGTACTCAGTATTAACTTCGGATTCATGAACACTTCTCAATAGAAAATATAAGCCTGTCAATACCAACAATGCTGCAGCAATTCCTGATAATTTAAACCACACAGATTGTAACCTTATCACAGGTTTATCATTACTTTCGATAATACCATAAACTTTTGTCCATCCTTTTTCGCAATCAAAGCGAGCTAAATTTCCGGTTCGCTTTTCAACAAAATCACTAGCTGTTAAGCGATTATACAGCTCCTGATTTTTCTCAGATTCGTTTAGCCAGGAATTAAAAATATATAATTCATTATCATCTAAACCTAAAGTTGATTTTTTGACTATTAATTCAATAATTAAATCTATAAGATCACTTTGTTTACTCATTGCATCCTTATTAATTATTACACTATATAATAAGCCAAATTATAGCTATCCGTAATTAGGGCTATATTTAAACTGTATATTTTATCCATAATAAAAACACTGATTAAGATTTCAATAAAAATCAAAAATGCTTTTCTCATATTAATACAAACGAAATATAAAAAAGGGTGAACAGAAGTAACAGAAAAGTAAATTTATTACAATAAAAATATCAGATTGTAACAAATAGAGTAGAAAATAATAAAAAAATGATTTATAAAAACAGCTTACAATAAATAAACATTAAAATAACCAAATGATCTTTTAATAATTCACGCAACTTTTTATAAGCTCTTTTTTTCAATGTTTTAACCGTATTAATTGAAATATCTAATTCTTCAGCAATTTCATTATTTCGATAATCTTTTAAAGCCAATTGAATAATATTTTGACTCTGCTCAGGTAAGTTACTTATTGCTTTTGAAAGAATCGCATATATTTCATCTTCAATATATGCAATATTAATAATGTCTTCGCTACTATCTTCATACTTTTGCAAAGCATAATTAGCTTCCATTTTTCTTTTTCGAAGATTATTAAGACTTTTATTCCTAGCTATTGTGTATAAATAAACCTTAGATTGTTTAACACTTGACTGAGTATGTCTATTTAGCCAAAACTCAACCATTGCTTCTTGCGCAATATCAGTAGCAAGATCTTCCGATTTAACAAATTGAAAACAAAAACTACATAAGGAAGGATAAAACTGATTAAAAAAGGACTTAAATACATTCATTTCCCCCTTTGCTATCTGAAGTATGTGCTTATCCTCAATTTTCACCACAAGTATCCTTTTATGCTTTTTGGCCAAAATTAGAAAAACAATTACAATAGTTGTAACAAACACACATAAAAATTAACATTACCCTCCCACAAAATAGAGGTCAATTTTTGAAAATATCAAAATACACATTCCTAACATATAAATAACAGACCATATTTTCAAAATAACAAAAACTTACATAGGATCCACATCGGCCTGAACAACGGTGGCCTTGAATCCAGGATGTGAAACTAAAGTAATAATTGCCTCATTTATAAGCCCTTTTACTTTTACCAGAGAAATTCCATTCTCTAACTTCAACATAATTTTTCGTAAATGCCAATTCTGAATTTTACTTATTGTTGGAGCCTGTGGACCGACAACCCTATGATTAAATACCGACCTTAAATATTCCGCAAGATAATCAGAAGCCTGATTGGCAGAGTTTTGATTACGGTGCTTAACCGTTAGATATATTAATCTGTAATATGGAGGATATTTATAGGCTTTTCTTTCTTCCATCTGAGTTTGGTAATGATGCTTAAAGTTATTGTTAATCACATCAATAACAACTGAATTATCAGGATTAGATGTTTGCAAAATAACAGTACCCTGCTTTTTTTTTCGTCCCGCTCTACCGCTAACCTGAGCCATCAATTGAAAACTGCGCTCATATGCTCTGAAATCAGGGTAATTCAACATACTATCGGCATTTAAAATTCCAACCACGCTTACATGATCAAAATCCAATCCTTTAGATATCATTTGAGTACCTATTAATATATCAACCGCTCCACTTTCAAAATTACGGATCAATGTTTCATGAGATTTTCGTGTTCTTGAAGTATCTAAATCCATACGCGAAACTATAGCCTCTGGAAAAATAATTTTAATATCCTCTTCAATTTTTTCTGTTCCAAAACCTTTGGTTTCAAGAGCAGGAGAACCACAGGCATTACATACCTTTGGAAGTGAATAAGAATTACCGCAATAATGACAAGTTAGTTGATTATTATGCTTGTGATAAGTCATACTTACATCACAATAATCACATTTCGGAACCCAGCCGCATTGGTTACATTCTAAATATGGAGAAAAACCTCTTCGGTTTTGAAATAAAAGAACCTTTTCATGATTCTCCAATGCATGATTCATATTTTGTATCAGTAATGGAGAGAAATTAGAATTCATTTTTTTCTTGCGCCTCTCTTCACGTACGTTTACTGTAAATATTTTTGGCAATTGTATACCTTCAAAGCGCTCAAAGAGTTCTACTATGCCATACTTACCCAACTCTACATTATGATAAGTTTCTAAAGAAGGGGTGGCTGTTCCCAAGAGTACTTTAGAATTATGAAAATGAGCCAGAACCATTGCTGCATCACGGGCATGATATCGGGGTGCAGGATCAAATTGCTTATAAGTATTTTCATGCTCCTCATCTATAATAATTAAGCCAAGATTATCGAACGGAAGAAATACTGATGAACGAACGCCAACAATAACCTTATAATTGTTATTTTTAAGAATATCGTTCCACACCTCAACACGCTCAGCATCTGTATATTTAGAATGATAGATACCCAACTCATCTCCAAACACTTTTTTTAAACGCGAAGTAATCTGAGTTGTTAAAGCAATTTCAGGAAGAAGATAAAGAACTTTCTTTCCTTGTTTTAATTGTTCTTTTATAAGATGAATATAAATCTCTGTTTTCCCACTGGACGTAACTCCATGAAGTAAAACGGCATTCTTATCAGAAAAAAGCTGGTTTATTTTATTATAGGCATTTTGCTGTGCTTTATTTAATATATGTAATCCACGCAAAGAATCATTAAACTTCGTAAGTCTGGAAACTTGTTCTTCCTCTTCAATCAGAATCCCTTTTTTAACCAGTTCCTTTATTTGGGTAGCAGTAGCATTACTTCTTTTTTTAAGTTCATTTTTATCAATAACCTTTGTAAAATTGGATGAATTAGCACCTCCTATTAAAGTAAAAAAGGTCATTAATATTTCAAGCTGCTTTTTAGCATTGCTCAATTCCGTAAAAGCATTCTGAATCTTCTGCTCTTTGTAATACTCATCAGATAATCTAATGATTTTCTTCACTTTAGGTTTGTAACCTTCTTTTATCTTTTCATTAATAAAAACGGCTTCACGATCAAGTAGTGATTTTACTATTGGAAGTGAATTTTTTAACTCGATAAGATTATTTAATTCTTGAATAGTTGCCGAATTATTTTCTGATAAATAATCAAGAATCTGATTCTCTTTTGGAGAAAGTGTTTCTTCCTGAATCCATTCCTTATTATAATGAACTTTTGTTTCACTTTCTAATTTAAGTCCAGATGGCAAAGCGGCCTTATATACTTCACCTAAAGTACACATATAATATTGAGCAATCCAATTCCAGAAATTTAATTGAATCTCATTAACAACTGGTTTTGCATCCAATACAGATATAATTTCTTTGGTTGTATATCCCTCAGGTTTAGCATCATGAAGAGCATAAATAATTCCTGAATATATTTTCTTTTTACCAAAAGGAACAATTACCCTTGATCCTATTTCAACATTAGAAATCCAACCATCCGGAATTTCATAGGTGAATAATCTCGGAAGAGGTACGGGTAAAATAATATCTGCAAAATACACCGTTTTCATTTGCAGCAAAATTAACGACTTAAATGGTTAATACAATAAACGACCTTGTAAAAATGACAATCAAAATTCACATCCTGGTGGATAATCAGATGTATTTGAAAGTTCTATCTGTCCATTAAAAATAGTCGTCTTTTCAATCAGAAAAAAAAAGAAGTTATTGTGTAAATCAATCAAATTTTTCCTTTTCAAATATGGCAGAAGGTTTATAGGCATAATACCCTCCTGATAAAGAAGTAAACAATGAAATTAGATAAAAAATCAAACTAAGAGCTACGGCATGATCTTCGTTTAAACCAAGATACTGCGAACCAAACATAAAAGTTACTTCTCTAAGTCCTAAACCACCTAATGATATAGGGATGGCAGACATAATACTGGAAAGAAAAAATAGAAATAAATAATCTTCCTGCCTGCCAGTAAGTTCCGTACCCATTGATTTAAGAATAAGTATGGCCGAAAACATTTGCAAGGCCTGAATAATTAAGGACAAAATAAAAACACGCCAGGCTGCAGGAATAAGGTGTGAACTAAATAACCTCAGATAAACATAATAACCACCAAAAATAAGAGGAATAAAAACTACAAAATACTTTAAAAAAGGATTTACCCAAATTAAGAATTGATGAACTACTTGTATCCCTCCTTCAGGAATACCTGATTTACCCAGATCATAATCAATAAAATAAACTAACGCACAAATATAAATTACTATTACAGCCAAACCACTAAGTCTGTCAGCAAAAATGGTTCCTATTAATCTCTTAACAGAAATTTTATAATATTTATTCAATAAAAAAACTTTATAACCATCACCTCCTACACCGCCGGGAAGAAACATATTGTAAAACATACCAAGCCAATACAATTTAACATTTGCTACAATACTGATTTTTATTGAAATATATCTGTAAAAGGTATTTAACCGATATGAACTTATTACCTGAGAACTCGCATACAAAAGAACAGCCACAATTAAAAGGCCTATATTTAATCCGGCAACAGCTCGTATCGTCTCCTGAAAATCTATCTTATTAAACACATAATATAAGGCCACCGTGGACAAAACTATTTTTGCGATAAGTTTTAAAACTTTAGAATATTTTTGAAAAAACTGCAAAATGATTCAATTTTAAATTTATATGCAACAAAAATAGTTTAATATTCATATAAAAAAACAATCACACATTATATATAAGTATATAATGTGTGATTGATAACATTTTACGCATTTTCATGCGCATGTATTATTTATTTTAACAGCATTTCAGCCAGTTCTTCTTCAAAGAAAAAGCTATCCATACCAAAGGCAGGAACCAGGTCATCAATCCACTGTGCATGACAATCGAATTTTGCAAAGAAAGGTCTTGCCACCCAATCACTATTGCGTCCCTGTATAAATTCTAATGTAATAATTCTTTCTCCTCTTAGTTCAGACACTCCAACAACTCTTATTTTACCTGGCGTACATGACATACTTGGTCCCCGAACGGTTCTGGCTATTCCGCTAACCTGAGTATATGCTTTTTTAAATATATTCCAGGCTTTTACTAAAGAAATTCCAAAATAATCATGAGCTCCAGTATCTCTTGCAATAAACATATAATATGGTATCATACCCAAATCAACTTGTTTCTGCCACATATCAGCCCAAACATTACCATTGGCATTAATATGATTTAAAACCGGAGATTGAGTTCTGATATTAGCTCCAGTCTCACGAATTCTTTTCACTGCTTTTTTTACAGCTTCAGTTTCCAGTTCTCTGGGATGATTGAAATGAGCCATAAAAGAAAGATTCTTTCCGGCTTTGGTAATTTTTTCAAAAACCGAAATCATTTCATTTGCATCCGCATCAGTCAAATACCTGTATGGCCAAAAGCTCAGCGACTTAGAACCGATACGTATTGTTCTTAAATGGTCAATTTTAGCATCTAAAATTTTCGTAATATAAGCATCAAAAATATTGGCTTTCATAACCATTGGGTCACCACCTGTGATAAGCAGATCTGTTATTTCCGGATGTTGTTTAATATATCCAATAATTAAATCTACCTCTTTCATAGAGAATTTTAACTCATGCATATTTGTAAACTGAGGCCATCTAAAACAAAATGTACAATATGCATGACAAGTTTGTCCTTGCGATGGGAAAAACAACATTGTTTCACGGTATTTATGTTGTGCACCATGTAACATTTCGCCATCAAATTCCGGAACATTATACTCCAATTGACCTGCAGGATGAGGATTTAAGTTTTCTCTAATTATATTTGCTTCCTCTCGCAAAATTTCATTTGTAGCTCCTGATTTTATTAATGTTGCCATGTGGTTAAAATCTTCTTCTGACAACATTCCCTTTTGAGGAAAGTTTAAAATAAACATAGGATCATCTTGATAATTCTCCCAATCAATTAGTTCTTCCACCACATAATTGTTTGTCTTAAACGGAAGAACATGTCCTACCACTTCTATATTAAAAATATCCACCTCTGAAAGCAAGGAAATTTGAGGGATATTTTTAAAATTGTGCATCGTATACGTTTGATACTTTTTCATCATGCTTTCTTTTAAAAGTTATACCATATATCAGTTTTCAGATAACAACATACAGGAGGTAAAAATTATTCATTAATAATAATTTAACATTCCTTTTCTCTTCAACAAGAAGTATTATTTTGCTAATATTGCTGAGGTCATTCTATAAGTTACGACAGTTATCGTAAAATGTCAAATAAACCACTTTCAATTAGAAATAGATACAACAAATTGATTTGAAGACACTTGCAGACCAAAAACCTAAAATCAGCTCAAAAGTAGTAAAAAAATGTAAGAAACTACCTGATTAATTCTGCTCTATTGGTATCTAACTTTAAAAATATAAACAACAAAGTAGTAAATCCCCATAAAGAAGAACCTCCATAACTAAAAAAAGGAAGTGGAATACCAATTACAGGAGCAAGACCAATTGTCATCCCTATATTGATGGTAAAGTGAAAGAAAAAAATTGATGCTACACAATATCCATAGATACGACTAAATACCGAATGTTGTTTCTCGGCCAATACAACAAGCCTGATCATCAAAAAAATAAATAATACAACCATTAATGATGTTCCTAAAAAACCCCATTCCTCACCAACTGTACAAAAAATAAAATCTGTACTTTGTTCCGGCACAAAATCAAATTTTGTTTGTGTACCATCTAAATAACCTTTTCCGAGTACACCTCCAGATCCAATCGCAATTTTTGATTGATTAACATTATAACCTGCACCTAATGGATCATCTTTAAAACCCAATAATACATTTATCCTGTTTCTTTGATATTCTGAAAGTATTTGTTCAACAAAATAATCTGTTGATAAAGTAAAGGCTATGGCTCCCCACATAAATAACAAAGCTGGTAATATCGGAGCTAATCGTTTACTTATACCTTTAAAACCAAGAAAAACTGATATACATAAAGCTGCAAATAAGGTAAACAATTCCCATTTTGGTTCTTTTCCGAAAACACTAAAAACAAGATATATCAATCCAAAACCAACAAATCCAACTAAGGAAGTATAGCCAACAAGTTTAAGATTCGATTTAACAATAAGAAAAACATATATTCCTGCAATAATTAACCATAAAATAATAACATTAGGATAAACTAAAGTAAGCACAGAAACAATTGCTCCAATCAGCCCAAAAACAAGTATACTTCCAGATAAACCTTCACGATATAATGGTAATACCAGCACTAAGAAAACCAGAGCACTACCGGTATCATTCTGTAGTAGGATACATATAACAGGCAATAACCAAATAAAAATAACTCTTAAAAAATCAGATCTTCTTTTGAATGAAAAATCATACCGACTCATCAAACGCGCTAAAGTTAAGGCAGTTGCTACTTTTGCCAACTCAACTGGCTGAAAGCGAACCGGCCCTAATTCAAACCATGATCTGGCACCATTAATTTCTTTGCCTAAAAATATAACTGTAAATAACAGAAAGACAGAAAAACCATACAGAAAGTAAGAAAAAGCCACATAAAATTTACTATCTGTCATAAAAATAACCCAGATAATAGCAACTGACATTGAAATCCACAATAATTGCTTTGAATATTCTTTACTTGTATCAAAAAAAACCGGATTGTCAGGGTTATAATTAGCGGCATAAATATTAAACCAACCAAAAGCTACTAATATTACATAAGTAACTACAGTGATCCAATCAATTGATTTTATATAACTATTATTTTGTGGCATGGATTAAGTCTCCTTCTAACATTCTTTTTTCAATCCATTTTCTTGAAGGATCGATTTCATTTTTTAAATATTTCTCTACCATTAAACTAGCAATAGGAGCAGCCCAGGTCGATCCAAACCCTCCGTTCTCAACATAGACTGCAATAGCTATTTTAGGATTATCCTTTGGTGCAAAGGCTACAAATACAGAGTGATCTTCACCATGCGGATTTTCAGCTGTTCCCGTTTTACCACAAATCCGAATACCAGGAATACGTGCAATACCAGCTGTATTACCACTTGTACCCCACACTGCCATATCCATACCTTCAATAACAGGTATGAAGTTAAGAGTATCCACACCGGTTTTATGAACCTTAGTAAATATTGATGGAATTGTATCATTTTCAATACCTTTTATGATATGAGGAGTATAAAAACGACCTTTATTTCCAATTGTAGCAGCAAGATTGGCAATTTGTATTGGAGTAGCCAACAACTCCCCTTGTCCGATGGCGAGAGAAACAACAGTCAATGAAGACCAACTTTTGTTATAAATCTTATCATAAGTATGATGATTTGGAACAAACCCCCTTTTTTCATTAGCAAAGTCAACCCCAAGTTTATATCCAAATCCAAAATTAACTAAGTAATTTTTCCATAATTCAAATCCATCCTGAACAGTTTCGTTTTTTGGATTATCAAGAATCCTCCTAAAAACATTACAATAATATGCATTACACGAACCTGCAATAGAATGTACCAGGTCTAATGGGCTCGGATGATTATGGCATCCAAGATGAAAACTACCTACAGAATAACCCATATGACACTCAAACTTAGATTCAGGAGTAATTACTCCTTCCTGCAATCCAATCAATGCATTCAAAGGCTTAAAAGTTGACCCTGGTGGATACAATGCCATAATTGGTCTATTAAACAATGGCTTAAGCGTATCAGTGCTTAGCTTTGCAAAATTACCAGCTCGCTGCTTACCTACAAACAACGAAGGATCATAAGTAGGGGCAGAAATCATAGTCAATATTTCACCGGTTTCAGGTTCTACAGCAACAATAGAACCTATTTTATTGGCCATCAACTGTTCACCATATTGCTGAAGATCAATATCAATTGTAAGAGTAATATCTTTACCTGCTTCAGCCGGAACATCAAACCTACCATCACGAAAAGCACCTTTTTCACGACCATGAACATCTACTAAAACATATTTATAGCCTTTTTTACCTCGTAAAAACTGTTCATATGTGGATTCAATCCCATTAATACCATGGTAATCTCCATTAATATAATAATCATCTTTTTTTATAGTAGCTGGACCAACTTCACCGATATATCCAAGAATATGCCCGGCGTTAGGATATTCATATTTTCGGAGGGTTCTTCGCTGAACAAAAAAACCATCAAATTTATAAAGCTTTTCCTGAAGATATCCATATTGTTCGGCAGATAACTGCTTATAAAAGACAGAAGGTTTAATCGATGAAATTTTTCTATTACGAAGTTTGTGCCTCATCTCTGCAAATAAACCTTTCAAATCATCTTTCGAAATATTTAGTGCCGCACAAAAAGAAACCGTATCCATCTCTTTTAGTTCCCTTGGCACTACCATTAAATCATAATTCGCCTGATTTGATACAACCAATTTTCCGTTTCTGTCATAGACCAATCCCCGAGCCGGGTAATTAATAATTTCACGCCGGGTATTACTCTCTGCTGAATATTTATAGGAAGGATCGTATACTTGCAAAATAAACAATTTCACAATAAAGGCAATACCAATAGAAATGTATATTAAGACAACAACCAATGTTCTTCTATTCAAATTCTCCACTGCAATAACATTTAGATTCTACCTTTTTTTTGATAGTTGAACAAAAGAGCAATTCCCATAATAATTAAGGTAAACACAGAACTAAAAAAAGTTTTTCCAAAAACCTCTAGAATATTTGAAAATGAAAAAGATTCAATTATAAAATAGGTAAAATGATGAATCAAAACTAATAGACCCGCATATTTAAAAAACCATGGAAACCCATAAAAAGTGGGAGTAGGGAGTGTACCCAGCTCATATCCATCTCTTGGTGAAATACGCAATAAAACAAACCTGCGAAGATATGCCATTATTAATGTAGCAGCCATATGCATTCCGGGCGTATTAGAAAACATATCTATACTTAATCCTAAAAAAGAGGCCAACACCAATAACAACCAACCTGGTGTTTCAAAAGGTAATGTTAATAAAAATAAAACATACAAATAAGGATTAATAAAACCTGAAAACTCAATTTTATTCAGGATAATAACCTGTAGAAAAATAAAAAAGAAAAAATTAAAAATATATCTGGGAATTAAACTAATCATTGTTGACTCTCCTCCTCTAATTGTAATTGTTGATTTTGAAAAGTATTTTCTACTACTTCAACGTAATTTAACTTTGCAAAATCAACACTCAGTTTAACTTTAATTTTGAAAAAGCTTTCCCCCACAGGATGTTCCACACTTTCTACTGTTCCAATTAATACTCCTTCAGGAAAAGTGGAAGAATACCCACTAGTAAGAACCTGTTCTCCCAGCTGAACATCAGCATGCTCCGGAATCTCATCCAAAATAACATGATGCACAGATTTGTTATCCCAACTAACCGACCCAAAAAAATCTGTTCCCTTTAGCTTTGCTGATATCTTTAAACGAGGATTGAGTATAGACAAAGCTGTACTATAGTTTTTTGAGCACTTAATTACGATACCAACAACACCCAGGCCTGAAATAATACCCATATCAGGTTTAATTCCATCTAAAATCCCTTTATTTAGAGTAATATAATTAAAATGTTTACGAATACTATTATTGACTACTTTACAAGTGCGGTACTTATATTGTTTTGATGTACTTGAGTCACCAACAAGCGCAAAATAATCTTTTGCCTGAACAAAGGAAGTAGGTAATTGACTTCGAAGGTAGGCATTTTCTTCTGCTAATTCCTGATTAACCTTTTTAAGAACAAAGTATTGTTCCACATTGCTTACTGCATCAAAAATCCCTCCGCTCAACTTTGAAGATGAACTTATGTAAATAGCTTTTTGGTTTTGGTTATACGTAACAATTAATATAAAAGCAACTATTTCCAAAAAAATAAACAATAATCCATTATGATGCTTAATTAAAAAACGTAAAAAATTTCTCATTAATAAGTTGCGTTGTTTTCTTCTTTAAAATGTACAATCCTGATTTAAAGTACTATAAATTATTCACCATACTATATAAATAATACTTTTTTCTAGGCATGCGTAAAGTTACTCTTTTAACGAATAATATTCGATATGATTATTTAATTAAACACAAAAAAAAGAAATAACAGTCAGAATTCTAAGATTATAATCGCAGTCAGGTTGGTAGGTCTATATTTTACCCATGATATGCAACATTCTCTTTTTGGTTAATACAGCAATTCGATACATTATCGGAACAATAATCAAAGTAAGAAATGTAGCAAATGTTAATCCAAAAATTACAGTCCATGACATAGGCGACCACATTGCTGCCATATCACCACCAAAGCTAATGTTAGGTTGAAAATGGTTCAGTAACCCCCAAAAGTCAATATCAATCCCAATAGCCATAGGAAATAAGCCAAGAATAGTAGTAATAGCAGTGAGTAAAACAGGACGTAACCTGGTTTTTCCTGCTAAAATAATACAATCAGTAGCCGCATCGGGAGGTAAAAAAACTTTTTCACCCAAACCCAGTTCTGCTCGTTTCTGCGATTTTAATAACTCAATATAGTCAATCAACACAATCGCATTATTCACAACAACTCCTGCAAGTGAAACAATACCTATCCCTGTCATAATTACAACAAAGTCCATTTTAAATGTAGCCAAACCCCCAAACACTCCAATGGTACTAAACACTACACTGGCAATAATAATAAAAGGTTTAACAATTGAGTTAAATTGAGACACCAGAATAATTAATATTAATATAATTGCCAGACCTAATGCAAAACTTAAAAATGCCATAGATTCAGCCTGCTCCTCCTGCTCCCCGGTAAATTTATATTGATACCCGGATGGCATTTCAAAATCTTCCAGTAGTGTTTTAATTTCATTATTAACATTATTGGCATTATAACCTTCAAGAACATTAGAATATAAAGTCACCACCCTGTTTAAATCAATTCTTTTAACAGCATCATAGGTTGTTGCATAAGAAAAACTTGCTACAGCAGAAATGGGAATCTCCATTAACTTTCCCATATTATCCCTAAATACAACCTTTTGATTCATTAACGCAGGTATACTATTTCTATATTCTTCTTGTAATCTAAGTTGTATTGGGTATTTTTCTTCTCCAATCTTATAATCAGAAACTTCCTTTCCAAACAATGCAGTTCGAAGCGTACTTGACACCTGAGCTGTAGACATTCCAAAACGGCGTACTCTTTCTCTATCAATAGAAACAAGCATTTCAGGCTTATTTACATTAAGATCCATTTTCAATCCTTCAATACCTTCGATCTGTTCTCTTTCAATAGTGTTTTCAATAGTATCTGCCAGGAAAATTAACTTATCAAAATCATAACCAGAAATTTCAATATTAATAGGCTTCCCGGTAGGCGGTCCACCTTTGTCTCTATCTATTGTAAATATAGCTCCGGGGTAATTATAAGTAAGTTTATCATTAAACATTTTTAGAATATCGGCTGTATGAACCCCGTTTCTATCCTCATAATCGACAAAAGAAACCGTGACCAAACATTTATTATCTCTTGTTGAAAAATCCAGATCATCTTCTAAACGTGCTCCATCACCAACGTTAGTTAAAATAGATTTAACCGCATTATTATATGGTTCAATCAATCGTATAATATCTTTTTCGAGATTCCTGGCAAATTTATCTGTTGCAGAAATATGTGTTCCGGCAGGTAGCTCAACAAAAACATTTATAAAATTTGGATCTCCTGATGGAAAAAATACTGTATTTGGAGATCGCATGAAATAAAAGGCAATGGTAAAAAACAACAACAGAACAGTTCCAAACAACATATTCCGAGGCCGTTTCCCTGATAATGCTGCCGACAAAAATTTCACATAAAAGTTTTCCAGTTTATTCAAAAATGTAGTTTTAAACCATATTCCAATTTTGGCAAAGAATAGAAAATTCATCAGTGAAACAAATGCTGCAACAAACATTAAGCTCCCTAATATATTGATCCCCAAAATGAAAAATAACATTCCTAAAACCAATAAAACTGCAATAATTCTAATAACCAAATATTTATCAGGTATCTTATCCTCATCTGTATGTTTAATAAACATGGATGAAAATACAGGAATAATTACCAAGGCAACAAACAGCGAAGATGAGAGTACAATTATTAATGTAATAGGCAAGTATTTCATAAACTCTCCCATAACAGATTCCCAAAATACTAATGGAAAAAAAGCTGCAAGCGTCGTCAATGTTGAAGCAATAATAGCGATCGCTATTTCACCTACAGCACGTCGTGCAGCTTCAATAGGTCTGTAACCTTTATCTATAAAGCGATAAATATTTTCAACAACCACAATAGCATTGTCCACTAACATTCCCAACGCTAAAATCAACCCGAATAAAACCATCATATTTATGGTATACCCAATAATTTGCAAAACCACAAATGATAAAAACATCGACATGGGAATAGCCAGTCCTACAAATAGTGCATTTCGGGTCCCTAAAAAGAAAAA
This sequence comes from uncultured Saccharicrinis sp., assembly GCA_963677345.2. Lineage (GTDB taxonomy): Bacteria > Bacteroidota > Bacteroidia > Bacteroidales > Marinilabiliaceae > Saccharicrinis. The sequence continues at coordinate 482,873 of CAXXLC010000028.1, forward strand.
CAATACCAACACTACGAACAGCATACTCATAATCATACTATTCTCAAGACTATTTAACTGAGCCTTTACCATGTCTGATTGATCATTAGTAATTGTTATCTGTAAAGCTTCAGGGAATATATGTTGTTCTTTTACTTCGTTTAATATCTCATCAATTTGTTTTGTCGCATTTAAAAGGTTTTCACCTCCTTTTTTAACAACTTGCAAAGATACCACAGGATGTTCATCCAATCGGGTAATGCTTGAGGGCTCTTCATATCCATCAATCACTTCGGCTACATCATACAAATACACCACCTTACCTTCTTCACTTTTTACTATGATATTTCTGATTTCATCCATAGAAGAAAACTCTCCCAAAGCCCTGATAGATCTGCGTGTATTACCCAATCTGATCTCTCCACTTGAGATACTAATATTTTCATAAGCAATGGCGTTTTCAATATCATTAAAACTTATTTTACGAGCTGCCATTTTTAGCGGATCTGCATTAATCTTTATTTCTTTTTCATTAATACCCTGAATCTCCACCTTTGAAATCTCAGGTAGTGCCTCAATTTTATCTTCTAATATTTCTCCATATTTTTTAAGCTCATCTACACTACAATCTCCCGATAAATTGATATTAACTATTGGAAACTCTGAAGCATCAATATCCTGAACTACAGGGTCTGCAGGTAAATCATCCGGTAAATCATCCATTGCATTATCCACTGCATCTTTACAATCCTGCAATGCCACTTTATTATCAATACCACTATTAAATACGATTAATATATATGACAACCCTTGAGATGAGGTAGACTTAATATCTTTAATTCCATTTATAGTTTCAAGTTCCTTCTCAATAGGGCGCGTCACTAAATTTTCAATATCAAGAGGTGCATTGCCCGGATATGGAGTCATAATCATTATCCAGGGCAATTCTACTTCAGGAAATAATTCTTTAGGCAAAGTATTATAAGATACTAATCCAAAAATAGCCAATGAGAAAGTCATTAATAAAACGGTTGTTTTATTACGTAAGGCTAAACTTGTAAGTTTAAACTCCCTAACAATCTTATCCTTTATATTTTGTTTTTCTTCTTGCATTTTAGTCTACGTTTAATGGCCTTACCGAATTATCTTAATTCAACCAATGAACCGTTTGACACCGTATTATAACCCTCCACAATAATCTGATCGCCTTCATGCAATCCTTTAAGAATTACGGTTTCATCTTGAAATGAGCGTCCCGATTCTACATATATTTTTTTTGCCTCATTATTTTGAACAATAAAAAGAAACTTACCGGTTATGTCATTTTTAATGATTGCAGAGGAAACAACCAATGCATTATCGATTTTATAATCATTGATTTTTATTGAAGCCATCATGTTAGGTTTTAAAATCTCATCAGTATTATTTAAAACTACCTGAACGTTAAAGGTTCTGTTTTGGGGATGAATAATATTCCCTGTACTTGAAACGGATGCTTCAATAATTAAATCCGGATAAGTTGAAAAAGTTAATTCGACAGTATCTCCTTTTGACACATAAGGAATAAAAGCCTCTGAAACCTCTGCATTGATTTTCATCTGTTTTAAGTTCACAAACTGAAGAATTACCGATCCTGGTGAAGATAATTCCCCCTCTTTAGAAATTATATTATCTACTATTCCATCAAAAGGAGCTTTGATGTTGTAAAGTTCTAATTGGGACTTTTGTGTTTTCAGGGCACTTTCTAAGGCTTCTTTATTGGTTTTGGCTTGCAAATATTCAATCTCAGATCCAATGTTCTGATCCCATAAACTTTTTTGTTTACTATAAACCTCACTCGCTAATTCTAAATTAGCTTCAATCTCCCGAATAGCATTGGCCAAAGTATTTGAGTTTAATGACACCAACAATTCTCCTTTACTTACTCTTTGACCTTCATCAACAAAAATCTCTCTGATTTGAGCAGGCACTTCAGGACTAATATTGGCACTTTGCACAGCTTCAAGAAGGCCATTTGCTTGTATATAGTGCTTAAACACCCGTATATTTACATCCTGAACAACAACAGGCAATTTGAATTTAATGCTATCACCAGATAATTCTTTCAGTTTATTTTCTAAGTATAAATTTTCCTTTTTTAAAGTTTTTATAATCTGTCTGTTCTCAGTGATTTTTGATTTAAGTTCATCTTTTTCGGAAGAAGAGCAAGCAATAATAAAACCGGCAAGTATGAAGGAAATAAATTTTATTTTCATGGCGATATACAATTAACAATAATTTTGATATTTATAATTGAGAAGCAGCTTTTTTAAATCTTATATATAAATTAAAATAGTTCATGGCTGCATTATTATAATTGATTAGAGCTTGTGTAAGGTTACTTTCGTTCTGAGACAACTCCAAACTATTTAGCATTCCATTATTAAATTTTACTAATGCTTTTTTATAAATCCTTTGAGAAATATCCTTTGACTCCCGGGCATTAACAAAATGCTTATGTGCATTATCAAGATTACATTTGGCAATCATCAAATCTCTTTTCAAGCTTTGCTGTACTATCTGTTTTTCAACATTAAGTTTTTCAAGTTGAAGTTTTTTCTGTTTTAATTGAGCAGACCGCATTCCACTTGAAAAAACAGGTACAGATAACGCAACCCCAAGCATAGAACCTTCAGTTTTTACTAAATCAGACCAGGTTTGACCAAAATAAGTATAATCATAATTTATAAAAGCACTTAACCTTGGCATAGCAAGAGCTCTCTGATTTTTTATATCTAAACCCTTAATATCAATTTGGGTTTGAATCATCTGATAATCGATATGTTTTTTTAGATCGCTATTATATTCGGGATTTAATGGAATGGAGGCAAGCAAATCCGTAATATTATCAGCTAACCTTAAAGGTTTATCAATATCATACCCCATTGCAAACTTTAAAATTGACATTGCAATATCATATTGATTCTTTGAATCATCATACATTCTCTGAGATTCATTTAACATCAACTTTACTTGATCTACATCAATATCCTCTCTAAATCCTTTTTCATAATACGCTTGTATCTGTTTTAAGGTAATTTCGTTTGTTTCAAGATTTAATTTAAAATCTTCAATATTTTGTTTAGCTACCAATGTTAAAAAGTAGGCTTCAGCAACAGCCTGCCTGAGTTCTATATTTGTTTTTTGTTCAAGATTTTCAGAGAGTTGAACATATACTTTACTCGCCTGGAGACCAACAAAATATGAACCATCAAAAAGAAGCTGATCTACTCTGCTTCCAATTGAGTTATTATATTTTGTACCAAATACAGTTGTAATTGTTGTATCTCCAAACATTATTTGATTTTCCTGAAGTTTTAAATTATTTGCAATAGAACCACTTACATTAACCTGAGGTAAACCAATTGCAATTGTTTCATTAACTTTTCTTTTTGCAATTTCAATATCATGCCTGGCATTAATGCTCTGATATCCAAACTCAGTTGCATAAGCCATAGCCTGGCCAAGTGATACTTCAAGGGTATCACTTTGAGCTTTAGCTCTGAATTGAATAAACACAATAATTATGAAAACAAAGAGATATCTTTTTTTCTTCATATAGTTATCGTTGAAAAGTTTATTTTCACAAGAACACTATCTTAATTTCTCTTATTAAAAATCTAAAATAACACAGAAACTAATTTAATGTCAATAGTTATGGTTCATAAAATCGCATATAATAATTACTTTTGAAATACGTTTTTAATTTTATTAACAATAGATTCCTATGATATGACAAGAAAAATTTACGATAGCTTCCCGTTAATTTACAAAATTCTTCTCTTATATACCTTTATTTTTATATTACCTTTTAATCTGGAATCTCAACAAAAAAAAAGAAGAAATAAAGGTACAAGTAAAAGAGAAATACGAAATCGCCAGGAAGAAGCTAATAAAAAAAGCGACTTTAATAAATTTAATGAGTTAGTTCCGATGGGCAGTTCTGCCTCTATTGCAAGGAATGATTACATTTGGAGTTACGAGACAGCTAATACAGTTCCTTTAGGTGGAGGAGACATCAGTTTAGTTTCACCAACAAGACTAAGTTTCAAAAAAGGACAGGAAATAGGAACTTCTATCGGATTAGCAGCGTTTTCACCAATGGTATACTTCAAAAAAAGATGGTATGAAAACAAAATATACATAGCTACAAGGCATCAGTTATATTCTTTTTGGCCCGGTTTAAAGATTCTACACAATAATAATAATTTTAATTTTATTCCTGAAAATTCAGAAATACCACAAGTTGCGGCCATAAAAAATGAATTAATTATCAGTAAACCATTTCTAAAGGATTTGAAATGTGGGAGCGTAAAACAACCATTTATAATTATCTCATTAGGAATTGCTTATGATTATGGTTTTAAAATAAAAGGAACTGACATTAAACTTATTGACTATAAATTTCTTCGTTCAAGAAATGGTGCCCTCTTGGGTGATGCCGGATTTTTATCTGCAAGAATTCAAGGAGATTTCTACTTAAATCAAAATCTATTCCTAACGGTGGCCGCACGTGGGCTGTTTGCAAATAAAGACTATGGTAACTCTGTTGAGCAAAATTCTTTAATCAGATACAAAATCGCACCAAAGTTCTCTTTAAGTGGTGGCTATTGGATGAATTTTGGAAAAGGTGATGGTACAATGATTGTCCCACTTGTTGACTTAACCTACCATTTCGGAACCAAAGAAATCAGAGAAAAAGGTTTATTTGGAAAAGGTAGAATGTAATATCTACAACTCCCAAATTATAATGTGAAAAATAACAAGATAAATACCAGCATAACAACCTGAAGAATCAAAAACCTGATAGGTATATCAATATTTTTTATGCTACTGACAAGAGAAAGGATTTTCGTTTTCATAATAATTTATTTTGTTTTTTAGTTACTCTTATCATGACTATATTAAAAATTCAAAGGTTGCTTATATAAACGAAAAAAGTTTAACCTATGGTTTGTTTATCGTAACTATTCAGTATAAAGATTATAGATTAAGGATTATTGATGAATTTTGCTGTCGAGCTGTTAAATCGTAGATTTGTTGAGTTGATGAGTTGATTAAAGGTTAGGGATTATAGATTAGCTGGCAGAGTAAACAAAGTTTCATAACGAAAGTCGAAAGCCGAAAGCCGAAAGTTGAAAGTTGAAAGTCCGCCTCCTCATGATGACCTTCCGCCTTCTCATGATGACCTTCTACCTCCTCATGATGACCTTCTACCTCCTCATGATGACTTTCTACCTCCTCATGATGACTTTCCGCCTCCTCATGACACCTTCCGCTCCGACTTTTAACTTCTAACTATACACTATTCTGCATAAAGCATAAAGACATAAGTATAAAGAGATAAGAGCACTTTAGTTTTTAGCAATTTTTAAATATGAATGATCAAATGCAAAGTATTTTATATTTATACTTTTGCCTTACGACTGAATAGTTCCAGAAATTTAATGTATACAACAACAAAAAAAAGAACACAAACTCTTTTTTTATACTTTCTTATTTGTTTAATTTGTACTAACATTCATTTTAAATGAAAAACAATAACAGCATATTATCTTTTCTTTTGAACAACATTGTTGTTACCTCCATTAATTTTTTTGGTTATACAGGTATGATGTGTCGCATGATGATGATGACAATCTAATTGTCAAGGCGCATTATATCAGGATAATTTCATTACATAAACCTACTTATAATGCGCCAGGCATTGTAAAGGAAAGAAGTATAGATTATTCAACTAAAATTATTATACCATGTCAGAATTAAAATTTGAAACACTCCAGTTACACGCTGGCCAACAAGTTGACTCAGATACAAACTCAAGAGCAGTACCAATTTACCAAACTTCATCGTATGTTTTTAACGATGCTGACCATGCTGCTAATTTATTTGGACTAAAACAATTTGGTAATATTTATACACGTATTCAAAATCCTACAACAGATGTTTTTGAGAAACGTATTGCAGCTCTCGAAGGTGGAGCAGCGGCTTTAGCTGTTTCTTCAGGTCAGGCAGCACAATTTATTGCTATCAATAACATTCTTCAAGCTGGTGATAATTTTATCTCAACATCCTATTTATATGGTGGCACATACAACCAGTTTAAAGTTCAATTTAAAAGATTAGGAATTGATGTAAAATTTGTGGAAGGAGATAATCCTGCTGATTTTGAGACTAAAATTGATGAGAATACAAAAGCGATTTATTTAGAAACAATCGGAAACCCTCGCTTTAATATTCCTGATTTTGAAAAGATTTCTGCAATTGCCAAGAAACACGATATTCCACTAATCGTTGATAATACTTTTGGTGCTGGCGGGTATTTATTCCGTCCATTAGAACATGGTGCTAATGTGGTTGTTGAGTCTGCAACAAAATGGATTGGTGGTCATGGAACTTCTATAGGTGGAGTTATAGTAGATGGAGGAAATTTTAACTGGGGCAACGGTAAATTCCCTTCTATATCAGAACCAAGCGAAAGTTATCACGGATTAAATTTTTGGGAAGTATTTGGTGAAGACGGTCCTTTTGGTAATATTGCTTTCGCCATCAGATGTCGCGTAGAAGGTCTTCGTGATTTTGGCCCCGCATTAAGTCCATTTAATTCATTTTTATTACTTCAGGGCCTTGAAACATTATCGCTTAGAGTTGACAGAACTGTTGAAAACACTTTAAAAGTAGCTCAATGGTTAGAACAACATCCTGAAGTGGAATATGTAAATTATCCCGGATTAGAAAGTTCACCTTACAATGAATTAGCTAAAAAATATCTAAAAAAAGGATTTGGTGGTGTACTTACCTTCAAGATTAAAGGCGGTAATGAGAGAGCTGATAAATTCATCGGAAGTCTTGATTTAATTAGTCACCTGGCAAATATTGGTGATGCTAAAACTCTGATTATTCACCCAAGTACAACTACTCATGAACAATTAAGCGTTGAAGAACAAAAAGCATCAGGAGTTGAACCTGGCTTATTAAGACTATCTGTTGGGATAGAACATATTGATGACATTAAAGCTGACCTTACTCAAGGTTTTAGTAAATCAAAATAAATATTTTTGCAATCCTGTTTCATAATCAATGAAGCAGGATTTTTATTACCTGACAAGCAATCAACGAAATGGTTAAAAAGAAATTAAAAATAGGTTTAATAGGATTTGGTGTAGTTGGACAAGGATTATATGATGTACTTCAAAAAAGTCCTGCATTAGATGCGGAAATATTAAGCATCTGTGTAAAAAACAAAAAAGAACGTAGTCTTCCTGAATCACTATTTTGCTATTCCCCTGAAGAAATAATTAATAATGAAGATATTAATCTTGTAGTTGAGTTAATATCTGATGCAGATGAAGCATATCATATTGTAAAAAAATCCCTGATTAAAGGCAAAAATGTTGTTTCTGCCAATAAGAAAATGATTGCTGAAAACTTAGCAGAATTAATATCCTTACAAAAGGAACACAATGTTTCCTTACTTTATGAAGCATCTGCTTGTGGAAGTATTCCTGTTATCAGAAATCTGGAAGAGTACTATGACAATGATTTACTACTTTCTGTTACTGGTATCCTAAATGGATCATCAAACTACATTCTATCAAAAATATTTGATCACAATAACGATTATAATACAGCACTTAAAGAAGCTCAGGATTTAGGCTTTGCTGAAGCTGATCCTACTTTTGACGTTGATGGATTCGACTCATTATTTAAGTTAGTTATTCTAACTGCACACAGTTTTGGTACTATTGTAGATCCTAAAGATGTTTTACATTATGGTATATCAAATATTTCAGACTTTGATATTCGTTATGCAAAAGAAAAGGATTATAAAATAAAACTTGTTGGACAAGTTGAAAAGCTTGAGAAAAACAAAATTTCGTTATTCGTATTACCTCGCCTGGTAAAGCGTGATAAATACATATATAATGTTGAAGATGAATTTAACGGTGTTGTTATTAAAGGATTAGCTTACGACAAGCAGTTTATGTTTGGTAAAGGCGCAGGCGGACATCCAACAGGATCTGCTGTTCTATCTGATATTACAGCCATTGCTCATGATTACAGATATGAATACAAAAAGATGAACTATTACAGTTCATTTAAATATGAGAAAGATGTAATTATTGAAATTTATCTTCGCTATAAAAATGAAGAAGATCTTAAGAAATTTAAGTTTGATTCTATTTCTGAAGAATATAATGGGCCTGAGTGTAACTATAAGATTGGCCTGATAAAAATTCAGGATCTGATGTCTATTAAAGATGAGTTAAGAAGTATGGATATCTTTATTGCTGTTACCAGAAAGACTTTGAACTATTAACAAACAAAAAAAGCTGCATCACCTGCAGCTTTTTTGTTATTAACCTGAATTCTAGAATTTTAATCGAACTCAAGTTATTATATCATATTGATTATACATCATAAGTTGTAGAAGCTGTATCGCCTCCTCTTCCAGTCCAATTGGTATGAAAAAACTCACCTCTTGGCTTATCAACTCTTTCATAAGTATGAGCTCCAAAATAATCTCTTTGAGCTTGCAGCAGATTAGCAGGAAGTTTTTCTGTTCTATATCCGTCAAAATAACTTAATGCACTTGAAAATGTAGGAACAGGAATTCCACTTAAAGTTGCATGAGCCACAACCTGACGCCAGCCCTCAACAGCCTGATTAATTTTTTCTTTAAAATACGGATCCAGCAATAAATTCGATAACTCAGGATTATTATCAAAGGCCTCTTTAATCTTACCTAAAAATACAGATCTGATAATACATCCACCCCTCCACATTAAGGCAATTCCTCCATAATTAAGATTCCAGCTATTTTCTTTTGCAGCTTCACGCATCAAAACATATCCCTGAGCATAAGAAACAATTTTAGAGGCAAACAATGCATCTTTAATATACTTAACAAACTGCTTTTTATCACCGTCATATTTTTTAACCGGCGACCCCAGAACTTTTGAAGCTTCAACTCGCTCTTCCTTCTGAGAAGAAAGACAGCGAGCAAATACTGATTCTCCAATAAGAGTCAATGGCACTCCAAGATCAAGAGCTGTTATTCCAGTCCATTTACCGGTACCCTTTTGCCCGGCAGCATCAAGAATACTCTCAACCAGTGGTTGACCATCTTCTTTATAAGCCATAATATCACGGGTAATTTCAATCAGATAACTATCTAAATCACCGGTATTCCACTCATTAAATATGTCATGCATTTCATCATGCGACAACCCAAGATAGTCTTTCATAATATGATAAGCTTCAGTGATTAACTGCATATCACCATATTCGATTCCATTATGAACCATCTTCACAAAATGACCGGCACCATCTTGTCCAACCCAGTCACAGCAAGGAGCATCATTCTCAACTTTAGCACTAATGTTCTGGAAAATATCTTTAATAAAAGGCCATGCTTTTTCTGAACCACCAGGCATTAATGAAGGTCCTTTTAATGCTCCTTCTTCACCTCCTGAAACACCAGATCCTACATAAAGAAATCCTTTTTCTTCAACATATTTTGTTCTTCTGATGGTATCAGGATAATGAGAATTTCCTCCATCAATAATGATATCCCCTTGTTCTAAATGAGGGATAACCTGATCAATAAGAGCATCTACAGCAGCTCCGGCCTTCACAAGCATCATTACTTTTCTTGGCTTCTCAAGTGAATCAACAAGTTCTTCGATAGAATGGGCTCCAACAAAATTTTTACCCGCACCTCTTCCGTTAACAAACTTATCTACTTTTTCTGTGGTTCTATTATAAACAGCTACAGTGTAGCCTTTACTTTCCATATTTAAAACCAGGTTTTCACCCATTACAGCTAAACCTATTAAACCTATATCTGCTTTTTTGCTCATTTTGTATTCTATTATAAATCTTCTACCTAAATCATTTTAAAGATATAAAGATATCATAAACTATTTTCTAATTAGATTATTGGAACAGTATTAAAACCAATTTTGTTCAACGAATCCACTAAAGATTGTGAACTATTTTTTAAATATATTGTATATGCACTAAATTCTCTTCGCATTGGGTATGAACCTCTTTGCTTCTCAAATTCTTCAGGATGTTCCCTAAGCCTCAAATCATCTTGTAAAATATTATATGTTTGAAGTATTGATTCTATAAAGATTTGTTGTTCACCTTTCCCGGCACAATCAAACTCAATAACTGGATTTTGAGGAAGAGGTAATTCAGTTGGATACCAATCTGTTAACGGCAAGTCAAACTTTTTACTTATAGCTTGTACACTCATTGAAGTACCATTTGCTTTACCATCTACTGAATAACCAGCAATATGAGGAGTTACTATGATAGCTTTTTCTAATAATTCCAGATTTATACCGGGTTCGTTTTCCCATACATCTAAAACGGCTTCTCCAATCAAACCATCATTAATGGCATCCAATAATGCATTATTATCAATTACTTCCCCTCTTGATGAATTAATAATTACGACTTCTTTTTTACATGCTTTAAAGAAACCCTCATCTCCTAAATGAAAAGTTGTATACTCTCCTGAAAGTTGCAATGGAACATGGAAAGTAATAATATCGGCCTCTTTTTGAATAACTTCTAAATCAACGAAAATATCAGAACCTTCTCTTTCTTCTCTTGGAGGATCATTTAATAAAACCCGCATTCCTAAAGCCTCTGCCAACTCTTTAACTTTAGAACCAACATTTCCAACTCCTATTATACCAATAGTTTTATCCTTAAACTGAAAATTCTTTTTACTTGCCAAGGTAGCCAAAACTGAGGCTATATATTGCTTAACAGAACCTGAATTACATCCTGGAGCATTTGTCCATTCAATACCATTATCTTCACAATAATTGGTATCTATATGATCAAAACCAATGGTAGCAGTAGCAATCATTTTAACCTTACTGCCGGCCAGTAAATCTATATTACACTTGGTTCTTGTACGAGTAACCAAGGCATCAGCATCAGACACTATATCTTTGGTTGTCTCCGATCCTGCCACATACGAAACCTCTGCATAAGGCTCCAATACACCTTTTAAAAAAGGAATTTTATCATCTGCGATTATCTTAAGCATCTACTTTATATACTTGTATCTTTTAATACTTTTCTTTGGTGTTTTTTCAAATTCTTCAGGATAATATCACAAAGCTTGAAAAGATTAGCATCCAATAAATTCTTTCAGAAACTTGTTGATAAAGTTCTATCTAAATTTAGAAATCATCATCATCAATATCAACATCATCCAGATACAAATCTACAAGTCCTTCAGGAAGATTAACATCAATAATTCTATTTTCATCATCAACTCCTACGATAAAATCGGGATTAATAGGAATTAATATTTCATCTCCATTATAATCAATAATAAATAGTGGATTATTTGAAATTTCATTTACTCCAGAAATCTCACCAATATCCCCTTTAGTTTTATCAACTACTTTATATCCAACAAAAGATCCTCCATGAAATTCATCTTCTGAGTTTATATCTTTTGATTCAACATAAACTTCAACGCCTACAATATCTCTTGCTTTAGCTTCAGAATTCAGATCTTCAAATTTTACCAATAAGGTTTTACTCCCCTTAACACGCATAGAATCAACAAAGAAAGGAACTAAGCCATTATCAATATCTAATAATAAAAACTCTGGTTCCAGATCTTCACTATAAAAACCATCGAAAAGTAAAACTGAGATTTCACCTTTTACCCCATGAGGTTTGCCTATATAACCAACCTTAACACACTTATCTTTTTGAATCATACAAATTTTATTATTGTGCAATAAAATTATAAAATATTAGACAAAAAAAAACCCTCATTAAAAATGAGGGCTTTTTTTGTTAGCATATTAAAATGCCATAATTTTTTCTGAATTACTCAGCAGCAGGAGCTTCTGATTCATCAGTAGCTTCTGGTGCTTCCTCTGCAGCAGCCTCTGCAGTTGCAGCTTCAGCTTCAGCAGCTAACTCAGCGTTCTTTTTGGCAATAGCTTCAGCTCTTTCACTGTTAATTTTTGCTTCACGCTCAAGATTTGCTTTAGCAGCATCAGCAGCTTTTCCTTCAAGACCATCAATCTTAGCCTGAATTTTAGCTTGCTTTTCAGTTAACCAAGCTCCAAATCTTTTCTCAGCTTCAGCCTCATCAAAAGCACCTTTTTTAACACCGTCTAATAAGTGTTTTTTCATCATAACACCTTTATACGACAAAATTGCTCTTGCTGTATCAGTTGGTTGTGCTCCGTTGCTTAACCAAGTTAAAGCTTTATCGAAATTTAAATCGATTGTAGCAGGATTAGTGTTTGGATTGTAAGATCCAATACGCTCAATGTACTTACCATCACGTGGTGATCTGCTATCTGCTACCACAATGTGGTAGAAAGCGTTTCTTTTACGCCCGTGCCTAGCTAATCTAATTTTTACTGGCATGTGTTTAAATTTTATTTGTTTTACAAATGTTGCAAAAACTCTGTTTTGCGGCTGCAAAGTTAATAATTATTTTATAATGCAACTTGTTTGAAGTAAAATAATTACACATTTAATCCAATACAAATTTCTCAATGATATCTAAAACCCCATCTTTATTATTATCAGGAGCTTCAAACGAAGCAATATCCTTAATTTTTGGATGAGCATTTTCCATAGCATAGCTGTACTTTGCCATCTGCAACATTTCCAAATCATTCAGATAATCCCCAAAAGCCATTGTTTCATCATTTGAAACACCGAGTTTCTCCTGAACTATTTTAAGTGCCATTCCTTTATTCACTCCAATTGGCATAATATCTATCCAATAATCACTTGAAGGAGCAATAGCTAAATGATCTGCATATTTTTGCCACACATCCCAACTATTTTCTCTTCCATGTTTTAGTATCAAATAAGGCAATTTTTAAAATGGTTTCATCTAAATCCATTAAATCATCTACAATAGAAAGTTCTTTGTAATATTTGCTTGCTTCAGGTAAAAACTCCTCCTGACTCTTTTCAATATATGAGGTTTCTACTCCACAAACAGTAATATTCACACCCTCAATAGAACGCACATCTTTAATTATAGATCTTACAAATGAAATATCTAAAGGCTTTACTACAATCGGATCTTTATCAATATTAATAAATGCTCCATTATCGCATATAAAAAGAATGTTGTGATCAAAGAAATCAAATTGTGGCTTTAATGAATAAGACGGTCGTCCACTAGCCACAGCAAAATGAATCCCTTTTTCAGCTAATTTTTGGTATATATGTTGAAATCTGGGAGAGAGTTCCTTTTCGTCATTCAACAATGTTCCATCCATATCAGAAACAATTAATTTTATCATATTATTATCTTTTAAATACTTCTTCACCCTTACCCGACATATAAAAATCAATAATTAACTGAACCATACTGCCATAATCAGCAATTCCTTTTTTTATATTATTTGATTTTAGATACGCATCATTTACTTTACGGGCAGCATTATCTATTTTTTCACTTCTGAGTTTTTGCCAATATTTTCTTCTTGCTTTATAATCCTCTACAACTTCAGGTCTGATTGTTTCTATTAATTCCTTTCGGTTTTCCAAATCTTTAGATTGATATATAAAAAATCCCAGAGCATATAACCAACCACTATAATTTGCAAAACGATCATCTGTATTAACAGTAATCATCCACGCATAAAAGTTAGCTTCCCCCTCACTTGTTATTCCTAGCTGATGACTCATTTCATGAGCTGTCACTATCGGTATATCCCAAACAGATAAATATGAATTGATATGTACTTCATTAAAAAAAGGGCCATAATATCCTAAAATAGAAGCCTTGGCAAAAAAATCACTAAAAGAAATATTCTTTATTCGCCTGCTGCCATTAGGATAATTTACATGTAAAACATCTTTTAGCTGATCAATAGTCGATTCTAACTTAGATTGATAATTAACTGTATCTTTTCCAACAAATGAGATATAGGAATTGTTTGTTTGCTCTACTACTAATTTAAATACTTCTACAAATACTTTATTATCGGCCTTTGTTTTTTCAATATCGAGACGATGATGAGCATCTTGCCTGTAATAATTGAATCCCCAGAACCAATAAAACATAAAATAAACAAGAGCTAATAATTGAAAAATCTTAAGAACCAACCATAGAATCTTTTTCTTTTTTATAATGACTAAGACAATTCCCAGAATCAACAAAATAACAATGGTAACATAAAACACATCGTCAACAGAAAAAGGGAATAACTTAGAAAATCCCGAAAGCAAAGATGCCATTACAGGATAAATCGATTTCGAATAAATATTTTCAGTTATTTCCGGATTATTTTTAAATAACACCAATAACAGAAATGTACAAATTGCTAAAAGAAACGGAATATATTGTTTATAATATCTTTTGAAGTGATGCATTGCATGGATTTGAAAGGTATTCTTATTACTTTCGCTTTAGCAACAAATATAATGCTAATTTGTATGCTGATTTTTAACTCTTGATATAATTTAAGTTATGCATATACATTTTATTGCAATTGGTGGAGCAGCTATGCACAATTTAGCCATTGCTTTACTTTCAAAGGGATATAAAGTTACAGGGTCTGATGATGAAATATTTGATCCTTCAAGAAGCAGATTAGAAAAGCACGGTTTGCTACCAGAACAATTCGGTTGGTTTCCAGAAAAAATTAATGATCGGATTGATGTTATTATACTAGGAATGCATGCAAGAAAAGACAACCCGGAATTAGTAAGAGCTCAAGAACTTGGTCTGAAAGTTTATTCTTATCCCGAATACCTTTTTGAACAATGCAAAAACAAAAAGAGAGTAGTTATTGGTGGTAGCCATGGTAAAACAACCATAACCTCAATGATTATGCATGTCTTGAAAACACTAGACTACAAATTTGATTACATGGTGGGTGCCCAAATTGAGGGATTCGATACAATGGTTAGCTTAACACACGAAGCTCCGATTGCCATATTTGAAGGTGACGAATATCTTTCTTCCCCTATTGATCTTCGTCCTAAATTTCATTGGTATAAACCTCACCTTGCTCTTTTAACTGGTATTGCCTGGGATCATATTAACGTTTTCCCCACATGGGATAATTACGTGGAACAATTTAAAATATTTGCAAATTCTATAGAGAAAGAAGGTACATTAGTATGGTATTTATTAGATGAAGAACTTCAAAAAATTTCTAAAATACTAAGACCCGACATTCAGTCATTAGCATACGATGAAATTGAATCTAAAGTAGAAGAAGGAAAAACAAGCATTACATTTAATGGTAAAAAGTATTCATTATCAATCTTTGGAGCACACAACCTACAGAACTTAAACGGTGCACGCATAGTATGTGCAAAACTTGGCATTTCAGATGAATTGTTTTTAGAAGCTATTTCATCTTTTAAAGGTGCAGCCAAAAGATTACAAACTTTAAAAGAAACAGCAAAATCAACAATTTATTTAGACTTTGCACATTCGCCTTCAAAGCTAAAGGCTACCATTAATGCAGTAAAAGATCAAAACAAAGAAAGAACGCTAGTGGCTTGTATGGAACTTCATACTTTTAGTAGTTTAAATAAGGATTTTCTGCCTCAATATAAAAACACAATGGATAAAGCGGATATTGCATTTGTTTATTTCAATCCCAAGGTAGTAGAACATAAAAAATTACCAAAAATTACAATAAAAGATGTTACTGACGCATTCGCATCCGATAATATTATTGTTTTTGATGACACAGAAAAATTACAAAAAAAACTAAGAAATATTCAATGGGAAAATAAGAATTTATTATTGATGAGTTCTGGCAATTTTTCCGGTATTAATTTTAATACATTTTGTGCAGAGCTTATATAAATTAACACAACTATAGAATAGGAGATACACTATTCTATAGTCTGTCCATAAAATCCGATAACTTCGTTACGCTTAATTCGAAAACAGTCATTTACAATAGTAAACTCCCTGATTTTCAAAATTGCGCAAGCCTTGTTCTCGAACTTTCTGAACAAGACTCTCAAAAAACTTTGACATTTAGACAAGCTCTATTCTATAGCTGTATTAACCTGTGTTCTATTATAATTTTAGAATTCAGGTTATTAATATAGTTTTCAAACATTTAAATATCCTAAAAAACTATTCACTGTAATTCATCTTTATATTAAATCTACCCTCTTTGTATAATACTGTATATCTTACACTTAAACTTTGTCACGCTTTTGTCACGCTTAAAAAGGAACACTATGCACTGGTAAATCGTATATTAATTAGAAAAAAGATATTTAACAACACCTTTTTTTATTAAAACTTTATTATCAACATTTTGTATATTATATATAAATTTTTAAACATCATATTCAAGATACTGTAAATACAACTATTTGCCATTTCTGCTAAGAGTTAGATCACGAAAATCAATCACTAACTAAAAATTAAGAGTCATGATACAATACAATTTCAATCAGGAAAAAAATTACATTGAAGCAACCTTTACAGGAAAAATAAATCAGGGAGAAATAGTAAACTACATAAATTCTTTAATGAAGGAAAATCAACTTCCCGAAAACCTTAAAGGAATAATTGATGCAAGAGAAGCATCATTTAATATACATCCTGCTGATTTATATAATATACTTTCAGAAAACGTGAAGATGTTTTCACGCTTTAACTCGCTTAAAGTAGCCATCATTATAAAAAATCCTGTTGACACGGCTTTGGCAATGATTTTTACAAGATTAATCCAGCTTGAAAGATACCTTTTTAAAGTATTCACAACAGAAACAGCTGCTGAAAGATGGATTAATGAAAGAATCAATAATGAAAACAAAAAGTACCCTAACAATACATTTGTTAGAAATATCATGCCCAATTAAGTCAGTTTGATTCTCATAAAAAAGGGGTTAGCAAACCAACTAACCCCTTAACGCTAATAGTATCTATAATTAATATCTATAATGCTCAGGCTTGTATGGTCCTTCCTGCGGAACACCAATATAATCAGCCTGTTCATTTGTAAGTTGAGTAAGTTTTACACCCAATTTAGCAAGATGTAAACGTGCGACTTCCTCATCTAATTTCTTAGGCAAAGTATATACTCCTACTTTATAATCCTTTTGCCAAAGTTCTAACTGAGCTAATGTTTGATTTGTAAAAGAATTACTCATAACAAAACTTGGATGGCCTGTTGCATTTCCCAGATTTACCAAACGACCTCTTGAAAGCAATATAATTGCGTGGCCATCAGGAAATTCAAACATATCAACCTGAGGCTTAATATTAGTTTCCTTAATTCCAGGATATTTTTCTAATTTCTCTACTTGAATTTCATTATCAAAGTGACCTATATTACAAACAATTGCCTGATCTTTCATTTTTTCCATATGAGCAATCGTAATGATATCTTTATTTCCGGTAGTAGTTACAAAAATATCGGCTTCTGCTAAAGCATCTTCTGTTGTTGTAACTTCATATCCTTCCATTGCAGCCTGTAACGCACAAATAGGATCAATCTCTGTAACCAAAACTCGTGCTCCAAAACCACGCATACTTTGTGCACAACCTTTACCTACATCTCCGTAACCACAAACTAAAACAGTTTTACCGGCGACCATAACATCTGTACCACGCTTAATTCCGTCAGCCAAACTCTCTCTACAACCATAAAGATTATCGAATTTAGATTTTGTTACTGAGTCATTTACATTTATCGCAGGGAAAAGTAATTCTCCTTTTTCCATCATGTGATATAAACGGTGTACTCCTGTAGTTGTTTCTTCACTAACTCCCTGACACTTTTCTGAAGCTTTAGTCCAACGAGTAGGATTTTTAGCTAATTCTACTTTTAAACGAGCAATAAGTTCACGAAAATCTTCTCCTTCTTCAGAAACATCTTTATCTAAAATAGTACTATCCTTCTCAGCATCTACTCCTAAGTGAATCATCATAGTAGCATCACCTCCATCATCAACAATAAGATCCGGACCTTCTCCATTTCCAAAATCTAAAGCTCTTTCGGTACACCACCAATACTCTTCAAGAGTTTCACCTTTCCAGGCAAATACAGGTACCCCAGCCTTTGCAATAGCAGCAGCAGCATGATCCTGAGTACTATAAATATTACAGCTACACCATCTTACTTCTGCACCTAATTCAACTAAAGTTTCAATTAAGACAGCTGTTTGAACAGTCATATGAAGAGAACCCATAATCTTTGCACCTTTTAAAGGTTTAGATTCTCCATATTTTTCTCTTAGTGCCTTTAAACCTGGCATTTCTTTTTCAGCTATTTCGATTTCTTTTCTTCCAAACTCAGCCTCTGCCATATCTTTCACTTTGTATGGAAGAGCATCTGTTAAAATTTCAGACATATAAAAGTATTTTTGTTTTAGAATGCAAAATTAGTAAAAAAAGACTAAAGTCTCAGATAATTATAAAATTAGCATTTATACTCATTAAGTATATTCCGTATATTTTGTTCATCAAGTTTAAGTTGAGCGACTAAAGCTTCCAGCCCAGAAAACTTCTCTTCATCACGAACTTTTTTGATAAAAGAAACAGTTACTTCTTCTGAATAAATATCCTGATTAAAATCCAATATATGAACTTCAATAGTTAATTCATAATCACTACTATTTACCGTAGGACGAACGCCAACGTTTAACATTCCTCCATACTGCTTACCTATAACATTAATATAACATGCGTAAACACCCTTACCCGGAATTAACTTATAATGTTCGTTTGGTTTAATATTAGCAGTAGGATATCCAAGTTTTCTTCCTAATTTTTGCCCACCGGTAACAGTCCCGAATATAGAATAGTTATACCCTAAAATTTTATTTGCCTGCAGAACCTTACCCTTTTTTAAAAGTTTTCTGACAACGGTTGAACTAACCGCTATGTCATCCTCATAAACAGCTTCCACTCGCGATACATTAAAATCATATTTTTCGGCTAATTGTTTATACACATCAAAGTCATGTACTCTATCCCTGCCAAATCTATGGTTATACCCAACTACGAGGTGCTTCATCTTGATTTTTCCGATCAGGATTTCAACAATAAATTCTTCAGCAGTTTTGGAAGCAAGTTCCTTATCAAATTGCAAAAGAAACAATTGCTCAATTCCCTGTTGACTAATTACCATTGTTTTTTCATCTAGAGTAGTAATAAACTGAAGGGAGTCATCATCTTTATTTAATACCATTCGTGGATGAGGCCAAAATGTTAAGACCGTAGGTATAAGTGAATGATTCTGAGCTACCTCTATCACATGACTAAGCAGTTTTTTATGGCCGGCGTGAATTCCATCAAACATACCTAAAGTAACAACTGTATTTCTACCTTTATATGAATCGGGATTAGAAAAAACCTTCATTTTACTTATTTAATTTGGCCACAAAATTACTCTAAAAATTGAGAATATGTATTAATTATCTTTAATACAGTATCAAGTTTAAACAACAACAAAAAATGTATCAAGCATTACACCTTATTAATTTGCCTTGTAAACGCCTTACGCAACTTAAATCTCTCAAAGTACCTGATAACAAAGTTCAGTAAATCAAAATAAAGGGTAAAATACAATATGATAGTTGAAAGCCATATTGCCATTACATTAAAAAAAGGAGTTGGAACTACAATACCACCAAAAAGTTTGTTAGGAGCAAAAAAATGCGCTCTTCCCCATTTGCCGGTTCCATTTCTTAACACAGGATCTTTTTGAGAAACATAACCATCCGGTGTTAAAACCAATTGTTTCAATTCTGCTTTATTCAACAATATAGTTGACAACTTATCATTATCATATTCTTGTTTAAGCTGATAAACTTTAGAAGATTCACCTAACTTATCCACTAAATCTCGATATGTATTATCTTTATGTTTTTTAAACTCTTTATACCTATCCTGATAATAAATCTTTAACTGATCTATCAATTGATCAATTTGATTAAAGCCATTTTCCGAAAATTTAATTGCTGTTTTAGAAATTAGTTGAGACGTACCAGCGTCACCCAGATTTTTGATCTTATCGATTTCTTTTTTAACAATATCAAAATTTTCTTTTGCTCCTTTTACATCATGCTCAAGGAAATACTTTTTACTTTTTAAATTATGCTGCTTTAATCTAGGCAATAACAAAGAAGAGTAATATGAAGCTTCACTGATTTTTTGCTCGTCTCTAAAGAAATGTTTTTCGTACTCGTTATTCTCATATTGATTTACAGCCAAAGCCTCATAAGCCCATCTCGATGTCATTAAATCTCCTATGCGAGGTACATATTCAGATGCCAACATGGTCTTATGCAGCTTATTAAAATCAACGATAACTCCACTAAACAATAATTGAGGAACTAATATTAATGGAATTAATATATATATGGCAACTACTGATTTTAAACCACTACTAATATTGAGGCCTACCATATTTGAAAAACAAGCAGTAGTAAAGAGTATCATCCAATAACTAAAGTTTAATCCTTTAATTTCCAGAATACTATTTCCTATCAACACCAAACTTAAAGTTTGTATTGCAGAAATACCAAACATGATGACAATTTTACTATTAAGATATGATGAACGACTTAAATTAAGAAAACGCTCCCTCTGCAATAGCTTTCTGTCTTTAATTATTTCTTCGGCACTTACATTTAATCCTAAAAACAATGACACAACCACTGCCATAAACAAATAAGCAGCAATATTATCATTATCACTAAAAACGTATTTTGTAGGATCTATGGCTGTACCACTGATATACTTTGTAAAATAACCCAGAATAATAGCTAAAATTGGAGCCTCTAAAAAATTAATCAGCATATACTGCCTGTCTTTCCATTTCGCAAAGCTATCCCTGTAAGTATATATTAAAAACTGCTGTAATCTTCCTGGAATATTATAAAGGTTATGGGGTAACTTTTCAATCTTTTCAGGTTTGTTGGACTTTTTCCAATCAAACTGACTTTCTAATTCACTTTTATAATACTGATACCACTCAACAGGTTTAACCTTTCGTTCCCTAATCAATCGACCATTGGCATCCACCATACGAGCCTCGATTATTCGAAGCGGTTGTTCTACCTTAACATTACCACATAAGTAGCACTCACTATCCTCAGGATTTACATAGTTTGCCTTTTGCTTAAAATAAACAATGGCATCCATCGGATTACCATTAAAAATAATATATCCACCCCTGTCAATTATCAATAGCTTATCAAGAAGTTTATATAAATCAGATGATGGTTGATGTATATTAATAATAACTAACTTTCCTTTTAAAGTTTGTCGTTTTAATAATACCATAACCTTTTCAGAATCCATAGAAGAAAGACCTGAAGTAGGTTCATCTACAAATAATATAGAAGGCTCACGAATTAATTCAAGTGCAATATTTAAACGTTTCCTCTGACCACCACTTAAAATTTTATTTAAAGGATTACCAACAACAAGATTCCTGGCTTCAATAAGATCAAAGTCTTTTATAGCATTATCAACTAATTCACTAATTTCTTCAACGGTTTTATCACTAAAACACAATCTTGCATTAAAGAACAGGTTTTCAAAAACGGTTAACTCCTCAATCAAAAGGTCTTCCTGAGGCACATAACCAATTACCCCTTTAAGAGCTTCCTTATGATCCCTTATATTTAGACCATTAACGTGAATTGAGCCGCTGGAAAGTTTATAATTCCCATTCAAAACATTAAGCAAGGTAGATTTTCCACTTCCACTTCCACCCATAATCCCAACAAGTTGACCAGACCTTCCAGAAAAACTAAAGGGATGGATCCCTACTTGTCGATCATTAAACTTATATTCTACATCCCTTGCTTTTAATAAAATCCTTCCTTTATCAACTTTCTGAACAAAAAGCTCTGCCACCTTTCCATAATATACAGGTGCCATTCTGGAAGTTTTAATAACAGAACCAACCGATAAGATATAAGCATTATTCCTATCAACCTTATGTCCATTTAGATAAAGATTTCGATCACCAGAATAACGAAATATAAAGGTATGTGTACTCTCTATATAAAGTACCCAAACATATATTTGTTGCTTGGGGTTGTAAAGATGTTTAAATCGGGGTAAAGGAGCATTTTCCTGACCTGAAATCACCAAGACTTTTTCTGGAGTTTCAACCTCCATAGGCCCTTTTAGGATAAAGGCTTTCAAAAGCTGATAGTCATCAGTGTTAATTAACATCCCTTTCGATAATTTATCGACGACTTCCTCTCCTATTTCACTAATTTTCTCTTCTTTTCTAATAAACTCAAACAATTGAACGAAAACCCATACTTTTGATTCTTGCTCTAGTTCCTTATTAAGCTCTTCACATATATGATTTATCTGATCGTAATTATCTGAAGATTGCTGTTCTACCTCAGATTGAATAGGGCTATAGGAGTACCTATGAAACTGCTTTATATAAAAATCAAACCTTTGTAGATATTGATCTACATACTCTCTGTTAAAGTTATGAAGCAACTCTTGCTCTATTTGTTTACGTGCACTGTCAACCCTGCTCTCCTTTCTAACGTTGGTAAGCAGAGCATATAACTTCATCAGGGCATCTAAAAGGGTTTCACTCATAACAGGGTGATATTCTTTAATTAATATTTAAATATTCAGTAAGAAACACGTTAAAAATAATGATTTCATCATAATTTTGTAAGCATATCACCTAATTTTTCCATCTAACAGATTTTATAATACAAAAAAAGCGATCAAAACTTGACCGCTTTCTATATTTAAGTAATAAAATGTTAGTCAACAGCTACAAATTTGTTTCTTATTTTGAGAGATTCTTCAGCAATTTGAATCATTTGCTCTTGAGTAATTGCAGTACTTTCAATACCAGCATAAATATTTGCCATTGTAGATAAATCGCCAATAGTTTCAGCCACGGCCTGATCCTCCTTATATTCAGAAAGTATTTCCATTAATTTAACCAATGGTTCTTTTTGCTTTAGTACGATCTCTATCATTTCTTTACTGTTGAAAGTTTCCTCAGAAATGTGAGTTGCAATATAAAGACCTTCAACCCAGGCTCCCGACATTACTAATGCTGAAACAGGAGCTCTGTTATTTCTTTGTAAGAAATCGTAAGTATCATAAAATGAATCAGTAATTAATTCAACCAAAGCTTCTTTATTGTCTTCATTAGCTTCAATTTGCTCTGGAAGATCTTCGCTCACAGCACCCTGTAGATCTAATCCTTCCAACAATGTTTTTGAAGCATCAATAAAGTCAATAGTTTCTTGTTTTTGATTATATGTACTTGCATAACTTAAATCGCCGCCATAGACTCCAAGGTTTAATGCTTGCTGTTTTTCAGTGATATACTTAGAAGCATTAGCAGGACTATTTGATAAGTCAAAAATATATGCTGCTTCAATTTCGTTAAGCATTTCAACTATTTCATAAGAAGTAGGAAGAGGATAAACAAACTCTCTTACTTCATTTTTCACTTCTGCTTTTTCAATTTGTACTGTATCAGTTTTTTGATTTTGTTTTGAACCTGAATTACATGATGCAAAAACAAAAACTACTGATATTAACAATGAGGCAAATCCCCATATTGTAGTAAATCTTTTCATATACTCTTATTTTTTCTTTTTATTGTCATGTGAAACTCACTTAATTTGATCATTTTTCTACGTGAGAAAATTCTCTCATAGCTCGTTTCATCCATGTATTATTTTTATGTAAAATCAAAAAACATGATTTTGTACAAATATAATTTATTTTAAAAAAAAATGATTTGGTGCAGATTATATTTTATAACAAATTATAAATAAATAATACTTTCCAAACAAAGACTAATCTTTATAAGGAAATTTCATATCTTTAAGCATCATTTGTATACTACATCTCCCATTATAAACATTTTCCTCAATAGTATAGCAAATATCAAATGGATTTCCTGTTTGCAGCTTTTCAAGATCATCTCCCATAGAAAAACCAATACCTTGTTTTATTGAACCTGATTTTTCTTCAATAAGTTCAACCTTTAAATGATCCTGATCCTTACCCACCTTTTTACTGGTACCATAGTCAAAAACTCTTTTCGTAACAAATACAGGTTTTAAGTTACCTGGGCCAAAAGGACGGAATTGCTTTAATATCCTATAAAATTTATCATTAATATCCCTTAAACCAATTTCCTCATCAACTTCTATTTGAGGAATTAATTGTTCCGCAGTAATATTAGCTTCAACATATTCTTCGAACCTTTGCTTAAAAGTATCTACATTCTCTATTTTCAATGTTAATCCAGCAGCATACATATGTCCTCCAAAATTCTCCAACAAATCACTACATGAATCTATGGCTTTATATAAGTCAAAACCTTCTACAGACCTGGCAGATCCAGTAGCAAACCCCTTTGATTCGGTAAGAATAACTGTAGGCCGGTAATAGTATTCTGTTAAACGAGAAGCAACGATACCTATTACCCCCTTATGCCATTGGGGCTGATACAAAACAGTAGACTTTTTCTCTTGCATCTGACTATCTGAAGCTATATGATCTAATGCTTGTTGTGTAATTTCCCTGTCAAGTCCTTTTCGGGTATCATTACATTTATCTATATCAATACTCATGCTATTTGCTAACTCCTCATTTTCTGCAATTAACAAATTAACAGCATCACCACCCGAATCAATTCTTCCTGCCGCATTAATCCTTGGCCCTATTTTAAAAACAATATCACTAATGGTAATTTCCCTACCCTGCATACCTGCTACTTTAATGATATGTTTTAATCCAACACATGGATTTGTATTTAACTTTTGTAATCCATAATAGGCCAAAACTCTGTTTTCTCCAATAATAGGAACAATATCAGAAGCAATACTTACAACTACAAGGTCTAAATATTCATAAACCCTATGATAATCTACTTTATGCCGCTTACAATAAGCCTGAATAAATTTAAAACCAACACCACAACCAGACAAATTCTCATCAGGATAACAACAGTCCTTTCTTTTAGGATCAAGGCAAGCTGCAGCATCAGGTAAAGTATCACCAGGAGTATGATGATCACAAATGATAAAATCTATACCCTTTTTTTTAGCATATTCAATCTTTTCAACTGCTTTGATTCCACAATCCAAAGCAATAACAAGGGAACATTTTTCTTCTGCAAAATAGTCAATACCTTTATATGAAATACCATAACCTTCTTCATATCTATTGGGGATATAAAATTGAAGACTATCGAAATAAGATGATAGAAATGAATACACTAAGGCAACAGATGTTGTTCCATCCACATCGTAATCACCATATACAAATACTTTTTCCTTATTTTCTATGGCTTTATCAAGGCGATTAATAGCCCTATCCATATCTTTCATCAGAAATGGATCATACAACTGTTCATAGTCAGGACGAAAAAATGCTTTAGCTTCTTCAAACGTATGGACACCTCTTTGCACTAGTAGATTTGACAGATATCTGTCGATATTTAAAACTTCCGACAGGTGCTCAACTTTATCGTCTTCACCCCTATCTTTTATGTTCCAATTTTTTTCCATGTATTAAGAGCCCATTATTGCGAGCATAAATTTTTCTAAAATATTTGGATTTTCAAAACTGCACCCCCTATTAAATTTAACAACAACACTACAAAACACTATTAAATTACCACCAACATAATTATATATCAGTATCTTAAATCTAACATTAAAGAATTTTTAAAATAAATACTTTTTTTAAATGTTCTTTTAAATTTTGCTTTACAGCTCCAAAATCCTGTACATTTCCCAATTCTTTTTCAATTGAGGTAACTCCCTTATCAACGAAACCACATGGATTGATATGATTAAAATACTGCAAATTTGTATTTACGTTTAAGGCAAACCCATGCATACTAACGTATCGACTGGCTTTTACACCGATAGCACATATTTTTCGGGCTTTACCCGGAACGTCTTTATCAATCCAGACACCTGTTGCTCCATCCAAACGATCTCCTTTTATTCCATAATCTGCAATACAATTAATAATTGCTTCTTCTAAATTATGAATATAACTCTTTACTGTCAGTCCCATTTCCTCCAAATCAAATATAGGATACCCAACAATTTGTCCTGGACCATGATAAGTTATATCTCCACCTCTGTTACTTTTATAATAAGTAGCATTTATCTGTTTTAAAAAAGTATCATTAATCAGCAAATTATTTTCCGCTCCACTTTTTCCTAATGTATAAACATGAGGATGTTCGCAAAACAATAGTTGATGTTCGATATTTTTCTTAGAATCAGGATTATCTCTGTTAAACAATTTAATATCAATTAATGAATTAAATTTTGATTCCTGATAATCCCAGGCCTCTTTATATTCAATTAAACCTAAATCTTCAAATACAGTATTTACATTCATAATTTTACCATCTGATGTTTTTGCTAAAATTTAAAGGTACACAATGCCATTCAGCTATTTTAAAGCATTAATATGCTTTTCAGCATGATAAGAAGAACGCACCATTGGTCCACTTTCAACATATTTAAATCCCATCTCAAAACCAATCTCCTTGTATTTAGCAAATTGTTCAGGAGTTACATACTCACTAACAGGTAAATGATCTTTACTAGGCTGAAGGTACTGACCTATTGTAAACACTTTTACTCCCGCTTCATATGCATCCTTCATTGTTGCAATAACTTCTTCCTCTTTTTCTCCTAGCCCCAGCATTACACCAGTCTTAGCTACAACGCCATTATCTGCAATATATTTTAAAACCTCAAGACTTAAATCATATTTAGCTCTGGTTCTAATTATAGGAGTAATTCTTCTAACCGTCTCTAAATTGTGTGAAATCACTTCAGGACCAGCCTCAATAATTTTTTTAATCAATGGCTTTAATCCGTTAAAATCAGGAATTAGTACTTCCTGCGTAATACCCGGATTCATTTCTTTCACTTTTAAGATGGTTTGTTTCCAAATCTCAGAGCCACCGTCTTCCAAATCATCTCTATCTACAGATGTAATAACAGCATGTCTTAATTTCATGATTTGAA
Organism: uncultured Saccharicrinis sp.; assembly: GCA_963677345.2. Taxonomy (GTDB): domain Bacteria; phylum Bacteroidota; class Bacteroidia; order Bacteroidales; family Marinilabiliaceae; genus Saccharicrinis. The sequence goes on from CAXXLC010000028.1 coordinate 509,915, forward strand.
TTGATCTTGCGATTCTAAAAGGTTCTTTAACATCTACAGCCAAAGGTTTACCTGTTTTAACATTACAAAACTTACAAGCTCTTGTACAGATATCACCTAATATCATAAAAGTAGCAGTACCCGCAGCCCAACATTCTGCAGCATTAGGACACTTTCCACTGGTACATATAGTGTGTAACTTATTATCACGGATGGTTTGATGCATCCATCTATAATCTGAAGTATTTGGTAATTGTATCTTTAACCAATCGGGTTTCCTTGTTTTAATTTGCATATTCTTTTTTTAATTGAAATTCATAATCCGAATTATTTAAAAACATATACAGTCTGAAACGAGTCATAAAATTGTTTCTCACATAGAAAAAACAATAAAAACCAAGATTCTATCATATACATTTATAAAACAATATCGAAATGAAAATTCTAATAAAAACAAACTACAATCTTAATCAATTTATTATAACTCAGCTATGAATTTTATTAGTATTTCCATGAATAATAAAGTGTTTAGTTGCTAATAACAATAAAAAATAAGTTAAAGTTCACTAAGCTCTTCTTTTTAAAACTTCATAATTAAAGGTTAATCATTATCTTTGCATCGATTTTTCTGTATATTTTACAGAAAAATAATATTGCTATCTCCTTGATTTAGTGAATTTGAACTAGCATTATTCAAGGAGAATATTTTAAAATTTATATTGAAAATATAAGAATGAGCAACGTTGAACTAAGCGAACAAGAGCTGATAAGACGAAATAGTCTTGAAGAATTAAAGAAATTAGGGATTAATGCATTCCCTGCAGAAGAGTACGAAATCACTCATTACTCAGGCGATATAAAAAAGATGTTTGAAGAAAACGAAGATGATGCTTCTTTAAAGGAAGTTTCATTTGCAGGTCGTATTATGAGTCGCCGAATTATGGGTAATGCTTCGTTTGCTGAACTTAAGGATCAACAAGGCCGAATTCAAGTATATTTCAGACGTGATGACATTTGCGAAGGGGAAGATAAAACAATGTATAACACCGTATTTAAAAAATTATTAGATATTGGTGATATTATTGGAGTTAAGGGATATGTTTTTAAAACTCAAATGGGTGAAACATCTATTTATGTTAAAGAATTTAAAGTTCTTACTAAATCGTTAAAACCACTTCCTATAGTAAAAGAAAAAGAAGGCAAAATTTATGATGCATTTACTGATGCAGAGCAAAGATACCGTCAACGTTATGTTGATTTAATTGTTAATGATCAGGTAAAAGATACTTTCCTTAAGAGAACTAAAATTATCAACACCATGCGTGACTTTTTCAATGAAAAAGGTTACCTGGAAGTTGAAACACCAATATTACAATCAATACCGGGTGGAGCAGCAGCTCGTCCGTTTATCACACACCATAATGCCTTAAATATTCCATTATATCTACGTATTGCAAATGAGCTTTATTTAAAAAGATTAATTGTAGGTGGATTTGACGGAGTTTATGAGTTTGCTAAAGACTTCAGAAATGAAGGAATGGACAGAACTCACAATCCTGAGTTTACAGTAATGGAAATCTATGTAGCTTATAAAGACTACAAATGGATGATGAACTTTACTGAAGAAATGATTGAAAGAGTGGCTTTAGCTTTACACGGAACTACTAAAGTTCAGGTTGGAGATAAAGAAATTGATTTTAAACGTCCTTTCAAACGCATTTCAATGATTGACTCTATTAAAGAACATACCGGAATTGATATAGCTGGTATGAACGAAGAGCAATTATTCCAGGTTTGTGATGATCTTGGTATTGAAACAGATCCTTCAATGGGTAAAGGAAAATTAATCGATGAGATTTTTGGTGAAAAATGTGAAGGGAATTATATTCAACCAACATTTATTACTGACTATCCGGTTGAGATGTCTCCTTTATGTAAAAAACACAGAGATAATCCTGAATTAACAGAACGTTTTGAGTTAATGGTAAATGGTAAAGAGTTAGCAAATGCTTATTCAGAGCTTAACGACCCAATTGACCAGCTTGAAAGATTCCAGGATCAGTTAAAACTATCTGAAAAAGGAGATGACGAAGCTATGTTCATTGATATGGATTTTGTTCGTTCACTTGAATATGGTATGCCTCCAACATCTGGTATGGGAATTGGTGTTGACCGTTTGACTATGTTTATGACAAACCAACAATCTATTCAGGAAGTATTATTCTTCCCTCAAATGAAACCTGAGAAAAAGGTTGAAAATGATAGTGAAGAAAAATACATCGAACTGGGTATTCCAAAAGAATGGGTTGAAATCATCCAAAAATTAGGTTATAAAAAGGTTGATCAGCTTAAAGAATTAAAGCCTACAAAATTGCATCAGGAAGTATGCGGTTATAATAAAAAGAACAAATTAGGATATAAAAATCCTAGCCAGGATGATGTAAAAAACTGGTTGGCTTAAAAGTGTAATTAACTGAATCACATTTTAGTTGCTGATAAAAACTAATTATGGACGAATCATCTAGAGTAGGAATAATTGGAAGTGGTAGTTGGGCAACAGCTATTGCCAAGATGCTTTCGAACAATGTTCTTGAGTTTAATTGGTATTTCCGAAATCCTAAACATATAAAAAAGTTTAGAAAACATGGACACAATCCCAATTATCTGACTGGTGTTGATTTCATTACAGATCAAATACATTTTTATTCAGACATAAATCAAATTGTTGAAGAAAGTGATATTATCATTTTAGCTATTCCTTCTGCTTTTTTAAAGAATACTTTTAGTGAGCTATCAGTGCCTTTAAAAGACAAATTTGTGGTATCTGCAGTAAAGGGTTTAATTCCTGATGAAAATATGATCATCGGAACATTTTTAAATACCTTTTATGATGTGCCTCTTGAAAAGATTGCTGTTATTTCAGGCCCATGTCACGCCGAAGAAGTGGCTCTGGAACGATTATCTTACTTAACAATAGCATGTCAAAATGTTAAACAAGCCCGGGCTTTTGCAACATTATTACAATGTGGTTATATTAAAACAAGTGTTTCTGATGATATCTATGGCACTGAATTTTCGGCTGTTTTAAAAAATATTATGGCAATTGCTTCCGGTATTTGTCATGGTATGGGATACGGCGATAATTTTCAGGCTGTATTAATGTCAAACGGAATCCAGGAAATAAAAAGATTTGTAGACACGGTTCACCCGATTACACGAGATATAAAGAGTTCTGCTTACCTAGGAGATTTATTAGTTACAGGATATTCACAATTTAGTCGTAATCGCACTTTTGGTACTATGATCGGCAAAGGATATTCTGTAAAGTATGCGCAGATGGAGATGTTAATGATAGCAGAAGGGTATTATGCTGTTAAAAGCATAAAAGAAATTAATGAGAAATATAAGGTTAACATGCCAATTACAGATGCCGTTTACAATATCATTTACGAAAAGATATCACCAAGCATTGAGATAAGGCTGTTGACTGAAAATTTACGATAATTCAAAATCCTTATTCATATAATTTATTTACGATGGAAAACTTAAAAATTGATATCTCAAAAACTTTCGACTTCGTTTCTGAAGAAAAAGTTGCAGGATACAAAAGTGAGATTGCTTCTCATCTAAAAGCATTACAAGAAAAAACAGGTAGAGGAAATGACTTTTTAGGTTGGGTAAACCTTCCTTCAAGCATTGACGATGCTCAACTTACAGATATTGAAGCAACAGCTGCTAACTTAAAAGCAAAAGCCGACGTTGTTGTTGTAATTGGTATTGGAGGCAGTTACCTTGGTGCAAGGGCTGTTATTGACGCTTTATCAAACAGCTTTGATCATTTAATTACCGAAAGAAAAAATCCCGTTGTAGTTTATGCTGGACAAAACATTGGTGAAGATTATACTGCTGAACTTCTTGATCTTTTAAAAGATAAATCATTTGCCTTAGTTGTTATCTCTAAATCAGGAACAACAACTGAGCCTGCACTTGCATTCCGTTTATTAAAAGAACTTTTAGAAAGCAAATATTCTAAAGAAGAAGCAAAAGAACGTATTGTTGCAATTACTGATGCTAAAAAAGGTGCATTAAGAACCTTAGCAACTCAGGAAGGATATAAAACATATGTTATTCCTGATGATGTTGGTGGACGTTTTTCTGTATTAACTCCCGTAGGTTTATTACCAATTGCTATCGCAGGTGTTGATATTAAAGCTCTTGTAAAAGGAGCTCAGGATATGGAAAAAATTACAGCTGACGAAGCTGAAAACAGTGCAGCAGCAGTTTATGCAGCAGTTCGTAACGAGCTTTATAAAAATGGTAAGGGAACAGAAATTTTAGTGAACTACCAACCAAAACTTCACTTTGTTGCTGAATGGTGGAAGCAATTATACGGTGAAAGTGAAGGTAAAGAAAATAAAGGTATTTTCCCTGCTGCGGTTGATTTTTCAACAGACTTACACTCTATGGGTCAATGGATTCAGGAAGGTGTTCGTAACATCTTTGAAACAATCATCACTATTACAAAACCAAACAGAAAAGTGGTTATTCCTACTGACGAAGCAAATCTGGACGGATTAAACTTCTTAGCTGGAAAAAGAGTTGATGAAGTAAACAAGATGGCAGAACTAGGAACTTTAATTGCTCACGTTGACGGAGGTGTTCCTAACATTAAAGTTGAAATTCCTGAATTGAATGCATACTACCTTGGTCAATTATTATATTTCTTTGAAATTGCCTGTGGAATGAGTGGCTATATATTGGATGTAAATCCATTTGACCAACCAGGTGTTGAAGCATATAAGAAAAATATGTTTGCTCTTTTAGACAAACCAGGTTTTGAAGCTGAATCAGCTGCAATTAAAGCTAGATTATAACATCATATTTGACATACTAAGGCTCGAATAAAACTTATTCGGGTCTTTTTTATAACAATTATCTCTCCTTCTAAGAATTGGCAGTTTATTCATATCCTCAATCAATACCATATCAGATTCTCAACTATTTTTTGTTACAATATTTCTATCTTTCCATTGAACTGATCCTATAAAAGCATAAAACACTATAAATGCAATATAAAAAGGATAGATTATTTGTACTAAAAAAAAGGCCCTCACATTAAAAGGAGTCTTAAAAAGGTTGGATCCCAATCTTAATAATCTAAAATCAATAAAAACTTTACTAAAAATGGCAATGCTAAAAAAGTAAAAAAAGCTTGACCCCATAAAATACGTAAGTGGATAGATCGTTGACAAAACATTAATAAAAAACACATTCCATGCAACATAAAGGGTATAATTATCTGAATACCCCTTACTCTTCGAGGCCCACCTTACTCTCTGTTGAATAAAATCTTTTAGAGTTTTCACAGGTTTCGTCTTGACTATAGCATTATGATTTAATAAAAATGTAATCTTGGCTTTGATTGATTTTGCATATTGAAGCAGGAATATGTCATCACCTGATGAGTATTGATTTAAGACCTTAGCCATACCATTCTGGTATAACTCTTTACTGTAAATAAGATTAGCTCCGTTGCACATTATTGGTTTACTAACTTCGCAGGCACCTGCTCCAGATGCCACCAGACTCAAAAAGTCGAGATGCTGAAAATGATCAAAAAAGGATTTTACAGGCGAAAGCACTATTGGTGCAATTATTAAGTCAGGTTGATGTATTGATATGTATTTACTAATTGTATGTAACCATTTAGAAGGATGAATGCAGTCGGCATCTGTTGTTACAATAAAAGGATTTAAAGCATTTTCAACTCCTAATTTAATAGCATTTTTTTTACCAGGTAATTGATTTTTGATTAATCTAAAATTATGATATTTTTTTACAAGCTGTAGTGCTTTAGTATATGAATTATCTGTACTAAAATCATCAATTAGTATTACTTCATAGTAATCTGAATTTAGATTTTGACAAGCTAAACTGCTAATAACTTGAGGTAAATTATCTTGTTCATTACGAAACGGAATGATACAACTTAAGTGACTATATACACAATCCTGATTCGAGTTAAATGGAGTTGCTTTTTTTAATCCCTTATAAAAACTATAAATTATATATATATAGGAGGAAAATATAATAATTATAAATACACTTGTTCCAATCATTCCCATTTAATCAAAATAAAAGGGGGTCACTCTCTAATCGCAGTAATCCCCTCTCTGTAAAATATAAATCTTAAATATTTATAATCTATTGAATTTTATATAGCCAACTTTCCATTTTGTTTTTTTCTAATATTTCTTGCTGTCTGGCTTCAATCACTCTATATGAAACATTAGAGTCTGCACTAACTAAAAACATTTTACCCTTAGTAAGAATTTGTGCATTGGTAAAACCCTTAGATTCTAATTTTTCAACCATCTTTAACGCATTTTCATGTTGCTTGAAACTACCCACAATTACATAAAAGGCATTGCTAACAATTGCAGGTTTATTAATTTCGCGAAGAGGTTTACTTTTGATTTCTTCTTCAACAACTTTGACAGTATCAATATGTTTTACTTCCGTATTAATTGGTTTTTCAACTTTAATCGGAGTTGTTTTAACAACTTCTTTTTTCTTACTAAAGAATACAAAATAAACAGCGATACACAGCACTACTAATAAAGCTATAATAACAAAAGTTATGACATCCTTACGTTTCTTATCCTTGGATATTTTTTGCGAGTACTTGTGAACATTTTTCTTAGAAGAGCTTGAAGTGTGCTTTTCTTTAACTACTTGCTCTTTATTTCGACTAACAATCTGGGGTGTTATTTTTTTCCCCTCTTCTTTAACTACTGATTTACCCTCTGCATCTTCCTTATCTATTGTAAGAATGGATTCCTCAATTTTGTCTGTAATAATTTTTTCTTCTTCTTTAATTTTTTCCTCATCCGGTGTATCTATTATTTCTGAAGAGCTATCAATATCTAACAAATTAGCTTCATTATTATCAGTAATATCTTCAATTTTCTCCAAAGAGATTTCTTTGGTAACTTTAAAATCTTGTTCTAAATCAGAAAAATCACCTAAGTCAGAAGCTTGTTGGAATCTTAAAATACCATTCTCATCTTTTTTAAAAACACCCAGTTTTTCAATATTGTAAATACCCTTCTCATCCAATTCTTTCTTCAGAGTATCCACAAAATCAAATACCTGGTCAGTTGCAACAATAGTATCAATACCTTTATTTTCGGCCACATAATTTACGAGTAATCCGTCATTAAAACTCAAGAAGTTATTAAAGAGAATACTAATACCATTTTCTTTAGAAATGATAAATGCTCCAAAATTGGGAATGATGACCCTGTTATTTTCCTTAATTAAATCTAGTATATATTTTTCCATCGATTTTCGAGTTATTTTTTAGGTTAATAAAATGGAAAAAGCGTACTAAAGATAATGAGTTTTTAAAGAATTGGAATAATATTAATTAAAAGTTTAAAATTATTAGCAAATACCGTTATAAAGATTTACTGTATTGAATGATATATGCAGACCCACAAAGTGCCGGAATCACCTGGTTCACAAACCACAAAACACTTACTGCCAAAAGGACATTTATTTCATTTGAAAAAAAAGGAGCAAATAAAAATATTGCTACAGAATTTCGTACACCCAAGTCAGCTAAAAGAAACGATGGTATTAAAGTAATACACATAAAATATATAGGCACCCATAAAATTATACTCCATTGAAACTTGAATTCAAAAAATGTATAAAGTAATATAATCAGCTGACTACAATACAACAAATAACGAGTGAGGCTTAGAAGAAAAACAATTAAATATTTTTTTAACTTAATCTCTTTTATAGTTAAAATGGATTTTAATAGATTATTTGTCCAATTATACCTTAAAAGATAAATATATAGTGTATTACGAATAGAATACAATAATATGAAAGTTATTAAAATTAATAAAGTAGAAAGAAACAAATACTGAAAAATAACTATATAACGCAAACTATTATTTAAACTTATAAAAACTAGAAAAGTAATACCTAAAATCAAAATTATTACATTTTGAAATGCCCCTCCCAAGTAATTTAAGATAGTACCTTTTGTTTTATGCTGACTTGGCAGAAAAATAATTCTCCCATAAGGTTCTCCTAATTTGCCAGGCGTAAAAATTCCAGTTGAGAAACCTGAAATTATCATTTTAAGAGCTTGCTTAATTTTTATCTTGTAAAATGAAGACATCAATACTTTCCATTTATATGCTTCTGTGAATATATTAAGATAAGAAAGGATTAGTACAAATAATATATAAATAGCAGTATCATTATTAAGCATAATACCAGAAAAATCTAGTTTTATATTGGATAGCCTAAATGCAATATAACCATATGAAAATACAACGACTAATAAACCAATGTTTCTCTGTCTGTGTTTTTTAATTTGCCTAATAAACATTTATTATCTTATTGTTATACTGAAATAAATAAAAAACTGTGAGCTTTGATAAAGTTACCCATCTGTAATTAACCAGACCTATAAAACTGAGTTGGATTAAAATTTTATCTAAGTGATTTTACTAATAATATTTTACCTTTGTTGTTGGATTTGAGAGTGCAATTTTAAAAAGATTATTTGTGAGCACAAAATCACAAAAGCTAAACGTTAAAAACAATTAATTATTTTGGTTTTGATATACATCAACCACAAATATTTCCTGCTACTTTCTAATATTAAGCCAATGAAAAATGTAAAAGCAAAAAAACATTTGGGTCAACATTTTCTTACAGACGAAAAAATAGCTCAAAGAATTGTAAATAGTCTCACGGATTATAGTGTTAGTGTGTTGGAGATTGGTCCAGGAATGGGAGTACTTACAAAATATTTAGTTGATAAAGAAAATATCGACCTAAAAGTCATAGAATTAGACTCTGAATCAGTAGAATATCTACAAGTAAATTATCCGCTATTACAAGGAAAAATCATATCTGGTGATTTCTTAAAAATGAATTTACATGAGATAAATACTGATCATTTTAACATTATTGGAAATTTTCCTTATAACATATCTAGCCAAATATTTTTTAAAGTACTAGATTATAAAGACAAAATTCCTCAGGTTGTAGGTATGCTTCAAAAAGAAGTTGCAGAGCGATTGGCATGCCCACCAGGAAGCAAGGTCTATGGTATTCTAAGTGTGTTTTTGCAAGCCTATTATAATGTTGAGTATTTATTTACTGTACCAGAAAATGTTTTTAATCCCCCTCCCAAGGTTAAATCTGGTGTTATCAGGCTGATTCGTAATGATGTGAAAAAGCTTGACTGTGACGAACAGTTATTTTTTAGAATTGTTAAGGCTGGATTTAATCAGCGAAGAAAAACATTGAGTAATTCATTAAAAGTTATTCCTTTTAATAGAGACTCAATTAGTGAATGTTCATTATTTACAAAACGACCGGAGCAACTATCCGTAAGTGAATTTGTTGAATTAACAAATTTTATTGAAAAGCATCAATAAAAGAATGGTTTATCAAAATCATTCATCTATAATCGTAAAAAGCAGTATCAGTTATGGCAGAATTCAAATTAACGCGTGAATTTGTTGACCAAATAAAACAAAAAATTGAAATTAAAGATGAGATTCGGATTTTAGAGGACATTCAGGATCTGCATCCTGCTGATATTGCTGATTTATATAGAGAACTTGATCTTGAAGAAGCCAAATACCTTTACCTAATTGCAGATGATGAAACTGCAGCTGATGTCATTACAGAACTAGATGAAGATGAACGTAGGCGTTTATTAAGTGCCCTACCCAGTGAAGTAATTGCCAAGCGCTATATTGATAAGATGGACTCTGATGATGCTGCAGATGTTTTAGGTGAAATGGAGGAGGGCAGGCAGCAGGAAGTCCTTTCATATATGGATGATATCAAGTCAGCAGGAGATATTGCAGACTTACTTAATTATGATGAGGACACTGCCGGGGGATTAATGGGTAAGGAACTTATTAAAGTTAAAGAATCCTGGAACTTACCAATATGCATACGGAGTATCCGTCAACAAGGAGAAGAACTTGATGAGGTTTATTATGTTTACGTTGTAGATAATGATGGCATTTTAAAAGGAACTCTTTCATTAAAGCGCTTACTGTTAAGTCCAACAACAAAAACTGTTAAAGAAATATATAATGATAATGTCATCTCTGTAAACGCCAATGTTGCTGCAGATGAAGTTAGTTCTATAATGGAAAGATATGACCTTGTTGCCTTACCCGTTGTTGATAGCATTGGTCGTTTATTAGGACGAATTACAATTGACGATGTTGTAGATGTTATTCGAGAAGAAGCAGGAAAAGACTATCAATTGGCATCTGGTATTACAGATGATGTAGAATCATCGGACAGTGTTTGGACACACACAAAGGCTCGTATGCCATGGCTATTTATAGGTTTAATGGGAGGTATTTTGTCTTCTATGGTTGTTAGTCAATACGAGGGATTAATTGGTTTAAATCCCCAAATTTCATTTTTCATGGGATTAATTGCAGCTATGGGGGGTAATACTGGAATGCAATCTTCGGCAATAATAGTTCAATCACTGGCTACAGGAACAACCGGTTTATATTCTACTTGGGGAAAATTGTTTAAAGAACTAGCGGTAGGAGCATTGAATGCCGTAGTTTTATCCTCAGTAATTTTTACATTTAATTTAATAAAAGGTGCAGATCAGGCTCTTACTTACACTGTTTCTCTTGCCATGTTCTCTGTAATAATCATTGCTTCTTTATTTGGAACCTTTATCCCATTAGCATTAAAAAGAGTAAACGTGGATCCTGCTGTTGCTACAGGTCCTTTTGTTACAACACTAAATGATATTTTGGGGATGTTGATTTACTTCACAATAGGGACTGTATGCTATTCTATATTTGTTTAAAAAACATAAAATAATCCAATTAAACCTGTTCCATGTGGAACCAGAACTAATTCCCCAAGTAGCTAATGTCAAAGAAAGCACCATATACAGATTTAACACTTCCATTGTGATCAAATCGCAGATGCCCTTTTAATTGAATAGTTCTTAATCGATTATCTGAATCTACTAATCTAATCTGAATTATTTTGCTGGTATCACCATTCAACCATTTTTCAAATTGTTGAATAAATATTGGAATATCTACGCCAATAATCAAAGACTTAATATTTGACAAATAGCAAGATTCATTACATTTTAATCCTAATATATTTTTCATGTTTGATGATATCTGGATGGAGTCATCAGAAACCTTATAAATAAAGAAATCAACTGATCCAACTATTTCTTTAGAATCATTAATCATATTGAAATCATAAAATTTTTGCATATTAAAATAAAACGATTACAATTTATTACGCAAAAACCTACCTAAATGTTATATTTTTTATACCGCTTTTGAATATAAATTTTGATTAATATTATTTGTATCTAATAAAAAGGCTACCTCTCCATTACCTAATACACTAGCAGCAGATATTTCCTGATGACTCTTAACAAGCTCACCCATTGGCTTTAACACAGCCTGATGCTGTCCTAAAATTTCATCAGCAAAGATAGCAAACCTACTATTGTTTTTCTTTATCATTATCATTTTAGCCATTTTACTTTGATGCTCTGTGATATCAAATAAATCTCTTAATGAAACAAAAGGAATAAGTTCTTCCTCAAAATCAACAGTAGAGTGTTTAAGTCTTTTTTCTACGTTATCATATTGCATTTGAGAACAAATTTCAACATCAGATAAAGGAAGTAAGAATTTCATTTTTCCAGAACGAACAAGTAATGTATCTAAAATAGCAATAGATTGTTGCAATTTAATTGTAAAAGTAGTTCCTTGACCTGAAACACTTGAAATATCCAACTCCCCTCTCATTTCGGCAATTTTCTGCTTCACCACATCCATACCTACTCCTCTTCCGGAAATATCTGTAACTTCTGATGCCGTTGAAAAACCAGGTTCACAAATTAGTTTATAGATATCTTTATCTGTTAAATTATCTTCTTTGCTTATAAATCCATTAGCAACTGCTTTTCTAATAATAGCATCTCTGTTCAACCCTTTACCATCATCGGTTACTTCAATAAAAATGTTGTTACCGGAATTATATGCTTTCAATTTAATTATACCTTTTGATTCTTTTCCGACCGACAATCTATCTTCTGGTTGTTCAATACCATGATCCAAAGCATTACGAAGTATATGAACTAGGGGTTCAGCTACCATATCAATCGAACTTTTATCCAGCTCTGTTTCCATCCCTTCTGTTATAAATTCAATTTCTTTACCAAGGTTATTAGAAATATCTCGAACAAGTCTATTAAATTTTGGAACCATATCCCTAATAGGAATTAATCGGATTTCAAGGGCATTGTTTCTAAATTGTTTTGATAAACGATCCAGTTTTTCTATTTGAGGACGTATAGACTCAAATCCCTTTTCTTTACTGGATAAATTTAATTGTGAAGAAGTAGTGATAAATTCACTAACTAAGTACATTAAATAATCTAGTTTCTCAGAATCAACCGATATCCGATTCATATTTTGCCTAATAGAGGCAATCATTGATTCTGTGTTATTTAATTTATTTTTGATCTGTTGTGGAATATCATTGTTGGTTTTTGCTGCATCAACATTTGATGTTTTAGATAAATGCATTTGCTCTGCAAGAACTAATTCTTGCTGGTTATGATCCATTTCATCAGCATTAAATATATCAAAGTCAGCTACCTTTCTTATAATACAATATTCAAAAACAAACATTAATGCATCCTCAATATCCATTTGGCTAAAGTTACCAACAACAAAGATACTCCACCTTTCTTCATCCTCACCATCAACAGGTAAAGCATTTATAGATCTGATTTCACCAATTTCTGAAAGATCCTTAATTGTATAAAAAACATTTATACGCCTGTCAATTATGCTTTGGTGTGTATGGAAGATAATATTATAAGTAACAACACCATTATCATTTACTTTTTTCTTTACGTAAGAATTTTTGGAGCTATTCTTTGATTGAGTAATAATTTTATTACACCAATCAAATAATTTAGTCTGATTTTCCTGATTTTCTTTTATTTCAAAATGCTCATCCTTTATTAACGCAAACAATTGATCTACAATAATTAACGTTTGATCTAATATTTCCTGACTTAAATCCAGTGAGTCATTTCTAATTAAATCGTAAATATTCTCTGCATTATGAGTAAGTTCACTCATAGCCTTGTAACCATACATACCACTAACTCCTTTAATGGTATGCATTACTCTAAAAACTTCCTGAATTAACTCCATGTTTTTAGGATTCTCTTCAAGCTGAAGAATGATACTCTCCATAGAATTAAGTAGGTTAGTTGCTTCCTCTATAAAAAGAGTTTTAAATTTTGAGATATCATTTACGCTCATACTCAAATTCTTTTAATTAGATTTTTCAACAGAGAAATGCTTCGTTAAGCATTTCTCTGAAAGGAAAACTAAGTAATAGTGTTTGTGGAAAAATATTTAATAATTACATTGCTTCATAACCTGTCATGTCACTTTCAAAGTTCTCAAAACTAATATTTGGTATAACTTCCTTTTTACTCTTGCCAGATCCATTACCATTATGTTTCGATTTAGAAACACCTTTGAGTGACTTATATGTTTCAGTACTCTTTTTTTGCCATATGTTTTTATTGCTTTCTTCTATTTTAAAAAATCTTGTGATATTTTCAAGATCAGCAGCTTGTGCAGCCATTTCTTCAGAGCTACTAGCCATCTCTTCAGATGAAGAAGCATTTTGCTGCGTAACCTGACTAAGTTGTTGGATAGCCATATTAACCTGGTTAACACCGGTTTCCTGTTCTCTACTAGCGGAAGCGATTTCTTCTACTAAACGTGATGTTTCCTGAATATCGGGCACAATAGACTTTAACATCGCATTAGATTCTTCAGTCATTTTCAACCCTTTTTCTGCTAAATTAACAATCTCACTAGCTGCAATTTGACTACGCTCAGCCAGTTTCCTGACTTCTGCTGCCACAACAGCAAAGCCACGCCCCTGATCTCCCGCTCTTGCAGCTTCAACTGCAGCATTTATAGCTAACAAATCAGTTTTTTCAGCAATTTCAACAACTACATTAATCTTGGCAAAAATATCCCTAACTGCTTTCATACTATCTTCAGAAGCCACAGCTACCTGTTCTGCAGAGTTTGATGATTTGCCTGAAATATCCATTGTTTTAATGGCATTTTCAGTATTTTGTTGAATGTTAGCAGCCATTTCTTCCATTGAAGAAGACACCTCTTCTGCGGCAGCAGCTTGTTCACTAACACCTGATGAAATTTGCTGAGCTCCTGAACTTAACTGTTGACTCGCACCTGCAATATTATCAGCTCCACTTTTAATGTCACTAACAATTTCTTGTATTCGGTTAACCATTAGCTTTAAAGATTGGGCAAGCATTCCTATTTCATCTTTTTGATTAACATTAATTGTTGTTGTTAAATCTCCTTTAGCCACTTGGTTCGCAAAATTTACGGATTTATTTATTGGATCAAGTAAATTTCTTGTAATGAATACAGATAGAATAATTGCTAAAATGGCCGCGATAACAATAAATGTTATAACGCCTACTCTAGTTTTTTGAGCCTGTTCAACCATTACTTCATCTGTTAATATATAATCTTCTGAACTTCTAATTAATTCTCCAAAAATATTGCCCACATCATGAAGATACACCATGGTTTCGCCCTGAAAAATTTGATTTGCCTGCGCCATTCCCTGAAGTTCTACTTCGAACCATTTTTCAAGATTATGCAATTTTGATTGAACAGACTCAGCTTTGAGTTTCAGATCGTTTACGTAATACCTTTGTGCTGTTGTTCTATTATTTTTTTGCAATAGATTATCCATATCATGGACACTTAAATGAAGAGCATCATGAGCTTTTTGTATCTCAGTAAAATAGGCATGAGTTTCAGGATGCTCAGCCTTCAACTTAACAACTTCATCTGATTTTAACCATTTCCCAAAATTACACATAGTGGGATCTTTTATTACTTCAATTGATTTTTTAGATGTAAGAAATAAATCGTCTTTTACTTTACTTAACCAGTTTTCATGATCAATTTCTGCCTGTTTTAATTTTACAGCAACAGCCCAATCTATTTGAGTAAATACATCGTTAATTTTAATTGCAGATTTATGTAGTTTTTGATGAGGACTTTCAATTTTATCCAATAATGGTTTAAGTGCCGGAGCTAATTCTTCAGTATGTTTTCTTCCTTCACCATAATACCATTGTCCAAAAGCACATTTATGGTGATCGGTTTGTACATTTAGTTCTGTTACATTTTTATCAGTTAATAACTTATTTACATTATTGGCCCATAACAGATGATCTATATATTTATTTTCGAGTTCTGCCCTCAGTTTATTACCATCAATAACTTCTTCTGCATCAGTCAAAATATCACCTATTCCTAAAAGAGACCAGGTTGCAGTAATAATCATAACTGCTATAATTGCTCCAAAGGCAACACCAAATTTTTTACTAAGTTTTAAATCATTCCATTTCATAATAGTTGATTTGTAAGGGTTTATGATTTTGCAGTTTCTGTTTCAATCTTCTCCTCAACTTCCGAAGAGAACTTTTTTAATTCAATAATTTCTTGCGTAGTCATCACATTTTCAAGATTAAGAAGCATAATGAATTTCCCGTTTCGATGTATTACTCCATTTATATAATCAGAATTATAACTTTGACTTACTTCTGGAACAGGCTTAATCTCTTCTTCAACAATTTCAATAACATCAACAACTTTATCAGATTGAGCTCCAATTATTTGCTCTTGATTATTAATTTTTAAGCTAAGAACAATAATTACAAACTTTTCGTTTTCATTATAATCTTCTAAATCAAATTTTATTCTTGTGTTTACAACAGGAATAACATTACCTCTGAAATTAACGACGCCAGTAATTGCATCTGGAGCTTTAGGTAAATGTGTAATACTATGTTCTTCTCCTGTTTCTATTATTTCTAATACTTTGTGAACACTTACTGCAAACAATTCATCTACAAGACGGAAAAGCAAATAAGATTCTTTTGACTGAGCATCCATAATGTTAATATTTAATAATTCGTTGTGAATGATATCAAAAGTACGAAGCTGTTACTAAAGTTCCGTGATGTATTAGAACTGTTTGCAATGATGCAAAAAGGGTATTGTATATAATACAAAATTACTGTAAATTTAATTTCTTAATGTAAGTAATAGAAAATCAACAATATACAAACTATGTTAAATATTAAACTTAATCCACACTCATTCAGAACATTAATAATATTTTTAAAATTTCACATGCGTAACAAAGGGGTGAAGTTTAATACTACTTTTGGGTTATTTGTAACAGAAAAAATACCTTTTTTAAATTAGTAATTTTTATAATGGAACTAAATTATAAGTTTATCGTAGGGATCTAATTTACATTACATCTCATTTATTTATATGCAGAAACCAGCCAAAGATATTATTTTAATAATAGAGAAGGATCCTGATAACACAAAGTTGTTCTCATTAATATTTAGAAAGCAGGAATTTGAAGTTTTATATTCCCAAAAAATCAAAGATGCTAAAAGACTAATTGAACGATTTGAAATTAAGGTAATTATATCAGATATAATTAATACTGATGGTGATATTATAGATTTTTTAGAGATAGTTGAACGTCATCATCCTCATATAAAACGAATTCTATTAACGGATTACATAGATAATGAGAAACTTACTGATGCAATAAACAGAGGAAGAATAATTAATTATTTACCAAAACCAATAGATCCTCAAAAACTAATTGTTGTAGTTAAAAATGCTTTAGATCAATATAATTTATCGAAAAGAAATGAGATTTTAGTAACGAATCTTAGAACTAAAAATATTGAACTGATTAATTTATTACAAGAACTTAAAAATGAAGAAGAAAAATTTAGAAACATATTTAATTCCAGCCCGGATCCAAGCTTTATAATAAGAAAAGATGGCAGTATACTTTTAGCAAATCATAGTGCTCATGAATTTTGTTGTAAGAAAGACAGAAAATATGAATATAACAGTATATATGAACTGGTATACTCTGAAAATCCTTTTTATCTGAAAAATTATATTCTTAGCGTAAATAGAAATACAAATTCAACCTTAGAAGTATCCTTAAAATTAGACAATAAAAAAATAATTAATTTTTTTGAATTAAAAGGATATACATTAAACTATAAAGGTGAAGAATGCGTCAGAATCACTTTAAGAGATATTTCAGCAAAAAAAGAGACGGAGCAAAAAGTAATTCAAACAATTATTCAAACCGAAGAAAAAGAAAGGAGACGTTTTGCTCAAGAATTACACGATGGAATAGGACCGTTATTAAGCACTACTAAACTCTATTTGCAATGGTTTAATAAGCCAGAATCAAAAATGGATAAAGGAATTATTATATCAAAAATGGAAGAAACATTAGAGGAAACTGTTGCCAGTATTAGAGAAATTTCAAACAACTTGAGTCCAAATACACTTAATAGTTTTGGCCTTAGTGCGGCATTAAAAACTTTTATTAATCGAATTCGAAATGTTTCTGATATTAATTTTAATTACAATAACAAGCTTAATAAAAGACTTGATGAACACATTGAGATTACTATATACAGATTGATATGTGAGTTGATCAATAATTCAATAAAGCATTCTGAAGCACAAAAAGTAAATATAATCATTGAAGAGCAGGAAGATATTGAAATTACATATAACGACGATGGAAAAGGTTTTGATGTTGTTGAAAAGATTCAATCAGGAAAAGGTGCTGGTTTAATGAATCTTAGCACAAGAGTTCAATCTTTAGGTGGTCTGTATAATATTGATTCAAAACCAGGGAAGGGAACTAAAGTTCATATAAAATTAAATGCAAATTAAAATACTCAATAAAATTATTTGTTATGGCTAAAGCTAAATTATTTCTTGTTGATGATCATTTAATATTTAGAGAAGGATTAAGAAATTTAATAGAAATAGAAGACATAGGGGAAGTAGTTGGAGAATCTAGTAATGGAAAAGATTTCCTTAATAAAATAGGGAGTTTAGAAGTAGATCTGGTTCTAATGGATATTTCTATGCCAGTCATGAATGGAATTGAAGCTACAAAATTAGCTATTGAAAAAAATCCTGAATTAAAAATTATGGCTTTATCTATGAATGGTGATGAAGACTATTATTATAAAATGATTGAAGCAGGTGTTAAAGGATTTCTTTTAAAGGACAGTGGTATTAAGGAAATTGAAAGAGCTATATATTCAGTTATTGATGGTGATTCTTACTTTTCGAATGAACTATTACGTAGAATAATTAGTAATCTGTCTAAACCATCTGAGATTAAAAACGCAGTTGATGACTTATTATCTACACGTGAAAAAGAAGTTCTTATTGAAATATGTAATGGTTTAACTAATGATGAAATTGCTGAAAAGCTATTTATCAGTGCTCAAACAGTAAAAGGTCATAGAAGTAATTTACTTTCAAAAACAAATTGTAGAAACAGTGCAAGCTTAGTCATGTATGCCATAAAAAATAAGATAGTGGAACTATAAACAACCAACTCCCTAAACTATGAAAGAAAAACTGAATAATATCTGGAACAGACAAATGTATCAGATAAAGCAACTATCTAATAGCTCTGTTGTTTTTATGGTAGAGCTATATGATTCTGAAGCTAAAGTTATAGCCTCTACAGATATTCTAGGCTTTGATTATGATGTTCATAAAACAATTGATCTAATTCAGTTTGGACTGGATAAATTATCAAATGGTAGTAAAGTAGTTTATTTGAACGAAAACCTTACTTATGACTTTAAATCATTAATGTCTGTACCAATCCATTATTCCGAAAACATTGTTTGGGGTGCCATTATTTTACTTAGCAATAAAACCAATGCTTACACCTATGAGATAGAGCAGGATGTTAAAGTATTTTCATACTCTATCACAAACCAGATAAAAATATACAGCATAGAAAATTCTTCATCTGAGAATCCTGAAATACAAATTGATTCAGCATTAAGTTTCTTTCTAAGATCCATAAAGGGTGTTCCATGGAGGTTAAATTTCTTAACAAAAAAATTTATTTAGTCGAACGTGAAAAACCCCATTTTTTTTAACCAGCCCAAATACACTTATTTTTGTGTTGATAAATCCAATTTAAGAAAAGGTCAAAAATATTCAGTGCTCCAGCTTCTAATCGCTGGAGCATTTTTCTTAGATTATACCCTGTTGCTGCCAATATCGTATTCAGCTTATCTCCATCTTCATCCAGTAAAAAGTTTCGCCACATCCTGTGATCTCTTTTTAAATGTCCAATAACTGGTTCTATTCCTGCTCTTGCTCTAAAGCGATCTCTTGTTTTTTTGATTAGATATCTACTGGCCGAAGCTATAAGTTTTCCCGGTGTGAGTATTTTTACACCTTCAATTATTTTACGACCTCTGTAACCACGATCAACTATGCCATAATGGGGCAATTTGTTTGTTAACCTTTCTACCTGTTTTAATTGAGGAGACAATGTGTCGCCATCATAGATGTTTTCTGAGAATGCCATTGCTCCGACTATAATTCCGGATTTCTTTGTTTTGACAATAGAACTTTTGTTCCCAAATTCATATTTCTTTGCCTCTTTCCCTTTGGCAATGCAATTGACATGTGGTTGATAGATACTGTAAATCTTGTTTTTACTATCTTTTTGTTGGGTTAAAATAGCATCAAAAATCTTAAAAAGTTTGGAATAACATTTCTTTTGTTTATCATCCAATTTCCGATCAAGATCTCTGTAAATTTTCCCTGCAATTACTTTGATTCTGCGTGCAGCTGCTCGTGCTTTCTTCCTTCTTTTGGGGTGGCTGTGAAAACGTTGGTCAATCATCAACTGTTTCAATTCTTTTCTATACGTCTGGCGTAACTGAATGCAATGGTCTGCTGCAATTTTCCGACATTTCTCAATAATTTTCTTTTGCAACTTAACATCTGTTGGATAGGTGATATTTTTCTCTTGAACCGTGGTGTCGATTAATACTTCCTTTTCTTGGACTTCTTTTTTTGGAAACAGATTAATGGACATCTTGAAGAGAATCTCTGCTCCTTCTTCACCTATGCGTTTGCGAAATTTTATCAGTTCTGTCCGGTCAAAAGGTGGTTCGTGTTGAAAATAGAGCTCTCCACAGAAATATTGCCAGTAGGGGTTTTCAACCCAACGCTCAATAACACTTTCATCACTTTCGTTAAACATCCTTTTGAGCAATAGTATTCCTGCCACTGTCCTGATTGGAACTCCCGGTCGCCCATTATTTAAGCAATAGTACTTGCTTAATTGAGCTTCCAGCTCATCCCAATCGATTTTGTTGGTAAGTGATATTAACTTGTGATTTTCTTTTATAAAATGTTGGATAGGAGTTTTAAATATTTCCAACTGTGGTGTTTTGTCTATTTTTTGAACCATTTCTACCAGCTTTTTTCTCAAGTTCGCAATATGCTGGCAGAAATGATGCTTTGTTTTGTTGGAGTTATTAACTTTTCATCTTTAGTTATTAAATACTTATGTCCATTTTTTGGATTTAGCACGTTCGACTATTTACATTGGCGAACAAGGAGAAAGAATACTAGGCTATGGAATAAAAGATTGGCCTACAATGAAAGACTGGAGTAATGCTATTTTGCCTAAGGATAGAGACAAAGTTATTAATTATTGCTTTAATATGAGTTTGCATGGTGATGACCATACTCTTGAGTATCGAATTGTAAAAAAAAATGGAGATATTATCTGGATAAAAGATATAGTAAAAATAATTAAAGACAAAAGAGGTAATACTAAGGAGTTATTCGGTGTAATGATAAACATCACACGCTCAAAACAAAGCGAGCAAAATCTCACAGCCCTCAACAGTCAACTAAAATACATACTGAATGCAACAAATACAGTTCTAAGTATTGTTGATAATAATTGCAAAATTATTTTTCATAGCCATAATGATACTTCATTGTTTACTGGAAAATGTTATGAACATTTTGCAAATCGAAAAAGTGAATGTGATAACTGTCCCAGATTAAAACAAGAAAAGACAAAACGAACCTATATAGATAAAATTAAAGATAAAACTTTTAAGGTAACAGCTTTCCCTATAGAGGTTGATACAAACAATTGGAATGTTGCTGAAATAAGAATTGATATTTCTGATAGAATTTCTCAAGAAAATGAAATAATTACTCTTAAAGAAATGCTGGAGTTTAGTATGGATGCTGCAAATATTGGTTTTTTTGACTATACGATTGCAAAACAAAGATTTACAACCAATACAGTATTTAAAAATATAACCGGTTATGATTTAGATGATAATAACATTGATCTGGATTGGGTTATTTCCCGGTTTCATCCTGATGATATTATTACGGTAAAAAAAGCTTTAACAAAAGAACCTAAACACAAGATAGATTTTGAATGTAGGGTATTAAATTCAAAGAATGAATACATCTGGATTAATTATGCAGGACAAATAGCAGACTTTGATTACAATAATAAGCCTACTAAAATATCTGGAGTAATAAAGGATGTTACAGCAACAAAAGATTTATTATATGACTTAATGCTTGAAAGGAACAGAAGTCTAAGAGCCAGTGCTGCAAAATCAACTTTTTTAGCGAATATGTCGCATGAAATCCGTACACCAATGAATGCAATAATTGGCTTTACAGAATTACTAAGTAAACACATTATTGAACAGCCTTTTAATGGCTATCTAAAGGCTATTAAGTCGAGTGGAAAAGTACTACTTGACTTAATTAATGATTTACTGGATTTTGAAAAGATTGAGGCTGGAAAGATGATTATTAATAAGGAAAATACAGATTTTAAACTTTTGGTAAACGAAATTAAGCAAACATTCTATTTGTTGGCTAAAGAAAAACAAATAGAAATTTTAATCAATGGATCTGATTATTTCCCGAAATCAATACAAATTGACGCCTTAAAACTGCGTCAAATATTACTCAACCTTGTTAATAATGCTTTAAAGTTTACTGACAAAGGCAATGTAACTATTGAGTATGGGTTTTCTATTCATGAAACCAGTCGAGTTGGAATTTTATCATTTTCAGTATCTGATACAGGAATTGGAGTTCCTAATGATAAAAGAAAAAAAATATTTGAACCGTTTGTTCAAGAGAAGAATGCAAATGATAAACGTTATCATGGAACAGGATTAGGATTATCAATAGTACAAAATCTTGTTCACATGATGGGAGGAAGTATTTCTCTGGCCTCTAAACTTGGTAAAGGAAGTCGTTTTTCTATAGCTATACCTAATATCGAATCCTCTGCAATAATAGCAAACAAATTAGAGGTTGATGTAAATCAAGACATTAATTTTTTATTTAATAATGAACAAATATTAATAGCCGATTCAATAAAATCAAATCGCGAAATTCTTGTGGAAATATTTAAAAACCTGGGTTTTAAATGCCATATAGCTACTAATGGATATGAAGTAATAAAGAAAATTACAGATGAGATAGAAATGGTAATTATGAACCTGGATATAGAAGAAAAATATAGCTATGAAACTATAAATAATATACGAAAGAATAAGCCCTTATCCTCACTTCCTGTAACTTGCTGTATCTGGCAAAAGTAAGGATAAATTTATGGCTGATGCACTTGCAAATGGATTTTCGGGATACATAACTACTCCTATTATTGAAAAGGATCTTAATATAGAATTATCAAAATATTTTTCTCCAATAAGCAATAAGAATGAAAACTTCGAGTATTATATTCATAACGTACATCTTTCTAGCGAAGAGTTAGCTTCTTTAAAATATGTATTCAAAAATACAATAATTCCTATTTGGAAAGATCTACAGGAAATATTATCCATGGAGAAACTAAATATCTTTACAAAAGAAATAGAAAACATAGAGTGGAAAGATCTAAAAGAATTTAATAAAAAAATGAAAATGGCAATAAAGTCCTTTGATTTTGAGAATATTCAAAAGTTAATTAGTAATTTCAAAGTATATATTCAGATTTTAGATATATAATAACAACAAAATACTATTAGACCTATCAAATTTTTTATTATGAATAAAATTTTAGTTGTTGATGATAATCCTAAAAACTTACAAGTAGTTGCAGCTCTTTTAACTGAAAATAATTATCTGGTCGAAGTAGCCTTAAATGGAGGAACAGCTATAAAATGGTTGAGAAACACATCTTTTGATGCTATTTTATTAGACGTAATGATGCCCGATATGGATGGTTTTACAACTTGTGAACTAATAAAGAAGGATATTAAAAACGCTAATATTCCAATCATTTTCCTCACTGCCCGGCATGACATTGAAAGTATTTCAGACGGCTTTACTAAAGGAGGTGTAGATTATATTACCAAACCATTTAATCAGCAAGAATTATTAATACGTCTAAAAACTCACATTGAACTTAAAGAGTCGAGAGAAAAGCTTCTGGATCTAAATGGCTGGTTACAATCTGAAGTTCAAAAAAAAACTGATCAACTTGTTGAAGCTAATAATAACCTGATTAATGCATATGAAGAACTAAAACAATTAGATATTGCAAAGAATGACTTCTTAAATACAATTAAGTCATGAATTAAGAACTCCATTAAATGGCATTATAGGTTCTATCAATTTGTTAAATTCTTTTAAGCATGACGAGCAGGTAAACGAAATATTAGCACTACTTGAAAACTCTGTAAATAATCTGGAAAAATATACTCTTATGCAGCCTTGCAGATATCCAGTTTGCAACTAAAGGGAGAATCGCAATTGAATTGTGGAGATTTAGATTTAATCCCTCTGGTCAGATCTCAGGTCAATAGTATTCAGACCCAAATGTAAATCAAAAAATATAATATTAAAGATAACAAATCATATTACTAATGCTAATGTATATATAGATCAGGCTCTAATTAGCATAGCGATAAGTTCATTGCTCGAATGCTCATTAATTTACACAAAAAACGGTTCTATTTCTGTTGATTTATCTAAAGAAAAAGAAAACGTATTAATAGAAATTAATGATACAGGAAGTTTATATTCAGGATCGGAATTAAAACATTTTTTTAAATCAGTAAAAAATCAAAACTACCAATTTGAAAGAAATCATGCCATTGAGTTATATTTAGCTCGTATCATCATAATTCTTCATAAAGGGGAGTTGGAATTAGGAAACCGAGCTGATTTAAAAGGAGCCAAAACACTAATATAAAATTACCTTTAGTTAATTAAGCATATTATGTGAACGATCCATGAAAATAGGTTCTCACACATAAGATTCGAAGATCCACGAAGTCAATGACTATTTCTCTGACGAGTTCCATGTAACCCAATGAATCAAATTATAAACTCTTCAAATATATGGTTAAAATTAAAGCTGGTAAATATATACTTTGCACAATAATAGTACTAATATTTCAAGCACCTTCCCTTTGCCAACAAACGTGTATTATTATTAAGTTCTTACAATTCCAGCTTTCCTACGTACTTTGAACAAATCAATGGCATTAAATCAGTATTGGATTCAATAAATGTTAGCTTAGATGTGGAATCATTTGATAGTAAAAGATTTACCCGACACAATTATTTACAAGATATATTCTGAACTACTAGAGTTTAAAATAAAAAACGCACATAATTATAGTGCTGTAATAGTAAGTGAAGATAATGCTCTCGATTTTGTTTTATCGAAACAACACACCCTTTTTAATGATATTCCGATTGTTTTTTTAGGAATAAACGATGTTAAAAAAGCTGTAGCTCAAAACTTAAACCCGTTAGTAACTGGAATTGTTGAAGAGGTTTCGATTCAGGAAACATTAAATTTAATATTAAAACTATTCCCAAATAGTAAAAAGATATACACAATATCAGATGGAACAAAATCAGGAAAAATAGATTTACAGCATTTTAAAAGAATCATACTTCAGCA
This sequence comes from uncultured Saccharicrinis sp., assembly GCA_963677345.2. Lineage (GTDB taxonomy): Bacteria > Bacteroidota > Bacteroidia > Bacteroidales > Marinilabiliaceae > Saccharicrinis. Next base: position 534,899 of record CAXXLC010000028.1, read on the forward strand.
ATCTAATTCAGAATATATTGATATTTCTCTTAACAATTATTCTTTAAATGAAATAGGTAATGTTTTACAAAAAATAGAAAGCAATTCTCCTGTTTTATTAATCTCTGCATTGAAAGATAAAGAAGGAGAATCAATGGATTTTTACTGTAGTCTGAATTTAATTAAGAAAAACCTTAACGCTCCATTATTTCATCTATTTCAGCATGGAATGGGGGAAAGGAATTATTGGCGGCAAGTTAGTGTCTCATTATGAGCAAGGGAAAAGAGCTGCCCATATAGTGTCCAGAATATTAAATGGTGAGGAGATATAAGTAAAATCAAAGTCCTGGACGAAAGTCCAAATTATTACAAATTTGACTATCAAGAACTAAATAAATATAGTATTAAAACAAGTCAGTTACCTCCTGGTAGTATAATTATAAATAAACCTGTTAATGTATTTTATAAGTATAGAAAAAACGATTATTACAATTATTATTTTTTTCTTTTATTACAATTGTTCATCATACTTGGATTAATTGGAAGTAATAATAAAAGAAAGAAAGCTCAGTTACAAATTAGCGAACAGGCAAATGAATATGAGGCTCTTGCCAATGAGTACATACATCTAAATGAAGAGTATAAATTATTAAATAAAGAATTAATACAAAAAAATAATGATCTCTTAACAGCTGAAGAAGAATTAAGGGCAAATCTTGAAAAATTATCCTTAAAGAATAATGAATATAAATCAATTAGCGAAGAATTATTTCAAAAAAATAAAGAACTGCAAGAAACGGATGAAAAATTAAGAAATAATCTAAAATCAATTGAAAAAAACAATCAACTGCTAATTGAAAGTGAAGAAAAATACAGGCATATTGTTCAATAATATCAACGAATCTTTTGCATTGCATGAAATAATCACCAACGAAAATAACGAACCGATAGATTTCATTTACCGGGATGCAAATCCTGTACTTTTAAAAAGTATTGGATTAAAATATGAAGATTTAGTTGGCAAAAAAGCAAGTGAACTCTTTCATGGAATTAAGTTAAATTGGATTGAAAGATATGGGAAAGTTGCTCTGACTGGTGAATCGGATTATTTCCTTGACCATTCCTCTAAGTTAGGAAAAATCATATGATGTTCACGTCTTTTGCCCTAAAAAAGGGTTCTTTGGAGCAATTTTTAAAGATATTACAGAAACGTTGCAGGCAGAAAAGGAGCTAATGAATGAGAGGGAAAGAATTAGCTATGTATTGGAAGGAACTAAAGCTGGGACATGGGATTGGGATATTGAAAAAAAATGAAATTACTATAAATGAAAGATGGGCCAATATCGTAGGATATAAGGCGGACGAATTAGGCGTTATTACATACAGACAATGGATGGAATCACTTCATCATGATGATGTGATTCGTATTAGCTTAACGTTAGGCAAAGTTTTCAGCAGAGAGATTGATTATTATGATGTAGAATACAGACAAAAACATAAAAAAGGAAATTACGTTTGTGGTTCATGCTCGTGGAGATATTATGGAGTGGACTGGATTAGGAAAGCCATTAAGAATGTGTGGCATTCATTTAGATATAACAAAAAGAAAAGAAGCTGAAATAAAAGTGATTGAAAGTGAAAAAAGATTTAAAACCATCTTTGATAAAAGTAGAACTGCAATGTTCCTGGTAAATCCGGCTTCATTAAAAATTGTTGATGTTAATGATTCTGCAATTCAATTTTACGGCTATTCAAAATCTGAGTTCTTGAAATTGACAGGACTTGATATTAGTGTTCTTACATTTGATGAACTGAGAATAAAAATCAGAACTGCAATTGAAACAGGTAAAAACTATTTTAGCACTCAACATAAATTAAAATCCGGAGATTTAAGAAACGTTGATATCTATTTAAGCTTAATTGATGTGGATCATAAAAAAATGCTTCATGTTATTATAATAGATACAACTAAAGCTGTTGAAGCAGAATATCAGTTACATCAGGTACACCAACGATTTGTTGGTATTGAAAACATAATACATTATAACGCTAAGTCAATTAATGACTTATTAGATTTTACCTTAAGACAGGTTATAGACTATACTCAAAGTGATATCGGGGCAGTGTACTATTTTGAAGAAGGTAAAAACCTCTTTCTTTTAAATAACTTCTCCAGAGATATGAAACTTTCTGTTGATTATAATAATGGCAGTAATGTCGACAACCTGGATTGTTTAAGCACTGCAGTTCGTTTAAAAGAAGCTGTTATTATTAACGAGCCTTATTCAAGGTACTCCTTTCTATCAAAAAACACTAACGATCAGTTTCTATATAAATCTATCACTATTCCTGTTTTAGATAAAGATAAGGTTGTTTCATTATTCTGGTTAGGAAGTAAAACAAATGAATATTCTCATTTTCATGTAAAACAAGTAATGTTACTTCTGGAAACAGCATGGATCTTAGCTGAACGTCAAAGATTACAAGATCAGAAATAGTATTAGTTTTCTTCTAAAACTAATACTACTTTATTAAAGTCAGCGGCTGCATTAATAACATTTTTAAAGCCTGCAAACTCATTTTCTTTAACATAAATATTTTTGTAATATTCATGAATCACTACTTTATAAATATTATTTTCATAAGTATAGTCTGAGATGAAAGCAAAAGCTTCGCCTTGAACAATATTCATTTTAGATACCTCCGGATTAATAATTTTATAACCATCTGGTACATGAAAAGTAATATCCCTGATGTACATTCTATTCCAATCATTTTCTGCTTTTGCAGTTCTGTTTTCTTCAAAATACATTTCAACCTGAGGGCCAATACTTTCACCAATATTAAAAAGAAGTTTATTACCTGCGCTTTCTAGAAAGGCATCTGTCGACAGATCTGAATATATTATGAAGTCAGAATTTTTTATAATTTCTTTTTCACTTGAGTTTCTGATCTCAAGAACTTTATATTTTGGATTTGGTGCTTTTGTTGATGTTATTTCTTTTAATGTGTTTTGTTTTTGCTCAGCGTCCATTAAGTTAATAAAGTTACTGATGTAGCCACCACTTAATCCATTTAATCCTCTTTCTGTAATGATATTTGTTTTATTGTCGTCCAGATTTAGGGTAATGTCAATAACCATATTATCATAATTTAAAGAATCCGGGGTAGGCTCAATATATTGAATATTCCCGATGGCTGATTCAAAGTCTCCAATTTGAACAGGAACAACAAACAGGCCGTCAGTAGCAGTTAATTGACTATTTACTGTACCTAATCTGTATGAATGTATTTTGGGATCGAGGTAGGTGTTTAAATTCGGAAAGTAAATTAGATATTCATCCAGGTAATTCCAGCTTTGAAAGTCAGGATCAAATTTTACCTTGTCTCGCTCTGATGTCAACACCAAGTTGTGTTTAACTCCCAATCGTTTTAATAAATTTGCATATAGTTTTACAATTCCCTGATTACCAGTCACCTTATTTTCATAAATAAATTCCAGATTTGATAATTCAGGTGCATTAAAATCTTCTACATAAATATTTGTTTTAATAAACTGTTCAAGTGCAGTTATCTTTTCTAATTCACTGGAACCATTTATCTGAGCCAGTTCCATCCATTTGTCAATGGTCTTTTCTTCTACATCAAGATACATTGTTTCATATACCCTTATGGCAGCATCATCCCATGTAAGGCGTTGAGCACGATTGATCGCAGTATTATAGTCTAATCTATATTCAACACGTTGTTTTCGTGGATCAAGATATGAGAACTTTTCTCCTTTTATCAACGGGATATTCTCTTGTTCACATTTAAATTGATTTAGTTTATCGTCTATTTGAGTAAATTCTGCATTGGGAAAGCCATTATATCCTTTTACATCATAAATCAGATTTTTTGGACAAGTGATTTCAAAGTATGCATATTGCAAAGGATATGAGTATTGAAAAAATGTACGACCAAAGTTATTGCTGTACATCTTTCTGATTACCATATATTCAACATCATCTCCTTTTTCTATTCCATCAATTGCAAAAATTTTATAGCTGTGTTGATTCTCTTCGTCCTTAATTTCTTTAATGTTGTTTTTATCAAACTCAACAATTGTTCCGTCAGGTTTTACAGTTCTTGCTTTAATATCAATTACGTCAATTACATCACTTAAGCTAACAGATATTTTATTGAATTGATTGATCGCTTCATCATTATTCAGTCTGTATTTTTTATGGATTGTATGAATCATTTGTAAACTACCTTCTTCTGAATACCTATATTCATATTTCTCTTTTAAAAATATGCCTATCACATTTTCATTTTTATTCTCATCGAGGATGGATGAAAATTTTGGACTCTTTTCCCAAGAAATGGTTGGGTTTTGAGAGTAACTTGTAGATAACGTAAAAAATAAAATGATGAGGGTTATAATGTTTTTCATATGATAATTTTTTATTCTTTAAGGTTAGATTGAACTTGCCAATGTTAATTATTTCCTTGTTGGAAAAAGGTTTGACCTCGACGATCAATCGATTCTCATGGCTCGTTTCATTGATTTATTTTTGTTAAATGCTTTTTGATATGTCTTTAATAAAATTCTATTTTTTATTGGCTATTGAATCTTTTTCAAGACTATTGTATTTCTGTAATTCTTATTTAAAATTTTAATCATATTATTCCATTCCGGAATCTTGTCTTCTAATAATGTAAAGAAGTTTAAGGTATACTCATTTTTTAATATTATGGTATTATTATTTTTATGGTAGGTTATATTAAAACTAAAGTCCTTTCCATTATATGAGCCATCTTCAGGAATATAGGTAGCTTCATATCCATCAGGAATATCAAATTCAGTTACAAATCGTTTAGTGCAATAGAAATCATTTTGAATTGGAGCAATGGTTCCTAAGGTATCTACAATCATACCCTGATATACCTTATCAAGATTCAGATTAATATATATTTCATCGTTATATGATTTACAGTAATCAATTATTTCAAACTCGTATTCTACCTCTACAGGAACTTCGTACTTGAAAAGATTAGAAGATTTTTCTTTTGTTACTTTAAATTTATTATTACCCTTATTGAAAATTCGTGAATAGGTTTTTAGATAATTGTCAGGTTTAACTCCATCCATCGTATAAGCAAGTTCAACTTTATCAAAACCAGTATATGATACTTTGCCTTGCCCAATAATTTGATTCTCTTTCATTTGAATTTTGGTAGAATCAACTACGACACTATAATTAGCTGGAGAAATTGGCACTTTTATGACCTTGAATTCATCCGGACTTATACCTACTAAAATCTCTTTACCTTGAATATGATATGGGTATATTCCGTAATCAAGATATTTAAAAGTGCCATCAAAAATAACCAATGAGTCATTAATTAATCTAGATGCAATCATGTGATTATCTGTTGATGGAAGAGGCAATTCTTCGTACATATAAGGAATGTGTCTTGTACCTACCCATGTATAATAAGTTGGTAATCCGGCGATATCCATCATCGTTTTTATTAAACTAGACATGCCCTTACAATCACCATAACGCTTATTAAATACCTCGGAGGCTTCGGCCGGAATAAAACCTGCATAACCCTGTTCATAAGCAACATACTTAATGTTTTGATGAATCCAATAATAAATTGCTTTTGCCTTTTCTTGGTCGTTTAATCCATGTGTAATTTCAAGAACCTTGTTGGTTAATTCATCCGGTATCTTCTTATTTACATCTTTAATAAAATCATAGTAAAAATTATAAAGTAAGGCTGGGGTCCCAAAATACTTTTCAGTGTTTCCATTTATATTCGTGTGCTTAATAAAAAGCTCTATGTGTGGACTGAAATGACTTACAGAATAGTATTTACCTGATTGATAATGATATGGTTTAACATTAGAAACTTCCCATTCGTAATAATTATATTTCCCTTTTTTGTATTCTTTAAAAGATATAGGAGTTACATTTTCATTGAATAGTTTGTAACCTAGTTCAACATCTCTGTTTACTTTTACGGTAACTTTTGAATGTGCAACAGGTAAGAAGGACTGAAAGTAGCAGCTTCTTAGAAAACGTGGATTTTTATAGTTAATAGTATATTGTAAAAACGTTTTGGAACCGGGTTCTAACGAAGGATATGAAAACTGTATTGTTTTAGAGTCGTCATAAAAAATACCGCCATCCGTACTATGTGTTTCCTGAAATTGATCGACTTTGTATTTGTTAAATCCATTACCATCAAGAACTAAAGAATAAGCCTCGATATGAGATATAGATGTAAAACTACTAAAAAAGATATAATCTTTTGTAAATCCCTTTGAGTTATGATTTGTTAGTTCTACTTCTTTTGTATTCGTTTGAGTTACAACCAAAGAATCATCTACTATGTCAATGATGTATTCATATTTTAATTGATTTATTACACCATGATAATCTGCATAATCATTATTTATATCTGATGCTTTAATACATACAAATAAGCTTGTAAGTATAATTAATACAATACTTTTTAAAATGTATGATTTAATATTCATTAAACAGTTTATTTAATTTCTTACACAAGTTATTCTTGAGGTCCATTACTATTCCTCTATAATAGGTTGTTGTTTTAACAGGCTTACCATCCATAGTACACTCAATCATGCTACTATTTTATGGGATCACTCATCATATTTAATGTATCTGTTTTAGCTAATTGACCATTATTCAGATAATATTTCCAGGTACCATTTTTCTTGCCATTTATATATATACCCTCAGCTTGTTTTTCTCCATTTGAATAGAAGTAACACCATTCACCATTATTGTTCCCTTCCTTATTTTTATTCCCGATAGAGTAAACTTTTCCATTATCATAATAATCAAAAACATATTTTTTAGATTCTCCAATTATATTAGCAGTTCGAATACCCTTAATAAAGGCCAGTTGACTCCCTGTTTCGTAAAAGGCATTCAGAGCTTTTTCATTCTTGTCGTTGTATTTAGTAACTACATCCTGACCGGTAGATCTTAATAAGGTAAATAAAAACGATTCGAGGTGACCACCTTCATAAATAGCTTTGAAAAAAGGAAAATACATTTGAGCCCAAAAATCATCTTTTCGATTTTCGTATGGAAGCACTTGCATTAGCATTTTTGTTTGTTTTACTAATGAGGCATTAAAGTCAATAGGTAATGGATATCTTGCTGTTAATACAATTTTAGCTCTAAAATAATGGTCTATTTCATCAAATAAGATATTGTCATCTATAGGATCAATAAAGGATCCCTGTGTAGTATCAATGAAGTTATTTGATAAATTCTCTACGAAAATTAAAATCGGATTGCTTCTGTTACTACCCGGTTCAAGAGCCAGAAATGTTTCTAATGATAACATTGCTCTGGAATATTGCTTTTGACGGGCTGCTAATTTACCTAACTGCATATGGCTCGAAGCATGATAAGGATTGCATCTCAATGCTTCCTGAAAACACTTTTGAGCTTCTGAATATCGCTCCATCTTTAAGTATGAAATACCTAAATTATAATGAAGAAGATATTCATAGGGATATTCTTTTATCGCTTGTTCATATATTTCAATTGATCGTTGAGTATCTCCCATGCTTTCATAGATAGAGCCTTTTGTTCGTAACAAATTGCTTCTCAAAGTACTTTTATTTGATAGTCCTTTATTAACGGCAATAAATGCACTATCATATTTTTCCATAGCCATATAAGTCATAGCCATTTCTGTAAGCATCCAGTTATAATTTGAATCGTTTTCATGAACCATTTTATACGATTCTATTGCTTCAGAAAATTTATTTTCGTCGTAAAGGTTGTTGCCTTTTTTTATATATTCTTGAGATGATGTTTGTGATAAAATAGAGGTTGTAGAAATTACAACAAGAGTAAATAGGCCTAGTATTTTATATTGCATTATATGTGTGGTTTGAATGTAATTCTTTTTTGGAAAAATAGTAACAATTATGGGCTTTAACAAAGAGAGCTATAATAAACTGTTGTAAAACAGTTATCCCATACTGGATATAGATAATACCCGGTGAAATGGATTAGAATATTTAGTAGTATTTTATAGTATCTGTTTTCTTTTTTTACGAACCAACTGAATACCTCCAAATCCTGAAATAATTGAAATATAAAATCCAAGGTCATACCACCAACCTGTATTGTTTATTTCGTATATGGATATAGATTTACTGAACAGGCCTAAAATTAAAGTGAAGGGAGCAATCCATCCATGCCATATTCCTGAGAAGAATCCAGCCGGATCTGAAGGTGAGTAAGAACCTCCTCCGGGTACACAAGAAGTAAATAAGAATGTTAATATAATAATAGCAAAAATATAGTTATAGTTTTTCATTAAAGTGGATTATGGGATGAATAATTTAGCACCCATAATTTAATAAAAAAAAGGATGTCATTTATTATTGACATCCTTTTAGTTATATTCTATATATAAGAAGAATGATTATCCGGCAATATATTTAGCAATCCAATCACCTACTTCCGAAGTTTTATAAGCTTTCTCTTTATTAATATCTTCAGTAACAAAACCTTCTTCTATAGATTTATTAACAGCTTCACGAACTAATTTAGCTTCATCTAATAAATCAAGAGATTCTAATAACATAGCAGCAGAAAGAATAGTTGCAACAGGGTTTGCAATATCTTTACCTGCAGCTTGTGGATATGAACCATGAATAGGTTCAAATACTGAAGTGTGTGTACCTACTGATGCAGATGGCAATAAACCTAAAGATCCAGTAATAACAGAAGCTTCATCACTAATAATGTCACCAAACATGTTTTCAGTTACCATTACATCAAACTTCTTAGGCCATTGAATTAACTGCATTGCAGCGTTGTCAACAAACATATAATCCACTTCAATGTCTTTGTATTCAGGTTCCATTTCCTGAGCTGTTTCTCTCCATAAACGAGAAGTAGCTAAAACGTTAGCCTTATCAACAACAGTTAATCTTTTATCTCTTTTCTCAGCGTATGAGAATGCAAGTTTCAAGATTCTTTCAATTTCTTCTTTTGTATATACACAGTTGTCAAAAGCTTTTGTTAAGTCTTCTGAACGACCTTTGTCTCCAAAATAGATACCACCTGTTAGCTCTCTAACAACAACTAAATCTGCACCTTCAACGATATCTAAACGAAGTGGACTTTTTTCAAGTAATGAAGGGAAAGTTGTAACAGGACGGATGTTTGCGTAAAGACCTAATTTTTTACGCATTGCTAATAATCCTTGTTCCGGACGAACTTTTGCTTTAGGATCGTTATCAAATTTAGGATCACCAATTGCACCAAATAATACAGCATCTGATTTCATACAGATTTCGTGAGTTTCATCTGGGTAAGGGTTTCCTACCTGATCAATAGCACAAGCTCCTACTAAAGCTGGAGTATACTCAACTTCGTGGTTAAACTTAGTAGCAACAGCATCAATTGCTTTTTGTGCTTGAGCTACGATTTCCGGACCAATTCCGTCTCCGGCCAATACTGCAATATTCAATTTCATTTTTATTCGTTTTAGATAAGAGATAATAGGTAAATCAGATCTCTCTATTTCTATTTAAACTATTTACTTTATAATTATTTAGAGATAAAATGTTTGTTTATTAGTCTTCAGTTTCTTATCTCTTTATATCTTACTTTTCAAATTTGTCTTTCCAGTTTGCCTGACGTGTAAAAGTTCCTTCTTCAATAACATTCAGAACTTTAATAGTGGCTTCGATGGCAGCCTGAGTCTGGTCGGCAGCTAAACCGCGGGTTTTAATCTCAACACCATTATAGTCCCAGGTAATCATTGTTTCAACAAATGCATCAGTTTTACCACCTGGAGGTATGCTAACCCAGTAATCAGAAAGTATAGGATGAACTTTATCTAATTTTTTATAAATTCTCCACAGTGCTTTCATAAAGGCATCATACTGTCCATCGCCTACAGCAGTTTCGTCATGACGACTGCCGTTAATCTCAAGACTAATAGACGCTAACGGTCTTAAATCGTGCGCCAAAGATAAGTTATAATTTCTGATTTTAATAGCATCCTTAACCGAAGAACTCTTTAATACATCAGCAATAATAAAAGGTAAATCTTCTATAGTGACAGTTTTCTTTTTATCACCTAATTCAATAACCCTTTTTGTAATTTTTTTCATTTCTTCAGAATCAAGTTCAATACCTAATTCTTCAAGATTCTTTTTGATATTTGCTTTTCCTGAAGTTTTACCTAAAGCATAACGCCTGTATCTACCAAAACGCTCAGGCATTAAATTGTTAAAGTAAAGATTATCTTTGCTATCGCCATCGGCATGAACCCCGCTACACTGAGTAAATACATTATAACCTGTAATAGGCTGATTTTCAGGTATTCTCAGTCCCGAAAATTGTTCTACAACTTTACTTACTCGTGTTATTTTTGATTCATCTAAACTATTTTCAAGTTTAAGATGATCATTAAGGATTCCTATCACACTAGCCAAAGGAGCATTTCCTGCACGCTCTCCCAAACCATTTACTGTTGTGTGAATTCCTGAAATACCAGTTTTTAATGCCGAAAACACATTGGCAACAGCCATATCATAGTCATTATGTGCATGGAAATCAAAATGGATATCAGGAAAACGATCCACCATATCTGCACAAAAACCAAAGGTTTGATCTGGATTTAAAACGCCTAATGTATCTGGTAACATAATGCGTTTAATTCTCATTTTTTTAAGTTCTCCAACAACATAAAATACGTAATCCGGAGATGTAAGCATACCATTACTCCAGTCTTCCAGATAAACATTCACATCAATGCCCATACCTTCAGCCTTATCAACCAACATAGCAACATCACTTATGTGCTCTTCAGGCGTTTTTCGTAACTGACCCTGAACGTGTTTGAGAGAACCTTTTGTAAGTAGATTAATTACCTTTCCCCCAGCCTCATGAATCCATTTGAGTGAAGTATCGCCATCAACAAAACCAAGGACTTCGATTCTATCCAGAAAACCATTTTTTTTTGCCCATTCTGTAATTCGTTTTACAGCATCAAATTCACCTTCAGAAACCCGTGCGGAAGCTACTTCAATACGGTCAACTTTAAGTTCTTCTAATAACAACCTGGCCATAGCCAGTTTTTCTCCTACGTTAAAAGATACTCCTGTGGTTTGTTCACCATCACGGAGTGTGGTATCCATTACTTCTATTTTCATGCTTCTAGAGTGTATCGAGGTATAATTGATACATTATAAGACCATTTGATCTTATGAATATGGATAAGGTAATTTAATTACCTTTATTAAATACAGCGACATAATTGAATAGATATTTATGCCGCTGTATTTAATAATTTATGCTCTGTTACTTTCAAAAGCTTCAATTTCTTCTTTAACACTGATTAAATAATCAATATCATCATACCCGTTTAATAAACAGTTTTTCTTATAACCATTAATTTCAAATGATTCAGAATTACCAGTTGCTTTATTAGTAATGGTTTGTTCTTCAAGATTAACAATCACTACATTATTTTCATCAGCTGCAAATAATTGGGATAAAAATTCTTCAGAAACAACTACAGGTAAAACACCATTGTTTAAGGAGTTATTCTTAAAAATATCAGCAAAGAAACTAGAAACAACAACTTTAAAACCGTAACCATGAACAGCCCATGCCGCATGCTCACGAGAAGATCCTGATCCAAAGTTTTTACCTGCAACAAGTACAGATCCGGTATACTTTGGATCGTTTAAAACGAAGTCAGCTTTAGCAGAACCATCTTTATTATATCTCCAGTCGGCAAACAAGTTATCACCAAAACCTTCTTTGGTGGTAGCCTTTAAAAAGCGAGCCGGTATAATTTGGTCTGTGTCCACGTTCTCAATAGGAAGTGGTACATAGGTTGATTCTAATGTAACAAATTTATCTATTGGCATTTTCTCTAAATTTTAATGATTATAAAGTACGTGGATCAGTAATTACACCTGTAACAGCACAAGCTGCAGCAGTCAATGGACTAGCTAATAATGTTCTTGCACCGGGACCTTGTCTTCCTTCGAAGTTACGGTTACTTGTAGATACTGAATATTTTCCTGCAGGAACTTTGTCATCATTCATTGCCAAACATGCAGAACATCCTGGTTGGCGTAATTCAAACCCAGCCTCCTCAAGAATATCTTTCAACCCTTCAGCAATAGCCTGGTCTTCCACCTGATGAGACCCAGGAACAATCCAAGCTGTAACACCTTCAGCTTTTTTCTTGCCTTTTACAGCGTTTGCAAATGTTCTAATATCTTCGATACGTCCGTTAGTGCAGCTACCTACAAAAATCCAGTCGATTTTTTTTCCGATCATAGCTTCCCCTGGAGCATATCCCATATATTCTAATGATTTTAGATATGTTTTTTGCGAACTTGCATCAACTGTATCTAAAGTTGGTATGTTTTGAGTGATGCCTACACCCATACCTGGGTTTGTGCCATATGTAATCATTGGTTCGATATCTGATGCTTTAAAGTCATAAACTTTATCAAAAACAGCCTCCTCATCAGTATACAACTCTTTCCATTTAGCAACAGCAGCATCCCAATCTGCACCTTTAGGAGCATATTCCCTGCCTTTAACATATTCTATGGTTTTTTCGTCAGGAGCGATTAGCCCACCACGAGCTCCCATTTCAATACTCATATTACAAACAGTCATACGACCTTCCATACTTAAGCTACGAATTGCTGAACCTGCAAACTCAACGAAATACCCGGTTCCACCTCCTGTAGTAAGTTTAGAAATTACGTATAATACTAAATCTTTAGCAGTTACACCTTTTTCAAGCTGGCCATCAATGTTAATTTTCATTGTTTTGGGACGAGGCTGCATGATACATTGTGTAGAAAGTACCATTTCAACTTCAGATGTACCAATCCCAAAAGCAATACTACCAAAAGCACCGTGAGTAGAAGTATGGCTATCGCCACAAACAATAGTCATACCTGGTTGCGTAATACCATTTTCAGGGCCAACAACATGAACTACTCCGTTTTTAGGATGACCTAATCCAAATAATGTTACGTTATTATCTTCACAGTTTTGAGTTAAAGTATCAACTTGAAAACGAGACACTTCATCTGCAATTGGAAGATGTTGGTTAATAGTTGGAATATTATGATCAGGAGTTGCAAAAGTATTTTGCGGTCTGAATACTTTGATTCCACGAGCTTTTAATCCTGCAAATGCTTGTGGACTGGTCACTTCATGTACTAAGTGACGGTCGATATACAATACTGAAGGGCCATCCTGGATGGTCTTCACCTCATGCATATCCCAAATCTTGTCAAAAAGCGTTTTCCCTGCCAATTTTCTATTATTTATAAGTTATTAATTATTCAAGTATAAAGTATTAAGATAAAAGACAAAAGACGATTAATTATTTAGATGTTAATCTTTATACTTTTGTCTTCTATTAAATTATTTTTGATAAAGCATCTAGATAAGCCCAAACAGAAGCTGTAAGGATATCAACATTCGCCCCAAATCCGTGAACAGTTCGGCCTTCTAATGCAAGTTGAACGTGAACTTTACCTATATCATCTGAACCTCTTGTTACGGCTTGCACTAAATATTCTTCAAGAATAGCCTCAGTAGGAATCATTTTTTTAATGGCTTTAAATGCTGCGTCAACGGGTCCGTCACCAATGGCATTTTTAGTCATGATTTTACCATTGTAGTTAAGCGTAACGGTTGCTGAAGGAATACATGATTTTCCACAGATTACTTGAAGATTATCTAACTTAAGAATTCTTTCTTCTTTCTTTTCATGACCAACTAGTACTTCAAGATCTTCATCACTGATATCTTTTTTAGAGTCAGCAAGCACCAGGAAATTTTTATAAACCTGATCTAATTTATCTTGCTCCAATTTATAACCAAGAACTTCTAATCTATGTTTAAGTGCTGCCCTACCACTACGAGCGGTAAGTACAATACTTGACTCTTTTACACCTACATCAGCGGGATCAATAATTTCATAAGTTTCACGATTTTTTAATACGCCATCCTGGTGAATACCTGATGAGTGAGCAAATGCATTACGCCCAACAATTGATTTGTTAGCTTGCACTGGCATACGCATTAAGGTGGATACAAGCTTACTTGTTTTAATAATTTGTTTTGCGTCAACACCTGTTACAAAATCAAGATCTTTATGTGCCTTAATAGCCATAACAACTTCTTCCAAAGCTGTGTTACCAGCGCGTTCACCTAAACCATTTAAAGTAACTTCTACCTGGCGGGCACCATTAATTACACCAGAAAGTGTATTGGCAGTTGCCATACCTAAATCGTTGTGACAGTGCGTAGATATAATTGCTTTATCAATGTTAGGTACGTTGTTTACCAAGTAAGCAATTTTTTCACCATATTCAGAAGGTAAGCAATATCCTGTTGTATCAGGTATGTTAACCACAGTGGCACCTGCTGCAATCACAGCTTCAATTACTCTTGCCAAATACTCATTATCACTTCTTCCGGCATCCTCTGCATAAAATTCTACATCATCAACAAACTGACGAGCATACTTAACAGCGGCAACACCACGTTCAATAATTTCATCAGGATTAGAATTTAATTTTTGATAAATATGGTAAGGTGAAGTTCCTATACCTGTATGAATTCGTCCTCGTTTAGCAAATTTTAATGCTTCTGCAGCTACCTCAATATCCTTTTTCACAGCACGTGTTAATGCACAAATTGTAGGATTAGATACTGCTTTAGAAATTTCGACGACCGAATTAAAATCCCCCGGACTTGAGATGGGAAACCCGGCCTCAATAATATCAACACCGAGCTTTTCCAGTTGCCTTGCTACTTCAATTTTTTCAATAGTATTCAACTGGCAACCGGGAACCTGTTCTCCGTCCCTTAACGTGGTGTCAAAAATATAAACTTTATTATCCATAACTTATTAAATAAATCATTTTTGGAAGAAGCCGGGAATGACCTCAATCCGTGTAATTATATATTTCAATTAAAAAGATTCTATTCCTCTGATTTTTTACTTCAGTTCTCAGATCTTTCAAGTATTTTTCAAGTAGTTCAGTTCTTAGTTTTGTAATGGCGATTCTTCCTGAACGAATAAACTGAAGCACACCGTATTTATCTAACTTTACGAAAAGTTCCTGAGTTTCTGATTATGACCTGTTTTCTGAATTACAGTATTATTCTGGAGTAACTTCCATGATTTGTGCTCCATATTGACGAACAATTTGTTCAAGTTCATTACCATTTAGTAATGCTTCAGTAGGCACCTTATAAAGAGCCAATTCCTGATGAATAATTTCATCATTAGTAAAAACAAAAACTTTCAGAACATCTAGCTTTTTCTCAAGTTGACCTACAAGTTTTTCAATTATTTCTCTTGTTGAAAAAACAACAATTGTAAACTTATGTATTCCTTCTAAAGAAGATTCAGATACATTTAAGCTTTCAATATTGATACTTCTTCTGGTAAATGCGGTTGTAACCTGATTTAAAAGACCAACATGATTTTCAGAAAATATGGTTAAGGTGAATTCTTGCTGCATGATTTCAATTTTAATAAAGATACAATACTAATCTAATCTGATATCTGATACAGAACATCCGGTTGGAACCATCGGAAATACGTTACCTTCTTTTTCAACTCTAACTTCCAACAAAAAAGAATTTTTACTTTTAACCATTTGTTCAATAGCCTGGTCCAAATTATCTCTTG